>NZ_JABVBB010000001.1 GCF_013346665.1 Sulfitobacter maritimus
CGAACTCAAGCGCAAAGAGCCAAATTTTCGGCAACGGCTCCCGCCCCATAACATCCCCTAATCGTCTTGATGCTTCGGCGCCGAAGTGACAGACCCATCCCAAAGCCACAGCGGGAGCGGCATCGCGATAACGCCGGCCGGGTGCTTTCAACGGGCCCGTGCTCATCAGTTTGCGGCAGCTGAGAGCCACAGCACCAATGTGAGTGCCGTCCCGGCCCACGCGCCGCTGCTACGGCCCAAGATGGACGCACGTGACACGGTTCTCGCAAAAGGCATCAAAGGCAACATCACCTCGTTAAGTCGATATTTTGGACAAAACCATCCTGTTAAGTCAGAATTTTGGACATTTGCGCAAGCTGAGCCTCCATTAAAAGTCTATTTCCATGGCATGCGGAACCTAAAGCAGATCATGGCCCAGCAAGGGCTGAACCTGTGAGGGCGGTGCGGCCCACCTAGACCAGACAATGCGCATTCCAGGAGGTGTTCAGCGACACGGCCAGGTCGCCGCAAAAGAGCCTGGCATGCGAGGGCGGTATTGGGTCAAGTTACCCCAAGTTATTCAGGTTTGAATAAGTTAGCGCTAACTTACCGGAAGTAAGATAACTTTGGCGTCGGCCCCCAGAAGCATCGGTGCAAGGCGATGCCACGAGCAGCCAAGCGACAGCCCGAAGACAGGCGCTCGCGACAGCTTCACTTGCCAGCCTCAGGTATCGCCGGCCGCCCGGGCTGCGTGTGTCGGCACGAAGGTCATGGCAAGAGCCGCCCCAAAGATAACGAAGGAGCGGCTCCCGACTTTTACGCCAGATCCTTGGCCTTAAAGCGAGACCTCAGCTGAAGAGCCGCCCCATAGGTAGGCTTGAACAAGAAGCAAGACATGGTCTTGTCAGCCGGAGCCAGATGCCGGTCCGTTTCGCACTCAAAACCAGCGAGCGTGAAAGAGGCGTCAA
>NZ_JABVBB010000010.1 GCF_013346665.1 Sulfitobacter maritimus
CCTTTCCTCCGGGTACTTAGATGTTTCAGTTCCCCGGGTTTGCCTTTTTAAGCCTATATATTCAGCCTAAAAATACCTGTTTTACCTCATTATTAACTGCGCCGCTGCAAGCCCCAGTGCCGATCCGAAAGGATCGGTGTACCGACCAAAGGTCGGCGCGGAGCGTACATATTGCGAAGCAATAATAACAAAGTATCAGGTGGGTTGCCCCATTCAGAAATCCATGGATCAAAGCTTATTCTCAGCTCCCCATGGCTTATCGCAGAGTATCAC
>NZ_JABVBB010000011.1 GCF_013346665.1 Sulfitobacter maritimus
CCTTTCCTCCGGGTACTTAGATGTTTCAGTTCCCCGGGTTTGCCTTTTTAAGCCTATATATTCAGCCTAAAAATACCTGTTTTACCTCATTATTAGCTGCACCGAAGTGCAATAATAACAAAGTATCAGGTGGGTTGCCCCATTCAGAAATCCATGGATCAAAGCTTATTCTCAGCTCCCCATGGCTTATCGCAGAGTATCAC
>NZ_JABVBB010000012.1 GCF_013346665.1 Sulfitobacter maritimus
GGCGCTGCTTTTGAGATCGAATGGGGCACCCCAATCAACTCCCGCGACATGGTCACGATCCTGCCCGTCGGCACCAAGGAAGGCGCCACCGGCCCTTACCGCCGCGTTGGCGACCAGACCACAGGTCAACTCATCGCGCCCGCCGAGCCGGGGCTCTATGAGTTGCGCTATATTCTCAATGAAGGGGCCAAGACCCTCGCCACCGCACCCATCGAAGTGACCGCCCCAGAAGCGACCATCAGCGGGCAGGAGACTGTCACCACCGGCGCTGCTTTTGACATCGAATGGGGCACCCCAATTAACCCTCGCGACATGGTCACGATCCTGCCTGTCGGCGCCAAGGAAGGCGCCACCGGCCCCTACCGCCGTGTTGGCGACGAGACCTCAGGCCAACTCACCGCACCTGCAGAGCCGGGGTTGTATGAGTTGCGCTATATTCTCAACGAAGGGGCCAAGACCCTCGCCACGTCACCCATTGAGGTGGTGGAAGCTGAGATCGGCATCTCTGCCCCCGG
>NZ_JABVBB010000013.1 GCF_013346665.1 Sulfitobacter maritimus
CAAGCGCAGGTGAATGCGATCAAACCGGTCGGCAAAACGCCGATCTCCGCCGCCATCGAACATGCCGCCGACCTGCTCGCCTACCGCGACAACCCGGCAACGCTGGTGCTGATCTCGGACGGGGTAGAGACCTGCAACGCCGATCCCTGTGCGCTGTCGGCACAGCTTGCGAAACAGGGGGTAAAGTTCACCGCTCATGTCGTAGGCTTTGACCTGCAAGACGAGGCCCACGCCGGTCTCGCCTGTATTGCCGAGAACACGGGCGGCGTCTTCCTCCCCGCAAGCAATGCGACCGAACT
>NZ_JABVBB010000014.1 GCF_013346665.1 Sulfitobacter maritimus
GCCGAGAACACGGGCGGCGTCTTCCTCCCCGCAAGCAATGCGACCGAACTGCATGACGCGCTAAATCAAGTTCAGGCCGCGATGGCCCAGCCAGATCCCGCGCCTGAGCCAGAACCGACCCTGCCCGAAGCCTCCATCTCCGGGCCGGAAAGCGTAGCGACCGGGGCGGGCTTTGACGTTGAGTGGAGCCCCCCAACGCACCCCCGCGACATGGTCACGATCCTGCCGTTCGGCACCAAGGAAGGCACCACCGGCCCTTACCGCCGCGTTGGCGACAAGACGACCGGCCAACTCACCGCACCCGCCGAGCCGGGGTTGTATGAACTGCGCTATATCCTCAACGAAGGGGCCAAGACCCTCGCCACCGCGCCCATCGAAGTGACCGCCCCAGAAGCGACCATCAGCGGGCCGGAGACTGTCACCACCGGCGCTGCTTTTGAGATCGAATGGGGCACCCCAATCAACTCCCGCGACATGGTCACGATCCTGCCTGTCGGCACCAAAGAAGGCACCACCGGCCCCTACCGCCGCGTTGGCGACAAGACCACAGGCCAACTCACCGCACCTGCGGAGCCGGGGCTCTATGAGTTGCGCTATATCCTCAACGAAGGGGCCAAGACCCTCGCCACCGCACCCATCGAAGTGACCGTCCCAGAGGCCACCAT
>NZ_JABVBB010000015.1 GCF_013346665.1 Sulfitobacter maritimus
GGGCACCTCTAAAAATTGCCCCAACCCCGGTGCTGCGTTATCTTTGATGGGACGAACCGGCACAGGGGAGACGGCAATGACGCAGATGGGTTTCTTTGATCTTTCCGACCGCTATGCGAGCCTTGACGCGAAGAAGGACCCATTGGTTGAGATCGATGCGGTCGTGCCGTGGGAGGAGTTTCGTTCTATTTTGGATGAGGTTTGGCGCAAGCCTGATGCGGAGCGCAAGTCGCGCGCAGGCCGCAAGCCGATGGACACTGTGCTGATGTTCAAGACGCTGGTGCTGAGCGCACTCTACAACCTGTCGGACGATCAGATCGAATATCAGGTCCGTGACCGGCTGTCCTTTATGAGGTTTCTGGGACTTAGCCTTGCGGACCGGGTGCCGGATGCAAAGACGGTGTGGCTGTATCGCGATGCGCTGGCGCAGGCGGGCAAGGTGGAAGAGCTGTTTCGTCAATTTGACGGGTATTTGGCGCGGCAGGGGTATATCGCTCGGGGTGGGCAAATTCTTGATGCCTCTATTGTGGCGGTGCCGCGCAATCACAACACGCGCGACGAGAACGCGTCAATCAAGAAGGGCGAGAACCCCGAGCATTGGGAAAACAAGCCCGCCAAGCGCAGCCAGAAGGACGTGGACGCGCGCTGGACGAAAAAGCACGGCAAGAGCCATTACGGCTACAAGAACCATGTGAACGTCGACCGAAAGCACAAGCTGGTCCGGCGCTATCACGTCAGCGATGCCGCGCTGCATGACAGTCAAGCGGTGGATCACCTGCTGATGCGAGGCAATACCGGCTCCGGTGTGTGGGCGGATGCGGCCTATCGGTCCGAGGAGACGGAGGCGAAATTGCGCGCGCGGAAGCTGAAAAGTCACATCCACCGTAAGGGGAAACGCGGCAAACCTCTCACAGATCAGGCCAAGGGCAGCAATCGGACCAAATCCACCGTTCGGGTCCGGGTGGAACATGTATTCGGCGCACAGACCAACGACATGGGTGGCACCCTTGTGCGTAGCATTGGTCTGGTGCGAGCCAAGGCCAGGATCGGGATGAAGAACCTCGCATATAACATGCGACGCCTCGTTCAACTGCGCCGCATCAACCCGTGTCCGGCGTGAATACCGGGCGATCCAAGAACCGATCACGCGTCAAAGCATGACAAACAAGGCTTGAAGGCCGCAATACAGCGGCTGCGAGGCTCTGCCAATTGCCAGACGAAAGCCACGATCCTGCTTCAGGCCGCCCGCACCGCCAAACTACCAAAAATTGTTCAAAAATCGAGGTGCCCTTATGTGTTTCGGTAGAGCTACATCACGCCTTCACGCTCCAAGCGCTTGCGCGCCGCTTTGCGAGCCCGGCGGATCGCTTCGGCCTGTTGGCGAACTTTCTTCTCAGAAGGCTTCTCGAAGTGCTGCTTGAGCTTCATTTCGCGGAAAACGCCTTCGCGTTGAAGCTTTTTCTTTAAAACCCGAAGAGCCTGATCGACATTATTATCGCGGACACTGACCTGCATATGGATAACACCGTTGTTCATGAATGTGAAAATACTAGAGAACAGGACCGTGCTGGTTGCAAGAGCAATTTGTGCGTTCTAAAGACCGTGAGACAAGCGCTCGTCCGTCCCTCTGCTTAAACCTTTGCGGTGCGCGCTATGGGTGTGAGCGATACGTGAACTGCGACTCATGTTGGGATCAGGGTAGGGGCGTCATCGCATTTCCTCCAACATCTTTTCGCGGAAGACCTCAGCTGGCGTTTTCCACCCAAGGCACTTGCGCGGCGTATTGTTGAGGCGATCACAGATCACCTTCATATCGTGATCTGTGCATTGCCGGATATCGCGTTTGCGGGGCAACCACCTTCGAAGGCGCCGGTTAGTGTTCTCGACTGTGCCTTTCTGCCAGGGGCTGGAGGGGTCGCAGAACCACGTCTGGGTTCCGATCTCGGCTTGCAGGTGTGGCCAACTGACAAACTCGGTTCCGCGGTCAAAAGTGATGGACCGACGGGCGACGAGGGGGAGGTCTTTGATGGCGCTCATGATCTTGGCCATGACCGGCTTGGTGCGCTTGTTCGGGTTTTTCAGGATCACAGTGAAGCGGCTGACGCGCTCAACCAATGAGGTAACGTTGGACTGGCCAAGCTTTTGTTTAAACAGCATCAAATCGGCCTCCCATGTGTGGATGCCCGCTTTGATGCAAGAGATAATTTGACGGTTTAAACATGTGATCGGGTACGGTCATGTGTCAGGCCTCAATTTGCGACGTTTCACATGCCGCGGGCCGGTATGGCGATGCGAAGGTTGGGTCCATATCAATGACACGAGCGCGGAGCTCTCTGGGAGTGCCTGGTTTTCCTAACCTCGATCTGGTCGATCATTTGTCCTTACTGTCTCAATGTCCTTCTCACATCATACCGAGCGTTGCAGGCTTACGCCGTCGCGATCGGATCTCGATAATCTTCATGCTTCGTCATCATTGCCCAAATGGTTCGGGCTGTTTTGTTAGCCAACGCGGTTGCGACCAACATACGTGGTTTGCGTTCTAACATTTGCTCAAGCCACGACCCTTTAGGTGGTCCATTTTTGATCGCCCATCTGATCCGGGTCATGGCGCCGATGATCAGCAGTCGTCGGATGTCGCGTTGCCCCATCTTTGATGTTCGCCCCAACACTTGCCGCCCACCTGTTGATTTCTGAACCGGGACCAGACCCAGCCATGCCGCAAAATCCCGACCGCGTTTGAAGCCTTCTAGCGGCGGGGAGAATGCCTTGATCGCCATTGCACTCACAGGTCCGACCCCCGGCGCAGTTTGCAATCGGATCGTTTCTGGGTCGGATTTCGATTCTTCTTTCAGACGCCGCTCTATCGCAACTATTTTGTCAGTAATGATACTTAGCTGATCCAAGTGTATATGGCTGAGTTCAATAACAATTGAAGGCAGGTCACAATTCGGGCTATCAATCTGTTCAGCTAGCTTCTTTACAAAGTTCCGACCGGGAGGGGCGATGATCCCGTATTCCATCAAATGACCACGCAGCGCATTGATGATGGAGTTACGTTGCCGAACAAACAAATCCCGTGTCTGGAAGACCATCGAACGGGATTGTTGTTCAGCCGATTTGACAGGCACAAATCGCATTGTGGGCCTGACTGCCGCTTCCGCAATGGCCTCGGCGTCGTTTGCGTCATTCTTCTGGCGCTTAACGAATGGCTTCACATAGATAGGTGGGATCAAGCGGACGTCATGGCCCAACTTCATGATCTCGCGACCCCAGTAGTGCGATGACGCACATGCCTCCATTGCGACCACGCAAGAGGGCTGTTCGCCCAAGAACTTCAGGAACTGACCCCGAGATAGTTTCTTGCGGAACATTGGCTCACCAGTAGCCGTCGCGCCGTGTGCCTGGAAAACGGACTTTGCCAAGTCGACGCCGATCATTGTAACTTCATTCATGGATGCCTCCTCCAATTTGGTGCTTTCAACATCACCATTATGGCACACTTTGATGCCGCTTCAGGGGTGGGGCATCCACACCATCAGTGACCAAATTGCCGACGATGCGCGACATCATCGGGTCGGAACAGAATGCTGACATCGCGGTGGAATTTGGGTTCTCTGCGCCTTCTGGTGCGACGTGGTCTGCGGGCGACACGGTGGGTCGGTAGATTCCACCACAGGTCTTCGCGCTGACCTTCCTTGGGGTAGATGTAACGATAGATGGTTTCCTGACAGACCCTGAGAGGAGCGCGTTCGTGAATCATACGGTTACTGATCTGCTCTGGTGTCCAGCCGTTCTTGATACGCTCGATCACGCACTTGCGAAGCTCAGGATGTTTGATCAGTTTGCGCTCTCGAGCACGACGTTCCGCTTGCATCAGGTGGGCAGCGGCACCGTAATAGCCATCGCAACCCGGCATGCTTTCGTCCGAGAAATGGTTGCGCTTTAGCTCGCGAAATATCGTGGATCTGCAGCGCTTCAGAACGCGCGCCATCTCATCAACTGGGACCTTAGCGTGTCTCCAGATGTCGTCATGGGGCGGCCAGGTTCTGATACTCTGGCGCTTTCACATCTCAGTGGAGGATGACATGAAGATTTTCGTTGGTATCGACGTTTCGCTTGCGAGTTCAGCAGTCTGCGTACTCGACGAGCGTGGACAAATCCTGAAGCAAGCGCAGATCGCAAGCGACCCTGAAGCTTACATCTCGTTCTTAAGTGATCTGCCATGGCCCATAGAAGCGATCGGCCTCGAGGCCGGACCACTGTCACAATGGCTCCACCGTGGCTTGCAAGAGGCAGGATTCGAGCTCATTCTGATGGAGACGCGCCAAGTAAAGGCGGTCTTAAAAGCGATGCCCATCAAGACCGACCGACGCGATGCCGAGGGTATCGCGCGGCTGCTGCGTATGGGCTGGTTCAGGCCGGTCCATTGCAAATCGGTTTCGGCGCAAGAGATGCGCGCTCTTCTTAGCACTCGCAAGGCGGTTCAGAAAGCGTTGCTGGACATCGAGCAGTCGCTCCGGGGAGTGTTGCGCAACTTCGGGCTGAAGCTCGGGCCTGTCAGCAAAACCCGCTACGAGGCACGGATCCGCGAAATGGTAACAGGGAACTCTGCGTTGGAGACTGCATCGGCAGCGATCCTGAGGGCCCGAGCAGTACTGCGTAGTGAACTTTCTGCCCTCGAGCGTCGGGTCCTCGCACTCGCACGTCATGACGATGCCTGTAGACTAATGATGACCATGCCTGGGGTCGGCGCCGTAGTCGCCCTAACGGTCCGGTCGGCGATTGATGATCCAACTCGGTTCCACTCGTCGCGCGATATCGGGCCATGGGCCGGTCTGACGCCGCGGAGAGAGCAGTCTGGCGAACGAGACGTTTCTGGTCGGATCACAAAAGCGGGTGATGCATCATTGCGAACAGCGTTGTTCAACGCGGCAACCGTACTGATGCACCGAGCAAAACCGTGCTGGCTCAAGGCGTGGGGATTACAGGTCGCCAAGCGCCGGGGGCAGAAACGCGCCACCGTGGCGGTCGCAAGACGCATCGGAGTTGTGCTACACCGCATGTGGCTGGATGGCACGGAGTTCCGCATGAAGCGGTGTTCAAACGAAGCCCCAGGTACAGCAGCTACCGCCTGACCTTGCGACACGATCGGTAAGAGGAGGTACAACAGCTCCTGGCAGGATTCAGCCTGCCAAGACGAGGTCCCCACCGGGACGCGGTTCCTGGCAACGCCGGATATGACGCCGCCGCCGAGCAATCCGTTCGAGCGCGTTTTCCAGATAGGCATCCAGGAACCGATCTCACCGACATCATGTAGGTGGCCCTGCGTGCCAACCACGGACGGAAGCATGACACCGGTGTGAGGGCTGAGATTGCAAGCTTCGTTGCTGCCGAAGGAGTATAGAGCAATATGGACGACCTTACGGGGCGTGCGACGCGGGCTGCGCTCCGAGATCTACGGTTTCCGCGCCCCCGCGTCTCATATGCTGCGGCCATACTGGTGAATCGCAGCGGAATTTTTGTGCCGATTCCGGCTTGACCACTAAAGCCCCATGACGGAAGCGTTCTATCTTGCGTCGTTCTGTGATAGTGAGTTGGTCGTAAACGGCTCCCATACCGATTCCTCTCATTAGATAAACTACTGTTTTCTAACAAGAGTCGCACTTGAGAGTAGCGCGCGCCGCTGCGCAGTAAAAAGCCTCGTAATCATGGTTATGTAACTAAAGTACGCTGCCCCAGCTCCACCAGCCACACCCGCTTGCCGCCCTCCCGCACCGCCCTACGTCCCGAGGCAGCCGATAGCCGGAGGGGTCCGCTCCTCCGCCCCCATTTAGCCAAAGGAAATTGCCGTGGAAACGAATCTGACCATCAATGGCACGAAGCAGCGGCTGGATCTCGATCCCCGCACGACGCTGCTGGATGCGCTGCGCCACCATCTTGGACTGACCGGCAGCAAGAAGGGCTGCGATCACGGGCAATGCGGCGCCTGCACGGTCATGGTGAATGGCCGCCGGATCAATGCTTGCCTGACATTGGCCTGTATGCATGACGGCGATGCGGTGACCACCATCGAAGGCATCGGAGCGCCCGGCAATCTCAGTCCGCTGCAAGACGCCTTTGTCCGCGAGGATGGGTTCCAATGCGGCTATTGCACGCCGGGGCAAATTTGCTCGGCCACCGCGATGTTGGAGGGGGATCGTCAAGTTATTGCCCTCCGGAGGGCAGTTATGTAGCTCCGTGCGATGATCAGTCAGATTTCGGCACCGCGCCTGAAAGGCCACCGCTTTCCACGCTCCATCATTTCCTACGCGGTCTGGGCGTATTATCGCTTCTCGCTTAGCCTGCGTGATGTCGAGGATCTGCTGGCCGAGCGCGGTATCGTGGTGAGCTATGAGGCGATCCGGGCATGGGTGGGGAAATTCGGGCCGCAGATCGCTAAACGGGTCCGCGCTACGCGCCCGCGGCCCACCGACAAATGGCACTTGGACGAGGTGGTGATTATGATCAACGGCGTGCGACACTGGCTGTGGCGCGCCGTGGACAGCAACGGCGAAGTTCTCGACATCCTCGTGCAAACGCGCCGCAATGCGCGGGCGGCGAAGCGTTTCATTTCACGGCTGATCGCCCGCTGGGGAGAGCCCCGCGTCATCGTGACGGACAAGCTGCGCAGCTACGGCGCGGCCCTGCGGCAGCTCGGGCTGAACGTGGATCACCGGGCGCACAAGGGACTGAACAATCGTATTGAGGGATCGCACAGACCCACGCGAAAGCGCGAGAAAATCCAGGGCCGTTTCAAATCGGCAAGGCAGGCGCAAAGGTTCCTCTGCGCCCACGATGAAACCGCCAACCTGTTCCGCCCTCGCCGTCACAAGTTGACCGCCTCCAGATACCGTCAGAGCCTCGCCGCCGCGTTCGAGCGCTGGAACCACTGTGCGAAAAGCATGGCCGCGTGACAGAAGGTAGCGCACCCCCACTTTCGATCCCGGACAACAACTTGACGATCCC
>NZ_JABVBB010000016.1 GCF_013346665.1 Sulfitobacter maritimus
CCGGGCCCGCCATCGCCAGCGTCAGCCGGATGCGCATGGTACGCAGCATCTCCATCGCCGCCTTGGCCGCCCGTGCCGCCCGGTGAACCGCCATTATAGATCACATCCGGATTGCTCACGCTATCGTTGTCGGTCAGATTGTTTGTCTGATCGAGCGAGAACGCCATATCGTTGCCAGAGCCATTCAGGGCATCGGCCAACAAGCTATCGATGTCGAACTCGCCCAGATCATCGAAATCGACTAGGTCGTTATCTTGGTCATTGTCGTCGTTACTATCTGTGTTTCCGACATTCCGCTGGCTGTTGTCAGTATTGTCGGTATCGCGTCGGTTGCCGTCGTTGTCGTCGTTGCTATCTACGTTTCCGACATTTTGCTGGCTGTTGTCAGTATTGTCGGTATCGCGTCGGTTGCCGTCGTTGCTGTCGTTACTATCTACGTTTCCGACATTCTGCTGGCTGTTGTCGGTGTTGTCAGTATCGCGCCGGTTGCCGTCATTGCTGTCGTTGCTATCTACGTTCCCGACATTTTGTTGGCTATTGTCGGTATTGTCGGTATCGCGCCGGTTGCCATCGTCATCCGACTGGTTCACACGGGACCTGACCGCATTGGCCTGATTGTCACCACTATTGCCCTGATCGGCATCGATTGCGTCATCGTCGCGAACCGCGGTGGCAGCCCCCGCAAGTGCTAGGGCGATGGCATTGTCATCATCAATGAGAGACATTTTTTTACTCCGTTTATGGTCGGAGACGGTGATCACGGCCTCGCAGCGGCTATCTCATCTGCGACAGACCTAGCTCTCCGTTTCCCTGTTCACCGCGGCTAGCTTGCCGGCCCCCTCATGGGGTCGAGCTCCGCAGTAGGAGAAGCATGCGTCACCTCTGTCCAATTTAACGACACGCCAATTAGGGTCTTAACCGCTGTCATATGGGGTTAACCCTAATAGGTGAGGGCTGCTGGGAATTTGGAAAAACGCTAAGACTGCCTACACTTTTGCTTTGGCAAGAATGAAAGATCTCTAGTCTGCGGGGTTTGCGTGCTGTTCCAGCCGCGGCAGCAGAGCCCAAAGTCGCTGATTGATGCGGCCCAGTTCGTCGACCACTTCCGTGATCTTGGCCAGCCGAGCCGCATCGATAGGGCGGGTTCGGCCGAAGCTCAACCGCTTGCGGCTCTGTTCGACCCGCATTGAGCGGGTGGAAATCGGACGCCCTGCAGCGTCGAACTCGTAGGAAGCATGTTGCAGGTCGTTGCGCACCCTGCCGCATTTTTCGAGCGCGGTCAGAATATCATCCATTTCGCGCCGCAGATCCACGTCCGAAACCCGTACGCGGGTTAGCCGCGACACAAGGTCAGAACGCGCGCGCGCTGTGTTCAATGTGCCATACACCAGCGCTGCGGACACATCATCAGTCCGCAAAAGCACCATCATTAGATAGATCAAGACGCTCTCATTGTTCGACCATGACATGCTTAGCGCGCCAATCAGGGTCATGAGATGCTCGCGTTCGACAGCGCCGACCTCCGCCCTCGCGTTCATCTCGGTGAAATTGGGCGGTTGCGGAAGATCCCGTCTGGGCATGCTACGCTCCTGTCAGCGCGAGTTCGTCCTGTATGCTACACTGGTTTTGCCCATTCACAAAATCCGAGATTCGCAAGAAGGGGATCACCTTGCTGATAGGTGCGATGAATACCGCTGCAGCGCGTAGGCGCGCGACGCGCCTTCTCAGGCCGTATGTCGAACGCGCGGCCTGGGCAGGCGGCCCCTTGAGTGAAGCCGATTGGCTGACGTCGCGGTGTATCGGCTTCCTTGTCGGCGCGATCAACAGGATCGTCGCACAGGACAATCTTGAGGAGGAGGGGGTCTTCGCTGTTCAGCTTGGTGTCTGGGAAGATCTGACCTGTGCCGCACCTAGTCTGTTCGCCACACGTCTTTATCTGCTGTCCTCGGAAGGCGACATCGACATCCGCGAAGGTCACATCGCGGGCGCATTTTTTGCGGATGCGCTGTTGTCAGGCGACGAAGAGGTTGCTCGCACAGCGTGGGACGCGTCCCTCGGCGATCTAGGCTCCGCCAGATAGGCGAACTCGACAATTACTGTATGTTTAGCTCGCCGATCCGCTCAAGACCCGCTTGCCAGAATGTTGAAGTAGCAAGCGTAATCTGCTCAAGGCCATCGCCCAATTCCGGCATGTGTTCGGCGGCAAAAATGCCTATCCCGAAGGCGCAGAGAGTCAACAAAGTGACCAGTAGCTTGCCCGGTGCGCGTTTCGACAGTTTCGTGGAACCTTTTGCTCCCGCCCCCAACCGATCTTCGACCCGTTCAAGCATCTGAGCGATACGCGCCACCTCCCCGGTGGTAGATCCTTCAACAATCCGTCCTTCAAGCGTCGCCATGCGGCGGCGCAGGTCTTCGAACGCCTCTGTGAGGATCCGGGCGGGACTGGGCTCCCCCGCTGAGCCCGCCGATGCGGCAGGGTTGCGAGAGACCGGCTCAACAGCCGGGCGTTTGGGCGGAACGGGAGGCGCTTTGGCAGACGTATCGTGAACGACTTGGGCTTGCATGGATGCCTCCTTTAAAATGCCTTAGGCGAAATCGTAAAGATGTGAACAGAGCGTCTTTCGGCCAACAGGCCGCGACTCCACCTCTATGCTCTAAAGTGACCGCAACTGCCCCTGCGCGGCAATTGATACGATCGGGCTACTCCCTATAGGTAGGGGGCAACGACACCCCAAGACGCAGGTCGTAAGGCCGGCATCGGCTACGTGGCCCCCGACACTGTATTGCTGTCATCAAATCCACCGTTCCGGTGGCTATACTGCGGTCTTGTCTGCGAAGCCGAAAAACGAGCTGATCATCTTCAGCCCGAAGTTTCGCATGAGACTGGGCGCTTTACGACAATCCGCACTCCTAAAGCATTGCGCCTTAAACGAT
This sequence comes from Sulfitobacter maritimus, assembly GCF_013346665.1. Lineage (GTDB taxonomy): Bacteria > Pseudomonadota > Alphaproteobacteria > Rhodobacterales > Rhodobacteraceae > Sulfitobacter > Sulfitobacter maritimus. Next base: position 2,935 of record NZ_JABVBB010000016.1, read on the forward strand.
GCCCCGGGCGAGAAGGGAGGGGGTAGTCAGGTGTTGCAGCCCTGTGCTTAACATTGCAAACGCACCCCATAACAGCCCGCCCTGCGGCGCATTGCGCTGAATTTTCGAAAGTAAGGTGAAAACGTGAAAGTCCTGAGATCCGGAAAAATCCTTGTCATATGCGCCTTGCTAGCTGGTCTCCCGGCTTGTGGCTTCACGCCGGTTTACGGCACAAATTCTGAAACAGGAGCAATCCTTTCCGACATTGAGGTGGCCGCTCCAAACACCCGTGAAGAATATTTCCTGGTGCGCGACCTCGAAGAACAGCTCGGCCGAAACCTGAGTGCCAAGCATATCCTTAATTACGATATTGAGCTGTCCGAGCAAGGTCTTGAGCTTGCCGGGGCCAGCCGATCTCACGTGTTGGGGCGCGTAAGCTACCAGTTGATCTCCAAGAGCACTGGACAAACCATTGCCTCTGGCGCGGTGGAGTCTTTTACGTCATTTCTCACCAGAGACAATCTGAGCGTAGCTGCTCAACGTGATGCAAGCGAACGGCTGATCAAAATTCTCGCAGACAAGCTCACCACGGATATTTCCCTCAAGCTACTCATGTAACCGGCGGTTGGTCCAAGCCTCTTTTCAGCCGTAAGACGAGCGCGGCAGAGCCGCTGATGCTCAGAAATGGTCTGCCCGTAGAAGGCTAATATGTTCGAAGGAGGATCTAATATGCGCTCTTATCCCTGCTTGCGACGCCCTATTCTCGCCCAGTTTTTTTGATCTAGCCTGATCAATCCGCCCGGACCCGGAGCCGGATTCATGTGCTATAGGAAAGAGACCGATGGGCCCGATCTACACTTTCGACGACGTCATCGACATGTTGCGCCGCCGGTCGCGGGCAATCATCATGGTCATTCTGTTGGGCAGCATTGCATCCGTCATCAGCGCCTTGTCAGCGCCCCACGTCTATCAATCATCCGAAGTCATCCAGATCAAACTGCCAAAAGTCTCTAATGATCTTGCCCCCTCGACGGTTGAAGGCTCTCCAATGCGCCGCCTGCTGTTGATCGAGCAGCAGTTGATGGCGCGAGGAAATATCATTGATGTCATCAAAAAACATGACCTGTATAATGATATGCCAGCTTTGCGCATGAGCGACAAAGTCGAGCTCCTGCGAGGCTCGATCACCATCACAGGGGCTGGGTCCACAGGTGAGGGCTATGAGAATGACGGGATCCTCTCTACCTTATCTTTCACTGCCCGGATGAATGATCCTGCCGATGCGCAGGCCGTGGCGCGAGACTTCGCTGACCGTACCCGCAGCCTGTCGATCGCGCAGCGCCGCGAGCAGACCCTTGGAACCTTAGAGTTTCTTCAACGCCAAGAAGAAAACCTGATCCGCGACATTGCCACCCTTGAGGCCGAGCGTGCCGATTTCCAAGCAGCCAACGATCTGGCGTTGGAAGGTAGTCTTCTGTTTCGTCAAAGTGAAATCGGCAACCTAAATGAAGCGATCCTCACATTGGATCGGGAGATTGTTGCCACCCGCCTGGCCCGCACAAGGGTTTCTCCGAACGCGCGGGAGGCCACCATCGCCCGCAGGCAAGCTGAACTCGATGCAACGCTGGAAAACCTCTCGACCCAGCGAGACCAACTGGTGGAGCGACGCGATGCTCTGAACAGCAGCCTGCAAACTTCTCCTGAAGTTGATCGAGAGCTGGCCCGGTTCGAGCGGCGCTTGGAGCAGTTGCAAAATCAGCTGGTGATCACAACCGGGCGCCGCAGTGCAGCAAACGTGGGGGCTTCGCTGGAAATCGATAAACGCAGTGAAGAATTGATTACACTCGAAGCCGCTGAACTGCCGGAATATCCGATTACATCCAGTCGTACGATCATCGCTGCTATCGGCGGGGTGGGAAGCGTAGCTCTGTCTCTTATCGTCGCTTTCGTTTTGGAAATCCGCCATCCAGTTTTGCGCACCGCTCAACAAATAACCCGTGAAACTGGGATCACACCCTTGATCTCTATTCCCGATATCAGCGCGCCTGAGAAAGCAAACGTTTGGAAACAAGCTTGGGAGAAGCGTTCGAAAGCCGGATTGAAGGGGCGTGCGTCTCGCCGAGCACACAAGAAGGCACGGCCTAGCTGATCTTTTGATTTGCGGCCAGGGCTCGCTTGTTAGCCGCTACCTTTACTCCGATAGATGATGCAAGAAAAGTGAATCGAAACGTTCGACCGAAGCGTGGCGAATAAGGCCCTGATACGCGACGTGCCCACCCGGACCTTAACGGTGCGACGTTTCAACTCCTGCCGCACGCTGCGCTCCATCGGGTTGGAGGTGCGCATGCGGCGTCGGTGGTTTTTTGGCAAGGTGAAGACGGTGAGACCCTCAGGGACATTCTCCTCCAGCCATGCAGCAAGTTTCGGCGCTGTATCGCGATACTCGGTGACCAATTCGGCCAAGCTGGTTTCGGCCTTGACGAGGGGGGCCGCGTTCCAGATCTCGCGGAGTTCGGCACCGATGCGTTTGCGACCGGCAAGGTTCGGCGCGTGATGGATGGCATTTTGGGCGAGGTGAATTGACAATCTCTTCATCAGGCTTCCTTCATGCCAAAAGGACGAAGGGTAGCCGGTTACAGATTGCCTCGCAGCAGCACGTCACAGGGGCGGGCGGATAAAATCGGAACGGATGGACGCATAAACCGGAAACGGTGGGCGGATCACCCCGGAATACGCAGTGTGACGATAAGACCGGACAACCGATCTTGCACGTAGTCGCGCAGGGCGGGTTGAGGGTGAGCTTACTCGCTTTTGGCCGCTTAGCTGCACGATCAGCATGCCATTGTGCATTGATCGCACGCACGATATTCGAAGTCTCCGCCACGGGTTGCCGAATTGCGCCTGATCTCTCGAGAGATCGTGCTGGGCGATCTCCTAAGCTTGCGCGCTATGGCGCGGTCACCTGTGCCCCTCGCGCACTCCAAAGCTATTTCCTCACGTTCTGCGAAGGAAAGGCTACGGTTCTTCGATAAGGGCGCCGATGGCGCAAGATGTGTGGGAGGCATTCCATCAGAGCTCCGAAACCATCAGGTTCCAACAGGGGCAGAGACACCGGCATCAACGGCGGCATCCTCACTGGATAGCCCCTCTGTAAAGGCCCGCCAGAACCGGCATAGATTCTCACGTTGCCAGACTGGCGGCCTTCCTGGAGAGTTTAATTTGTCCCGAGTCGAACGTTCGGACCTTCGTTTGCCTGTTTTTGTCATCTACACCTCCATCAAAGGGGTGTTGCGACGACCGGTTGAAACCGCCCAGTATGTGTCAATCCGCTATACCGAACGTCTGGCTGAAGCCGGGATCGAACCCTCGGTGGGCAGTGTAGGTGACAGCTATGACAACGGGCTGGCAGAGACGATCATCGGCCTCTTCAAAGCGGAGGCCATTCACCGGTTGGGGCCGGCCGTGGAAGACCGCAGAGGCGGTCGAGTGGGAAACTCTGAAATGGGTCGATTGGGGATATGTCACGCCGCATGAAGCAGAGGAGATGTTCTATGCAACCTTAAACTCAAATGAAAAAGCAGCCTAACATGCGAACCAAACGCTCTCCGGTAAACCCGGGGCGGTTCTACTTGCCGCTTTGATCTTATCGTGAAGCCCTTTCATTCTCCTTTGACCTCTTCAAAAACCAGCTCAGGCACAACGACCTCCCAGCTCGCGCGTTTAAGCAGGTGATGAAAACGCTCGCCTGCGTCTTCTTTGCGCCAATGTATAATGGCCGCGATCTCGCCGGTGACAAATTTCGTGCCGACCGGTGGCGCGAATGCTTTGGACATCCGCCCGAGGGGCCGCCCTTGAACATCCTCGATCTGCCAGCGATCTCCGATACTAGAGAGCCTGATTGGCGCGCCGACCTGTGCTTGGGCGATTGCACTATGAACAGCATGCCGATCACCTTGGCGCCCTGCGAATGAGAGGTCGACCATCTTCATTTCAGGCGATTGAAAGAAGCGGCGTGGGCCGGGTACTGACGCCAAGTCAGGCACGACCTGCCGCGTGATCACGGAAGGCGACACAGTGGGAAGATATTCATGATTGTCGTTGCTCATAACGATCAAATTACGCCGCGCACGGGTCATAGCGACATAAAACAAGCGCCTCGGCGCGTCTTGATCTTCGTTTCGTGAGGGTCGCTCCCAGCCGCCATCCATGATCACGACATCATCAAATTCGAGGCCTTTGGCGCGGTGCGCGGTCAACAACTTGAGTCCGCGTTGCTCGCCCCATGAATCCTTCGACCATTCGGCAAACCATTCAATAACATCAGGTGTCGGAAGCGCCTTACCGTCAATTTCACGCGCAAGTTGGCCGAGGCCCTCGCCAATTCGGTCGGTCCAACGACTTAAAGGTATTGCGTTCAGCGTTTCGGTGAGATCCCTTACGCCGGCCCTCGCCACACGCCTTTCGCGCAAACTGTCTATAAACATCCGCATCTCGCGGGTGCGCCACAGACCTGGCAGGTTCTCGTTCGCCATTTCGACGGGAATTCCATGCGCCTCCGCGAAGTCGCGGACCGGGAGAAGTCTGCGCCAATCACGCGAGATGATAGCCGCCCCCTTCCAACTCCAATCTGGAATCAGTTTTGAAAGACGGATCATCTCGCTGATTGCCGCAAGGGCCTGAAAATCGTTCCCAGCCGGACAGCCAAGAATTTGGACCCGCCCCTGCGCCACCGGGTCGAGGCTTTCCATGATACCCCCAGCCGGGTCCTTTTGCCGCGATTGATCGACGGCGATCTTATGCCCTGTTTTCATACGTTCCCGAGACCCGTCGATCACCGCATTTGCTGCGCTGATGATGTTTTTCGAAGATCGATAATTGTCCGTCAGAAAAACCGGCTTGGCCGAATAGTCTTGCTCAAATTGCCGAATGTGGCGCACCGAGGCACCGGCAAACGCATAGATATTCTGGTCGTCATCGCCGACAGCGAAGAGGCTGATCCGTTGATCAGGATCATCAATGCTGCGACCGGCCACTGCCGCGATCAAAGCGTATTCCTCGGGGCCTACGTCTTGATATTCATCGACGAGAATCCAGCGGAACCCCTGGATCAAGGTCTCCCGCAGGGCCTCGGCTTCGACCTTGTCCAACCCATCCCCACGCAAGAGACGTGTCGCGTCGGTCAGAAGCGTCCCAAAATCGGGATCATCCTGCCCGGCCCGTCCGACGAAACTTGCGCCCACCAGCCGCATGGCCAAGGCGTGAATGGTCAAGACTGTCACAAAGCGAGCATCGTCGCCGATCAGTCGACGCAAGCGTTCCCGTATCTCGGAGGCAGCGTGGCGATTGTAAGCAAGTATCAAAATGCCGTTTGGATCTTCACGCTTGATCCGAACCAGATAGGCGACGCGATGGACCAGCACACGTGTCTTACCTGAGCCCGGCCCCGCAAGCACAAGCACATTGGTCTGCTCGCGGTCATCACGCACGATCTGCTCTTGTGTCGAATTTCCCAACTCGCTCACGATCTCGGCATAGGACTGGGGCGTGGCCTGCCGCCTGAACTCCGACATCCGCCCCGGCATCCAGGCTTTCATAAAGTCGGCCTGATCGAGAGAGAAATAGTCATGGGCCAAACGCTGAGCGGTACCAATATCATCCATTCCCTTAGCCGCATACGCCGCCATCACGTGGGTCTGGACGGTTTGTTCGCTGTAATGGTCTTCAAGCGGCGCGAAATGTTGGGTGGTGAAGCCACCCCCCTTCGAATTGATGTGCAGCGTCATGGCCGAACGGAACACCGACAGCCCCTTGCCCAGTGTGACGACTTGCTGCTCGTGCAGCCACAACAGCGCCCGATCCATAAGCTTCGACGGATCATTGACAGACGCGCGCAACAGCGCGTCGCTGTTGATCGCCGCAAGGAAATCACCAAGCGTAGTCTCAACGGCGATATCTTTACCTTTTACGCCCGCCTGAACCTTGTCGATCAGGTATGAAACCAACCTTTCCGCGGCCTGTCGGCGAAGTTGGGCGGTCTGCTCGATCACGGACCACGACCGCTGCATTCGAACCAGAAGGCTGCCCTTGGATACCTTGCGCAACCCGATATTGCCCCTGCCGCCATCCATGTCGCGCCCATCCTGCGCAATCCCACGGAGTAGGCCCTCAACGATGTCGGGCCGAACAGAGGCGTGTCCCTCTTCTCGTAAAGCCTGCGCCACCGAGGCCAGATGGCAAGGCCAAGCCTCGTTGATCTCCGCGTCCGGGGCTTGCTCTCGCAGGATCGCAATCAGGTCGGCTTCTAGGCGGGACGCCGCTTCGAACCGTTTCGGTGACGCATTCTCAATACGAACATGGACGAAGATGGTGATGTTCGTATCATCCTTTGCGATCCCCAGAGCTTCAAGATCTGCCAAAGCCTTGCGCACGCCCGACACCGTGAGGCCACTCACGCCGCACAGCTCGTCCGTGGTGATGCCATCTTCCTGCGGCGCGTTGATGATGTGTTGCACAATGGCCGCCAGATCCGTGCGGCGCCGTTCGGTAAGTTCGGCGGCTGCAAGAATTTCGCGGACCTCCTTCATGCTTTTCACCCGCAGCGACGCGGGGAACACCTGCACCCGGTTTTCTTCGCGGTTCAGAAGGTGCGCTTCTTCCAACCAAGAGACCGCAGTCTTCACACGCGTATCGTCGGTATTGCTGTCCCGCTGGAAATCGCGATCTTTTTCTTCGTGAACAATTTCCCCAGGCGTCGCAACGATCTCACCGCCTTTGCCAGTCCGAGAATCAAGGCGTCGCAGCGCCTTTAGGATCGCGGCGATCTCATGCCGTGCAAGGCGCGACCGCGCACTTAAGCTAAACTGCCGATCAACGTCTTTGGTGTCGAACAAGAGAATGCAATTTGCCGGTTCACGATCCCGACCGGCGCGCCCCGCTTCTTGCAGATAATTTTCTAGCGATCCCGGCACGTCGCCGTGAACCACCAAACGGATGTCCGGCTTATCCACCCCCATGCCAAAAGCATTGGTGGCGGCAATCACGCGCAGATTGCCCACGCGAAAGTTCTCTTGAATTTCTTGTTTGTCCTCAGCGCTCAGGCCTGCATGATATCGCTCAGCTGCAATGCCCTGTTGCTTTAGAAACTCTGCCACACGCTCTGTGGCGCTTCGAGTCGCGCAATAGACCACTGCACCTGAGGCTCCCTCGCGCGGAAGTTTGGACTCGATCGTATCGAGGATATCCGCCATCTTGGTTGCCCGCTGGGTTGGCAGCACCGCGAAGCTCAGATTTGAACGAGAGGCGCCACCGTCTATCAACGTCAATTCAGCGCCCAATCGCTCCTCGAAATGACTGCAAATATCCTCTACCACGTCTGGTTTTGCTGTCGCAGTCAAACAAAGCACAGGAGCCGGTTCGTCGCCGGAGCTTTCCTTAATAAAGCGCGAAACGTAACGATAGTCAGGCCGGAAATCGTGCCCCCATTTAGACACGCAATGCGCCTCGTCCAGCACCCACAGGCCCACCTCGCGCTGCGACAGAACCGACCGAACCGTTGTGCTGCGCAATTGTTCGGGCGAAATGAGCAAGATGGCAGCGTCACCAAGCCGCACCTTATCGAGCGCAGCCTGACGCTCCGGCAACGACAAAAGGCCATTGATGGTGACCGCCGAAGAAATTCCTGCCCGTACCAAACCCTGGACCTGGTCTGCCATCAGGGCCACAAGCGGCGATATGACCACTGTCAAAGCCCCGGTCTTGTCGAACCGAGACAGCGCGGGGATCTGATAACAGATGGATTTGCCCGTGCCCGTCGGCAATATGCCCAACAGATGGTCGCCCTCCATAGCCGTGGCAACGATTTTTTCCTGAAGGGGACGTCCGTTTTCATCAGCTGGTTCAGGACGGAAACTTGCAAAGCCAAACCATCGTTCGAGGGCCCGGGTGGGATCATTATGCTCTGCGCAATAGGCACAGTGCGGATCACGACAATTCGTGTCTCTCAAGTCTCTGACGAGCCGTGCTGCGTCGCGGAATTGCGCCCGCACCCAAGGCGGCATAACAGAATCCCCACCCGCGACCGAAATCCAAGCAAGGGCATATGCCATCGGCCAGCCCAGCCCAGTGTCCGAGAGCCGGTCGAGCACAGCGTCCACCTGCGCACCGCATGCTGCCTCTTGCAACAACATCTGAATAGCTCTGTGCGCTTCCGCCTCAGTAGGGATGGATGCTCCGCGCAGATCGCTGAACAATCGATCGAACCCGCTGCTACCAGGACCCCGACAGCAAAGCCAATGATAGGCTATCATCGTCTCTGGCGACGACGCGTTCAGCGATACGAAGGCCTCAATTTGGTTGCGTAAGACCGCAAACACAAGACGCGCATCGAACTCAGGGTCGTTGACGTGTCCACTTTGAAGCCGCCCATCGTGGTAGTGTTTGACCAGCTTGTGATAAGGGTTGTTCGGGAAAGCCAAGGGGTTAAGCCATAGGGTATCGATCGGGCCTTCCGCGTACTTCGCAAAGCGCGGCGACACCGCCATAAGATGCGGCAGGTCGTGGCGCAGAATATTATGGCCAATGACACGCGCGAAACCCGCGCAGTATAAGTCAAGCTTTTTAAGCGCGGCCTTCAAATCACCTTTCCGATGGACAATCCCCTCTCCTCCACCTTCCGGCACGGCAGCGAAGGCGAATATTCGGGCTCCTTTAGGATCGACCTCCAAGTCAATCGACAAGCAGTGCGACAAGATCTCGAAAGGGTCCTGCGGCGTGTGAATACCGATATCGCCCCCCGCATCAGCCTTTGATGCCTCAGGCCGCTGTGGCCGAGCACGGGCAAAGGCTTTCGATATACCTCGTGAAATTAAATTTTTCATACTCGCAAGTTAGTGCTACTTTTAAGGAGCGGAACCATCGGAAGACATTTGACCAGAGATGTTCACACGATGCTATGTCATAATTCCTAGGTGTGGCCAGTTGCTCTTAACTTCGGACATGGTGTCATGAGAATTTCCAGACCACCGGTTGCACAATCGCTTTCCACTACTCACCTCAAAGAAAACCCTCATCGCTGAAGGTACTTTTAGCTACTGTTTTCCAGCTTTGAACGCCCTATGGAAAAAGGGCTGCTTCGATTTCTCGAAGCAGCCCTACCGATTGTCTACCGGTTTCTTCCATTGCCATTTTCGATGGCTATTTAGGTAAACTCTACCACCATTATTTCAATCCACGTGCCCGAAGGCACGAAAGTTCGTCGTTCAAGCGCATTTTAATCCACGTGCCCGAAGTCACGAATTTGACCTTCACAACCTGTTGCCGCTCCAGTCGATAAGAAACTACGTCTTAGGATCTCACGCTTCAAGAGCCGCCACGATTTTTTTTAGAAAACTGCTCTGAGCCGCTCGAAGATGCGCCCCGACGGTAGGTTAGTCTATCAGCTGGCGACCAGAGGTGTTTGGAACCAAGGCAGAGGCGTCGTTCTGATCATGGCGCACCACTCCCTTGACACCCGATGTGCCAAAAGTGGACTGCATGGCCTTGACGGGGCGCCTACCAAAAAGATGAGCGCCAAGGGAAATCGTCCCCGGTCTGACAATCCTCAGCCCCCCCCCCACCGACCCGCAACAGCACGCCCCTCAGCGTGCAATGCGCATTGCGTCCCGCTCTGTTCCCCTAGCGATCTGATCGCGATACCAGTTGGGCTGCCGCCCCTTACCGGTCCATGTCTGTCTGGTATTTTCCGGGTTGGCAAAAACCGGCTTTGAAGGCTTTCTTGCCGTCTTTTTCTTCTGTTTCGGTTTTGCACCTTCCGCTTCAGATATGTCGTCCAAAGAGAACCCATACTCAGCAACAGCTCGAGCAGCTGCTTTTTTCGCTTCTCGATGATCTCGCGCCGTAGCCGCGGCCAAAGCCTTTTTTACGTCTTTCAAGAGCTTTTCCAGCTCCTTGCGTGACATTGTTTTCAGTTCATCTTTTGCAAACATGTAAGTTTCCCCATTTTCGGTGTGCTGGCGCGATCAGTCAGAGCGCTTGTCAAACATTCTATCCAACCCAGCAACACCGTGTAATGATAAAGGCTTAGAGCGCCCATAACATCTTGTGGTTGTGAATTACCTAAACGCCAAAGAGATGACTAATATCAATATGTAGCTTGGGCGTATCTTAGAGGCGGTATTATTCTGCTCTATAAGGGCCATAGTAGATATATATTGACTTGGAAAATGAGACAGATGACTCTGATATTTACAGCTCACCTTGGTCGAAGGAGTCTTTTTTATGTTCCGCCAGAATGCATGGCTTGCTCGTATTTTCCTAGCCGCTTTGCCAGTCAGCGCTATGGCTGACCCTTTGCCGCCGGGCGCCAGAACCCCCGCGCCTCAGCAAATCATGGCCGCCTATATGGGAAAAACGGCGATATGGACGGAAAATTGCGAAGGGGGCATCTATTTTGGCCCCAATAATCAAGCGCGGGCTTGGTGCGCTCAAAACAACACAAGCTTAGGGGCGGGAAAGTGGAGCGTCGATGCCTATGGACGCATGTGTCACGAACTCACATGGTACTGGCCGAACAACGGGCGAGCGGGCCGCTCCGCCGGCGAAAGCAGCTGTATTCAGCATGTCGTAGACCGCTTTGACCGTGTTTGGCGCAACTATCCTGGGCAAACCGATTGGTGGCCTGTCAAAGGCGATCCGAACTTGGTCCGCGGCTATACGTTCAGAGACGAGATCAGTGCAACGCAGAGAAAGCTCGGCATATGAAGCTCTCTCGTATACTTCGGGTCAAATGCCAACTTGGATAAGATGACCCGGCAAAAAGCTGATGACCCTGCTGGCATCATGCAAGCTTCCATTCCTTCAAAGCGTCCATATCGAAAATTGGGCATGAGGCACGGATTTTCATCCGCCCTTATGCGCGTGGAAAACGCTTGGGGGGGGAAAGACCGCGCATTAGAATGATCTGATTGAAGCTAATATATGAACGGCTACAGCCGAAGCTGTAGCCGTTACTGGGACGGCCAAGGGCTGTAGGATCCAAGGCCGCGTTTCAAAATGTTCGGCGGCAGGGAACTTGTCAATGATTCTCCATCTTCCGCGAATCAACTTGGCTGGCGCCTCTCTCCTTCATCACCAGTCCACTCCAAAGTGAGCCAACGTTTTCCGAGAAGAAACAGTAGCACAATCTTAGATTGCAAATTGGGCCTAAATTGTGCAATTGGGTGACTTGTTCCTGCCTCAATTTATACTGGTAGCTGCATAGATGTTGCGGCTACGCGGGCCATTCGGTCCGGAACCCCCAGTCGCCTACCAGTGATATTTGAGTGATCCATCCAGGCCCGACGGCCCCATTCCAACAGGAGCGGGATCAGCTCCTTAGGCAGGTCGCTCCTCATTGGAAGGCTTCATTCGGTTCTTTGCCTCACGCGCTTCTATGCGGGGGAGCGGAAGATGCGAATGTTCAAATCAAGCCATTGGAAAGAACCAGCCAAGAAGAGCGCAAAGAGGCAGCGTGGATACCATGAGCCTCGCATCAACCGAGGTCTGGCTGACCGCGTTTTTCTGGATCCCAGCCGCAAGAGAAAATCTCGCGTTCTCCTATCCGCCAGCACAGTTGCGATTGGGGTAGTTGCTTGGCTGATGCTCTTTGCCATGACCGTGGGCTCGGATGGGGGGCTGGAAGCCGCTTTGCCCGAACCCATCGGCGCGTTGAAAGGACGCACCACGGCATCAGACCCCCGTGCCTTTTCCTTGCGCCAAACAGATCAGAACCCCAATCTTGCGCCGATCGATCTTCACGCTCAGCAGGAAGCGCAGAAGTACCAGTGCTCTACAACTGGTAAGGAAGAAGGGTCACCTTCAGCGCCCAATCAAACGCAGAAAGTATTTGCAGTTGTACCTGCCGACCTTCCTTGGGCAGCCAAGTCCCTCGACGAAAGCTGTGGTACTCTCCATGTGGTTCTGCCCACATGGTTTCATCTGACAACCACAAAGGGCAGGGTCGAAGTGCGCGGCGTCACTGAAGAAACCCGCGATTCTCTGTGGGAATATGCGGCTCAGAACCCGTCCCTGAAAGTGATGCCCATACTTCAGATCGATCCGGCGACTTCGCGGCTTCTGACCACTGAGGGTGGACCTGAGACGGTCACAACAGCGCTTGGGAATTTTTTCAGCCTACAGCCAGCAGAAAACCCTGTGGAGGGTTTCTGCCTAGATGCAAGGCCGCTTACCTCTCTGCGAGAGAATGTATTCAGCACGCTCAGCCGCCAAGTCACCACAGACTTGAACGAACGAGAGCTGGCATCCTGCGTGAAGCTGCCCAGTAGTGCGTCCGATAGCCTGCTGGTCATTGCCAACCGCTTTTTTGATACCGTGATCGTTAATGGCTATCAGGAGTATTGGCTCGGATCTGCGCCCCAGCCCCTTGCCGACAAACATTGGTTTGATCGCCATATCGCATCGCTTCAAAGACACGTCGCGCCCGGCAAGCTTGTTATTGAGCTTGGCACGCATGCTGTCGATTGGATCTCTGGGCGCCCGCGCCCAGAGATCCAATCCTTCGCCAAGATAATGACTGCGCTTGCTGATCAAGAGAAGCAGCCGGAGTTTGCCGCTGCAGTAGGTAATACGCGCGCGAGCTATGTAGACGGCCAAGGCCGCCAGCACCGGACGTGGATGCTGGAGGCCGCTTCTGCGCATAACCAAATTCTGAACTTGCAGGACCGTGGGGTAACCGCATTTGGTCTTAGCGGGCTAGGCTATGAAGATCCGGGAATATGGGCGGTCATCGACCAAACCACACGAGGGCGCGGCCTTGAGCGCGAGAGCCTCCAAAATATCGTTTTGTCGAACTACGTGGAGCTTCTGGGGGACGGGCCCTTTGTGGCACCGGTCTCGATGCCCCAAGTGGGAAAGCGCCTGATAGAATTCACCGATACCGGCAAGATTTCGGCGGTCTCCTATGAGGCGCTTCCGCGAGCCAGTATCGTTCAACTCTATGGGGGAGGGGCGCCCAACCAAGTTGTTCTGACTTTTGATGATGGGCCGCATCCAAAGCATACACCCGCCGCCCTGGACATTTTGAAAGAGACCCAGACGCCGGGATCTTTCTTCGTTCTGGGCAACAGCGCAGTAGCTGCGCCGGATTTGGTTACGCGCATTCTGACAGAGGGGCATGAACTGGGCTCTCACACTTACTCACACCCGAACATGGGAAAGGTCTCGGCAGCCCGCGCGAAGGTAGAGATCAACTCTACACAGCTGCTGCTCAACGGCATAACAGGCAAAAACATGCGGCTTTACCGTGAGCCTTACATGCGCAGCGGAGGGCCGATAACCTCCAAAGAAGTCGCTTCTCTCATGCCTTTGGAGAAAGCAGGATACATTATCGCGGGCATGGATATCGTCCCCCGCGATTGGATCACGCAAACTGCCGATGAGCTTGCCGATGAGATCATCCGACAGGTGGAGATCAATGCCGGCGGTGTTGTTCTGTTGCATGACGGAGGAGGGGACCAAAGCCAGACCGTGGCGGCCCTACCGCGGGTGATCTCCGAACTCCGCGAACAGGGATATACATTCACCACTTTGGGAGAGCTCTTGGGTGCGCCGCCGGACCTGCTCATGCCCGAAGGGAGTCGCGTAACATCGACCTTCGGCAACATGTCTTTTCTGGCGATCGGAAGCAGTTGGTCTCTTCTAAAAATCGCGTTCTGGTCTGTCTTCGCCATCGGGATTTTCCGCTCGGTGGGTCTTTTGCTGCTGGCCACAAAGCGCAAACGCCATGTTACGTCTCCGACAAAAGACACGCCTTCCGTCACGATTGTCATACCTGCATACAACGAAGGGAAGGTCATCGAAAAATGTATCCGGGAGGCCCTCTACTCCGACTACCCCGACTTCGACATTATCGTTGTAGATGATGGTTCGACCGACAACACTTACGAGAAGGCGATCAGTTTCGCGCATCATCCGCTCGTGACCGTTCTGAGACAGCCCAATCGGGGCAAAGCCGCCGCGCTCAACGCAGCACTCAATGAATCCCAATGCGAGGTTTTGATCTGCATTGACGCGGATTCACAGATCGCACCTGATGCCGTCGGGCTGTTGGCAACCCATTTCGATGACCCTCAAGTGGGCGCTGTGGCCGGACGGGTCGTGGTCGGCAACCGCGGCAATCTCCTCACGCGCCTGCAGGCACTGGAGTATATCACGGCGCAAGCTGTCGAGCGCCGCGCCAAGGAATATCTCAATGCCATCACGGTTGTGCCCGGAGCGATTGGTGCATGGCGCGCCACGGCACTTATGGAAGCTGGCATTTTTTCTACCGAAACGCTGACCGAAGATGCCGATATGACAATGGCAATGCTGCGATCAGATTATCAGGTCATTTATGAAGACCGCGCTGTGGCCCTTACGGAAGCCCCCACACCCCTCAGGGCTTTGATGACCCAACGTCTGCGTTGGTCCCTGGGCATGATGCAGGCGGGTTGGAAACACCTAGGTGCCATAGGAGAACGCCGCAGCTTGGGTCTCGTGGCGCTTCCGGATTTGGCGATCTTCGGCTACCTGATGCCCTTCATCGCACCTCTGGCAGACCTGTTTCTCATACTTCTCCTTGTAGAGTTTTTCATGACCTTTGGAGCCACAGAACAGGATTACGCAGATCTTCTGACCAACCCATTGCTGATTGCATATCTTGCTTTGCCAGCGCTGGAAATTTTGAGCGCCGTTATCGCGTTTCGGTTCGACCCCAAGGAAGACCGAAGCTTGCTGCTTTTGCTCCCCTTGCAACGCGTTTATTATCGTCAGGTTCTCTATATTTGCGTGATCCAAGCCGTCTGGCGGGCGGCAACAGGATCCTTGGCCTCTTGGGGCCGCATGACCCGTGTGGGATACAGATTTGAGCAGGCGAAGCTGACGTGATCGCGCGACGAACATTCCTCAAGTGGGGCACAGCCGCTCCCATCGCTTTGGCTTTCCCAACAACTGGAGTCGCATCCAGTACGACGGTTCAAAATACACTTGTCGTGCTAGATGACCTGTCCCCGGGCACTGATCTCGCCCGAACCGCCATTGTTCTCGACGCACTGATGCGCAAAGGCCTGCCAGTGACCTGTGTGGTCGATCCGACACTTTTGGGGCAGAGCGCGCTGGAGACCGCCAACAGCACGCTATCAGCCGCGCTTCGGGGGCACCTTGAACGCACTCCTGGTCTGATCGAAGTTGTACCGCTTGTCCCAAACCTTGGACGCATGACGCCGTATTTTCAGGCCCGTGCAGCCTATGAGGCGGGGCGCTCGTTGCAGGAGGCTCTAGGTGGTAGCCTAGCAGGGGAACCCTTTGGGGCGGCTAGTCAAACCATTGCCTGCAACCTGGTCGATAGCCCCCTTGCGCCATCGGGCGTGCGGGCGGCGGGCATCCGAAATGTCCTAATGCGCCCTCCCAGGAGCACGGAGGTCAGACCTGAGGCTTGGAAAGACGGCGTGGCCAGAATGGTGGGCGGCCAAAGAGTGCAGCTACAGCAGGCGTCTAACCTCTACAGTCTTTCTCAGCCTCAATCTGTGGAACGCGTATACTATTTGTCTGCACGGGACTTCTCGGCAATTCCCATGGCGGCCCTTGAGGCGGCCGCCACAGCATTCGCATCACAAGCGCTCAGCCAAACGGGAGATCACTGGGTCAGCCCAATCCTTGCCTCCGACATCCAGTTCCGCGACGCCTACGCCTACCGACGAAACGTCGGGCTGCATTTTGTCCTGCCCCAAAATATCCGCGACCCAGACCGCAAAGTCCTAGCGACCTTTCGACAAGAGCTCATGGCTGAAGGAAAGCCCTCGAGCTTTGGCTTTGAGACCTCTTCAAGTCCTGCCGCCGGCTACTGGATCACTTTGCAAGAAACCTCCTCTTCAAGCGACCCTATCGACATCTTCAGACATACGCAGAAAACACCACCCACTCCCCCAAGCTCCGCTCCTGAGGGGGGCTACGGGATTGGCATAAAACTTGGGACCGCTCGTGAAGCCGGATTGACTGCGCAGAACATCCTGAACTTACCAGCAATCCCCATCCAAGATGCCCGCGACCTAAGAACCCCCTTAGGAGCAGCGGCCGGTACAGGGGACTGCGTTCTCGTCATTTCAGCAGATCTTGTGCAAAACCGAGCCCATCGGATTGCGCTGAAAAATGCCCTTGGTGAGATTGAGACGGATGGGATCTCCAATTTTGTGGCGCTTCCGGCCTATGTCAGGCGTATCGTGCCAACCGGCCCTTACATCACCCATCACCGCAGAACCCAGTCCTTCAATCTGCAAGTCACTGAAGCTTCGGGACAGCGAAGTGAGGAAGCACGCGCACAATTGCTGGCGGATGCCAAGGTGGCCTGGTCTTATTTCGAGAAATGGACCAACCCCCAAACTGGTCTTTGCCCTGCCACAGCGAGTTTTGCCCCTGGTCAGCGCAGGCTCCATGAGGCGGTCACGATGTGGGATGTAGGAAGCCACATCTTCGCGTTGATGGCTGCCGTCGACTTGGGCCTGATCACGCCCAAGAAGTTCCAAAGATCTATCAGGCGTATCCTGCCCAATCTGGCGGGGCGCCGCTCCCAAGGCCGACTTTTACCCCAAGGCTGGATCGCCACAGATAAGATCAAATGGGGAAATCGCAACTTTGATGGCTGTGATGCAGGCCGTCTCTTATCCGCTTTGTACAACCTCGAGATCCATCCCCTAGTGAAGGATCGCGCAGCATCGACGGTGGAGAGATGGGACCTACGGGACATCGTAAAAGATGGCATTGTCTACTCCGTCGAAAACGGCCAATTGGAAACCACCTTCCGATCACATTGCGCGCATTATGCCGCTTGGGCGTTTCGAACCTGGGGCATCGAAGTAAAATCACCCTATGAGGTTTTTCAGGGCCGAAGCCCCTCCGATGGTCAGATGGCACTGCTCGAAGTTTGTGGGCATATTGGCCCCCTTGGCGCGGAGCCCCTTCTAACGGAAGCGCTTGAGTTCGGTATGTCGCCGGAGTCGGCTTATCTCGCGGATGTGCTCTTTGCCGCTCAGCTCGACGAGTATAGAGAAACCGGACGGATGATCGCTGTGTCTGAGACACCGATCAACAGTGACCCCTGGTTTGTCTATCAAGGTCTTCAATTCGATGTCGCCGAAAGGGTTTGGGCCACCGACACCGTAGCCGGTTTGGATGCACATCGAACCGAAGAATTTCGAGAAGAGCACCTTTCGATCAGCTCTAAAGCAGCCTATCTGTGGGCATCTTACAGGGACCACCCATTCTGCGACAAGTTGCTATCCTTGGTGCGCGATAAGTCCAAAACGCCTTATGGCTTTGCTTCCAGCATCAATCAAAGAACAGGGGCTGCCAGCAAGACATATAGCGATATCAACACCAATGCCATCATCCTTCAATCCATCGCAGCGATGCTGAAGGCCGAGGCCTGACCCGAACACCGAAACAAAACTGCTGCAAGCTGAACCATCAAAATTCGCATACTGTGTTCCTTCAGCGGCCTGCTGAACAGTGTCCGACTGTCCCGCACGGATCTCGCTTCGCTATGCGAAGGCTCCGCTTAGCCTGCGCCACCCGCGGAGTGACGCCAACTGTTGGGACACTGCTCACAATATTACGCCACACATTAAAGGTTGAGAGCAGGTCGACATCAAGACTATAGCCCGCAAAAGCAAAAATCGTTGGAAGGGCATGACGCCGAGCGCGCCTCTAGGCCATCTCAAGGCCAAACACGACGCCAGCGGGGCAGGCCATCCTGCCGCACCTGTTTGGAAGTTTCTGTCGAGGTCCTTCGGGAAAAAGGCCTAATACTGCTTATGGAGCCCCATCATGGATCGTCGTTTGGACATTCAAGGCCTACGTGGCATTGCCGTAATTGCGGTGATCTTGTTCCACTTCGATATTCCGCCCATCTCAGGTGGCTTCATTGGGGTTGATATTTTCTTTGTGATCAGCGGTTACCTGATGACCGGGATCATTTTAGGTCAAATACAAGACGGTAGATTCGCCTATAGGGATTTCTGCATTCGGCGCATCAAGCGGTTGTTTCCGGCGCTTTTTGCCACAGCTGTCGGAGTGTTCCTTGCCGGGCTTACTCTATTCGCAGCGTTTGATTTTGAGCGGCTTTCAGCGGTGAGCATCCTTGCCCCCTTGGGGCTTTCAAACTTCTATTTTTGGGCTGAAGCAGGATATTTTGACGCGGACGCCATTCGCAAGCCGTTGCTGCACACATGGTCTTTAGCTGTAGAGATCCAGTTTTACCTGATCTGGCCTGTCTTGATGGTGTTGGGGGCGCGCCTTGGCCGTCTGGGTCCCGTTCTTTTGATTGTCGCGGTTGCCATATTGTCGTGCTTTGCAAGTCTTTGGTTCATGGGTGTCTCCCCGGTATCGGCGTTCTTCCTGATGCCGCTGCGCGGGTATGAATTCTGCTTAGGGGGCATGGCCTTTCTGGGGCAACCCTATGTGCCCAGATCAGCTTTGCTCAAGCACAGCTTATACGCGCTAGCCTTGGCGGTGGTGGTGGTCTGCTTTGTTGCCTATAATAAGCTGACGCCTTTCCCTGGCGTTGCTGCCTTGCCCGTTGTGCTGGCAACAGGGGTATTGCTCTGGGTAGGTACCGCGTCTTTTCTGTCTAAGGCCGTTTCCAACCGGGTGCTCTGTGCCTTGGGCGATGTCAGTTATTCTGCATATCTGGTGCATTGGCCGATTGTTGTCTTTGGTTTTTACATTCTTCAACGCCCGCCTGAACCTGCGGAAACGGCAGGATTACTGGCACTGGTCGCTCTTGGGACCGCCGCGCTATTCTTCATCGTAGAACAACCTTTGCGACGCGGTACACATGTCTTTTTGACCGCATGGCGGGCTTCAATTGCGGTGGTTATGGTCGCCTTTGCTCTGCCTTTGCATGCCTGGGGCACCGGTGGGTGGCCCGGACGCGGGCCTGATGCACTCTATTCGTTGAATACACTGGACATGGAAGCTATGGAGAAATTCTTGTGGCCGTATTTCCTAAATTTACAACGCCAACAGGACTATGCGGATGATCCACAGAACATACGGCCTAACGTGTTGATAATCGGAGACTCCCAAGCCGCCGATTACGTAAATGTTCTGGCCGCGCTGGATGCTGAAAAGACCGTTGACCTGATTACACGTTCTGTTTGGACCACTTGCAACATCCCATATCTGGCAGGGGGTATGTTGAAGACCTTCCTGGAGGAGGATAATCCTTATTCAATCAAAGACCCCAATTTGCTAACAAAGTGCCCCGAGATGATGGATCTTGCCACGTCCGGCCCTGCATTTGAGAAGGCGGATGCGATTGTGTTGGCCTTTGCATGGCGTGATGTATCACTAGCGGTGATGTCTGCCTCGTTTCAACAGTTGGCCGCCCGCACCGATGCGCAGATTTACGCGGTCAGCAACAAGACGTTCAAGCGTAGCCCCGTGCAACTCGCAAACCAGTTGGGCACTACCCAAGGCTTGAGTGGTTATGCCTATAAGAATATCCGTTCGTGGACACCGCCAACCAATGCTGTGATCGCTGCAGAACCTGAAGTCGAGATGATTGATATTCTGTCTATGCTTTGCGCTCAAAATGCGTGTCATATGCTGAACGATAAGGGCCGCCCCTTGCTCTGGGACGAGACCCACTTCACACAATGGGGTGTAGAGTTTGTGGCCGACAAAGGCGGGCAGGCCGGATTGATGCCATTTGTGAAGTAAGGGTTCTATTCTTCTCATGTCCCGTGCATATCGGTGACGCCGCCTGTAATCCCCACCTCCACACCCGCCGGAAACGGAATCATCGCCAATCCACCACTACCCGAAACCGGGCAAGCTCTCCGGCATCAAATGTGGTTGGCGAGACGACGCACTGTCCGTTCGGAAGGGCCGCCTCAACCCGACAGTCCGGAAGCAGTCTGGCCTTGATCGGATTAGCCTGCGATGTGAAAGGTTCCTTCGTCACTTGCCGTTACTATACTGCCGCCAAGTAGTCAGTAGTGACCCGGAAACACCATGCCGCCGCGCCATGGCTATCACTTGACGGTGGGCATTAAGCTTTCCTTCACATTGCACAGTTTGCACCATCGGGCCAATGCCGGCGACGACCAGTATCGGCGGCAGAAGTGACTTCGCCTTGAGGGGGGCTTATGTAGTCGGACGGACCATCGAATCGAGGCTGAAGGCAATCGCCGGATGTTGGCGAGACACTCACTCTTTTGGCATTTGAAATTGAGCGCCCTCGAACGGGTCTTTGTCCGAAAGCACCCTCATAACGAGAGCCAGATCATCTTGAAGTGCCATGGATCAACCTACAGGTGCGCACCGCCTTATTTATGCCTCGAAATCACCAAGCTTCCAGCCGCTCTAGCCGTATTCAGGCCATAGACGGAAAGTATCAATAGCTTCAGACGGTCATAACGAAAGGAATAGGCCAATGAAGTTTGCTCTAAAACTAAAGCGGTTTGCCCGCGACGAAGACGGTGCGGTTACAGTTGATTGGGTTGTGCTGACAGCCGCAGTGGTCGGCCTGGCAGTTGCAGTATTTTCCTCCATCGACACCTCTGCTACAGCGTTGAAAGAACAAATCGTATCGGACCTCAATAGTGTGAAAAAAGATACTAAGTAGGTCTTGTACTACTCTCGTAAGGATCAGGGCATGTTTCTCTCATACTAGGACGCAATTCCCTCCAAGGAGCGTCCCGTGCCCTGAAAGGCTACGCTATTCGGTTAGCGTAGCCTTTTTACGTTTAGTACGGGGTGTAGCAGAGCAGATCGCGAGCGGGATGGCCTCATGCTGGCGGCCTAAAGCGTTGTGGGGAGCTATCTGCGTAAGTATTCGGCGTGGTCAGCGGCATGGCACCGGTACATTTCGATGGGTTCTCGCAAGTTTTCGATGCCGAGTAGAGTGAATACAATGTTATTTTCGTTGTCGGGACTTTGAGGCCATCCTTAAATCCATGTGGTCTGGGCGCGATGGGGCCTCCGCTTTGGATCTTGCTCTACCTCCAAGAGGTTCTTCCAGCATCCACGAAGATCCTTGAAAGTTGTCACTCAGCACGCAAGGGATCCAAGATGCTATTGGCAGTAGTTGTCAAAGCGGGAACAATTTTTGTGGCTATCTGGTCTGGCTGCCAATTGAGTCTCGAAACCGAACACTGGACCGCAGCTACTGCGTATCCAGCTTGGTTGCGTATCGGGGCCGCAATACTGATTTCATTTACCATAGCTTGATCATAGGTAATCGAATATCCATCGCGGGCAGCCGAAGCGACGTCTTCAGCGATCCGGGTACGATCCAGGATCGTGGCCGGAGTGGCTGCGCGTAAAGGCCAATCTTGCAGAGCGCTGTCACGAGCATCTTTCTCCCACGTAGCCAACATCGCTCGGCCAGACGCTGTCCCGAGCGCGGGCAGCTTACTTCCAGCAATAGTTGCAGGAAATCTGGACTTCGTCGTCGGCAGGCGAAATACGTAAATAACATGAGCCTGCGTTAGGCGAGCCAGATTGACCGTTTCGCCTAATTCTCTCGACAAATCGATAAGTTTAGGCATTGCCAGAGCGACAAGGGGATCAGACCAGTAATAGGCGTTTGCGAGCTCAAGCCAGGCGAGGGACGGTCTAAAGCGTCGGCTTAACTCATCCTTATACAAAAAGCCCTCAAGGTAGAGTGTGTTTGCCAATCGCTGGACAGAGTTCTTATCGAGACCAGTTTTACGGACAAGTTCACTAAGCGCCAATTCAGTTTCACTCGAATCGAACGCGCGCAAGATCTTGAGGCCCTTAGCGAGAGACCCAACGAAGAGTGAGCTTGGGGGGTTGGGCATGCGCATTCCTAACATTTACGAACCAAGCAGTCGAAAGACTGTTCTTGACAGAAAAGAACAAGCATGGTTGCTTAAAGTTAAATACATTGTATCGAAGTTTAATACGATCGACAAGGCATGAGATTGAGGCTCTGCAAATGGTGTTTGTCCGTTACCGCCAAATGAGCGCACCGCATCTTTGTCGATCTAAAGAGCTAAAACGAAGGAGTACAATAAATGAATAAGCTGTCTTGCTTTCCCTTGACGTTAGCGATGTGCGCCGGCTTCACCCATATGGCCTATGCCGAAAAAGCTACGGACACTCTGAATGTCTCAATTGCTAAGTCTTTGGAAAGCCTAGACAGTTACTACAGCAACTCTCGCGAAGGCATGGTCATGAGCCGCGCGATTTGGGACAATCTGTTGTACCGCGATCCAGTCACAAACGAGTATACAGGAAACCTTGCGACAGACTGGCGGTGGATCGATGAAAAAACACTAGAGATCGACCTCCGTGAGGGCGTTGTGTTCCACAATGGTGAGACATTCGACGCCGACGATGTCGTGTTTACGATCAATTACGTTACGAACCCTGAAAACGGTGTTTTGTCGCAAAGCAACGTGAACTGGATGGAGGGCGCGGAGAAACTTGATCAGTATACTGTACGTATCAATCTAAACAAAACCTTCCCCGCGGCCCTTGAGTATCTTTCCGGCGCAGTCGCCATCTACCCAAATGAGTATTATTCACGAGTTGGCTCTGAGGGGATGAATGCCGAGCCCGTAGGAACCGGGCCATACCGAGTAAAAATGTCGGACCCAGGAAAAAGGTTTGTACTGGAGGCCTTCGAAGAACGCTTTGAAAGTCCAAAAAGAAACGCTCAGATCCAGACAATAGACGTTAGGGTGATACCTGATGTGAACGGCCAGCTTGCCGAGTTGTTTACAGGAAAACTCGATCTTGCGTGGCAGATCCCCACCGATATGGCAGAGCAGATGTCTGGTCGAGATGGGTTCGTGGTGAAAAATGAAAGCACTATGAGAGTAGCCTATCTTCCCATGGATGCAGCTGGGAGAACAGGTGCTGATAACCCGTTTACAAAGCTCAAGGTGCGCCAGGCCGTAAATCACGCCATCGACAGGCAAGCAATTGTGGATAATTTACTTAAGGGCGAATCCAAAGTCATTTGGACAGCCTGCTTCCCGAGCCAGTTCGGCTGCACAGAGGATGTAAAAACCTACCCCTACGACCCAGACAAAGCCAAGGAGCTGCTGGCCGAAGCGGGCTATCCGGACGGTTTTACTACAGACTTCTACGCTTATCGCGACCGTGAATATGCTGAAGCGATAACCAGTTATTTGAATGCTGTGGGTATCAAGACGAATTTCCGAATGCTGCAGTACTCCGCCCTTAGGGATTTGAATAGTTCGGGAGAGGTTCCGATCGGCTCGCTTACGTGGGGTTCGTCATCAATCAATGACGCCTCTGCGATGGTGAGCCATTTCTTCAAGCATGGAGGGCAAGATGATGCACGAGATGGTGCTGTTCTAGCCGCTTTGGAAGTCGCAGACAGTTCAACAGACCCCGCAGAACGCGAAAAGAATTATACAGAAGCGCTCAAGATTATTGCGGAGAAAGCCTACTGGGCTCCGCTATTCTCGTACAATACGAACTATATCATGACAGAAGAAGTTTCATACACACCGACGCCTGACGAAGTCTTGCGCTTCAACGAGGTTAGCTGGAATTAATTCATCTTTGCGCCTTAAGGAGATACCTGTCTCCTTAAGGCATTAATATCACTGCATGACCAAGGTTTTCATGTTTGATCAACGGCCTGATACGCATGCGGCAATCTTATATGATCCCTGATCAAGAAATAAGAAAATAAACCGACTATTGAGGTATCGATGTCTTCTTCCCTTACTATAGATAGTGCAGAGATTCGACTGATTGAGCTACCACTGCTCAATCCGTTCACGATCTCAAGCGGAACAATGTATAATAAAGTTTTTCCGTTACTTACACTACGCAGTGGCCATCTCGAAGGCTACGGTGAAGGGGTCATGGACCTTCTTCCGAATTATTTGGAAGACACTATCCCCGGCGCTTTAGATTTGGCTGAGAAAGCAATTCTTCCGAAAGCTATGGGAAAGAGCTTCGACAATCCAGCAATGTTTGCGGAGATGCTAGAACCCTGGCGCGGGCATTGGATGACAAAAGCCATGTTCGAAACGGCTTT
The DNA here is from genome assembly GCF_013346665.1 of Sulfitobacter maritimus. Taxonomy (GTDB): domain Bacteria; phylum Pseudomonadota; class Alphaproteobacteria; order Rhodobacterales; family Rhodobacteraceae; genus Sulfitobacter; species Sulfitobacter maritimus. The sequence continues at coordinate 26,990 of NZ_JABVBB010000016.1, forward strand.
TTGGGATCTTTGGGCGAAATCCCTGCAGCTACCTTTGAGCACACTTCTAGGAGGGCTCAGGCGGTCTGTGCCAGTGGGAGTGTCTCTTGGGATTGATGAAATCAATGCGACTGTTGAAAAGGCGAAAGCGCATGTCGCTCAAGGGTATCAGCGTATCAAACTAAAAATTAAGCCGGGCCATGACTTGGGTCTCGTTCGTGCTGTAAGGAAAGCGCTACCCGATACCCCCCTGACGGTTGACGCAAATACTGCCTATTCTCTCTCCGACATGAACCTGATGTATGCCCTTGATGAACTGAACTTAGACTACATCGAGCAGCCGCTCGCATATGATGATCTGCACGATCATGCCGCCCTACAAGCCAGATTGAGAACCGCTATCTGCCTAGATGAAAGCATCCGATCGGCAAAGGATGCACGGAAGGCCCTCGAAACAGACGCAGCGAGGGTTATCAACATCAAGGTAGGACGTGTTGGAGGCTTCAGTGAGGCCCTACGGATACATGATATTGCCGCTGCGTTTGACGTACCGGTCTGGTGTGGCGGCATGTTAGAGGCGGGTGTGGGCCGCGCCCACAACATTCATTTGGCAAGCCTCCCAAATTTCTCTCTTCCTGGCGATACTTCCAGCTCGAGCCGCTATTTCAAGACGGACATCGTTAACGAGCCGTTAGAAACTGAAAATGGCGTGATGCCCGTGCCGTCAGGCCCTGGAATTGGTGTGACACTCAACCGAGAATTCCTGAGCGCTTCAACCTCTTGGTCTATAGAGCGCTGACTGGAAGCTGCGCACGCAGCGCGGTGATATCTGATAGACCGTTTTTGGTCATGGTTGCTCTCCTCGGACAAAAGTCGCACACCAAACCTTAGCGGAAGAACAACCATGGCCGCCAAGCGACTTGCACGGGCCTCGCTTCGCTATGCGAAGGCTCCGCTCAGCCCGCGCTACCAGCGGGAGTTACACCAACTGTCGGGGCACTGCTCAGACCACAGGTGTATCTGTCCAAACCTAACGCGTTACCGGCCAGCTCCCAAGGCTAACGCGAGCGCGAGGCAAAGGCAGGCCGCCACAGCCAGCACCAGCAAATAAGATCCAAAAAATGCGATCATGATCACACCTATCCTACAGCGCGCTCAAAGGCGCAGAACGTCTATGAGGCGCAATAGGACCAAAATACATCCCCAAGACATGTGGCACCAGATTTATGGCGAGGTCTCGCCCAAAGTGATTAACCGTTTATGCTCTCGTAGCCGGCGCCAAGCCTACCAGAAGGCCGCATTTGCAAGGATTTATCCGAAATTAGTGAACTTGTGCAGCAAGGGAGAACTTTTGCCCTCCTGCGCCTCACTACGCCACCTGAAGGCGAGCGGCGTCAAAGCGCTCCCGCAAAAGGATCGTCCACCACACCAATAAGATTGAAGATGAACTGTCCGCTATTATCTGCAGAAGCAGCATCAAAGTAACGATCAATGCTGTCCTTCGCCGCCTCTACGTTTGAGGTGGCTTGATCGCCAAAGATGTTCAGGATTTCTTGGGCGTCCGACACATCTGACATGCCTTTGATGGCGGAAAAGTAGACACCAAGATCCGCTTTGTGGGAAAGATAGGTAATGTCGCCTCCTTGCGCGCCTCCTATGATACTAAGCACGAAGGTTGCCGGGGACAGGGACCCGTTACTCAGATGAGTGGTCCAAAAGTTAAATCCGGCCTGATCAGGTGTACGGCCCAAGACATTTGCATAGACTGCACTTACAAAACCGGACGTATCGCCTGTATTGGGGTACAGCGCTTTGGCTTCTGCGGATTGGGAAAAGTGGCTCGCGATGGTATGCATATCCATACCTTCCGCCAGTTTATCCGCCCAGAAGTATAGCCCCTCGGCATCGGCAGCACGTCCAAAGTAGGCGACATAGACTTTCGCCAAATCAGAAAACTTGGATGAGCTGAGCCGTGTCAGACTGGAGTAGTCTTCCAAGTCCATAAGGTGATCTGAAAACGCCAGCTGTTCTATGTCGATTAGGGTGTCTCGCCCTTCCGAGCCCTCCCGATCTGTGATGCGCGTCGCACTCTTACTGATCGTAAGAGTATAGCTCCCCCTGGCCCCCAAATAGGCGGCGGTATCAATCCCAGCACGCCCATCGATGGTATCGTTGCTACCACCACCAAACAAGAAATCCGCTTCAGCGCTTCCCCTCAGCGTGTTTCGGCCCGAGAAATCCTGACCTCGGCTGGGAGCAAGATCTCCTGCATATTTCGTCGTATCGATATCTGAATCCCACTCGGCCTTCCCCAATAGACCGCCGGCCGGAAGGTTGGTGAAATCGATCGTCAATGTTGTATAAAGGTCCCCCTGGGCAGGCCGCTCAACGAGATTCACCTCACCAGAGTACGTCGCTGTTACGCGGCCACCCATTTCTTCGAAACCCGGTGCCAGTCTGAATGGAAACCCGACATGTGATGTAGGTGTGTTACCACCAGCTGAGCCTTCACTGGCCAATGAGATGTCAAACACCGAACTGGCCGGGGACAGGTCGATCTCAAGAGATGCCAACCGCTTGCTGGCTGACAATTCATGGACACCAAAACTATAGGATAGCGCCACACTCTTACCGGCCGCCCCACCTCTCGTCCATTGGTCGAGCGCACGCCAGATCAGCTCTTCTGAAGTACCATCCGCGAAAATGGCCGTAACTTCGGCCCCTGCCAAGTCAACGCCACGCGATACGGTATCTTCTCGAATACCAAAAACAGTTTCATGGGCGTCTCGCCGATTTGTCGCGATGTCAATTTTGGTTCGTGGGGGCACCAATTTCTCCAGCCTTAAATGCGTCTAAGCGCTTTTCTCTAAAGACCGCAGTCCGTAAAGCACGCTTTGCAGCTACCTAAAGTCAGAGCTGCCTCTACAGGCACCACCACAATATGCCATTAACAGGACGGAAAGCAGTCGAAAATAGGGCTTTAGCGCTCGAATGACGCAATGACCAACTTTGGCACTCCCCGCCCACCGCGAATAGTGGGATAGATCTCACACCAGACCATGGTGCCTAGTGCATTTTTGAAGGCGGGACATCTTTGGTACTTGCATGATGGATGAAGTACGCGCGAGCCTCATCTATGAGCCCAAAACGCTCGATGTATTTCACAAGAACCTTCTCAAGCAACTCTATCCGTTCTGGATCACTCAACTCTCTACCCCTCACAGCAAAACATTGATGCGGGCATATCCGTCGGCCCGCGTCAGGTTATAAAGCCATATATACTATCATAGGGTTAAAATCTGGGAGGAAGCTCTTTGATCGGGGCGGCACCGTGAGAGTCCGGGCTTTCTTCACTCAAGTAAATTCAAGCCCTCGAAACCTCGTACACCGGTATAGGCGCAGGAATTAGCGCTTCTGTTAAAAGTTACTAGATAGCGCAGTACGTTCAGGGGAATTGCTCCTAGGTTTGTTCAATCCCACCAAGAAATATGTCCCAAATTCTATCGAACACATTCTCAGCTGATGCGCCGTCCACTGCGCACAGCATAGGGGTCCGATTGAGCGCATCATATAAAAGTCGAGTAAAGATAGTTAGATCGACATCTCGGATGAGACCTTGATGTAGCGCTTCATCAAGAAGTATCCTTATGCTATCCATGTCATTCCTCAAGAGTATCGCCGCCTCTGGAATTTGCATGAGAAAATCAAAGCTATAAGAGATTATCTTGCCGGGCCGCATGCTCACCGTTGCGAGGGCATAGCTGCGGGCCTTCGCCTTCAACTTAAGCAAAGGATCATCCAGCCCTGCCATCTCCCGCGCCGCTTTGCGGTTCATTTTGTCGAGCGCCTTTTGAAGGACGGCTACAACAAGGTCGTCCTTGTCCTTGTAATAATAGTAGAGGCTTGCTCTTGTAACGCCTAGTTCAGCGCCAATTTGGTCTAGGGTAGTTGCTGCTATACCCTGTCTTGCAAAGAAAATTTCGGCCAACTCAAGGATGGCTTGCCGACGCAGTTCCTGCCTTCGATCTTTGCGGGACGTCATAAACGACATGACCTTTCATAGTGAACTTGGAAAACTGCAGCAAAGTGGCCTTTAACCACTCTGGTTGCAACCTGTACAAGAATATATCGCGACAGCAACTAAGGTCTTGTCACAGAACAGCGCCCAGGCCTGTTGATTGTCATTGAGAACTGACCCGGTATTTTCACCGAGATTTGACCCACCCTCAGTTATGCGTCGTGGTTTATGACGCGGTCAATGTTTTGGTCTCCTTTCCTGTTTTCTTTGCAGCCTCAGCGCTGGCCTTGAAGCGGTAGCTATCGTTTCCAGTCTCGAGGATGTGGCAGCGGTGGGTAAGCCGATCGGGGTTTGATCTTCGCCCCCGCGCGGGCCACAAATGACAGGCCATAAGGAGCCCTCCAGATGACCCAACCCGTGATCGTGACCCCTGATCTTTATGACCTATACCACACCGACCTACAGGTCTGCGCGCTCCAGTTCCGCCAGTTTGGCAGGCCGCTGAGCTACTTTGGCCCATGCCAGACGCTCTCAACATTCGAGGACCACCGCCCGGTGCTGCGCGCGCTTGAGCAGCCTGGCGCGGGTCGTGTGCTGGTCGTCGATGCAGCCGGGTCGATGCGCGTGGGGGTGATGGGGGACCGATTGGCGGAAATCGCGGCACGCAACGGCTGGCGTGGGGTAGTGATCAACGGGGTGATCCGTGACAGCCGGGGGATTGATGCGCTGGAGATAGGCGTTCATGCGCTCGGCACCACCGCCCGGCGCGGTAATACACCAACCGAAGGGCGGATGGGCGTGCGCGTCAGCTTTGGCGACATTACCATAAAACCCGGCGATTGGGTCTATGCGGACGCGGATTGCGTTATCACCGCCCCGCGCGAACTGTCTCTGCCAGCGTGACTCAGCAAGGGCGCTAAACCTATTCGGCGAACTTTCCCCGAAGATAAGCAAGGTAGGACGTTGGGTCATAAGCCTCGGCTCCGATACCGCCGAGTATCTCCGCCCGGCTGCACGACCGCCCGTGCTGCCAAACTAAATCGCCAAGTGCGGCCTGCACCGGCGCATAGTCGCCCGAAATCACCCCCTCGCGCACGGCGGGTCGCGTCTGATCCAGATGCGCCATGATCTGTGCCGCGGTCGAATTTCCCAGCGTATAGGTCGGGAAAGACCCGATATAGCCGTGCGACCAATGCACGTCCTGCAAGCACCCCATGCCATCGTCCGGCACATCTAGTCCCAGATCGGACTTCATCGCCGCGTTCCATGCCTCGGGCACATCTGCAACGTCCAGCGAGCCGTCCATCAGTGCCATCTCGATCTTCACCCGCAGCATGATATGCAGATCATAAGTCAACTCATCCGCCTCGACCCGGGTAAGACCCGGCGAGACGCGGTTAATCGCGGCGACGAACTCGTCCTCGCTAACGTCGGAGAGTTGTTCGGGGAAGGTGTCACGCAGCCGCCCGTAATGCACCGCCCAGAACGCCGGCGTGCGGCCAATGTGGTTTTCCAACAGGCGCGACTGACTTTCGTGCATGCCAAAACTGGTGCCCGCGACAGCGTATAGCCCAATCATATCCGTCGCATGCGCCCCGCGTGTCAGCGCCGGGGCTGCGCCCATCTCATAAAGCGCGTGGCCCGCTTCGTGGATCGTGCCGAAGATCGACATCGGCAGGTAATTTGGGTTCCAGCGCGAGGTGATCCGCACGTCGTTGCGCGTCATGGAAATCTCAAACGGATGCACTGCCGTATCAAGCCGCCCGCGGGCCATGTCATAGCCAAGTGCTTCGGCAATATAGGCACAGAAGGCTTGCTGGTCCTCTACCGGATAATTGCGGAACAGGAAATCACTGCGCGGGGCAGGGCAGGCCAAGACGGCATCCAAAATAGGGCGAATACCATCGCGCAATTGATCGAAGAAACTGGTGAGTTTTGCCGCCGTTGCCCCCGGTTCAAACACATCGGCCATAGGATCATAGGGATGATCGTCATAGCCAAGCGCCTGCGCCTTCTCGCGCGCCAGATCGACGATACTCTGCAGATGCGGTTGAAACAGCGCGAAATCGCCGGTCCGTCGCGCCTCGGTCCAGGCAGCCCCGGCGGTGATCGACTGTTCGGCCTGTCGACGCAACAGATCAGCGGGGATGCGGCCGTGATGGGCGCGCGCATCCTGCACCGCAAGCGCAGCGCGGCGATCGAGGTCGGATGGCTTCCCATTCAGCATAGCCTCGGCAGCTTCGCCCATGCCGGGGTCCAAAATCATCTCGCGCGCGATTCCCATCAAGGTGGCAATCTGATGGCCGCGGGTTTCGGCTCCGCCTGCGGGCATCATCACCCGCGCATCCCAGTTCAGCAGGTTCACCGAAACCAGCACATCGTTCAACCGTGCCACCCGGGTGTTCAAGGAATGGCTCATGCGGTGGCTCCAGTCTGCGTGCCGGTGCCACCATCCTGTAGGTGGCAGGCGACGCTGCGGTTGTCGGATGGGGTCACAAGGCGCGGCACTTCGGCCTTGCAGCGCGGCCCGGCCAACGGACAGCGCGGATGAAAGGCGCAGCCCTTAGGCGGGTTGATTGGGGAGGGGATCTCGCCCTTGATCGGATGAAAACGCGCGCGCCCCGTGCCGAGCGTCGGGACCGAGCCGAACAGCGCCTCGGTATAGGGGTGCAATGGTTTGGCGTAGAGTTCATCCGCTGGCGCGGTCTCAACCACGCGGCCTAGGTACATGATCGCGACCCGGTCGCAGACATGGCGCACGACCGAGAGGTCATGGCTAATAAACAGCGCCGTCAGATCCAACTCGCGCCGCAGCTTCATAAAGAGATTAAGCACCTGCGCCTGAATGGACACGTCGAGCGAGGCCACGGCCTCGTCCAGCACCAGTAGATCTGGCTGCATTGCCAAGGCCCGCGCAATGGCGACCCGCTGACGTTGCCCACCTGAGAACTGATGTGGCAGACGGTTGGCATAGGCACCCTCAAGCCCCACCTGTTCCAGTAGGCTGCGCACCCGTTCCTGCACTTCACGCGCCGGGATCAGCCCGTGAATACGTGGACCTTCGGCAATGATCTCGCCCACCTTCATGCGCGGATTGAGGCTGGCAAACGGATCTTGGTGGATCATCTGAACGCGCGTCGTCAGTTTTTCAACATTTCCGCGATGATCACGTGCCACCGGCTTACCTTCGAGCGTCACCGTACCCTCAGTTGGCGCATAGATGCCAGAAACGACGCGGCCCATGGAAGATTTTCCACAGCCGGATTCTCCAACGATGCCGAGCACCTCGCCACGCGCCACGCTCAGTGTTACATCATTGACCGCATGCACAGTCTGGGTCGAATTTCGGCCCGTGAGCTTATCGATTCCGCTAACTATCGGCCCCGGCTTTCGGGTGAACCGCTTAGAAACGCCGTCGATTTTCAGGATGGGATCGGTCATGTGGCCTCAAGCGGATGGTGGCACAGAACGGAATGTGCCTCGGTTCCAGTATTATGTGGGAACGACGCGCAAATGTCGGTCGCACGCGGACAGCGCGAACGGAACGGACAGCCCGACGGCAGGTTCACCAGTTGCGGGGTCGAGCCGGGGATCTGCGGCAGGTCTTGACCCGGCTCATGTAAGCCCGGCACCGAATCGATCAGCCCACGCGTATAGGGATGGCGTGGGTTAGCAATGACTTGCTCGGCCGTCCCGCTTTCGACGATGCGGCCTGCGTACATCACTGCGATATCGTCTGCGAGCGATGAGACCACGGCGAGGTCATGGGTCACCCAGACAATGGCGGTGCCGATGTCATCGGCCAAACGTCGCACCTCGGCAAGAATTTGGCCCTGAATCGAGACATCAAGTGCGGTGGTCGGCTCGTCGGCGATGATCACTGCTGGTCGGTGCAACAGTGCGGTCGCAATCGCCACCCGCTGGCGCATGCCGCCTGACAGCTGATGCGGATAGGCCTGCAATCGTTCCCGAGGTGCTGGGATGCCGACGATCTCCAAAGCTTCGCGGGCGCGTTCCCATGCGGCGGCTTTGTTGACCTTATCATGCACCCGCACTGCCATCGCCATCTGATCGCCAACGCGCAGCACGGGGTTCAGGGTCATCATCGGGTCTTGAAACACCATCGATACGGCGCGGCCGCGCATCTTGCGCTGCTCTTCGGTACTCATCTTGCGCATGTCGGCACCCTGTACCATGACTTGCCCGCCGATGATTCTGCCCGGCTCGTCAATCAGTCCCATGATGGAAAAGCCTGTAACGCTCTTACCCGAGCCGCTTTCGCCTACCAGGCCGAGAATCCGCCCTGGCTGGACCGAAAAGCTCACGTCGTTCACGGCTGTCACCGCGCCCTTGCGAGTGCTGAATTGCGTGGTCAGTCCCTTGACCTCTAGTGCGGCACTCATCGGCTGTTCCTCGGATCGAGTACTTTGCGGACTTGATCGCCCACAAGATTGATTGCAACTACGGTCACCATCAGAGCCAATCCGGGATAGATAGACAGCCAGTAGCGGTCCGAATGGATGTATTTGAATCCGTTAGAGATCAACGATCCCAGCGAGGGTTCGGTCAGCGGCAGCCCCACGCCAAGGAAGGACAGCGTTGCCTCCAGCGCGATGGCGCTTGCCACCTGCACCGTAGCCACAACGATCAGCGGGGGCAGCACATTGGGCAGGAGGTGTTTAAACAGCACACGGTGCGTCGGCAAAGGTGTGGAGCGGGCGGCCTCAATATAGTCCTTGCCGCGTTCGACCTTCGCGGCGCCATGAGTGGTGCGGGCGAAATAGGCATATTGGGCGACGACGAGTGCGAGAATGATCTGGCCAATCCCCTGACCCAGCATCGCCACCAGAACCAGCGCCAGCAGAATTGCGGGCATCGAGAGTTGCAGATCAACGATCCGCATTAGCAAAGCTTCGATCCGCCCTCCGAAATAGGCCGCCGTCAGCCCCACAACGATGCCAACCAGCAGCGCACAGGCGCCCGCGGAGAGACCGATCACAAAGCTTGTGCGCAGCCCGTAAAAGATCGCCGAAAGCATATCGCGGCCTGCGTTGTCGGTGCCTAGCAGATGGGTATAGCCCCCCGACCCTTCGGTGCCGGGGCGCAGGAAAGCGTCGAGCCAATCAAGCATCGCCATATCATAGGGATCTTGTGGCGACACCAGCGGCGCGCCGAAAGACAGAAATAGCAGAACAGCGATGACGGTTAAGGCGCCCACAGCCACCCAAGACTCGCGAAAGTCGGACCAAAAGTTGCGCAGCCGCTTGGCGCGGGTTTCCACAGGGGGGGCCGAGGGCACGGCGGCGATATTTTCAGCGATAATCTCGGACATCATGCGCCTCCTTTCAGACGGACGCGCGGGTCCAGACGAGCATAGACGAGATCAACCACAAGGTTGATGAGGACAAAGAGGATCACGACCATGATGAGGTAAGAGACCATCACCGGGCGGTCGAGTTGCAGGATCGAATCAATGATCAGCTTGCCGACACCAGGCCAGTTGAACACGCTTTCAGTTACCACGGCGAAGGCCAGCGTCGAGCCAAGCTCAAGCCCCAGCACCGTCACGATCGGAATCGAGATGTTGCGCAAAATGTGGCTGAAAACGATCTGCCGGTCCGGCAGTCCTTGGGCGCGGGCGAATTTGACGTAGTCGGTGCCCATCGCCTCAACCATTCCAGCGCGTGTGAGGCGGATCATCAGGCCCATCTTGAACAGAGACAGGTTAATCGCGGGCATGATCACATGGCTCCAGCCATCCAGGGTGAAGAGCGAGGAGGACACGCCAAGGAAGGTCGCCTCATCTCCTCGTCCTCCCGATGGCAACCAGCCTAGCTCAACGGCAAAGCCCATAATCAGTAGCATGCCGATCCAGAAGGTCGGGACCGAAAAACCAAGCACCGAAAGCGCCATGACGAGTTTCGCACCAAAGCTGTCGGGGCGATACCCGGCCCAGAGACCAGCAGGAATGCCCACGCCCACGGCGATCAGGACCGAGACGGCGACAAGCTCAAGCGTAGCTGGAAAGCGGGAGAAGACCAGATCGACGACCGGTATGTTATAGACCATCGAAGTGCCCAGATCGCCCGCGAAGACATTGCGCAGGAAGGTCCAGTATTGCACGACCAAGGGCTGATCGAGGCCGTATTGCGCGATCAGCTTTTCGCGGATCGCCTGCGTGGCACCAGGGTCGATCATCACGTCGATCGGATTGCCGATGGCGAAGACCCCGACGAAGACAATGACCGACATGGCAAAAACCACGACAATGGCCTGTGCAATTCGGGTGATAAAGTAGCTGAGCATTCGACCTCGCCCATGAGAGCAAAAAGGGAAGGCGCCCGCCAGCAAAGCTGCGGGCGTCCGGGTTGGTGAGGCCTTATTCGACCGGTTTGATCGCGTAAGTGCGGGTTTCTTGGTCCACCCGTGCGGTCATGTCGATGGTATCGGCATTCGCCGCCCATACAGTCTGCAAGATCACCGTTGGGATCAGCGCGCGGTCATCCATCGCAATGAAAGACGCCTCTTCGTAGAGCTTCTTACGCGCTTCTGGTTCGAGGGTCTGAGAGCCTTCGCCAAACACTTTGTCAAACTCAGGGTTGGAGTAGCCCGAACGGTTGAAGTTACCAAACCCTTTCTCGGCGTCCTTTGTGTGAACCAGCGCACCATAGGTATAGGCTGCCTCACCGGTCAGCGTGCCCCAGGCGGACATGGTCATCGTGTATTCCTCTCGCGCGGCAGCGGGGAAGAACACGGTACCGTTAAGCGCCTGCGCGTTCACGGTCAGACCGAGACGCGACCACATCTGCGCCAGGGCCTCGCAGACCACGGCATCGCCAGGCACGCGATTGTTGGTGCAAGTGAAATCAATCTCGAAACCGTCCGGGTAGCCGGCCTCGGCCAGCAGCTCCTTGGCTTTCTCAATGTCATACTCACGCTTGCCCAGCTCCGGGCTGTAGCCGAAGAAGCCTTCCGGCATCAATTGATTGGCCGGGGTGCCGAGACCTTCAAGCACCACGTTCACCAGCACGTCACGGTTGATCGCTAGATCGAGCGCTTTCCGCACACGCAGGTCTTGCAGCGGGTTGCCCTCAACCTCTTCGCCGTTGACTTTGATCGGCTGAGGTTCTTCGTCCTTCACAGAAGGCGCGATGTTCAGAATGTAAATGGAATCAGAAACGAAAGTATCAATTTCGTCGTCGTTTTTCATCGCGAGATAATCGGACGCGGGGACGTAGTTGATCAGATCAACTTCGCCGGAGCGCAGAGCCGCAACACGCGAAGTATCTTCTGGGATCTCGCGTCGTGTGACTGTTTCCCAAGCGGTTTCTCCGCCCCAGTAATCATCGTTGCGCTTAAGGACTAGATCGCCTTTGGGCTGCCAGGATACGAATGTGTAAGGGCCGGTACCGATGGCCTTCTCGCCGGAGTTGAATTCTTCGTTGCCAGCCTCCATGCCGGTCTCAGAAGGCACAACGAACAATCGAGTAAAGTCATTCGGCAACGAGGGGGCCATGCCTTTGGTCTTTACATGCAATGTATAGTCGTCGACCACTTCAACACTGTCTACATATTTGGTGTAGAGGGTCATTGGCATCGGGCCGGTAACCTCGGGGATACGCTCAATCGAGAACTTCGCATCTTCGGCTGTGAAGTCGGTACCGTCATGAAATTTCACGCCTTCGCGCATCTTGAATTCCCATGTGGTGTCGTCGATCGGCTCCCAGCTCACGGCGAGGCCAGGCTTGAGCTGCAGTTTTTCGTCAACGTCCACAAGCGTATCAAACACATGGCGCAGCGCCTCTGCCTGCGACCCCAGAGTTGACCAATGCGGATCAATGGAATCTGGACCTGCACGCAGCCCGACCACGAGGTCAGCCGCCATAACCGCCGGGGCAGCCGACGCCAGCGCTAAGGCCGCTACGGCTGATTTCAAGGTAAGTTTAGTCATTGGTCATCCTCCATGTGTTATATCTTGCAGTCACACTAGACCGCTATTTTTAGAGCGGTCAACATTTAAATGTAACAATATTGCGGGATACCCCCGCAAAACCTCTTAATATGACGTATATAATTATCTTGTCGAATGAACTGTTTTCGGTCACTGTAACACCATGATGCGAGAGCAAGATATTTTTGAACGGGCGATGGACCGCATTATCCAGGCGATGGACCGCAAGTCTTCAGTCTCGCTTTCGGTGCAATTGCGCGGCGCGCTGGAGTTTGGAATCGCCTCGGGTGAACTGCCCGCCGCCGCGCGGCTACCGTCGGTGCGCACGCTGGCCGCGCGGCTGAAGATCTCGCCCGTCACCGTCAGCAATGTCTATGCGGCACTACAAGCCTCAGGGCTGGTCGAAGGGCGGGTCGGTTCAGGCACCTTCGTCAGCGGAGGCGGTAGCCGCGCGACGGACGGGCGCTTTCGCCAACTTGATCAACAAATTGCCGAGTTGCTCACTCTTGCCAGGGCCTGTGGCGTCAACGCCTCGGAACTGGCGGTGCGCATATCGATGGCAAGCACCGCGCGGCCCCGTCCGATCCGCATTTTGATGGTCGGCAACTTTATCGATGCCACCCGCGCCTATGCGGACGAATTGCACGCCTATTTGCCCGAAGGCGATCAGATCGAAGCCGCTGTGCTGGAAGACATCGCCGCCGCTCCACCCAGCGACGTCGATCTGGTGATCGCGCCAAAAACCCTGCTCGCCAAAGCGCGAGAGATTCTGCCCGATGTGGAAGTCATCGGCCTTACGCTAATCCCAAATGAAGCAACCCGCGTAGCGCTCGCCTCCATTCCGCCCGACGCTATAACGCTGGCCTATTCTTATTTCCCAGGCTTCGTCACAATCATGAAAGCAGGCATTCTGCGGTTCGCGCCGCATGTGACACAGCTGACCATGAAGGTACGCGACGAAGAAGGCCTTTCCGCAGCCATGCGCAACGCAGACGTCGTTATCTATGCCACCGGGGCGGACTATCTGCGCGGTGCGCTGCGCGCGGAGCAAACTGCATTCGAATACCGCCACACCCCCGACATTCACGCCATTCGCACAGAAATCCTGCCTGCCATCGAACGATGCCGGGCCACCACCAAAGATACAAAGGCCGCCACAGAATGAAGATATCTGAAAGCAACTGGTTCGAGATCGAAGATTACCTGAAAACCGATGACCGCTGTGTGCTACCGCTCGGCAGCACCGAACAGCATGCATATCTCAGCCTTTCGGTCGATTCCATCTTATCCGAGAAAGTCGCGGCCGATGCTGCTGAACCGCTCGGCGTGCCGGTCTTTCCAGCGGTTGCATACGGCCTCACACCATATTTCATGGGGTTCCCTGGCTCGGTATCGCTGAAACTCAGCACCTATGCGGCGCTCCTGCGCGACATCCTCGACAGTCTTTATGCGACTGGTTTCCGTCGCGTGCTGATCGTAAACGGACACGGCGGCAACAGCCCGGTGCAGCCGGTTACAATGGAGTGGATGGAAGCTAACGAAGGCGCCCGCTGCCGCTTCCATGACTGGTGGCGCGCACCCGAAACGTGGAGCTGTGTGCAGGAGATCGATCCAATCGCAAGCCACGCTTCCTGGATGGAAAACTTTCCCTGGACCCGCCTACCGGGCCGTGAATTGCCGGATAAGCAAAAGCCTTTTGTTCCCTTCGACAAGCTCCGCGATCGGAATGCCGCGGGTGTGCGCGAGCTGATTGGTGATGGCAACTATGGCGGGGTCTATCAAAAGCCAGAGGCCGATACGGACCGTCTATGGGAGATCGCCGTGCGCGAGACCCGCGCGCAGTTGGAAGGAGATTGGGCATGAGCGACACACCCATTCTGATCTGGGGCGCCGGGGCCATCGGCGGCATTCTCGGCGCCTACTTCGCACGCGCTGGCCATGCTGTTCACATGGTCGATGTTGTCGACAAGCACGTCGAGGCCATGCGCACCACCGGTTTGCGTATCGAAGGTCCGGTGGAGGAGTTCTCTCAGGTCTTGCCAGCCAGCACACCGAGCGAACTGGCCGGACAATACGAGCGCATCTATCTCTGCGTGAAAGCGCATCACACCACCGCCGCGTTGGAAATGCTCGTCCCTCATCTAGCCCCCGGGGGTTACGTCGTCTCGGCACAGAACGGGCTAAATGAAAAAGTCATCGCGGCACGGATCGGCGCAGAAAACACGGTGGGCTGTTTCGTCAACTATGGGGCGGATTGGCTGGAGCCAGGGCGTATCCTCTTCGGCAATCGCGCGGCAGTGGCGGTGGGCGAGCTGGACGGCAGCATGACCGACCGCGTCGCCGAGGTTCACACGCTGTTAAAGTTGGTCGAGCCGGATGCCGTAGCAACCGATAATATTTGGGGCTATCTCTGGGGCAAAATGGGCTATGGCTCTCTGCTCTTCTGCACTGCTCTCACGCCGGACAGCATGTCCGACGCCATGGCCCGTCCTGAACATCGCGCCGCTTATAGGGCGCTCGGGCATGAGGTGATGACCCTCGCAGCACATGAAGGTGTCGCACCGCTGGGGTTCAACGGCTTCGATCCCGAAGCGTTCCTCGCGAATGATATTGCCGCGATCGAAGTGGCGATGGACAGGATGGTCGCGCATAACCGCAAAACGGCCAAAACCCATTCCGGCATCTGGCGCGATCTTGCTGTGCGCAAGCGCAAGACCGAGGTGGATGCGCAAATCGGCGTCATGGTCGATCTGGGCCGGACAGCGGGTATTTCCGTGCCGACCTTGGCTCGGATGGTTGATCTCATTCATGACATTGAGGACGGAAAGCGCGAACAATCCGCCGACCTCGTCAACCTATTGCTGCCCGCATGAAGATTGATCTGACAGGTAAGGTCTTTGTCGTCACCGGTGCTGCTCAGGGCATCGGTGCAGCGATCCTGACTGAGCTGCACGCCGCAGGTGCTACTGTGGCAGCGATGGACATCGACGCAGCCGGGCTCGCCCCGCTCGAGGCAGAAGGCGTCACGCTGCATCAGGGCGATTTGGGCGACCGGGCCCAAACTTTGGCCCTTTGTCGCGAGATCACTGAACACCATGGGCGCGTTGATGGGCTGATCACCTCTGCCGGCGGCGTTCG
This sequence comes from Sulfitobacter maritimus, assembly GCF_013346665.1. Taxonomy (GTDB): domain Bacteria; phylum Pseudomonadota; class Alphaproteobacteria; order Rhodobacterales; family Rhodobacteraceae; genus Sulfitobacter; species Sulfitobacter maritimus. The sequence continues at coordinate 42,076 of NZ_JABVBB010000016.1, forward strand.
TGGTCAGGTAGGCCGCCCGCTCGAAGAAATTAGTGAAGCCGATTGGCACGCCATTTTTCAGGCCAACGTCGATGCTGCTATATGGTGCGCCCAAGGATTTGCCCCGGCGATGAAACAAGCGGGCAGTGGGCGGATTGTAACAATCTCTTCCGGCGCGGGTTTGCGGCCTAGCCTTACGGGTATCCAGGCCTATGCAGCTGCCAAACACGCGCTCGTCGGTCTCACCAAACAACTGGCGCTGGAACTGGGGCCGCAGGGGATCACCGTCAATTCCGTCGCTCCCGGCTTCGTTCTGTCGAACCCTTCGACTGAAAAGCAGTGGGACGCCTTTGGAACAGAGCGGCAAAAGCAGATCATTGGCGGCATCCATATGCGCCGATTGGGACGTGCGCAGGATATCGCGGACGCGGTCACATTCCTCTGTTCCGACCGTGCGGGTTGGATCACTGGACAAATTCTATCCGTCGATGGAGGTCACGTATGAGCGAGCCGCATGAATGGGACGAAGCGCATTGGCGCGGGCTGGTCGAACAAGTGCGCGCGGGGCAGAATCTTCTGCCCCAAACCTGGCCCGGCGGCGCGCGCTGTGCCGTGGCGCTGAGCTTTGACAGTGACCATGAAACTAATGAGTTGCGCGACGGCGGCGAAAGCATCGCCCGCCTCGGCTGGGGCGAATATGGCGCCCGTCGAGGCATTCCGCGCATTCGCAAGGTGCTTGACCAGCACGGGGTGAAGGCCAGTTTTTTTGTGCCCGCCGTCTCCGCTCTCCTACACCCCGAAGAGCAGCGTAGCCTCGCCGGCGAGGGACATGAGATCGGCCTGCACGGCTGGATTCACGAACGTAACACACAGGTCTCGGGCGCGGCAGAACGCGACTTGATGCTACGCTCTGCTGACACGCTGGAAAAGATCACCGGCGCCCGCCCTGTCGGCATGCGCACCCCGTCTTGGGATTACAGCCCCAGCACCCTGTCGATCGCCCGCGAGATGGGGCTCTTGTACGACAGTTCACTGTTCTCGGACGATGACCCCTATGAGATCATAGAAAAAGGCGAACCGACCGGGATCGTCGAACTGCCCGTCGAATGGATCCGCGATGATGCCGTCTATTTCATGATGAACCGTTTCGGCGCGCAGCGGCCCTATACGCCGCCTACTGATGTGCTCGACATCTTCCGCCGCGAATTCGACGGGGCCTACGACGAAGGCGCGCTGTTCTTGCTGACCATGCACCCGCATATCACCGGCTACCGCTCGCGCATCTTCATCCTCGACGAGCTGATCGACCACATCAAATCCAAAGGCGACTGCTGGATCGCCACTCATGCCGAAATCGCGGCCTATTGCGCCGAGCAGGCCGGACTGAAAGGACCAAAATGACCTATTCCCTTGCTATCCACGGCGGTGCCGGAACCATTTTGAAAGAGAACATGACGCCCGCGAAAGAGGCCGCCTATCACGCTGGCCTCGCCCGCGCGCTCGAAGCGGGCGAGGGAGTGCTGCGCAACGGGGGCAGTGCCTTGGACGCGGTGATCGCTTCGGTCTGCGCCTTGGAGGATGAGCCCTTGTTCAACGCAGGGCGCGGGGCAGTTTATACCTCTGAGGGCAAACAAGAGATGGACGCTGCCGTGATGGATGGCAAAGACCGTCGTGCGGGTTCCGTCGCTGGCGTATTCGGGCCGAAGAACCCGGTGAAACTGGCCCGCGCAGTGATGGATCAGACCGAGCATGTTACCCTTATCGGCCCCAATGCGCTTGAGGTCGCGCGGCAGGCAGAGCTCGAGTTTGGCGACCGGGACTATTTTTTCACCCAGTCCCGCTGGGACGCGCTTCAGGAGACGCTGGAGATGCGCGCACGTGGCGAGGTGTCTGACGACCCGGCGCGCCGCCATGGCACCGTTGGCGCGGTGGCGCGGGATGAGGACGGCAATATCGCCGCCGCCACCTCGACCGGAGGGATGACCGCCAAGGCGCCAGGCCGCGTGGGCGACACGCCGATGATCGGAGCGGGCACCTTTGCGGATAACGCAACCTGCGCGGTCTCTGGGACGGGGCACGGAGAGATATTCATCCGCTGGAACGCGGCCGGAGAAATCGCAGCGCGGATGCGACACGCGGGCGAAGACCTTGCCACTGCTGCCGATCATGTGGTGATGCAGGATCTCGCCGACAACGACGGTTCAGGTGGGATCATCGCGGTGGATGCGGCAGGTAATATTGCAATGCCGTTCAACTCCCAGGGAATGTATCGCGGGATGGTTTGCAAGGGCTCAAAGCCTAAGACAAGTATTTATGACAGCGTAGAATAATAACCAATCATTTGTGCTGATGATCATTCCCACGCGGCTTTGAAAGTCGCGTGGTATCTTGCCTTGTGGCGGGCGGCACCAAAATGCGGCACCGCCCAAGTTGCTTAATCCTGAATGTCGACGCCGTAGAAAATATGTGTGCCCATCGGATGGATCTTATATCCATCTACTTTCTGTGACATTGGCATGAAGTCTACCGAATGGGCAATATTCAACATGGGAGCCTGCTCTTTTGCAATGATCTGGGCCTCCTTATAAAGCCTTGTACGCTCTGCCTTATCGGAAGTTGTTTTGGCTTTTTGGATCAGCTCGTCGTAGGGCTCAAAGCACCAATTTGCAGCATTCGAGCCACCGACTGCATCGCAACCCAGCAAAACTGACAGAAAGTTATCCGGATCGCCATTATCGCCTATCCACCCAAGAAGAGCTGCGCCGTCCCGGTCTTTTGATTTTGACCGACTAAGATACTCCCCCCATTCGTAGGAAATGATTTCTGCGGTAACGCCAACCTTTTCAAAGTCAGACTGCATCATTTCAGCCATGCGCCGCGCATTCGGGTTATACGCACGCGAAACAGGCATAGCCCAGAGCTTCATTGTCAAATCTTCGACACCAGCAGCTTTCAAAAGCGCTTTGGCGGCTTCCGGATCATAAGGCTCGTCTGTAACGGCATCATTATAGGACCAGATCGTCGGCGGAAGCGGATTTTTCGCGATTTGGCCGGACCTTTGATAGACAACATCGACAATCGCGGCTTTGTCTACTGCCATGTTGAGCGCCTTGCGTACCCGCGGGTCGTCGAAGGGCTTCATCAATGTATTATAAGCGAGATATCCGACATTTAGGCCTTCCTGCGTCAGAACCTTTATCTCAGGATCATCCTGCATAGCCTGAATATCAGCAGGATTGGGATAAGGCATAATTTGACACTCACCTGCTTTCAATCGCTGATAGCGTACGGAAGCGTCGGGCGTGATGGCGAAGATCAGCGTGTCTAGCGGAGAGGCGCCTTCCCAATAATCTGGGTTGGCCTCGTACCGAATGACCGCATCTTTCTGATAGTTCACAAAAACAAACGGTCCCGTCCCGATCGGCGCCTGGTTCAGTTTCTCCGGCGTGCCGGCCGCGAGCATCTGGTCAGCATATTCTTTAGACTGGATCGACGCAAAATCCATTGCAAGGTTCGACATCATCGGTGCCTCGGGGCGATTGAGAACCAGCTTAACGGTATAATCGTCCACCTTAATGATATCGGCGATCCGTTCGCTCATCCCCATGGCTTCGAAGTAGCTCCAGTTGCTCTCAGCTACGCTATGATAGGGATGATCTGCTAGACGCTGACGGTTGAAACTGAAGAGAATATCATCCGCATTGAAATCACGGGTTGGCGTGAAGCTCGAATTGGAATGAAATTTCACTCCTTTGCGCAGGTGAAACGTATATTCCAGCTTGTCGTCAGACACTTCCCAGCTTTCCGCGAGGCCGGGCACAACATTAGTAGTGCCTGTTTCAAATTCCACAATACGGTTGAAAATGGTCCGAGATGAAGCATCGAAGGTCGTGATCGAGGTATATAGCGCCGGGTCGAACCCTTCAGGGGAAGCGTCCGAACAGAATACCAGCGATTTAGCGGCCAGCGGGGACGTCGCAAATGCGGCTATAAACGCGGCTGAGCTGAGATATCTTTTTAGTGGCATTGGGTCTCTCCTATTTTGTGAGGTGTAGAGCGCGGCGCTAACTCAGTGCGCATCGCTAGCATCGAGAAGGTTTGACAAGAGAATGCGCCCTATTTGGGGGAAGAGTTCGTTACCATATTCAGCCATCAGGGGACCCTGGGTCATCATAGATAGGATGATGGGCTTTGCATCTGGCACAGCAACGCGGATCAGATCATGCCGGAAATACGAAGTGCGCGGATCACCGGTCCAGCCCGTATGGCCTGCTTTGCTCCAAATTTTCGCGTCACTGGGCATCCCACCCCCCAAGAAATCTGCAACCTGGAATAATGGATTGTCAGCGTCTAAGCTTGTTCGATCCCGCAGTAATATCTGTTTTGCTTTTTTAGCGCTTGCTCGGCTTAAGGGAAGATTGCCCGCGAAAAGGTCAAAAAATAGTCGGGCCCCGACCAGCGGAGTTAGTCTGTTCAGGTTCTCTCCATTCGCGCCAGCCAACTGCGCTTCGCGTCCATAACGTGTGTCACCGCTCAGCTTCATTGCGATATTGCATCCATCCCATTCTGGCCAGCCTAACGCAGCGAAATAGCGGTTGAGGCCCTGTCGTTTCCTCCTATAAGCCTCTAATTCTGCTTGGCCTAACACCGTGTCACCAGTGGTACCCGTCAGAAAATCGATAACGTAGTTTGTGGCGGTATTAGAGGACCAGCGGATCATATCGATGATTGCTTGATCTAAATCGTCGGGGGCGCAAATCGTCCCCTCTTCTAGGCGGTGCAACGCATGCACAAGATGAAAAGCCTTTACCACGCTACACGGATAGCACTGCCAGCTCCCATTCAGTACATATCCTGCTGGTCGCTTTGTATCTTCGCGCAGAGCGACGAGCCCGAAGGTTTCTTTCGTCAGCCCGAATGCGCCGGGATGATCCAAAATTTGAGCAACAGCCTTGTCACAGGTGCCGCTCCATAAAGGGTCGAAAGTATAGAACATTTTGGCACCCATAGCGAGCATTCGATAAACCAGATCTTGGCTTGAACATCATATTAGACAGCGTAACCCTGTAAGGATAATAATAAATAGAGGGCTTCTTATTAATGGGCTGATATATGGAATTGCGCGAAATTCAACTTTTAGGAACGCTGATGCGCGTCGGTACAACGACCGAAACCGCGCACCTATTGCGTATCTCGCAGCCAGGTGTAAGCGCCCAACTTAAACGCCTCGAAGAAAGAGTAGGCGTCGTTTTGTTTCACCGAAACGGTAAACGGCTTACACCCACCAAAGAGGCTGAAGAAATTTACGCCCTCTCCAAGCCCATATTTGACGCTCATGCGAAAATACGCGGACGTCTACCAGCCCTACGAAACCAGCGAACGAAACCTCCTGTGTTATCTGTCACACCAGCTTTGGTAGACGGGTTTCTAGGGCCCATCTTAAGGCGCGCCGGCTACCGCGACTGGAGGAAATCGCTTAAACTGCTGATACATGCGCCGGAAGAAGATTTGCGAAATCAAGTTGCGGATATCGGCTTGCAGATGGCAGTCCCGCCAAAGGCAGAATTTAAAGCCCACATAGTAGGCAAGACCTCTCTCGTTGCAGTGATGCGGACCGATCACCCCCTCGCACGAGCGCGCGAACTTATGTGTAAGGAAATCGCGAAATTTTCTCTGGTCTGCTATGATCCCGACTGGTCTCCAATGGGAGCGCACATCCGCAGCGCTTTTCGCGTTTGCAATGTTGACTACGAACCTGCCTGCACCACGCCCTTCTGTGCTGACGTTTGTTCTTTGGTGCGTGATTGTGGTGGCATCGGCATCGTTGACGAGATGACCGCGCGGGGAGCCGCCGATCAAACCCTACATTGGCTTCCAATACGCGACATCACTGAAATCTATATCGTGGCATTCTATCGCCGTAATGAGGCATTTTCAGCCGGAGTGTATGACCTATTATCAGCGATCTTAGAAGAGCCGGGGCTTTGTTGAACCAAAGTATGATTGACCTCAAAACAGCGCAAGCAAAGCGGTAAAGCAGACGCCCATTCTGTAGAGGAGAACGACCTATGGAATACTATGGCGGTTTGGACGTGCCGCTGAAAGAGATTTCGATCTGCGTTGTAGACAGGGACGGCGAGACCGTAGCGCGCGGCCGGCTGGTTTCGTTCTGCCAGCGACCTGCATTGATGCCCGTAAGGCGCACATAAGATTGTCGGCATGGCTCAACAAGTCGGACCCTGCCAACACCGAAGGTCTGTTGTTGATTGGCAACCCGGAACACCGTGTGTTTGTCAGAATAGAACGCCACCGGACGAGCGTGTTGCCCCAAGTAAAGCTCCAGTGCTTCAAAGTAGCTGAATGTGCTCTCGGAATCGACAAACCGCAGCTGTATCGATGTGCTGATGGCATCGTCGATGAAAACGAACAGGGTGCAGGAAGGCCCGCGATCTGTTCGGGCGATCAGCCAGCTTTCAGGCGTCCTTCAATGGCAGCCTTGAGTTCAGGGAGAACGATCATTGTTCGATGGATGGCGCGGCGCTTCTCGTACATGCCTTGAGCGTTTAAGGCGTAGTAGCCGTTCAACTTGGGCAGTTCGTCGTCCGTGTACCGGTTCCGCTTGATGTCTTTGTAGATCGTGGAAGGGTCGCGATCCAAGCGATCCGCGATCGGCATTTCGGCTTCAAGCCATTTTGCAAGCTTGCGACGTTCGACCAGCTTCAGGTGACAGTAGTGGATTCCCATTCTTCATACTCCATGCAACGCTCTGTATTCGTACAGAATTTGCACTTCGTTCGTGAATTCACCCGTAGAATTTCAAGACCCGTTGCGACGCGTTCCTCTATCTCATTTTCATCAGTTCTTCTCTGAAGGCTTCCGTTGGCGTGCGCCAGCCCAGGCACTTTCTTGGCGTGCCGTTCAAGCGATCGCAAATCGATTTCATGTCTCGATTTGAGAGCGCGGCCACGGGTGCATCGCGTGGTAGATACCGCCGTGCGCGCTTATTCAGATTCTCGACTGCACCCTTTTGCCACGGAGCCTGCGGATCGCAGAACCACGCCTCGGTTCCGATACCGGGCTTCAGCTTGCGCCAGTCGCGGAATTCGATCCCTCGATCAAAGGTGATCGATTTTCGCGCCGACTGGGGCAGGGGTTCCATCACACTCATCAGCTTGTTCATCAGGTGCGTCGTACTGCGGTCGTTGTTGCGGAACAGAACGGCAAAGCGCGTTTTGCGTTCCACCAGAGAAGCAACATTGGTTTTACCCTGCGCTCTCTCAAAAATCATGAGGTCGCCTTCCCATTCACCAAATGTTTCGCGGGTTTTAACATAGTCAGGCCGCTGGTGAATCGACCGATCTGGTGGGAAAGCAAGGCCTCGAGGCGTTCGCCTGCGTCTTGGTTGCCGCTTCTTACGGCGATGCGGTAGATACCGCGCCAATTCTTCGGACTGGCCATCGGGTCCGTAAATGTAGGCATAGATTGTCTCGTGGCTGACACGAAGTTCCTGGCCGTCCAACTGAAGTCGACCCGCGATCTGTTCCGGAGACCAGCCAACTTTGAGCTGTTTGATCACGGCATCTCGCAATTCAATAAACCGTACCAGCTTGCGTCGACACGCGCGCCGGTCGACGGCGGACCTCTGTGCAGTCACACCGTAGTAACCGCTAAGATTGGGGAGCTCATTATCAATGTATCTGTTTCGCTTGATCTCGCGAAACACGGTCGAACGATGTCTCCCAATCTCAGCTGCAATCTTGTCCACTGACATCTTCGCGTTCAACATGTCTTCAATCGCGCGTCTTTCACGCAATCCTAACTCTGTGTGGGCCATGTCCGTTCTCCTTGCTTTCCAGCAAGATAGGGGATTTGTCGCAACCCAGTTTAGAATGTGCCCCGGCTAAAAGTCCTACACCGGTAATGTGAATTATGTGATAAATTCCACCCAAACCGCAATATCGCAGCACTCAACCCGGCTCCGGTGCAGGCTGTGCCTGCACCGACACATGCACAAGAAGCGCGCAACTAACCAAGCACCTCATAATGGGTCTCCTGTTCGTCCCCCTCCCCCCGCACAGAAGGATACCAAAACCGCTCTGCCGAGCCACAAGCCCGCTTCAGGTCGCGCGCACTCAATCCCTCACGCCGACACGTCCCGTCCCAGACCTCGTCAGCCACCCAAGCATCACGGGCCTGCCGCGTCTTGAAACGCAAAATCTCGCCCGGAAAACGATCGATGGCGCCGTCGCGTTCGAAAACGACATTGATCCCCCAATCGCAATACCGTGCATAATAGTGACGCTTCTTCTTGGACCGCTCTTCGCTCATAGGTGTCTCCTAAGCTGCCGGTGATCGCCCAGCTCATTTACGTTGTGCTCACAGACTATGCGGCAATCCGCGCGTTACAACCCTGGTCGAAAAGTTATCCACATGGCTAGCCGCAGACGAAATCGGCACTCTTTGCTCAGTAGTTCCGACGACAATATCTGAGGCCAAACCGCGTCAGACCGTAAGGGAGCGCCATTCTCCCATCACCTCGGATCGGCCACACATACAGGTCCGCTCATTCGAGGCGAGCAAAAAGCCACCGGACACCCTAAGACATAGCTCCCCCTCTCGACGTATTTCGCGGTGGTCGCAGCATTTCGGACCAGTTGCCAAGCTGAAACGACCGACGAAGGAACACCGCAGATGATGAAGCGGAGTAAGCGGTGGCCTGGGGTCACGTTGTAGGGTGTAATCAGGACTGGGAGAACTTGGCGTTCATCGCGGCAGCACCATGTAACCTGATCTTTTTCAGCCGGCTTGAGCGCCACAACAACGCAGGCATGAACTCGCAGTGAACCCGGCACGATGGTTTTGCCGGCCATAAACGTTGGCGCCCTCTGACGCTACCTCCATTCAAACCTTGTGCGGGCTATGAGCTGCTGGCGACTCACGCGGGCGCAACCTATTGCGGTGACAAAAATAATCTCGCCTAAGACGCGCTGATCCCGTCCCGAAGCTTATTAAGTGACTCTGGAAAGTAGAGCTCCAGACCCGCCATCTGCGCATCACTCAGCTAGACAAGATCACGTATATCACCGATCCGTTTTCAGAGGGTGAATCAGGTGGCTTCGCTCCAATCAATTGGTCCTGACCTTGGCCGCGTGAGGCCGGGTATGACTAGCACCTGACGACAGAAATCTACCGGTTTCGTCAGCTCCGATTCTTGAAGCCAATGCGGTTTTAGCCATAATTTTTAAGGCTTTCAGACTCCCGAGCAGAATATAACCGATTTCGGGGAGCTAATGCGCGGCCTCGAGATCATCTGCTAACGCTCCTAAATCATTTGAAAAATCATTATATTGCCTCAAGCCATTTAATCGCGTCACGCATTTCTTCTGGCGTTGTGGATAAAACGTGTTACACAGAGAGAAACCCGGATAACACGGATTTACGAGGCAGGACAAATGAATACGAGTGGATCAGCGTCCCTAGGCAGGCATGCGGGGCTTATCTCAAGCCAGCTTATACAGCATCGGGAGCGCTTACTCGAGCCGAACAAAGTAAAGGTCTTGCGCCCGTTTTCATTCAAAGAGGCTTGTCACTACATCGGCGTAAACGAAAATTCTCTGCGCCATACCCTGCGTACCAACCCGGATCTGCCCCAAGGAACGCTCCTGCGGGGAACGCGACGTTATTTCGAGGCGCCCGAGATTCATGCCATCAGGGACTTCCTAATTAAGAATGATCGGCTCGAGAGCAAAAATATTACTCGACGTAAAAATGGCGAACGTTCTCAGGTAGTTAGCATTGTTAATCTTAAGGGAGGCGCGGGAAAAACGTCCACCGCCGCCAGCGTCGCAAGTGCGCTGGCTTTGCGTGGCTATAGGGTGGCGGTCATTGACCTCGACGCTCAGGCCAGCACGACGCAATTCTGCGGGATCATACCAGAGCGCGAGCCGGACATGCTTACACTCTATGACGCGGTCCGCTACCCTGATGCTTCTGATACCGAAGGAACCCAGCGGGTCGATATTCGCGAGGTGATCCGGGAAACGCACATCCCCAATCTCAGCCTGATCCCCTCCAATATGCATATCATGGAGTTCGAGCATGAGACCGCAGTGAACGATCAGAAGAAATTTCCGTTCTTCGTCCGCGTAGAAGAGGCGCTCGCGCCTATCCGCGATGACTTTGACGTGTTCTTGGTCGACTGCCCGCCACAGATGAGCTTTGCGGTTATCGCCTCTCTTTTTGCCAGCTCCGGGCTTCTTGTTCCCGTCACGGCCTCCTTCATCGATGTCATGAGCCTCGGTACATTCCTCGGGATGGCAGGTGAGATGATGTCGGTTTTGGAAGGGCGTCAGGGTGCTCGACCCTACGACTGGATCAAATACCTGATCACGAGATACAACCCCACCGACCAGCCGCAGATTCAGGTCGCTAGCTATCTGAGGTCGATCCTCGAAGATGCAGTTATGGCCAGCGAGTTCTATTTGTCGGCAGCGATCGCGGACGCGGCGAATAGCGCGGAGACTATTGCAGAAGTCGATCCGTCTAGCTTCAATCGCCAGACCTATCAGCGTGCTTGGGATTCCGTGACAAGGGTTGTTGCGGAGTTTGAAGGTCTTATCCATCAATCGTGGGGGAGAGATACCAATGGCGCGTAAAGGAATTTTCTCAGCAAGTCTTGAGCGGACTTTGTCCGGTGGAGAGGATAAGCATGAAGCCCCCTCCCCTGCCCCAAGTTCTCCCGCTGCAGCGCCTAAGTCTGGCAGCCCGACAGTTCGACGCTTCCGCGAAACATATGACGACCTGCGGAACCAGACAATTCAAGAAATCGATGTCGATCTCATCGGTCAGAGTAAGTATCAGGACCGCTTTGATGTCTCTGCGGAGATCGACACGCTTGTCGAATCCATTCGCGAGTCTGGTCAACAAGTCCCCGTATTGCTCAGGGCTGCGGCGTCTGGTTCCGGCTTCGAGTACGAGCCGGTCTATGGTCGGCGTCGGATCGCGGCCTGTCGGATTCTCGGCATTCCGGTCAAAGCCTATATCGGCGAGCTGGACGATAACGCTTTGGTCGTGGCCCAAGGTCTGGAAAACGCAGAACGTCTGGAGAATAGCTACATCGAGAAATCTGCCTTCATCACTCAACTCCTCGATAGCGGCATGAAGACCGGGATGATTGAACGCGCCCTGAACATTCCAAAAGGTGAAGTAAGTCGAATGGCAAAGGTCATTCGAGAGATCCCAAGCGAGCTTATCGATGCAATCGGCCCGGCTCATGGGATCGGTCGGAGGCCATGGGGTGAGCTGGCAAAGATCACCGCAGATGTTGAGATCTGCCAGGTCAAGAGAGCGGTAGAAGCCTTGCCTGAGGAGCTCGATAGCCCCGGCCGGTTCAACACGGTCCTTCAGGGTTTAAAGCGCGGCTCTGAGCTGGCGCCAAGCAAGCCTAAGAAGCTCTCGGTTGCAAAAGGTCAAGTTGAGCTGTCGCCCAGTACCCGGGGGATCAGCATCAAGGTAAAGGATAAGTCCGACGCCGCCTTTATTAAGTGGCTCCAGCATGAAGCGGAAAAATTGTATTGGCAATGGAAATCAGGGAATGAATGACGTAACCCATTGTTTTTTATCGCTACCTCGAGGCGCGGGGCAAAAGNAGATGTACCGCGGTACATCTTTTGCCCCGCGCCCTATAACGCGCCTCTAGGAGCGCGAAATACGAACCCAATTAAAGCCGCAACAAGATAAGAAAGGAGGCAGACGCAGCGCAAAAAGAAACCCCCCGAAACCGTAGTCTCGAAGGGCCCCAAGTGATTTAAGCACCTCTTGGATACCCTGCGAGAGAACCGATTGCAACATCGTTTTCGGTGAATGGTATCTCTTTGCCGTCTGAAAATTTATGAAACAGGCAAAAACCACGGCATTTCAGGCCGGGGAACGGAGGAGCTATGCCCCTACCCTTTCCGGAACTGTGCCTTCAGTCACACGCCGCGATCTTCTGGTAGCCGTAAAGAACAGTAGCCAGAGCTATGGCCTGACCCCAAGCTCAATCCTCGTTCTGGAAACGCTTTTGAGCTTCCTCCCATGTCGGGACCGAAAAACGGGCATTGAAACGCCTCTTAGCCCGGACGCTTTGTTGGTGGTCTACCCATCGAACAAATCAATCTGCGAGCGTGCTAACCGCATGAGTGATCGGGTGCTCCGCCGTCACATCGCCAAGCTCTGCGAAATCGGCTTCATCACACGTAAGGACAGTGCCACCGGGAAGCGTTTCCCTCTCCGGGTTGGCGGGGTTGTTCGTGATGCCTTTGGCTTCGATCTCTCCCCCCTCCTTCGTATCTACCCCGAGCTGGTGGCCGAAGCGGCAAGGCTAGATATTGAGGCCGAAGAGCTTCGCTCAATGCGTTCCGAGGCGCTGGCAATTCGCGCCAGCCTTCTTCGCGCTCCTGAGCAGTTGACCGAGGTACAAATCCACTACCTCGCTGAGGTCAAAAAGATCCTTCGCAGGAGCTCGTTGCAATCCGCGGAGGTCGCTGCTCACATTCGTGAGATGCGTGCTTTGAAGTCAGACGCTCAAACTCTCCTCTCCGCGTCGGAAGATACAATTCAGACATCTCAGCGGCACCACTACGCCCCCTACCCTGCCCCGGCTACCGCTGACCAGCCACAGCGCACCGAGACCAAAGAGATCGCCCTGCAGGAAGCTGTGCACGGTACAAACTGTGCCGGAGACGACCGGAACCCTGAGATTGATGCACCCCGGTCGGCACATTTCTCGAGCCAGAAAGTCAAAACTCAGCGCGTAACCCGCCCCCAGGGTCGCCTTACGGATACGCGGAAAGAGTCCGGCGGAAACGGTCAGAATGTCCGCCAAGTAGATTCCTTAAAAATAGATCCTACTAAGAATGCGCCCGAGGAATATACACGGCTTGTTGAAGCATGGCAGTGTTGTCCCAATATCGCGAGCCTCTACCCAGATGCTATCCAATCACCCTCTCATTTGCGGGAAGCGGTTTTTCTATTTGGATCTTTTTTGAGTTTGAATAGTGAAGCCTTGGCGAAAGGTGTCGCCTCAATCGGATGGCCGAACATGCTCAGAGCTTTGGAATACTTGGCCGAGAATGCGATTCGTATCAAATCACCCGCAGCTTATTTCAGCTCGATGATCGCTGGGTTCATCGAAGGCGCGCCTGTTGCGGGCACTCGATGAGCCAGAGTGGCTTTCCCTAAATCAGGGTTTGCCGCGGTACAGATGGCTCAGAAATTTATATTTAGTCTTGCTTTCCAAGGCTCCTGGCCAGACGCGCGCGCGACGCTTTTCCGGCCGAATGTAGATAGGAACACGGTTTTCTGGCTACCCCGGATCAAGGGTCTTCGCTAGAACCTGTACCGCGGTACAGGTAGCTCCAAGTTGTGAGGTCACAGTGGGCTTCATCGCCCCAAACCTAACTGAACTCTGCCACCGCTATCTAGTCAGGCGTGACCGAAGGTATAAATGCATTGATCAGGCCCGAGCTCAATTCCCGTGTAGCAATCTGTACCGTGGTACAAGCTCCAATGGGTTCATAACCGGAATTATCAATCACTCGTTACAATGAATGAGCCAACATTTTCCGACTCGCCGCCCTCGCTTGATTAGGCTCCTGCGAGCGCGCGCGTGCTTGATCGCAATCAGGAGCAGGTCATCAATCAGGCTTCGTGCGGCATGAGGATGAGCCCCGGGGAGACGGCGACGTCCATCGCGCTGGACAGGCCTCAGGCACACAGGGATCACAGGCTTGGACCGTTAGATAGTCACTTGCAGTGATAGGGACATCGATACTTGGGCAAATGCTATCAGGGGTGCGGCCTCAAACCGTCACAGGTTTAACTGTGATCCGAAACACGTTTGTTTTCTACCCTTTCGCCGTTAGCGATCGCTCACCATAACTGCCCCGCGAACTTCTACCGTGACCCGACCCGTTGAGGCGTCAGTCTGGCCCCGGCGTGGGGCTTTGTCCCTCGGGTTTTAGTCCTTTCGTTATGACCTTCCTTGCATTGCCATCCCACGCTTCATCTGGTGGTTCTGTGGTGATCCGTAGTACCGCGGTTTTATCTTCTTGCCGGATGACAATTGCTTCGCCTGCGCCGGTTCTTTGGAGCGTGACGGTACAGGGAGAATCGGTAACTTTTCTCAAGAGTGTTCGGAGATGGATTAGCCAGTCTGCACGTGACCATCTGGCGGCATCCCGAGAAGGTCTGCGAGATTTTGGAGCTGCGCCTGCATTTGGGACTGTTCCTCGATCATTTCGACGAGACCTTCGAGTGTTTGGATGTGCAAGCGCTGCAGATCCTGCAACGTGGGGTGCGTAGGGCTGCGCTGCGCGATATCGCGCATGGCCAGGGCCGCGGTGTTCAGGTTCTTGTCGATCCTCGTAAGCTGCTCCACGAACTGGTCGAGCCTGTCCGTTATCGGGGGCGCGGCCTCGCGCGCCAGAAGCGCTTCCAGCAGATCGATCAGTTGGATCAGCCGAGCTTCGGTGGTTTGTGTCATAGATGGTCTCCAGAATTTGGGCCGTTCGGTAGAACCCCGTGAGGTCGAGGCGGCGGAAGGCGCGGTGCAAGAGGGCCGCGTTGAGCGCGGCGGTTAGCTTCTGACCAAGACCTGCCAGAAGAGAGATCAACTGGGTCTTGAGGCCGCCCATGGGGTGGGGGCGTGCGAGGGTTTCTTGGGGCTTAGCGGGCGGCAAGCCAGACATGGGATAAATCAACCCTAAGTTGTTTTTTGCCCGACGTTCCAACGCGTTCTGCAGGCGCTGAGGCGCGCGCTTGATCGCGATCCAGCGGGCAAGCTGGGCGTCGTAAGGATCGATGGCATCTTCCGCGCCGTCGCCGAGAGCGGCGCCCTTGAGCGTGATGCGTGGGCCTGGCTCTTGCAGGGGTCCACAGGTAATGCTCGTGGTGCTTTCGCTGGTGACCCCCCAGCGGTAGGGGGCGAGACCTTGGTGGACCTTTTGCCGGAGTGCGTCGCGGTCCGTCGTGTCCTGTTGCAGGGCTCGGCGCGCGAGAGCCCATGCGCGGAACCTGGGGTCCATGGGATCGACGCCGAGCTTCGCCCCTTTGGCTGCGCGGCGCATCATTTCTGCGACCTCTTTGGCCATCCAGGAGGGTGGGGTGATGGCACGCCGTCTCTTTGGATCGCGCGGGTCAAACCAACCATAATGATCATTGATGAGATCGGTATAGGCGTCCCAATCCGCACGACTTGAGATCATGGGGGGACGAGGGTTCCAACTGCGCAATGGCGCGCCGGGAAATCCCACCGCGCGGGGCATCAGAATGTTGACCTCGAGCCTGCCGAGATGAGTATGGGTTCCGACCAAGATCGGTGGGCGGGCATCTTCGGGAATGCCGGCGCAGGCGAGTTCCAGAAACAGCCGAACCGTGCCGTCGATGGCCTGACGCAGAGTGGGCTCGCGGTTGTTGAAACGCGCCACGTCGAGCTCATCTTCGGCCCAGCTGAGGGTGGCGCAGCGGTACCGACATCGAAAGGGCAGGCTGTCGATCATCAACCCCACGAGGGCGGGATCTCCGAGTAGCACTTCGGGGGCAGGGTGCCGTCGTGTCACGCAGGTCTGCCGTTGTGCGGTCTTTGTGACCTCCGTCTCCAGCAGATAGCGGATCACCTGCGTGGCAGGACCGGTCTGATGTTTGGACCAAAGCAGGATCATCCGACGGGCGCCCCGGAGGGAGCATCTTTGTCGATGAGTGCCGTGACTTGACACAGCTGATCTTCGATCCTTGCCAGCTGTGCCAATGCGCCAAAAGCGCAGAGGGCAGGGGGGCTGCTGGCCTGCAGATCGGCCAGTTGCATGAGGGCGGCATGTGATGCGGTCAAGAGGCGAATGGCCTCTACGGTCTCCGGACGGGGTCGGGACGCCGCGCGGCGCAGGCAGGTATCGACCGCAAAGGCTGAGATCGATTTGCCGGCACGGTCTGCTGCCGCGCGCATACGGGCCCATTCATCAGGGGTGGCGTGGATGCGCCGAGGCGCGGTCTTGTCATCTCTCGTGGTCCTGTGGCCCATTGATCCTGTCCTCCTGTCGCGGGCCCGTCCCGGGGGCCTCGCTCTTCTGCCGAGGCCCGCGCCTCTCACCTTTAGAATAATCAGGGGGAAGGGGGGGCCTTGGAAACCCTTCTGGACGAAGGGCCGCGGGCTTGGGGCCTTCTCGAAGCAAATAGAGAGTGGGGGATGCGGCCAATGACACAAGGGTCTGCGGGGCTTTGCAGGGGCCTGAGGGCCCAACTTGCAGCAATCCAGAAACTCTGTCCGGGGAAGGGGGGCGGGACCTGCCTCGCGAAAGATCGCATAAAGATTTACGCGTATTCTGCGCGTCCTGATGTCCGAGGCAGCGTGAGGGGGCGCGCTGGATTTTGGCGGCTGCCCGGCGGGGCTGGAGATGGTTTGGAAACCGAGACGGGCCTTCTGGCACATGAGTTGCGCCAGAAGGTGGCGGTGATATCAAGAAACCGTCCACGACTTTCTTGTGATGTCCCAAGGGTGTTTTGGTGGGCTTGAGATACGGGGGCAGGGGAGGGTCTCCTCTGATCGCGCGTGAGGGATTGGTATCGCCCTGCTGGCCGAATTGATATCAAGAAATCATATGATCCAAGTCCGGGCCCGATTACGGTGATGACGGCCCCCTGCGCAAACCTGTCTTGGCGCGCGCCGACCGCCCGGAGGGCGTTCGATGCCCGGGGGCTTCCATCGTTGGGGCTTTGCGCGAGAACTGTTTGGTACATCGTGAGATTCTACTGATCCGCTTTGGTGCTGGAGGCCATTGGTTCGTGCCTTATGTAGCGGCAGTAGGCCCTGGATATTTTTGAAAGAACATTATGATCAAGTTGCTGTTGGTGGATGACGAGCCCGACATTCTGGAAGTTGCCGAGCTTGCCCTGACGATGAGTGGGGAGTTCGATATTATCGCCTGCGCCTCAGGCGCCGAAGCGATCGACCGTGCGCGAGATCTCCTCCCGGAGGTGGTGCTGCTGGACTATAGAATGCCCCAGATGCGCGGGACCGAGGTGCTGGATAGGCTGCGCAAGATCAAAGGCCTGGAACAGGTGCCTGCCATCTTCTTGACGGCTCAGGTCGATGAGGCTTCCAAGTTGGCGTTGCAGGGTTTGGGGGCGAACGGGGTAATCGACAAACCATTCGACCCTATGACCTTGGCGGCACAGGTCAAAGCGTTCCTGAAGAGGGCATAGGTGGGGTTTTGGGAGGATAGAAGACGGGTGGCTTGGCGCCTTGGCGCGCCGTGCTTCTCGGCCGCTGTTTGTGCCTTGAGATCTTAGGTATTCGGTTGTTCTGTGGCAAATATGCACTTTCTACTTCAGGTTGCCGAGCATAGGGTGGCAGGAATGATGAAACGAACGCCCCGGATGGCTCCATGATCAAACTGCTACATGTCGATGATGAGGCCGACATCCTGGAGATCGCCCGGATGGCGCTCGAGATTTCCGGGGGGGTCGAAGTGGTGAGTTGTCTCTCTGGCGAGAGGGCTCTTGTGGCCGCAAAGCAGGGCGCTCCAGATGTCTTCTTGCTGGATGTCATGATGCCCGGCATGACCGGGCCCCAAACATTGGCGGCTTTGCGAGAGGTGCCGGGATTGGCAGATGTTCCTGCGATCTTTCTGACGGCGTCTCAGCATGACGGCAAGGAGACCGAGCTGCTGGCGGCAGGAGCCATAGCGGTTCTCAAAAAGCCGTTCGATCCTTTGACGCTAGGCGATGAGATCAAAAAGGCGTTGAACGGCAACTAAGATCATCCAATGTGAGGCCTGAGGGAACGGGGTACGTGCTGATCCGGGGCATCGTTCGATGGTTTTATCCAGGGTATCCTAACTCCAGAGGGGACGTGATATCAAGAAATCACACCCTCGTTGTATTGCCCGCCTTGCGAGCGCCCTTGCCTTTGCCGCCCTTCGGCTTTGCGCGCGCTCTCCAGCGAATGGCTGCATAAAGTATGGGGGATCACGCGCATTCATTGGCGGGCCGGCTGATGAGACTTTAAGCAACTTCATAAATTCACCCGGAAGAAAATTCAGCAAATTCCTTGCCCCAGCCTTGTAGGCGGTATTTTGGCGCATAACCTCTTAATGACCAAGGAGGGGCGCATCCTCTTCCCGGCGCTGTACACCGCGCAAGCACACAGGTGCAGGCTGGCAAGGTTATCGTGAACTTTATACGCCGAAGCGGTGTCGTCAGACATTGAAGAGCTTCGAACGCTTCTCCGGGTATGCGGCCATAACGAGAAGAGATCTTTGAGAGCCAAGCATTTATCGCGCGGCTTTTGTCTTTTCATTATGCCCTTCTGAGAAAGGGCAGCATATCCAGGAGATCGTCTTATGGACACCACTCTTACGTTGTCGCGCAATTTTGATTGCAAGGTTTCTACCGCAGCCCATGACAGGATCATGAATCTTACGGGTCTGTCGGCCAAGGGCGCCTATCATGATGAATATTTCCCGTACTACAGCCCCCCTGAAACGGGGGATACCCGCCTTTTGGGGCTGCTGGATACCTGCGTGTGGGCGGTCGGTCAGCATATGCCTAAGCTTACCGAGGAGCAGTGGCTGACGCTGTTTGTGATGGTGTGTCGTAAGGGTTCTCTCAACCCTCGTTATGTCTCGGGCATGATGCAGGCCGCAGTGGCAACATTTCAGTATGACGGTGATTTCTCGCGGGAGGATATTGATGCCTTCGCCGAGCTTCAGCCGATCAACTGGTTGGCAATCGCTCTGGTGGCAAACCGCTTTCACGGGGAGGGCTGGTTTCACACGGATGATCTGCGCCATACCATTTCTGAGTATACGGGTGAGCCTCGTGAATGCGTATTTCTTGATGATCCTTCGGTTGAGGACTGCTGGACGCTGGCCTCCATCCAGTCGGTGAAGGGCATGTATGTTGCCCATTGGGTATATGTTGACGGTACGAAGGCTACTCTGACGCTTGACGCCTCTTTCACGCTCGCTGGTTTTGAGTGCGAAACGGACCGGCATCTGGCTCCGGCTGACAAGACCATGTCTTGCTTCTTGTTCAAGCCT
>NZ_JABVBB010000017.1 GCF_013346665.1 Sulfitobacter maritimus
AGGCTTGAACAAGAAGCAAGACATGGTCTTGTCAGCCGGAGCCAGATGCCGGTCCGTTTCGCACTCAAAACCAGCGAGCGTGAAAGAGGCGTCAAGCGTCAGAGTAGCCTTCGTACCGTCAACATATACCCAATGGGCAACATACATGCCCTTCACCGACTGGATGGAGGCCAGCGTCCAGCAGTCCTCAACCGAAGGATCATCAAGAAATACGCATTCACGAGGCTCACCCGTATACTCAGAAATGGTATGGCGCAGATCATCCGTGTGAAACCAGCCCTCCCCGTGAAAGCGGTTTGCCACCAGAGCGATTGCCAACCAGTTGATCGGCTGAAGCTCGGCGAAGGCATCAATATCCTCCCGCGAGAAATCACCGTCATACTGAAATGTTGCCACTGCGGCCTGCATCATGCCCGAGACATAACGAGGGTTGAGAGAACCCTTACGACACACCATCACAAACAGCGTCAGCCACTGCTCCTCGGTAAGCTTAGGCATATGCTGACCGACCGCCCACACGCAGGTATCCAGCAGCCCCAAAAGGCGGGTATCCCCCGTTTCAGGGGGGCTGTAGTACGGGAAATATTCATCATGATAGGCGCCCTTGGCCGACAGACCCGTAAGATTCATGATCCTGTCATGGGCTGCGGTAGAAACCTTGCAATCAAAATTGCGCGACAACGTAAGAGTGGTGTCCATAAGACGATCTCCTGGATATGCTGCCCTTTCTCAGAAGGGCATAATGAAAAGACAAAAGCCGCGCGATAAATGCTTGGCTCTCAAAGATCTCTTCTCGTTATGGCCGCATACCCGGAGAAGCGTTCGAAGCTCTTCAATGTCTGACGACACCGCTTCGGCGTATAAAGTTCACGATAACCTTGCCAGCCTGCACCTGTGTGCTTGCGCGGTGTACAGCGCCGGGAAGAGGATGCGCCCCTCCTTGGTCATTAAGAGGTTATGCGCCAAAATACCGCCTACAAGGCTGGGGCAAGGAATTTGCTGAATTTTCTTCCGGGTGAATTTATGAAGTTGCTTAAAGTCTCATCAGCCGGCCCGCCAATGAATGCGCGTGATCCCCCATACTTTATGCAGCCATTCGCTGGAGAGCGCGCGCAAAGCCGAAGGGCGGCAAAGGCAAGGGCGCTCGCAAGGCGGGCAATACAACGAGGGTGTGATTTCTTGATATCACGTCCCCTCTGGAGTTAGGATACCCTGGATAAAACCATCGAACGATGCCCCGGATCAGCACGTACCCCGTTCCCTCAGGCCTCACATTGGATGATCTTAGTTGCCGTTCAACGCCTTTTTGATCTCATCGCCTAGCGTCAAAGGATCGAACGGCTTTTTGAGAACCGCTATGGCTCCTGCCGCCAGCAGCTCGGTCTCCTTGCCGTCATGCTGAGACGCCGTCAGAAAGATCGCAGGAACATCTGCCAATCCCGGCACCTCTCGCAAAGCCGCCAATGTTTGGGGCCCGGTCATGCCGGGCATCATGACATCCAGCAAGAAGACATCTGGAGCGCCCTGCTTTGCGGCCACAAGAGCCCTCTCGCCAGAGAGACAACTCACCACTTCGACCCCCCCGGAAATCTCGAGCGCCATCCGGGCGATCTCCAGGATGTCGGCCTCATCATCGACATGTAGCAGTTTGATCATGGAGCCATCCGGGGCGTTCGTTTCATCATTCCTGCCACCCTATGCTCGGCAACCTGAAGTAGAAAGTGCATATTTGCCACAGAACAACCGAATACCTAAGATCTCAAGGCACAAACAGCGGCCGAGAAGCACGGCGCGCCAAGGCGCCAAGCCACCCGTCTTCTATCCTCCCAAAACCCCACCTATGCCCTCTTCAGGAACGCTTTGACCTGTGCCGCCAAGGTCATAGGGTCGAATGGTTTGTCGATTACCCCGTTCGCCCCCAAACCCTGCAACGCCAACTTGGAAGCCTCATCGACCTGAGCCGTCAAGAAGATGGCAGGCACCTGTTCCAGGCCTTTGATCTTGCGCAGCCTATCCAGCACCTCGGTCCCGCGCATCTGGGGCATTCTATAGTCCAGCAGCACCACCTCCGGGAGGAGATCTCGCGCACGGTCGATCGCTTCGGCGCCTGAGGCGCAGGCGATAATATCGAACTCCCCACTCATCGTCAGGGCAAGCTCGGCAACTTCCAGAATGTCGGGCTCGTCATCCACCAACAGCAACTTGATCATAATGTTCTTTCAAAAATATCCAGGGCCTACTGCCGCTACATAAGGCACGAACCAATGGCCTCCAGCACCAAAGCGGATCAGTAGAATCTCACGATGTACCAAACAGTTCTCGCGCAAAGCCCCAACGATGGAAGCCCCCGGGCATCGAACGCCCTCCGGGCGGTCGGCGCGCGCCAAGACAGGTTTGCGCAGGGGGCCGTCATCACCGTAATCGGGCCCGGACTTGGATCATATGATTTCTTGATATCAATTCGGCCAGCAGGGCGATACCAATCCCTCACGCGCGATCAGAGGAGACCCTCCCCTGCCCCCGTATCTCAAGCCCACCAAAACACCCTTGGGACATCACAAGAAAGTCGTGGACGGTTTCTTGATATCACCGCCACCTTCTGGCGCAACTCATGTGCCAGAAGGCCCGTCTCGGTTTCCAAACCATCTCCAGCCCCGCCGGGCAGCCGCCAAAATCCAGCGCGCCCCCTCACGCTGCCTCGGACATCAGGACGCGCAGAATACGCGTAAATCTTTATGCGATCTTTCGCGAGGCAGGTCCCGCCCCCCTTCCCCGGACAGAGTTTCTGGATTGCTGCAAGTTGGGCCCTCAGGCCCCTGCAAAGCCCCGCAGACCCTTGTGTCATTGGCCGCATCCCCCACTCTCTATTTGCTTCGAGAAGGCCCCAAGCCCGCGGCCCTTCGTCCAGAAGGGTTTCCAAGGCCCCCCCTTCCCCCTGATTATTCTAAAGGTGAGAGGCGCGGGCCTCGGCAGAAGAGCGAGGCCCCCGGGACGGGCCCGCGACAGGAGGACAGGATCAATGGGCCACAGGACCACGAGAGATGACAAGACCGCGCCTCGGCGCATCCACGCCACCCCTGATGAATGGGCCCGTATGCGCGCGGCAGCAGACCGTGCCGGCAAATCGATCTCAGCCTTTGCGGTCGATACCTGCCTGCGCCGCGCGGCGTCCCGACCCCGTCCGGAGACCGTAGAGGCCATTCGCCTCTTGACCGCATCACATGCCGCCCTCATGCAACTGGCCGATCTGCAGGCCAGCAGCCCCCCTGCCCTCTGCGCTTTTGGCGCATTGGCACAGCTGGCAAGGATCGAAGATCAGCTGTGTCAAGTCACGGCACTCATCGACAAAGATGCTCCCTCCGGGGCGCCCGTCGGATGATCCTGCTTTGGTCCAAACATCAGACCGGTCCTGCCACGCAGGTGATCCGCTATCTGCTGGAGACGGAGGTCACAAAGACCGCACAACGGCAGACCTGCGTGACACGACGGCACCCTGCCCCCGAAGTGCTACTCGGAGATCCCGCCCTCGTGGGGTTGATGATCGACAGCCTGCCCTTTCGATGTCGGTACCGCTGCGCCACCCTCAGCTGGGCCGAAGATGAGCTCGACGTGGCGCGTTTCAACAACCGCGAGCCCACTCTGCGTCAGGCCATCGACGGCACGGTTCGGCTGTTTCTGGAACTCGCCTGCGCCGGCATTCCCGAAGATGCCCGCCCACCGATCTTGGTCGGAACCCATACTCATCTCGGCAGGCTCGAGGTCAACATTCTGATGCCCCGCGCGGTGGGATTTCCCGGCGCGCCATTGCGCAGTTGGAACCCTCGTCCCCCCATGATCTCAAGTCGTGCGGATTGGGACGCCTATACCGATCTCATCAATGATCATTATGGTTGGTTTGACCCGCGCGATCCAAAGAGACGGCGTGCCATCACCCCACCCTCCTGGATGGCCAAAGAGGTCGCAGAAATGATGCGCCGCGCAGCCAAAGGGGCGAAGCTCGGCGTCGATCCCATGGACCCCAGGTTCCGCGCATGGGCTCTCGCGCGCCGAGCCCTGCAACAGGACACGACGGACCGCGACGCACTCCGGCAAAAGGTCCACCAAGGTCTCGCCCCCTACCGCTGGGGGGTCACCAGCGAAAGCACCACGAGCATTACCTGTGGACCCCTGCAAGAGCCAGGCCCACGCATCACGCTCAAGGGCGCCGCTCTCGGCGACGGCGCGGAAGATGCCATCGATCCTTACGACGCCCAGCTTGCCCGCTGGATCGCGATCAAGCGCGCGCCTCAGCGCCTGCAGAACGCGTTGGAACGTCGGGCAAAAAACAACTTAGGGTTGATTTATCCCATGTCTGGCTTGCCGCCCGCTAAGCCCCAAGAAACCCTCGCACGCCCCCACCCCATGGGCGGCCTCAAGACCCAGTTGATCTCTCTTCTGGCAGGTCTTGGTCAGAAGCTAACCGCCGCGCTCAACGCGGCCCTCTTGCACCGCGCCTTCCGCCGCCTCGACCTCACGGGGTTCTACCGAACGGCCCAAATTCTGGAGACCATCTATGACACAAACCACCGAAGCTCGGCTGATCCAACTGATCGATCTGCTGGAAGCGCTTCTGGCGCGCGAGGCCGCGCCCCCGATAACGGACAGGCTCGACCAGTTCGTGGAGCAGCTTACGAGGATCGACAAGAACCTGAACACCGCGGCCCTGGCCATGCGCGATATCGCGCAGCGCAGCCCTACGCACCCCACGTTGCAGGATCTGCAGCGCTTGCACATCCAAACACTCGAAGGTCTCGTCGAAATGATCGAGGAACAGTCCCAAATGCAGGCGCAGCTCCAAAATCTCGCAGACCTTCTCGGGATGCCGCCAGATGGTCACGTGCAGACTGGCTAATCCATCTCCGAACACTCTTGAGAAAAGTTACCGATTCTCCCTGTACCGTCACGCTCCAAAGAACCGGCGCAGGCGAAGCAATTGTCATCCGGCAAGAAGATAAAACCGCGGTACTACGGATCACCACAGAACCACCAGATGAAGCGTGGGATGGCAATGCAAGGAAGGTCATAACGAAAGGACTAAAACCCGAGGGACAAAGCCCCACGCCGGGGCCAGACTGACGCCTCAACGGGTCGGGTCACGGTAGAAGTTCGCCGCGAAACGCCGTAATGAGGCTTGAATGAATGTGTCCTCCGACGAGTTCCCTCCGAGCCGGAGTTTAATCTATAAAACGAATCACATATCATAGATCGTAGTGCATACTGCGGACATAAGGACGAGACGCAACCTAACGTAGGTCGCCGTTCTAGGTATTGGCCTGAATATGCCCCGCTTACTTGTTTTCACAAATAGATTTCAACCCGAGTGCCACATACTCAGGTTCTTTTCGCGATCCGGGAATGTCGTAGTGCGTACTGGCTACGCCGTTTCGACATGGCATGTTCGTATCGGTAGGCTCGGTTAGTTCCGCCCCATAACCAAGGTTCTATTGACTTTAGCGTATATCTAATTCATACAAACCACTATCTAACTGTTTTAAGAGTGAAAAAAAATTATCACCGCGGTGATAATGACAGTTCGAAGCTCGTCCAATCACAGATTGGAACTTACCTTCCTTTTCGAGGGAACCGATAAGAAGGCGAGTTAACAACTTAAAACGCTGATCTAAGTTTTCTGTGCTATCACTAATGCGCTACAGACAACACATGGCCGAGTATTTCGCCTTGCTGAAATCACCAACTGGCGGCTCAAGCCAGCGGAGACGAACCAATGGGTCATTGTGTCCTGCGTTCCACCGCAGTCGGTGTTGATTTGCGGTTCGGTGAAGTCGATATCGTCACTATCTATCCCGCGGTTTTACGCAAGCAGAGACATCAAGTCCTGAGATCACATACATTCTTCTCGGTAATCTTGGCCATCGTAGTGAAGTCTTCCCTAATAAGAATTAAGAACTTCAAACTAGTCGCTACATTCCTTAATATAGGTGTCTCAATAGTCCGGTGAAGCCATGCGGGAAAGCCCGCAAGCCCGCCAGGGGTAAGGCGGCTTCCCGCATGGCTTTGCGGAACGACATGATACTTCGTTCTGCTAAACTGGTTGGGGCCCATATCGATCTTACCTAAATTTAGGATGTACGCGTAAGTAATGACCTGTAGGCCCATTTGGCTCCACGCTACGGCGTTCTATGGCGAAGTTAACTAGGCCATCCGCGTCGGTTCTTCATCACCATGGTTCGTATTCGCACGAACCTATGTTCCGCGGTCTCCTCTTTGTGTGTGACCTGTAATATCCCACGGAACATAAGTAGGGCAGGGAGCGAGACTGACTCTAACCTCCGAATTTGCTAATGCGCTAAAGCACCTACCCGTATGCGGCCCGCGGCAACGGATTCTCCCTTCTGATAGCAGCAGATCATCGTCGTGAGATAGCCATTTGGGTATTTCAGCTTGTCTACGCGCTCAGCCAGATAATCTAGCACAAGAATCAGATTTGCCCACCCGAAGGCGGACAGAGCTTTGACCACAACTTGCTGTCCAAGTCCAAGATAGGAAGAAAATTCGAATAATATCGTTGCGAGCTCATTCGCTCGTCTAGGAGGGTCTGGGTAAAAGCACTGTAGCGTATTCGTCTGACGCCAAAAAGCCGAGACTTTAGACCCATCAATTGCTAGGGCTTCCTCTTTGTATTTTTCTTTTAGTTCTGACTCTACGTGCCGGACAGTTTGACAGGCATCGACCCCGGATTTGGTAGGTTCCGACTGGCTTCCGAGATGGCCGATTTCTGTCGTATCCTGTTCAGTCGAAACCGCGGAGTTCGGTTCAACTGCAAGGAAAGTTGAAGTTTCGTTGGCGCTAGGGCAGGGGCTCTCTTCGAGGGCACAGACTTCGGTCTCGAGAACCTCGAGTTCTTCAAAGGAGAGGCTTTTGCGGCGCAGGGTATTGCGCAGCCTATCCTTCAGCTGCGTAATATGGACCGGCAGTTCTACGCCAATCCCATAGAGTTTCCGAATTACGCATTGAAAGCGGGCCGAGACTAGGTTGCGCTTTTGGCGCAGAGCACGTTTCTCCGTTTCGATTTTTGTCCGTAATTGGCTAAGTTCTTGGAGTTGCGCCATCAAAGGGTTCAAGTCGATGCCATAGCCCCCGATGATCTTGTCAGCTGCATTGCGTTCGGGAAAGCGTCTGCCGTTTGCGCTGAGTTTACGATGGATCAGTCCGAGCTCTTCTAGCCGAACCTCTCCGCGGTTAAAACGGCGCTCGTCCATTGCGCATGCCCGTTTTAAGATCTCGCTAACCTTCATGAAGGAAAGGTTAAGCTGCCCGGGGTACAACGGGCCTGCAGGGAGAACCGATAGATGGGCGCGCAGGACCATGATATCACGATCCTTCAATCCAAGCACCTTCCTCAGGTCTTGGACTAAGTTGAGGACCTCCCAGCGGTCCCATGCCTGAGGTGAGATCGGTTCGTTAAGGCAAACGTTATCCGTTTGCCCACACGAATATACTGTGGACATTCCTGTAGTCATTAAATTTCAGACGGCAATATTTGACCATTCACCGAAATGCGGTGTTGAAAGAGATTCGGAGATAAGCTATGAAGGCTTTGCTACAAGACCTTAATGGCCTCTCCGGAATTCGCGTTTCGGGGGGCCTTTTTTATGCCACGTGTCTGCTCCTCATTTTGTATACCAGTTGGTCGAGCGCGAATTATCACCGCGGTGATAATATTTTTAATCTTTTATATCAGATACTTATCTAGTCATCATTCCTTCCTTTGAGCTTCTGATAGTTGGATATAAGGTCTGAAATATTCTCCGATATGTAATCTAAGAGATCGTCAGAGAGATCCTTCTCAGCCTTAATCACCAGTTGTCTTGGTTTCCGCACCATCGCGTAACGCCCTTCCAAGAGGGCAGTACGCCGGACCGGAACCGATTTCGCTCGGGATTTGCTGGGGGATACTGCCTTGGAAAGCTTCGCTTGAAGGTTTTCAAACCGCGCAACGCTATCTTCAAGCGTGCTGTCGACAAGTTTGACCACATCCTGCTTCGCCAGTTGCTTTGTAGAAATCAATTTAGCCAGTTTCTCCCAGTTGCGGCGTCCTACACCGCGGGCAGGGCCAATCGCGAGGACCACCTCATCCCCAATCATTTCGTAAATCCGGGACATCGTTGAAACCAGTGATTGAACAATACCAAGGAACTCTGCGATATTCTCTTGTGTGAAACCGGCTTCTTTGGCCTTTACGATTGTTCGCGCGCGCTCTATGAAGCTGGTCTCCAGCCGCGCCGAGTTCTCGATGCCTTGCGCGACAAAGGCTTCCTCATCAGACATCCGCGTGATGAAACCGCGGATTGTAGCCTTGCCAAGCCGCCGCATGGCCGCGAGGCGCCTCCGACCCGCGACGATCTCGTAAGGCCGTTCTTTGTTTACGATCCGGACAATAATCGGGATTTGTTGGCCATTTCTGGAGATCGATTCGACGAGTTCGTTGAGCCCTTCGGTGATGTCGATCCGATCTTCGATCAGACTATCTTGGATCTGATCGACTGGAATGTCTTCGTGGGTGCGTTCAGTCGCAGACTGCACCGAGCCTTCAATGTACTTTGGCGCGGCAGCACCGCCACGGATAAGTGGCGCACGCCGCTTTACAGGTTGAGCAGAGGCCTTTTCGGCCACTTCGTCTTTCTCTACGTCGTTGAAAAGTTTCCGGGCCATCAGTTATCCCTCTGAGATTTTTGCTCGCGGCCCCAGCTTTTCATAACCTCGGCCTCAACCTCATGGGCGATCTTCTGCAAGCTGTCGAAGATGCGGTCATAGGTCTTTCGCGTCACGCCCGCGGGGCCTACCTCCAGCAAAGGTTGCATGGTATTTGTACCATCCCCGATTGCAGTAGATTGAAGGAAGTCGGCTTGCAGCATCGCGTCGCCCAATTGCGCGCGCAGGAAAGAGCTCAGTTGAAGCTGCGCCTGATCATTGGGATTGTAGCGTGTCAAAACGAAGCGTATGAAATCATAGCGCTTATCTTTCTCGACACTTTCCACTACTTCAAGCGTGCCCGCACCAAGGTCGAGAAATTTTTCCAAACTCACGACATCGAGCATGCCAGCCGATACTGGCACCAGAAGCCCGGTTGCTGAGGCCACTGCGGCAATCACCGCGAAGCTCATATGGGGCGGCGTGTCGAAGAGGATAATGTCATAGTACTCTTCGACTAGCCGCAACGCGTTTGAAATCTTGCGGTGCCAAGGCTGAGATTGTTGTGTTCCATTCATGTAGGACGCCGACGTCTCATACTCGAACTCAGTCATGTTCATTGAGCCCGGAACGATATCGATGTTCGGGAAATATGTCGCTTGGATCACGTCGGTGATCGGAACAGGGTCATCGTATTTAAGGATATCATAGATGGAATGAACTGCTTCATCGCCATCGTCCAACTGAGCATCTGCGCGAACATCAAACAAATCTGACAGGCTGGCTTGGGGGTCCAAATCAATAATTAGGCAGCGAAACCCGCGCAAGCCAAGGAATTCCGCGAGATTGGCGGACAGTGAAGTTTTCGCAACACCGCCTTTCAGGTTATAGACGGCAAGCTTTGCGGTTACGTCTCCGGGCTCCTTTCTGGGATACATAGACAGCGGGATCTTTCTTGCCTGAAAAAGCAAGTCCTGTATCGCATGCACCTCTTCCCCGGAAAATGTCCGCCGGTTGCCAGCTTCTAGTTTTCCCGATGGAAACCCCTCGATAATCTTGGCGTAGTGTCGC
This sequence comes from Sulfitobacter maritimus, assembly GCF_013346665.1. Classification (GTDB taxonomy): domain Bacteria; phylum Pseudomonadota; class Alphaproteobacteria; order Rhodobacterales; family Rhodobacteraceae; genus Sulfitobacter; species Sulfitobacter maritimus. The sequence goes on from NZ_JABVBB010000017.1 coordinate 9,763, forward strand.
AGGGATGAGTAGTTAACCCGTAGTGCTTCAGCGGTTTCCTTAACTGAAAAACGGCGCATCGGTTTGTCCGACTTACGGGTATCTGGCGACAGATGCTTGGCCGTATGCCGCGAGAGAGCGTCACGTATAGTGGTGCTATAAGCTCTAAGTTGGTCCGACCCGATAATGCCTGTCATACTGCCTCTCATTGTTTTTTTGAGTCTTACACCAAGATTAGGATGGAATGCTAGAAAAAGATGCGCAACGGAATAAGTTCGACAAACAACGTTTCGTTGACGAGCGCGGGAACCTATGATTTTCTTAATAGACACTGTTTATAAGAGGCTATCCGTGATCGAGATATTGAAAGTAGGGTTCTTGCAGGTAGCTCGTGATGAGAGTGATCACGTTCCAGAAGCGCATTCTGAGGCGATAGATCCATCTGAATTCTACGTGGTTGAAGCCCATTCGTGCCTTTTTATCTGTTTCAGGCGGTGAAAAGGGCGAGCACCTGCCTAAAGGGTGCCCGCGCTCGCCGGTAACGATTCGAAATCACGCGCCCGGGCAGCCCTCGCGGTTCATCAGGCCAAAAACAGAAACCGCTTAGTGATGGTGTAGATGTCCCGGCCAACAGCATAGATATGTCCCAAAGTGACAATTTCCATGTCGCCAAGTATGGAGGCGGCATCAAGAACTCGACAGGAGGCCGCGGAGCCAACTGAAATCAGTCACGTGCAAACCCAGAGCGTTACATTCTACCTGTGTGCGAAGTCAGTATCGGCTCGTTAGATCGCTTCGCTATTGCCAAACAGCATATCATAGGCTTCCGGTTCATAATGCTTCAGCAGCTTTTTCATGAACGTCTTCGGGTTCTGATCAAGGGCTTTGGCCCAGTCATTATACCGAGCACTTGGGATCTTCCCCCGGCCGGTTTCTAACTGGGAAATAAAGGTATAGTAGTCTAGTGACAGCTGTTTAGCCAAAGCGCGTTGAGAAAGACCCTGCTCTTCGCGCAAAGATTTCAACCAAACGCCGAGTTCGACACGGGGATCGACACTGTCAGAAACCACAGGCTTAGAGGTTGTCGAATTGGACATCAGAGCACACTCTCAAGTTTATACTTCACCAGCCTGCATCCGCCGGCAAGTGAAGTGGCATTCTAGCCAGAAACGAACGGGAAAAGGCACTAAGTCATGCACCCAACCACTGTCCATTCTTTGATAACACAGGATCGAAGCAGATGGTATATTTTTTACTGCACATTTTTCCTTGCGCCAATTTTCTAGGTTTGGTAGCCATGTATTAGCGGTCGTTAGGTGATCCGATTCAGCGCTCCAAAGGTTGCACTGGATCGAATCTAGAATCGCCCAAATGAGCCCTATCGTGAATGTTCACAAAGCAGGAATTAAACATGGCAACTCTTGAGCAAAAGCAAGATCTCGCAGCCCTCTACATTGGGTATTTTGATCGCGCCCCCGACCCAGATGGTCTGCAGTTTTGGATTGATCAAATCGACAACGGTCGTGAGTTCAACACTATCGCAGCTGACTTCGCTTCTTCCGACGAAGCCGAAGCACTCTACCCTTTCTTGACGACACCTGGTGTTTCTACACCTAACGCTTTCGTCACAAGCATCTACGTTAACCTTTTCGGCCGTGTTCCTGAGCAAGAAGGCCTGGATTTCTGGACCGGCGTTCTCGCAGATGGCAGCGTTTCCGCCGGCGATATGGTCGAAAAGATCATCATGGGCGCTCGTGATGATGTCGACTTGGGTACATCTGATAAATCCGTTCTCGACAACAAGATCGAAGTCGGTCTGGATTGGGCGGAATCAGTTGCTAACGTTCCTGGCTTCGAGTTTGATGCCGCAGCGAAAGCCGCAGCTGTAGCTTCCGTTAACGGCGTGACTGAAGACGAAGCAACCGTTGAAGCCGCTAAACAGGCGACTGATGATTTCGTTGGTGGGGCAGCTAACCCAGGCGACACCTTCACGCTCACTACAGGTTCTGATAATTTCGTCGGCACATCGGATAACGACAAATTCAACGCAGGCGTTGAGCAAGATGGTGCTGGGAACCTGGTTCAAACTCTTCAAGGCGTAGATCAGCTAGATGGCGGCTTGGGTATTGACACCTTGAACGTCACTTTGAATGGCACCAATGTTGCTCCTTCGCTCACAAGCATTGAAGTAGTGAACGTGCGTGCCGCAGCTGGTACAACTCTGAACTTGGGTTCTTCGACTGGCGTTACTAATGTCAATGTTGCTGGTAGTACTGCCGTAGCACGTTTGGCAAACATCGGTGCAGCAGAACTGGGCGTCTCCAACCAGACGCAATCTGTGACTGTCAGCGGCTCTACCGCAACTGAACTTAAACTGAACCTTGATACAGTTGGCACAGCAGCGACCGATATCAACTTGAACCTCGCAGCTCTCAGTGCAAACGCAGCCACGAGCTATGACATCGCAGCAAAAGACGCGCATGTTACCATCCTGGAGAGCGTAGCAAGTGCAGCGACCACTTCCGCTTCTATAGCTGCAACTGGTGCCAACGAACTGACCTTTAGTGCTGCCGACCTCGCGTCCCTGACGTCGTTGACAGTTACTGGTGACGGTTCTTTGGATCTGGGTGCTGGCGCATTCACAGCTGTAACAACAGTTGCTGCTGCTGATCATGCTGGCGGCCTGACTGTAACTGTTGATGATACTGCTACCGCAGTTAATACCGGCGCTGGCGAAGACGCCGTAACAGTTTCTGGCAATCTCGGTGCTACTCAGAAGATCAACACTGGCGCTGGCGATGACATGGTTTCCGTAACCGGCAACCTCACAGCTGGTGCTTTGATTGATGGTGGCGAGGGCGTTGATACAATCGGTTTGACTTCGACAGTCGCTTCGGGAGCTACAAACGACGTTGAAGAGAAGACCTTCAGCAACTTTGAAGCTCTTGCGATCACCGACGCTCTTGCCGGTAGCATCAACTTGGCCAACCTTGACGACCTTCAGACTGTCAACCTCCGTGCAGGTGTAAATGGTAACAACACCATTTCTGGTTTGAATACGGGTGCAACAGTTAACTTCGGCGCAGCTGCAACTGCCACAACCGATGTTACTACTATTGCGGTAACAGGTGCTGGCGTTCAAACAACCGACGTCTTGAATGTTCAATTGGCGGAAGCTGATGCGGCACAAGATTTCGGCGTTCTGTCGGCGGCTGGCGTTGAAACCCTGAACCTGGAACTTGATAACACAGGTGCAACTCCAACAGCAGCAAATGCATTCACCGTTGGTCTTGGTGCGGCTGATCATACCACTGTCAACATCTCCGGTGATGCATCTGCTGTTATCGACACAGCACTGACTTCGGTTAAGACTGTTGATGCATCTGCATCCACAGGCAACGTGACCGTTGATGTTACTGGCAACGCGAACGACGTGACCATGACTGGTGGCGCTGGCGTAAACACCTTCACTGGTGGTGCTGGCAAAGACACCATCGACGGTGGTGAAGGTAACGACGTTCTCGTTGGCGGCGCTGGTGCGGACGTTCTCATCGGCGGTGCCGGTGATGACAACCTCTCCGGCGGTGCTGGTGCAGACATGCTGACCGGTGGTGATGGTGCAGACACCTTCACGTTCGCAGTCGCGACGGACAGCAACGGCGTTAACGTAGATACCATCACTGACTTCCTGTCTGGTACAGACAAGTTGGCGATCACCACAGCCAACGGTAACGGTAAATATGTCGGCGAAGCCAATGGCTACGGCGCTGTCCTTACTGCGTTCACAGGTGTCACAGATGAAGCGGTGCTGGATACGTCCACAAACACACTTTATGTCGATGTAAATGGCGACCAGGCGCTTGATGCTGCGGATATTGCGATCAACCTGACTGGTGTAACTGATCTGTCCACTTCGGACTTCATCTTCAGCTAAGCCAACCGGCTTACAGATTACAGATTGGGGCTGCCTTTGGGTGGCCCCTTTCCACATCTAAACCTCAAGAGACTTTAGGAGTGCAGACATGGCTGAAGGCCAAACAATCGACATCGACGGTAAGTCATATGAAGTCGACAAACTGTCAGACGAAGCCAAAGCACAGCTGGGCAACATTCAGGTTGTAGATGCTGAAATCCAGCGTCTTGAGCAGCGGAAAGCAATCGCTCAGACTGCACGGAATGCATATGCCCGTGCATTGCAAGAAGAGCTGGCTAAGCTGGAGCCTGCGCAGTAAATAGCTGCTGTGAACCTAGCTGCCGGTTTACCTGCGGGAAGGCCTCTGCTGGAAACGGTTGAGGTCTTTCGGTTCTGGTAGGGCAGGGGGGCAAGTGCCACCCGGGGGTATAGGCGTTATCGTATATGGCTCCGCTCACGGATAGGGCCTGTGAGTTTGTCACCTTACTTTAGCGACATCCAACAGTGGTGGGTCCTGCGGCGCGTAGCAATATAGCCTTTGGCGGACCCAGAGTTGACTCTCAGGGGACATATGCGGGGCAACAGAGTCGGTCAGGAGAAATGGAGAGGTGAGCTACCCCCCGAAATTCGGACACTGACATAAGCTACAATATGCAGTCTGCTGATCTTCAACACGAAGGAGATTAGAGATGTCTAAACGCAAGCAGCATGCGCCGGAGTTCAAGGCGAAGGTCGCGCTGGAGGCCTTAAAGGGCGAGGAGACCGCAGCCGAACTGGCGAGCCGGTTTGGGGTGCATCCGACGATGATCCACCAATGGAAACGCGCTTTGCTCGAGGGCGCATCCGGTGTGTTCGAACGCGGCGGCCGAAAAAAGCCCGAGATCGACGAAGAGCAAGTGAAGGAGCTCCATGCCAAGATCGGGGAGCTGGCGGTAGCCAACTCTTTTTTGGAACGAAAGCTCAAGCCCTGGGGCGGGAAGTGAGGCGCGGCATGATTGAGCCTGGTCACCCCCGGCTGTCTGTCGTCCAGCAGTGCAGGCTGCTGTCGATCTCACGCTCGTCATTCTATTACACGCCGAAGGGCGAGACCGCGCAGAACCTCGATCTGATGCGGCGGATCGACGAGCAGTTCTTGGAGACCCCGTTCTTCGGTGTCCGGCAAATGACCTGGCACCTGCGCAACGACGGCCATCTGGTGAATGAGAAACGGATACGCCGACTGATGCGCCTGATGGGATTGATGCCGATCTACCAGAAGCCCAATACCAGCAGGCCAGCGAAGGGGCACAAGATCTATCCCTATCTGCTGAAGGGGTTGAGGGTCGAGCGGCCCAACCAGGTCTGGTGTTCGGACATCACCTATCTGCCGATGCGACGTGGGTTTCTCTATCTGGTGGCGATCATGGATTGGCACACCCGCAAGGTTTTGGCTTGGCGCATCTCAAACACGCTGGAGGCGGACTTCTGCGTCGAGGCGCTGAACGAAGCCATCCACAAGTTCGGCCCGCCCGAGATTATGAACACCGACCAAGGCAGCCAATTCACGTCCTTTGCATGGACCGACCGACTGCGGCGGTCCGGCATCCGCATATCTATGGACGGAAAAGGCCGGTTCCTCGACAACATCTTTATCGAGCGGCTATGGCGGACGTTGAAATACGAATGCGTCTATCTGCATGCTTGGGAGAGCGGATCAGAAGCCAAGGCGGGAATTCGAAAATGGATGGCCTTCTACAACCACCAACGCCCTCACTCAGCCCTTGGCGGCAGACCGCCCGCCATGCTTTATTGGCTGAGAAAAGACGGAACCCAACCCGATCAGCAGGTGCAACGAGTAGCTTAATTTATGCCAGATCCTGTCCAATGATCGGGGAGTAGCTCATACCTCTGGGTTGTCTTGATCTGGGTGTGTCCCAGGAGCTTCTGTACCTCGTATATGCCCCGACCCTCGTTGATGTTCAAGGAACTCTCCGGAGGCCAGATCGCGCACCAGGGTTTCGTTGACCGGCGTGTTCTCGAAGCTGAACTCATCGACCTCCTTGGCCAGTGGTAGTTTAGCAATCCTCATCTGGTATCTGATCGAACGCGCCTGCTTTTCGCTGATCTCGGCGTGCAGGAGGTCGCCGACGATCTGTTGCGGTTTGGCCTCAGATATTGTCGTCGGAACTACTAAGCAAAGAATGCTGATCCCGTCTGCGGCTAGACATGTGGATAACTCTTCGACCAGGGTTGTAACGCGCGGATTGCCGCATAGTCTGTGAGCACAACGTAAATGAGCTGGGCGATCACCGGCAGCTTAGGAGACACCTATGAGCGAAGAGCGGTCCAAGAAGAAGCGTCACTATTATGCACGGTATTGCGATTGGGGGATCAATGTCGTTTTCGAACGCGACGGCGCCATCGATCGTTTTCCGGGCGAGATTTTGCGTTTCAAGACGCGGCAGGCCCGTGATGCTTGGGTGGCTGACGAGGTCTGGGACGGGACGTGTCGGCGTGAGGGATTGAGTGCGCGCGACCTGAAGCGGGCTTGTGGCTCGGCAGAGCGGTTTTGGTATCCTTCTGTGCGGGGGGAGGGGGACGAACAGGAGACCCATTATGAGGTGCTTGGTTAGTTGCGCGCTTCTTGTGCATGTGTCGGTGCAGGCACAGCCTGCACCGGAGCCGGGTTGAGTGCTGCGATATTGCGGTTTGGGTGGAATTTATCACATAATTCACATTACCGGTGTAGGACTTTTAGCCGGGGCACATTCTAAACTGGGTTGCGACAAATCCCCTATCTTGCTGGAAAGCAAGGAGAACGGACATGGCCCACACAGAGTTAGGATTGCGTGAAAGACGCGCGATTGAAGACATGTTGAACGCGAAGATGTCAGTGGACAAGATTGCAGCTGAGATTGGGAGACATCGTTCGACCGTGTTTCGCGAGATCAAGCGAAACAGATACATTGATAATGAGCTCCCCAATCTTAGCGGTTACTACGGTGTGACTGCACAGAGGTCCGCCGTCGACCGGCGCGCGTGTCGACGCAAGCTGGTACGGTTTATTGAATTGCGAGATGCCGTGATCAAACAGCTCAAAGTTGGCTGGTCTCCGGAACAGATCGCGGGTCGACTTCAGTTGGACGGCCAGGAACTTCGTGTCAGCCACGAGACAATCTATGCCTACATTTACGGACCCGATGGCCAGTCCGAAGAATTGGCGCGGTATCTACCGCATCGCCGTAAGAAGCGGCAACCAAGACGCAGGCGAACGCCTCGAGGCCTTGCTTTCCCACCAGATCGGTCGATTCACCAGCGGCCTGACTATGTTAAAACCCGCGAAACATTTGGTGAATGGGAAGGCGACCTCATGATTTTTGAGAGAGCGCAGGGTAAAACCAATGTTGCTTCTCTGGTGGAACGCAAAACGCGCTTTGCCGTTCTGTTCCGCAACAACGACCGCAGTACGACGCACCTGATGAACAAGCTGATGAGTGTGATGGAACCCCTGCCCCAGTCGGCGCGAAAATCGATCACCTTTGATCGAGGGATCGAATTCCGCGACTGGCGCAAGCTGAAGCCCGGTATCGGAACCGAGGCGTGGTTCTGCGATCCGCAGGCTCCGTGGCAAAAGGGTGCAGTCGAGAATCTGAATAAGCGCGCACGGCGGTATCTACCACGCGATGCACCCGTGGCCGCGCTCTCAAATCGAGACATGAAATCGATTTGCGATCGCTTGAACGGCACGCCAAGAAAGTGCCTGGGCTGGCGCACGCCAACGGAAGCCTTCAGAGAAGAACTGATGAAAATGAGATAGAGGAACGCGTCGCAACGGGTCTTGAAATTCTACGGGTGAATTCACGAACGAAGTGCAAATTCTGTACGAATACAGAGCGTTGCATGGAGTATGAAGAATGGGAATCCACTACTGTCACCTGAAGCTGGTCGAACGTCGCAAGCTTGCAAAATGGCTTGAAGCCGAAATGCCGATCGCGGATCGCTTGGATCGCGACCCTTCCACGATCTACAAAGACATCAAGCGGAACCGGTACACGGACGACGAACTGCCCAAGTTGAACGGCTACTACGCCTTAAACGCTCAAGGCATGTACGAGAAGCGCCGCGCCATCCATCGAACAATGATCGTTCTCCCTGAACTCAAGGCTGCCATTGAAGGACGCCTGAAAGCTGGCTGATCGCCCGAACAGATCGCGGGCCTTCCTGCACCCTGTTCGTTTTCATCGACGATGCCATCAGCACATCGATACAGCTGCGGTTTGTCGATTCCGAGAGCACATTCAGCTACTTTGAAGCACTGGAGCTTTACTTGGGGCAACACGCTCGTCCGGTGGCGTTCTATTCTGACAAACACACGGTGTTCCGGGTTGCCAATCAACAACAGACCTTCGGTGTTGGCAGGGTCCGACTTGTTGAGCCATGCCGACAATCTTATGTGCGCCTTACGGGCATCAATGCAGGTCGCTGGCAGAACGAAACCAGCCGGCCGCGCGCTACGGTCTCGCCGTCCCTGTCTACAACGCAGATCGAAATCTCTTTCAGCGGCACGTCCAAACCGCCATAGTATTCCATAGGTCGTTCTCCTCTACAGAATGGGCGTCTGCTTTACCGCTTTGCTTGCGCTGTTTTGAGGTCAATCATACTTTGGTTCAACAAAGCCCCGGCTCTTCTAAGATCGCTGATAATAGGTCATACACTCCGGCTGAAAATGCCTCATTACGGCGATAGAATGCCACGATATAGATTTCAGTGATGTCGCGTATTGGAAGCCAATGTAGGGTTTGATCGGCGGCTCCCCGCGCGGTCATCTCGTCAACGATGCCGATGCCACCACAATCACGCACCAAAGAACAAACGTCAGCACAGAAGGGCGTGGTGCAGGCAGGTTCGTAGTCAACATTGCAAACGCGAAAAGCGCTGCGGATGTGCGCTCCCATTGGAGACCAGTCGGGATCATAGCAGACCAGAGAAAATTTCGCGATTTCCTTACACATAAGTTCGCGCGCTCGTGCGAGGGGGTGATCGGTCCGCATCACTGCAACGAGAGAGGTCTTGCCTACTATGTGGGCTTTAAATTCTGCCTTTGGCGGGACTGCCATCTGCAAGCCGATATCCGCAACTTGATTTCGCAAATCTTCTTCCGGCGCATGTATCAGCAGTTTAAGCGATTTCCTCCAGTCGCGGTAGCCGGCGCGCCTTAAGATGGGCCCTAGAAACCCGTCTACCAAAGCTGGTGTGACAGATAACACAGGAGGTTTCGTTCGCTGGTTTCGTAGGGCTGGTAGACGTCCGCGTATTTTCGCATGAGCGTCAAATATGGGCTTGGAGAGGGCGTAAATTTCTTCAGCCTCTTTGGTGGGTGTAAGCCGTTTACCGTTTCGGTGAAACAAAACGACGCCTACTCTTTCTTCGAGGCGTTTAAGTTGGGCGCTTACACCTGGCTGCGAGATACGCAATAGGTGCGCGGTTTCGGTCGTTGTACCGACGCGCATCAGCGTTCCTAAAAGTTGAATTTCGCGCAATTCCATATATCAGCCCATTAATAAGAAGCCCTCTATTTATTATTATCCTTACAGGGTTACGCTGTCTAATATGATGTTCAAGCCAAGATCTGGTTTATCGAATGCTCGCTATGGGTGCCAAAATGTTCTATACTTTCGACCCTTTATGGAGCGGCACCTGTGACAAGGCTGTTGCTCAAATTTTGGATCATCCCGGCGCATTCGGGCTGACGAAAGAAACCTTCGGGCTCGTCGCTCTGCGCGAAGATACAAAGCGACCAGCAGGATATGTACTGAATGGGAGCTGGCAGTGCTATCCGTGTAGCGTGGTAAAGGCTTTTCATCTTGTGCATGCGTTGCACCGCCTAGAAGAGGGGACGATTTGCGCCCCCGACGATTTAGATCAAGCAATCATCGATATGATCCGCTGGTCCTCTAATACCGCCACAAACTACGTTATCGATTTTCTGACGGGTACCACTGGTGACACGGTGTTAGGCCAAGCAGAATTAGAGGCTTATAGGAGGAAACGACAGGGCCTCAACCGCTATTTCGCTGCGTTAGGCTGGCCAGAATGGGATGGATGCAATATCGCAATGAAGCTGAGCGGTGACACACGTTATGGACGCGAAGCGCAGTTGGCTGGCGCGAATGGAGAGAACCTGAACAGACTAACTCCGCTGGTCGGGGCCCGACTATTTTTTGACCTTTTCGCGGGCAATCTTCCCTTAAGCCGAGCAAGCGCTAAAAAAGCAAAACAGATATTACTGCGGGATCGAACAAGCTTAGACGCTGACAATCCATTATTCCAGGTTGCAGATTTCTTGGGGGGTGGGATGCCCAGTGACGCGAAAATTTGGAGCAAAGCAGGCCATACGGGCTGGACCGGTGATCCGCGCACTTCGTATTTCCGGCATGATCTGATCCGCGTTGCTGTGCCAGATGCAAAGCCCATCATCCTATCTATGATGACCCAGGGTCCCCTGATGGCTGAATATGGTAACGAACTCTTCCCCCAAATAGGGCGCATTCTCTTGTCAAACCTTCTCGATGCTAGCGATGCGCACTGAGTTAGCGCCGCGCTCTACACCTCACAAAATAGGAGAGACCCAATGCCACTAAAAAGATATCTCAGCTCAGCCGCGTTTATAGCCGCATTTGCGACGTCCCCGCTGGCCGCTAAATCGCTGGTATTCTGTTCGGACGCTTCCCCTGAAGGGTTCGACCCGGCGCTATATACCTCGATCACGACCTTCGATGCTTCATCTCGGACCATTTTCAACCGTATTGTGGAATTTGAAACAGGCACTACTAATGTTGTGCCCGGCCTCGCGGAAAGCTGGGAAGTGTCTGACGACAAGCTGGAATATACGTTTCACCTGCGCAAAGGAGTGAAATTTCATTCCAATTCGAGCTTCACGCCAACCCGTGATTTCAATGCGGATGATATTCTCTTCAGTTTCAACCGTCAGCGTCTAGCAGATCATCCCTATCATAGCGTAGCTGAGAGCAACTGGAGCTACTTCGAAGCCATGGGGATGAGCGAACGGATCGCCGATATCATTAAGGTGGACGATTATACCGTTAAGCTGGTTCTCAATCGCCCCGAGGCACCGATGATGTCGAACCTTGCAATGGATTTTGCGTCGATCCAGTCTAAAGAATATGCTGACCAGATGCTCGCGGCCGGCACGCCGGAGAAACTGAACCAGGCGCCGATCGGGACGGGACCGTTTGTTTTTGTGAACTATCAGAAAGATGCGGTCATTCGGTACGAGGCCAACCCAGATTATTGGGAAGGCGCCTCTCCGCTAGACACGCTGATCTTCGCCATCACGCCCGACGCTTCCGTACGCTATCAGCGATTGAAAGCAGGTGAGTGTCAAATTATGCCTTATCCCAATCCTGCTGATATTCAGGCTATGCAGGATGATCCTGAGATAAAGGTTCTGACGCAGGAAGGCCTAAATGTCGGATATCTCGCTTATAATACATTGATGAAGCCCTTCGACGACCCGCGGGTACGCAAGGCGCTCAACATGGCAGTAGACAAAGCCGCGATTGTCGATGTTGTCTATCAAAGGTCCGGCCAAATCGCGAAAAATCCGCTTCCGCCGACGATCTGGTCCTATAATGATGCCGTTACAGACGAGCCTTATGATCCGGAAGCCGCCAAAGCGCTTTTGAAAGCTGCTGGTGTCGAAGATTTGACAATGAAGCTCTGGGCTATGCCTGTTTCGCGTGCGTATAACCCGAATGCGCGGCGCATGGCTGAAATGATGCAGTCTGACTTTGAAAAGGTTGGCGTTACCGCAGAAATCATTTCCTACGAATGGGGGGAGTATCTTAGTCGGTCAAAATCAAAAGACCGGGACGGCGCAGCTCTTCTTGGGTGGATAGGCGATAATGGCGATCCGGATAACTTTCTGTCAGTTTTGCTGGGTTGCGATGCAGTCGGTGGCTCGAATGCTGCAAATTGGTGCTTTGAGCCCTACGACGAGCTGATCCAAAAAGCCAAAACAACTTCCGATAAGGCAGAGCGTACAAGGCTTTATAAGGAGGCCCAGATCATTGCAAAAGAGCAGGCTCCCATGTTGAATATTGCCCATTCGGTAGACTTCATGCCAATGTCACAGAAAGTAGATGGATATAAGATCCATCCGATGGGCACACATATTTTCTACGGCGTCGACATTCAGGATTAAGCAACTTGGGCGGTGCCGCATTTTGGTGCCGCCCGCCACAAGGCAAGATACCACGCGACTTTCAAAGCCGCGTGGGAATGATCATCAGCACAAATGATTGGTTATTATTCTACGCTGTCATAAATACTTGTCTTAGGCTTTGAGCCCTTGCAAACCATCCCGCGATACATTCCCTGGGAGTTGAACGGCATTGCAATATTACCTGCCGCATCCACCGCGATGATCCCACCTGAACCGTCGTTGTCGGCGAGATCCTGCATCACCACATGATCGGCAGCAGTGGCAAGGTCTTCGCCCGCGTGTCGCATCCGCGCTGCGATTTCTCCGGCCGCGTTCCAGCGGATGAATATCTCTCCGTGCCCCGTCCCAGAGACCGCGCAGGTTGCGTTATCCGCAAAGGTGCCCGCTCCGATCATCGGCGTGTCGCCCACGCGGCCTGGCGCCTTGGCGGTCATCCCTCCGGTCGAGGTGGCGGCGGCGATATTGCCGTCCTCATCCCGCGCCACCGCGCCAACGGTGCCATGGCGGCGCGCCGGGTCGTCAGACACCTCGCCACGTGCGCGCATCTCCAGCGTCTCCTGAAGCGCGTCCCAGCGGGACTGGGTGAAAAAATAGTCCCGGTCGCCAAACTCGAGCTCTGCCTGCCGCGCGACCTCAAGCGCATTGGGGCCGATAAGGGTAACATGCTCGGTCTGATCCATCACTGCGCGGGCCAGTTTCACCGGGTTCTTCGGCCCGAATACGCCAGCGACGGAACCCGCACGACGGTCTTTGCCATCCATCACGGCAGCGTCCATCTCTTGTTTGCCCTCAGAGGTATAAACTGCCCCGCGCCCTGCGTTGAACAAGGGCTCATCCTCCAAGGCGCAGACCGAAGCGATCACCGCGTCCAAGGCACTGCCCCCGTTGCGCAGCACTCCCTCGCCCGCTTCGAGCGCGCGGGCGAGGCCAGCGTGATAGGCGGCCTCTTTCGCGGGCGTCATGTTCTCTTTCAAAATGGTTCCGGCACCGCCGTGGATAGCAAGGGAATAGGTCATTTTGGTCCTTTCAGTCCGGCCTGCTCGGCGCAATAGGCCGCGATTTCGGCATGAGTGGCGATCCAGCAGTCGCCTTTGGATTTGATGTGGTCGATCAGCTCGTCGAGGATGAAGATGCGCGAGCGGTAGCCGGTGATATGCGGGTGCATGGTCAGCAAGAACAGCGCGCCTTCGTCGTAGGCCCCGTCGAATTCGCGGCGGAAGATGTCGAGCACATCAGTAGGCGGCGTATAGGGCCGCTGCGCGCCGAAACGGTTCATCATGAAATAGACGGCATCATCGCGGATCCATTCGACGGGCAGTTCGACGATCCCGGTCGGTTCGCCTTTTTCTATGATCTCATAGGGGTCATCGTCCGAGAACAGTGAACTGTCGTACAAGAGCCCCATCTCGCGGGCGATCGACAGGGTGCTGGGGCTGTAATCCCAAGACGGGGTGCGCATGCCGACAGGGCGGGCGCCGGTGATCTTTTCCAGCGTGTCAGCAGAGCGTAGCATCAAGTCGCGTTCTGCCGCGCCCGAGACCTGTGTGTTACGTTCGTGAATCCAGCCGTGCAGGCCGATCTCATGTCCCTCGCCGGCGAGGCTACGCTGCTCTTCGGGGTGTAGGAGAGCGGAGACGGCGGGCACAAAAAAACTGGCCTTCACCCCGTGCTGGTCAAGCACCTTGCGAATGCGCGGAATGCCTCGACGGGCGCCATATTCGCCCCAGCCGAGGCGGGCGATGCTTTCGCCGCCGTCGCGCAACTCATTAGTTTCATGGTCACTGTCAAAGCTCAGCGCCACGGCACAGCGCGCGCCGCCGGGCCAGGTTTGGGGCAGAAGATTCTGCCCCGCGCGCACTTGTTCGACCAGCCCGCGCCAATGCGCTTCGTCCCATTCATGCGGCTCGCTCATACGTGACCTCCATCGACGGATAGAATTTGTCCAGTGATCCAACCCGCACGGTCGGAACAGAGGAATGTGACCGCGTCCGCGATATCCTGCGCACGTCCCAATCGGCGCATATGGATGCCGCCAATGATCTGCTTTTGCCGCTCTGTTCCAAAGGCGTCCCACTGCTTTTCAGTCGAAGGGTTCGACAGAACGAAGCCGGGAGCGACGGAATTGACGGTGATCCCCTGCGGCCCCAGTTCCAGCGCCAGTTGTTTGGTGAGACCGACGAGCGCGTGTTTGGCAGCTGCATAGGCCTGGATACCCGTAAGGCTAGGCCGCAAACCCGCGCCGGAAGAGATTGTTACAATCCGCCCACTGCCCGCTTGTTTCATCGCCGGGGCAAATCCTTGGGCGCACCATATAGCAGCATCGACGTTGGCCTGAAAAATGGCGTGCCAATCGGCTTCACTAATTTCTTCGAGCGGGCGGCCTACCTGACCACGAACGCCGCCGGCAGAGGTGATCAGCCCATCAACGCGCCCATGGTGTTCAGTGATCTCGCGACAAAGGGCCAAAGTTTGGGCCCGGTCGCCCAAATCGCCCTGATGCAGCGTGACGCCTTCTGCCTCGAGCGGGGCGAGCCCGGCTGCGTCGATGTCCATCGCTGCCACAGTAGCACCTGCGGCGTGCAGCTCAGTCAGGATCGCTGCACCGATGCCCTGAGCAGCACCGGTGACGACAAAGACCTTACCTGTCAGATCAATCTTCATGCGGGCAGCAATAGGTTGACGAGGTCGGCGGATTGTTCGCGCTTTCCGTCCTCAATGTCATGAATGAGATCAACCATCCGAGCCAAGGTCGGCACGGAAATACCCGCTGTCCGGCCCAGATCGACCATGACGCCGATTTGCGCATCCACCTCGGTCTTGCGCTTGCGCACAGCAAGATCGCGCCAGATGCCGGAATGGGTTTTGGCCGTTTTGCGGTTATGCGCGACCATCCTGTCCATCGCCACTTCGATCGCGGCAATATCATTCGCGAGGAACGCTTCGGGATCGAAGCCGTTGAACCCCAGCGGTGCGACACCTTCATGTGCTGCGAGGGTCATCACCTCATGCCCGAGCGCCCTATAAGCGGCGCGATGTTCAGGACGGGCCATGGCGTCGGACATGCTGTCCGGCGTGAGAGCAGTGCAGAAGAGCAGAGAGCCATAGCCCATTTTGCCCCAGAGATAGCCCCAAATATTATCGGTTGCTACGGCATCCGGCTCGACCAACTTTAACAGCGTGTGAACCTCGGCGACGCGGTCGGTCATGCTGCCGTCCAGCTCGCCCACCGCCACTGCCGCGCGATTGCCGAAGAGGATACGCCCTGGCTCCAGCCAATCCGCCCCATAGTTGACGAAACAGCCCACCGTGTTTTCTGCGCCGATCCGTGCCGCGATGACTTTTTCATTTAGCCCGTTCTGTGCCGAGACGACGTAACCCCCGGGGGCTAGATGAGGGACGAGCATTTCCAACGCGGCGGTGGTGTGATGCGCTTTCACGCAGAGATAGATGCGCTCGTATTGTCCGGCCAGTTCGCTCGGTGTGCTGGCTGGCAAGACCTGAGAGAACTCCTCCACCGGACCTTCGATACGCAAACCGGTGGTGCGCATGGCCTCGACGTGCTTGTCGACAACATCGACCATGTGAACAGCATGGCCAGCGCGTGCGAAGTAGGCGCCGAGAATGCCGCCGATGGCCCCGGCGCCCCAGATCAGAATGGGTGTGTCGCTCATGCCCAATCTCCTTCCAACTGCGCGCGGGTCTCGCGCACGGCGATCTCCCATAGACGGTCCGTATCGGCCTCTGGCTTTTGATAGACCCCGCCATAGTTGCCATCACCAATCAGCTCGCGCACACCCGCGGCATTCCGATCGCGGAGCTTGTCGAAGGGAACAAAAGGCTTTTGCTTATCCGGCAATTCACGGCCCGGTAGGCGGGTCCAGGGAAAGTTTTCCATCCAGGAAGCGTGGCTTGCGATTGGATCGATCTCCTGCACACAGCTCCACGTTTCGGGTGCGCGCCACCAGTCATGGAAGCGGCAGCGGGCGCCTTCGTTAGCTTCCATCCACTCCATTGTAACCGGCTGCACCGGGCTGTTGCCGCCGTGTCCGTTTACGATCAGCACGCGACGGAAACCAGTCGCATAAAGACTGTCGAGGATGTCGCGCAGGAGCGCCGCATAGGTGCTGAGTTTCAGCGATACCGAGCCAGGGAACCCCATGAAATATGGTGTGAGGCCGTATGCAACCGCTGGAAAGACCGGCACGCCGAGCGGTTCAGCAGCATCGGCCGCGACTTTCTCGGATAAGATGGAATCGACCGAAAGGCTGAGATATGCATGCTGTTCGGTGCTGCCGAGCGGTAGCACACAGCGGTCATCGGTTTTCAGGTAATCTTCGATCTCGAACCAGTTGCTTTCAGATATCTTCATTCTGTGGCGGCCTTTGTATCTTTGGTGGTGGCCCGGCATCGTTCGATGGCAGGCAGGATTTCTGTGCGAATGGCGTGAATGTCGGGGGTGTGGCGGTATTCGAATGCAGTTTGCTCCGCGCGCAGCGCACCGCGCAGATAGTCCGCCCCGGTGGCATAGATAACGACGTCTGCGTTGCGCATGGCTGCGGAAAGGCCTTCTTCGTCGCGTACCTTCATGGTCAGCTGTGTCACATGCGGCGCGAACCGCAGAATGCCTGCTTTCATGATTGTGACGAAGCCTGGGAAATAAGAATAGGCCAGCGTTATAGCGTCGGGCGGAATGGAGGCGAGCGCTACGCGGGTTGCTTCATTTGGGATTAGCGTAAGGCCGATGACTTCCACATCGGGCAGAATCTCTCGCGCTTTGGCGAGCAGGGTTTTTGGCGCGATCACCAGATCGACGTCGCTGGGTGGAGCGGCGGCGATGTCTTCCAGCACAGCGGCTTCGATCTGATCGCCTTCGGGCAAATAGGCGTGCAATTCGTCCGCATAGGCGCGGGTGGCATCGATAAAGTTGCCGACCATCAAAATGCGGATCGGACGGGGCCGCGCGGTGCTTGCCATCGATATGCGCACCGCCAGTTCCGAGGCGTTGACGCCACAGGCCCTGGCAAGAGTGAGCAACTCGGCAATTTGTTGATCAAGTTGGCGAAAGCGCCCGTCCGTCGCGCGGCTACCGCCTCCGCTGACGAAGGTGCCTGAACCGACCCGCCCTTCGACCAGCCCTGAGGCTTGTAGTGCCGCATAGACATTGCTGACGGTGACGGGCGAGATCTTCAGCCGCGCGGCCAGCGTGCGCACCGACGGTAGCCGCGCGGCGGCGGGCAGTTCACCCGAGGCGATTCCAAACTCCAGCGCGCCGCGCAATTGCACCGAAAGCGAGACTGAAGACTTGCGGTCCATCGCCTGGATAATGCGGTCCATCGCCCGTTCAAAAATATCTTGCTCTCGCATCATGGTGTTACAGTGACCGAAAACAGTTCATTCGACAAGATAATTATATACGTCATATTAAGAGGTTTTGCGGGGGTATCCCGCAATATTGTTACATTTAAATGTTGACCGCTCTAAAAATAGCGGTCTAGTGTGACTGCAAGATATAACACATGGAGGATGACCAATGACTAAACTTACCTTGAAATCAGCCGTAGCGGCCTTAGCGCTGGCGTCGGCTGCCCCGGCGGTTATGGCGGCTGACCTCGTGGTCGGGCTGCGTGCAGGTCCAGATTCCATTGATCCGCATTGGTCAACTCTGGGGTCGCAGGCAGAGGCGCTGCGCCATGTGTTTGATACGCTTGTGGACGTTGACGAAAAACTGCAGCTCAAGCCTGGCCTCGCCGTGAGCTGGGAGCCGATCGACGACACCACATGGGAATTCAAGATGCGCGAAGGCGTGAAATTTCATGACGGTACCGACTTCACAGCCGAAGATGCGAAGTTCTCGATTGAGCGTATCCCCGAGGTTACCGGCCCGATGCCAATGACCCTCTACACCAAATATGTAGACAGTGTTGAAGTGGTCGACGACTATACATTGCATGTAAAGACCAAAGGCATGGCCCCCTCGTTGCCGAATGACTTTACTCGATTGTTCGTTGTGCCTTCTGAGACCGGCATGGAGGCTGGCAACGAAGAATTCAACTCCGGCGAGAAGGCCATCGGTACCGGCCCTTACACATTCGTATCCTGGCAGCCCAAAGGCGATCTAGTCCTTAAGCGCAACGATGATTACTGGGGCGGAGAAACCGCTTGGGAAACAGTCACACGACGCGAGATCCCAGAAGATACTTCGCGTGTTGCGGCTCTGCGCTCCGGCGAAGTTGATCTGATCAACTACGTCCCCGCGTCCGATTATCTCGCGATGAAAAACGACGACGAAATTGATACTTTCGTTTCTGATTCCATTTACATTCTGAACATCGCGCCTTCTGTGAAGGACGAAGAACCTCAGCCGATCAAAGTCAACGGCGAAGAGGTTGAGGGCAACCCGCTGCAAGACCTGCGTGTGCGGAAAGCGCTCGATCTAGCGATCAACCGTGACGTGCTGGTGAACGTGGTGCTTGAAGGTCTCGGCACCCCGGCCAATCAATTGATGCCGGAAGGCTTCTTCGGCTACAGCCCGGAGCTGGGCAAGCGTGAGTATGACATTGAGAAAGCCAAGGAGCTGCTGGCCGAGGCCGGCTACCCGGACGGTTTCGAGATTGATTTCACTTGCACCAACAATCGCGTGCCTGGCGATGCCGTGGTCTGCGAGGCCCTGGCGCAGATGTGGTCGCGTCTCGGTCTGACCGTGAACGCGCAGGCGCTTAACGGTACCGTGTTCTTCCCCGCTGCCGCGCGAGAGGAATACACGATGACCATGTCCGCCTGGGGCACGCTGACCGGTGAGGCAGCCTATACCTATGGTGCGCTGGTTCACACAAAGGACGCCGAGAAAGGGTTTGGTAACTTCAACCGTTCGGGCTACTCCAACCCTGAGTTTGACAAAGTGTTTGGCGAAGGCTCTCAGACCCTCGAACCAGAAGCGCGTAAGAAGCTCTACGAAGAGGCGTCTTTCATTGCGATGGATGACCGCGCGCTGATCCCAACGGTGATCTTGCAGACTGTATGGGCGGCGAATGCCGATACCATCGACATGACCGCACGGGTGGACCAAGAAACCCGCACTTACGCGATCAAACCGGTCGAATAAGGCCTCACCAACCCGGACGCCCGCAGCTTTGCTGGCGGGCGCCTTCCCTTTTTGCTCTCATGGGCGAGGTCGAATGCTCAGCTACTTTATCACCCGAATTGCACAGGCCATTGTCGTGGTTTTTGCCATGTCGGTCATTGTCTTCGTCGGGGTCTTCGCCATCGGCAATCCGATCGACGTGATGATCGACCCTGGTGCCACGCAGGCGATCCGCGAAAAGCTGATCGCGCAATACGGCCTCGATCAGCCCTTGGTCGTGCAATACTGGACCTTCCTGCGCAATGTCTTCGCGGGCGATCTGGGCACTTCGATGGTCTATAACATACCGGTCGTCGATCTGGTCTTCTCCCGCTTTCCAGCTACGCTTGAGCTTGTCGCCGTCTCGGTCCTGATCGCCGTGGGCGTGGGCATTCCTGCTGGTCTCTGGGCCGGGTATCGCCCCGACAGCTTTGGTGCGAAACTCGTCATGGCGCTTTCGGTGCTTGGTTTTTCGGTCCCGACCTTCTGGATCGGCATGCTACTGATTATGGGCTTTGCCGTTGAGCTAGGCTGGTTGCCATCGGGAGGACGAGGAGATGAGGCGACCTTCCTTGGCGTGTCCTCCTCGCTCTTCACCCTGGATGGCTGGAGCCATGTGATCATGCCCGCGATTAACCTGTCTCTGTTCAAGATGGGCCTGATGATCCGCCTCACACGCGCTGGAATGGTTGAGGCGATGGGCACCGACTACGTCAAATTCGCCCGCGCCCAAGGACTGCCGGACCGGCAGATCGTTTTCAGCCACATTTTGCGCAACATCTCGATTCCGATCGTGACGGTGCTGGGGCTTGAGCTTGGCTCGACGCTGGCCTTCGCCGTGGTAACTGAAAGCGTGTTCAACTGGCCTGGTGTCGGCAAGCTGATCATTGATTCGATCCTGCAACTCGACCGCCCGGTGATGGTCTCTTACCTCATCATGGTCGTGATCCTCTTTGTCCTCATCAACCTTGTGGTTGATCTCGTCTATGCTCGTCTGGACCCGCGCGTCCGTCTGAAAGGAGGCGCATGATGTCCGAGATTATCGCTGAAAATATCGCCGCCGTGCCCTCGGCCCCCCCTGTGGAAACCCGCGCCAAGCGGCTGCGCAACTTTTGGTCCGACTTTCGCGAGTCTTGGGTGGCTGTGGGCGCCTTAACCGTCATCGCTGTTCTGCTATTTCTGTCTTTCGGCGCGCCGCTGGTGTCGCCACAAGATCCCTATGATATGGCGATGCTTGATTGGCTCGACGCTTTCCTGCGCCCCGGCACCGAAGGGTCGGGGGGCTATACCCATCTGCTAGGCACCGACAACGCAGGCCGCGATATGCTTTCGGCGATCTTTTACGGGCTGCGCACAAGCTTTGTGATCGGTCTCTCCGCGGGCGCCTGTGCGCTGCTGGTTGGCATCGTTGTGGGGCTGACGGCGGCCTATTTCGGAGGGCGGATCGAAGCTTTGCTAATGCGGATCGTTGATCTGCAACTCTCGATGCCCGCAATTCTGCTGGCGCTGGTTCTGGTGGCGATGCTGGGTCAGGGGATTGGCCAGATCATTCTCGCACTCGTCGTCGCCCAATATGCCTATTTCGCCCGCACCACTCATGGCGCCGCGAAGGTCGAACGCGGCAAGGACTATATTGAGGCCGCCCGCTCCACACCTTTGCCGACGCACCGTGTGCTGTTTAAACACCTCCTGCCCAATGTGCTGCCCCCGCTGATCGTTGTGGCTACGGTGCAGGTGGCAAGCGCCATCGCGCTGGAGGCAACGCTGTCCTTCCTTGGCGTGGGGCTGCCGCTGACCGAACCCTCGCTGGGATCGTTGATCTCTAACGGATTCAAATACATCCATTCGGACCGCTACTGGCTGTCTATCTATCCCGGATTGGCTCTGATGGTGACCGTAGTTGCAATCAATCTTGTGGGCGATCAAGTCCGCAAAGTACTCGATCCGAGGAACAGCCGATGAGTGCCGCACTAGAGGTCAAGGGACTGACCACGCAATTCAGCACTCGCAAGGGCGCGGTGACAGCCGTGAACGACGTGAGCTTTTCGGTCCAGCCAGGGCGGATTCTCGGCCTGGTAGGCGAAAGCGGCTCGGGTAAGAGCGTTACAGGCTTTTCCATCATGGGACTGATTGACGAGCCGGGCAGAATCATCGGCGGGCAAGTCATGGTACAGGGTGCCGACATGCGCAAGATGAGTACCGAAGAGCAGCGCAAGATGCGCGGCCGCGCCGTATCGATGGTGTTTCAAGACCCGATGATGACCCTGAACCCCGTGCTGCGCGTTGGCGATCAGATGGCGATGGCAGTGCGGGTGCATGATAAGGTCAACAAAGCCGCCGCATGGGAACGCGCCCGCGAAGCTTTGGAGATCGTCGGCATCCCAGCACCTCGGGAACGATTGCAGGCCTATCCGCATCAGCTGTCAGGCGGCATGCGCCAGCGGGTGGCGATTGCGACCGCACTGTTGCACCGACCAGCAGTGATCATCGCCGACGAGCCGACCACCGCACTTGATGTCTCGATTCAGGGCCAAATTCTTGCCGAGGTGCGACGTTTGGCCGATGACATCGGCACCGCCATTGTCTGGGTGACCCATGACCTCGCCGTGGTCTCATCGCTCGCAGACGATATCGCAGTGATGTACGCAGGCCGCATCGTCGAAAGCGGGACGGCCGAGCAAGTCATTGCTAACCCACGCCATCCCTATACGCGTGGGCTGATCGATTCGGTGCCGGGCTTACATGAGCCGGGTCAAGACCTGCCGCAGATCCCCGGCTCGACCCCGCAACTGGTGAACCTGCCGTCGGGCTGTCCGTTCCGTTCGCGCTGTCCGCGTGCGACCGACATTTGCGCGTCGTTCCCACATAATACTGGAACCGAGGCACATTCCGTTCTGTGCCACCATCCGCTTGAGGCCACATGACCGATCCCATCCTGAAAATCGACGGCGTTTCTAAGCGGTTCACCCGAAAGCCGGGGCCGATAGTTAGCGGAATCGATAAGCTCACGGGCCGAAATTCGACCCAGACTGTGCATGCGGTCAATGATGTAACACTGAGCGTGGCGCGTGGCGAGGTGCTCGGCATCGTTGGAGAATCCGGCTGTGGAAAATCTTCCATGGGCCGCGTCGTTTCTGGCATCTATGCGCCAACTGAGGGTACGGTGACGCTCGAAGGTAAGCCGGTGGCACGTGATCATCGCGGAAATGTTGAAAAACTGACGACGCGCGTTCAGATGATCCACCAAGATCCGTTTGCCAGCCTCAATCCGCGCATGAAGGTGGGCGAGATCATTGCCGAAGGTCCACGTATTCACGGGCTGATCCCGGCGCGTGAAGTGCAGGAACGGGTGCGCAGCCTACTGGAACAGGTGGGGCTTGAGGGTGCCTATGCCAACCGTCTGCCACATCAGTTCTCAGGTGGGCAACGTCAGCGGGTCGCCATTGCGCGGGCCTTGGCAATGCAGCCAGATCTACTGGTGCTGGACGAGGCCGTGGCCTCGCTCGACGTGTCCATTCAGGCGCAGGTGCTTAATCTCTTTATGAAGCTGCGGCGCGAGTTGGATCTGACGGCGCTGTTTATTAGCCATGACCTCTCGGTCGTGCGCCATGTCTGCGACCGGGTCGCGATCATGTACCTAGGCCGCGTGGTTGAGACCGCGCCAGCGGATGAACTCTACGCCAAACCATTGCACCCCTATACCGAGGCGCTGTTCGGCTCGGTCCCGACGCTCGGCACGGGGCGCGCGCGTTTTCATCCGATCAAGGGCGAGATCCCCTCCCCAATCAACCCGCCTAAGGGCTGCGCCTTTCATCCGCGCTGTCCGTTGGCCGGGCCGCGCTGCAAGGCCGAAGTGCCGCGCCTTGTGACCCCATCCGACAACCGCAGCGTCGCCTGCCACCTACAGGATGGTGGCACCGGCACGCAGACTGGAGCCACCGCATGAGCCATTCCTTGAACACCCGGGTGGCACGGTTGAACGATGTGCTGGTTTCGGTGAACCTGCTGAACTGGGATGCGCGGGTGATGATGCCCGCAGGCGGAGCCGAAACCCGCGGCCATCAGATTGCCACCTTGATGGGAATCGCGCGCGAGATGATTTTGGACCCCGGCATGGGCGAAGCTGCCGAGGCTATGCTGAATGGGAAGCCATCCGACCTCGATCGCCGCGCTGCGCTTGCGGTGCAGGATGCGCGCGCCCATCACGGCCGCATCCCCGCTGATCTGTTGCGTCGACAGGCCGAACAGTCGATCACCGCCGGGGCTGCCTGGACCGAGGCGCGACGGACCGGCGATTTCGCGCTGTTTCAACCGCATCTGCAGAGTATCGTCGATCTGGCGCGCGAGAAGGCGCAGGCGCTTGGCTATGACGATCATCCCTATGATCCTATGGCCGATGTGTTTGAACCGGGGGCAACGGCGGCAAAACTCACCAGTTTCTTCGATCAATTGCGCGATGGTATTCGCCCTATTTTGGATGCCGTCTTGGCCTGCCCTGCCCCGCGCAGTGATTTCCTGTTCCGCAATTATCCGGTAGAGGACCAGCAAGCCTTCTGTGCCTATATTGCCGAAGCACTTGGCTATGACATGGCCCGCGGGCGGCTTGATACGGCAGTGCATCCGTTTGAGATTTCCATGACGCGCAACGACGTGCGGATCACCTCGCGCTGGAACCCAAATTACCTGCCGATGTCGATCTTCGGCACGATCCACGAAGCGGGCCACGCGCTTTATGAGATGGGCGCAGCCCCGGCGCTGACACGCGGGGCGCATGCGACGGATATGATTGGGCTATACGCTGTCGCGGGCACCAGTTTTGGCATGCACGAAAGTCAGTCGCGCCTGTTGGAAAACCACATTGGCCGCACGCCGGCGTTCTGGGCGGTGCATTACGGGCGGCTGCGTGACACCTTCCCCGAACAACTCTCCGACGTTAGCGAGGACGAGTTCGTCGCCGCGATTAACCGCGTCTCGCCGGGTCTTACCCGGGTCGAGGCGGATGAGTTGACTTATGATCTGCATATCATGCTGCGGGTGAAGATCGAGATGGCACTGATGGACGGCTCGCTGGACGTTGCAGATGTGCCCGAGGCATGGAACGCGGCGATGAAGTCCGATCTGGGACTAGATGTGCCGGACGATGGCATGGGGTGCTTGCAGGACGTGCATTGGTCGCACGGCTATATCGGGTCTTTCCCGACCTATACGCTGGGAAATTCGACCGCGGCACAGATCATGGCGCATCTGGATCAGACGCGACCCGCCGTGCGCGAGGGGGTGATTTCGGGCGACTATGCGCCGGTGCAGGCCGCACTTGGCGATTTAGTTTGGCAGCACGGGCGGTCGTGCAGCCGGGCGGAGATACTCGGCGGTATCGGAGCCGAGGCTTATGACCCAACGTCCTACCTTGCTTATCTTCGGGGAAAGTTCGCCGAATAGGTTTAGCGCCCTTGCTGAGTCACGCTGGCAGAGACAGTTCGCGCGGGGCGGTGATAACGCAATCCGCGTCCGCATAGACCCAATCGCCGGGTTTTATGGTAATGTCGCCAAAGCTGACGCGCACGCCCATCCGCCCTTCGGTTGGTGTATTACCGCGCCGGGCGGTGGTGCCGAGCGCATGAACGCCTATCTCCAGCGCATCAATCCCCCGGCTGTCACGGATCACCCCGTTGATCACTACCCCACGCCAGCCGTTGCGTGCCGCGATTTCCGCCAATCGGTCCCCCATCACCCCCACGCGCATCGACCCGGCTGCATCGACGACCAGCACACGACCCGCGCCAGGCTGCTCAAGCGCGCGCAGCACCGGGCGGTGGTCCTCGAATGTTGAGAGCGTCTGGCATGGGCCAAAGTAGCTCAGCGGCCTGCCAAACTGGCGGAACTGGAGCGCGCAGACCTGTAGGTCGGTGTGGTATAGGTCATAAAGATCAGGGGTCACGATCACGGGTTGGGTCATCTGGAGGGCTCCTTATGGCCTGTCATTTGTGGCCCGCGCGGGGGCGAAGATCAAACCCCGATCGGCTTACCCACCGCTGCCACATCCTCGAGACTGGAAACGATAGCTACCGCTTCAAGGCCAGCGCTGAGGCTGCAAAGAAAACAGGAAAGGAGACCAAAACATTGACCGCGTCATAAACCACGACGCATAACTGAGGGTGGGTCAAATCTCGGTGAAAATACCGGGTCAGTTCTCAATGACAATCAACAGGCCTGGGCGCTGTTCTGTGACAAGACCTTAGTTGCTGTCGCGATATATTCTTGTACAGGTTGCAACCAGAGTGGTTAAAGGCCACTTTGCTGCAGTTTTCCAAGTTCACTATGAAAGGTCATGTCGTTTATGACGTCCCGCAAAGATCGAAGGCAGGAACTGCGTCGGCAAGCCATCCTTGAGTTGGCCGAAATTTTCTTTGCAAGACAGGGTATAGCAGCAACTACCCTAGACCAAATTGGCGCTGAACTAGGCGTTACAAGAGCAAGCCTCTACTATTATTACAAGGACAAGGACGACCTTGTTGTAGCCGTCCTTCAAAAGGCGCTCGACAAAATGAACCGCAAAGCGGCGCGGGAGATGGCAGGGCTGGATGATCCTTTGCTTAAGTTGAAGGCGAAGGCCCGCAGCTATGCCCTCGCAACGGTGAGCATGCGGCCCGGCAAGATAATCTCTTATAGCTTTGATTTTCTCATGCAAATTCCAGAGGCGGCGATACTCTTGAGGAATGACATGGATAGCATAAGGATACTTCTTGATGAAGCGCTACATCAAGGTCTCATCCGAGATGTCGATCTAACTATCTTTACTCGACTTTTATATGATGCGCTCAATCGGACCCCTATGCTGTGCGCAGTGGACGGCGCATCAGCTGAGAATGTGTTCGATAGAATTTGGGACATATTTCTTGGTGGGATTGAACAAACCTAGGAGCAATTCCCCTGAACGTACTGCGCTATCTAGTAACTTTTAACAGAAGCGCTAATTCCTGCGCCTATACCGGTGTACGAGGTTTCGAGGGCTTGAATTTACTTGAGTGAAGAAAGCCCGGACTCTCACGGTGCCGCCCCGATCAAAGAGCTTCCTCCCAGATTTTAACCCTATGATAGTATATATGGCTTTATAACCTGACGCGGGCCGACGGATATGCCCGCATCAATGTTTTGCTGTGAGGGGTAGAGAGTTGAGTGATCCAGAACGGATAGAGTTGCTTGAGAAGGTTCTTGTGAAATACATCGAGCGTTTTGGGCTCATAGATGAGGCTCGCGCGTACTTCATCCATCATGCAAGTACCAAAGATGTCCCGCCTTCAAAAATGCACTAGGCACCATGGTCTGGTGTGAGATCTATCCCACTATTCGCGGTGGGCGGGGAGTGCCAAAGTTGGTCATTGCGTCATTCGAGCGCTAAAGCCCTATTTTCGACTGCTTTCCGTCCTGTTAATGGCATATTGTGGTGGTGCCTGTAGAGGCAGCTCTGACTTTAGGTAGCTGCAAAGCGTGCTTTACGGACTGCGGTCTTTAGAGAAAAGCGCTTAGACGCATTTAAGGCTGGAGAAATTGGTGCCCCCACGAACCAAAATTGACATCGCGACAAATCGGCGAGACGCCCATGAAACTGTTTTTGGTATTCGAGAAGATACCGTATCGCGTGGCGTTGACTTGGCAGGGGCCGAAGTTACGGCCATTTTCGCGGATGGTACTTCAGAAGAGCTGATCTGGCGTGCGCTCGACCAATGGACGAGAGGTGGGGCGGCCGGTAAGAGTGTGGCGCTATCCTATAGTTTTGGTGTCCATGAATTGTCAGCCAGCAAGCGGTTGGCATCTCTTGAGATCGACCTGTCCCCGGCCAGTTCGGTGTTTGACATCTCATTGGCCAGTGAAGGCTCAGCTGGTGGTAACACACCTACATCACATGTCGGGTTTCCATTCAGACTGGCACCGGGTTTCGAAGAAATGGGTGGCCGCGTAACAGCGACGTACTCTGGTGAGGTGAATCTCGTTGAGCGGCCTGCCCAGGGGGACCTTTATACAACATTGACGATCGATTTCACCAACCTTCCGGCCGGCGGTCTATTGGGGAAGGCCGAGTGGGATTCAGATATCGATACGACGAAATATGCAGGAGATCTTGCTCCCAGCCGAGGTCAGGATTTCTCGGGCCGAAACACGCTGAGGGGAAGCGCTGAAGCGGATTTCTTGTTTGGTGGTGGTAGCAACGATACCATCGATGGGCGTGCTGGGATTGATACCGCCGCCTATTTGGGGGCCAGGGGGAGCTATACTCTTACGATCAGTAAGAGTGCGACGCGCATCACAGATCGGGAGGGCTCGGAAGGGCGAGACACCCTAATCGACATAGAACAGCTGGCGTTTTCAGATCACCTTATGGACTTGGAAGACTACTCCAGTCTGACACGGCTCAGCTCATCCAAGTTTTCTGATTTGGCGAAAGTCTATGTCGCCTACTTTGGACGTGCTGCCGATGCCGAGGGGCTATACTTCTGGGCGGATAAACTGGCGGAAGGTATGGATATGCATACCATCGCGAGCCACTTTTCCCAATCCGCAGAAGCCAAAGCGCTGTACCCCAATACAGGCGATACGTCCGGTTTTGTAAGTGCAGTCTATGCAAATGTCTTGGGCCGTACACCTGATCAGGCCGGATTTAACTTTTGGACCACTCATCTGAGTAACGGGTCCCTGTCCCCGGCAACCTTCGTGCTTAGTATCATAGGAGGCGCGCAAGGAGGCGACATTACCTATCTTTCCCACAAAGCGGATCTTGGTGTCTACTTTTCCGCCATCAAAGGCATGTCAGATGTGTCGGACGCCCAAGAAATCCTGAACATCTTTGGCGATCAAGCCACCTCAAACGTAGAGGCGGCGAAGGACAGCATTGATCGTTACTTTGATGCTGCTTCTGCAGATAATAGCGGACAGTTCATCTTCAATCTTATTGGTGTGGTGGACGATCCTTTTGCGGGAGCGCTTTGACGCCGCTCGCCTTCAGGTGGCGTAGTGAGGCGCAGGAGGGCAAAAGTTCTCCCTTGCTGCACAAGTTCACTAATTTCGGATAAATCCTTGCAAATGCGGCCTTCTGGTAGGCTTGGCGCCGGCTACGAGAGCATAAACGGTTAATCACTTTGGGCGAGACCTCGCCATAAATCTGGTGCCACATGTCTTGGGGATGTATTTTGGTCCTATTGCGCCTCATAGACGTTCTGCGCCTTTGAGCGCGCTGTAGGATAGGTGTGATCATGATCGCATTTTTTGGATCTTATTTGCTGGTGCTGGCTGTGGCGGCCTGCCTTTGCCTCGCGCTCGCGTTAGCCTTGGGAGCTGGCCGGTAACGCGTTAGGTTTGGACAGATACACCTGTGGTCTGAGCAGTGCCCCGACAGTTGGTGTAACTCCCGCTGGTAGCGCGGGCTGAGCGGAGCCTTCGCATAGCGAAGCGAGGCCCGTGCAAGTCGCTTGGCGGCCATGGTTGTTCTTCCGCTAAGGTTTGGTGTGCGACTTTTGTCCGAGGAGAGCAACCATGACCAAAAACGGTCTATCAGATATCACCGCGCTGCGTGCGCAGCTTCCAGTCAGCGCTCTATAGACCAAGAGGTTGAAGCGCTCAGGAATTCTCGGTTGAGTGTCACACCAATTCCAGGGCCTGACGGCACGGGCATCACGCCATTTTCAGTTTCTAACGGCTCGTTAACGATGTCCGTCTTGAAATAGCGGCTCGAGCTGGAAGTATCGCCAGGAAGAGAGAAATTTGGGAGGCTTGCCAAATGAATGTTGTGGGCGCGGCCCACACCCGCCTCTAACATGCCGCCACACCAGACCGGTACGTCAAACGCAGCGGCAATATCATGTATCCGTAGGGCCTCACTGAAGCCTCCAACACGTCCTACCTTGATGTTGATAACCCTCGCTGCGTCTGTTTCGAGGGCCTTCCGTGCATCCTTTGCCGATCGGATGCTTTCATCTAGGCAGATAGCGGTTCTCAATCTGGCTTGTAGGGCGGCATGATCGTGCAGATCATCATATGCGAGCGGCTGCTCGATGTAGTCTAAGTTCAGTTCATCAAGGGCATACATCAGGTTCATGTCGGAGAGAGAATAGGCAGTATTTGCGTCAACCGTCAGGGGGGTATCGGGTAGCGCTTTCCTTACAGCACGAACGAGACCCAAGTCATGGCCCGGCTTAATTTTTAGTTTGATACGCTGATACCCTTGAGCGACATGCGCTTTCGCCTTTTCAACAGTCGCATTGATTTCATCAATCCCAAGAGACACTCCCACTGGCACAGACCGCCTGAGCCCTCCTAGAAGTGTGCTCAAAGGTAGCTGCAGGGATTTCGCCCAAAGATCCCAAAAAGCCGTTTCGAACATGGCTTTTGTCATCCAATGCCCGCGCCAGGGTTCTAGCATCTCCGCAAACATTGCTGGATTGTCGAAGCTCTTTCCCATAGCTTTCGGAAGAATTGCTTTCTCAGCCAAATCTAAAGCGCCGGGGATAGTGTCTTCCAAATAATTCGGAAGAAGGTCCATGACCCCTTCACCGTAGCCTTCGAGATGGCCACTGCGTAGTGTAAGTAACGGAAAAACTTTATTATACATTGTTCCGCTTGAGATCGTGAACGGATTGAGCAGTGGTAGCTCAATCAGTCGAATCTCTGCACTATCTATAGTAAGGGAAGAAGACATCGATACCTCAATAGTCGGTTTATTTTCTTATTTCTTGATCAGGGATCATATAAGATTGCCGCATGCGTATCAGGCCGTTGATCAAACATGAAAACCTTGGTCATGCAGTGATATTAATGCCTTAAGGAGACAGGTATCTCCTTAAGGCGCAAAGATGAATTAATTCCAGCTAACCTCGTTGAAGCGCAAGACTTCGTCAGGCGTCGGTGTGTATGAAACTTCTTCTGTCATGATATAGTTCGTATTGTACGAGAATAGCGGAGCCCAGTAGGCTTTCTCCGCAATAATCTTGAGCGCTTCTGTATAATTCTTTTCGCGTTCTGCGGGGTCTGTTGAACTGTCTGCGACTTCCAAAGCGGCTAGAACAGCACCATCTCGTGCATCATCTTGCCCTCCATGCTTGAAGAAATGGCTCACCATCGCAGAGGCGTCATTGATTGATGACGAACCCCACGTAAGCGAGCCGATCGGAACCTCTCCCGAACTATTCAAATCCCTAAGGGCGGAGTACTGCAGCATTCGGAAATTCGTCTTGATACCCACAGCATTCAAATAACTGGTTATCGCTTCAGCATATTCACGGTCGCGATAAGCGTAGAAGTCTGTAGTAAAACCGTCCGGATAGCCCGCTTCGGCCAGCAGCTCCTTGGCTTTGTCTGGGTCGTAGGGGTAGGTTTTTACATCCTCTGTGCAGCCGAACTGGCTCGGGAAGCAGGCTGTCCAAATGACTTTGGATTCGCCCTTAAGTAAATTATCCACAATTGCTTGCCTGTCGATGGCGTGATTTACGGCCTGGCGCACCTTGAGCTTTGTAAACGGGTTATCAGCACCTGTTCTCCCAGCTGCATCCATGGGAAGATAGGCTACTCTCATAGTGCTTTCATTTTTCACCACGAACCCATCTCGACCAGACATCTGCTCTGCCATATCGGTGGGGATCTGCCACGCAAGATCGAGTTTTCCTGTAAACAACTCGGCAAGCTGGCCGTTCACATCAGGTATCACCCTAACGTCTATTGTCTGGATCTGAGCGTTTCTTTTTGGACTTTCAAAGCGTTCTTCGAAGGCCTCCAGTACAAACCTTTTTCCTGGGTCCGACATTTTTACTCGGTATGGCCCGGTTCCTACGGGCTCGGCATTCATCCCCTCAGAGCCAACTCGTGAATAATACTCATTTGGGTAGATGGCGACTGCGCCGGAAAGATACTCAAGGGCCGCGGGGAAGGTTTTGTTTAGATTGATACGTACAGTATACTGATCAAGTTTCTCCGCGCCCTCCATCCAGTTCACGTTGCTTTGCGACAAAACACCGTTTTCAGGGTTCGTAACGTAATTGATCGTAAACACGACATCGTCGGCGTCGAATGTCTCACCATTGTGGAACACAACGCCCTCACGGAGGTCGATCTCTAGTGTTTTTTCATCGATCCACCGCCAGTCTGTCGCAAGGTTTCCTGTATACTCGTTTGTGACTGGATCGCGGTACAACAGATTGTCCCAAATCGCGCGGCTCATGACCATGCCTTCGCGAGAGTTGCTGTAGTAACTGTCTAGGCTTTCCAAAGACTTAGCAATTGAGACATTCAGAGTGTCCGTAGCTTTTTCGGCATAGGCCATATGGGTGAAGCCGGCGCACATCGCTAACGTCAAGGGAAAGCAAGACAGCTTATTCATTTATTGTACTCCTTCGTTTTAGCTCTTTAGATCGACAAAGATGCGGTGCGCTCATTTGGCGGTAACGGACAAACACCATTTGCAGAGCCTCAATCTCATGCCTTGTCGATCGTATTAAACTTCGATACAATGTATTTAACTTTAAGCAACCATGCTTGTTCTTTTCTGTCAAGAACAGTCTTTCGACTGCTTGGTTCGTAAATGTTAGGAATGCGCATGCCCAACCCCCCAAGCTCACTCTTCGTTGGGTCTCTCGCTAAGGGCCTCAAGATCTTGCGCGCGTTCGATTCGAGTGAAACTGAATTGGCGCTTAGTGAACTTGTCCGTAAAACTGGTCTCGATAAGAACTCTGTCCAGCGATTGGCAAACACACTCTACCTTGAGGGCTTTTTGTATAAGGATGAGTTAAGCCGACGCTTTAGACCGTCCCTCGCCTGGCTTGAGCTCGCAAACGCCTATTACTGGTCTGATCCCCTTGTCGCTCTGGCAATGCCTAAACTTATCGATTTGTCGAGAGAATTAGGCGAAACGGTCAATCTGGCTCGCCTAACGCAGGCTCATGTTATTTACGTATTTCGCCTGCCGACGACGAAGTCCAGATTTCCTGCAACTATTGCTGGAAGTAAGCTGCCCGCGCTCGGGACAGCGTCTGGCCGAGCGATGTTGGCTACGTGGGAGAAAGATGCTCGTGACAGCGCTCTGCAAGATTGGCCTTTACGCGCAGCCACTCCGGCCACGATCCTGGATCGTACCCGGATCGCTGAAGACGTCGCTTCGGCTGCCCGCGATGGATATTCGATTACCTATGATCAAGCTATGGTAAATGAAATCAGTATTGCGGCCCCGATACGCAACCAAGCTGGATACGCAGTAGCTGCGGTCCAGTGTTCGGTTTCGAGACTCAATTGGCAGCCAGACCAGATAGCCACAAAAATTGTTCCCGCTTTGACAACTACTGCCAATAGCATCTTGGATCCCTTGCGTGCTGAGTGACAACTTTCAAGGATCTTCGTGGATGCTGGAAGAACCTCTTGGAGGTAGAGCAAGATCCAAAGCGGAGGCCCCATCGCGCCCAGACCACATGGATTTAAGGATGGCCTCAAAGTCCCGACAACGAAAATAACATTGTATTCACTCTACTCGGCATCGAAAACTTGCGAGAACCCATCGAAATGTACCGGTGCCATGCCGCTGACCACGCCGAATACTTACGCAGATAGCTCCCCACAACGCTTTAGGCCGCCAGCATGAGGCCATCCCGCTCGCGATCTGCTCTGCTACACCCCGTACTAAACGTAAAAAGGCTACGCTAACCGAATAGCGTAGCCTTTCAGGGCACGGGACGCTCCTTGGAGGGAATTGCGTCCTAGTATGAGAGAAACATGCCCTGATCCTTACGAGAGTAGTACAAGACCTACTTAGTATCTTTTTTCACACTATTGAGGTCCGATACGATTTGTTCTTTCAACGCTGTAGCAGAGGTGTCGATGGAGGAAAATACTGCAACTGCCAGGCCGACCACTGCGGCTGTCAGCACAACCCAATCAACTGTAACCGCACCGTCTTCGTCGCGGGCAAACCGCTTTAGTTTTAGAGCAAACTTCATTGGCCTATTCCTTTCGTTATGACCGTCTGAAGCTATTGATACTTTCCGTCTATGGCCTGAATACGGCTAGAGCGGCTGGAAGCTTGGTGATTTCGAGGCATAAATAAGGCGGTGCGCACCTGTAGGTTGATCCATGGCACTTCAAGATGATCTGGCTCTCGTTATGAGGGTGCTTTCGGACAAAGACCCGTTCGAGGGCGCTCAATTTCAAATGCCAAAAGAGTGAGTGTCTCGCCAACATCCGGCGATTGCCTTCAGCCTCGATTCGATGGTCCGTCCGACTACATAAGCCCCCCTCAAGGCGAAGTCACTTCTGCCGCCGATACTGGTCGTCGCCGGCATTGGCCCGATGGTGCAAACTGTGCAATGTGAAGGAAAGCTTAATGCCCACCGTCAAGTGATAGCCATGGCGCGGCGGCATGGTGTTTCCGGGTCACTACTGACTACTTGGCGGCAGTATAGTAACGGCAAGTGACGAAGGAACCTTTCACATCGCAGGCTAATCCGATCAAGGCCAGACTGCTTCCGGACTGTCGGGTTGAGGCGGCCCTTCCGAACGGACAGTGCGTCGTCTCGCCAACCACATTTGATGCCGGAGAGCTTGCCCGGTTTCGGGTAGTGGTGGATTGGCGATGATTCCGTTTCCGGCGGGTGTGGAGGTGGGGATTACAGGCGGCGTCACCGATATGCACGGGACATGAGAAGAATAGAACCCTTACTTCACAAATGGCATCAATCCGGCCTGCCCGCCTTTGTCGGCCACAAACTCTACACCCCATTGTGTGAAGTGGGTCTCGTCCCAGAGCAAGGGGCGGCCCTTATCGTTCAGCATATGACACGCATTTTGAGCGCAAAGCATAGACAGAATATCAATCATCTCGACTTCAGGTTCTGCAGCGATCACAGCATTGGTTGGCGGTGTCCACGAACGGATATTCTTATAGGCATAACCACTCAAGCCTTGGGTAGTGCCCAACTGGTTTGCGAGTTGCACGGGGCTACGCTTGAACGTCTTGTTGCTGACCGCGTAAATCTGCGCATCGGTGCGGGCGGCCAACTGTTGAAACGAGGCAGACATCACCGCTAGTGATACATCACGCCATGCAAAGGCCAACACAATCGCATCCGCCTTCTCAAATGCAGGGCCGGACGTGGCAAGATCCATCATCTCGGGGCACTTTGTTAGCAAATTGGGGTCTTTGATTGAATAAGGATTATCCTCCTCCAGGAAGGTCTTCAACATACCCCCTGCCAGATATGGGATGTTGCAAGTGGTCCAAACAGAACGTGTAATCAGGTCAACGGTCTTTTCAGCATCCAGCGCGGCCAGAACATTTACGTAATCGGCGGCTTGGGAGTCTCCGATTATCAACACGTTAGGCCGTATGTTCTGTGGATCATCCGCATAGTCCTGTTGGCGTTGTAAATTTAGGAAATACGGCCACAAGAATTTCTCCATAGCTTCCATGTCCAGTGTATTCAACGAATAGAGTGCATCAGGCCCGCGTCCGGGCCACCCACCGGTGCCCCAGGCATGCAAAGGCAGAGCAAAGGCGACCATAACCACCGCAATTGAAGCCCGCCATGCGGTCAAAAAGACATGTGTACCGCGTCGCAAAGGTTGTTCTACGATGAAGAATAGCGCGGCGGTCCCAAGAGCGACCAGTGCCAGTAATCCTGCCGTTTCCGCAGGTTCAGGCGGGCGTTGAAGAATGTAAAAACCAAAGACAACAATCGGCCAATGCACCAGATATGCAGAATAACTGACATCGCCCAAGGCACAGAGCACCCGGTTGGAAACGGCCTTAGACAGAAAAGACGCGGTACCTACCCAGAGCAATACCCCTGTTGCCAGCACAACGGGCAAGGCAGCAACGCCAGGGAAAGGCGTCAGCTTATTATAGGCAACAAAGCAGACCACCACCACCGCCAAGGCTAGCGCGTATAAGCTGTGCTTGAGCAAAGCTGATCTGGGCACATAGGGTTGCCCCAGAAAGGCCATGCCCCCTAAGCAGAATTCATACCCGCGCAGCGGCATCAGGAAGAACGCCGATACCGGGGAGACACCCATGAACCAAAGACTTGCAAAGCACGACAATATGGCAACCGCGACAATCAAAAGAACGGGACCCAGACGGCCAAGGCGCGCCCCCAACACCATCAAGACAGGCCAGATCAGGTAAAACTGGATCTCTACAGCTAAAGACCATGTGTGCAGCAACGGCTTGCGAATGGCGTCCGCGTCAAAATATCCTGCTTCAGCCCAAAAATAGAAGTTTGAAAGCCCCAAGGGGGCAAGGATGCTCACCGCTGAAAGCCGCTCAAAATCAAACGCTGCGAATAGAGTAAGCCCGGCAAGGAACACTCCGACAGCTGTGGCAAAAAGCGCCGGAAACAACCGCTTGATGCGCCGAATGCAGAAATCCCTATAGGCGAATCTACCGTCTTGTATTTGACCTAAAATGATCCCGGTCATCAGGTAACCGCTGATCACAAAGAAAATATCAACCCCAATGAAGCCACCTGAGATGGGCGGAATATCGAAGTGGAACAAGATCACCGCAATTACGGCAATGCCACGTAGGCCTTGAATGTCCAAACGACGATCCATGATGGGGCTCCATAAGCAGTATTAGGCCTTTTTCCCGAAGGACCTCGACAGAAACTTCCAAACAGGTGCGGCAGGATGGCCTGCCCCGCTGGCGTCGTGTTTGGCCTTGAGATGGCCTAGAGGCGCGCTCGGCGTCATGCCCTTCCAACGATTTTTGCTTTTGCGGGCTATAGTCTTGATGTCGACCTGCTCTCAACCTTTAATGTGTGGCGTAATATTGTGAGCAGTGTCCCAACAGTTGGCGTCACTCCGCGGGTGGCGCAGGCTAAGCGGAGCCTTCGCATAGCGAAGCGAGATCCGTGCGGGACAGTCGGACACTGTTCAGCAGGCCGCTGAAGGAACACAGTATGCGAATTTTGATGGTTCAGCTTGCAGCAGTTTTGTTTCGGTGTTCGGGTCAGGCCTCGGCCTTCAGCATCGCTGCGATGGATTGAAGGATGATGGCATTGGTGTTGATATCGCTATATGTCTTGCTGGCAGCCCCTGTTCTTTGATTGATGCTGGAAGCAAAGCCATAAGGCGTTTTGGACTTATCGCGCACCAAGGATAGCAACTTGTCGCAGAATGGGTGGTCCCTGTAAGATGCCCACAGATAGGCTGCTTTAGAGCTGATCGAAAGGTGCTCTTCTCGAAATTCTTCGGTTCGATGTGCATCCAAACCGGCTACGGTGTCGGTGGCCCAAACCCTTTCGGCGACATCGAATTGAAGACCTTGATAGACAAACCAGGGGTCACTGTTGATCGGTGTCTCAGACACAGCGATCATCCGTCCGGTTTCTCTATACTCGTCGAGCTGAGCGGCAAAGAGCACATCCGCGAGATAAGCCGACTCCGGCGACATACCGAACTCAAGCGCTTCCGTTAGAAGGGGCTCCGCGCCAAGGGGGCCAATATGCCCACAAACTTCGAGCAGTGCCATCTGACCATCGGAGGGGCTTCGGCCCTGAAAAACCTCATAGGGTGATTTTACTTCGATGCCCCAGGTTCGAAACGCCCAAGCGGCATAATGCGCGCAATGTGATCGGAAGGTGGTTTCCAATTGGCCGTTTTCGACGGAGTAGACAATGCCATCTTTTACGATGTCCCGTAGGTCCCATCTCTCCACCGTCGATGCTGCGCGATCCTTCACTAGGGGATGGATCTCGAGGTTGTACAAAGCGGATAAGAGACGGCCTGCATCACAGCCATCAAAGTTGCGATTTCCCCATTTGATCTTATCTGTGGCGATCCAGCCTTGGGGTAAAAGTCGGCCTTGGGAGCGGCGCCCCGCCAGATTGGGCAGGATACGCCTGATAGATCTTTGGAACTTCTTGGGCGTGATCAGGCCCAAGTCGACGGCAGCCATCAACGCGAAGATGTGGCTTCCTACATCCCACATCGTGACCGCCTCATGGAGCCTGCGCTGACCAGGGGCAAAACTCGCTGTGGCAGGGCAAAGACCAGTTTGGGGGTTGGTCCATTTCTCGAAATAAGACCAGGCCACCTTGGCATCCGCCAGCAATTGTGCGCGTGCTTCCTCACTTCGCTGTCCCGAAGCTTCAGTGACTTGCAGATTGAAGGACTGGGTTCTGCGGTGATGGGTGATGTAAGGGCCGGTTGGCACGATACGCCTGACATAGGCCGGAAGCGCCACAAAATTGGAGATCCCATCCGTCTCAATCTCACCAAGGGCATTTTTCAGCGCAATCCGATGGGCTCGGTTTTGCACAAGATCTGCTGAAATGACGAGAACGCAGTCCCCTGTACCGGCCGCTGCTCCTAAGGGGGTTCTTAGGTCGCGGGCATCTTGGATGGGGATTGCTGGTAAGTTCAGGATGTTCTGCGCAGTCAATCCGGCTTCACGAGCGGTCCCAAGTTTTATGCCAATCCCGTAGCCCCCCTCAGGAGCGGAGCTTGGGGGAGTGGGTGGTGTTTTCTGCGTATGTCTGAAGATGTCGATAGGGTCGCTTGAAGAGGAGGTTTCTTGCAAAGTGATCCAGTAGCCGGCGGCAGGACTTGAAGAGGTCTCAAAGCCAAAGCTCGAGGGCTTTCCTTCAGCCATGAGCTCTTGTCGAAAGGTCGCTAGGACTTTGCGGTCTGGGTCGCGGATATTTTGGGGCAGGACAAAATGCAGCCCGACGTTTCGTCGGTAGGCGTAGGCGTCGCGGAACTGGATGTCGGAGGCAAGGATTGGGCTGACCCAGTGATCTCCCGTTTGGCTGAGCGCTTGTGATGCGAATGCTGTGGCGGCCGCCTCAAGGGCCGCCATGGGAATTGCCGAGAAGTCCCGTGCAGACAAATAGTATACGCGTTCCACAGATTGAGGCTGAGAAAGACTGTAGAGGTTAGACGCCTGCTGTAGCTGCACTCTTTGGCCGCCCACCATTCTGGCCACGCCGTCTTTCCAAGCCTCAGGTCTGACCTCCGTGCTCCTGGGAGGGCGCATTAGGACATTTCGGATGCCCGCCGCCCGCACGCCCGATGGCGCAAGGGGGCTATCGACCAGGTTGCAGGCAATGGTTTGACTAGCCGCCCCAAAGGGTTCCCCTGCTAGGCTACCACCTAGAGCCTCCTGCAACGAGCGCCCCGCCTCATAGGCTGCACGGGCCTGAAAATACGGCGTCATGCGTCCAAGGTTTGGGACAAGCGGTACAACTTCGATCAGACCAGGAGTGCGTTCAAGGTGCCCCCGAAGCGCGGCTGATAGCGTGCTGTTGGCGGTCTCCAGCGCGCTCTGCCCCAAAAGTGTCGGATCGACCACACAGGTCACTGGCAGGCCTTTGCGCATCAGTGCGTCGAGAACAATGGCGGTTCGGGCGAGATCAGTGCCCGGGGACAGGTCATCTAGCACGACAAGTGTATTTTGAACCGTCGTACTGGATGCGACTCCAGTTGTTGGGAAAGCCAAAGCGATGGGAGCGGCTGTGCCCCACTTGAGGAATGTTCGTCGCGCGATCACGTCAGCTTCGCCTGCTCAAATCTGTATCCCACACGGGTCATGCGGCCCCAAGAGGCCAAGGATCCTGTTGCCGCCCGCCAGACGGCTTGGATCACGCAAATATAGAGAACCTGACGATAATAAACGCGTTGCAAGGGGAGCAAAAGCAGCAAGCTTCGGTCTTCCTTGGGGTCGAACCGAAACGCGATAACGGCGCTCAAAATTTCCAGCGCTGGCAAAGCAAGATATGCAATCAGCAATGGGTTGGTCAGAAGATCTGCGTAATCCTGTTCTGTGGCTCCAAAGGTCATGAAAAACTCTACAAGGAGAAGTATGAGAAACAGGTCTGCCAGAGGTGCGATGAAGGGCATCAGGTAGCCGAAGATCGCCAAATCCGGAAGCGCCACGAGACCCAAGCTGCGGCGTTCTCCTATGGCACCTAGGTGTTTCCAACCCGCCTGCATCATGCCCAGGGACCAACGCAGACGTTGGGTCATCAAAGCCCTGAGGGGTGTGGGGGCTTCCGTAAGGGCCACAGCGCGGTCTTCATAAATGACCTGATAATCTGATCGCAGCATTGCCATTGTCATATCGGCATCTTCGGTCAGCGTTTCGGTAGAAAAAATGCCAGCTTCCATAAGTGCCGTGGCGCGCCATGCACCAATCGCTCCGGGCACAACCGTGATGGCATTGAGATATTCCTTGGCGCGGCGCTCGACAGCTTGCGCCGTGATATACTCCAGTGCCTGCAGGCGCGTGAGGAGATTGCCGCGGTTGCCGACCACGACCCGTCCGGCCACAGCGCCCACTTGAGGGTCATCGAAATGGGTTGCCAACAGCCCGACGGCATCAGGTGCGATCTGTGAATCCGCGTCAATGCAGATCAAAACCTCGCA
The DNA here is from genome assembly GCF_013346665.1 of Sulfitobacter maritimus. Lineage (GTDB taxonomy): Bacteria > Pseudomonadota > Alphaproteobacteria > Rhodobacterales > Rhodobacteraceae > Sulfitobacter > Sulfitobacter maritimus. The sequence continues at coordinate 49,393 of NZ_JABVBB010000017.1, forward strand.
TTGGGATTCATTGAGTGCTGCGTTGAGCGCGGCGGCTTTGCCCCGATTGGGCTGTCTCAGAACGGTCACGAGCGGATGATGCGCGAAACTGATCGCCTTCTCGTAAGTGTTGTCGGTCGAACCATCATCTACAACGATAATGTCGAAGTCGGGGTAGTCGGAGTAGAGGGCCTCCCGGATACATTTTTCGATGACCTTCCCTTCGTTGTATGCAGGTATGACAATCGTGACGGAAGGCGTGTCTTTTGTCGGAGACGTAACATGGCGTTTGCGCTTTGTGGCCAGCAGCAAAAGACCCACCGAGCGGAAAATCCCGATGGCGAAGACAGACCAGAACGCGATTTTTAGAAGAGACCAACTGCTTCCGATCGCCAGAAAAGACATGTTGCCGAAGGTCGATGTTACGCGACTCCCTTCGGGCATGAGCAGGTCCGGCGGCGCACCCAAGAGCTCTCCCAAAGTGGTGAATGTATATCCCTGTTCGCGGAGTTCGGAGATCACCCGCGGTAGGGCCGCCACGGTCTGGCTTTGGTCCCCTCCTCCGTCATGCAACAGAACAACACCGCCGGCATTGATCTCCACCTGTCGGATGATCTCATCGGCAAGCTCATCGGCAGTTTGCGTGATCCAATCGCGGGGGACGATATCCATGCCCGCGATAATGTATCCTGCTTTCTCCAAAGGCATGAGAGAAGCGACTTCTTTGGAGGTTATCGGCCCTCCGCTGCGCATGTAAGGCTCACGGTAAAGCCGCATGTTTTTGCCTGTTATGCCGTTGAGCAGCAGCTGTGTAGAGTTGATCTCTACCTTCGCGCGGGCTGCCGAGACCTTTCCCATGTTCGGGTGTGAGTAAGTGTGAGAGCCCAGTTCATGCCCCTCTGTCAGAATGCGCGTAACCAAATCCGGCGCAGCTACTGCGCTGTTGCCCAGAACGAAGAAAGATCCCGGCGTCTGGGTCTCTTTCAAAATGTCCAGGGCGGCGGGTGTATGCTTTGGATGCGGCCCATCATCAAAAGTCAGAACAACTTGGTTGGGCGCCCCTCCCCCATAGAGTTGAACGATACTGGCTCGCGGAAGCGCCTCATAGGAGACCGCCGAAATCTTGCCGGTATCGGTGAATTCTATCAGGCGCTTTCCCACTTGGGGCATCGAGACCGGTGCCACAAAGGGCCCGTCCCCCAGAAGCTCCACGTAGTTCGACAAAACGATATTTTGGAGGCTCTCGCGCTCAAGGCCGCGCCCTCGTGTGGTTTGGTCGATGACCGCCCATATTCCCGGATCTTCATAGCCTAGCCCGCTAAGACCAAATGCGGTTACCCCACGGTCCTGCAAGTTCAGAATTTGGTTATGCGCAGAAGCGGCCTCCAGCATCCACGTCCGGTGCTGGCGGCCTTGGCCGTCTACATAGCTCGCGCGCGTATTACCTACTGCAGCGGCAAACTCCGGCTGCTTCTCTTGATCAGCAAGCGCAGTCATTATCTTGGCGAAGGATTGGATCTCTGGGCGCGGGCGCCCAGAGATCCAATCGACAGCATGCGTGCCAAGCTCAATAACAAGCTTGCCGGGCGCGACGTGTCTTTGAAGCGATGCGATATGGCGATCAAACCAATGTTTGTCGGCAAGGGGCTGGGGCGCAGATCCGAGCCAATACTCCTGATAGCCATTAACGATCACGGTATCAAAAAAGCGGTTGGCAATGACCAGCAGGCTATCGGACGCACTACTGGGCAGCTTCACGCAGGATGCCAGCTCTCGTTCGTTCAAGTCTGTGGTGACTTGGCGGCTGAGCGTGCTGAATACATTCTCTCGCAGAGAGGTAAGCGGCCTTGCATCTAGGCAGAAACCCTCCACAGGGTTTTCTGCTGGCTGTAGGCTGAAAAAATTCCCAAGCGCTGTTGTGACCGTCTCAGGTCCACCCTCAGTGGTCAGAAGCCGCGAAGTCGCCGGATCGATCTGAAGTATGGGCATCACTTTCAGGGACGGGTTCTGAGCCGCATATTCCCACAGAGAATCGCGGGTTTCTTCAGTGACGCCGCGCACTTCGACCCTGCCCTTTGTGGTTGTCAGATGAAACCATGTGGGCAGAACCACATGGAGAGTACCACAGCTTTCGTCGAGGGACTTGGCTGCCCAAGGAAGGTCGGCAGGTACAACTGCAAATACTTTCTGCGTTTGATTGGGCGCTGAAGGTGACCCTTCTTCCTTACCAGTTGTAGAGCACTGGTACTTCTGCGCTTCCTGCTGAGCGTGAAGATCGATCGGCGCAAGATTGGGGTTCTGATCTGTTTGGCGCAAGGAAAAGGCACGGGGGTCTGATGCCGTGGTGCGTCCTTTCAACGCGCCGATGGGTTCGGGCAAAGCGGCTTCCAGCCCCCCATCCGAGCCCACGGTCATGGCAAAGAGCATCAGCCAAGCAACTACCCCAATCGCAACTGTGCTGGCGGATAGGAGAACGCGAGATTTTCTCTTGCGGCTGGGATCCAGAAAAACGCGGTCAGCCAGACCTCGGTTGATGCGAGGCTCATGGTATCCACGCTGCCTCTTTGCGCTCTTCTTGGCTGGTTCTTTCCAATGGCTTGATTTGAACATTCGCATCTTCCGCTCCCCCGCATAGAAGCGCGTGAGGCAAAGAACCGAATGAAGCCTTCCAATGAGGAGCGACCTGCCTAAGGAGCTGATCCCGCTCCTGTTGGAATGGGGCCGTCGGGCCTGGATGGATCACTCAAATATCACTGGTAGGCGACTGGGGGTTCCGGACCGAATGGCCCGCGTAGCCGCAACATCTATGCAGCTACCAGTATAAATTGAGGCAGGAACAAGTCACCCAATTGCACAATTTAGGCCCAATTTGCAATCTAAGATTGTGCTACTGTTTCTTCTCGGAAAACGTTGGCTCACTTTGGAGTGGACTGGTGATGAAGGAGAGAGGCGCCAGCCAAGTTGATTCGCGGAAGATGGAGAATCATTGACAAGTTCCCTGCCGCCGAACATTTTGAAACGCGGCCTTGGATCCTACAGCCCTTGGCCGTCCCAGTAACGGCTACAGCTTCGGCTGTAGCCGTTCATATATTAGCTTCAATCAGATCATTCTAATGCGCGGTCTTTCCCCCCCCAAGCGTTTTCCACGCGCATAAGGGCGGATGAAAATCCGTGCCTCATGCCCAATTTTCGATATGGACGCTTTGAAGGAATGGAAGCTTGCATGATGCCAGCAGGGTCATCAGCTTTTTGCCGGGTCATCTTATCCAAGTTGGCATTTGACCCGAAGTATACGAGAGAGCTTCATATGCCGAGCTTTCTCTGCGTTGCACTGATCTCGTCTCTGAACGTATAGCCGCGGACCAAGTTCGGATCGCCTTTGACAGGCCACCAATCGGTTTGCCCAGGATAGTTGCGCCAAACACGGTCAAAGCGGTCTACGACATGCTGAATACAGCTGCTTTCGCCGGCGGAGCGGCCCGCTCGCCCGTTGTTCGGCCAGTACCATGTGAGTTCGTGACACATGCGTCCATAGGCATCGACGCTCCACTTTCCCGCCCCTAAGCTTGTGTTGTTTTGAGCGCACCAAGCCCGCGCTTGATTATTGGGGCCAAAATAGATGCCCCCTTCGCAATTTTCCGTCCATATCGCCGTTTTTCCCATATAGGCGGCCATGATTTGCTGAGGCGCGGGGGTTCTGGCGCCCGGCGGCAAAGGGTCAGCCATAGCGCTGACTGGCAAAGCGGCTAGGAAAATACGAGCAAGCCATGCATTCTGGCGGAACATAAAAAAGACTCCTTCGACCAAGGTGAGCTGTAAATATCAGAGTCATCTGTCTCATTTTCCAAGTCAATATATATCTACTATGGCCCTTATAGAGCAGAATAATACCGCCTCTAAGATACGCCCAAGCTACATATTGATATTAGTCATCTCTTTGGCGTTTAGGTAATTCACAACCACAAGATGTTATGGGCGCTCTAAGCCTTTATCATTACACGGTGTTGCTGGGTTGGATAGAATGTTTGACAAGCGCTCTGACTGATCGCGCCAGCACACCGAAAATGGGGAAACTTACATGTTTGCAAAAGATGAACTGAAAACAATGTCACGCAAGGAGCTGGAAAAGCTCTTGAAAGACGTAAAAAAGGCTTTGGCCGCGGCTACGGCGCGAGATCATCGAGAAGCGAAAAAAGCAGCTGCTCGAGCTGTTGCTGAGTATGGGTTCTCTTTGGACGACATATCTGAAGCGGAAGGTGCAAAACCGAAACAGAAGAAAAAGACGGCAAGAAAGCCTTCAAAGCCGGTTTTTGCCAACCCGGAAAATACCAGACAGACATGGACCGGTAAGGGGCGGCAGCCCAACTGGTATCGCGATCAGATCGCTAGGGGAACAGAGCGGGACGCAATGCGCATTGCACGCTGAGGGGCGTGCTGTTGCGGGTCGGTGGGGGGGGGGCTGAGGATTGTCAGACCGGGGACGATTTCCCTTGGCGCTCATCTTTTTGGTAGGCGCCCCGTCAAGGCCATGCAGTCCACTTTTGGCACATCGGGTGTCAAGGGAGTGGTGCGCCATGATCAGAACGACGCCTCTGCCTTGGTTCCAAACACCTCTGGTCGCCAGCTGATAGACTAACCTACCGTCGGGGCGCATCTTCGAGCGGCTCAGAGCAGTTTTCTAAAAAAAATCGTGGCGGCTCTTGAAGCGTGAGATCCTAAGACGTAGTTTCTTATCGACTGGAGCGGCAACAGGTTGTGAAGGTCAAATTCGTGACTTCGGGCACGTGGATTAAAATGCGCTTGAACGACGAACTTTCGTGCCTTCGGGCACGTGGATTGAAATAATGGTGGTAGAGTTTACCTAAATAGCCATCGAAAATGGCAATGGAAGAAACCGGTAGACAATCGGTAGGGCTGCTTCGAGAAATCGAAGCAGCCCTTTTTCCATAGGGCGTTCAAAGCTGGAAAACAGTAGCTAAAAGTACCTTCAGCGATGAGGGTTTTCTTTGAGGTGAGTAGTGGAAAGCGATTGTGCAACCGGTGGTCTGGAAATTCTCATGACACCATGTCCGAAGTTAAGAGCAACTGGCCACACCTAGGAATTATGACATAGCATCGTGTGAACATCTCTGGTCAAATGTCTTCCGATGGTTCCGCTCCTTAAAAGTAGCACTAACTTGCGAGTATGAAAAATTTAATTTCACGAGGTATATCGAAAGCCTTTGCCCGTGCTCGGCCACAGCGGCCTGAGGCATCAAAGGCTGATGCGGGGGGCGATATCGGTATTCACACGCCGCAGGACCCTTTCGAGATCTTGTCGCACTGCTTGTCGATTGACTTGGAGGTCGATCCTAAAGGAGCCCGAATATTCGCCTTCGCTGCCGTGCCGGAAGGTGGAGGAGAGGGGATTGTCCATCGGAAAGGTGATTTGAAGGCCGCGCTTAAAAAGCTTGACTTATACTGCGCGGGTTTCGCGCGTGTCATTGGCCATAATATTCTGCGCCACGACCTGCCGCATCTTATGGCGGTGTCGCCGCGCTTTGCGAAGTACGCGGAAGGCCCGATCGATACCCTATGGCTTAACCCCTTGGCTTTCCCGAACAACCCTTATCACAAGCTGGTCAAACACTACCACGATGGGCGGCTTCAAAGTGGACACGTCAACGACCCTGAGTTCGATGCGCGTCTTGTGTTTGCGGTCTTACGCAACCAAATTGAGGCCTTCGTATCGCTGAACGCGTCGTCGCCAGAGACGATGATAGCCTATCATTGGCTTTGCTGTCGGGGTCCTGGTAGCAGCGGGTTCGATCGATTGTTCAGCGATCTGCGCGGAGCATCCATCCCTACTGAGGCGGAAGCGCACAGAGCTATTCAGATGTTGTTGCAAGAGGCAGCATGCGGTGCGCAGGTGGACGCTGTGCTCGACCGGCTCTCGGACACTGGGCTGGGCTGGCCGATGGCATATGCCCTTGCTTGGATTTCGGTCGCGGGTGGGGATTCTGTTATGCCGCCTTGGGTGCGGGCGCAATTCCGCGACGCAGCACGGCTCGTCAGAGACTTGAGAGACACGAATTGTCGTGATCCGCACTGTGCCTATTGCGCAGAGCATAATGATCCCACCCGGGCCCTCGAACGATGGTTTGGCTTTGCAAGTTTCCGTCCTGAACCAGCTGATGAAAACGGACGTCCCCTTCAGGAAAAAATCGTTGCCACGGCTATGGAGGGCGACCATCTGTTGGGCATATTGCCGACGGGCACGGGCAAATCCATCTGTTATCAGATCCCCGCGCTGTCTCGGTTCGACAAGACCGGGGCTTTGACAGTGGTCATATCGCCGCTTGTGGCCCTGATGGCAGACCAGGTCCAGGGTTTGGTACGGGCAGGAATTTCTTCGGCGGTCACCATCAATGGCCTTTTGTCGTTGCCGGAGCGTCAGGCTGCGCTCGATAAGGTGCGGCTTGGTGACGCTGCCATCTTGCTCATTTCGCCCGAACAATTGCGCAGCACAACGGTTCGGTCGGTTCTGTCGCAGCGCGAGGTGGGCCTGTGGGTGCTGGACGAGGCGCATTGCGTGTCTAAATGGGGGCACGATTTCCGGCCTGACTATCGTTACGTTTCGCGCTTTATTAAGGAAAGCTCCGGCGACGAACCGGCTCCTGTGCTTTGTTTGACTGCGACAGCAAAACCAGACGTGGTAGAGGATATTTGCAGTCATTTCGAGGAGCGATTGGGCGCTGAATTGACGTTGATAGACGGTGGCGCCTCTCGTTCAAATCTGAGCTTCGCGGTGCTGCCAACCCAGCGGGCAACCAAGATGGCGGATATCCTCGATACGATCGAGTCCAAACTTCCGCGCGAGGGAGCCTCAGGTGCAGTGGTCTATTGCGCGACTCGAAGCGCCACAGAGCGTGTGGCAGAGTTTCTAAAGCAACAGGGCATTGCAGCTGAGCGATATCATGCAGGCCTGAGCGCTGAGGACAAACAAGAAATTCAAGAGAACTTTCGCGTGGGCAATCTGCGCGTGATTGCCGCCACCAATGCTTTTGGCATGGGGGTGGATAAGCCGGACATCCGTTTGGTGGTTCACGGCGACGTGCCGGGATCGCTAGAAAATTATCTGCAAGAAGCGGGGCGCGCCGGTCGGGATCGTGAACCGGCAAATTGCATTCTCTTGTTCGACACCAAAGACGTTGATCGGCAGTTTAGCTTAAGTGCGCGGTCGCGCCTTGCACGGCATGAGATCGCCGCGATCCTAAAGGCGCTGCGACGCCTTGATTCTCGGACTGGCAAAGGCGGTGAGATCGTTGCGACGCCTGGGGAAATTGTTCACGAAGAAAAAGATCGCGATTTCCAGCGGGACAGCAATACCGACGATACGCGTGTGAAGACTGCGGTCTCTTGGTTGGAAGAAGCGCACCTTCTGAACCGCGAAGAAAACCGGGTGCAGGTGTTCCCCGCGTCGCTGCGGGTGAAAAGCATGAAGGAGGTCCGCGAAATTCTTGCAGCCGCCGAACTTACCGAACGGCGCCGCACGGATCTGGCGGCCATTGTGCAACACATCATCAACGCGCCGCAGGAAGATGGCATCACCACGGACGAGCTGTGCGGCGTGAGTGGCCTCACGGTGTCGGGCGTGCGCAAGGCTTTGGCAGATCTTGAAGCTCTGGGGATCGCAAAGGATGATACGAACATCACCATCTTCGTCCATGTTCGTATTGAGAATGCGTCACCGAAACGGTTCGAAGCGGCGTCCCGCCTAGAAGCCGACCTGATTGCGATCCTGCGAGAGCAAGCCCCGGACGCGGAGATCAACGAGGCTTGGCCTTGCCATCTGGCCTCGGTGGCGCAGGCTTTACGAGAAGAGGGACACGCCTCTGTTCGGCCCGACATCGTTGAGGGCCTACTCCGTGGGATTGCGCAGGATGGGCGCGACATGGATGGCGGCAGGGGCAATATCGGGTTGCGCAAGGTATCCAAGGGCAGCCTTCTGGTTCGAATGCAGCGGTCGTGGTCCGTGATCGAGCAGACCGCCCAACTTCGCCGACAGGCCGCGGAAAGGTTGGTTTCATACCTGATCGACAAGGTTCAGGCGGGCGTAAAAGGTAAAGATATCGCCGTTGAGACTACGCTTGGTGATTTCCTTGCGGCGATCAACAGCGACGCGCTGTTGCGCGCGTCTGTCAATGATCCGTCGAAGCTTATGGATCGGGCGCTGTTGTGGCTGCACGAGCAGCAAGTCGTCACACTGGGCAAGGGGCTGTCGGTGTTCCGTTCGGCCATGACGCTGCACATCAATTCGAAGGGGGGTGGCTTCACCACCCAACATTTCGCGCCGCTTGAAGACCATTACAGCGAACAAACCGTCCAGACCCACGTGATGGCGGCGTATGCGGCTAAGGGAATGGATGATATTGGTACCGCTCAGCGTTTGGCCCATGACTATTTCTCTCTCGATCAGGCCGACTTTATGAAAGCCTGGATGCCGGGGCGGATGTCGGAGTTCAGGCGGCAGGCCACGCCCCAGTCCTATGCCGAGATCGTGAGCGAGTTGGGAAATTCGACACAAGAGCAGATCGTGCGTGATGACCGCGAGCAGACCAATGTGCTTGTGCTTGCGGGGCCGGGCTCAGGTAAGACACGTGTGCTGGTCCATCGCGTCGCCTATCTGGTTCGGATCAAGCGTGAAGATCCAAACGGCATTTTGATACTTGCTTACAATCGCCACGCTGCCTCCGAGATACGGGAACGCTTGCGTCGACTGATCGGCGACGATGCTCGCTTTGTGACAGTCTTGACCATTCACGCCTTGGCCATGCGGCTGGTGGGCGCAAGTTTCGTCGGACGGGCCGGGCAGGATGATCCCGATTTTGGGACGCTTCTGACCGACGCGACACGTCTCTTGCGTGGGGATGGGTTGGACAAGGTCGAAGCCGAGGCCCTGCGGGAGACCTTGATCCAGGGGTTCCGCTGGATTCTCGTCGATGAATATCAAGACGTAGGCCCCGAGGAATACGCTTTGATCGCGGCAGTGGCCGGTCGCAGCATTGATGATCCTGATCAACGGATCAGCCTCTTCGCTGTCGGCGATGACGACCAGAATATCTATGCGTTTGCCGGTGCCTCGGTGCGCCACATTCGGCAATTTGAGCAAGACTATTCGGCCAAGCCGGTTTTTCTGACGGACAATTATCGATCTTCGAAAAACATCATCAGCGCAGCAAATGCGGTGATCGACGGGTCTCGGGAACGTATGAAAACAGGGCATAAGATCGCCGTCGATCAATCGCGGCAAAAGGACCCGGCTGGGGGTATCATGGAAAGCCTCGACCCGGTGGCGCAGGGGCGGGTCCAAATTCTTGGCTGTCCGGCTGGGAACGATTTTCAGGCCCTTGCGGCAATCAGCGAGATGATCCGTCTTTCAAAACTGATTCCAGATTGGAGTTGGAAGGGGGCGGCTATCATCTCGCGTGATTGGCGCAGACTTCTCCCGGTCCGCGACTTCGCGGAGGCGCATGGAATTCCCGTCGAAATGGCGAACGAGAACCTGCCAGGTCTGTGGCGCACCCGCGAGATGCGGATGTTTATAGACAGTTTGCGCGAAAGGCGTGTGGCGAGGGCCGGCGTAAGGGATCTCACCGAAACGCTGAACGCAATACCTTTAAGTCGTTGGACCGACCGAATTGGCGAGGGCCTCGGCCAACTTGCGCGTGAAATTGACGGTAAGGCGCTTCCGACACCTGATGTTATTGAATGGTTTGCCGAATGGTCGAAGGATTCATGGGGCGAGCAACGCGGACTCAAGTTGTTGACCGCGCACCGCGCCAAAGGCCTCGAATTTGATGATGTCGTGATCATGGATGGCGGCTGGGAGCGACCCTCACGAAACGAAGATCAAGACGCGCCGAGGCGCTTGTTTTATGTCGCTATGACCCGTGCGCGGCGTAATTTGATCGTTATGAGCAACGACAATCATGAATATCTTCCCACTGTGTCGCCTTCCGTGATCACGCGGCAGGTCGTGCCTGACTTGGCGTCAGTACCCGGCCCACGCCGCTTCTTTCAATCGCCTGAAATGAAGATGGTCGACCTCTCATTCGCAGGGCGCCAAGGTGATCGGCATGCTGTTCATAGTGCAATCGCCCAAGCACAGGTCGGCGCGCCAATCAGGCTCTCTAGTATCGGAGATCGCTGGCAGATCGAGGATGTTCAAGGGCGGCCCCTCGGGCGGATGTCCAAAGCATTCGCGCCACCGGTCGGCACGAAATTTGTCACCGGCGAGATCGCGGCCATTATACATTGGCGCAAAGAAGACGCAGGCGAGCGTTTTCATCACCTGCTTAAACGCGCGAGCTGGGAGGTCGTTGTGCCTGAGCTGGTTTTTGAAGAGGTCAAAGGAGAATGAAAGGGCTTCACGATAAGATCAAAGCGGCAAGTAGAACCGCCCCGGGTTTACCGGAGAGCGTTTGGTTCGCATGTTAGGCTGCTTTTTCATTTGAGTTTAAGGTTGCATAGAACATCTCCTCTGCTTCATGCGGCGTGACATATCCCCAATCGACCCATTTCAGAGTTTCCCACTCGACCGCCTCTGCGGTCTTCCACGGCCGGCCCCAACCGGTGAATGGCCTCCGCTTTGAAGAGGCCGATGATCGTCTCTGCCAGCCCGTTGTCATAGCTGTCACCTACACTGCCCACCGAGGGTTCGATCCCGGCTTCAGCCAGACGTTCGGTATAGCGGATTGACACATACTGGGCGGTTTCAACCGGTCGTCGCAACACCCCTTTGATGGAGGTGTAGATGACAAAAACAGGCAAACGAAGGTCCGAACGTTCGACTCGGGACAAATTAAACTCTCCAGGAAGGCCGCCAGTCTGGCAACGTGAGAATCTATGCCGGTTCTGGCGGGCCTTTACAGAGGGGCTATCCAGTGAGGATGCCGCCGTTGATGCCGGTGTCTCTGCCCCTGTTGGAACCTGATGGTTTCGGAGCTCTGATGGAATGCCTCCCACACATCTTGCGCCATCGGCGCCCTTATCGAAGAACCGTAGCCTTTCCTTCGCAGAACGTGAGGAAATAGCTTTGGAGTGCGCGAGGGGCACAGGTGACCGCGCCATAGCGCGCAAGCTTAGGAGATCGCCCAGCACGATCTCTCGAGAGATCAGGCGCAATTCGGCAACCCGTGGCGGAGACTTCGAATATCGTGCGTGCGATCAATGCACAATGGCATGCTGATCGTGCAGCTAAGCGGCCAAAAGCGAGTAAGCTCACCCTCAACCCGCCCTGCGCGACTACGTGCAAGATCGGTTGTCCGGTCTTATCGTCACACTGCGTATTCCGGGGTGATCCGCCCACCGTTTCCGGTTTATGCGTCCATCCGTTCCGATTTTATCCGCCCGCCCCTGTGACGTGCTGCTGCGAGGCAATCTGTAACCGGCTACCCTTCGTCCTTTTGGCATGAAGGAAGCCTGATGAAGAGATTGTCAATTCACCTCGCCCAAAATGCCATCCATCACGCGCCGAACCTTGCCGGTCGCAAACGCATCGGTGCCGAACTCCGCGAGATCTGGAACGCGGCCCCCCTCGTCAAGGCCGAAACCAGCTTGGCCGAATTGGTCACCGAGTATCGCGATACAGCGCCGAAACTTGCTGCATGGCTGGAGGAGAATGTCCCTGAGGGTCTCACCGTCTTCACCTTGCCAAAAAACCACCGACGCCGCATGCGCACCTCCAACCCGATGGAGCGCAGCGTGCGGCAGGAGTTGAAACGTCGCACCGTTAAGGTCCGGGTGGGCACGTCGCGTATCAGGGCCTTATTCGCCACGCTTCGGTCGAACGTTTCGATTCACTTTTCTTGCATCATCTATCGGAGTAAAGGTAGCGGCTAACAAGCGAGCCCTGGCCGCAAATCAAAAGATCAGCTAGGCCGTGCCTTCTTGTGTGCTCGGCGAGACGCACGCCCCTTCAATCCGGCTTTCGAACGCTTCTCCCAAGCTTGTTTCCAAACGTTTGCTTTCTCAGGCGCGCTGATATCGGGAATAGAGATCAAGGGTGTGATCCCAGTTTCACGGGTTATTTGTTGAGCGGTGCGCAAAACTGGATGGCGGATTTCCAAAACGAAAGCGACGATAAGAGACAGAGCTACGCTTCCCACCCCGCCGATAGCAGCGATGATCGTACGACTGGATGTAATCGGATATTCCGGCAGTTCAGCGGCTTCGAGTGTAATCAATTCTTCACTGCGTTTATCGATTTCCAGCGAAGCCCCCACGTTTGCTGCACTGCGGCGCCCGGTTGTGATCACCAGCTGATTTTGCAACTGCTCCAAGCGCCGCTCGAACCGGGCCAGCTCTCGATCAACTTCAGGAGAAGTTTGCAGGCTGCTGTTCAGAGCATCGCGTCGCTCCACCAGTTGGTCTCGCTGGGTCGAGAGGTTTTCCAGCGTTGCATCGAGTTCAGCTTGCCTGCGGGCGATGGTGGCCTCCCGCGCGTTCGGAGAAACCCTTGTGCGGGCCAGGCGGGTGGCAACAATCTCCCGATCCAATGTGAGGATCGCTTCATTTAGGTTGCCGATTTCACTTTGACGAAACAGAAGACTACCTTCCAACGCCAGATCGTTGGCTGCTTGGAAATCGGCACGCTCGGCCTCAAGGGTGGCAATGTCGCGGATCAGGTTTTCTTCTTGGCGTTGAAGAAACTCTAAGGTTCCAAGGGTCTGCTCGCGGCGCTGCGCGATCGACAGGCTGCGGGTACGGTCAGCGAAGTCTCGCGCCACGGCCTGCGCATCGGCAGGATCATTCATCCGGGCAGTGAAAGATAAGGTAGAGAGGATCCCGTCATTCTCATAGCCCTCACCTGTGGACCCAGCCCCTGTGATGGTGATCGAGCCTCGCAGGAGCTCGACTTTGTCGCTCATGCGCAAAGCTGGCATATCATTATACAGGTCATGTTTTTTGATGACATCAATGATATTTCCTCGCGCCATCAACTGCTGCTCGATCAACAGCAGGCGGCGCATTGGAGAGCCTTCAACCGTCGAGGGGGCAAGATCATTAGAGACTTTTGGCAGTTTGATCTGGATGACTTCGGATGATTGATAGACGTGGGGCGCTGACAAGGCGCTGATGACGGATGCAATGCTGCCCAACAGAATGACCATGATGATTGCCCGCGACCGGCGGCGCAACATGTCGATGACGTCGTCGAAAGTGTAGATCGGGCCCATCGGTCTCTTTCCTATAGCACATGAATCCGGCTCCGGGTCCGGGCGGATTGATCAGGCTAGATCAAAAAAACTGGGCGAGAATAGGGCGTCGCAAGCAGGGATAAGAGCGCATATTAGATCCTCCTTCGAACATATTAGCCTTCTACGGGCAGACCATTTCTGAGCATCAGCGGCTCTGCCGCGCTCGTCTTACGGCTGAAAAGAGGCTTGGACCAACCGCCGGTTACATGAGTAGCTTGAGGGAAATATCCGTGGTGAGCTTGTCTGCGAGAATTTTGATCAGCCGTTCGCTTGCATCACGTTGAGCAGCTACGCTCAGATTGTCTCTGGTGAGAAATGACGTAAAAGACTCCACCGCGCCAGAGGCAATGGTTTGTCCAGTGCTCTTGGAGATCAACTGGTAGCTTACGCGCCCCAACACGTGAGATCGGCTGGCCCCGGCAAGCTCAAGACCTTGCTCGGACAGCTCAATATCGTAATTAAGGATATGCTTGGCACTCAGGTTTCGGCCGAGCTGTTCTTCGAGGTCGCGCACCAGGAAATATTCTTCACGGGTGTTTGGAGCGGCCACCTCAATGTCGGAAAGGATTGCTCCTGTTTCAGAATTTGTGCCGTAAACCGGCGTGAAGCCACAAGCCGGGAGACCAGCTAGCAAGGCGCATATGACAAGGATTTTTCCGGATCTCAGGACTTTCACGTTTTCACCTTACTTTCGAAAATTCAGCGCAATGCGCCGCAGGGCGGGCTGTTATGGGGTGCGTTTGCAATGTTAAGCACAGGGCTGCAACACCTGACTACCCCCTCCCTTCTCGCCCGGGGCATCGTTTAAGGCGCAATGCTTTAGGAGTGCGGATTGTCGTAAAGCGCCCAGTCTCATGCGAAACTTCGGGCTGAAGATGATCAGCTCGTTTTTCGGCTTCGCAGACAAGACCGCAGTATAGCCACCGGAACGGTGGATTTGATGACAGCAATACAGTGTCGGGGGCCACGTAGCCGATGCCGGCCTTACGACCTGCGTCTTGGGGTGTCGTTGCCCCCTACCTATAGGGAGTAGCCCGATCGTATCAATTGCCGCGCAGGGGCAGTTGCGGTCACTTTAGAGCATAGAGGTGGAGTCGCGGCCTGTTGGCCGAAAGACGCTCTGTTCACATCTTTACGATTTCGCCTAAGGCATTTTAAAGGAGGCATCCATGCAAGCCCAAGTCGTTCACGATACGTCTGCCAAAGCGCCTCCCGTTCCGCCCAAACGCCCGGCTGTTGAGCCGGTCTCTCGCAACCCTGCCGCATCGGCGGGCTCAGCGGGGGAGCCCAGTCCCGCCCGGATCCTCACAGAGGCGTTCGAAGACCTGCGCCGCCGCATGGCGACGCTTGAAGGACGGATTGTTGAAGGATCTACCACCGGGGAGGTGGCGCGTATCGCTCAGATGCTTGAACGGGTCGAAGATCGGTTGGGGGCGGGAGCAAAAGGTTCCACGAAACTGTCGAAACGCGCACCGGGCAAGCTACTGGTCACTTTGTTGACTCTCTGCGCCTTCGGGATAGGCATTTTTGCCGCCGAACACATGCCGGAATTGGGCGATGGCCTTGAGCAGATTACGCTTGCTACTTCAACATTCTGGCAAGCGGGTCTTGAGCGGATCGGCGAGCTAAACATACAGTAATTGTCGAGTTCGCCTATCTGGCGGAGCCTAGATCGCCGAGGGACGCGTCCCACGCTGTGCGAGCAACCTCTTCGTCGCCTGACAACAGCGCATCCGCAAAAAATGCGCCCGCGATGTGACCTTCGCGGATGTCGATGTCGCCTTCCGAGGACAGCAGATAAAGACGTGTGGCGAACAGACTAGGTGCGGCACAGGTCAGATCTTCCCAGACACCAAGCTGAACAGCGAAGACCCCCTCCTCCTCAAGATTGTCCTGTGCGACGATCCTGTTGATCGCGCCGACAAGGAAGCCGATACACCGCGACGTCAGCCAATCGGCTTCACTCAAGGGGCCGCCTGCCCAGGCCGCGCGTTCGACATACGGCCTGAGAAGGCGCGTCGCGCGCCTACGCGCTGCAGCGGTATTCATCGCACCTATCAGCAAGGTGATCCCCTTCTTGCGAATCTCGGATTTTGTGAATGGGCAAAACCAGTGTAGCATACAGGACGAACTCGCGCTGACAGGAGCGTAGCATGCCCAGACGGGATCTTCCGCAACCGCCCAATTTCACCGAGATGAACGCGAGGGCGGAGGTCGGCGCTGTCGAACGCGAGCATCTCATGACCCTGATTGGCGCGCTAAGCATGTCATGGTCGAACAATGAGAGCGTCTTGATCTATCTAATGATGGTGCTTTTGCGGACTGATGATGTGTCCGCAGCGCTGGTGTATGGCACATTGAACACAGCGCGCGCGCGTTCTGACCTTGTGTCGCGGCTAACCCGCGTACGGGTTTCGGACGTGGATCTGCGGCGCGAAATGGATGATATTCTGACCGCGCTCGAAAAATGCGGCAGGGTGCGCAACGACCTGCAACATGCTTCCTACGAGTTCGACGCTGCAGGGCGTCCGATTTCCACCCGCTCAATGCGGGTCGAACAGAGCCGCAAGCGGTTGAGCTTCGGCCGAACCCGCCCTATCGATGCGGCTCGGCTGGCCAAGATCACGGAAGTGGTCGACGAACTGGGCCGCATCAATCAGCGACTTTGGGCTCTGCTGCCGCGGCTGGAACAGCACGCAAACCCCGCAGACTAGAGATCTTTCATTCTTGCCAAAGCAAAAGTGTAGGCAGTCTTAGCGTTTTTCCAAATTCCCAGCAGCCCTCACCTATTAGGGTTAACCCCATATGACAGCGGTTAAGACCCTAATTGGCGTGTCGTTAAATTGGACAGAGGTGACGCATGCTTCTCCTACTGCGGAGCTCGACCCCATGAGGGGGCCGGCAAGCTAGCCGCGGTGAACAGGGAAACGGAGAGCTAGGTCTGTCGCAGATGAGATAGCCGCTGCGAGGCCGTGATCACCGTCTCCGACCATAAACGGAGTAAAAAAATGTCTCTCATTGATGATGACAATGCCATCGCCCTAGCACTTGCGGGGGCTGCCACCGCGGTTCGCGACGATGACGCAATCGATGCCGATCAGGGCAATAGTGGTGACAATCAGGCCAATGCGGTCAGGTCCCGTGTGAACCAGTCGGATGACGATGGCAACCGGCGCGATACCGACAATACCGACAATAGCCAACAAAATGTCGGGAACGTAGATAGCAACGACAGCAATGACGGCAACCGGCGCGATACTGACAACACCGACAACAGCCAGCAGAATGTCGGAAACGTAGATAGTAACGACAGCAACGACGGCAACCGACGCGATACCGACAATACTGACAACAGCCAGCAAAATGTCGGAAACGTAGATAGCAACGACGACAACGACGGCAACCGACGCGATACCGACAATACTGACAACAGCCAGCGGAATGTCGGAAACACAGATAGTAACGACGACAATGACCAAGATAACGACCTAGTCGATTTCGATGATCTGGGCGAGTTCGACATCGATAGCTTGTTGGCCGATGCCCTGAATGGCTCTGGCAACGATATGGCGTTCTCGCTCGATCAGACAAACAATCTGACCGACAACGATAGCGTGAGCAATCCGGATGTGATCTATAATGGCGGTTCACCGGGCGGCACGGGCGGCCAAGGCGGCGATGGAGATGCTGCGTACCATGCGCATCCGGCTGACGCTGGCGATGGCGGGCCCGG
>NZ_JABVBB010000018.1 GCF_013346665.1 Sulfitobacter maritimus
TTACGCCTAGCTTCACCAAATCGCCTACCCGGCGGGACGGGCAGGCGATGGCCCGGCGCCTGCGGCTTGATTCCGGGCCCGGTGGCATGGAAAACTGTTGAGAAAATGGGGACAGCGCTTCGAGCATTGCGCTTTAATTGACTGATCTCAGCCCCGACTAAGTGACATCAAAAGCCATCAAAAGCGAGAGCAATCGCCTGACCGTGGGTCGGCGATGCGATCCGCGTTGATACCCCTTTAAGGCTTAATCGTGATGTGCGCTATGGCTCAATCGTAATGTGCGCTCGCGAGGTTACGCCCAGCTTCACAAACTCGCCCACCCGCCGCACCAGAGGTGCGCAAACATCCAATCGCACGCTTCTGGCGTGATGGACGGGCAGCCGATGGCCCGGCGCCTGCGGCTCGATTCCGGGCCAAGTGACATGGGAAACCGTCGGGAAAGAGCGCCAGCGCCCGCGGCTTGTCTTGCGCCGCGCCCCGTCAATACGGGTTCTTCGCCCCACGATCCTCACTCAGCGACGCCTGACCGCGCTCGACAATCTTCACCGTCGCGTCCGCCAAATGCTGCCGCTGGATATGATTATCCCCCGCCGCTACCCGCAGCTTATGCGCCTCTAGCATCACCTCTGCATGGCTCGACCCACGCGGCGGGATGAAGGTATAGCAGGCCAGTTCGATCAACAGCCCCAGCGGATCTTTGAAATAGATCGAATGCATGAAGCCCCGATCCTTCACGCCCGAATGACCAATACCGCGCGCTTCCAGCCGTTCGATGATCTGGTCAAACATCGCCTTGTCTACCTCAAACGCCAGATGATGCACGCAGCCGGGGTCCGTCGGCGTGCGGTTATGCACGCGTTTGCGGGTCTCATTGGTAAAGATCGTGATCAAGCGACCATCGCCGGGATCAAAATACAGATGCCCCTCGTCGGGATCATCCAAGTTGGGCTGGTCAAAGACAAAGGGCATCCCCAGTACCCCTTCCCAAAAATCAATCGAGCTTTGCCGGTCTGCTCCGGTAAGTGTGATATGATGCACCCCGAGTGTTTGAATTTTTTGCATGATGCCGTGGACCTCCGCCTTACATTTCCTTAAATCTGCCACTGCATGATAGCGCGATGGCAATATCGCGCCACCTTTGCCGCCTTGCCCCTTTCACCCTGCCCCTGCGCGTCCTATAAGGGCCAATAGCCCGCGCATATCCTATGCACCGGGCCCGTCCGAATATTTGCAAGGCTCCGCTACCCTATGTCCATCCTCGATCAATTCCGCGGTCTGTTCTCCTCTGATATGGCGATCGACCTCGGCACCGCGAATACGCTGGTTTACGTCAAGGGTAAGGGCATCGTTCTGAGCGAACCTTCGGTTGTCGCCTACCACGTCAAAGACGGCGTCAAGAAAGTGCTCGCGGTGGGCGAAGACGCCAAGCTGATGCTGGGCCGGACACCGGGCAGCATTGAGGCGATCCGCCCGATGCGCGAGGGTGTCATTGCCGATTTCGACACCGCCGAGGAGATGATCAAGCATTTCATCCGCAAGGTGCACAAGCGCTCGACCTTCTCCAAGCCCAAGATCATCGTCTGCGTGCCGCATGGCGCGACCCCAGTGGAAAAACGCGCGATCCGTCAATCGGTGCTGAGCGCGGGCGCCCGCCGTGCGGGGCTGATCGCCGAACCCATTGCCGCTGCCATTGGTGCCGGCATGCCGATCACGGACCCCACCGGCAACATGGTTGTCGACATCGGCGGCGGTACGACCGAAGTCGCGGTGCTGTCCTTGGGCGACATCGTCTATGCCCGCTCGGTCCGCGTTGGTGGTGACCGGATGGACGAAGGCATCATCAACTACCTGCGCCGCCAGCAGAACCTGCTGATCGGGGAAACCACGGCTGAGCGGGTGAAAACCTCCATCGGCACGGCACGTATGCCCGATGACGGGCGCGGCACCTCGATGCAGATCCGGGGCCGTGACCTGCTGAACGGTGTCCCGAAAGAGATCGAGGTGACACAAGCCCAGATCGCCGAAGCCTTGGCCGAACCGGTGCAGCAGATCTGCGAAGCGGTGATGACCGCGCTGGAAACCACCCCGCCCGACCTCGCCGCTGACATTGTTGACCGGGGCGTCATGCTGACCGGCGGCGGCGCGCTCTTGGGTGACTTGGACCTCGCCCTGCGCGAGCAGACCGGCCTTGCGATTTCGGTCGCGGATGAGCCGCTCAACTGCGTGGCCCTCGGCACTGGCAAGGCGCTTGAGTATGAAAAACAACTCCGCCACGCAATCGATTACGACAGTTAATACTGGCAAGGTAGCCAGACCCGGCACGCGGCGACAACGCCCCGCCTGACCGGGTGGGAGTTTGAGCATAGATGGCCAGAGACCGGTCCAGTTCCAGCGATTTCACCGGCCCCCTGCGTCGGCTGCTTTTGGCTGTGCTGGTGCTGGCGTTGACCGGCGTGTTCCTGCTGTGGCGGATCGACAGCCCGCGTGTGGAACGCTTTCGCGCTCAAGTGACGGACCGTTTTGTGCCGAACCTCGACTGGGCGATGGCTCCGGTGACTGGCACGATCAACCTGCTGCGCGACTTTCAAAGCTATCAGCGGCTGAACGAACAGAACCGCGAGCTGCGCTCGGAACTGCGCCAAATGCAGGCGTGGAAAGAAGCGGCGTTGCAATTAGAGCAGGAGAACGCGCGGCTGCTGGACCTCAACAACGTGCGGCTCGACCCGCGCCTGACCTTTATCACCGGCACCGTGATGGCTGACAGTGGCTCGCCCTACCGGCAATCCGTGCTGTTGAATGTGGGCGCGCGCGATGGACTGGTCGAAGGCTGGGCGACGATGGACGGCATTGGCCTCGTGGGGCGCATTGCGGGTGTGGGCAAGAACACGGCACGGGTGATCCTGCTGACTGACGCCTCAAGCCGTATTCCGGCGACGATCCAGCCCTCGGGACAACGCGCGATGGTGACCGGCGATAACACCGCCGCCCCGCCGCTTGATTTTATTGAGAACCCCGAACTGGTCCGCCCCGGCGACCGGGTGATTAGCTCAGGCGATGGTGGGGTCTTTCCGGCGGGCATTCTGATCGGACAGGTTGCCGCCGATCCAGGTGGGCGTCTGCGGGTGCGTCTGGCGGCAGATTACGAGCGGCTCGAATTCCTGCGCGTGCTGCGCCACCACGGCCATGAAGAGGTGCCCGACACCGCGCATGTGATCACCTCGGACGGGCCGCTGGCCGACCCGGCTGCGCCTGTGGGGATCACCCCATGACCGATCTGTCGCGCAGCCGTCTGTGGCTCATGCGGGGCGGCTTTGTCGCGCTGGTCCTGGTGATCCTATTCTTTCACCTCCTGCCGCTGGAAACCCTGCCGCGCAGTTGGGCCGGGCCGGACCTGCTCTTGGCCTTTGCCTGCGCTTGGGGGTTGCGGCGGCCTGAATATGTGCCGGCGATCATTTTAGCCGGGGTTTTTCTGCTGGCGGACCTGCTGCTACACCGCCCACCCGGTCTTTGGGCCGTGCTGGCTCTGATCGGGGTGGAGAACCTCAAATCGCGCGGGCGGCATCTGCGGGACGCGAGTTTTGCCGCTGAATGGCTGAGCGTCGCTGTGGTGCTGAGCGTTGTGATCTTGGGCAATAGGTTGCTCTTAGGGCTTGCGCTGTTGCCCACCCCGACGTGGACGCTGAACCTCACCGAACTTGTCGCGACGGTCGTGATCTATCCGCTGATCGTATTTGTCACCCATGGTATCATGGGCGTGCGTAAAACAGCGCCGGGCGATCTTGATGCGCTTGGCAAACGGGTTTGAACGGAGACCGCTGCAATGAGACGCAACCGCGCTGACAGTGATGCAAGCCACCTCAAACTCACACGCCGTGCGGCGTTGTTGGGCGGCGCGCAGCTATTGTTCATGGGCGGATTAGCCGCGCGGATGCGTTATCTGCAAGTCGATCAGGCCGACCAATTCCGCCTGCTGGCCGAAGAGAACCGCATCAACATCCGCCTGATCCCCCCCGCCCGTGGCGAGATTTTTGACCGCAACGGGCTGCAACTGGCTGAAAACGTGCCCTCTTACCGCATTGTCATGGTGCGCGAAGATGCTGGCGATGTGGAAAAGGTCATGGACCGCCTTGCGCAGGTCATTGAAATCGATCCGGAAACCCGCGAACGCGCGATGGCTGAAATGGCCCGCTCCGCCCCCTTCCTGCCCGTCACCATCGTCGATGACGTCAGTTGGGAGGTCGTGAGCAAAGTCAGCGTTAATGCCCCTGCCCTGCCCGGTGTCACGCCCGAAGTGGGTCTGACCCGCGTCTACCCGCGCGGCGGAGACTTCGCCCATGTGGTGGGTCGTGTGGGCCGCGTCAGCCAAGCTGATCTGGACGCGCTGGAAGACCCTGATCAAGTGCTGCGCATCCCGCGTTTTCAGATTGGCAAGATCAACGTCGAGGCCCGCGCCGAAAGCCTGCTGCGTGGCAGCGCCGGGACCAAGAACGTCGAGGTTAACGCAACCGGCCGCGTGATGCGCGAGTTGGAGCGGCGAGAGGGACAGGCTGGGGCCGATCTGCAACTGACGGTCGACGCCAATCTGCAACGCTACGTGCAAGCGCGTTTGGGCGAAGAAAGCGCCGCGGTGGTAATTATTGACTGCGAGAACGGCGACTTGGCGGCGCTTGCCTCATCGCCCAGCTATGACCCGAACCTCTTTATCGGCGGGATTTCCTCGGCCGATTATAACCCGCTGCTGAACTCCAAATACCGCCCGCTGGTGAACAAACCCGTCCAAGGCACCTACCCACCCGGCTCTACCTTCAAGATGATCGTGGCGCTGGCCGCCATTGAAGAGGGCATCGTTACCCCCGATGAAACCGTCTATTGCCCCGGCCATCTGGAGGTCGCGGGACGGCGCTTTCACTGCTGGAAACGCGCAGGCCACGGTTGGGTCGACCTACAAAACTCGCTCAAGCAATCGTGTGACGTCTATTACTACGACCTTGCTGTGAAGGTGGGGATCGAAAAGATCACTGCAATGGCGAACCGCTTCGGCCTAGGTGTGAAACATGATCTGGCGCTGTCGTCCGTCGCCGGGGGGCTGACGCCAACGAAACAATGGAAACGCTCAGCGCGGGGCGAGGAATGGGTCGTGGGCGACACCGTCAACGCCTCGATCGGACAGGGGTTCAACCTTGCCTCACCGCTGCAACTGGCGATCATGACCGCACGCATCGCGACGGGCCGCGCAGTGGACCCGCGGCTGATCAAATCCATCGACGGGGTGGAACAGCCCAGCGGTGCCGGGGCGCCGATGGGGCTGAACGAAAACCACATGCGACAGGTGCGCAAGGCGATGTACGATGTGGTCAACGACCGGCGCGGCACCGGCTACCGCAGCCGGATCATCGACGATACGATGCGGATGGCGGGCAAGACCGGCACCAGTCAGGTCCGCAACATCACCGCCGCCGAACGCGCGCGTGGCGTGACCCGTAACGCAGACCTGCCGTGGGAACGCCGTGACCACGCGCTTTTTGTGGGCTTCGCACCATTTGACAAGCCGCGCTATGCAGTCGCGGTTCTGGTCGAGCATGGCGGCGGCGGCTCCACAGCGGCAGCTCCCATCGCGCGGGACGTCATATTGCAGGCTATGGCCGGCGGCGAGCCCCCGCTCGACGCCTATCCCAAGTCTGACCGGGGCCGCATCAAGACCCAGCAAGAGAAGCTCCGCGATCTGGCCCCCGGCACCGTCGCCGCGAAAGAGGGCGAGGATCAGGCATGAGCTATCTTGAGCATACGGTCAAACACGTCCCCACCGGGCTGCGCAAAATCCTGTATATGAACTGGCCGCTGGCGATCTTGCTGACCTCTGTCGCGGGGGTCGGCTTTTTGATGCTCTATTCCGTGGCCGGTGGCTCCTTTGCCCCATGGGCAGAGCCGCAGATCAAGCGTTTCGGGCTGGGTCTGGCGCTGATGTTCAGCGTGGCGATGGTGCCGATATGGCTGTGGCGCAACCTTGCTGGCGTGGCCTATGGTGGCACGCTGCTGCTGCTTGTCGCGGTCGAACTTTTCGGCTCGGTGGGCATGGGGGCGCAGCGCTGGATTGATATTGGTTTCATGCGATTACAGCCTTCGGAACTGATGAAAATCACGCTGGTGGTGTTTCTGGCGGCCTATTACGACTGGCTGCCCGCCAAGAAAGTCTCGCGCCCGTTTTGGGTACTGCTGCCCATATTAATTATCGTGGTCCCTACCGCGCTGGTGCTGAAACAGCCCGATCTTGGCACCTCAATCCTGCTGCTGACGGCGGGGGGCGGGTTGATGTTTTTGGCCGGCGTTCACTGGGCTTATTTCGCGGCGGTCATCGCCGCTGCGATCGGGCTGGTCACAGCGGTCTTCCAATCGCGGGGCACACCGTGGCAATTGCTTAAGGACTACCAGTACCGCCGTATTGATACCTTCATCGACCCCAGTCAGGACCCGTTGGGCGCGGGCTACCACATCACCCAGTCCAAGATCGCGCTCGGCTCGGGCGGCTGGTCGGGGCGCGGCTATATGCAAGGCACCCAGTCGCGGCTGAACTTTCTGCCCGAGAAACACACGGACTTCATCTTTACCACACTGGCCGAAGAGTTTGGCTTTCTTGGCGGCGTATCGTTGCTCTGCCTTTATGCGCTCATCATCCTGTTCTGTGTGGTCTCAGCAATCAAGAACAAAGACCGGTTTGCCAGCCTGTTGACGCTGGGCATTGCGCTCAATTTCTTTCTCTTTTTCGCCGTCAATATGTCGATGGTCATGGGGCTGGCCCCGGTGGTGGGCGTGCCGTTGCCGATGGTCAGCTACGGTGGCTCGGCCATGTTGGTGCTGCTCTTGGCCTTTGGCCTTGTGCAATCGGCGCATGTTCATAGACCGAGGTAATTTATGACGATCAATATTCTTTTCGCTGCCAAGGCCGAACGCTGGGCTGGATATGAACAGCCCCTGACGGATGCGTTAACGAAAGCGCTGCCGGGGCGGGATCTCAAACTCGCCACAGATTTCGCGCCCGAAGAGGTCGACTACATCGTCTACGCGCCTAACAGCGATTTGCAGGATTTCACACCCTACACCCGCGCCAAAGCGGTGCTGAACCTTTGGGCCGGGGTCGAGAATATCACCGGCAATGAGACCCTGAAAATCCCGCTGACCCGGATGGTGGATTTCGGCCTGACGCACGGTATGGTGGAATGGGTCACCGGCCATGTGCTGCGCTATCATCTGGGGCTGGATATCGACATCACCCGGCGAGACGCCAAATGGGAGCCGCGCGACCAACCGCTCGCCCGTGATCGCAGTGTCGCGATCCTTGGGCTTGGCGCACTTGGGCAGGCGGTGGCCAAGGCGCTGGTGGGGCTGGGCTTTAGCGTCAGCGGCTGGTCGCGGAGTGAGAAAGCGGTGGAGGACGTGCGTTGTCTGCATGGTGACACAGGTCTGACCGAAACGCTCAAGCGTGCCGAGATCGCCGTGCTTTTGATGCCCGACACGCCCGCCACCCAGAATGTGATCAACGCCGAGACGCTCGCGCAGATGCCCAAGGGTGCCTATATCATTAACCCCGGTCGCGGTCCGCTGATTGACGATGACGCGCTGCTCGCCGCGCTCGACAGCGGACAGATCGCCCATGCCACGCTTGATGTCTTCCGGGTCGAGCCGCTGCCCGAGGACCACCCCTATTGGGCGCATCCCAATGTCACCGTGACCCCCCATATCGCCGCCGCGACGCGCAATGACACGGCGTCCGAAGTGATCGCGGAAAACATTCGCCGCAGCGAAGCCGGTAAGCCGTTGCTGCATCTCGTGGACCGCGACCGGGGGTACTGACCCCCGGCCACATGCTCTTAGGCCGCCAGTCCGCGCCCCTTCAGCAGCGCTTCAACCCCCGGCAAGCGTCCACGGAACGCGGTGTAAAGCTCTGCCGGATCGCGGCTGCCGCCGGTTGAGAGGATGTGGTCTTCCAACGCTTTGGCGCGTTCTGCATCGAACGCCCCATCTGCTTCTTCAAAGGCGGCAAAAGCATCGGCGTCCATCACCTCGGACCACATGTAGCTGTAGTAGGCGCTGGAATAGCCGTCGCCCGCAAAGACATGTGCGAATTGCGGTGTGGCGTGGCGCATGCGGATTGCCTGCGGCATGCCGATTTCCGCCAGCACCTCGGCCTGCCGCGCCATGGGATCAGCGGGCGGGGGGCCGTCGTGGAACTCCAGATCGACGAGCGCAGAGGCGATGTATTCCACGGTCTGAAAACCCATGTCGAAGGTCGCAGCCTTCAGCACTTCCTCCAACATCTCGCGCGGCATCGCCTCGCCGGTGTGGGCGTGGGTGGCGAATTTCTGCAGCACTTCGGGTTGGTCCAGCCAATGCTCGTAAAGCTGGCTCGGCAGTTCCACGAAGTCCCGCGCGACCGAGGTGCCGCTGACGCTTTCATAGGTCACATCCGAGAGCATCTGGTGCAACGCGTGGCCGAACTCGTGAAACAGCGTCCGCGCATCGTCATAGGACAGCAGAGCTGGATCGCCTTTGGCAAAGTTGCAGACGTTGATGACCACCGGCGCTTGTTCCTGCGGGAACTTCGCCTGCGCGCGCATTGCCGAACACCACGCGCCCGAACGTTTGGAGCCACGCGCGAAATAGTCCCCGATAAAGACCGCCACATGTTCGCCACCGCGCGTTACCTCCCATGCCCGGCAATCGGGATGATAGAGCGGCACGTCAAGCGGCGCGAATTCCAGCCCGAACAGACGATTGGCACAGTCAAAGGCTGCGTCGATCATTCGGTCGAGTTGGAAGTAAGGTTTCAGCGCCGCTTCATTGAGGTCATGCTCTGCCGCGCGGCGTTTCTCGGCATAGTAGCGCCAATCCCACGGCTCAAGGGGGCCGTTCACACCGTCGTCCTGCATGAGTGCTGTGAGCACTTCGGCATCCGCATCAGCCTGCGCCTTGGCTGGTTTCCAGACCGACATTAACAAATCGCGCACCGCCTGTGGCGTCTTGGCCATTTCGGTTTCCAGCTTATAAGCGGCGAAGTTTTCATAGCCGAGCAACTCTGCACGCTCCTTGCGCAGGGCCAACGTCTCGGCGGCAATCTCGCGATTGTCGGTCTCTCCCCCATTCGCGCCACGCGCTTCCCATGCGCGGAACGCCTTTTCGCGCAGATCGCGGCGGTCCGAGAATTGCAGAAAAGGCACGATCAGCGAACGCGACAGCGTGACCACCGGACCGTCTGCGCCTTTCTCCTCGCCCGCTGCCCTTGCGGTGTCGATCACAAAATCCGGCAGGCCGGTCAGGTCATCTTCGCCCAGCGGCATGAACCACGCCCGCTCATCGGCCAGCAGGTTCTGGGTGAACTGCGTCCCCAGTACGGCAAGCCGCGCCTTGATCTCTTTCATGCGTTTGGCGGCATCCCCGGTCAGCGCCGCCCCGGCGCGGACGAAGCCACGGTGGGTTAACATCAGCACCCGCGCCTGTTCCTCGGTCAGGTCCAGATCATCCCGCGCGGCCCAGACGGCAGCGATACGCGCGAACAGCGACTCATTGCCCGAGATTGCCGATTGATGCGCCGCCAGTTCCGGCGAAAATTCGCGCTGCAACGCCTCGCGCGTTGGGTTGCTGTCGGCCCCGGCGACGGTGAAAAACACGCTGAGCACCTTGTCGAGCGCTTGGCCAGAGGCTTCTAGCGCTTCAATCGTATTAGCAAAGGTGGGCGCATCCGAGTTGTCTGCTATCGCGTCGATCTCGGCCCGGTGGGCGGTCAGTGCCTCTTGCAACGCAGGCGCGAAATCGTCGTCGGAAATACGGTCAAAGGGGGCGATGCCGAAGGGGGTGTCCCAACGGGCCAGCAGCGGGTTTGTCATGAAAATCTCCTTTGCCCCCAAGATGGGGCGCGGGGCAGAGACTTGCAATCACCCGCCGCAGGTTTCACAGCCCTTCCGACGGGTAATCGTGATCTGCCGGTTCTCGCCGTAAAGCCCGTCATAGATCATCATCTGCCCACGCAGCACACTGCCCGCGCCAGTGATGAGCTTGACCGCCTCCAGCGCCATCATCGTGCCAATCACACCGGGCAGTGGGCCGATCACCCCCGCCTCCGCACAGGATGGCGCAAGCCCTGCAGCCGCCGCTTCGGGAAAGACGCAACGATAGCAGGGCGCGCCGCGGGCGGGATCAAAAACGCTCAACTGCCCTTCCCATTGGCTCAGCGCACCTGAGATAAGCGGCACACCCGCCGCGACACAGGCCGCGTTGACCCGGTAGCGCGTGTCCGAGTTGTCGGTCCCATCCAGCACGAGGTCATAGTCAGCGATCAGGGCTTCTGCGATGTCGTCCGACAGGCGGCGGTGATAGGGGCGCACGGTGATATGGGGGTTCTGAGCCAGCATTTCGGCTTGGGCTGAGAACACCTTGGGCATGCCGATAGAGGCGTCTTTGTGGATCACCTGCCGTTGCAGATTGGCGTTCTCGACCGTGTCATCATCGATCACCCCAATGGTGCCGACCCCTGCCGCCGCGAGATATTGCAGCGCAGGCGCACCAAGACCGCCTGCGCCCACAACCAGCACCTTGGCATTTTTCAGCGCCTTCTGCCCTGCCCCGCCGACTTCGCGCAGGACGATGTGGCGGGCGTAGCGGTTCAATTCGCTGTCGCTGAAGCTGCCCGAACTTGGCGGAGCGTCCACCGGTGTGGCCCGTGCTCGCAGGGTGGACAGGCCCAAACGGTAAAGCGCCACCAGCGCGGCAAAGCCCGCCAGCAACAGCCAAGGTGCCGCGCTGCCGCCGGTGCCAAGGCGCATGGGATGGTCTGCCGGGAAGACCAGATGCAAGGCGATTAGGGCCACGAACATCACCGCGAGCATCCCTGCCCGCAGGCCGCGTGGCATGCCCAAAAGGCCACCGCCGAACCAAATGGCCAAGGCGATCAGCAGCACCAGCGCCATCAGGCGGCCCCTGTCGAACCAAACCCGCCTGCACCGCGCGTCGTCTCATCCATTTGCTCAACCAGATCAAAGCCCGTCTGCACCACAGGCGCCACGACCATCTGCGCGATGCGCATCCCATGCGTCACCGTAAAATTCTCATCACCCATATTCCCAAGGATCACCCCAACCACGCCACGATAGTCACTGTCGATCGTGCCGGGACTATTGATTACGGTAATACCATTCTTGAGCGCCAACCCGGAGCGCGGGCGGACCTGAACCTCGAACCCCTGTGGGATCGCCATATGCAGCCCAGTCGAAATAAGCGCGCGCGCACCGGGGGCCAAGGTGATCGCGCCACCGGGCAGGTTCGCGCGCAGGTCGGCCCCGGCGGCGCCAGTGCTTTCATAGGCGGGCAGCGGCAGGGTCTTGTCCGCGCCTTCGGCCCAGCGGAGTTTGATTGTGGTCATGACGTTCCTTCAGGCCAGTTCTGCGGCAATACGTTGGGCGAGCTGCTGGGCAACTGCATCTTTGCCCATGCGCGGCCACTCCTCTGCACCCGCGTCGGTAATCAATGTCACAGCGTTTTCACTGCCCCCCATGATCCCAGTGCTGGGCGAGACATCATTGGCCACGATCCAGTCACAGCCCTTGCGCAGCCGTTTCGATGTGGCGTTGGCCAGCACATCGTCGGTCTCGGCGGCGAACCCCACGACCAGCGGCGGGCGGTCTGTGCTGCGCTGGCTGATGGTTTTGAGGATGTCGGGGTTCTCGGCAAAGGAAAGCGTGGGCAGGCCATCTTTGGATTTCTTAAGCTTACGACCGCTCGCCCCCTCGACCCGCCAATCAGCCACAGCAGCAGCGAAAACGCCGGCGTCGGCGGGCAAGGCAGCCTCGACCGCCTTCAACATCTCTTGCGCTGTCTGGACCGACACGACCTGCACGCCCTCGGGCGCAGGCACCTCTGCCGGACCGGTGACAAAGACAACCTCGGCCCCCAGTGCTGCAAGCGCGCGTGCAATGGCCGTCCCCTGCGCACCGGATGAGCGGTTGGCGATATAGCGCACCGGGTCGATGGGCTCATGCGTAGGCCCCGACGTCACGACGACGCGCTTGCCCTTTAGCGGACCATCGCCAAGACGCGCTTCGATGGCGGCGACGATCTCCAGCGGTTCTGCCATGCGTCCGGGGCCATATTCACCGCAGGCCATGTCGCCGTCATTCGGGCCAATCATGCCGATACCGTCACTGCGCAGCGTGGCAATATTGCGCTGTGTCGCGGGGTGCGTCCACATGCGGACATTCATTGCGGGGGCCAACAGCACCGGCGTGTCAGTGGCCAACAGCAACGTTGAGGCCAGATCATTCGCTGTGCCTTGGGCCATTTTCGCCATCAAATCCGCCGTCGCAGGTGCCACGACCAACAGATCCGCCGCGCGGCTCAGTTGGATATGGCCCATCTCAGCCTCATCCCCCAGATCAAAGAGATCGCGAAAGACCTTTACGCCCGTCAGTGCGGAAACCGAAAGCGGTGCGACAAACTCTTCGCCAGACCGAGTCAACACCGGCGTCACCCGCGCCCCACGTTCGCGCAGGCGGCGGATCAGGTCGAGCGACTTATAGGCAGCAATGCCCCCCCCGATGATCAACAGAATATGTTTGCCCGACAGCATAAAGGCCCCCCGATTTCATTCGGGAGACCTTAATCCGGGGATCACAATTCTGCCAGCCCCCAGCGAGTGGGGGCGCCTCAGTCATGCCAAGAAAGCAAAGACTTCACGCGATTGCATTTCGAGCGACTTGCGCATTTTGCCGAACGCTGCCGCTTCCAGCTGACGCACCCGCTCTTTGCTGAGGCTCAACTCATCGCCAAGGCTCTCCAAAGTGCGCGAAGGATCACGCAGTTTGCGCTCACGAACGATGAACTGTTCACGCTCCGACAGCCCCTGCATCGCGGTCAGCAGCCAGTTGCGCAATTGTGCCGTGTCATGCTCTTCCTCAACACGTTCCGCAGCCTGCGCGCTTTCGTCAGCCAACGCTTCGATCCACTCACGGCCCTCATCTTCGGCGGACTGCGTGGCGTTCAGCGAATAGTCCGATCCGGACAGACGCCCCTCCATCATCTCCACATCATGCAGCGGCACACCGATTTCGGTCGAGATCATCTGGCGTAGCTGATGTTTGTCGAGGGTCTGGCCCATCGCCGAGGCTTCGCGCTCCAGCCGAGCCTGCACACGACGCATATTGAAAAACAGGGATTTTTGCGAGGAGGTCGATCCGGTCCGTACCATCGACCAGTTGCGCATGACATGGTCTTGGATGCTCGCCTTGATCCACCAAACGGCATAGGTCGAGAAGCGCACGCCTCGGTCGGGGTCGAACTTATCCGCCGCCTTCATCAAACCCAGACCCGCTTCTTGGATCAGATCGTTCATGGGGGCGCCGTAGCGCTTGAATTTACCCGCCATGGAAATCGCCAAACGCATGTAAGCGGTGATCAGACGGTGCAGCGCTGCCTCGTCTCGCTGGTCGCGCCAAGCATAGGCCAGTTCAAGTTCGGTATCGGCGTCGAGCAACTCGGCCTTCATAGCGGTGCGGGTGAGTGAAAATTCGCGTGCGGTTTGCAATGACATAATGGATATCCCCCTTAAAGCGTGGCTTGGCTTGTGATGCGCCGTTGAGAGAGATACGCAGAGCTATGCCATTTGGTTCAAATATTTGATGAGAAGATGTTGCCAAGAAATACCTTCGCTCTAGGCGGTGCGGCGTCAGGAAAGTCCCAATGGGCCGAGGAGTTGGCAAATTCTTCAGGTCTTAAAAGGACTTACCTTGCCACTGGGCGCATCTGGGACGCCGAAGTTCAAGAACGCGTGAACATACACCGGGCGCGGCGTGATGCGGGGTGGCAGACAGTTGAATGCCCGCTTGACCTGTCAGAACCGTTGTCCAACCTCACCATGGGCGAGATTGCGCTGATCGATTGCGCGACCATGTGGTTGAGCAATCACCTGCTGGAAGGCAGTGACCTTAAACAAGCGCAAAACGACCTGCTGCAGGCGTTGCGCGGCTGCGCGGCACCGTGGATCATTGTGTCAAACGAGGTGGGACAGGGGATCGTCCCCGACAACGCATTGGCACGGCAGTTCCGCGAAGCGCAGGGGCGGCTCAACATCGCGCTCGCCGCCGAAGCCGACACCGTGGTTCAGGTGATCGCAGGTTTGCCACAGGTGCTGAAAGGCCAGTTGGAATGACGGTCTGGCACTGGGTCCGTCATGGCCCGACACATGAAAAAAATTTCGTTGGCTGGCGCGATGTGCCTGCCGATCTGTCAGATGCCGCAGCCCTTGCGCGGCTGAACGCCCACCTGCCACGTGAGGCCGTGCTGCTGTCGTCTGACCTTAGCCGCGCGGTTGCGACTGCCGATGCCTTGGCGCTGCCGAGCCGCGCCCGTCTTCCGAATGAGCACGGCCTGCGCGAGTTGCACTTTGGCGCTTGGGACGGGCTGCATTTTAAAGAGGTCGCAGCCCGCGACCCGGACTTAAGTCGCGCCTATTGGGAAACGCCGGGCGATGTCGTTGCGCCAGAGGGCGAAAGCTGGAACCAAACCAAAGCTCGCGTTGATCGCGTGGTGGCCCGGATCAATACCGCTCATCCGCAGGCGCATGTGATCGCAGTCGCTCATTTCGGCGTAATCCTGACCCAGATCCAACAGGCGCTCGGCACCGAGCCTTTGGCGGCCATGGCCCATAAGATCGACAATCTATCGGTGACTCACCTGAGCCATAAAGAAGGCCAATGGCAGGTCCATAAGATTAACGATGTGCTCTAACCGGATTAACCATTCTTAAACACACCCTGCCTAACCCTTAATCCTGTCAGGGCAGGAGAATAGACAGATGGTGTCGCGGGCCTATACGGTCGCATTTCAGGGGGTAGAGGCCCGGATGGTTGAAGTGCAATGCGCTATGACCGCTGGTTTGCCGGGTTTTTCCATCGTCGGGCTGCCCGACAAAGCGGTTTCAGAAGCCCGCGACCGGGTCCGCACCGCACTCGGCGCGATGGCCATTGCCCTGCCGTCCAAACGCATCACCGTGAACCTATCCCCTGCGGACCTGCCGAAAGAAGGCAGCCATTTTGACCTTCCTATCGCCCTGGCGCTCTTGTCGGCGCTGGACATTCTGCCGGATGATATAACACAGAACGTCGTCGCTCTGGGCGAGTTGTCTCTCGACGGCACGTTAGTCCCGGTGGTCGGCGCCCTGCCCGCCGCCATGGCAGCCGCCGCCCACGACCGCAGCCTGCTCTGCCCTGCCGCCTCGGGGGCGGAGGCCGCATGGGTTGGTGCCGCGCAGGTCATCGCCGCGACATCCCTCAGCGATGTGGTGCGCCATTATACTGGACAGGTGCCAATCACCCCCGCCGAACCGGGTGAAGTGCCGCTTTCCACAGCCACCCGCGACCTGCGGGATGTGAAAGGTCAGGAACGCGCCAAACGCGCTTTGGAAATCGCTGCGGCAGGGCGTCATCACCTAATGATGGTGGGCACGCCGGGCTCGGGCAAATCCATGCTCGCTGCCTGTCTGCCGAGCATCCTGCCGCCCCTTACCGCCATCGAAGCGCTTGAAACGTCGATGATCCATTCGCTCGCGGGGCTGCTCGACGAAGGCGGCATCTCTCGCAGCCGGCCTTTTCGCGAGCCGCACCATACCGCCTCCATGGCCGCGATCATCGGCGGCGGGCGGCGGGCCCGGCCCGGCGAAGTCTCCCTTGCCCATAACGGTGTCCTGTTCATGGACGAGTTTCCCGAATTCTCGCGCACCGTGCTCGAAACGCTACGCCAACCTATCGAGACCGGCGAGGTGATGATCGCCCGCGCCAAAGCCCATGTGAAATACCCCTGCAAATTCATGCTGGTCGCCGCCGCGAACCCCTGCAAATGTGGGTATCTGCCCGACCCCGCCCGCGCTTGTTCCCGCGTACCGGCTTGCGGCGAAGACTACTTGGGGCGCATTTCTGGCCCGCTGATGGATCGTTTTGACCTGCGTGTCGACGTGCCGCCTGTCAGCTATACAGACCTGAACTTGCCGCCGAGCGCCGAAGGCTCAGCAAATGTCGGCGCCCGCGTTCGCGCCGCACGTGACCGACAAACCGCTCGTTTTGCCGATCATCCGGGGATGTCCGCCAATGCCGATGCCATGGGCGATATGCTCGAAGCGATTGCCAGCCCCGACAGTGATGCCCGCGCATTGCTGGTCCGCGCAGCAGATCGCTTTGCGCTATCGGCACGGGGCTATCACCGTGTGATGCGGGTCGCCCGCACAATCGCTGATCTAGAGGGCGCCACCCATGTTGGTCGTGCCCATATGGCGGAGGCGATTAGTTTTCGACTTCCCGACCCAGCCTCTCGCTGCCTGCCGCAAGCGGCAAAGCCTTGATCCAATCCGCAAGCGCTTCAATCGTCGCTTGCGCCTCTGGCAAATGGTTTTGAAAGAGCGGCCAAACATGGGCCAGATCATGCTCTTCGCGAAAGGTCACCTGCACATTGGCAGCCTCTAAACGTGCAACCAAACGGCGGCTGTCGTCGCGCAAAATCTCGGTATCGCTGGCACAAAGCCAGACCGGTGGCGCGCCCTGAAAATCTGCGTACAACGGGCTGATTTTCGGATCGCTGGGGTTAAACCCTGCGAGATACAACTGCACCATTTCGCTCGCCCGCTGAACCGGCAAGAGCACATCGCGCCCCGCATTCTCGCGAAAACTTCGCCCCGAAAAGGTCAGATCCAATAAAGGCGAAAGCCCAAACACACCTGCCGGCAAAGCGCGGCCCTCTGCACAAAGCTCTGCCAACAGAGCGAACACCAAAGCCCCACCGGCGCTATCGCCGCCGATCACGATATCCTGCGCCGCGATCCCCGCACGACGCAGCCCGTCCCAAGCCGCGCGCACGTCCTTCGCCGGCGCAGGGAACCGCGCTTCTGGAACTCGCGCATAGGTTGGCAAAACTGCTCGGGCTTTGCAACGCGAGGCCAGCCGCGCCAACATGGCCTGATGCGTCTGCGGGCTGCCAAAGACAAACCCCCCGCCGTGAATATAAAGGATGACCCGCGCCCCCGCCTGCGACGGGACAAGCCACAAGGCGCGCGGACCATCCGGCACCTCTTGCCAATTCGCATCTACGTCGCGGGGGCCGCGAAAAAACAGGCGGGCCTGTATTTCTAGAACCCGACGCAACATCTGCGGTGATCCGCGCGACAACAAGGGTTTCTCAGTCCAGCGCAGACAGCGGTTCAGCAGATGACGCCGAAGGCTCACCCGCGCCGCGCCTCAATCGCCTCCCAGATCTTGCCGGCGATATTCACCCCGTCAAACCGCTCCAACTCCTGAATGCCAGTGGGCGATGTGACGTTGATCTCGGTCAGATAGTCGCCGATCACGTCGATGCCGACGAAAACCTGCCCCTTTTCCTTTAGCAGCGGACCGATGGTCGCGCAGATTTCCAGATCGCGCTCTGTCAGTCCGACCTTTTCAGGCCGCCCGCCGACATGCATATTCGACCGCGTCTCGCCCGCTGCTGGCACGCGGTTGATCGCCCCCACGGCTTCACCGTCGACAAGGATGACACGTTTATCACCCTGAGATACCGCAGGCAGAAACTTTTGCACGATCAACGGCTCACGCGAGAAGTTGGTGAACAATTCATGCAGCGACGTCAAATTGCGATCATTCGTATCCAACCGAAACACGCCAGCCCCGCCATTGCCATACAGCGGTTTGAGAATCACATCGCCATGTTTGGCTTTGAATGCTTTAATTGTCGCAAGATCGCGTGCGATCGTCGTTGGCGGCGTCAATTCGGGAAAGTCGAGCACCATCAGCTTTTCGGGGAAATTGCGTACCCAAAACGGATCATTGACCACCAATGTGGTCCCTTTCAACCGATCCAGCAGATGGGTCGACGTGATGTAGTGCATGTCAAACGGCGGATCCTGGCGCAGCCAAACCACATCGAAGCCCGCAAGATCAACCTCACGTTCCTCACCAAACTGCGCATGATCGCCCTGGACGCGCTGGACGGTAAAATCATGCCCCCGCGCCGTGATCCGTCCCTCTTGATAGGCCAGATGGTCTGGGGAGTAGAAAAACAGCGAATGCCCCCGCGCTTGAGCTTCTTCGGCAAGACGGAAACTGCTGTCCGCGATGATGTCCACGTCCCCAATCGGGTCCATCTGAAAGGCGATCTTCATTGGGGTCTCCCTGCTGCTTGCGTCGGTC
This sequence comes from Sulfitobacter maritimus, assembly GCF_013346665.1. Taxonomy (GTDB): domain Bacteria; phylum Pseudomonadota; class Alphaproteobacteria; order Rhodobacterales; family Rhodobacteraceae; genus Sulfitobacter; species Sulfitobacter maritimus. The sequence goes on from NZ_JABVBB010000018.1 coordinate 18,213, forward strand.
ACGTCCCGACCTGAACCTATGGAACAGGGTAAAAAGGACCCCTCTTAGATGGCGCAGCAGGTGGGAGGGCGCAATAGCTCAGCAAAGACCAAAAGCATTTTCAATGATTTCAGTTGCTCCCTGTCCGTTAACAAGGGCCACATCAAAACGCACTTCCGTCAGACTGCCAGCAGGCTCTCCAGCAAGGAATTCTTCGGCGGATTTGTAGATACGTTGCATCTGTCGCTTTGACAGGCTTTCTGCAGCGCGGGCGAAATTGCGACTTTGTTTCACTTCGACAAAGATCAAGGCAGCGCCGTCCCGCACGATCAAATCTATCTCCCCCGCGCGCCCACGCCAACGCTGCCGCGCAACCGCAAACCCCCGTCGCTCATAGTCTTGAGCAATACGCTGTTCGGCGGCCAATCCTGCGTGATAAGCATTCAACCCTCGCTGACGCTTTGCAGCCGAGCGCAGGGGCGCATCTCTTACCATCATCGAAACAACCTCCTCAACCGTCGTTGCCGAGCGACAATGCTGCCTGATAGACCTGCCGCCGGGGCAAACCATGAGCTTTGGCCACCAGATCAACGGCATCGCGCATCGAATGATCATGCAGCGCCCGCTTCAGGTCCGCTTCTAAGTCAACTTGCTTAACAGATTCTAAACGTCCGCGATCAATAAGCACGACAACTTCGCCTTTTGGCGCTTTGGCAAGATAGGTTTCCGCGAGGTTTTCCAATGTATCCCTTTGGATCTCCTCAAACTTTTTTGTCAACTCTCGGCACATTGCGGCCTGTCGCTGCCCCCCCAGAGCCGTGGCCGCGTCTCGCAACATCGCCCCTAGCCGCTTGGGCGATTCGTAGAAAACCAACGTGCCGGGGATATCGCGAAGCTTTTCCAGCGCACTGAGACGGGCAGCTTTGCTATTTGGCAAAAACCCAGCAAAGAAAAATGCGTCCGTTGGCAGCCCACCCAAGGCCAAGGCGGTCAGTACCGCTGATGGCCCTGGCGCGCAGGTCATCATGACCCCCGCCTGCGCTGCTGCTCGGCTCAGTTCGAACCCCGGATCGGCGATCAACGGCATGCCCGCTTCGGATGCATAGGCGACCGATTTTCCCTCGCCAATCGCAGCGATCAGCCGCTCCTGCACCGTTTGGCCGCTGTGATCGTGCAGAGCCAACACCTGCCGCCCGGCAAGCGGGACGCCGTGGATTTCCATCAGCCGCCTCAAGCTGCGGGTATCTTCAGCCGCCAGCACATCGGCGGAGGCCAGCACGTCCAGCGCCCGCAGTGTGATGTCACGCGCCGTGCCGATGGGGACGCCGACAAAATAAAGTCCTGGCGCTAGCTCTGTCTTTTGGAATTTCAACGCTGGACCCGCCTTTCGCAGTCACTATGATCGCGGCCATATTCCGGCGGCTTTTGCCGCCCTGTAACCACCGGGGAGTGAATACCGATGATTGCCTTTTTCCGAGCCATCCGCAAGAAGATGCACCTTTTGTTGTTGCCTCTCTTTGCTGCGATCCTCGCGGCCTGTCAGCCTGTCGCGATCACAGGCGCCAATTCCGGTGGCCCGCGTATTGATACGGCCGCACCTGTTCCGGTGGCCCTGCTGGTCCCGCGCGGCGGTTCGGCCAGCGATAATCTGCTCGCTCAAAACCTAGAAAACGCCGCGCGTCTGGCGATGCGGGATCTGGGCGGTGTTCAGATTGACCTGCGCGTATATGGCACGGCGGGCAATGCGAGCCAAGCGGCCTCGATTGCCTCTCAGGCCGTGAATGAGGGTGCAAAGATTATTCTTGGCCCGGTTTATGCCGAAGCAGCCAATGCCGCAGGTGTTGCCGTGGCAGCCTCGGGCGTGAATGTCCTGTCCTTCTCTAACAACCCGACCATTGCAGGCGGGAATGTTTTCATCCTCGGACCAACCTTTTCTAACACCGCGAACCGCTTGGTGAGCTTTGCCAAACGCAACGGCAAAGATAAGATCGTCGTATTGCACGGGCAGGATCTGGCTGGTCAACTGGGCCGTGATGCGATCTTGCAGGCGATCAGCGCCAATCGCGCCACTTTGGCAGGCACAGTAGATTATGCCTTGAGCCAAGAATCCGTTGTCGCTGCCGTGCCGCGGGTCAAAGCTGCGGTTGACAGCACCGGGGCAAATGCACTGTTCTTGACCACCTCTTCGGCCAGCGCCCTGCCGCTTTTCGCCCAATTGCTCCCTGAAGCGGGCGTGCAGGCGGCCACCACGCAATACATGGGTCTGACCCGCTGGGACATTCCGGCGCAGACATTGGAACTGCCGGGCATTCAGGGCGGCTGGTTCGCACGGCCCGATACCGGGGCGAGCAATGCTTTCACCAACCAATATAAAGCCGCCTATCAAAACGAACCGCATCCGCTTGCTGGTCTGGCATTTGACGGCATAGCCGCGATTGGCTCGCTGGTGAAAGCTGGCAAATCGAACGCCCTGACTGGCGCAGCACTGACCCAAGGTGCGGGCTTCAATGGGGCCAGCGGCGTCTTCCGCCTGCGCCGCGATGGCACAAATGAGCGGGCGCTGGCGATAGCCACGATCCGCGACAACCGTGTTGTTGTGCTTGACCCAGCCCCCCGCGGCTTCGGCGGCGCCGGGTTCTAAATTGGACCTAGCGAAACCGACAACAACATCAGGCGCGGGGCCCCACCCGCGCCTGATTTGCAGCCCCGAACAGATTTTCGATGGTGACAGCGTCTGGCGGGCGCTTTCACAGCTCGACACCACCCATGAAGGCGCGGCCCTCCGGGCTGATATTGTGGCGATCCTGCGCAGCGCGCGCGAGGCAGGCCGCGCCGCCATTGCACAGGCCTTTGCGGAATCCCCCTTCGACGCGCGGGCGATGACCTCGTCCTATACCTATCTAACCGACCAACTGCTGCGTTGCGTGCTGTCCATCGCCAGCCATATCCTTCACCCCAATCCCAACCCGACCGAAGGCGAGCGTTTGGCGATGATCGGCGTGGGCGGCTATGGGCGCGGCGAGATGGCACCTCATTCGGACGTCGATCTGCTGTTTCTGATCCCCTACAAGGCCACCGCTTGGTCAGAGAGCGTGATTGAATCGATGCTCTATATCCTGTGGGATCTGAAGCTGAAGGTCGGTCACGCCACCCGTACCATCGAAGAATGTCTGCGTCTTGGAGCGGACGATTTCACCATTCAAACGGCGCTGCTGGAACATCGTTTCATCGATGGCGATGCGGCCTTGGCAGAGGCGCTGTCGGAAAGTCTTAAGATCGATCTCTTCTCAGGCTCAGGTCATGATTTTATCGAAGCAAAGTTGGAAGAGCGTGATAACCGCCACCTGAAACAGGGCGAACGCTATGTGGTGGAGCCCAATGTCAAAGAGGGCAAAGGCGGGCTACGCGATCTCCATTCGCTGTTCTGGATCGCCAAGTTCATCCATGACGTTGACCGCGTGGCCGATCTGGTCGATCTCGGCGTCTTCCGCGCCGATGAGTATGACACTTTCCGCGAGGCCGAGGCCTTTCTCTGGGCGGTGCGCGGGCATCTGCATCTCTTGGCCGGGCGGGCGACCGAACAGCTGACCTTTGACATGCAGGTGCTGGTGGCCCAAGCGATGGGCTATGAGGACATGGGCGGGCGGCGCGGGGTTGAGGTCTTTATGCAGGCCTACTTCCGCCACGCCACTGCCGTGGGCGATCTGACACGCATCTTCGTGACCGGGCTGGAAGCCAGCCATATGAAGGCCGAACCGCTGTTGGAGCGCATCTTTCGCCGCCGTCCGAAAATACGCGAAGGGTTTCAGGTGGTGCACAACCGCATTGCCGTAAAGGACGATGCTGAGTTCCTGTCGGACAAACTGAATCTGCTGCGCATCTTTGAGGAAGCCCTGCGTACCGGCATGTTGATCCACCCCGACGCAATGCGGCTCATTAAGGCCAATCTGGCGCTGATCGACGATGACATGCGTCGCACGCCCGAGGCCCGGCGCATCTTTCTTGATCTGTTGCTGAAACACGGCAACCCTGAACGCGCTTTGCGACGGATGAATGAACTGGGCGTGCTTGGTGCGTTCATCCCCGAGTTTGAACCGATCGTGGCGATGATGCAGTTCAATATGTATCACAGCTACACGGTTGACGAGCATACGATCCAATGTATCGCCCATCTGGCCCGGATCGAGAAAGGCGAGTTGGAAGAAGAACTGCCCGTCGCCTCTTCGATCTTGGAGCGTGGCGTGAACCGCAAAGTGCTCTATATCGCCCTGCTGCTGCATGACATCGGCAAAGGCCGCCCCGAAGACCATTCGATCATCGGCGCCAAACTGGCGCGGCGCATTGGGCCTCGACTGGGGTTAAAGCGGGATGAAGTTGACACGGTTGAATGGCTGGTCCGCTACCATCTGCTGATGTCCGACATGGCCCAGAAACGCGACATCGCCGACCCGCGTACAGTGCGCGACTTTGCCAAGGCCGTGCAGACGGTGAAGCGGCTCGACCTGCTCTGTGTGCTTACGGTCTGCGATATTCGTGGCGTCGGGCCGAACACTTGGAACAATTGGAAAGCCGTCTTGATCCGCGCGCTCTACCGCCAGACCGAACGGGCACTGGAAACCGGGCTGGAGGACCTCAACCGCGAGAACCGCGGGGCCGAGGCCAAGAAAGCGCTGCGTGCCGCATTGAAAGACTGGCCGCGCAAGGCGCTGCAACGCGAGACCGCGCGGCATTACCCGCCCTATTGGCAGGGCCTTCACGTCACCGCGCATGTGGCCTTTGCCGAACTGCTGCGCGACATCGGCAATGACGACATCCGCATTGATCTGCACCCCGACGAAGACCGCGGCGCCACTCGCGCCTGTTTCGTCATGGCCGATCACCCCGGCATCTTTGCGCGTCTGGCCGGGGCGCTGGCGCTGGTAGGGGCCAATGTCGTGGATGCGCGCAGCTATACCACCAAGGACGGCTTTGTCACCGATGCCTTCTGGATTCAGGATTCCGAGGATAACGCCTACGAAGCCTCCCGCCTGCCACGCCTGCGTGAGATGATTGAAAAGACCCTGCGTGGCGAGATCGTTGCCCGCGATGCCTTGAAATCACGTGATAAAGTCAAGAAACGCGAACGCGCCTTTAAGGTGCCGACGCATATCACCTTCGACAATGAAGGATCGGAGATCTACACGATTATCGAGGTCGACACCCGCGACCGCCCGGGTCTGCTTTATGATCTGACGCGCACATTGGCGGCCTCCAACGTCTATATCGCCAATGCTGTGATCGCGACCTATGGCGAGCAAGTCGTCGATACGTTCTACGTCAAAGACATGTTTGGCCTCAAATATTACGCCGAAGCCAAACAGCGCGCTTTGGAAAAACGTCTGCGCGAGGCGATTGCCGCCGGGGTTGAGCGAGCGGAGGGTTAGGCTCCTCCTTTCGCCTAACCGGCAATTTCCCGCCGGTCGCCATATCCGCGCTTTGCTTTTAAGCCCGAATATTCAAAATCCTTCGCAACCCGGCAAAAGCGCGGGATTTCGTGAATGAGGGACATATGAGCGCCACACGCGCAGCACTGCCGAACCGGGGCCTTATGGCGATTTGCGCAACTCTTTTGTTGACCGCTGCCTGCGCAAAAGCTCCCGACACGCTGCCAACCTATGATTTCGGTGGGATTGACCCGCAGCGTCATTTCATGGCCGTGCAAACCGCCCAAGACATGCGTGCCAAGGGTCAACGCGTTTGGTGCGTACCCTTTGCCCGCAATGTCAGCGGCATCCAAATTCGCGGCAATGCAGAGACATGGTGGGGCAAGGCAAAAGGGCTTTATCCACGCGGCAAAGAGCCTGTGGTCGGCGCGGTGATGGCTTTTAGCGCAACCGGGTCCATGCCGATGGGGCATATTGCCGTGGTGTCCGACATCGTCTCCCCGCGTGAAATTAAAGTCGATCACGCCAATTGGAAGCGCAATCAGGTCTCGCTCAAGATGGCAGTGATTGACGTGTCCAAGGCCAACGACTGGTCCGCCGTGCGCGTGGAAAGCCAGCCCGGTGCCTTTGGCAGCACCTATCCGATTAACGGCTTTATATACCCCACCGGAGGATAAGCGCCGCTTTGCCAAAGCAGCGAAATCGGGGCTAACGCCCAGCATTGCGCCGCGCCAGCGCCCGCGCTAGGGACGGTGCAGCGCAACTTAAGGCTCCCCCGATGAAACCTATCCGTCTTATGTCCGGCTTTTTCACTGTCGGTGTCTGGACCTTACTCAGCCGCGTGCTCGGCTTTCTGCGCGAAGTGCTGCTGCTCTCCTTGATCGGCCCCGGCCCGGTGATGGACGCCTTCGTGGCCGCCTTCCGCCTGCCCAATATGTTCCGCCGCTTCTTCGCCGAAGGTGCGTTCAACGCAGCCTTCGTGCCGATGTTCGCCAAAAAGCTGGAGGGTGAGGAAGGCGCCGGCACCTTTGCCCGCGATGCCTTTAACGGGCTGGCGATGGTGGTTCTGGTGCTGACGGCTCTTGGCATGATCTTCATGCCCGGTCTGGTTTGGCTGACCGCCGAAGGCTTTACCGGCGACGAACGTTTTGACCTGACGGTGGGCTTTGGCCGGATCACCTTCCCCTATATCCTCTGCATGTCGCTGGCCGCGCTGTTCTCGGGCATCCTGAACGCCACAGGCCGCTTTGCCGTGGCCGCCGCCGCGCCTGTCTTGCTGAACATCTTTGTCATCGCGGCCATGAGCATTGCGGCCTTCATAGGCGGCGAAGTCGCACTTTGGCTGGTCTGGTCGATCCCGTTGGCAGGTGTAGCGCAACTGGCGCTGACATGGCGTGCGGCAGCGGAGGCAGGTTTCGCGCTGCGCCCCTCGCGCCCGCGCTGGACCCCCGACATGCGCGCCATGATTATGATCGCCCTGCCCGCCGCCTTGGCCTCCGGCGTGATGCAGATCAACCTTGTGGTCGGGCAGCTAGTCGCCAGCCAATATGAAAAAGCCGTCTCTTGGCTCTTCGCCGCCGACCGGCTGTACCAACTGCCGCTGGGTGTGGTGGGCATCGCAGTAGGCATTGTGCTGCTGCCTGACCTGTCGCGCCGCCTGCGGGCGGGTGACGACGACGGCGCGCAAACCGCGCTCAGCCGCGCCGCAGAAATTTCGCTCGCGCTGACGATCCCCTCAGCCGTGGCGCTAATCGTTATCCCCTTCGCGCTGGTCACTGTCCTGTTCGAACGCGGGGCCTCTAATGTCGATGACACCGCCGCCATCGCCACAGCGGTAATGGTCTATGGCCTTGGCCTGCCCGCCTTTGTGCTGCAGAAAATCCTGCAGCCCGTCTATTTCGCCCGCGAAGACACCCGCCGCCCGTTCCACTTCGCCGTGGTCGCCATGGTGGTGAACGCCGCCCTCGCCGTCGGGCTCGCCCCTTGGGTCGGCTGGCTCGCCCCCGCCATCGCCGCGACGCTTGCAGGCTGGACCATGTTCGCCTGCCTCGCTATCGGCGCAAGGCGCTACGGCGCGGCGGCCAAGTTCGATGCGCGGTTCCACAAACGCATCTGGCGTATTCTCTTCGCCTCCGCAGCAATGGGCGGCGCGCTCTGGCTGGGCAACGCCGCACTACAGCCGATGCTAGGCCTGCCATGGTGGCGCGGGCTGGCGCTGGTCTTGCTGATCGCGATTGGCGCTGTCAGCTACTTTGGCATCGGCCAGCTCATTGGGGCCTTCCGCCTGTCCGAGTTCAAGGGCGCGATGCGGCGCGGTTAACGCTGCTGCAACCGCGCCCTCAGCCGCGCCCACTCACCGGGCGCGAGCAGAAAGCTCAGGCCAAAGCCACAAAAGAACCCAGCCAGTTCCGCCACCCACAACAGGCCCGCTTCAAAGAAAATGCCCCAGAACAGCTGCAAGCCCATCAACAGCGCAATCAAGGTAAACGCCTGATACTGGGGCTCGCCCGACCCAATCAGCCGCCGCCACATGACAAAACTATACCCGCCAATCAGCCCGTAAACATTGGGATAGGCCCCGGCCAGCCAGACCGGATCATTGAGCAGCGCCCCATAGGCCAGCGCGCCACCCACGCCCGAAAGCACAAATATCACCACAAAGGCCACCTGCCCCATCGCCTCGGCCACCATCTTGCCCAAGGCCAAGAGCAACACCACGGCAAAGATCGCATGGGTGAAGCCCAGATGAATGAACGGATAGGTCACAAAGCGCCAGATATGCTCAACGGGGTACTGCCCCGCGCCGATCATCGCGTCAAAGATCAACCCCGAAAACCCATAGTCGCGCACCAGCCCCAGCCGCCAACCTACGGCACCGGGGCCCCCAACCAGCCCGGCTTCGGCCAGGGAAAGCACCACCTCGACCCCAGCGATGGCCAGAAAAAGCAGGACAACCGCAGGCGGCAGAGGATTCACGGGGGGCTGAAGATCAGGGTCTTGCATGGGCGCTCCTTGACGGGGTTCGCGGCCAGAAGTAAGCCTGCCGCGCAAGACTTTCCAGCCCAGAGGTACGTTCCATGTCAGAGAACCAGTTCACCCCGCGCGTGTTTTCCGGCATTCAGCCCTCAGGCGACCTGCATCTGGGCAACTATCTCGGCGCGCTCAAACGCTTTGCCGATGCACAAGAACAGGGCGTGCAGTCGATCTACTGCATGGTCGACCTACATGCGATCACCGTCTGGCAAGACCCGGCGGACCTGAAGAAAAGCACACGCGAGCTCTGCGCCGGATTCATCGCCGCAGGCATCGATCCGGAAAAATCCATCCTGATCAACCAAAGCCAAGTGCCTGAACACGCGCAACTGGCATGGGTGTTCAACTGCGTCGCCCGCATGGGCTGGATGGGCCGTATGACGCAATGGAAGGACAAGGCCGGCAAAAACGCCGAAGCCGCCTCCCTTGGCCTATTCGCCTACCCCGCCCTGATGGCCGCCGACATCCTGATCTACCACGCCACCCATGTCCCGGTGGGCGAGGACCAGAAACAGCACCTCGAACTCACCCGCGACATCGCGGCGAAATTTAACCACGACTATGACGTCGATTTCTTCCCCTTGGTCGAGCCGGTGATCGAAGGCGCCGCCACCCGCGTCATGTCCCTGCGCGATGGCAGCAAGAAGATGTCAAAGTCCGACCCTTCTCCCGCGAGCCGGATCAACCTGACCGACGACGCCGACACCATTGCCAAGAAGATCCGCAAAGCCAAGACCGATCCAGACGCGCTGCCGTCCGAAGCCGACGGCCTCAAGGACCGCCCCGAAGCGCGCAACCTCGTGAACATCTACGCAGCCCTCAGCGACCAAACCGTCGATCAAGTGCTTGCCGAAGTCGGCGGCCAGCAATTCGGCACATTCAAACCCGCCCTCGCAGACCTTGCCGTAGCAAAAATGGGCCCCATCACAGCCGAGATGTCTCGCTTAATGGCCGATGAGGTCGAGATCGACCGCATCCTTGCCCGCGGCGCCGAACAAGCCCGCGAGATCACGGCCCCGATCCTCAAACGCACCTATGAAATCATCGGCATGGTCGGCGCTTAGGCGCCGCCATCGTCTGCAGCTTTCAAAATCGCAGACGCCGCGCAACCTGCCGCCCCTCCACAGACGCTGAACGCATCCTATTACGCGCCCTCGCCCTTCCCTTCATCCTTTCTTAAATACCGCTGCGCAACCTGCGGCCTCCTCCACAGACGCGGAACGCATCCCATTACGCACCTCCGCCCTTCCCTTCATCCTTTCTTAAATACCGCTGCGCAACCTGCGCCCCCAAACACCACACCCGCGTTCTATCCCGCCCGCCCCATGGACAATCCTTCGCCCCTGCGCCAGTTTCCCTTCGAACAACGACGGGGGAATACAATGGCCACAGGCTTTTACTGGGACGAATCCTGCTTTTGGCACGCAGGGGGGAACTATGTTTTCACCCTACCAGCGGGCGGGCTGGTGCAGCCCATGGCCGCCGGTGGCCTGCCCGAAAATCCCGAGACAAAACGACGGCTGAAAAATCTGCTCGATGTGACCGGTCTTTTGGCAGAGTTGCAAACCAGCAGCGCCGCGCCTGCGAGCTATGAGGCCTTGGCGCGCATTCACCCAGAAAGCTATCTGAAAGAGTTCAAACGCCTGTCAGACAATGGCGGTGGCGAGTTGGGCCGCTGTGTGCCCTTTGGCAAAGGCGGGTTTGAGCTGGCCGCGCTTTCTGCCGGTCTCGCGATTGCTGCGGTGGACGCGGTAGCGACAGGAGCGCTGGACAACGCCTATGCGCTCAGCCGCCCGCCAGGGCATCACTGTCTGCCGGATGATCCCAACGGTTTTTGTCTGCTCGCAAATATCCCCGTTGCGATTGAGGCCGCACAGGCCAAAGGTCTGGCGAAACGTTTGGTGGTGTTGGATTGGGACGTGCATCACGGTAATGGCACTGAAGCGATCTACTATGACCGTGACGATGTGCTGACGATCTCGCTGCACCAGCAGGGGAACTACCCGCTCGACACCGGCGCGCTGGAGGATCGCGGGCGCGGCGCGGGTGAGGGTTATAACCTCAATCTGCCGATGCACGCAGGGTCGGGCCATACCGCCTATCTCCATGCGATGGATCGGGTGGTGATCCCGGCGATTGAGGCCTTCAACCCCGACATGATCATCGTCGCCTGCGGCTATGACGCGGCCATTATTGATCCGCTCGCCCGGATGCAGGCCACGGCTGAAACCTTTGCCGAGATGACCCGCCGCATCCGCGAGACTGCGGCAAAGCTGTGCGGCGGCAAGCTGGTGATGGTGCATGAAGGCGGCTATTCTGAGGCCTATGTTCCCTTTTGCGGTCATGCCACTATTGCTGCATTGGCTGACAGCAAAACCACGGCCCCCGATCCACTGGCGCGGTCCTTTAATATCCGCCAACCCGCGCCCGATTTTGATGCCTTTCTGCGCCAGTCAATTGACGATATGGCGCGGCAACTGGTCTTATAGGTGACTGTTATGCCCACTGCCGATCCCGCTGCCCTCGCCTTTCTGCAAAGCCGCCGCTCGCGCCCTGCAAAAACACTCTGCCCGCCGGTGCCTGATGCTGAAGAGTTGCGTCCTTTGCTGACCGCTGCCGCACGCACACCGGACCACGGCAAGCTTGAGCCTTGGCGGTTCATCGTCATCGACAAAGCGGCGATGGCGCGTATGGCCCGCCTTGTTGACGCACGTGGCGCGGCGCTTGGCCTGCCAGACACCGACATCGCCAAGGGCCGTAGCCAGTTCGATCAGGGGCATCTTGCGGTGGCCGTGATCGAGGTGCAAAAACCCTCGCCCAAGATCCCGCCCCTTGAGCAGACCTACTCTGCGGGTGCTGTCTGTCTGGCGCTGCTTAACGCCGCATTGGCGGCGGGCTGGGGGGCCAATTGGCTGACCGGCTGGCCGAGCCATGACCGCGGCTTTATGGAAGAGGGTCTCGCGCTGGAACCGCATGAGCGCATCGCGGGCATCATCCATATCGGCACCGAAACCACCGCCCCACCCGAGCGCCCGCGCCCGGACATCGACCGGATCGCCACATGGCTCTAGGGGTCATCCTGCGGTCCTTCACGGGTGCGCTCGGCCAATTAGGCGACAGCCGCTTTCGGCGGGTGCTGCTGCTCGGCGTGGGCCTTTCACTGGCGCTGCTGATCGCGGCAACGGCAGGCTTTGCCTATCTGGTGGGCTGGATCACCCCCGAAAACGCCACACTGCCCGGTTTGGGCGAGGTCCATTGGCTCGATGATGTACTCAGCTGGGGCGCCTTGCTGCTGTTGCTGGGGCTTTCGGTGTTTCTGATGATCCCGGTCGCCTCTGCGATATCATCCATGTTTTTGGATGATGTGGCCGATGCTGTAGAGGAAGTGCATTACCCGGCCCTGCCCGCAGCCCACCGTTTGAGCTTGGGCGATTCCATACGCGATGCGGTCAACTTCCTTGGCGTGCTGGTTGGGGCGAACCTGCTGGCGCTTGTTCTCTACCTGCTTTTCACCCCCGCCGCGCCTTTTATCTTCTGGGGGCTGAACGGCTTTCTGCTGGGCCGAGAGTATTTCACCCTCGCCGCCCTACGCCGCCATGACCGGGCTGAGGCAAAACGCCTGCGCCGCCGTCATGCCGGTACGATCTGGATGGCGGGGGTGCTGATGGCGGTGCCGCTGTCGGTGCCGCTCATCAACCTATTGGTGCCGATCTTAGGCGCGGCGACCTTTACCCACCTGTACCATGCCCTGGTGCCGCATTCGGATGCAGCCAGCCTTCGATATCCGCAACGGTGATCCAGCCCGACAGGATGATCGTGGCGCAGATCGCCCAGAGGATCACAGCAATAAGCGTGGTCCAAAGCGCTTTACGCCCCAGATGATGATGCTCCGGCGCGCCTGCATGGGTGCCGGGCACAACCGCGCCAAGGTCCCCTTGGGTCTGCACACGGATGGGCAGCGCGATCATAAATGTCATGGACCAGATGACGGCAAAGAGAACCAGCCCTGAAACGATACCCATGCTCAGACCTCCTCAAGCTCGACGAGCGCGCCATTGAAGTCTTTAGGATGCAGGAACAACACCGGCTTGCCATGGGCGCCGATCTTAGGCTCACCATTGCCCAGCACCCGCGCGCCGGTGGATTTCAGATGGTCCCGCGCAGCGATGATGTCATCGACCTCATAGCAAATGTGGTGGATGCCCCCGGCCGGGTTCTTCTCAAGAAAGCCGTTGATTGGGCTGTCATCGCCCAAAGGATGCAACAATTCGATCTTGGTGTTTGGCAGTTCGATAAAGATCACGGTGACGCCGTGATCTGGCTCTTCCTGCGGCGCCCCCACCTTGGCGCCAAGCGCGTAGCGATACTGTTCCGCCGCCGCGTCGAGGTCCGGCACCGCGATGGCCACGTGGTTAAGACGTCCGATCATTCTGGGTTCTCCTGCTGAGTTGGCCGCAATATGCCCCCCGATCCGCTGAACGACAATGCGTCACGTTAACGCGTCGTTAGGCAACGCGGCGTAACCATGGCAACGCGGATGCTGTTGGAGGTGATCATGGACGATATCGACCCTTTTGCGAAAACAACCCCTGCCCCTACGGCAGCGCGGCCCCTCTTGGGCCTGACCATTCTGGTGGTCGAAGACAGCCGCTTCGCTTGTGAGGCGTTGCGGCTGCTTTGTCTGCGGTCCGGGGCGCGTATCCGCCGGGCCGACTGTTTGCGCTCGGCGCGGCGCCATTTGCAGGTGTACCGCCCCTCGGTCGCGCTCGTCGATCTTGGTTTGCCCGATGGCAGCGGGCTTGATTTGATCGCAGAACTGACGCAAAGCCAGCCGCGAATCGAGGCGATTATTGCCATTTCCGGCGATAGCCATATGGAACCGGACGCCCGGGCAGCTGGGGTCGATGGGTTCTTGGCCAAACCGATCACCTCGCTCTCGTCTTTTCAAGAGGCGATCCTATCGACCCTGCCCAGCCACCGCCGCCCCATGGGGCCGCGTGTGCTGCCGGATGAGATCGTGGCACCCGACCGGATCGCCTATCAGGACGATATGGCCCATATCGCGGATGTGCTGGAAGACCCACCTGATGAACACGCGCTCGATTACGTTGCGCAATTTCTCTGCGGGGTGGCGCGTGCGGCAGATGATAACGTGCTAGAGGCCGCGGCGCGGGCTTTGGCCCATAAGCGGGCACTTGGACAGCCCGCAAGTTCGGAGACTGCGGCACTGGCCGGCATGATCCAACATCGGCTTTCAGAGAAAATGGCGATCTAACAGAGGGGGGCGTTTGTCGCCCCCTCCCGGTTTTGAAGCGGTCAGGAGAACCCCGCTCTTGGATATACACCTAGGGCAGGCGCATTTTCAGCGGCGTCGCCGTGCAACCGCCTTTGCCCCAAAACAAACACCGCGAAAGAAACGAAACCACCCCACATTCACGCCACATTCAGCATCCATCTTTATGTTGCCTGTAAAGGACCGGCGGAATGGGGTGGGATATGAGCCAGACAAAAGAGCGAGAGCAAGCCTTAGCCGAGTCGAAACCGGTCGATTGGATCGTGCTCAGCGCCAATGCCTTCGGACTTTTCGTGGTAATACTGGCAGCGCTCCACGCCAAGGCGGGTGGCATCATCCAAGAGGTGGCAAGCTCCGCCCCAAGCGGCGCGATCTTCTAGCGGGGGAACTGGCAGCAGGCTTTGGCGTTATCTTAAAAGAACCACCAAAGGATATTGCAATGCCCTCCATTTACGATGCGATCAAAGACGATCACGACGATCACCGCGCCCTGCTCAACACCATTGCCGACACCGAAGGCGACAGCGCCGAGCGCCGCGAGGCTTGGGACAAATTTTACAACGACGTGAAATCCCATGCGGCGGCGGAAGAAGAAACCTTTTATTCCAAACTGATGTCGGAAACCTGGGGTCAGGACCACGCCCGCCATTCGGTGCATGAGCACCAGCAGCTTGATGACCTGATGGAAGAGTTGCGAGAGACCGATATGTCCTCATCCGCATGGCTCACCACGTTCAAGAAGTTGAAACACGACTACGAACATCACATGGACGAGGAAGAAGAAGAGCTGTTTGCCCGCGCCAAGAAGGTGATCGGTGAAGAGGACAACGATAAGTTTGGCGAGGCTTTTCTCAAGCGCAAGGACAAGGAAGCCAAACTGATCGAAAAAAAGCGCGAAGACAGTTTGGAAGACTAATCACGACACACAAACAAAAAACGCACCGGCCTTCGCCGGTGCGTTTTTCATCTCTGCCGGCCCGAAGGGCGAGCGCTTAGTCTTGTGGGATCACCCGCAGACCCAACTCCATCAACTGATCGCTCGTTGGCTCGCTTGGGGCGTCCATCATCAGATCTTCGGCGCGCTGGTTCATCGGGAAGAGGATAACCTCGCGGATGTTGGCCTCTTCCGCCAGCAGCATCACGATCCGGTCGATACCAGCCGCGCAACCGCCGTGGGGCGGAGCGCCGTATTGGAATGCGTTAACCATACCGCCAAAGCGCTTGCGGACCTCGTCCTCGCCGTAGCCCGCAATCTCGAAGGCTTTGAACATGATCTCGGGCTTGTGGTTCCGGATCGCACCAGACACCAGCTCATAACCATTACAGGCAAGGTCATACTGATAACCAAGCACCTCCAACGGATCGCCTTGCAACGCTTCCATCCCACCTTGGGGCATGGAGAAGGGGTTGTGCTCAAAGTCGATCTTGCCGGTCTCTTCGTCTTTTTCGTAGATCGGGAAATCTACGATCCATGCGAAAGCGAAACGGTCCTTGTCGGTCAGGCCCAGTTCTTCGCCGATCACATTCCGCGCGCGGCCTGCGACGGATTCAAACGATTTCGGTTTACCGCCGAGGAAGAAGGCCGCATCGCCCACCTCAAGGCCAAGCTGCTGGCGGATCGCCTCGGTGCGCTCAGGGCCAATGTTCTTGGCCAAGGGGCCAGCCGCTTCCATGCCGTTGCCCTGATCGCGCCAGAAGATATAGCCCATGCCAGGCAGCCCTTCTTTTTGCGCGAAAGCGTTCATGCGGTCACAGAACTTGCGGCTGCCGCCTGTCGGTGCGGGAATGGCGCGGATTTCGGTGCCCTCCTGCTCCAGCAGTTTGGCGAAGATCGCAAAGCCGGAATCGCGGAAATGCTCGGAGACCACCTGCATCTTGATCGGGTTGCGCAGGTCGGGCTTGTCAGAGCCATACCACAGCGCCGCGTCTTTGTAGGAAATCTGCTCCCAAGTCTCGTCGACTTTCTTGCCGCCACCGAACTCTTCGAAAATACCCGCGATCACCGGCTGGATCGTGTCGAAAACGTCCTGCTGGGTGACAAAGGACATCTCCATGTCAAGCTGGTAGAAATCGGTGGGCGAACGGTCGGCACGCGGGTCTTCGTCGCGGAAGCAGGGCGCGATCTGGAAATATTTGTCAAAGCCCGAGACCATGAGCAGCTGTTTGAACTGCTGCGGGGCCTGCGGCAGGGCGTAGAACTTGCCCGGATGCAGCCGCGAAGGCACGAGAAAATCACGCGCGCCTTCGGGGGAGGAAGCCGTGATGATCGGCGTCTGGAACTCGCGGAAGTTCTGGTCCCACATGCGCTTGCGGATCGACGCCACGACGTCCGAGCGCAGGGTCATGTTCTGCTGCATCTTTTCGCGGCGCAGGTCGAGGTAGCGGTAGCGCAGGCGGGTTTCCTCGGGGTATTCTTGATCGCCAAAGACTTGCAGCGGCAGTTCGGCCGCAGCACCCAGCACTTCGATGTCGCGGGCGTAGACTTCGATCTCACCCGTCGGCAGCTTGGGGTTTACCAGACTTTCGTCGCGTGCCTTGACCGTCCCGTCGATGCGCACACACCATTCCGCACGCACCTTTTCCATCTCGGCAAAGGCCGGGCTGTCGGGGTCGCAAATCACTTGGGTGATGCCGTAATGATCGCGCAGATCGAGGAAAAGAACGCCGCCGTGATCTCGCACCCGGTGAACCCAGCCGGACAGACGAACGTTGTCGCCTTTGTTCTCAAGGCTCAAATCGGCACAGGTATGGCTGCGATAGGCGTGCATGATGGTCCCTTCCTAGGGCTAATTCTGGTTTCGCGCAGGTACACATTTTGCGGCTACGGAAGTCAAGTGTGCGCTGCCAATAACGCCACGCCGAGCAGCAAAAACGCCGGTATTAGAGCATCCAAAGGGGCATTTCGGCCCTCAGACGTGTTGACCGCCGTTCACTTCAATCTCCGTGCCAGAGACATAAGAGCTCGCGTCGGTGCAGAGAAAATAGATCGCGCGGGCGACTTCTTCGGGCTGGCCCAAGCGGCGCAGCGGCACGGTTTCGACGATCTTATCAGTCCCCTCGCTCAGAATCGCGGTTTCAACCTCGCCGGGGGCCACGGCATTGACCCGAACGCCGAGCGGCCCGAAATCATGCGCCATTTCGCGGGTCAGCGCGGCCAGTGCGGCCTTGGAAGTGGCATAGGCAGCGCCCGCAAAGGGATGCACCCTCGATCCCGCAATGGAGGTCACATTCACGACCGAACCGCGGCCAAGGGACAATTCATCGCGCAACCCACGCGCAAGGACCACGGAGGCAAAGAAATTGACGTGAAAGACTTCGCCCCAGACCCGCAGATCGGTGTCGAGCGTGTTGAGCCGACCGCCGTTCGCGTCTTTCGGCGAAATGCCCGCGTTATTGACCAGCGCATGCAGCGGTTGCCCGTTCAGCAATCCCTTGATCCGCTCAACCGCATCAATCGTCTTGTTAGGATCGCTCAGATCGACCTGCACATGATCCTGCGCCCCGCCCGGCCAAGGACATTCGGGCGAGAATGCCTGCCGCGAGCAGCCGATAACGCGCCAGCCATTCTCTGCAAAGGTTTTCGCCGTGGCATGGCCGATGCCCCGGCTTGCTCCTGTCAATAGAAGCGTCTTTTGGCCCTGCGCCATATTGCTCATCTGATGTTCCATCTTTGGCGTGAGACTTGATAACTCGCGCCCTATTCGGCTTGAGCCAAGGCGCGTTCATATTCCTGTCCCGGAATAGCGTCGAGCAGGCTGCGCGTATAGGCGGTATCGGGGTCGTGCAGCACTTTGCTGACCGGTCCCGCTTCGACGATCTGGCCCTTTTGCATGACGATGATCCGGTCGCAAATCCGGGCCGCCACGCGCAGGTCATGGGTGATAAAGAGCATCGAGAGATTGAGCCGGGTTTTCAACTCAGCCAGCAGGTCGAGCACCTGCGCCTGAATGGAGACGTCCAGCGCCGAGACAGCCTCATCCGCGATGATGATCGAAGGCTCCAGCGCTAGCGCGCGGGCGATGCCGATCCGCTGCCGTTGCCCGCCCGAAAACTCATGCGGGAAGCGTTTCATCGCGCTTTCGTCCAGCCCGACCAGTTCGAGCAACTCACGCGCCTTGGCCTTGGCCTCTTTCTCGGGCGTGCCATAGGCGATCAGCCCTTCGGTGAGGATACGCGACACACGGGCGCGCGGGTTGAGCGAGGAAAACGGGTCTTGGAAGATCATCTGCAACTTACGCCGCTGCGCGCGCAGGTCTGCGCCTGACATATCTGCGATATCTACGCCATCCATCAGCACCCGGCCCCCATCAGGGTCCAGCAGCCGCACCAGACAGCGCCCGACAGTAGATTTGCCCGACCCGGACTCTCCAACGATACCAATGGTTTCACCTGCGTAGAGGTCAAAGCTCACGTCTTGGACGGCCTTCACCACCCGGCGCTTGCCAAAGAGCGTGCCAGAGCCGGTCGAGAAGGTCTTTTGCAGCCCTTCGACTTTCAGCAGCGGTTTGCGTTCGACTTGCTCAGGCGCGTCGGTCTGGGTCAACCGGGGGATCGCGTCGATCAGGGCGCGGGTGTAGGGGTGCTGGGGTTTGAGCAGCACCTCCTGGGCCGGGCCAGCCTCGACGATCTCGCCCTTTTTCATGACGATCACCCGATCGGCGATATCGGCCACCACGCCAAAGTCATGGGTGATGAAAATCACCGCCATGCCGCGTTTGCGCCGCAGGTCTTCGATCAGTTTGAGTATCTGCGCCTGCGTGGTCACATCGAGCGCGGTGGTCGGCTCATCTGCGATGAGAATATCCGGCTCCAGCGCCAAGGCCATGGCGATCATCACCCGCTGGCGCTGTCCGCCCGACAGTTGGAACGGATAAGCCCGGATCGCCGCTTCGGGATCAGGAATGCCCACTTCCTCTAGCAGTTTCAGCGCCCGCGCCCGACGCTCGGCTCCGGTGAGCGCGCCATGGGCCTCGAACACCTCCGCGATCTGCGCACCGACACGCATCAGCGGGTTTAGCGCGCTGAGCGGTTCTTGGAAGATCATCGAGATGCGGCTGCCGCGCAGCTTCAGCATTTCTTTCTCGGACAGGCCAAGGATCGACTGGCCGTCAAATGTGATGCTGCCTTTGTCAGGCCGAACCCCCTGCGGCAGCAGCCCCATCACCGCATTGGCGGACATGGATTTGCCCGACCCACTTTCGCCAACGATGCAGAGGATTTCGCCCGGGGCGAGGTCGAAATTGATGTCCTTCGCAGCATAGAGCCTATCGGCCCCCACCGGCAGAGCGATGGACAGGTCACGGATGCTAAGCAGGGTCATTCGGATTTCCTCGTCAATCGCGGGTTCAGCGCGTCGTTCAGGCCTTCGCCGATCAAGTTCAGCGCCAGCACGGTCAAAAGGATCGCCATGCCCGGCAGGAAGGACAGCCACCATGCGGTGCGGATCACGGTGCGCGCGGCCCCGATCATATAGCCCCAAGACATGATGTTCGGATCGCCCAGCCCCAGAAAGGACAGCGAGCTTTCCAGCAAGATCGCCTGCGCCACCATGAGCGAGGCCAGCACGATGATCGGCGGCAGCGCGTTGGGCAGGATGTGGCGGGTGATGATCTGGAGGTTGCCCAGACCCGACAGGCTCGCCGCCTCGACAAACTCACGGGTTCTGAGCGACAGCACCTCGCCCCGCACCAGACGCGCCACCGGGGGCCATGACACGATAGAGATCGCGATGATCACAAAAGTCAGGCTGGGCTGAAAAATCGCCAGAAGCACGATTGCTAAGGCGAAACTGGGGATGGTCTGGAAGAACTCGGTAAAGCGCATGAGCGCGTCGTCGATCCGACCGGCGAAATACCCCGCCGCAGCCCCCACTGGCACGCCGATGGCCAGCGCCACAATGGTTGAGACCAGCCCGACCAGCAGGCTCACGTAAGCCCCATGGGCCAGCCCCGCCAGAACGTCGCGGCCAAGCGCATCGGTGCCCAAAAGCAAGCCGTCTTGCGTGAATGGCGGCAGGAAGGGACGCTGCACCATTTTCCATGGGCTTTGCGGGAAGAGGATGGGCGCAAGGACGGCGGCGACAATCACAAAGGTCAGGATCACCAGACCAATGACCGCGCCACGGTTATAGCTGAAACGTTTCCAAAAGCTCATCATGTCGTCAGCCTTATCCGCGGATCAACAATGACATAGATGACATCCGTGATCAGATTGAACAGCAGCACCATGGCCGCCGAGATGTAAAAGACCCCGAGGATCACGTTGTAATCCCGCTGGTTGATCGCCTCGAACATCAGCCGCCCGATGCCGGGCCAGGCAAAGACCGTCTCGGTCAGGATGGCCCCGCCAAAGATTTGCCCGGCCTGAAGCCCGGCGAGCGTGATCACCGGCAAGAGCGCGTTGCGCAGGATGTGCCGCCGCTGGATCACACCGCGGGTCAGCCCCTTTGCGCGGGCCGTTTTAACGAAATCGAGCCGGGAGACTTCGAGCATCGAAGCCCGCGTCATGCGCATGTAGATCGCTGTAAAGAACAGCCCCAGAGTGGTAGCCGGGAGCACGAGGTGTTTGGCCACATCCAGCACATGAGCCATGCCCGTATAGCCCGCCCCGATGGTGGAATAGCCAAAACCCGGCAGCCATTCGAGCCAGACAGAAAAGACCAGCGTTGCCATCAGCGCCACCCAGAACAGCGGCGTGGCATAGAACAGCAGCGCGAAGGTCGAGATGATCGTGTCACCCCACCGCCCCTGCCGGGCGGAGGCCGCGACACCGGCGGTCACGCCCAGCACCAGCGACAGCACAAAGGCCACGCCAGTCAGCAAAAGAGTCGCTGGCAAGCGGTCGCCGATCATCTCGGCCACCGGCATCTGCTGGCGGAAGGAATAGCCCAGATCAAGCTGCACCGCGCCTTTGATATAAAGCCACAACTGCATGTAGAGCGGTTGGTCCAACCCGAAACGCGCCCGCAGGTCTGCAAGGAATTTCTCGTCCGCCGCCCCGGCTTCGCCCGCCATGACCGCCGCAGGGTCACCCGGTGCCGCATGGATCAGCAGGAAATTGAAGACAAGGATCGCCAGCAGGATAAACACTGCCTTGATCAACCTGCCCAATATGAAACGTATCACGCTATCCGCCCCGTTTTGTTCTAAATTGCGCCCGAGCCGCCAAAACGGCTCGGGCCTTGAGCGTTGTCGCTCTTTTTATCTGTCGATCCAGACGTCACGGAAACCGTCGTTCACGCCAAAGGCGGTGTTGACGGGGTTCTTGATGTCGCAGCGGTAGATCGTGGGGAAGCCCAGTTCCAAAAGCCAGATGTTGGGCACATCTTCGACGATTTTGTCTTGGATTTCCTTATAGGCCGCCTTGCGCTCTTCGGGGCTGGCCATCAACGCCGCTTCGGCGAACAGTCTGTCCGTCTCAGGGTTTTGATAGTTCGCCACGTTGTTCCAAGGCGAACCGGGGGCGGCATTGTCACCCATATAGGTCCGGGACACGCCGAGCGCCGGATCGCCGTATTGGTACAGATAGGAAAAGGCGAGATCATAGTCGCGGTCCGCGACCTTCTGGTTCCAGCCCGCCACGTCCGACGGCACGATCTCGGTCTTCATGCCGATCTCGCTCAGGTTCTGTTTGACCGCCTCGGCCCAGCGCTGCCAAGTCTCCCCATAGGGCAGACCCAGAATACGGATGGTTTCGCCATCATAGCTGCTTTCTTCGAGCAACGCTTTGGCCTTTTCCGGATCATAGGAGATGTCCGGCGTGTCTCCGTCATAGAAACGGGTGGAGGAGGACAGCGGGCCGGTGGCGATTTTGCCCAACCCGTTCCACAGTGCGTCTTTGGCGAACTGGCGGTCAACAGCGTGCATGATCGCCTTGCGCACCTTCACATCGTCAAGCGGCTTGTTGTCGTTGTTCACCCACATCCAAGACAGCGGGCCGAAGTATTCCCAGCCCTTGTCAGTGATGCAGGTGTTGTCCATCGCCTGAATACGCGCCACGTCGAAGTTCTCAACCGAGCCGCCGGGCAGCACGTCAACCTTGCCGGTCTCATAGGCCACGGCGCGCGAGGCGGCATCGGGGATCACGTGGTAATAGACTTCGTCAACGTAGGGCTTGCCCTCCATATAGTAGTCTTCGTTCTTCACCAGATGGATGAAGCTGCCCTTTTCCCATTTGTCGAACTTGAAGGGGCCGGTGCCGATGGGCGTGTTGTTCGCCTCATTGTTCGCGAAATCCGTGCCTTCGTAGATGTGCTTTGGGATCATCGGCGCGGTGCCGGGCTCAAAGATGCCAATGAAGGGGCCGAAGGGCTGCTTAAGGTTAAAAACAACCGTGTGGTCATCCGGCGTCTCAATGCTTTCGACATGCTCCATATAGGTGCGCATCCGCGAATGGCTTTCGCGCAGGAACTTATCCATGGAGAATTCAACATCCTCCGAGGTGAAAGGCTCCCCATCATGGAACACCACACCTTCGCGCAGTTTGAAGGTATAGGTCTTGCCGTCTTCCGAAATCTCCCAAGATTCCGCCAACTGCCCTTCGGGCTTCAGATTAAAATCATAGCGCAGCAGGCTTTCATAGATATCGCCGCCGACCATCTGTGTCGGGCCGTTCTGCACAAGGCCGAGCATCAAGCTGGGCGGTTCTGGCTGGATCACGACGTTCAGCGTGCCGCCGGATTTCGGCGCGCCCTCTTGTGCGGCCAGCGGACCGGCAAGTGCCAGCGCCAGAACGGCTGCGGTTAGTTTGGTGGTTTTCAGCATGTAAATCCCCATTGGTTTTCAGTTAAATTTCGTTCCGCGAAGTCCGATCTTGCGTCGGCTCTTTCGGGTGGTGCGATCCCGCGTGATGGGCAGAGGTTGGAGCGCTCATTCATCTGCGGTGAACGTTTCAATGTATCTGATGATCCCCTCCTTTGCGTCATCTATGTCTGCGCGCATTTCCGCGGCAGCGGCCGCGGGATCGCGATTCTCACAGGCTGCAATAATGGCCTGATGATGTCGAACCAGTCCGACTTTCTCGCGCGCGTAATACCCGGCAATCAGTGGCCCCATGCGCAACCAAAGACCGCTGAGAATCGACAGCAAGATGGGCATCTCCGCAGCTTCGGCCAGCGCGAAGTGGAACTCCTGATTGTATTTCACCGCCTGCGGCCAACGCCCTGCAAGGGCTGCGGTCTCATTGCGCTCAACGATCTTTTTAAGGTGACGGATTTCCTTGGGGCCAACCATCTCGGCGGCACGGCCTGCGGCGAAACCCTCCAGCTCGCGGCGGATGCTTGCGATTTCCAGATATTGCGGCTTGGTCAGAACTGGCACGCGCACATCGCGCACGCTGCGCTGCACCAACGCCTCATCCCGCAAAAGCCGCTGCACCGCATCGCGCACCGGGGTCGAACTGGTGCCAAGGCGCTCTGACAAACCGCGAATTGTGACCTTTTCATTGGGACAAAGCTTGCCTTCGACCAAGTCCTGACAGACCCGATCATAAATCGCATCGCCCAATGAAACTTGACTGATCTCGGCCATCGCGCCCTCGTTCTTACTGGTCAAACCGCGACCAGTTTTGATGCATGATGCATCATTTCTATTGAGCCTGCAAATTAAAACTGCAATGCTCCGCCGCAACAGCATCAGACCACAGGGAATGTGATGAAAGTCTTTTTCGACGAACGCCAGCTTGGCCACGCACCAACCCACTACTTCCGGCGCGGCGCGGCGATGCCGCATCAAGAACAGCCACAACGTGCTGAAATTCTACGCGATATGTTAATCGGCGAAGGGTTTGAGATCACCAAGCCGCAAGACCACGGCATTGCCCCCATCAAGGCCGTGCACAACCCCGATTACGTGGACTTCCTGCCTGACGCCCATGCGCGTTTCGTCGAAAGCGCGGGCCCCGATGCGCTAGCGATTCCCACAATGCACCCCGGCGTGCGGCGCGGGAAAGAACCGAAGGACATTCACGGCCAGTTGGGCTGGTGGATGACGGACACTTCAACCCCGCTGACCGAAGGCTCTTGGGATGCCGCCTATTGGTCGGCCCAAACCGCAGTGGAAGCCGCTGAAACCGTGGCGGCAGGTGCGCGTGCGACTTATGCGCTGTGCCGTCCGCCCGGCCACCACGCGATGCGCGATTGCTCGAACGGGTTTTGCTTTTTTAACAATGCCTGCATCGCGGCGCATCACCTGACCCAAACCTACAAGAAGGTCGCCTTGATCGACGTGGACGTGCATACGGGCAATGGCTCGCTCGACATCCTTTATGAACGCGGCGACATCTTCTTCTGCTCGCTCCACCCCGACCCGGCGACCTATCCCACTTTCTACCTCGGCCACGCCGATGAAACCGGAGAGGGCGAAGGCGCGGGCAAATCGTTGAACCTGCTGCTGGAACAGGGGGCGAGCCAGGACGATGTGCTGGCGTTGCTCGATAAAGGCATTGCCGCGATCCGCGACTTTGGGGCCGAGGCGCTGGTGGTTTCACTGGGCTTTGACATGGCTGCTGATGATCCGCTCGCAGCTGTGAACGTCTACCCCGATGGTTTTGCCGAAATGGCGCGGCGCTTGGCGGCGCTGAACCTGCCCACGGCGCTGGTGCAGGAGGGCGGCTATCTTGGCCCCTCCTTGGCCGACAACGCCAAAGCCTTTCTCACGACATTCCGCGAGGCCACAGCATGAGCGAGACACCTAAAGAGATGAACGGTGCCGAGAGCGTCGTGCGCAGCCTGCACGCGGGCGGGGTGGAGGTTTGTTTCGCCAATCCCGGCACGTCTGAGATGCAGTTTGTCGACGCGCTGGACCGCACCAAACTGATGCGTTGTGTCTTGGGCTTGTTCGAAGGCGTGGTGACGGGCGCTGCGGATGGCTATGCGCGTATGGCCGGGAAGCCAGCGGTGACCCTACTGCACCTCGCGCCCGGCTTTGCCAATGCCGCAGCCAACCTGCACAACGCCCGCAAGGCACGGGTGCCAATGGTGAAACTTGTGGGCGACCACGCGCTGCGCCACCAGAAATACGACGCCCCTCTGTCGGCAGATGTCGAAGGCGCCTGCGCGCCCTTTAGCGACTGGGTCCGTTCGGGCCGTGATGCGGGCAGTTTTGCCGCCGATGCGATGACAGCGCTCGCTGTGGCGCAAAGCAAACCGGGCAAGATCGCCACGCTCATCGCCCCTGCCGATATCGGTTGGGACGCGGGCGGCAAGATGGCTGAGGCCGTCGCCCCCGCCGCCCCTGCCCCTTTGGATGAACGCGCCCTCAACGCGGCAATCAACGCACTGGAAAGCGGCGAGAAAACCGTTCTGCTGGTCGGCAGCGCTGTGCTGGAAAACCAAGAAACCATGGCCTTGCTGCACGGCATCGCGGAAAAGACCGGGGCCGACATCCTCGCCCCAACCTCGAACCGCCGTCTAGAGCGGGGTCAGGGACGCTTCACAGTCAGGAAGATTCCCTACCCGATCGACGCGGCGCTTCAGTGTCTTGCCCCCTACAGCCGCGCGATCCTGATCGAAACCCCGCCCCCCGTTGCCTTTTTCGCCTATCCCGGCAAGCCGAGCCTGCTGTTGCCGGTCGACTGCCATACCGTCACACTGGCGGCGGTTGATGGTGACGGGTCTGAAGCCATCGCCGCTCTGGCGGATCGGATCGGCGCGAAAGCCACCACGCCGCCTCAGCACAACCGGCCCGCGGCCCCGCAGGCGGGTGGCATCAGCTTGCAAAACCTCGGGGCCGCACTGGCGAACGCGCTGCCCGAAGACGCAATCGTGGTGGATGAGGCGGTGTCCTCCGGCGGGGCCACTTTCCCTGCCGGTGACAGTGCCGCGCCGAACTCTTGGCTCGCGATCACTGGCGGATCGATCGGCATCGGCATCCCGCTCTCCGCCGGGGCGGCCATCGCTTGCCCGGAGCGCCCGGTGATCACACTGCAAGCGGATGGCTCGGCCATGTACACCATCCAAGGGCTCTGGACCCAAGCGCGCGAGAACTCCAACGTCACCACGATCATCCTTGCCAACCAGTCTTATGAGATCCTCAAGGGTGAGTTGCACAACGTCGGCGCCCAGCCCGGCCCCGACGCGCTGAGCATGCTCAACCTTGACCGCCCCGAGCTGGACTTTGTGGCCATGGCCAAGGGCATGGGCGTGCCGGGCAAACGGGTTGAGGACATTGCCGACCTGATGCGCACCATCGAGGAGGCCGCGAAAGAGCCGGGCCCCTTCCTCATCGAAGCGATGCTATAACCTCTGAAAGGACACGACATGACCCTCGATCCTGATCTGAAATCCCGCATCCTTCAGGCTGTCGAAGACGGTTTTGATGAGCAAGTGCGCTTTACCCAGCAGTTGGTGCAGACCCCCTCCCTGCGCGGGCATGAACATGCGATCCAAGACCTGCTGTTTCGCAGTTTGCAGAGCCGTGGTTACGCGATGGACCGGTTCAAGATGGACCGCGCCGCGATTGAGGCGCATCCCGGCGGCTCGAAATATTCGGACGATCATTCAGACGCGCCTATCGTCGTGGGCATCCACCGCCCGCGCAACGAGGCTGGCCGCTCACTGATCCTGCAATCCCATCTCGACGTGGTCCCCGAGGGGCTGCACGACATGTGGGACGACCCGCCCTTTTCGGCCAAGATCGACGGCGATTGGATGTATGGCCGGGGCGCGGGCGATATGAAAGCGGGTGCTGCGGCGAATATCTTTGCGCTCGACGCGCTACGCCGCATCGGGCTGCAACCGGCGGCCACCGTCTATGTGCAGTCCGTGGTGGAGGAAGAATCCACCGGCAACGGCGCGCTCCAGACCTTCCTGCAAGGCTATACCGCCGATGCGGTCTTTATCCCCGAGCCGGAAGAGGAAATGCTGGTCCGCGCCAATACCGGGGTCATCTGGTTTCAGGTGCAGGTGCGCGGCGTGCCGGTCCATGTGCGCGAAATGGGCGAAGGGGCAAACGCCATCGATGCGGCCTCCCGCGTCGTTACCGCCCTGCGCGAGATGGAGGCGGAGTGGAACGCCGAAAAAGGCCAACACCCCCATTTCGAAGACGAAGCCCATCCGATCAACCTCAACATCGGCAAGATCGAAGGCGGCGACTGGGCATCCTCCGTGCCGTCATGGTGCAATATCGATTGCCGCGTTTCGATCTACCCGGGCCGCAGCGCCGAAGATGCCGCGCGCGAAATCACCGAGCAGGTCAAAGCCTTTGCCCAAAGCGACAACTTCCTTTCGAACAACCCGCCCAAGGTGGTGTTCAACGGCTTTCACGCCGAAGGCTATGTGCTGGAACCGGGCAGCGACGCCGAGGCCGTTCTGGAACGCGCCCATGAGAGCGCCATCGGCGCCCCGCTGCAATCCTTCATGTCACCGAGCTATCTCGATACGCGGGTCTATGCGCTGTACAACAAAATCCCCGCGCTCTGCTACGGGCCGAAATCGCGCAACATCCACGGGATCAATGAATCCGTGAGCCTCAGTTCGGTGAAGAAGATCACCCAAGCCATGGCGCTGTTCATCGCCGAATGGTGCGGGACTGAGGATGTCGCACCATGACGCAGGCCGAAACCGCCTTGTCGGATGGCCTGCCGCCGTTTCTGACCAGCGCGGCGGTCAGCGCACCCCCGGCTGACGCTGACCTGCTCGCGCAGGCCTCCCCCGCCATTGATACCGCACTGGCAGCCGAGATCGCACAGCGCCACTATGGTATCTCCGGCGAGGTCAAAACGCTCACCGCCGAAAAGGACGCGAACTTTCTTCTGCGTCTGCCTTCGGGTGATGCGGCTTTGCTCAAGATCACCAATGCGGCCGAGGACCGCGCGGTGACCGACATGCAAACCGCAGCCCTGATGCATCTGGCCGCGACCGACCCCAGCCTGCCCGTCCAGCGCATCTGTCGCAGTTTGAACGGGAACGCCTGCGAAATCGCACAGGCGCGGGACGGTCAAAGCCATGTGGTGCGGCTGATGACATTTCTCGAAGGCACGGTCCTGAGCAATGCCACGCCCCGCGCCGGTCTCTTTCATGCTCTGGGCGATTTTCATGCGCGGGTCACCCTTGGCCTGCGCGGATTTTTCCACCCCGCCGCCGGGCATTTCCTGCAATGGGACATCAAACAGGCGGCCCATCTGCGCCCCATGCTTAGCGCCGTGCAAGACCCAGACCTGCGCGCGCAACTGGACGTTATCCTCAATCGGTTCGACGCTGAGGTCGCCCCCCGTTTGCCCCATCTGCGTGCGCAGGTCGTCCATAACGACTTCAACCCGCACAACCTGTTGGTCGATGGGGTTGAGGCCACGCGTCCCGTAGGCCTGATTGATTTCGGTGATATGGTGCACACCCCGATTGTCTGTGACCTCGCCGTGGCCTGCTCCTATCATATCGCAGAGGGCAGCGATCCGCTCGGCGCGATGTGCGAGATGGTGGCGGGCTATGCCGCCCGACTGCCGTTGGAGGCGGAGGAAATTGCCCTGCTGCCACTGCTGATCCGTCTGCGCCATGCCACCACATTGGCCATCGGCGCCACCCGCGCAGAGCGTTACTGCGAGAACGCGGATTATATCCTGCGCAATGCCGCCGCCGCCGAACGCGGGCTGGCGGCCCTGAACACTCTCGGCGATGAGGCCGCGATCACCGCCCTGCACAACGCCGCGCAGAAGGAATGACCCCATGAGCATGATCAACGCCTATGACACCAGCCGCAGCACGGCGCTTGACACCGATGACAAAGCGCTGATTGACCGTCGCGCCAAGGCGCTCGGCCCGGCGTATCGTTTGTTCTATGAAAAGCCGCTGCATATTCAGCGCGGTAAAGGCGTCTGGCTTTGGGACAAGGACGGGCGTAAGTATCTGGACGCCTATAACAATGTCGCCTCGGTCGGCCATTGCCACCCGCATGTGGTGCAGGCCATCACCGCGCAATTGGGCGTCCTGAACACCCACACCCGCTATCTGCATGAAGGGGTTGTGACCTATGCCGAGCGGCTACTGGCCACGATGCCAGATGCGCTTGGTCATGCGATGTTTACCTGCACCGGGTCCGAGGCCAATGACATCGCTCTGCGCATCGCCCGCAGCTATACCGGGCGGCAGGGTGTAATTATCACCCGGCTGGCCTATCATGGTCTGACCGAAGCGGTGGCCGAATTGTCCCCCTCGTTGGGCGATTTCACGCCGCGCGGACCACGGATTCGCTTGATCGACGCGCCTGACAGTCTGCGCATTCCTGCCGCCGATCAGGGGGCAAAGCTTGCCGCTGATCTGGCCCGCGCCATTGCGCAGATGCGGGCGGACGGTATCGAACCTGCCGCCTTTATCGTCGATACGATCTTTTCCAGCGATGGGCTGCACCCCGGCCCGGCAGGGTTCCTACAGCCCGCCGTCGATCTGATCCGTGCCGAAGGCGGTCTGTTTATCGCTGATGAAGTCCAAGCTGGATTTGCCCGGACCGGAGAGACCTTCTGGGGCTTTCAGCGGCACGGGCTGGTGCCGGACATTGTTACGATGGGCAAACCCATGGGCAACGGCTTTCCGGTGGCAGGCGCGGCAATGCGGCCGGAACTGGTTAAAGAGTTTGGTGAGAAAGGTCGCTACTTCAATACCTTCGGCGGCAACCCGGTGGCAGCAGCGGCGGGCATGGCGGTGCTTGATGTGATTGAGGGCGAAGGCTTGCAGGACCATGCGCTAAAGATGGGCGCTGTTTTGAAGGAAGGGCTGGAAAACATCGCGGCAAAACACCCTGTGATCGGTGATGTGCGCGGCACAGGGCTGTTCTGGGCGGTGGAATGTGTGACATCGCGCGAGACGAACCAACCCGACGCGGCCTGTGCCTCTTTCGTGGTCAACCACCTGCGTAACAATGGCGTTTTGATCAGCGCAACAGGTCCGGGGGCTAATATTCTGAAAATCCGCCCGCCCCTTGTGCTACAAGAGGAGGAAGCGCAGTTCTTCGTCGACGCTGTCGCTGCGGCCTTTGCCGCCGCGCCTCAATAAACCCAACTCAGACGCGCGCTTCGCCCACACGCTGTACTTTAGATTTCATCCAAGGCAGACCTGCTATGACCACCGCCCTTTCTCAACCTGCATACCGCTGGGTCATCGTGACCGCTTCGGCCTGCATCCTCGCTGTTGCTATGGGGGCAATTGTAAACGGCATGTCGGCCTTCATCGTGCCGATGCATGACACCTTTGGCTGGGGGCGCGGCGATACGACGTTAATCAACCTCTTTGGCATTCTTGGCCTATCTTTTGGCGGGCTGATCATGGGGCCACTAGCTGACCGTCACGGCACGCGACCCGTTGTCTTGTTTGGGTCGGTCATGCTGGGCCTATGCTATCTGCTGGCCTCGACACTTACGGCGCTTTGGCAGTTCTATTTGCTGTTCTTCGTCGCCGGATTTCTCGGCGCCGGTGCCATTTTTCCGCCCATCATGGCGGCTGTCGGCAACTGGTTCGCCGTGGGTGCCGGTGTCGCGATTGGGATCGCGTCGGCGGGACAGGCACTGGGCCAAGGTGGCGTGCCTTTCGTGTCGTCGATATTGATCACCTCCTTCGGCATCGACGGCGCTTTCGCGGCGACGGGTGTGTTTATATTGGTGACGCTGGTGCCGCTGAGCTTCCTGCTGCGCCAGCCGCCTGCCGTCGCCACCGGTACCAACGGTGGCGCTCAGCCCCCCTCAGAAACCTATCTGCCAAGCAAAGTGGTCATCGTGCATCTTAGCGCCGCGATCATACTGTGCTGCACCTGTATGGCAGTCCCGCTGATGCATCTTGTGCCGCTGATCCAAGACCGAGGCTTTGCGCCCGACCAAGCTGGCAGTGTGATTTTCGTCATGTTGCTGGTCGCGATCATCGGGCGGCTTGGCTTTGGCAAACTGGCCGATGTGATCGGCGCCCTGCCCGCCTATATGACAGCGACAGCTTGGATGACCGCGCTTGTCTTTGGCTTTGTGCTGATCGAGACATTGCAGGTTTTCTACATCTATGCGGTGATTTACGGGTTCGGTTATGCAGGCGTCATGACCGGGGTCCTTGCGTCCATCCGTGCGCTTGTTGCGCCCCATAACCGGGGCTTTGCCTTTGGCATTGTCACCATGTTCGGGTGGTTCGGCCATGCGATCGGCGGCTATCAGGCCGGAGCGCTCTACGATCTGACAGGGAACTATACCGCATCCTATGCCGTCGCGGGGGCCGTAGGTCTGTTGAACCTGGTGATCGTCAGCCATCTGCTGCGGCTTTGGCGTCAGGAAAGACGTCAGGCGCAGGGTGAGGCAGCGCCGGTGTATTAAAGTTTGCAGGGGGATCACCTCCCCCTGCAAAAAGGCGCATTATTTGAAAGTGAAGGTGCCTACGGTGCAGACGTCGACATCCTCTTCATGCACGGTATCGCCATCCTCGAACACCGCGAGGAAATCAAAGATACAATGGCCGGAACCGTCGTCGAAGTTGACCTCAACCGCTTCCCCATGCGGCAATGCGAATTCGCCAAGGATATCTTCTTCCCAGTCTGTCGTTCCGTTATTCGACCCATAGAACTCCTCTATGGTGTAACCGGACTGGTTCACGATGGTGACTTTAAGGTCAGCGGCAAACAAGGGGGACGCAACAAGTTGCGTTAAGCCGAGCAAGAGCCCGGTAATTGCGATGTTTTTCACGAATAATCTCCAAAAAAATTTCAGCGGGCTGCGCAGATAAGGCAGACCCGACGCGCAATCGGTGTGGCTCTTCCGTCCACTGACCTTTGCACGCTGCAACCATGGGTTACGCCCGCGCGTCTGTCTAGTGTTGGCAGAAGAACCGGGTTTTATTAAGGATTACAGGAGGCTCACCTACACGCGACTGCGAATAGCCATGGGCGCCATGCGCGGTATGCTTGGCCCTATGGCTCTGTCATCCGGTCGGCCCCATTGGGGTCACTCAGCCGCAGCGGCTGCAATTGCATCCGCCGCACGCAGCGGCAGTGCTGCGATGGTGCGGCTGGGGTTTGCGGTGGCGGATGTCGGGAAAGTTCTCGCCCCCAAAAGGAACAGGTCGTTGTGGTCACGGCTGCGCAGTTCTGAATGACTGACAGGGTGCTATGCCTTCGACCCCGAACACTCGATGCCGGTTACGTGGCCAGCGCCCAGAAGGTCGTGTGAATGGTTAATCTCTGTTGCCCCAAGCGCTGCGGATACCACTTCATGCGCCGCTTGTGCCGCATGTGCGCGTGGCACCATTTTTCGGCTGTCGCAGGCACCCCGGCGGGTTAAGCCTTTGCCTCAGGCGCGGAGCCTTTATTGCGGTCAGTGCAATAGTGAATGCCAAATTATCTCCGTTTCGCAGGTACAGGTCCGTCCCTATGTTGGCCTGTGATGTCGGGACATCGGCAACCCGAAGCCGATGCAGTTCCGATCCCCGCCGTTTTCACATATGCCCGCAGTTCGACACACAACAAGGAGATCAAGATGAACGCCCAAGACCTTGAAACCATCTGGGGGCCGCGTATGCGCAGCGTCCTACGTATCGCCGCCGGGTTGACCTTTCTGTGCTATGGCTCGGAAAAGATCCTTGGCTTTCCCGCTGGCCGCACGCCTGAGATCCTTTCCATGTCTTGGAACGCGGGCTTGATCGAATTGGTCACCGGGGCGTTGATCGCTTTGGGGCTGTTCACCCGTCCTGCCGCTTTTCTTGCGTCAGGCACCATGGCGGTCGCCTATTTCATTGCTCATGCGCCGCGCAGTTTCTTTCCTTCCATCAATGACGGGGCCGGGGCGATCTTGTTCTGTTTTGTGTTCCTGTATCTGGTATTCGCAGGCCCCGGACCGTGGAGCGTTGATGCGATCCGTCGTCGCAATAGCACCAAGGTTTGACACCTATATACGGATGCTGCGGCTTGCCCCGCGCCCGTAGCTGATACCAAAAGATAAGGCCAGCGCTGTCCGGTTAAACGGGGCGCTGGTCTCGAACTAACTGCTAATTTCGTGCCGCCCTATGCGTGACACGGAAGATTCCCAAATATCTATATATTGACAGAAGAGCGCGAATGCACTCTACATGATGTTGCTTTGGTGTCTGTGATTTGCGTCGCAGACGAATAGGGAAGCCGGTGAAAATCCGGCGCTGCCCCCGCAACTGTGAGCGGCAAGCCGAGGCCCGGAACCACTGGTGCAACTGCACTGGGAAGGCGGGCTAAGGCGTTTGAGCCGTGAGTCAGGAGACCTGCCTGAGCGCCAAAACGACGACCGTGGGCGGAGGGCCCCGGGCGCGTGATGCCCGGTGCGATCTCGCGTGCCGTTGTGTTTCGTGTCCCGGTCCTGACGTCTGCCAGAACACTGGGAAGAACCACATGACCATCACCGTTTACTCCAAACCGGCCTGCGTTCAATGCACTGCGACTGTCCGAGCGCTTGACGCGCGTGGGCTGGCCTATGACCTCGTCGATTTGACCCAAGATGCCGCTGCAATGGACCGGGTCCAGGCATTAGGTTATCGCCAAGCGCCCGTGGTGGTGTCTGGTGACGACCATTGGGCCGGGTTTCGCCCCGATATGATCAACCGCCTGTCCTGAGCGGGACCCGACAGATGCAGCTTGTCTATTTCTCTGGCGGGTCGGGCAATACCGCGCGCATGATTGCCCGGCTTGGTCTGCCAGCCACCAGGCTGCCGCTGCGCGCCAGCGCGCCGCCGGTGGAGGTGACCTCCCCCTTCGTTCTGATCTGCCCGACCTATGCCGACGGCAGCGGGCGTCATGCCGTGCCGAAACCGGTGATCCGCTTTCTTAACAACCCTGCTGCGCGGGCTTTGCTGCGGGGGGTGATTGCAAGCGGCAACCGAAACTTCGGCCCGACATTTGCCCGCGCGGGCGATGTCATCTCCGCGAAATGCGGGGTGCCTGTGCTTTACCGCTTCGAACTGGCGGGCACCGACACCGACCTCACCCGCATCCGTTCTGGCCTTGCCCGATTTGCCGCCTTTGAAAAGGAAACCTCATGCTTGATGCAAGCGTAACCACCGATCTCGACTACCACGCGTTAAACGCGATGCTGAACCTCTATGACGATACCGGGCGTATCCAATTTGAGGCCGACCGCATGGCCGCGCGGCAGTATTTTCTGCAGCATGTGAACCGCAACACGGTCTTCTTCCATTCGCTGGAGGAAAAGCTGCGCTACCTCGTTGATGAAGGCTATTATGAGCCACAGGTGCTCGCGCAATACGACCGCAAAGACCTCCATGCCATTTGGGAAGCCGCTTTCGCATTGAAGTTCCGTTTCCCGAGCTTTCTGGGCGCGTTCAAATACTACACCTCCTATACGCTCAAGACTCGTGACGGGCAGCGGTATCTGGAGCGTTATGAGGACAGGGTCGTGATGAACGCCCTGACCTTGGCGCGGGGCGATGCGGATTTGGCCATGCGCCTGATGCGCGAGATTATCGAAGGGCGGTTCCAGCCTGCAACGCCCACCTTTCTGAACGCGGGTAAAAAGGCGCGTGGAGAGTTCGTCTCCTGCTTCTTGCTGCGGCTCGAAGACAATATGGAAAGCATCGGGCGCGGCATCAATTCGGCTTTGCAATTGTCAAAGCGCGGCGGCGGGGTGGCCTTGATGCTCACCAACATCCGCGAACATGGTGCGCCAATCAAGGGGATCGAGAACCAGTCCTCCGGCGTGATCCCAGTGATGAAGCTGCTGGAAGATTCCTTTAGCTACGCCAATCAACTGGGCGCGCGGCAGGGCGCGGGGGCGGTCTATCTCAACGCGCATCACCCCGATATCCTGCGCTTTCTCGACACCAAACGCGAAAACGCGGACGAGAAAATCCGGATCAAGACGCTTTCGCTGGGTGTCGTCATTCCCGATGTGACCTTTGAATTGGCCAAGAAGAACGAGGATATGTATCTGTTCTCGCCCCATGACGTGGAAAAGGTCTATGGCTGTGCGTTTTCCGACATCTCCGTGACCGAAAAATACGCCGAGATGGTCGATGATCCGCGCATCCGCAAAGCCAAAATCAACGCCCGCGCCTTTTTCCAGACCTTGGCCGAGATCCAGTTCGAAAGCGGCTACCCCTATATCATGTTCGAGGACACGGTGAACGCGGCCAACCCGATCGCCGGGCGCATCGCCATGTCCAATCTCTGTTCTGAGATTTTGCAGGTGAACGAGGCGTCGCAGTTCAACGACGATCTGAGCTACGCGCAAATGGGGACTGATATCTCCTGCAACCTCGGCAGCATGAACATCGCCCGCAGCATGGACGGCGGCGATCTTGGCGCGACGGTCAACACCGCGATCCGCGCGCTGAATGCTGTCTCCGAGATGTCTTCGATTGAAAGCGTGCCGTCGATCCGCAAGGGCAACGACGAAGGCCATGCCATTGGCTTGGGGCAGATGAACCTGCACGGCTATCTTGCCCGCGAGCACATCCACTACGGCAGTGCCGAAGGCATCGACTTTACCAATATCTACTTCTGCACAGTCCTGTTCCACGCCCTCACCGCCTCCAACGCGCTGGCGCGGGAACGCGGCCAGACGTTCAAGGGCTTTGCGGCATCAACCTACGCGGACGGCAGTTTCTTTGAAAAATATGTCACGCGGGATTGGCAGCCCGAAACGGCGCGGGTGCAAGAATTGTTCGCCCAAGCGGGCATCGATGTGCCAAGCCGGGATGACTGGGCGGCGTTGCGGGCCGCGGTGATGCAGGACGGGTTGTATAACCGCAACCTTCAGGCCGTGCCGCCCACCGGGTCGATCAGCTATATCAACTACGCCACGTCTTCGATCCATCCGATCACGTCCAAGATCGAAATTCGCAAGGAGGGCAAGATTGGCCGCGTCTATTACCCAGCACCCTACATGACCAATGACAATCTTGAGTTCTATCGGGATGCCTATGAAATTGGCCCAGAAGCGATCATCGACACCTATGCGGCGGCCACGCAGCACGTGGACCAAGGCCTGTCGCTGACGCTGTTCTTCCCCGCTGATGCCAGCACCCGCGACATCAACCGCGCCCAAATCTACGCGTGGAGAAAGGGCATCAAGACCATCTATTACATCCGCCTGCGCCAAGACGCCCTTTCGGGGACCGAAGTGCAGGGCTGCGTTTCCTGTTCGCTTTGAGGTTTCCTATGAAAGATTTCATCTGCCCCCGCCCTGTCCCGCGCGCCGTAAACTGGAACCGCATTGAGGACGACATTGACCTCGACGTCTGGAACCGTCTGACGGTGAACTTCTGGCTGCCCGAGAAGGTGCCGCTGTCCAATGACGTGCAAAGCTGGTCGCAGCTCACCGACGAAGAGCGGCAATTGACCATCCGCGTCTTCACCGGGCTGACCCTGCTCGACACAATCCAAAACGGGATCGGTGCCCCTGCTCTGATGCCCGACGCGATCACACCGCATGAGGAAGCGGTGTTGAGCAATATCGCCTTTATGGAGGCGGTCCATGCGCGGAGCTATTCTTCTGTCTTCTCGACCCTATGTTCAACATCCGAGGTCGAAGAGGCGTTCCGCTGGTCGGCTGAAAATGAGCATCTACAGGCCAAGTCCCGGCTGATCCTAGATGAATACGACAGCCCCGCCACCCCTTTGAAAAAGAAGATTGCCAGCGTTTTTCTGGAAAGCTTTCTGTTCTATTCAGGCTTCTATCTGCCGATGCATTGGTCCAGCCGCGCACGGCTGACCAATACCGCCGACCTGATCCGCCTGATCATCCGCGATGAGGCGATCCACGGCTATTACATCGGCTACAAGTTCCAGCGCGGCTATGAACGCCTGCCGGAAGCGGAACGTGCAGAACTGAAAGAATTCGCCTTCTCCCTGCTCTTTGACCTTTACGACATCGAGGCGCGCTATGCCGAGCAGCTCTATGACGGCTTGGGGCTTACCGAGGATGTGAAGAGCTTTCTGCATTACAACGCCAACAAGGCGCTGCAGAATCTTGGGTTTGAAGCGCTTTTCCCGGATGACGCCTGCAAGGTGAACCCTGCGATCATGGCCGCCCTCTCGCCAAACTCTGACGAGAACCACGATTTCTTTTCGGGTTCGGGGTCGTCCTATGTCATTGGCAAAGCCGTGGCGACAGAAGACGAAGACTGGGATTTTTGATCCCAGCATAGGGGGTCAGCCCAGACCCGCCAATGATATGGCGGGTCTGGGCGATGTGCTTACCAAGAGGTGATAACGGTGCCTTGGTAGCTCTCGTCGATAAAGGTTTTCACTTCGTCGGAGTGATAGGCTTTCAGCAATGTCTCGACCCAAGGGGCCTCTTCGTCCCCTTCAAGCACAACGATCACGTTCACATAGGGGTTTTCGGCGCTTTCCATCGCGATGGAATCCTCTTTCGGGTTCAACCCTGAGGCAATCGCGTAGTTGGTGTTGATCAGCGCGGCGGTGAGGTCCGCGAGCGAGCGCGGCAATTGCGCGGCGTCCAACTCCTTGAACCACAGGTCTTTCGGGTTCTCGGTGATATCCAGCACGGTCGGGGTCAGCCCGGCGGCGGGGTCGACCTTGATCAGGCCAAGCTCTTGCAACACCAGCAGCGCCCGGCCGCCATTGGTCGGGTCATTCGGGATGCCAAAGGTGGCGCCTTCCTCCAGCGCGGCAATGTCGTCGACCTTGTCAGAATAGACGCCCATCGGGGTGGTGATCGTATTGCCAACCACGGTCAGCGCGAAACCACGGTCTTTCATCTGCGCCTCCAAATAAGGCACGTGCTGAAAGGAGTTCGCCTGAATGTCGCCATCGGCCAGCGCTTGGTTTGGCACGACGTAGTCAGAAAATTCGATCACATCGATCTCCAGCCCCATGGGTTCGGCCACGCGGGCGACTTCTTCCATGATCTCGGCATGTTCCCCCGGCGAGACGCCAACTTTGATTTCTTCAGCCATAAGGCCTGTGGCCATAAGAGCGAGGACAGAGGTGAGGGTTGTCAGACGTAGCATTCTATTCTCCTTGGAATGCGGGAGCGGGTGTGAGGGATGTAGGGCTTATTGCCCGCCGCTTTTAGGGGCGCGTTTGTCCACGGCGGCGGCGATGCGCTCACCGATGGACTGCACGAGCTGCACTAAAACGATCAGGATGACCACCACGATCGCCATGACATCGGGCATGAAACGCTGGTAACCGTAGCGGATGCCCAGATCACCCAGCCCTTCGCCGCCCACGGCCCCGACCATGGCGGAATAGCCGATCAGGCTGACGATGGCGAGCGTGAGGCCCAATGTGATACCGGGCATGGCTTCGGGCAGCAGCACCTTTGTGATAATCTGGATCGGCGTGGCCCCCATGGCGCGGGCCGCCTCGATCAGACCTGAATCCACCTCGCGGATCGCGTTTTCTACAAGCCGTGCGATGAAAGGGACCGTTGCAATGGTCAACGGCACGATAGCGGCGGTGGTCCCGATGGAGGTGCCCGCGATCATGCGGGTGAAGGGGATGATCGCCACCACAAGTATGATGAATGGCACCGAGCGTGTGGCGTTGACCACCAGCCCCAGCACCTTGTTCACCCATGGCGCCGACAGCAGTTCGCCGCGCTGCGACGTGGCAAGGAAAAGCCCCAGCGGCAGGCCAAAGAGCGTGCCGAGAATGGCCGAGACCGCGACCATATAAAGCGTCTGCCCCGTCGCCTCGATCAGCAGATTGATGAGATTAGCCGACATAGCCCAGCACCTCCGTCAGTAGTCCGTGACGTTCAAGAAAGGCCCGCGCCTCGGCAGCCTGCGCGACGGGCATGGACACCAGCAAATTGCCGAAAGGTCGGGTGCCGATCTCCTCGACCGCGCCGGCAAGGATGTTGACCGGGATGCCCATTTCCTTGGTCAGACGGGCCAGCATCGGGTCGGTGGCATGAGCGCCTGCAAAGGTCACGCGGATCACCTCTTCACCGCCCTGCGGGGGCGGGTTCTGGGTCAGGCGGTCTTTGACGAAAGCAGGCAGCGTGACGCCGGTCACGCCGGACAGGAAAGAGCGGGTTGTGGCATGTTGCGGTGCGGTAAAGACGTCATAGGTGGCCCCATGTTCGACGATACGGCCCGCGTCAATCACCGCGACATGGCTGGCGATGTCGCGCACCACGGCCATCTCATGGGTGATGAGCAGGATCGTCAGCCCCAAATCGCGATTAATGTCTTTGAGCAGCGCCAGCACGGTCTGCGTGGTTTCCGGGTCCAGCGCCGAAGTCGCTTCGTCCGACAGCAGTACCTTTGGCCCTGTGGCGAGGGCGCGGGCGATGCCGATGCGCTGCTTTTGTCCGCCGGAAAGCTCAGCCGGATAACGGCCCGCCTGCGCCGTCAGACCCACCCGTTCGATCAGGTCGGCCACGCGCGGTTTAATCTGCGACGACGGCACCCCGGCAACTTCGAGCGGCAGGGCGATATTGCCCGCAACCGTGCGCGAAGACAGCAGATTGAAGTGTTGAAAGATCATCCCCACGTCGCGCCTGATAGCGCGCAGCTTCGCACCTTTGGCCGTGCCAACATCCTGCTCTGCGACCAGCACCTTGCCTGACGTGGGCCGCTCCAACCCATTGACCATGCGCAGCAATGTCGACTTCCCCGCGCCCGACCGCCCGATGATCCCGGTGATTGAGCCGGGTTCGACCGTAAGGGAAACTCCCTCAAGCGCATTGACGGTCACGCCGCCCGATTTGGTGAATGCCTTCCCCACCGCATCAAAGGCAATCGACGCGCCTTGGGTCTTGTTATCAGTCATTTCAGGTCCGGGCTGCCAAGGGATGTCATCGCGCTGTCGTAGATAGAAACAAGCCCGCTGTTGCAAGGGGGGTTAGCTGCATACCCGGCATGTCGGCAGGGTCTATGTTGACGGCATCAGAACGACCGCACGGGCACAACAAACCTCCGCCCCTGTTTTATCCTGCGCTTTTATGGGCGTGGACGCGAAACCCACCAAAAAGGGGAATTGCGCGAGTGCACCTGTCTTGACGGATCTCCACAATGGGTCATCATTCCGGATCCAAGCCCCCGATCGGGGTCGGGCTCATTCCCGCCCAACACATCACAAAGGCACGCAGCAATCGCTATAGAAATCACCTTCCCCCGACCCCGCGACAACGAGCCCTTCGCATGGGGCCTATCTGGGGCTGAGCCTGTCGAAATCTGGGAGAGATTTTCGCCAGCCTATGAGGCTCAGTTAGAAAGACTGGTTGTCACCCTGCGCGACCTTGGTTTTGCCCCCACAATCGGCGGCGCAGGTTCAGAAGATGGTGAATACGTCAGGGCCGAACACCGCAACAACAGCCGCATCGTGTTCTTCTACCACCTCGAAGACCCTGCGGATGCGAAGTTCGTCGCTTCTCTGAATGATACGTCCTTGCGCGATTGGATCGTTGAGACTTGGATAACCTCTAGCGAAGGCTAATTTTGACAAGGATCGGGGGAAACCGACCGCTGTTTCAGGTATGTGCCGCTTGGCAGCCTTCGGTTCGACAGAAGTGCACCAGATTTATCGCGAGGCGGCTTTGAATACAGCGCTTATTCTTTCACCAAACGAGCCCGCCCTCCCTCAGGTTTAAAGTGGACATACAGTATGAATGACATGAACACCGCAGACGTCACGCAGCGATTGTTGACCGGAACAGCGGGTCTGGACAATGTGTTGCAGGGTGGCCTGACACCGCACCGTCTCTATCTGGTCGAGGGCACGCCGGGAGATGACCGCCGCGGCACAGTCATACAACTGGACCCTCGACGACATTGCCCTGTTTGAAATGGTCCCAGAAGACGAATTCAGCTCTGAGCACGAACAATCCCTGCTGCACCCAAGCGAGATCGAGCTTGGTGAGACCGTGCGCGGCATCATTGAACTAGTGGAAAAAACCAACCCGGACCGGGTTGTGCTCGACAGCCTGTCAGAACTGCGGTTGCTGGCGCAAAACCCACTCCGCTATCGGCGGCAGATCCTTGCGCTGAAACATTTCTTTGCGCGGCGGAAATGCACTGTGCTGATGCTGGACGACCGCACAGCCGAGCCGGGAGATTTGCAACTCCATTCGATTGTGCATGGCGTCATCTCTCTTGAACATCTGGCAAACGACTTCGGCTCTGAACGCTGCCGCCTGCGGGTGATCAAAATGCGCGGGCTGAAGTATCTGGGCGGCTACCATGACTTCACCATCGAACGGGGCGGCATCTGTGTCTATCCGCGCCTGATCGCAGCCCAGCATCACCGCGACCACTCGACAGCCCCCGTCTCCACGGGGCTCAAGGAGTTGAACGCGCTTTTAGGCGAGGGCCTGTTCCCTGGCACCAATGCGCTGTTGTCGGGTCCGGCGGGCGTGGGCAAAACGACGACAGCGGTGCGCTGCATGATCGCGGCGCTCAAGCGCGAGCAGAACGCGGCATATTTTCTGTTCGATGAACGCCTCTCGACCCTGCTGATCCGGTCCAAAGCGCTTGGCATGGATCTGCAACCCTATATCGACGACGGATCGCTGCAGATCCGCCAAATTGACCCGGCGGAGTTGTCGCCCGGTCAGTTCGCCCATGCAGTGCGCGGCGCGGTAGAAGACGATGACGCCAACGTTGTGGTGATCGACAGCCTGAACGCCTATCTGCACGCAATGCCCAGCGACAACTATCTGGTGCTCCAGATGCACGAATTGCTGAGCTACCTTGCCCAACAGGGTGTGGTGTCGATCATGGTGCTTGGCCAACATGGGATTACCGGCGATCTGCGCTCGGATGTCGACATTAGCTATCTTGCAGACACTGTGCTGATGATGCGGTTTTTCGAAGCCAAAGGCGAAATTCGCAAATCAATCTCTGTTATCAAGACGCGCACGGCGGATCATGAGCGCAGCATTCGTGAGTTCAAGATCGACCACAACGGCATCACCATCGGCGAGCCGATCCGCAGTTTCTCTGCGATCTTGTCCGGCGCGCCAGTCTATAACGCATCTAAGGAGGATCTGATGCCACTTAGGACCGATGCGCGGGATGGTTCCAATTGACCGACCTGTCGTTACGCTCGGAAATTGAGGAAGAGGCACCGTCGGATATTCTCTCTTCTGTCGCCGTCTTGGCCCCACGCGGACGAGATGATGCGGTCGCGCGTCAGGTCTTGGCGAAAGACCAGATTGCGACAGCGACCGCTCCGTCGCTTTCTGCGCTGCCTGAACTCATCGCGCGCCAGATCGGCGCGGTGTTGATCACGGAAGAAGCGTTGAACGGTGCAGAGGCGGAGGAGTTGAAAGAGGCGCTCGACGCGCAGCCGTCTTAGTCAGACGTGCCTTTTATCGTGCTTGCAAACGGCACAACGCGCAACCGGAGTGAAACGGCAGCGAAGCGCATAGATGGGTTGAGCAACGCGGTGTTGCTGTCGCGCCCGCTCCACGCCGAGGAGCTGATCCGTGCCGTGCGCTCGGCGCTCACAGCGCGTAGCAGACAGCATCAGGCACGTCGGCAGTTGGAAGAGTTGCAACTGCGTGAGCGCCAGCTGTTCGAGAGCGAAGCAAAATTTCAGGCCATCGCCAATTCCGTAGATCAGATGATTTGGTCCACCCTGCCCGACGGGTATCCCGACTACTACAACGACCGCTGGTATGAGTTCACGGGCGTGCCCGAAGGCACTACGGATGGTGAAGCGTGGAACGGGATGTTCCACCCCGATGATCAAGAGCGGGCATGGCAGCGCTGGCGCGAGAGCCTTAGGACCGGAGAAAGCTACGAGATCGAATACCGCTTGCGCCACCGCTCAGGCGACTACCGCTGGGTGCTGGAATTTGAGCTATCGGTTGGGGGTTTCACTTCTGCCAAAACATTATCGACACTCTTCTAATGATCGGCTTCAAAACCACCTCCCCACCGCAGAAAGGCGAAAAGGCACCAAACCAATATCTCCACCGCCATAGCTATAAGCACGCAGCCGCCACCCGCCGCCATCATAGGGACAAACCGTCAGACCGCGTGCCAACTCATCCAACTGGGCCAGATTCGCCCCACCGATAGGAGTCGCGATTGAGGCTGTATGTGCTTGATCAAAGGGGCTTGTAAAGCTCGCCGGATACACATGATCTGCGTCTACATTAGGGGCCGAACTGTCGAAGTAGGCGAGCTGACTGCAAATCTGCGTGCCATCGGCAAAGCGCACATAATCACCATTCGCATTGCTTCCCCGCTCAATCACCGCACCGGTCGGCTGTCCCGCTGTTTGACTGACCGCGCCGATCAGATTGCCCGGCCCATACGCATAGTCTGCCCGCGCCAAACGCCCTGCGGTGATGTCCGTAGGGGCGGATTGCACCGCCGCGCCGCTCACATGGCCGCTGTTGGCGTCTACCACCAAAGCGTCGATCCACGCGCTGCCATCCATGCTGACCTTCAGGTGAAAATCTGTATCCCCGGTCAAGCCTAGCTCTGCATGTCCGGTCCATCCTGATTGATACAGCAACGAACCGGTGTCACCTTCCGCGGCCTTATTGATGGTAAGCCGATGCCCGGCGCCGCTATGGCTGAACAGCACCCCATCAGAGGCAACGGCCAAACGGTTCGTCATGTCCGCCGAGGCGCCGATCCCCACGCCCGTCAAATTATCAAGCTCTGGCGTCCAGACCTCCCACATTCCGTTCAGCCAGACCAAAATCCGCCCGCCCGTCGCGTCCCATCCGCGCCAGCCTTCCTGCGGCGCCAGAAACCGCCACGCGGGGGCGACCCATTGCGCAAGCATACCCGCCTTACCGGACCACGCCCCCGTTGGCGCGGCGCCAAGCGCGTGAACTTCCCCCGGATTTGGAACGGCAGGAGGTGTCTCGCTTTCCACGCCTGCCAGGACCAGTTGGGTCAGAGCATCCAGCATCTGGATCGCTTCATTATGGGTTACGTGTTTCTGCGCCTGTGATGGGGCAATCATCGGAAGGCCCAGATGGGCTGTCGTATCGGTCATGGCATCCTCATGAAAAACGAACTCGGCCCGGTGATATGCAACTGGAGCTAACAAGAAATATGCGCAGCGTTCTTTACCCGTCGTTAACCCACCGCGGGCAGAACCGCTGCGCGTACGAAAAAGCGCAGGCGTCGCACAACTCAGGAATTGCCAATTCCGCGTGGCTGCGCTATGCGCAGCACATCGGTCGGGCTGTAGCGCAGCCTGGTAGCGCACCTGCTTCGGGAGCAGGGGGTCGGAGGTTCGAATCCTCTCAGCCCGACCAAATCCTCTTATTTTGTCGTGCTCGTCGTTGGTCCCTGCTTAAGCATTTCCGCAATCGCAGATAGGTTTTCACGGCGCAGCGGCTTGTCCAAACAGTCCCGCACCACATCAAATTGCAGCGCACGCGCCCTGTCTTCGGGGTTCAACGACGTGGTCAGCATGATCACCACGCCATTCACAAAATCATCGCCCAGTTCCGCAACTGCATGTTCTAAAAACTCAAAACCATTCATTTGCGGCATGTTCACATCCAAGAGGATCACGTCCACCGGATCACGGTCCGCCAACCGGAGATATGCCAAAGCGTCTTGAGCCATTCGAAAACCGATCACCCGGTCAACAAGGTCAGACCGCTCTAGAATGCGGCGATAAAGCATCTGATCGACTTTTTCATCGTCAACGGTCATAACCGTTCCGATCCGCGGGGCATCCGTCATGATGAAAGCATCGGAAGATGCGCGATAAAAGTGGTGCCGGTTTTGCCATCGGATTTGACAGTCAGGCTCCCGTTATGGTTTTCGGCAACGCGGCGGCAAAGGGTCAAGCCGATGCCCGTCCCCGAATAATCTTCCCGCAAATTTAAGCGGCCAAACAGGTCAAATATCCGGTTTTGATCGGCTGGAGCGATGCCGATACCATTGTCCGCGACTGACAGCGCAAGCTCCCGTTTGCCCGCTCCGCGCTTAGCGTTTATATTCACGGTCGGCGGCACGCCGGGGCGGGAGAACTTAACGGCGTTGGCGATCAAATTTTGCAGCAAAGCCCGAAGCTGCATGGCGTTGCCCTGAACCATGGGCAGTTCATCGCGCACAATTCTCGCGCCCTGCTGCTCGATCGCGAATTTCAGATCATTCAAAACCTCGCTTAGCAACGCGTTAAGATCGACAGGCGCAAAGGTGATTTCCTGACCCAGCGTGCGTGAATAGGCCAGCACATCCTCAATCTGTTGCCCCATTCGCCCCAGCGTGCCTGCCGCTTCGCCAATCAACGCCCGCGCATCAGAAGAGAGCCGGTCTTGTTCATACGCCAATTCGTCCAG
The DNA here is from genome assembly GCF_013346665.1 of Sulfitobacter maritimus. GTDB lineage: Bacteria > Pseudomonadota > Alphaproteobacteria > Rhodobacterales > Rhodobacteraceae > Sulfitobacter > Sulfitobacter maritimus. The sequence goes on from NZ_JABVBB010000018.1 coordinate 63,114, forward strand.
AATCATGCGCACCGTATTCGCTGGAGACAGCAAATCATGGGAGATTGAATAGGTGAATTCGCGCTGCTCGCGACGAAGCCGCTCGCTCGTCAGCATCGCAGCACGCAGTCGAATAAGGTCAGACACACAAGCGGCGAGCTTACCTGCGCGAAGGACCTCTTCCTCCGTCCAGCCTCGCGCTTCGGGCTGCATTAGGCACAGCCCCCCAACCACCGTGCCGCAAGGGGCTGCGATCGGCAGACCCAGATAGCCCAAGGGACCGCCTGCGCGAGCGTGGGTCGCCTTGATCAAAGGATGTTTGCGGGCATCAGGGACAACAACAGGCGCTTCGGTCAACGGCACCTGCTGGCAATAAGTCATTTCCATCGGAATCGACCGCGCTTCAGCCAGATCTCGCGGATGCCCCTTTTGGCTTTTGTAAAAAACCCGTTCTTTGGCTTGGTCGAGAACCGAAACATGGGCCATCGGCACGTTCAACAGATCACAGGCCAAGGCGCTGAGATTGTCGAACTCCGGTTCTGGTGGCGCGTCGAGCAATCCAAGGTCTTGGAGCGTGAATTGCATGAGCTGTGGTCCTGGTTTGCGTCAGTTCTCACGGCGCTCTTAGCACGATGACACTTAACAACTTGTTGCCAGCCTCCCCCCCCCCCAAACGCAAAACCGCCGCAGCTTTGTGGCTGCGGCGGTTTTGTTATTCGTCATCGTATTGAGAGATACTGTTATCAGGAACTTATTAGGTTTGGCGATGACCTACTCTCCCACGTCTTAAGACGCAGTACCATCGGCGCTACGGCACTTAACGGCTGGGTTCGGGATGGGACCAGGTGTTTTGCTCGCGCTATGATCACCAAACCAAATAAATTCCTGCAGCGCTTTGCTCTGCAGCAGCGGCGGCGGGAAGCGGGGTATCCGAAGGATGCCCGTTCCCGCTCCGTCTTCATGGAGCGCAAAGCGTTGTTTGTCCAAGTCATGTACGACTGATTGTATGTGTATGCTTTTGACCAGCTTAAGCAGTCTTGCTTCTACTGGATCAAATCAAGCCTATCGAGCAATTAGTACCAGTCAACTGAACGTATTACTACGCTTACATCTCTGGCCTATCGACGAGGTGGTCTACCTCGGCTCTCAGGGATACCTTGTTTTGAGGGGGGCTTCCCGCTTAGATGCCTTCAGCGGTTATCCTGTCCGATCATAGCTACCCAGCACTGCTATTGGCATAACAACTGGTCCACCAGTGGATCGTTCACCCCGGTCCTCTCGTACTAGGGGCAACTCCTCTCAAGTATCCTACACCCACGGAAGATAGGGACCGAACTGTCTCACGACGTTCTAAACCCAGCTCACGTACCTCTTTAAACGGCGAACAGCCGTACCCTTGGGACCTGCTCCAGCCCCAGGATGAGATGAGCCGACATCGAGGTGCCAAACACTGCCGTCGATATGGACTCTTGGGCAGTATCAGCCTGTTATCCCCGGCGTACCTTTTATCCGTTGAGCGATGGCCCTCCCACTTGGGACCACCGGATCACTATGGCCGTCTTTCGACTCTGCTCGACTTGTCAGTCTCGCAGTCAGGCTGGCTTCTGCCATTGCACTCAACGAGCGATTTCCGACCGCTCTGAGCCAACCTTCGCGCGCCTCCGTTACGATTTAGGAGGCGACCGCCCCAGTCAAACTACCCGCCACACAGGGTCCCGGAACCGGATAACGGTCCGCGGTTAGACATCAAGCAGAACAAGGGTGGTATCTCAAGGGAGGCTCCACCGAGACTGGCGTCTCGGTTTCAAAGCCCACCACCTATCCTGCACATGTTCGGCCTAATGCCAGTGTGAAGCTGTAGTAAAGGTGCACGGGGTCTTTCCGTCTAACCGCGGGTAACCGGCATCTTGACCGGTAATTCAATTTCGCTGAGTCTATGTTGGAGACAGCGGGGAAGTCGTTACGCCATTCGTGCAGGTCGGAACTTACCCGACAAGGAATTTCGCTACCTTAGGACCGTTATAGTTACGGCCGCCGTTTACCTGGGCTTCAATTCAGAGCTCTCACCCCTCCTTTTAACCTTCAGGCACCGGGCAGGCGTCAGACCCTATACGTCGTCTTACGACTTCGCAGAGCCCTGTGTTTTTAATAAACAGTCGCCACCCCCTGGTTTGTGCCCCCAGCCCCTAGTTGCCTAGGAACCGGGCCTCCTTCTCGCGAACTTACGGAGGTATTTTGCCGAGTTCCTTCAACATAGTTCTCTCAAGCGCCTTGGTATTCTCTACCTGTCCACCTGTGTCGGTTTAGGGTACGATCTAGCGATGGAGCTATTTCCAGGGACCTCTAAGCAGCCCATTCAATCCGATAAGGATGAACTACCTTTGAGATCCGTCACTTCCATCTGGCCCAGGAATATTAACCTGGTTCCCATCGACTACGCCTTTCGGCCTCGCCTTAGGGGTCGGCTTACCCTGCTCAGATTAGCTTTAAGCAGGAACCCTTGGACTTTCGGCGAGAGTGTCTCTCACACTCTTTGTCGCTACTCATGTCATCATTCTCACTAGTGATCTCTCCACCGGATCGCTCACGCGCCGGCTTCACAGAAAGCTCCGCGTGTCCAATACGTCCCGAAGGACGATAAGGACACATGGAACTATGTCACACTACGCTCTGCTACCATGCAATAAATGCATCCTAAGCTTCGGCTCATGGCTTGAGCCCCGTTACATCTTCGCCGCAAGACAACTTATTTAGACCAGTGAGCTGTTACGCTATCTTTAAAGGATGGCTGCTTCTAAGCCAACCTCCTGGTTGTTTTGGTCGTCTCACCTGCTTTCCCACTTAGCCATGAATTAGGGGCCTTAGCTGTAGGTTAGGGTTGTTTCCCTCTCCACGACGGACGTTAGCATTCGCCGTGTGTCTGCCGACTAGTACTCCTCGGTATTCGGAGTTTGGTTAGGATCAGTAAGCCTGTGGGGCCCCATTACCCATCCAGTGCTCTACCCCCGAGGGTATTCGGTCGACGCTCTACCTAAATAGATTTCGCAGAGAACCAGCTATCTCCGAGTTTGATTGGCCTTTCACCCCTAGGCACAGCTCATCCCGATCTTTTTCAACAGATGTGGGTTCGGTCCTCCAATAAGTGTTACCTTATCTTCAACCTGGCCATGCCTAGATCACTCGGTTTCGGGTCTGATCCCACGAACTCGACGCCCTATTAAGACTCGCTTTCGCTGCGCCTACACCTAACGGCTTAAGCTTGCTCGTGAGACCAAGTCGATGACCCATTATACAAAAGGTACGCTGTCACATCGCAAGGATGCTCCAACTGATTGTAGGCGTTCGGTTTCAGGTACTGTTTCACTCCCCTCGTCGGGGTGCTTTTCACCTTTCCCTCACGGTACTGGTTCACTATCGGTCAGTAAGGAGTACTTAGCCTTCGAAGGTGGTCCTCCGATCTTCAGACAGGATTTCACGTGTCCCGCCCTACTTAATACGTCCAATCATGCTTCTTATACGGGACTATCACCCACTTTGGTTGCGCATTCCAACGCATTCTAATCACACTCATGGCTCGGCTGGTCCCCGTTCGCTCGCCGCTACTAGGGGAGTATCATATTGATTTCCTTTCCTCCGGGTACTTAGATGTTTCAGTTCCCCGGGTTTGCCTTTTTAAGCCTATATATTCAGCCTAAAAATACCTGTTTTACCTCATTATTA
>NZ_JABVBB010000019.1 GCF_013346665.1 Sulfitobacter maritimus
TGGACCTGTCCCGCTTTCGTGCCGCCCCAAGTGCTCGTTTAAGCCACTTTCCGTTCGAAGGCGACGGGGCTTTTCCAGCCCAGTGCTGAGTGGCGTCGCCGTGGGTTGTAGAAGCCGTTGATGTATTCAAAGATCGCCATCTCAGCTTGCCGCCGTGTTTCCCATGACCTGCGCCAAATGAGTTCAGCTTTGATGGTTTTGAAGAAGGTCTCGACGACAGCATTGTCGTAACAATTGCCCTTGCCAGACATCGACACCTTGAAGCCTTGCTGGCGCAGAAGTTTCTGGTAGTCGTGCGAACAATATTGCGACCCGCGATCCGTATGGTGGATGCAGCTCTTGGGCGGTGCCCTGAACGCAATTGCCATCTTCAAAGCCCGTATTGCCAAGTCTCGTTTCATACGGTTGCTGACCGCCCAGCCGATCACGCGCCTTGAATGCAGGTCGAGGATGACAGCCAAATACAGCCATCCCTCACGCGTCCAGACATAGCTGATGTCACCGGCCCATTTCTGGTTCGGTTGGTCAGCCATAAAATCCCGGTCCAGCAGGTTTGGCGCAATATTGAACTTGTGATCACTGTCTGTCGTCACCTTGTGTTTACGGGTTCGCACCACGGATATGCCGTTCTGGCGCATCAAACGACCCACACGGCGGTGACCGATATTCAGGCCGATCTCCTTCAGTTCTTCTGTCATGCGCGGCCTGCCATAGCTGCCCAGGCTGAGACGGGATTGTTCTTTGATGTGCGCCAAGGTGACCAGATCAGACCGCTGTCTGCGGCTGGCAGGACGGCTTCGGAATGCTCGCAAACCGCGCGAACTGACACCGACAACGTGACACAAGCGGTTCACGGGGAAGTGGCTCCGGTGTTCCTCGACAAACCTAAATCTCATTGCTTTAGGCCCGCAAAGAACTGGGTGGCCTTTTTTAGGATTTCCCTCTCCTCCTTGAGAAGACGGTTCTCGCGCCGAAGTCGCTCATTCTCTTGGGCGAGGCTCAAATCCTCTTTCGACACCACGTCTGTGCCTCGGTGCGCGGTGATCCATTTGTTAAGCGTCGACATGCCAACACCCAGATCGTCAGCCACCTGCTTGCGCGTCAGCCCACTCGTCAGTGCGATACGCACCGCATCCTGGCGGAATTCGTCCGTCCGTTTCAGTCCCATAGTTCATCTCCTTTGTTGCAGTAAATGCTATCAAAGGAGCGGCATCAAACTGCGACAGGTCCAAATCTCTGCGGCTCCTCCCCTAGCTGCCCAAGGCAAACCCGTTTAGAAGCGAACGAAACTGCTTGGGAGCGGACAATTGCAAAAGATCACTCTGCCTGAGCGCCCGAACTGGCGCGAGCACGCTCAGGACGTCGGCTTTTCCTTTGCTGATATGCATGGCGAACCCTATTGGGACGAAACCTCGGCCTATGCTTTCACGCTTGAGCAGATTGAGAACGATCTCGAAGACCCGGCGACCGAACTGCACGCGATGTGCCGCGACGCGGTGGCGGAGATTATTGCGAGCGAAGAGTTAATGGACTGTCTCGCCATTCCTGAGGCACACCGTGATCTTGTCGCGGCAAGCTGGCGCGAGGGCGATCCCGAGATTTATGGGCGGTTTGACTTCGCATATGACGGTGACGGGCCAGCAAAGCTGCTAGAATACAACGCCGACACGCCCACATCGCTTTATGAAAGCGCGGCTTTTCAATGGCAGTGGCTGGAGGACCAGCTTAAAGCAGGTGTTCTGCCGGAGGGGGCGGATCAGTTCAACGGCATCCACGAGGCCTTGGTCGCCCGTTTTGCAGAAGTGTTCGAGCCGGACAGCGATTTGCATTTCACTGCCGTCGCGGACAGCCCCGAAGACTATGGCACGGTCGAGGCGATGGGCTGGGCCGCGCGTGAGGCCGGGTTGGGCGCGCATTATTGCGATCTTGATAAAATTGCGCTCAGTGATGACGGCCAGTTTCTCGATGACCAAGACCGCCGTATCGCTGTCCTGTTCAAGCTCTACCCTTGGGAGGACTTGCTGCGAGACGACTACGCTGCGCATATCGCAGGGTCAGGCTGTCTCTTTCTCGAACCTGCGTGGAAGGCGCTGCTGTCCAACAAGGGGCTTTTGCCTGTCCTGTGGCAGATGTTTGAAGGCCACCCGAACTTGCTGCCCGCGTTTTTCGAAGCAGAGGTTGGCGAGGCGCTTGCTGGTCGTGGGGCGGCCTCTGAACGGGCTGCAGCCGCATTTGACCGTGCCGCCGCGCGTTTGGCAGAGGCCCATGTGCGCAAGCCGATCCTGTCGCGCGAGGGTGCATCGGTTTCTATCCATCAGGCTGGGGAAGTCGTCGAGACATCAACCAACACTGACTATGCTCAGCACCCTCGGATCATCCAAGCCTATGCGCCGCTGCCCACCTTGGATGGCTTTCATCCTGTGGTGGGGGCATGGATCGTTGGCCAGACCTGCGCCGGAATCGGCATCCGCGAGGACTGTTCGCGCATCACGCAAGATTTGTCCCGCTTCAAGCCGCACTACATAAAGCCCTAATGCGCCCTAATCCCAGCTTGCCGAAAGGCCTAGATATGACCAAACGCTCCAGACATGTTTCCATCGCCATCGTAGGTGCCACCGCCTTTACCCTCGCGGGTTGTAAGGAGGAAAAGGTCGATGCGGCAGCCTTTCCCGACTTGCAAAGCTGTTTGGCCGAAACCTCAGAGAACAGCATCTTCAGCAAAGACGACTGCGAGACCGCATTCGCCGAAGCGCAAACGCTGCATGTCGAAGCGGCACCGCGCTATGACAGTCTTGAGGTTTGCGAAGAGCAGCACGGTCCGGACGCCTGTAGCACAGAGGAGGCGGCAACGCAGGGCGGCTCAAGTCGGATCTTCATGCCGCTGTTGGCGGGCTATCTGATCGGCAATATGATGGGCGGCCGTTCCGGCATGTCGGCGGCCCAACCGCTCTACAAGACCGCAGACGGACGTTTCACCAATGCTGCACGCTCCAGCAGTTTTTCAACAAACCGAGGCGCGGCCAAACTCAGCACATCGCAGTTCACGCGCCCTGCCAGCACAGTCGGGAAAACGCCAATGACCCGCGCGACGGCGGCCTCTCGGGGTGGGTTTGGCCGAACTGGCGGCTCACGCGGATTTGGCGGCTAGGGTATTTCTCCGCCCGCACCGCAGGCTTTTGATCGCAGGCCTAGGCTCGCATTCCGGTAAACGTCCCCGATGCAAAAATACCGAATTTGACCGTGCCTGACATGCTCTGCTCTTCGTGATTGCCTTTGAACACAAGCTTCATTGGCATAGGCCGCTCTATCTTGGTGGCCCATTCAATGGTGTCTGATCCAAACGTCAGATTGAGCATCGGGCCCGACCCGTTCTTCGCGCGCATTTCCCCGACGGGCGGAGATTGCGCTGCATCGATATTGAGCGTGGCATCAAAGGTGCCTGTGGGGGACGTGATCGCTATATTCCAAACCTGCATGGGCGCACTTTCATTCTGTCGCAAACGCTATTTTCGCGTAGAAACATTTATGAACAGAACCATGCGCGCCGCACGGGCTGACCTCGCGTCAAAGCCCGCACAAAATGACGTAGCGCGATGCGTCGGGCATGAAACCGCCGAGCAATCACCTGAATGCGGTCCACAAGGATGATCAGCGGCAAAGGCGCATTGACAGTCTAGGGATACAGGGTAGGCTTGCCCTATGGTTACGCATGAGAATCATTTTCGGTTTCTGCTTCTGAACCGCCCCCGTCCCCGGGTGGCGCACGCTTAGGCGTATCTTCAACCCCCGGGGCCATCTCAAACCTTTCATTGAGACTGCGATCCTTCCACGGGGGACGACCATGTATATCACCAATTCGATGCACCTGCCTGCGGGCAGTACATATCAGCCATCCTTCAAATCCCCGCCGCTCCGGGGCCGTTTTCAACTGACCCAAGCCGACCGGATTGGGATCGAACGGTTGCTCAGCCTCGGGCTCACGGCGGAATGTCCAAACCCAACGCTGATCGAAGGCTTCCTGCGCCATAAGCTGCGTCTGGCACGACCTGCGCTCGAACCGGCCCCCAAAAGCCTCGTGGTGGCTGGACGCTACGTGTCTTACATGACCGCTGGCGGCAAAGCCCGAAGCGGCCTGCTGACAATGGTCCAAAGCGATGACGTGAGCTGCATCCCTGTAACCTCCTTTCTGGGGGCAACGATGTTGGGGATGCAAAAGCAGCAAAGAGTACCGCTCCTGCGCGAGGATGGGTGGATTGACACCCTCGTTGTGCTGGACGTGGGCGGCGCTTGATCCGGCGCAGCCAGCGCATCGTCACCGCCTTCCCGACTTGTAATTTCCGACCAAAGGAGTTCCTCCATGTCTACCCCCACCAAAGCCCGCAGGCCCCGTCGCCCAAAGATCGTTCTTAGCAGCACGCGGCTGGCGGAGCTTGAGGCGCTTTCCGAAGGCATGATGCGCCGCAACCCAGACTTGGCGGAACAACTCGTCGAAGAACTGGGACGCGCGCGCATTGTCACCCCGGCGCGACTGCGGCCTGATATTGTCGATATCGGGCGCAAGGTCACCTACCGGGATGAGACCGCTGAAAAGGATCATACGATCACGCTCGTTTTTCCGCAGGACGCGGATATTTCCAACGAGCGCATCTCGGTCATGACCCCGCTCGGCGTGGCGCTGATCGGCTTGGCCGAAGACGCCGTGTTCCACTGGGAAACCCGCGACGGGCATCGGCGCGAATTGAAAATCCTCAAAGTCTTCCCGGCAGACCACGAAGCGCTACAGGGGGCCTGACGTGAGAGATGCGAAGTTGAGGGCGCGCAAGAACCATGCGCGGCCCGGGGGGTGTGATATCCTGCTGTGAACAGCATGGCGCACCGTCCGGGATGATCGTCGCCGATCCGTCGGCAAATCTAATTCCAAGCCGGAGAACCGCCGTGACCTTTCATCTTCCCCATAAATGCCCTTCTTGCAGCGCCACGATCCCCCGCGCTGCCGCCGGGCGCTGCCCCAGTTGCCGGTATCAGTTCGCCGAAACGCTGGCGGTAAGATCCGTCAGATGTCGCCGCTGTGATGCACCGATACCGCTTCAGGGGGCGGCAGCCCTTACCTGCGCGACATGCCGCACGCAGCGCCCGTCGCGTCTCGCGGCATAACTGGCTGCCGCACACAGCGCCCGTCGCGTCTCGCGGCATAGCGGGCTGCGGCTCAATCTGGGTGGACCCTCCAAGGTGGCCACCCACTGCCGCCTGCGCTCAACCCTGCGACGGCTTCTTTTCCGGCCCGGGCTTTGTCGCACATTCCATAAAAATCCTCAGTTCACAGCCCCGGCAAATGTCGTCATCGGCAGCTTTGACGGCGGCGGCAATCGCTTCGCCCTTATTGTTATGCATGTTGTCTTCGCCAAGCTCGTCGAACACATGCAACTGTCGCATGATGCGCAATGCGGGCGCGTTGGTGGTGAAGATGTGAAAATCGGCCCCCGCCCTGCGCGCGCGCCTGATCTCTTTCAACAGCAACCCTGCGCCTGACAGATCAATCTTCCAAAGACCTTTCAACCCCATCAGTTTTGTCTTGGGAATCGAGCTGCGCTCCTCCACCTGCCTGAACTGCTGTTCCACGTTCTCGACCGAGGCAAAGAACAGCGGCCCATCGACCCGGATGACAGAAATCTGCGGACATTCCGGCAGCCCGTAGTTTGCCGCGTTTTTAAACACCCGCCTGCCGTTGATCTCTGTCGGGGAGCCGACCGCGACGATGGGGTGTGCGCTGTCGTAAAGAAAGACGCAAAGCGATGTGATCACGCCGATGACAATGGCGAGGTCCAACTCGGTAAAAACCCCGGTCAGAAATGTCGCGGCCAAAATGGCTGTCTCGCTCTTGTTCGAGGTCAGGATATGGCGGATCTCATGAAAGTTGATAAGCCGGTACGATACGAAAAGGATCACCCCCGCCATCGCCGGAACCGGGACAAACTCCAGATAGGGCGCGAGCACGAAGAGCAGGATCACCAAGAACCCCGCCGCGAAAATCGTCGACAGCGGAGTTTGCGCGCCCGCATCCGCGTTCAAACCGGACCGCGTGAAGGAGCCGGACCCGGCGTAGCACTGAAAGAACGACCCCACCGCGTTGGACAGCCCCTGCCCGACCATCTCTTGACTGGAGTCGTAAGGCTCATCGCGCCGGAGTGCGAAAGAACGCCCGATGGAAATCGCTTCGAGCAGACCGACAAAGGCGACGGTCGCCGCGACGGGCAAAAGCTCCGTTAAAATCTCATAGGACATCTCAGGCGCGCCGAAGGACGGCACGATGGAGGTCAGCGGAGAGAACATCGCGACGCCCTGCGCAGGCGCATCCAGCACCCAAGCGGCCCCCGTCCCGACGGCCAAAGCGATGATATAGGAGGGCATTTTCTTGCTGAAACGTGACAGCAGGATAAGGGTGAGGATCGTCGCCGCTGAGATAAGAAGCGCCGTTGCATTCACTCCGCCGATGTTCTCAGCCGCATGAAACACCCGCTCAAAAACACCGCCCCCCGCCCCTTTGGCCAGGCCGAGCGCGCCGTTCAATTGGCTGGCCGCGATCAAAAAAGCAGCGGCGGCGGTAAACCCGATCAGAACCGAGTGCGAGATAAAGGAGATCAACCCGCCGAGCTTAAACACGCCAGCAATGATCTGGATCATCCCCACCATCAGGGTCAGAGACAACACCATCGCGATGTAGTCGTCAGACCCCGGCACCGCGAATTGCGACATCGAGCCAAAGACCACAGCCGAGATCGCCGTTGTCGGCCCCGACACCATGATCATCGACGACCCCCAGATGCCGGCAATCAGCGATACGACGACAGCGGTGAACAGCCCGAATTCCGGCGGCAGACCGGCGATAATGGCAAAGGCCACCCCCTGCGGCAAAACCACCGCCGCATTCGAAAGACCGGCTACAGCATCAGCCTTGACCGTGTTGCGATCAACCTGTTTGAACCAAGGTCGCGCCGGGCTAAGCGCCGAGAACAACGCGGTTAACCGCTGATGCATATGCTTCTCCCGAACCTGTGTCTGAGGTTCTGCTGTCAGCGCGAGGAATGGTTAGCCCTTCGGTTTGGCACCCGCCGCTGCAAAGGCAGCTTCAAGGTCGGCCTCCGTCGGAAAGCCGATCAGCACACCCGCCCTCGCTTCGTTCAGATCCCGCCCGCGCCGTTCGATTTCGGCGTCGGACATCGTGGTGCGCTGGCTGATGCGGCGGGTCCATTGAAAGAACAGTTTTTGCAGGCGTTCACACTCCTGCCCATATTGCGGATCATTCCCCAGATCGTTGAACTCATCCGGATCGGTCTGCAAGTCAAACAGCATCGGGCGGAACCCTTCAGCAAAGACGTATTTCCAACGCCCATCGAAAAGCATTGTCAGTTTCGCTTCGGCAACGCTCACGCCCAGACGACGGCGCGCCTGCCGGAAGGAGTAGTCATATTCAGAGACGACGAAATCGCGCAGGCTGTCCGCCTTGCCCTGCATGAGCGGGCGCAGGGACTTGCCTTCGATAATATGCGGGACCGCAGCACCACCGAAATAATCAAGAATGGTCGGCACCACATCGATCGCCTCGACCAGCGCGTTCGAAACCGTGCCGCGTGTGGCATCCGCCTCTTCGCTGGGGTCGACAACGATCAACGGAATCCGTGCCGAAGGATCGTGGAACAGTTCTTTCTCGCCCAGCCAGTGATCGCCTAGATAGTCGCCGTGGTCCGAGGTGAAGACGATCATCGTCTCATCGGTCAGGCCTTTGGCGTCGAGAAACGCCATCAACTCGCCCATCTGATCGTCGATCTGTTTGATCAGCCCCATGTAGGCACCGATCACCTTGGTCCGGGTGACGTCATTGGTAAAGGCTTTGGACACACGTTCTTCCATGAAAGCGCCAAAGACCGGATGCGGGTCTGACTTTTCGGCCTCGCTGCGCAGCACCGGCTGATGGGTCTCAGGCGGGTACATGTCGTGGTAGGGCGCAGGGACGATATAGGGCCAATGCGGTTTGATATAGCTCAGATGCAGACACCAAGGTGTGTCGCCAGCCTCTTCGATGAAATCCATCGCACGGCGGGTGATATAGGGGGTTTCGCTTTCCTCGTCCGACGCGCGGGCCTTCAGGTCCGAATTATCGAGGAACCAACCGCTCAGGATGTTCCCGTCTTCGTCTTCACCGCTGTTGGCGACACTGTCCCAAGGGTTTTCGTCCTCCCAGCCGCGTTCTTTCATGTAGGCGTCATAGGCTTTGTTGCGCTTGCCATAGGCCGTGCTTGGGTGCAGCCCGTCATCACGCTCATAGGGCTCAAAGCCACATTCAGACACCAGCGCGCCGATGGTGCTGTCGGGCGAGAGGCCTAGCCGCTTCATGCCTTCCGCATCCGCACTCATATGGGTCTTCCCGCAGAGCGCTGTCCGCACGCCGAGAGGGCGCAGATGGTCGCCCAAAGTCATTTCGCCCACTTTCAGCGGCACGTTATTCCACGTCGACCCATGCGAGCTGACGTAGCGCCCTGTATAGAAAGACATGCGCGAGGGGCCGCAGATCGTGGATTGCACATAGGCGCGGTCAAACCGCACGCCGCGCTTGGCCAGCGCGTCGATATGCGGCGTATCAAGCCCCGGATGCCCTGCGCAGGACAGGTAATCCCATCGCAGTTGATCACACATGATGAAGAGCACGTTTTTTGTCATGATGGCGTCCGGGTCCGAGAAGTATTCAGGCTGTAGCAGGGGGGGACCGGGGCTGATTATGCCCCGGTCAATGTTTTTAGGCTTTTGCCGCGTCAGGGATTTCGACACCCAGTTCGGTCAAGGCACGCAAAGCGCCGGGGTGCAGTGGCAGGTTGATGTCCTGAACAGCACCCTCTGGCGTGATTGCCCGCAGCCAAGGCGCACTTTCGCCCGCCTCTTTGACGCCTTCATAGAAGGCCTTGGTCATCTGATAGACCATCTCCTCATCCGCGTCCTTGTTGGTGACGATCCCAACAGTGACGCCCAATGTCGTGACGTCTTCATCGTTCACCTGATTGTCACCATAGATGCCCGCAGGCAGGGTTGCCGCACTGAAACCGGGGCGACCCACGAGCGCCTGAACACCCTCTGATTCAAGCGCATCAGCAGGGATACCAAGGAAGCGGATCTTGTTGGTCACTGCGATCTGGGTCAGTGCGGGGCTCGGTGCGTTGGTCGGGTTGCAGTAGACGTCAATGTTACCGTCTTGGAAGGCCGCCGCTGCCGCGTCCCAGCCGAGCTTGACCGCTTCGTAATCGGTGCCTTCTTCCAAACCGGCCACGGCTTTGAACAGACGCGCCATGGTGGTGTAGGCCGCGCCGCCGGGGGGGCCGAGGAAGACGCGTTTGCCGGCGATCTGGTCCATCGATGTGATGCCAGAGGAGTCGTAAACCGCGATGTGATAGACCCCCATCGGGAAGTTCAGCACGGTGCGCAGGTTGTTGACCAGTTCCGGTGCCTGTTCGATCTTCTCATACATCGCCGCCTGACGGCGCATCAGCGAATGGATAACCGGCGAAGACATGCAAAAATCGCTGCGCCCCATCGCCACTTCAAGCACATGGCGCGTGGCCGCGCCGGTCGCATTCAGCTGGATTTCATAATCCGGCAACGCACCGTTCACGATATTCGCAAACGTAGTCATCACGAGGTTCGGGCTGGTGCCGGGCCCGAGCGTCGACATGCGCAGGATATCTTTCGCGAAGGCCCCACCCGGCAGAGCAGCAAGCGTGGCCGCACCTGCGGCGGTGCCGAGAAATCCACGGCGCGTGAAGGTTGAATTGGTCATTGGTTAGTCCTCCTCTGGATTAAGAAACTTCGGGTGTCAGGAATGACCCGAACCGAACGGCGGACCAAAGCGCTACGGTGGCTGCCACGGCAATCCACGACACGAGGGGTCCGAAAAACAACAGCGCAAAGGCAATAGCGAGGCCCAAGGGCGCATAGCGCGCCTTGCCTTTTGCGGGGTAGCAAGCGCGCGAAATATGCAGCACCGCCAGGGTGACGAACAGGATCGACTGCGCCGATTCCGCGAGCGGATAGCCTGTTCCCAGCAGCATGGCCGGTTGGTAGATAAAGGCAAAGGGAATCACAAAACCGGGCATCGCCAGCCGTGACGCTTCAATCGCCGTGCGCATGGCACCGGCCCCGGCAATGGGCGCGGCGGCAAAGGCCGCAAGGGCCACAGGCGGCGTGACCGCCGACAGCACACCAAAATAGAGCACGAACATATGCGTATGGATGATCGGCACGCCAAGCCGCTGTAGCGCAGGCCCCATGACCAACACGATGATCAGATAGGCAGGCACCGTGGGCATCCCCATGCCCAACAGCAAGCACGCCACCGCCATGAGCAGCAGGGATATCGCCAATTGGCCATCGGCATAGCTCGATACCAGCGACGCAAAGCGCAGCCCGACTCCGGTCAGGTTCAAGATGCCGATGATGATACCAACCGCGCCCACGATCACCACAAGCTGGGCCGAGATCAGCCCCGCCGAACGAATGAACCTGATCCAAGAAGGCACATCGGTCAGCAGTCCGGGCTTGATCGCGAAGCCGAGTACAACCGCAAAGGCCACACCAATAAAGCCCGCATAGGCCGGGGAAGAGCCACCCACCATGGCAACGACAATGGCGGTCAGCGACAGCATAAAGACGATGATCTGCGCAAGCTCACGCCAAACGAAGCTGAGCTTTGGCTGTTCGGACACATCCAAATCCATGCCCCGCGCGGCGCTAGAGGTCGCCATGAACAACCCCGCGTAGTACAAGATCGCCGGAACGGCAGCGGCGGCGCAGATGGTGAGGTAAGGCTCCCCGGTGACATCGGCCATGATAAAGGCCACGGCCCCCATGATCGGCGGCGTGATCTGCCCCCCGCTTGAGGCCGCGGCTTCGACCGCGCCAGCAAAATGGGCTTTGAACCCGCGTTTCTTGATCAGCGGGATCGTAATGACTCCGGTGCCGACGACATTGGCCACGGCACTGCCAGAGATCGTGCCGAACAGCCCGCTCGCAATGGTCGCCGCCGCCGCTGGCCCCGACCGGACACGCCCCGTCGCCGCAAGAGCCAGCTTCACAAGCACCCGGTCGATCGTCAGAAACTCAAGGAAAGCACCGAAAACGATAAAGATCAGGATGGTCGAAACCACCGTCGCCATCGGTCGGCCAAATACCCCGTCGAAGGAATACCACAGAACCTGAATCAATTCCTCAGAGGTCATGCCCGCATGGCGCATGAATCCCGGCGCATATTGCCCAAAG
The DNA here is from genome assembly GCF_013346665.1 of Sulfitobacter maritimus. Lineage (GTDB taxonomy): Bacteria > Pseudomonadota > Alphaproteobacteria > Rhodobacterales > Rhodobacteraceae > Sulfitobacter > Sulfitobacter maritimus. The sequence continues at coordinate 11,302 of NZ_JABVBB010000019.1, forward strand.
GCCCCGTAGAGCAGCACAAGCGCCGCCACAGTTGCCATCACCATGCCCACAGACCGCCGCGTGAGTTCAATCACCGCGATCAGGCCCAATGTGCCGAGCCATATGTCAGTGGACGTCAGGAAATAGAGCCCGGTTTCAATCTCTGCTGCTGCGCGGAAGTATTGGAAAACTGAAACGCCGAGGAAGGCTGCCGTAAGCAGGGCCAAAGGTTTCCCGGCGACAGCGTGGCGGCTTTCCATCTGGGTCAGCAAGATCAGCAGCCCCCCGACCAACAGCATCCCCACGCGCAGATAGGACTCACTGAACACGCCAAAGACGGAGACGTAAAAGACGACAGCAATAATCAGAGCCGATAGCGCAAGGTTCAATCCGGTCACGGATTTTGAAAGCAGATTTTGCATCGGTCCTCATCTCCTCCGAATGCGGCGTCCGGTTCAGGTCTCCTCCGACCTTACCGCGATTTCGCAAAAACTAGACAGCGAACCCTTGACGGTCCAATATGGATTTCACTAGGTGGAACGCTATGACGAAATTAAATCGTTCTGTTGAACGCGGCCTCAGCATTCTTGAAGTGATCTCTAGCAATGGCGTGTGTTCTTTGGCCTTTCTGGCTGAGCGGACCGGATTGCCTAAGCCGACAATCTTGCGGATCTGCGCCACTTTGGTCCAACAACGCTGGCTCACCCAAAGCAGAAGTGACAGCCGCTATCGGGTTGGCTCCCGTTTTCCGCGGGTGAACTCCCACCCTGATTCGATAGATTCTTTGGTCGAAGCTGGCGCCTCTGCAATCCTCGCCCTCACGGACGCGACCGGACTCGGCGTGGACCTTGCCGCGCCAATCGGCAACGGGCGGGTTGAGATCGTCGATACAACGCGGACCTTCTCAGAACATGGGATCTTCCCGGACTGCATTGGCTACAGGCCCTCGCCTTTTCGTTCTGCCTTGGGCTGCGCCTTTCTCGCTGCATTAGAGCCAGAGCAGGAAGCCGAATACTCCGCCCGATTGGCCGTCCACACCACAGGCAAGGACCGTGCCGCCGCCTTGGCCCTGCCCGCCAAACTGCGCGAGGTGCGTGCGCAGGGTTTCGCCACGAGAGAGGACGGCTATTGGGGGCGGGCGGTGGATTATGGCGGCATCCCAAGCGCGATCGCGGTCGCCATCGGCTCGCCGGGTCACATCGTCGGCGCGGTCAGCCTGATCTGGCTGGCCGAACAGCACAGCGTCGCCAGCGTTGCCAAAGCGCATTTGGATAAACTGAACGCGACGGCACAGGAAATTGGTAAGCTCTACGCCGCCAATCTGGGTTAATTCGGTTGATCCACCGCGCAGACCTCGCCGGTCTGTTCGTCCACAACACCCTGCAATCGGGTTAGCAGATCGTCCAGTTGCTGTCGCTCTTTTGCGCTGAAGCTGCTCAAGACCGCAGCTTCGAACGCCAAAGCCTCAGGCGCGATCTGGTGAAAGACCTCCAGCCCCTTTTCGGTCACTTCGATCTCAACCAAACGATGGTCTCTGCTGCAGATCGACTTGGCAAGAAGGCCGGCCTTTTCAAGCTTTGATACGGCCCGACTAACGCTTGGTTTGTCGAGGGAAACACTGTCGCGGATTTCACGCACCGACATTTTTTCGCGGTGCGCCACATGCGCCAGAACCCGCCATTCCGGGGTCGAGAGACCGTAGGTGTCGCCGTAAACTTTCGACAGCTTTTTGCTCATGCGCGCGGCCAATACAGACAGTCTGTAGGGCAGAAAATCCGACAGGTTGAAGTCATCCGATGCCATCTGAAGCTGCTCGTTCTTGATCGTTGCAAATGAAATGTTCTTGACGGATTGTCCCACGGCTGGCTATTCGTTGCAAGTGAAACGATTCTCAAACGGCGAGTCGGGCCTAGTTTATGGCTGACACGCAGCAGCATCGAGGGAAGGGAAAACCATGACAGACACTGGCAAAAGCTCTTTGATCCAAGCCAAGGGTGAGACGATCACCCCCGGCTATATGCCCGGATTCGGCAATGATTTCGAAACCGAAGCGCTCCCCGGTGCTCTGCCCCAAGGCATGAACAGCCCGCAAAAATGCAACTACGGCCTTTATGGCGAGCAGCTGTCGGGCACCGCGTTTACCGATGTCCGGCCCGAGCGCACTTGGTGCTATCGCATTCGGCCTTCGGTCAAACACAGCCACCGTTATGAAAAGATCGACCTGCCCTATTTCCGTTCTGCACCCGATATTCACCCCGATGTGACCAGCCTTGGCCAATACCGCTGGGACCCTGTGCCGCATACGGATGAGTCGCTGACCTGGCTCACTGGCATGCGCACCATGACCACGGCGGGCGATGTGCATACCCAAGTGGGCATGGCCACGCATATCTATCTGGTCACCGAGTCCATGCAGGACGCCTATTTCTTCTCTGCCGACAGCGAGATGCTCGTCGTCCCGCAGGAGGGTCGCCTGCGGTTTGCGACCGAGTTGGGCATCATCGACGTAGAGCCCAAGGAAATCGCCATCCTGCCGCGCGGCCTTGTCTACCGGGTCGAGCTGCTCGACGGTCCGGCGCGCGGGTTTGTTTGCGAAAACTACGGCCAGAAGTTTGAACTCCCCGGCCGCGGCCCGATCGGTGCGAATTGCATGGCCAATCCGCGTGATTTCAAAGCGCCGGTGGCGGCCTATGAAGACCGCGAAGTGCCGTCGACCGTTACCGTCAAATGGTGCGGTCAGTTCCATGAGACAAAGATCGGGCAAAGCCCGCTCGACGTGGTCGCGTGGCACGGCAATTATGCCCCCTATAAATACGACCTGCGCAACTACTGCCCCGTCGGCGCGATCCTGTTTGACCACCCCGACCCCTCGATCTTTACCGTGCTGACCGCGCCCTCGGGTCAGGAGGGTACGGCGAATATTGATTTCGTGCTGTTCCGCGAGCGCTGGATGGTGGCCGAAAACACCTTCCGCCCGCCTTGGTATCACAAGAACATCATGTCCGAACTGATGGGCAATATCTATGGCGAGTACGATGCGAAACCACAGGGGTTCGTGCCGGGCGGGGTGAGCCTCCACAACATGATGCTGCCGCATGGGCCGGACCGCAACGCTTTCGAGAAAGCCTCGAACGCCAACCTCGGGCCGGAGAAGTTGGACAATACCATGTCTTTCATGTTCGAGACCCGCTTTCCGCAGCAACTGACCCAATTCGCCGGGAAAGAGGCACCGCTTCAGGACGACTACATCGACTGCTGGGCGGATATGGAAAAGAAGTTCGACGGCACGCCCGGTAAGAAATAATCGCGATGCTAACGCTTTATTCCTACTGGCGCTCGACCACAGCCTACCGCGTGCGGGTGACGCTGAACCTCAAGGGGCTGCCCTACCGGGTGGTCCCGGTGGATCTCGTCGCCGGGGAGCAACGCGCCCCGGACTATGTTGCCAAAAACCCGATCAAAGGGGTGCCGACCCTGCTCCTTGAAGACGGTAGGGCACTAACCCAGTCGTTGGCGATCATGTCCTATCTAGATGAGATCGCCCCCGATCCGGCCCTTCTGCCTGAGCCTGCGTTTCAGCGGGCGCAGGTGCTGGCCGCCGCACAGGTCATCGCGACGGACATTCATCCGATCAACAACCTCAAAGTCGTCAGCCACCTGAAAACCCAACATGGGCTGACTGCGGATGAGGGGACAGCATGGATGCGCCATTGGATGACGGAAGGGCTGCACGCCTATCAAGCGCTGTTGCCAGACGGCCCGTCGTTCAGCTTCGCGGATGTCCCCCTGCTTTGCGACCTTTGCCTCATTCCGCAGCTTTACAATGCTCACCGTTGGGGGGTCGACATGACCCCCTTCGCGCGGCTGCTCGACATCGAACAGCAGGCCTTGCGCCTCCCGGCCTTTGACGCCGCGCGCCCCGAAAATCAGCCAGACGCCAAATGAAGGACACGATATGACACAACTCATGCGCTCATGGGTCGAAAGCGCCAATACTGCCGAGACCGACTTTCCCCTGAACAACCTGCCCTACGGCGCGTTCCATGTCGCTGGCAGCGACCTGCATGCAGGCGTCGCCATCGGAGACCAAATTCTCGACGTGACAGCTTTGGAAGAAGCGGGCCTGCTCGATCTGCCCGCCAAGGCAGTCTTTGCCCGTGGCACCTGGAACGATTTCATGGCGCTCGGGGCGGACGTCTGGCGCAGCTTTCGCGCCCATCTGACCTCCGTTCTGGCCGAAGGCGCATCCGAGCAAGCCACATTGCAGGCGCATCTGGTGCCGATGGCCGATGCGACATTGGAGATGCCCTTCACCGTCACCGAGTTTACCGATTTTTACGCTGGGCGGCATCATGCGTTCAACGTCGGCTCCCTGTTCCGCGATCCGGCCAACGCGCTGCCGCCGAACTGGCTGCATATCCCCATCGGTTATAATGGCCGTGCCTCCTCTGTCGTGGTCAGCGGCACCGATGTGACCCGACCGAATGGGCAGCTAAAAGCCCCCGACGCTGAAATGCCGGTATTTGCCCCGTCCAAACGCTTTGATCTGGAGCTTGAGATGGGCGCCATCGTCGGCAAACCCTCGAAAGGCCGTGTCACTGTGCAGGAGGCCGACGACATGATCTTTGGTTATGTCCTGCTGAACGACTGGTCCGCACGCGACATTCAGGCGTGGGAATACCAGCCGCTTGGACCATTTCAGGCGAAGGCCACAGCGACCACCATCAGCCCTTGGATCGTCACCAAGGACGCGCTGGAGCCTTTCCGTGCCTCCACCCCGCCGCGGGAAAAAGAGCTTCTGCCCTATCTGCAAGAACCCGGCCCGATGCTCTATGACATCGACCTCGAAGTCGCTCTTGCCCCCGAAGGCAAGTCCGAGACGATCCTGTCGCGCACCAATTACAATGTAATGTACTACTCAGCGGCGCAGCAGCTCACCCACCATACCACCAGCGGATGCCCGATGCGGGTGGGCGATCTGCTGGGCTCCGGCACGATCTCCGGTCCCGAAAAGGAAAACCGGGGCAGTCTCTTGGAACTCAGCTGGGGCGGTAAGGAACCTCTTACGCTGGATACCGGCGAGACACGGACCTTCCTTGAGGACGGCGACACGCTCACGCTGCGCGGTGCGGCGAAGGGCGACGGCTATAAGATCGGCTTTGGCGACTGTGCAGGCACCCTGCGCCCCGCACCTGCAATCGACTGAACGCCGATAGCAGGCGTTAAAAATCTTCGGCGGCGCTATATCAGCGCCGTCGACAGCCATTCAAACCGGCTGAGCAGAACGAGGATCAGTGCCACGGCCAGCAAGAACGGCCAAAGCGAGCGCAGGATCTCCCCAGGCCGTGCGCCGCTCATCGAAGAGGCGATGTAGAGACCCACACCGACAGGCGGTGTCAAAAGCCCCAAGACAAGGTTCAAGCACATCACCACGCCGAAGTGGAAAGGGTCGATGCTGTAGTCGTTCATCGCGATTGGCAGCAAGATCGGCGTGATCAGGATCACCGCCGCGATCCCGTCGATCAACATGCCCACAAGCAGCAAGATCACATTGACGATAAGCAGGAACATGAAAGGATCGCTGGTGATCGATGTAATCAGCGCGGCGAGCTTTTGCGGCAGGGCTTCGTAGATGATCACCCAGCCAAAGACATTCGCCGCCGCGATCATGAAAATCACCATAGAGGCATTGATCGCAGTGCGCCTGAATAGGCCGAAAATGCGCTGAGGCTTCAACTCGCCGTAGATCAACCAACCCACAAGGAATGCGATGAGCGACGCAATCGCCGCGGACTCTGTCGGCGTGGCGATGCCAAACAGGATGCCGCCGATGATAGCTGCGGGGATCAGCATCGCGGGCAAACAGGACACAAGCGCCGCCACGGCCTGCGGTGCGGTGAACCATCTGCCTTTGGGAAAGCCCTCAATCACGCCAATGACAAAGATCACCCCGGCAAAGGCGGCAAAGAGCATCAGACCCGGAAGGATGCCCGCAAGGAACATATCGCCGATGGGAAGTTGCGCCAGAACGCCATAGATGACGAACATCATCGACGGCGGAATGACAGGCGCGAGCAGCCCCCCCGCGGCTGTGGTCGCCGCAGCAAAGCCACGCGAGTAGCCTTCGCTCTCCATCTCGGGTGTCATTGCCCGCGCCATCACGGCGATCTGCGCTGTGGCAGAGCCGATAATCGCCGCCATGAACATATTTGCCAGCAGGTTGATATAGGCCAACCCGCCCCGGAACCCGCCAACAAAGACCCGTGCCGCATTGATCAGACGCCGCGTCATGCCGCCTTCGTTCATCATCTCGCCGGTCAGCATGAAAAGCGGGATTGCCAGCAGCCCGTAATTCTCCAACCCCGCAAACATCTTTTGCGCGAAGCTGTCGTAAAGCACCGTGTTGCCGCTTTCCCAAATGTACCAGATCGCGGTGAGTGCCAGAACAAGGGCGACCGGCACCGCGATCAGGAGTTTGAAAGCAAAGACAAACGGGGTCATGAGGCCTCCGCTTCCGGTGTCTCGCCCCGTTTTAGCACATGGGCCAACCCATGCAGGGTCGCACCAAGAGCAAAGGCCCACATCACCAGCCAGACCCAAACCTTTTTGATCCCAAGCGTGGTGGTCGGTTCGGCATAGATAAAGTTAAAGGTTGCCGCTTGAAACGCTTTGGTGTCGAAGCCCTGCCGCGCCAATTCCAAAGGAGAGAACCAGCGCCAGCAAAACCACAGCATGAGCAGCGCAAAGCCCAAGATGATCAGGTCTACCAGCTTGGCCACAACCCGGCGCAGGGGGCCGCGCAGGTTGTCGGTCAAAATCGTTACAGCAACCGCATGGCCATAGTGCAACCCCGCCGATGCGCCCAGAAAGGTCATCCATGCCATTGCATAGATCGCCAGTTCATCCACCCAAAACAGCGCCGCACCCAAGCTGCGCGTGGCCACATTCAGCAGGATCAAAACGGTAATCGCCGCCGCCAGCACAGAGGCCAAAGCCAGTTCGCAGCGCGCCCAAGTTGCCGATATGCGCCAGATCATGCGCGCCCTTCCAAGCTAAGGCCGGGGCTGTCCTATCGACGTCCCGGCTCAGGTTTTTGCCTACTCAGCCGTATCGTTTGCGGTCTGGCGCAGCGCGTCAAGACGCGTTGATTTCTCCGCCCAGATGGCATTCCATTCGCCTACGGCATCGTTGAAAAACGCCTGATCCACCTCGACATAATTGGTGCCTGCATCGCGCACTTGATCAAGCCAGCCCTGCTCTTTTTCAACATAGCTGTCGATTGTGCTGTCGACGTGTTTGGCCATCAGATCGCCGATCAGCTTACGGTCTTCCTCGGACATCTGCGCCCAGACCCGACCAGAGACGAGACCCACCATCGGGAACATCATATGGTTGGACTGAACCACCGTATCGGCTTGCTCGAAATACTTGAGCACCCAAATCAGTTCGGCGTCCATATCAATCGCGTCGACCTGCCCATTGGCCAGCGCGTCATAGACATCTGGCAGGGGCATCGGCGTCGGTGCCGCGCCAATCGCGTTGTAGAAATCAAGGATCGGATCAAACGGCGTGATGCGCAGTTTCAGGCCCTCCAGATCTTCGACGGAGTTCACTTCGCCCTTGGCCACGATCTGGCGCAGCCCGGCCATGCCATAGGCAACACCGACCACGCCCACTTCGGCAGGCAGTTGTTCCAGGATATCCGTTGCCGTGTCGCTGCGCAGAATGCGCCCCGCATGGTCGATGTCCTCGGCCAAGAAGGGCGCGTAGAATGCACCAAAGTCCGGCGCACGGTTCGAAACTTCCGCCACGGTCATGAACGCCATGTCGAGCGCACCTGTTTGCAACTGCTGCAACATCTCGGCCTCATTGCCCAACTGGCGGGCGGGAAAGACGGTGACGCTGTGCTCTCCATCGCTTGCCTCGGCCAGCTCGGCCCCGAACGCCTCGGCGGCTTTGGTCCAGATATGCGGCGGCGGGGTGATCAACCCAAGCCGGAACTCCTCGGCCTGAACAGAACTCGCGCTCATCGCGGCAACGGCGGCAAAGGCCATGCTGCCAAATGCTTTGGTCATCATATTCATCGTATCCTCCCTGATCGACGATGGTAGATTAAAGCTGGACCCACTCCGCGGGCGGCTTGCCTTTGCCGGGGTGAACCTCGCCACAGTTCGGACAGGTGCGCGCCTCGGTCGAATTGTGGAATTTGTCGTAGAGCTTCGGCAGCACCGTCACGATCCCCTCCGGCCCATCGAGCGTGACCTCTTCGCGGTGCACCAACCCCTCGCAATTAAAGCAATACCACTCAAACCCTTCGGTCATTCCCGGCTGGCGCGGCGCTTCGACGACGATCCCGATGGAGCCTTCTTGCGGGCGTTGTGGCGCGTGGCGGACATGCGGGGGCAGCATGAAAACCTCGCCCTCACGTACCGGGACGTCATAGATTTTGCCCCCGTCTGCGATTTTCAGCATCATGTCGCCCTTTTGTTGAAAGAACCACTCTTCCACCGGGTCGTCATGGAAATCCACGCGGGTGTTCGGCCCGCCGACGACCATGACAATCATATCGCCTTCCTTGTGCAGCAACTGATTGCCAACCGGGGGGCGCAGTTTGTCAGCGTTGTCCTCGACCCATTTCTTAAAGTTGAACGGCTTGAGCGTAGGATGGTTGGTCATGGTGGTCCCCATTGATTGTAGCGCAGGCGTATCGCGATCAGCCTATGCAGGTTGCGCCCACAGAAATACGAATTTCTAAGAATGCTGGTATTTGCATTCATGATATCGAACCGGTTTGCGTTCCGGATCGGTTGCCGCATTTTATGCCAGCATAATCGCCGTCCCGACAAGAGCGGCGCTGCCCGCTGTCACAAGTCGCCACAGGTTGGCAGGGCGAGCGCCAGTCATCCAGCGCAAGATCATCGCCGCAAAGAAAACCTCCAGCGTGCCAAGGGTCGCAACAGTGACGACCGACGCGGTCTTGAGGGCCAGAAATTGCAGGAATTGCCCACTGCTCAGCGCGGCAGCCGTCAGCAGATGCCAGCGCCCTCGGTCAACCAGCAGTGTGCGGAGCGGAGCCTGACCTTGCCGCAGCAGTGCCGCCGCCAAAATACAGAAGCCCCCGACCAACGCCCCAACAAACGTGCCAAACGCCGCATCCGGCAAGCTCTCCAACGCCGCGCTGCGCAGGGTGTAGGCAAAGGCATAAGCCGCCGCAGACCCCACCCCGAATGCAAGGCCGATCCGGCTGAAACTGGCTTCGTTCAGTGAGGCCGGGCGCAGATAGACCAGAACCGCCCCCGTCACAATCGCGGCCCCGGCCAAGGTCACCTCGCCCGGCCATTCCGACAGGAACAGATAGCCCAACAGCAACCCGAACACCGGGGTCAACCGCCGCAAGAGCCCGGCGATCACCGGGCCGGTGCGCTCGGTTGCTTTGAACATAAAGAGGCGACCGAACACGGTCGCCATCAGCCCCGCGAGGGCGAAAAGGGCCATGGGTCGCAGACTATCCGCAGACATAGCGCGGACAGATACAGTCCCCCAAAGCACCCAGATCAAACCGGACAGCAGGGCGGTCGCGATGACAGACAGGAACAACCCGTTGTCGCCCCGCGCGGTTGCGCGCCCTTTGGTTATGGCGACGCCGGCGAACCCATAGGCCAGCGCCGCCAAAAGCGCGTAGAGTTCACCGCTCATCGCGACAGGATCACAGCTTCAGGCCGCATCCTTCAAAGGCTGTTCGCGTCGCGGCTTTTTCCGCCTCGGTCAGCTCCAACATCGGGTGGCGCACGCGCCCGCCGACCTGCCCCAGCAATTCCTGCCAGTATTTGCCGTGGGCCGTTGGCTTGCCGCCGGGCTTGGTGTCGTGGATCGCGCGGCGCACCGGATCAAGACTGTCACGCACCCGCCGTGCCTCATCGAATTTACCCGCAAAGGCCAGTTCGGTGTATTCATGCATCCGCAGGTCATTCGCGGTCTGAAGCTGATAGGGGGGCGAAGAACACAGGTAGAGCTGCCAGCCCAACTCCTCGATATTGTCGAGCCATTCTGCCTCAGCTGATGTCGACACGAGGATCTTATCCCCGACCATCTTTGTCAGGCGGGCATACATCTCGCGCGGGACGGAATATTTGATCGCCATGATATTAGGCAGTTCTGCAATCCGCGCGCAGGTTTCCGGCTCCATCAGGTAGCCGCTGTCCGGGTGGCTCCACATGGCAATGCCGATATCGAGCCGATCGCAGAGGTATTTGTAATAGTTATACAGCACCTCATCCCGGTCGCTGCAAAAGCTCAGCATCGGCGCATGGACCACCACGTAGTCCGCCCCGCAGTCCTGCGCGTGGCGGCCTAGGTCCAGCACCGTGTCAACATTCTGGTCCGAGATCGACATGATCGTCCCGGCCTTGTCGCCACATTCTTCCACAGCAATGGTCATGTTGCGCTTGCGCTCTTCGAGCGACATCGACCAGAACTCGCCCTGTTTGCCCGCGATGAAAAGTCCTTGGATTTTCAGGTCGTCGATCCAATGGCGGATATTCTTGCGCAGCCCGGCCTCGTCCAGTGCCAGATTGTCATCAAACGGGTTCAGCGCCGCCGCCCAGATGCCGCGCATGTTTTCGCGCGCATAGGCTTTGGCGTCATGTTTCGCATATTTCATAATGGGAACTCCGGCAGGTCATCGCGGTGGATTTACGCCACTAAAGCGCCTGTTACGGACAAAAGCCAACGTGCAGGGTCTTATGTGGGTATTCAAAAAATCGATAACGGGCTGGCTGGAAATTCATTTATGGCTTATGCCGATTGAAGGAGTCATTTATGAAAATCGGACTGATCGGAGAAGGGGCCATCGGGCGCTACGTGACTGAAAAACTGACCGAGATTGGACTGGCACCGCAAGCGGTGCTGACCCGTCCTGCGCGTGTGCAAGGTGCTCAGGACAGTGCGGTTCTGCGCGTGGACAGTGCCGCCGATCTGCCGTCAGACATCACACTCGTCGTCGATTGCGCCGGACATGCCGCGCTGATCGAACATGGGGCCGCGATCTTGGAGCGTGGCATCGATCTCGTGACGGTCTCCATCGGTGCTCTTGCAGATCAGCAATTAGAACAGCGCCTGAACGATGCTGCGCAGTCGGGCGGGGCGCAACTGATTTTAGCCACCGGAGCGATTGGCGCATTGGACTGCCTTCATGCCGCCCGCGTGGGCGGATTGACGCAAGTGACCTATACCGGACGCAAACCGCCAACCGGCTGGCGCGGCTCCCCGGCAGAGGACCGCATTGATCTCGACGGGCTGACCGATGCCGCGATCCATTTTGAAGGGACCGCGAGAGAGGCGGCCACCGAATACCCAAAAAACGCAAATGTCGCCGCAGCGGTCGCGCTTGCGGGCGTCGGTTTTGACAACACCACCGCCCAGCTTATCGCTGATCCAACGGTGACGTCGAACATCCACGAGATCCACGCCTCCGGTGCTTTTGGCAGCTTTCATTTCCGGATCGAAGGCACCGCCCTGCCCGACAACCCCCGCAGTTCCGCCCTTGCGGCGATGAGCGTCGTTTCCGCCGTCGAACGCCGCCGCGCTGCGATCACCACATAAGGCAACCTCATGGTCTCCAACCACTCCCGTATCGTTGACCGCGCTCTCACCCGCCTGAAACTGCGGCAACTGCGGTTGCTGGTGAAAGTGAGCGAACACGGAAACATCCAACATGCCGCGCGGGATCTGGGCATTTCGCAACCCGCCGCGACCAAGATGATCCAAGACCTTGAGATCGACTTTGAGGTGCAGCTGTTTGAGCGCACCAATCGCGGCGTGGTCCCCACAGTCTTTGGCGAAGCGCTGATCCGCCATGGCAAACTGATCTTCGCGCAGGTGTCTAACGCGGCGCAAGAGCTTGACGATCTGAACGAGGGCAACAGTGGGCGCGTGGTGATCGGCACCCTGCTTGCCGCCTCCCCCCGCTTGCTGCCCCGGGCGATCAACCGACTGCTGGCCGACCGCCCCAATGTCGCGATCAAAATTGTTGAAGGTACGAACGAAGCCCTGATGCCCGCGCTGCGGTCAGGTGAGATTGACCTCATCGTCGGACGCCTGCCCAGCCACCGGCACCGGGCCAAGATCGAGCAAGAGACGTTCTTTGACGAACGGGTGATGATCGTCGCCGGAAACCAGCACCCTTTGGCGAAAGCGACGGATGTGTCGTTTGATCAGTTAAAACCCTTTGGCTGGGTCTTGCCGCCCATCGAGACAACCCTGCGCCGCCAGACGGATCAGTTCTTTATCAAACAGGGACAGTACCTGCCGAAAACGATCATTGAATCCGTGTCCTATCTCGCCAACCGCACTTTGCTGCGGTCGCATGACCTGATCGGTCTGCTGCCGGCCCATGTCGCCTCGCTCGATATCGAAGCGGGACTTCTGACCGCGATTGACTGGGACGTGCCCTTCGGCGGCCGCCCCATTGGCGTGTCTTACCGGGGTGACAACAGCCTCTCCCCCGCTGGTATCGCGTTCTTGGAAGCGCTCCGCGCAGAGGCCGCTGCTCTGTGATCTCGACGGTATCACGGATACGGATATCAGTATCCGATCAATTCAGTTGAGACGATGGCCCCCGTCATGTGACCTTCGCCACAACATCTCATGTAAGAGGGCATCATGGTCACATATCCGGAGTTAAAGCTCTATATCGGCGGCGAATGGCGGACAACAGCCAGCGACATGGCCGTGGTCAACCCAGCGACAGAGGCGGAGATCGGTCGCCTGCCCCGCGCTGAAATCTCGGACCTTGATGATGCGCTCGCCGCTGCCGAAGAAGGCTTCCGCATCTGGCGTCGGACCGCGCCGCGGGACCGTGCAGACCTGATGCTGCGCGCTGCCAAACTGCTGCGCGACCGACAGGAAGAAATCGCCCAATCCATTACCGCCGAACATGGCAAACCCTTGGCACAGGCCCGGCTGGAAGTGATCCGGGGGGCCGAGTTCATCGAATGGGACGCAGGCGAAGCGGTGCGCACCTATGGGCGCGTGATCCCCTCGGCCCACGGCGTGCGCTATGTGGTCCACCATGAGCCTGTCGGGGTCGTTCTGGGCCTATCGCCTTGGAACTTCCCGATGAGCCAACCCTGCCGCAAGATCGCCGGGGCGCTGGCGAGCGGCTGTTCCATCATCCTGAAAGCCGCCGAGGAAACCCCCGCAGGGGCGCAGCATATCGTGCAGGCCTTTCATGACGCGGGCCTGCCGTCGGGCGTGCTCAACCTTGTCTTTGGCGAACCGGCGCAGATCTCCGGCCATCTGATCGCACAAGACCCTGTGCGCCTCGTGGCCTTCACCGGCTCAACCGCCGTCGGGCGGCAACTTACCACGCTGGCCTCTGAACATATGACCCGCGTCCTGATGGAGCTGGGCGGCCATGCGCCTGTGATCGTCTGCGAAGACACGGACGTCGAGAAAGCCGCCATCAGCAGCGCGATCCGCAAGTACCGCAACGCCGGTCAGGTCTGCACGTCGCCCACGCGGTTCTTTGTGCATGAAAGCATCTATCAGACCTTCGTCGACAGTTTCGTTCAACGGGCCAAAGCGACGGTTGTGGGTAATGGTGCCGAGAGCGGGGTCGAGATGGGGCCGCTCGCCAATGACCGCCGTGTGCCCGCGCTCTCCGCCTTGGTCGAGGACGCCCGCGACAAAGGCGCCGAAGTGCTGACCGGCGGCGCGCGCCACGGCAACAAGGGCTATTTCTTCCAGCCTACCGTTTTGGCCAACGTGCCGGACCATGCGAATGTCATGCAGGAGGAGCCCTTTGGCCCGCTGGCTGTCATCAACCCCGTCGCCTCGCTGGACGAGGCCATCGCGAAAGCCAATTCCACGCCCTTCGGCTTGGCGGCCTACGGCTTTACCAACCGTGCGGACTATGTGGACCGGATGACCGATGAGGTCGAGGCGGGGAACATTTCGTTCAACACGCTAGAAGCCTCATTGCCCGAAACCCCCTTCGGCGGTGTCAAATCCAGCGGTTACGGACGCGAAGGCGGGACTGAAGGGCTAGAAAACTACATGAACGTCAAGAACGTCTCCCATAGCATGACGATCGTTTAAGGCGGGGAAACCCCAAAGCAGGCCTTACCTCTTAACCAAAAAAATGCAGCCGCGGGGAAATCCTCGCGGCTGCATCGTCATCGTCTATCGGTAGCGTAAGATCTAACCGCATCAGCGGCTGTCGTTACCGGGGCCGTAGCCGCCATAGACAGGTGTGTAGTTCACTGTGTGTTCACCGTTACGGCTCGAAAATGTCGGCTCGCCAGTCTGGCCGTATTTCGATGTATCCAGGCGCAGATCGGCTTCGCGGTCGGACAGGTCGGCGTCCCGGATGGTTTTGCCAACGCTGTAAACCACATCCGCAGAATTGCGGGTATCAAGGCGGATGTCGTCGTATTTGGTCGAGGTGTCAGCATAAACGCCAGTGGCCAGAGTTGCTGCGGCTACGGTGCTCAGAATGCGTTTCATGGGTCTTTCCTTCCGTATCTTAGTTTGCAAGGTCAGCGCCGTCATTGGCGCCTTCGAGACCTCATATGGGGCAAACCCGTGAAGGATATAATCCGCCGTTTTGGAATATGATTGCTTCTTATTGGGAAGCAATGACGCAGATCAGCTCTGCTACTGCGGTTGGCTCTTATAGTGCTCAACCAGCGTATCCACCAAGAGCCGCACCTTCGTCGAAAGATGTCGGCTGTGGGGGTAGAGCACATAGAGATCATAGGGATCAGGCTCGAAATCCTCCAAGATCCGCATGACCCGACCGCGGTTGACAGCATCACCGATAATGACGTTCGGCACACAGGCCAGCCCCAACCCGGCCTCTGCGGCCTTCAGGCAGGCTTCGGCATTTGAGAAGCGCACCCGGCCCGTAACCCGCACCCCCTCGCTTTGATCGGCAGATGCCTTGAGCGGCCATTTCTTGGGATCGGCGAAATTGGTATCAAGGATGCAGTTGTGGGCGGTTAACTCTTCAGGCCGCACAGGCGTCCCATTGCGGGCCAGATAGTCCGGCGCGGCGACAACCGTCAGCCGCACATTGAAAAGCTTGCGCATGACAAGGCTCGACATCTGCGGACGCCCGATCCGCACCGCAAGGTCAAAGCCATCTTCGACCAGATGCACTGCCCTGTCCGAAAAATTCACATCAAGCTCAATCTCTGGATAATCCGCCGCAAAGCGCGAGAGGATCGGGGCGAGACCGACAACGCCGAAGGTCTGCGGCACAGAGATCCGAAGCCGCCCGCGCGGGGTCTGCGAGATGTTGCGGATATCAAGGTCCAGCGCGTCATGTTCGTCCAACAAAGGCCGCAGGCGGTCGTAATAGGCCTGACCCGCCTCTGTCGGTGACACCGAACGCGTGGTCCTGTTGAGCAGCCGCACGCCCAGATCCGTCTCCAGCCGGGACACCAGTTTCGACGCCTGCCCCGAACTTGTCTTGAGCCGGTCTGCCGCGCCGATAAAACTGCCGGTCTCCATCACCGCAACGAACATCCGGTCGCTTTCCAGTCGGTCCATTCTTCCCCCTCAACCCGCAGGCGCCAGCCGTGTGGCAGCGTTACAGGCTCTTGCCAAAATCGAACTCTGCAACCTCGCTCAGGTGACTCTCAAAGAAATCGGTAAATGTCGCCACCAACGGCGGCAGGACTTCATAAGGCGGGTAGAACAGCGTGAGCCAGAGCGGCGACACCTGCCAGTCCTCAAGCAATTTCACAACCTCCCCCCACTTCAACCCGTCGTTGACGATGAAGTCCGGCAAAACCGCAACGCCATTCCCCAAACGAGCCAGCGCATACAAAAAGTCACCATTGTTCGAAAGGATATCGCTGCCTGCTGTCACCGCCCGGCGTTTGCCGTCTTTGCAAAACGTCCATGTTTCTGCCTGACCGGTCATCGAATAGGACATGCAGAACTTCGGCTCCAACGCGTCTGGTGTCTGCGGGCGGGGCATACGTTCAAGCAACGCAGGTGCGGCCACGGCATGGCGCGGCACCTCGCATATCTTGCGCCAGATTGTCGACTTATCGCTCGGCGGCCCTGAGACACGAATGGCGAGGTCGCAGTCTTCCTCGACGATATCGACAAGTTGATCGTTCAGCCGCACATCTACGGAAATATTTGGATAGGCCAGCCGAAACCGGTCAATCACCGCAGGCAGCAACCGCATCCCCAGCGACAACGGCGCGTTGATCGACAGCCGCCCCTTGTCGGGTCGGGTGGCGCGGGTGATCTCTTCGGTGACCTGATCGAAACTCTCAACCACCGGCCCAAACCGTGCCGCCACCATCGCCCCCGCGCTGGTCAAAGACACCTGCCGCGTTGTGCGCACCAACAGTTGCTGGCCCAAATCCGCTTCCAACCGCGCCACAATCCGCGTGACCGAGGCGGGCGTCATATTCAGACTGCGCGCCGCGGCCGCAAAACTGCTGTGTTCGACGACTTTGAGAAAAACGCGGACGGGCTTGATATCTTGCATGTCCTATTATTGCACTGGCGACAACAGTCAATGCAAGGTCCTTTCTATTCTGCGCAATGACCGGACAGGCTATCTGGGGAGCAAGCAAACGCAACGACTTGAAAGGCGATCCCATGATTAACCAGATCAAAGGCCTGCACCACGTCACATCTATGGCAGACGATGCGGCTGAAAATAATCGGTTCTTCACCCAAACCCTCGGCCTGCGCCGTGTCAAAAAGACCGTCAACTTTGACTCCCCCGACGTCTATCACCTCTACTACGGCGACGAGGTCGGCACACCCGGCTCTGTGATGACCTATTTCCCCTTTGGCCAAATGCCCCGCGGACGGCGCGGCACGGGCGAGGTGGGCACCACTGAATTCGCCGTCCCTAAAGGCGCCCTGCCCTTCTGGAAGGAACGCCTTGGCAACCACGGCGTTACCGGCTTGGCCGAGGACAGCTTTCTGGGTGAAAATCGTCTGAAGTTTGACGGCCCCGACAACGACGGCTTCGCGCTTGTTGAAAGCGAGGATCAGGGCCGCAGCCCTTGGACCGGCGCGGATGTGCCGGAAGAGGCGGGCATCCTCGGCTTTCACGGCGCGCGCTTCAGCCTCCGCGACGCATCCGCGACCGGCGAGTTGCTGCGCTACATGGGCTACCAGAAGGACGAAACCGCAGACAATGTCACGCGCTACCGGATCGAGGGCGGCAATGCGGCCGATACGATCGACCTTGAAGAGATCCAGGACGGTCACGCTGCCGGTCAGGGCGCCGGATCGGTCCACCACATCGCCTTTGCTGTGGAAAACCGTGCGGCGCAGCTCGAAGTCCGCAAGGCGCTGATGGACACTGGCTACCAGGTAACCCCAGTAATCGACCGTGACTACTTCTGGGCGATCTACTTCCGCACGCCGGGCGGTGTCTTGTTCGAAGTCGCAACCAACGAGCCGGGCTTTGACCGCGACGAGGACACGGCACATCTCGGTCAAGCGCTGAAGCTGCCGACCCGCTACGAGCCGCACCGTGACAAAATCGAAAGCCTGCTGCCACCGCTCGCAAGCTAGAGCGCAGGCGGGGGGCCAGTTCACCGGGCTGGCCCCTGCCCCACCGCACCGTTTAATTATTATCGCATACGCAACGGTGAATGCAGTTACGCGTCCATTCTCAACAATGGTGCCGTGGGCTAGTTTATCCGTGAACACGCGCTCTACCGGCGCCCCCGATAACCCAACAAAGGAGACCAATCATGACCGTCAAACTCGCGATCGTTTACTACTCCAGCTACGGCACGAACCACCAGATGGCCGAAATCGCCGCCGAAGCCGCTAGGGCTGCAGGTGCCGAAGTCCGTCTGTTGAAGGCCCCCGAAACCGCCCCTGATGCGGTTGTCGCAGGTGTTGATGCTTGGCAGGCGCAAAAGGAAAAAACCGCCGACATCCCCGAAGCCACGCCGGAGGATATGGAATGGGCCAACGCCTATCTCTTCTCTGCTGGCACCCGTTTCGGCGTCATGGCCAGCCAGATGCGCGCCTTCATTGACACTCTGGGCGGTGTTTGGGCCAAAGGCGGTCTGGCGAACAAGCCGATCTCGGCCATGACCTCGGCTCAGAACGCTCATGGCGGTCAGGAATCGACGCTGCAGTCTTTCTACATCACCGCGATGCACTGGGGCGGCTTTATCGTGGCACCGGGCTACACGGATCAGGTGATCTTCAAGACAGGCGGCAACCCCTACGGCTACAGCCACACCCAGGGCGCGGAATTCACCGATGACGTCAAAGCCGCCATCGGCCATCAAGCCCGCCGTCTGGTGGAAACCGCCCAGAAACTGAACGCCTAAGCGTCCTCCAGTTTGCGCCGTCCGGCGGCGCAAACTACCCCCCTCTCTGACACCGCGGCCCCCGCGCCCATAAATTGAGAGCCCCCCGATATGACAAAGCTCCAAGACACGCCCCATCGCTATGGCCCGGTCAGCCGTGCTCTGCATTGGGGCATGGCCGCGCTCTTTGCGCTGCAATTCCTGTCCGCCGCGCTTCACTGGGCGCTCCCACGCGAAAACGCTTGGCGCGAAGCCTTCTGGTTCTATCACGCCGACCTTGGGATCGCGCTGTTCCTGCTGGTGCTGCTGCGCGGCGTCTGGGGCCTTGCGAATATCAACCAACGCCCCAGCCATACCGGGCTTGCGGGCAAGGCCGCCAATGCCGGGCATCTTGCTATCTATCTGCTGATGATCGTCGTTCCCGCCCTGCGTTTGCTCGCCTCGGCAGGCAGCAACAGAGGTCTCAGCTTTCTCGGTCTGCAGATCTTTCCCCCGCAACAGCCCGAAATCCCATGGACACAGATCGCCGCTCAATGGCATGGCGAACTTGGTTGGGTTCTGGCGCTGCTGGTGCTTGGCCATATCGCCATCGCGGTGGGCTGGCATCACCTGATCAAACGCGATGGGTCACTGCAGAAGATGACCTGATCACATGTCGGCTGCCGGATCACGGCAGCCGACACGCCGTTAGGTGCAATGTCTGCGATAATGCTGCGCCGCCGTGCGCAACGCCATCAGCAACAGACCGACAATCGCAATAATCAACACCGCCGAAATCGGTCGATCAAACAGATCGAACGGCGATTGGATGCGCGTCATAGCGCTGCGGAACTTCGCCTCCATGATCCCGCCCAGAACCATGCCGAGAATGATCGGCACAATCGGAATGTTCAGCCGTTTCAAGATCGCACCGAAGAGACCAAACCCAGTGGCGATCAGACAATCCGTCAGCGAATTTCGAAGCGAATAGACCCCGACAAAGGAAAACAGCAGCACCATCGTGCCCACGATGCGGTTGGGGATGTTGATCACCCGGATGAGCGTCTTGGTCGATCCCAGCAGGAACAACAGCGCCACGATATTAAGAAACAACAGCGCCAGATAGAGTGCTATGACAAAGTCCATCTGCCCGGTCAAAAGCTGCGGCCCCGGCACGACGTTATGCACATAAAACACCGCCAGCATCATCGCGGTCAGACTTTCCCCCGGCACCCCAAGCGCCAAAAGCGGAATGAGCGCGGCAGCCGGCACCGAGTTGTTCGCGGCCTCAGAGGCGATCAAACCTTCGGGCGCGCCCTTGCCGAATTGCTCCGGCGTTTTCGAGGTTCTCGACGCATAGGAATAGGCCACGAATTGAGAGACGAACTCACCCACGCCTGGGATGATCCCGATTCCCACCCCCGCGCCAGAGGACACTGCTGCGACGCGTTTATGCTGCCAGAACTCGCGCATCGCGCTGAAAACACTGCCGCTGATCTTTTGCGGCTCGACATGTTTGTCCGACCCCGAGAGCAGCAGAAAGGCTTGGCTCAGCGCGAACAACCCCAGCACGACCACCACCAAATTGACGCCCGAACTTAGCCACGACTGCCCAAAGGTGAACCTCTGCGTGTAGTTGATCGGCTCCATCCCGACGGTGTTCAGCAGGATGCCAAAACAGGTCATCATCCCCGCTGCGAAAACCTGCCCGCGGTGGGTCAGGATCATTAAGATGATCCCGAAAAGCGCCGCCAGGAAAATCTCACGCGAGCCAAACATCGGCGCAACTTTGGCCAGCACTGGCATGAGAACAACCAGAGAAATGATCGAGACCACCGCCCCGAAGAAGGACGCCGAATAGGCCAGTCCAAGCGCGCGCTGCGCCTGCCCCTTTCGGGTCAGCGGATAGCCGTCATAGGTTGTCAGCGCATTAACCGCCGTGCCGGGCGTGTTCATCAAGATCGCCGGCAGCGCCCCGCCGTACATCGACGAGCCGTAAATCCCCAGCAGCAGCGACAGCCCAACCAGCGGCTCGAAAATAAAGGTCGTCGGCAAGAGGATCGCAATCGCCACCGCCGGCCCAACGCCGGGAATGGCCCCGATCACGACCCCGCCGACCGAACCGATCAGCAGCGCCACGATCACCGCAGGCTGCAACAACAGCTCAAAGGCGGGAAGCAGATGTTCCATGCTCTGTCCTTTAGAAATAGACGATAAGGAAGTTGCGCAACCCGGCGGGCAGCCACTCGTAAACAGCGCCCCCGGGGACATTCACGCGCAGCCCGGTTTTGAACAAAAGCACAGTGCCAAGGCCCATCAGTACGGCGAAGCCCAACATCTTGCGGCTGCGATAGCCGCTGCGCCAGAACAGTGCCACGGCCATCAAAAGGCTCATCGGCAGATAGCCAAGCACCGGAACGAGCAGCACATAGACGATAAACCAGCCCGCGAACTCGGTAAAGCCAAGCCAGACGCGCAACTCCTTGAGCCGTCCCGGAATCCGCGGCGACATGACCGAGCCCAGAAGGTTCAGCACCGCGAAAATCACCATGCCGATCACCGCGATGGCGGGCCAAAGGGTCGGCTGGGCAGACCAGGCGGTGAACTCTGCCCGGGTCGTCTGCGACGGAAAGCTCGCGAGCAGAAAGAGTGAGAAGACAAGCATCGCCACGGCAAAGACGAAATCACCCCGCCGCCGCTCCCGGCGAAACATCTTCAGAACGTTGACTGAAGGTTGCTCTATGCCTGTCTTCTCTTGCATCGGACGCTCTACTGCAACAGCTCGTTAATGACCGCCAGCGCGGCCTTGTCGGACTCGATCCGCGCTTCTGTGGCGTCCCTGTCTGACCATTCAATCAGCGCACCGGTCTGGGCCGCGATCTTTTGCATCCGCTCGGAGTTCACAGCACGTTCGGCCACTTCGGTGATCCGGTCGCGAACCTCCTGCGGCGTATCCTTATGCACAAACAAACCGTTCCACAAAGACAGGTTCAGATCCGGCACGATCTCGGTCACGGCTGGGGCATCAGGCGCCAGCGGCAAACGGGTGTCGCCAAAGGTCGCGAGCACCGTAATGCTGTCCATACAGGGCAGGATCGTCTGCACCGTCACGGTGATGATATCCGCATCGCCCGAAGCCAGCGTGTTGCAATCCAGCGCGTCGAAAGCCGCGTGAGAGGCAAAATTGATGTCCGTCGTCTTGGCCAGCGCAAAGGCCGCGCGTGTCGGCAAGAGCTTCGCACCGAAGTGGCCCAGGACCACGCCATTGTCCTGCGAATAGTCCGCCAGTTCTTCGATCGACGCAAAGGGCAGATCACCCCGCGCCGCGATCACGAAAGGATAGGTCAGATAGATGCCAAGCGGCTCAAAGGGGTTTGGGTTCAGCTCTGCGATGCCCACCTTGTCACCAAAGGCCGGGATCGCATTGACCAGCGCGCCCACGGTATAGCCATCCGCTGGCTGTTGGGCCGCATAGACCGCACCGGGAAAAGGCCCGCCACCGCCGCCGGGCTTGTTCAAAACTGCCGAGGCCACGTCATAGGTCGCCTGAAATTCATCCGCGATGATCCGGGTCGTGATATCCGCCAAGTCACCCGGAGGCCACGGCACAACGAAAGACACTGGTTTTTCAGGATATTCCGCAAGTGCAGCAAGCGGCGCAAGGGCGGTCGCGGCGGCAAGGCCGAGGGCTTTGAGTTTCATGATATCTCCTCCATTTCATGAATGTTCTAACGTTCGGTCAGGAGCGGCCTTTCGGCGCTTTCTTGGCGCGCTCGACATCCGCTTCGTCCCAGAAACCGATCCAGATCCCCTCGTCCTTTTCGATCTCAGTCAGTTGATCGACGCGGGCGTCGCTCATGGTCGTGCGCGTGCGCAGCCGTTCGGTCCAACGCAACAGGTCTCGCCCCAAACGGTCGCGGGTGGCGGCGTGGGCCGGATCATCGCCAAGGTCGGTGAACTCTTGCGGATCACGCTCCAGGTCAAACAGCATCGGGCGGAATCCGGTGACATGAACCAGCTTCCACCGCCCGTCGAACACCATCACCGCGCGGCTGTCTTTCACGTCGCTGCCGAGCAAGGCGCGGGCCTCGCGAAAAGCGAAATCATATTCTGAAACGGCAACTTCGCGCGGCCAGTCCTGCCCGCCGCGCAGCAGCGGCATCAGCGAATGGCCCTCTAGGATATGGTCCGGTACCTCGCCACCCGACGCCTCGATGAACGTCGGCACGAGGTCGATCGCCTCAACCAGATCGCCATTCACCTGCCCCCGCGTTGCATCGGCGCGGGCATCCGGGTCCACCACGATGAGCGGAATACGCACGGATTGCTCGTGAAAAAGCTCCTTCTCCCCCAGCCAATGATCGCCCAGATAATCGCCATGGTCCGAGGTAAAGACGATCAACGTGTTATCGAGTTTCCCGGTCTTTTGGAGGTGCTCCATCAAGACGCCGATTTGGTCGTCGATCTGCGTGATCAGCCCCATGTAGGCCGGGATCACCGCCTCGCGCACCTCGTCTCGCGCCATGCATTTCGACGTGCGATGCGCCTGATAGGCCGCCAGCAAGGGATGTGGATCGTCGCATTCGACGTCACTCCGCGTGGCGGGTGGCACGTCTTCCGCGCCGTACATATCGTGGTAGGGCGCGGGCGCGATATAGGGCCAATGCGGCTTAATATAACTCAGATGCAGGCACCACGGCGTATCGCCTGCCTGATCGATGAATTCGATGCCCCGCGCGGTGGTGTAATTGGTCTCGGAATCCTCGACCTTAACCCGAGCAGGTTGGCGGGCGTTCTTCATCAACCAGCCGGAAAGGATATTGCCATCGGCATCCTCGCCGGAGTTGGCCCAATCCTGCCAGGGGTTTTCCCCGTCATAGCCTTTGTCTGCGAGGTAATCGTTATAGTGGGAAGGGACTTTGCCCCCGGTGGGATGCACCCCGTCCAGCCGGTCCCAGACCTCGAACCCGCATTCCGACACCAACGCCCCGATGTCCGAGGATTTCGAGACGCCAAGCCGCTGCATCCCCTCGATGTCGGCGGTCATATGGGTCTTGCCGCAAAGGACACTGCGCAGGCCAAGCGGGCGCAGGTATTCCCCCAGCGTCCGCTCGCCCAACTTCAGCGGCACCATGTTCCAGCTCGACCCGTGGCTGCGCACATAGCGGCCCGTGTAAAAGCTCATCCGGCTCGGCCCGCAAATGGGCGACTGAACATAGGCCCGATCAAACCGCAAACCGCGTGCGGCCAATGCGTCGATATTCGGGGTTCGGATCGACGGATGGCCGGTGCAGCCGAGGTAATCCCACCTCAGCTGGTCACACATGATAAAGAGGATGTTCCGTGGGCTCATGTCACCAGCGAGCGCTTCTGGAACCGTTCCTCTTTATACCGCTCTTCCTTGAGAATGGCCTCAAGCTTGTCGACCGCGCCCATGATATCGGCTTCATTCACGAACAGCGGCGTGATGCCAAAGCGCATGACATTCGGCGCGCGGAAATCGCCAATCACATTGTCGACAATCAGCGCCTGCATCGCGGCATAGCCATCTTCAAAGGCAAAGGACACATGACTGCCGCGCACCTGCGGATCACGCGGGCTAACCAGCGTAAGACCGGGACACCGCGCCTCAACCTCGCGAATGAACAGTTCCGAGAGCTCCACCGCCTTGGCGTGGACCTCTTCCATGTCCACCTTGTCCCAGATGTCCAAGGCGACAGAAAGCAAAGCGAAAGAGGCGATCGACGGCGTGCCAATCCGCATCCGCTCGATCTTGTTCGGCATCGGGCGGTAATCCGTGTCAAACGCAAAGGGCGCTTCGTGGCCGTACCAGCCGGACAGGAACGGCTCAACCGTGTCCAGCAACCGCGGCGCCACATAGATGAACGCAGGCGCACCGGGGCCACCGTTGAGGTATTTGTAGGTGCAGCCAATGGCGAAATCCACATCCGTGCCATGCACGTCCACCGGCACCGCGCCCGCCGAATGCGCGAGATCCCAGACCACCACGGCGCCGACAGAATGGGCTTTCTCGATGACCGCCTTCATGTCGTGACGGCGGCCTGTGCGGTAATCCACCTCGGTCAACATCACCACGCCGACCTCTTCGGTGATATTGTCCATCACCTCTTCGGGGTCCGGGGCGCGCAGCTCATAGCCCGCGTCCTTCAGCTTCATCAGTCCTTCGACCATATAAAGGTCGGTCGGGAAGTTTCCGTTGTCTGACAGAACCACCTTGCGCTTTGGCACCATCGCCATCCCGCTGGCCACAGCCTGAAACACTTTGATCGACAGGGTATCGCCCACCACCGTCGTCCCCTCAGGCGCGCCGATCAGACGGCCGACCCGATCACCGAGCGTATTGGTCTGCATGAACCAGTTCTTGGTATTCCAACCCTTGATGAGTTCCGTGCGCCATTCATCATTCAGAAAGCTGGTCATCGCAGGCACAGACGCACGCGGCATCGGGCCCAGCGAATTGCCGTTCAGATAGATCATGCCTTCCGGCAAGTCGAACTGCTCTCGTGTCCAGTCAAAATCAGTCAACCTGTGTCCTCTCTATGCAAAATAGCGATCTTTTCCAGCCGCTTATGAACGGGGTCCATCAAATCTGCCAGCCTGAAAACAAGCTGTCTGACGGACCAGTGCCACCGCGTCAAAGGCCGCAGACGCCGACCCATATTGTTCGGGTTTGGATACATCGGGCCGCACGAGAAAGCGCTCAGATTAGGCCGAATTAGATATTTGAAAAAGCGATACCAACCAGCCTTCAGTTACCGGAATAGATGTGCTCACCGGTGGAGCGCGGCTTCAGACGATCACCGCGATTTCAGTCACATCACCATCGACAGCCTGACAGGCACTTAATATCCGCCGCGTAAGGTGGGTTTGCACATAGCTGCCATGAAAGCGGCTCGGCGCACGAAGGGTTAGGCGGCCCCCTGCCCTTTCCACACGCACAAGGTTGCGCAACCAACTGCCATAGAGATCGGGCGCTTCCGCATAAAGGATCGCCTGCGCCAAGGCCCATTCACTGCCGCTACTGGTGTCGGGTTCTGGAACATGGCCCTTGACCGGCAAAGGAACGATGGGGGTCTGTTCTGGCTTGCCGCTCATGCGCAGATCGAAATCAGGGCCGACGTTGCGCCATTCGCCTTCGGTCGTGGCGAGAATACGCTCAAGATCTAGCCCGTATTCCGTCACCCTGCCCCGCGCTCCTTGGCGCTTGACCACCAGCCACCCCATTCCGCGCAGCTTCGCCATGTCGCGTTTAACAGTACGTTCATCGACGGACCAAAGCTGCGCGATCTCGCGCTGGCCAACCGCAAGCTCATCTCGCGCCCAATTATACCGCGCTGTCATCAAAGTAATAAGGCGGAGCACCAAACGCTGGTCGTGCTTATTGCGTGCAAGCGCGTAAGCGCCTAAGGCTGTGATAATATCGTATTTGCGGGCAGCGTCGCGTTGACCTGCCGGTTTGACCAGTTGCATGGATGCCCTCTAGCTGCGGCTTGCGCAGTCGCTCTTGTCCTCGCGGTGGGTCTTCGCCGGACCCGGGGTCTGTTTGAACGACACAACGTCTTTCTGACCTCTGCCCTGATTTGCGTCCAAACCGTTGATTCTGTCAAGAGGCGGATTTCCAGCGCAGACCAAACCTCATCTAACAATAATGATTTTTTGGGTATATAGGTATTGGGGGACATACAGGCTGTCCCCCAATAGAGCGGTTCTGTCCCCCAATATGTCGGCGGGAGAATTGATGCGTCCCCCTATATTATGTGTTGCGCGCCCTCTGGTGGGTGTTTTCCTCGCATGAGGGAATCAAGGCAGTTGGTAGCATGAAAAGGCGGAATTCTAGCTTTACCCCATAATAGGTCTTTTCAAAAACACCAATCTCGGCGTAAATCAGCAAAGAGCAATAATTAGCGTCCCGGTAAAAGGTTCCCCGCGGGGAACTTTGGAAAACGGGAGGCGGCATTGAGGAAGGTATATGTACACCCAT
Source organism: Sulfitobacter maritimus (assembly GCF_013346665.1). GTDB lineage: Bacteria > Pseudomonadota > Alphaproteobacteria > Rhodobacterales > Rhodobacteraceae > Sulfitobacter > Sulfitobacter maritimus. Next base: position 37,573 of record NZ_JABVBB010000019.1, read on the forward strand.
ACTGATCTGGCGAAGTTGCAGGCCCAGTCCCTGAAGATGCAGGGGTTCATCCGGCAACAGACCTACTCCCCTGAGATGGAGAAAACCCTGCGGCGCTTTTCAAGCTGGGAAGTGGCCGAGCTTATCCTGAAAATTAACCCCTCTACCTTGCGCAGCCGGTTGGCGGCAGACCCGTCCTTGCCCGAGGGGGCTGTTGAGGAAGAAGGCCGTCAGCGCTGGTACGCGCTGGAGGAAATCAACGAACTGCGGCGCAAGCTAAAGATCAAAGGCAAGTCGTTGATGCCCAAGCGTCCGGCGGGAAAGCGGGCCATCCGTGCGGCAATTGCGAACTTTAAAGGCGGCGCAGGCAAGAGCACCGTCGCGCTGCATTTCGCCCATGCCGCTGCTCTTGATGGCTACCGCGTGCTGGCAGTGGATTTCGACCCGCAGGCGACCTTGAGCCATTCGATGGGACTGTCGGATGTCTCCGAGGAGGTGACGGTCTGGGGGATCATGGCCCGCGATCTGATCCGGGAGACAGAGCGGATGAATGCAACGGCAGGTGGCGCTGAAAGCGGGACCGCCCTGCCCCAGCGAAAACTGCCGCCCTCGGTCACGGGGATGGGGCTGAACGATTTGCGGGTAATGGATTTTATCAAGCCGACAAGCTGGCCGACCATTGATATCATTCCAAGCTGTGCGAATGCTGCCTTTGTCGAATTCGCCAGCGCACAGTATCGGCATTTGAATCCTGAATGGTCCTTCTTCGCGGCTGTCTCGCGTTATCTCGATCAGCTTCCGGCGGATGCCTATGACCTTGTGATCTTCGACTGCCCGCCCGCGATCGGTTACCAGTCTATGAACGCCGTCTTCGCGGCCGATGTGCTCTATGTGCCCTCTGGCCCGGGCTATTGGGAGTATGACAGTACGACCAGTTTTATCGGCCAGTTGGCCGAAGCGCTGGAGGATCTGGGGCGGTTTCGCGGGCGGCTGCCCTCTGGCACGGACCCGGACAAAGTGTTCGCCGATCTGCGGTTCCTGCTCACACGGTTCGAGCCAAACAACGATTTGCACCGTGCGATGCAGTCAGCCTTTCATCAGGTTTTCAAGTCACATGTGACAGAGCATCCGATTGAGATGACCCGTGCGGTTGAGCAATCTGGGCGGTTCCTCTCGTCGATCTACGAAATGGATTACCGACAGATGACGCGCGAAACTTGGCGGCGCGCCCGGATGTCGTTTGACCGCGCCTATGACGAATTCCAAACCACGCTCGTCAACGCGTGGGACAAACTGGAGGATTGATAGATGGCAAAGAAGCGCTCTGTTTTCGATATTAACTTCGAGCTAGATGCCGAAGAGGAAGCCACCGAGTTCCCCGCGGGGAACGGCCCTCTGGAAACCAAAGCCTACAATGTTCAAGGGCACCCGCTACAAAACCACGAACCGGCGCCCGCGCGCCGTGGCCCGATGGCCAGCGCCATTGCGGAAACTGCGGAGGCGACACGGGAGCGTGCGGATGCAGAGGCGGCGATCCGTGCTGAGAATGACGCCTTGGCGCATGAGCATGTGAGGCTGAAGAAGCTGGGTTTGATCACTGATCTTATTCAGACATCAGAGGTGAAAACTTCAAAACTCACGCGAGACCGCTCGGCTAACATAGACCCTGAGCTTGCGGAGCTAAAAGAGTCTATTAAGGCGGTTGGGCTCTCAAACCCAATCCGTGTTGAAAAGACTGATGAAGGATATGAGCTTATCCAAGGTTTTCGCCGCCTCTCGGCGTTTCAGCAATTGGCCGAAGAAACGGGCGATCCGCGTTATACGCGTATTCCTGCGGCGATGGTTCCCCGCGGGGAACCTTTGGTAGGCCTTTACCGCAAGATGGTCGACGAAAACCTCATCCGAAAAGACCTGTCCTTCGGTGAGATGGCGCAGCTGGCGCTGTCCTATGCGAAGGACGAAAACATCCCAGTAGGCGACGCGGTCTCAACGCTCTACGCTTCGGTCCTTAAACAGAAACGCACCTACATTCGCCAATTCGCACGGGTCTTGGAGGCTTTGGAAGGCGCCATGCGTCACCCAGAGGCAATGCCACGTGCGTTGGGTTTGGACATTTACAAGTTGATCGACGGTCAGCCTGAAAGGGCAGGGGAGATCGCAGCGAGCCTGCGTGCTTTGCCGGATCGGAATGCCGAGGCTGAGATCGCAGTCCTGCGCAGCGCTTTAACGCCAGCGAAACCTACCTCCCCCCGTGTATCTAAATCGGTGTCTAAAACGTCACTTAGAATGGGCCGTCCAGAAGGAGAAGCGCGGGTGACGGCATCTGACGGGAAGGTCGAGTTGCGGTTAGACCGAGATTTCTCAGCAGTGCCAAGAGCGCGATTGCAGCAAGGGATTGAGGCCCTTTTGGCCATCTTGGACGAGACTGAAAAATAGCGTCATTTGTCTGCATGTTGTTCAGCCTACAGGTCGCGACCCCAGATATGGTGGTCGCGGCCTTTTTTAGGAGGATCACGGTTTAGAAATCGCCCGTTCGCCGCAGACCTTCCGTCAGATGATCCAGAAGCAACCGGACCTTCGGCGACAGGTGTCGGTTTTGCGGATAGATTGCCCAAATCCCATCATCGGGCGCACGGTAGCCGTCCAGCACCGACACCAAACGCCCCGCGCGCAGTTCAGACGTAACGTAGTAGTCTGGCAGTTGGATGATCCCGATGTTCTTGCGTGCCGCGTCCACGAGGGTCCAGCCGCTGTTGCAGCGCAGGTTGCCCTTGACCCTAATATGGCGGGTAGTGCCTTTTTCTTGAAAACGCCAATAGCCAAGCGTGCCTTGCAGACAGTTGTGCGCGTCAAGTTCAGCCAAAGTATGCGGGGTGCCGTGGCGGGCGAGGTAGTCGGGGGCGGCGCAGGTGTAATGGGTTCGGCTGGCGAGGCGTTTGGCCATCATGGTGCTGTCTTCCAACGCGCCCAATCTGATCGCAAGGTCATAGCTTTCTGCAACCAGATCCAGCAGTTGGTTGGTGAGCTTTAGGTTCACTTCAAGCTCAGGGTATTGGCGTAGAAAGTCGTTTACCAGGGGAGCGATTTGGGTCTCGCCAAAGGTTACGGGGGCGGTGAGGTTTAGCCGACCTGTGGGGCGCTGATTGAGGTCGGAGATCGCACGCTCGGCTTCGGCCAATCCGTCGAGCACTTGGCGGCAATGGTTGTAATAGACCTGTCCGGTGTCGGTGATCGTGACCCTTCGCGTGGTGCGGTAAAACAGTTTGGCATCGAGCCGTGCCTCTAGGGCGCTGATCTGGCGGCTGACCTGCGCGGTGGAAAGGTTCAAGCGGTTGCCAGCGGCCGTGAAACTCCCGGTTTCAGCCACGGCAACGAATTCTGATACGCCTTCCCAGCTTAGCACAGGCGGCCTCCATTGTTTCTGCATGGTAATAGTATTTTGCAGAATGGTCGGATTATCACCCTCATAGGAATAGTCTAAATATCGGTCAGACATCAAGCAAGTCAAAGCGAGTGCCATGACAGATATCATTAAATGCAAAGCCGCCGTTGCCTGGGCCGTGAATGAGCCGCTCTCCATCGAAGAGATTGAGGTGATGCCGCCCAAAGCGGGCGAAGTCCGGATCAAAATCATCGCGTCGGGCGTGTGTCACACCGATGCCTTTACCCTGTCCGGCGAAGACCCGGAGGGGCTGTTCCCGGTCATCCTTGGCCATGAAGGCGGCGGTATTGTCGAATCCATCGGTGAAGGTGTTACCAGCGTGGCGGTGGGCGATCATGTGATCCCGCTTTACACGCCCGAATGTGGCGAGTGTAAGTTCTGCAAATCCGGTAAGACCAACCTCTGCCAGAAGATCCGCGAAACCCAAGGTAAGGGTCTGATGCCCGACGGGACCAGCCGGTTCTATAAAGACGGTCAGCCGATCCTGCATTACATGGGGTGTTCGACCTTCTCTGAATACACTGTGCTGCCGGAAATCTCGCTCGCCAAGGTGAACCCTGAAGCGCCGTTGGAAGAGGTCTGCTTGCTGGGCTGCGGCGTGACCACGGGTATGGGTGCTGTGATGAACACGGCGAAGGTTGAAGAAGGATCGACCGTTGCGATCTTCGGCATGGGCGGCATTGGCCTTTCGGCTGTGATCGGTGCGACCATGGCCAAAGCGAGCCGGATCATCGTGATCGACATCAACGAGAGCAAATTCGATCTGGCCCGCAAGCTGGGCGCGACCGACTTCGTCAACCCGAAGGACCACGACAAGCCGATCCAAGATGTCATTGTCGAGATGACCGATGGCGGTGTGGACTATTCCTTTGAATGTATCGGCAACGTCAACGTCATGCGTTCGGCGCTGGAATGCTGCCACAAGGGTTGGGGAGAGTCCGTGGTCATCGGCGTCGCCGGGGCAGGGCAGGAGATTTCCACCCGTCCGTTCCAACTGGTTACAGGCCGCGTCTGGCGCGGGTCGGCCTTTGGCGGGGTCAAGGGGCGGTCCGAGCTGCCTGACTATGTCGAGCGCTACATGGCCGGTGAATTCAAGCTGAACGATTTCATCACCCACACCATGGGGCTGGAAGACATTAACGAGGCTTTCGACCTGATGCATGAGGGCAAGAGCATCCGCTCTGTCATTCATTTCGACAGTTAAAGCCACGGGCCGCGCTTTGCCAAAGCGCGGCCCATCCATTCATTTTACGAGGTGCCGTATGACCCTTCATATCACCAGCGCAAACAAAGGCTTTGGCGGCTGGACCAAACACTATAGCCATCATTCTGACGTGCTGAACTGCGACATGCGGTTTGCGATCTACCTGCCGCCGCAGACGGCGCAGGGGCAAAAGGTGCCGGTGATCTATTACCTTTCGGGCCTGACCTGCACGGATGAGAACTTTGTGCAAAAGGCCGGGGCGCAGCGTCTTGCGGCGGAACTGGGGGTGGCACTGGTCGCGCCGGACACCAGCCCACGCGGCGAGGATGTAGCTGATGCCGATAGTTATGATCTGGGGCAGGGGGCCGGGTTCTATGTGAACGCGACAGAGGCGCCGTGGAACCGGCATTACCAGATGTATGACTATGTGCTGCACGAACTGCCAAAGCTGATCGAAGAGACCTTTCCGGTGACCGATCAGCAGTCGATCTTTGGTCATTCAATGGGCGGGCATGGGGCGCTGGTCTTGGCGCTGCGCAATCCTGAGCGCTACAAGTCCGTCTCGGCCTTTAGCCCGATCTGTAACCCGGTGAAATGTCCTTGGGGAGAGAAAGCGTTTTCTGCCTATCTGGGCGAGGATCGAAAGACGTGGGAGGCCTATGATGCCAGCCTGCTGATGCGACAGGCGCAGGGCGGCTTGCCGATGCTGGTCGATCAGGGGGCGGAAGATGACTTCTTGACCGAGCAGTTGAAGCCCGAAGCATTGGAAGCGGCGGCAGAGGCGAGCGGCTATCCCCTGACCCTAAGACGGCAGGAGGGCTATGATCACAGCTATTACTTCATCTCAAGTTTCATTGATGACCACCTGCGTTTCCACGCCGAGCATCTGGGTGCCTGACGCGGCTTAGCCGCGATGATGAACGCGAAGACCGGCGCCCCTTGCGAGGGGCGCCGGTGATGCTGACCTAGCTGGCCGCTGCATCCTCTTGAAACGCGTGCAGGATAGCCTGGGCCATGTGCAGATCCTGAATCGATATGCCTGAACTGTCGAAAATGGTGATATCGCTGTCCTGTCGGCGGCCAAGCGCTTCGCCTTTGAGCACGGCGCCGATCGCGGTTGGGGCCGCACCGGAGGCATGCTGAAACTCTCCGATCCGCGTGGACTGCTCGGGCAGATCGCAGAACAGATGTGCCTGATTAAAAAGCGCAGGGGGCAGCTCTTGTTTGCCCGTCGCGTCTGAACCCATCGACGATATATGCGTGCCAGCGCACACCCAGTCCGCATCAAAAAGCGGCGCGGTGGCGGTTGTTGCTGTCACGATGATGTCTGCCGCCCGCACTGCTGTTTCTGCGCTCTCAGCCTCTGCCGGAAGGCCAGATTGGCGCAGTTTGGCGACGAAATCTGCGGTGCGCTTGGCCTCTCTGCCGACGACCAGAACGCGGGTTAGTTTGCGAATACGAGCGATGGCGCGGGCTTCATAGGCGGCTTGGTGGCCGGTGCCAAAGAGGGTCAAGACCTGCGCATCCGGACGGGCCAGCGCGTCGGTCGCCACTGCATCTGCAGCGGCAGTTCGGTAGCAGTTGGCGGCGGAGCCTTCGACTAGAGCACCGATCCGCCCGCTTGACTGATCAATGAGCAGAATGGTTGAGGCATGGCGCGGCAGGCCGCGGGCGTCGTTGGTCGGGAAATAGGCGCCGACCTTGAGCCCTGATACGTCGGCAGCAGCGGCGGATTTCACAGTGAAGCGGTTTTGCGGGTCGCTGCCGTGGCCCAGCACAACGGGAAAGCTCACGGCACCGGGGGAGACCGCAGCGATGAAAGCCGCGCGCATGGCGTCAAATGCGAGGTCTGGCGTGACGATTGCGGCGGATTGGGCTTCAGTAATGTAGATCATGTTCTGCCCCTTACCAGCCGTTGAAACGCGGCCAAACCTCAAGCGGGCCGCCGTCTTGCCGCACCAGATGGTAGCGGTCATGCTGGGCGGCGGTGGCGCAGGCGTGGTTGGGGAGGATGCGCAGGCGGGTGCCAACGGGCAGGTCCAGCGGCGCGGGGTTTGCCCCGGCGCGCGGCGCGATGATCCCATGTTCTTGATTGGCGCTGACGACGATATAGTCGGTCAAGACACGCCCCTCTTCGTCGCAGACAATCCCGTAGCCTTGGTCCACATCTTGGGTCGCCGTGCCACGGTCGCGCGACAGGGCCATCCAGCCTGCGTCGATCATGGTCCAGCCCTTTGCGGGTTGGTGGCCGATGACCGTGGTCAGCACGCTTAGGGCGATGTCATCTTGGGTGCAGACGTCGATCCCGGCCATGACCAGATCGAAGAACATATACACACCGGCCCGCAGTTCGGTCACGCCAGTCAGGTCGCGCGCGGCATGGGCGGTGGGGGTTGAGCCGATGCTGACCACGGGGCAGGGGAGGCCCGCGCCGCGCAGGTTTTCGGCGGCGGTGACAGCGGCTTTGCGCTCTTGTTCGGCAAAATCTGCATGGGCAGCTACGCCCCGAACCGTATAGCTTTCGCCTGCGTGGGTCATGACACCGCGCAGACAACCGGCGTCATGCAAAATACGCCCGACCTGCAGCAGCGCGGGGTCTTCGGCTTGCAGGCCGCCCCGGTGGCCATCGCTGTCAATCTCGATCATCGCGGGGACGGAGGCCTCTGCGACGGCCTGTGCCTGCGCGGCGTTGTCGAGGATCACCACAAGATCGCAGCCCTTTTCGCGCAGAGCCTGTACGCGTTTCAGCTTTTGCGGCGCGATCCCCACGGCGTAGAGAATATCGCTGTGACCTGTGGCAAAGAAAACCTCAGCCTCGGCCAAGGTCGAGACGGTAATCGGCCCCGGTGTTCCGCCGGTCAGGCGGCGGGCAACTTCGACGGATTTCGCGGTTTTCAGATGCGGGCGAAGGGTCACGCCGAGCGATTCCGCGTGACGGGCCAGCCGCGAGATATTGCGCTCCATCCGCGCTTCGTCGAGCAGGAGGGCAGGGGTGTCGGGCAGGCCGGCGGTTGGGTCGGTCATCGGGCAGTCCTTTCGCGTTTTATAGTGACTTATCACCGAACACCGAAGGACGACATATGCAAACACATGCGAAGGGTTTGCGTGCTGCGTTTGGTGCTCATCGCGCGCTCAGCTATGCGTCCCGCGCATCCCGGCAAGACCGTTTCGGCCCTGCTCATTTGTCTGTTCATCCCCATCTATTGGGCAGATTGGACAGGTCATGCAGGCAACAACTCCACACCCCCTTATCTTCACACTTCCCAAGCTGCGGGAGACGCTTTTGTGGCACTATCGCCGCCTGAGCGAGACTTCGCGTAGATTGCGTTTTATGGGCAAGATCAAAGAAGACGTGCTAGCGAAAACGGCCAATACCTCTTCGCCGGATGTCACCTTTGGGATCGAGAGCGACGGCGCGTATCGGGGTATTCTGGAGCTCTATATCATCGACGCCGGACGGGCGGAGATTGGTCTTTCGGTCGAGGACGCCTACCAAGGGCGCGGCATGGGGCGTGCGTTGTTCAACCGGGGGTTGGCCGAGGCGCGGGCCAGAGGGTTGGACACGGTAGATGTGCATTTTCTGCGTTCCAACCAAGCGATCCGGAAGCTTTGTCTTGAGGCGGGCGGCGACATTCGCGCAAACGGATCAGACTGTATGTCGACCATCAAACTCTGACACGCGCCCCTGCGCGGCTGGACGGCTTGCATCAGACATGCAAGTTTACCCTTTAGCAGACTAGAGGGCGTTGCGATGATTACGGCAGTTGCGAAATTTCTTGCCGGGCTGGTCGTAACCCTCGGCGTTTTGGTCGTGATTGCCCGTCTGGCCTTTCCCCTGCCCGAGATCGAGAACCGTCAGGATACGGAGGCCCTACCTCCGACGGCGGAGGGGGCGTTGGCGACGGCTTTGGCATCCCAAGAGGAAGCACATCAGGGGCAAACGGGTGTTGCGCCCTTGCAAAATGGGGCGGATGCTTTTGCGGCACGTATCCTTCTGGCCGATGCGGCGGTGTCCTCCATCGATGCGCAATATTACATTTGGCATGACGATCTGACCGGCACGCTCTTGCTCGGCGCCCTACGCCGCGCGGCGGATCGGGGGGTGCGGGTGCGGCTTTTGCTTGATGACAACGGGACCGCGGGTCTGGACCCGGAGCTTGCCACGCTCAACGCCCATCCGATGATCGAGGTGCGGTTGTGGAACCCGTTTAACCTGCGCCGGTTCAAGATGCTGTCCTATGGCTTTGACTTTTTCCGGCTGAACCGCCGCATGCATAATAAATCCTTCACCGTGGACGGCCATGCGACGATCCTTGGCGGGCGCAATATCGGGGATGAGTATTTCGCGACCGGCCCGACCGCGCTTTATGTCGATCTCGACGTTTTGGCAGTGGGGCGGGTGGTGGCCGATGTGTCAGCAGACTTTGACCACTACTGGCGTGCGGATGCGGTTCATCCTGCGGGGCCGATTGTTGGCGCACCGTGGGAGGGTGATCCGCTTGCCGCACGGCTGGCAGGGTTGGAAGCGGACCCGCAACTTGCTGAGTACCGACAGATTTTGCAAAGCTCAGACATCGTGAACGCCCTTGCAGCGGGGGAGTTCGGCGTGGAGTGGACCACAGCACAGTTGGTGAGCGACGACCCGATCAAGGGCGAGGGCGCTGTCGCTCGGGAGGACTTGCTGGCCACACGGTTGGCCAAGGCGGTCGGAAAGATTGACAGCCACTTTGACGGGGTTTCTCCCTATTTCGTGCCCGGCAGGGCCGGGGTCGAGGCGTTTGCGCAACTGGCGGCAGGCGGGGTGCAGGTGCGGATGTTGACCAACTCGCTCGACGCGACAGATGTGCTGCCGGTCCATGCGGGTTATGCGAAGCGGCGCAAGAGTATGCTGCGCAGCGGTGTGCAACTTTACGAATTGCGCCAGCAAGCTGCGGTGGATGCGCCGACAGACCGGATTGGCCCTTTCGGGTCATCGGGCGCGAGCCTTCACGCCAAGACCTTTGCCGTGGACGGCGCGCGGATTTTCGTGGGCTCGTTTAACTTTGATCCACGATCCACCACATTAAACACAGAGATGGGTCTTTTGATCGACAGCGCGCGTATGGCACAGGGGCTGCACGACGCCTTTGACGCGGACCTGCGCGGGCTGGCGTGGCGGGTGGAACTCGACGATGGAGACCTAGTTTGGAGAGACCCGCAAACAGAGGTTGTGACGACCGATGAGCCGGGAACGAGCCTGCTGAAACGGCTGGCTTTGACGATCATCGGTTGGCTGCCGGTTGAGTGGTTGCTCTAGCTTGCGCGCCATTGACGTGGCATTCGACTCAGCGGAAATACCGCGTTGCGGTCAGCCCCTCCATGGAGATTTCGGGCTGTTTTCCCAGGACCAGATCGGCCACCGCACGGCCTGAGCCGCAGGCCATGGTCCACCCCAGCGTTCCGTGGCCAGTGTTGAGGAACAGGTTGTCATATTGGGTGGCCCCCAGAACCGGCGTGCCGTCCGGGGTCATGGGGCGCAGACCCGTCCAGCCTTCGGCTTTCGATATGTCGCCGCCACGCGGGAAAAGATCGCCGATGACGTGTTTGACCGTATCGACCGCATGAGGTCCAAGCCGGTTGGAATAGCCTGCGATTTCGGCCTGACCTGCAACACGGATGCGATCCCCCAGCCGCGTGATCGCGACCTTATGGGTCTCGTCCATCACTGTCGATTGCGGGGCATAAGCATCGTCCATCACCGGCAGGGTGACCGAGTACCCTTTGACCGGATACACCGGCAATTTGATCCCAATGGGATTGAGCACGCGGACCGCATAGCTGCCCATGGCGCAGACATAGGCATCGCCGGTGATACGCTCGCCGGCTTCTGTGTCAATGCCAGCGATGCGGCCATTCTCCACAGCAACTGCGCGGATGGTTTGGCCATAGTGAAAGGTCACGCCCAGTTCGACGCATTTTTCAGTCAGCGCGACGGTGAACTTTCGGCAATCGCCGGTTCGATCCGCAGTCAGCCGCAGACCGCCGACGAACTTATGCCGGACCTCGGCCAAGGCGGGTTCGGCGCCGATACAGCCATTGCGGTCCAAGACCTCGTAGGGGGAGCCATATTCGGCCAGAACATCCTGATCCGCCTGTGACGCTTCCAACTGTTTGTCGGTGCGGAACAGTTGCAGCGTGCCTTGTTCGCGTCCGTCATAGTCAATGCCAGTGTCGGCGATCAGTTCGGGCATGACATCGCGCGAATAGCTCGACACGCGAACCATGCGGCCCTTGTTGATGCGGTAGCTTTCCTCGTTGCAGTTGCGGACCATACGCGCGCACCAAGCCCACATGGTCGGGCTGATCAGCGGCCAGATGAACAGAGGCCGCCGCTTCATGAACATCCATTTGACCGCTTTCATCGGGATGCCCGGCGCTGCCCAGGGGGAGGTCATGCCGTAGCTGAGCTGGCCCGCATTGGCATAGCTGGTTTCCTGCCCCGGCCCGGGCTGTCGGTCGATCACCACGACCTCCGCCCCTTGCTTTGCCAGATAATACGCGGTGGTAACGCCGATGACGCCCGCACCCATGACCACGACTTTCATTCCAACCGCCTTGTGTACGACCCCGGCGCAGCGCCGCAGATCTGTTGAGTTGCCTTAAATCAGCCCTGACAGTCCTCAGAGCGTTGTTCGACCTTGAGGATCGTCAACATGCGCCGCTGGTTTTCCCGGCGCGTGTCCCAGTAAAAGCTCGCCCCTTCGCGCAGGCCCAAGAGTGCCACGCCGATGGGGGTGATGACCGAGACCTGAGACCGCGTGATATCCGCATCTTCAGGATAGACGAGCGTGACCGATTTCTCCTGTCCGGTTGTCTCATCGCGGTAGGTCACCTTGCTGCCGATGCCGACGACATCGCCGGGCATTTGCTGATCCTCGACGATCTGCGCCCGGCCGATCTCTTCGAAAAAGCGGTCGGCCAGCGTTGGGTGACGGCGCATCATTCCCTCCGCCAGCGCTTCGAGGTGAACCAGATCAGCCGCGTTCAAGATCAGATGTGGGTTGGGGCTTGTGACGTGGTCTGCAACCTGAATGGCTTCAGTCATTTTTAACACTCCTGCGCTTGAAATCCGGTCTTCTCCGCTGTGCAGAAGGGCTGCACAACGGAGATCACAGATAGGGTGACGATACTGCCGTCTTGGTTCAGCAATGGCGCACGCTCTCCGACGCGCATGCCGATAAGCGTGGCCCCCAGCAGGGAGGCCACGGCGATCACACCTCCCGGCGCGCCGGGTCTTGCCGTATGCACAAGAAGCCCTGTGCAGGGCGCAGCACCGTCGATGTCATAGGTCACTTGGGTGCCGCCCAAGACCAGATCGAGATAGGGCAGATCGGCAACGGGGCGCACGTTCAAGAGTTTGTTGGCGAGCACATAAGCCAAGAGTGTCGACCCCGGCCGGGTGGCGTTATCGCAATCCTCAAGGTGTTCTTGCAGCTTGTGATAGTCTGACTGCGGAAGGACTGTTGGCGTGTTGCCAAGCGCACGAAAGACGTTGCGGCTGGTGGACGGGGACGGATCGGTTGCAGTGATGTTGGCCATGTTCTCTCCTCGGGCGCAGGGCGCCGCTTTCACGTTTTCCAGAATGTGAAGAGGCCCCGGGGAGTACGTCAGGCGCAGTCGCGCCTAGACCGCCCGGGGATACAGGCGGTTTAGAAGTAGAAATCGATAATGATCTACGTGTTCCAACATGCAAGACAACCTAAGCACTGGTATGGGCTTCGTCAATCTGGCTGAGAGGACTTCTTAACCCGCGCTGTCTTGCTGAGCGAGATTGTGCGGAGGGATCGGTCGTTTTAACGTGGATAGGGCAGGCGCAGACTTTCTAGAATGGCTTGGTGGCGTTTGCCGGTTCCGCCAGAGCAATGATATGTTAGCCTTTTTAGACATTTGCGTGCGGACTGCGCAGGGTGCAAAGAATAAGGATTAGATGCGTGAGCTTAAAACTGCACTTCCGCCGGCTGATCCTGCCGCTGCTGACGATGACCGTTACCGTGGGTCTGGCAACCTTTCAACGTGACCTGCCGGGGGCTTTTGCCGACAGTCAGAAAGTCACACTGTTCCTGAAGGCTTCTGTCTATCTTTCCGGCGCTTGGCTCGCGAGCCGTGTTTTGGCGATGATACTCGACCAAGCTGCGGGGAAGCGGCCCTATCCGCGCTTGCTGAAAGACCTGATCGCGGCGGCGCTTTTTACGATCGCCTTGGCCTCCACCGGGGCGCTTTACATGGGGCAGGGGGCGATTGGTGCCTTGGCCGGGTCGGGCATCGTGCTCGCGTTGCTGGGCTTTGCCATTCGCAACGTCGTGGCCGATACATTGTCAGGCATAGCACTGGCGATGGAGGCCCCGTTTCGCATTGGCGATTGGGTCGATATCGACACCTTGGCGCTGGCCAAGGTGATCGAGATCGGGTGGCGCACCACAAGGTTGCAGACCCCGGATGCCACCTACATGATCCTGCCCAACAGCCAGATCGCGCGGCACCGGATCACCAATTTTTCGGCGCCCAAGCGCGAATTCCGGTCACAGGTGAACATCACGCTCGACCATGTTCTGCCGATCGAAAAGGCGCGGGCGATCATGGTCGCGGCGCTTGGTGAGGCCAAGCTGATCCAGCAAAACCCTGCGCCTGATGTCCGCGTGCGCTCCTACGAAGAGGCGGGCATTTGTTACACGGTGCGCTATTGGGTGCCACGGTTTGAACAAGCAGTGGACTGTCGAGACGAAGTGTTCCGCTTGATCGATGAGGCACTGCGCAAGGCCGGCAGCATCGCACCTTACCGCCGCATACAGTTGATCAATTCCCCGGTGGTCTCTGCTCAGGATGACGCGGAGGAATAGGAAGTGCCGTGCCGGACCCGTCAAGGTCGTTAAGAAAGGCCAATCATGTCAGATACCCCGCTATCCCCGCCAGACGAGACCCCCGAGGCGCTTGACCAGTTTTACCGCCAGTCACGGCCCATTGATCTGGCATCTTGGCTCAGCCAACTACCGGTGGATCAAGCGTGGCATCACCTCGCCGCGCTGCCTCTTCCCCGACAGGCACAGACCTTTGGCGCGCTCCCGGTGAACGATCAAACAGCGCTCGCCGCCGTTATCCCCACCCCGGATCTAAGCGCCATCGTTGCCCTGATGTCTGCTGATGATCGGGTGGACCTGTTCCAGTCCCTTGGCCCCATTGCGCAAAAGCGGCTGATCGAGACCCTGCCGCCCGAGGTGAGCCGCGATATCGAACAGCTTGCGCTCTATGCCGAGGAAACCGCCGGGGCGATCATGACCTCGGATTATGCGGTGCTTGATGCCGCCATGACAGCGCAGGAGGCAATAGGCGCGTTGCGTGGGCAGGCGAGCAGTTCTGAAACCATTTACCGCTCCTATGTGGTGGATCAAATGGGGCGGCTTATCGGATCGGTGCGGCTGCATAGTCTGATCCTCGCAGAACAGGATGCGCAGGTCTGTGACCTGATGGAGCATGACCCGGTATCTGTCAGCATTGATACCGATCAAGAAGAGGTGGCGCAGCGCATTGCGCGCTACGATCTTCTGGCCATTCCGGTGATCGACGACGCGGCGCGGTTGGTCGGTATCGTAACCCATGATGACGCGTCAGACGTCATGCAGGCCGAAGCGACTGAGGACTTTCAGAAAATATCGCATGTGCTGCCCTTTAAGCAGAACATGCGACAGGCCGGGATCGGTATGCTCTATTCGCGCCGCATTATCTGGCTGGCGCTTTTGGTGGTGGGCAATCTGTTTTCCGGCGCGGGCATCGCGCATTTTGAGGATATGATCCTTGCGTATGTCTCACTGGTGTTTTTCTTGCCGCTTCTGATCGACAGCAGCGGCAACGCTGGTTCGCAATCGGCCACGCTGATGGTACGTGCTTTGGCGACTGGCGATGTGCAGATGAAGGACTGGCGGGCGTTGCTCCTGCGGGAATTGGCCGTGGCCGCAGCGCTTGGGGCCACAATGGCGGCGGTGGTTTTCCCCATCGGCGCATGGCGTGGCGGCACCGATGTGGCGGTGACCGTTGGGCTGACGATGTTCGTCGTGGTAATGATCGGCAGCCTTGTCGGCATGTCGCTCCCGTTTTTGCTGAGCCGCCTGCGTCTGGACCCGGCCACGGCGAGCGGGCCGTTGGTCACGACCATTTCGGACGCGACCGGCGTGGTGATCTACTTCTCTATCGCAACATTGATATTGCAACTTTGAGCAATGGGGCGCGCCAGCCGATTGGCACGCCCCAGAAGCGCCTTTACCCCGCTGTGGCGCGAAGCATCCATGTGGTCTTCTCGTGGAAATCCGCCCGCGTGGTGGCGAGATCGGCGGTCACAGGGTCTTCGGCGGCTTCGGCCGTTCCGACCAAAGCGCGCATTTGTGCGGCAAGACGTTCATGGTCCGCCAGCAGATCGCGCAGCATTTCTTCGGCAGACTGCGACACATCGGCCTCGCGCCCCCCGGAGACTTGCGCGGGGTTGATCACAGCCGTTTTTCCCAAGGCGCGGATACGCTCGGCGATGACATCGGCGGCGGCGAACATATCCGTATAATGCGTCTCGGTCAGTTCGTGCACCGTCAAGAAATGCGGTCCGGTCACGTTCCAGTGGTACATATGCGACTTCATCACCAACCGATACGTGGCCGACAGCGCGTCGGACAGAGCCTCCGCGACAGAGGCGACGTTGGAAATATTGCTGGTTTCGGGATTGGTTGCTGACACAGATAGCTCCTGATGTAATTTGGTGAACGACAAAACGCCCGCGCCCCGGGTGGCGTCACTGGGGCGCGGGCGGCTCATTGGGATGAGCCTGTAAGACTAAGCTAGGCCAGAGAGACGTTCTGACCAGCCCGCGCGGGCGAATTCGCGGAACGGTGCTGAGCGGGGGCGCGAGCCGGTTCTAACCCCAGATCGGCATCGCTCAGCCCGTTAACCACACTGCGGATCTCGCCTCGGTAAATGCCGATATCGCGCAGGGTGGCATCGTCCATCGCCTCTAGTTCCGCGATGGCGCGGCGGCGCTGCCTGCGACGGGCGAACGAGGTCGCAAGATCGCGGAAGGCTGAGAAGGGTGCCGCATTCGCTTCTTGCCGCGCGAAATCGGTGAGCATTTTTCGGGTGATATAGATGGCCATTTGATCCTCCATAACAGCAGGTGCTGCTGGCTGAACGCGCGCTGACCAACCGGGTGGCACTGCGCACCTCCGCTGCAAAGCGTCGTTCTGTTTGACTGTGGGAAATGAAATCAAACCCCCGAGCTATGAGCAGACCCAAAGGCCGCCCGCTCGGGGCTACCGGCGGTTCAGCAGACGTTCTGCGCTCGGCAGAACCCTCATATGAAAGCGGATCATCATACTGTTGATATAGGAGCGCCCCCCGCAGCATTCAAGTATGGGGCGGGGTCGGTGAGCCTATGATGTCGCAGGGTCCTCTAGCTTGCTCAGGGCCGTTTTGATCCGGCGGAGCAACTCCGTCCGGTCGGTGCCATCCATGCCTTCGTCAGACGCGCGCATATAGGCCTTCTTGTCATCCCGCCATGCCTTGAGCAGTTCGATTTTGCGGTCGCGGGTGAGCGTGTCGTCGTTCACGATTTCCTCTGGGATGTCGTATTTTCCGAAGTATGGCATGGCGGCTCTCCTTTGATTATTCTGACCTGAAGCTAGCACGAAAAACGGTTTGGCAAAAACGCTGGCGTGGGTGTGCGGCAAAGCGGCCCCCGTTGATTTCAGCATGAGGCTTGTCTTCGCTGGCAGGGCGCAGCACAACAGGTCAACACGATGTGGTTTAGAAAGGTCTGGCCAGATGACCAAAGTCCCGACCACGCGAATTGACAGGCTGCTAGGGTCCTTGGGCTACGGCTCGCGCGGGCAGATTGCGCAGATCGCGCGGGCGCGCCGGATTGTGCTGGACGGCGTGCCGATCACCGATGTGGCAAGGCGCATTCCCATGACCCCTGATCTTACGGAACGGATGACCGTCCACGGCGCCCCGCTGGACCCTTTGCCGGGGGTGGTGGTGATGTTGAACAAACCGCCCGGATACATCTGTTCGCGCAAAGACAGCGGGCCGTTGGTCTATGATCTGTTGCCCGACCGCTGGCGGCACCGCAAACCCATGCTTTCGCCCGTCGGTCGGCTGGACAAAGAGACATCCGGCCTGCTGTTGCTCACCGATGATGGCGCGTTGTTGCATCGGATCACCAGCCCCAACCACGCTGTCGAAAAGACCTACCGGGCCAGTCTGGCGCGGCCCCTTGAGGGCCATGAGGTGGAGGTGTTTGCCTCAGGCGCGTTAGTTCTGAGCGGAGAGAAAAAGCCGCTGCACCCTGCGAAGCTCAACGTATTGTCCGCCACAGAGGCGCGGTTGAGCATTACCGAAGGCCGATATCACCAAGTGCGACGCATGTTCGCCGCCGTGGGCAACCATGTAGAGGCTCTGCACCGCGAGGCGTTGGGCCAACTGCGCCTGCCGGATGATCTGGGGGAGGGGGCTTGGGTGCTATTGACGGAGGCCGAGATTGCCTCAGTCTTTGCCAAATAGCTGGCGCGGAACAGTGACCAGCGGCGCTACACAACCGGCAAGACCGCGTTATAACGTGCGAAAGATTGAGTTGGATAGACAATGAACGAGACCTGTATTTTCTGCCGGATAGCGCAATCAGAATTGCCAGCCTTCAAACTGTTTGAGGACGATCTGGTGCTGGCCTTTCTGGACCTTCACCCGATCCGCGAAGGACATGCGCTGATTATACCCAAAGAGCACCATCCGTGGTTTGAAGACCTGCCAGAGCCTGTCGCGGCGCGGATCATGTCCACCGGGCAGCGGTTGGCGCGGGCGATGAAGCACGAGTGGGGGGTGGAGCGCGTTGCCTTCTTCTTTACCGGCATCCATGTCGCACACACCCATGCCCATGTGGTGCCGATGTTGCACCGGCATGATGTGACCTCGGTGCGGTATCTGGAGGACGGTGTAGAAGAGTTCTCACTGCCGCCTAAGCCGGAGGACACCGCGCTGGAGCAGACGGCGGATCGTATTCGTGCGCGCTTGGCCCGCACTGATGAACAGGGCGGAGCGCGATCAGCCTCTGATTAGTCCCGATCCACTGGCCGAGGGACGCGAGGTTTGCCCAAGCTACATTCCAGCGCATCCCGGTCCCAATCGCCTGTGTCAGCCGCAGCTTCATAGGTGGATTGCAAAAACGCCATAAGCGTTCCGCGCGGGTCATCACTGCGTTGTACCGCGTTATAGGGTAAAAGGAACTCCCCAAGGTCTTTGTCGAAATACGCCGCCTCTGGTTTTACGGGGTAATCAGCAAACCCATCCGCTGTGGGGTACGCGTAGGCATAAAACATGGGCTCTTCGACACCATTGCCCCCCGGCCAGAAGCCGGCAGAGGAGACCTCATGACTATAGGCTTCCTGCGCCACGTCATCGGGGAGATGCGGAATACCCGCCGGATGCAGCGGCGCGCGGCGACCAGAAAAGCGGGTCACGGCCAGATCGAGCGCGCCCCAGAACAGATGGACAGGGGAGACTTTGCCCAGAAAACTGGTGCGGAAATGTTCAAACACCGGCACGATATGAAGCAGCGCACGGTGATAACGCGCAACCGCTTCGGCGTCATAGGGGCGCTCGGCAGTGTCTTGAGCAAAGGGGGTAGGATCAGGCACCTCGTTGGGCGCACCGTGAATGTCGAAAGTGCCGCCCAATGCCTTCACGGCTTTGGCCACTTGCTCATGGAACGTGGCGATGGGCATCGGTTTGAGCGCAAAAGTCTCCCGCGAATTGCCATCGGTCTCGGCGACGAACTGATGATCGACCAGATCGAGCGTCAGGGTCAGACATCCTTCCGCCTCATGCACTGGGCCAGTCGTCAGCCCGCGCGGTGTGACATAGAGGGTTGCGTGCCATGAGTGGTTGACCCAAGGGGTATGGGCCAACCGATATTTGCCAAGGATTTGCGTCCAGAGATGCAGCGCGGTGCAGGTCTCCGACCAGTCCGCGAAGCCAAGCTCGGGCCATGCGCCTTTCGCGATGTCGCTCATCCGATTGGCTCCATGTTCTGGCGCTTCAACGCCAGTTGCACACCTGCGTCCGCTTCCATTCGCACCATATGCTGCTTCAGGGCCGGGTAGTCGTCATAGGACAGCGGGGTCTTTTCGATCCAGCGCATCAGGACATAGAGAAACGTATCGGCAAAGCTGCGTTTGCCCAAATACCAATCGCCGTTCTCACTCAGGATCTGATCCATCCGCTTGTAATGCATGTCGAGCTTTTCATAGGTCTTGCGTTTGACCTCTTCGATTGCGGCGTCGCTTTCGGCAAAGTTCTGCGGGCCGAAATGCCCTCCATAGGCGGCGTGAACCTCGGAGGTCATGTAAGACAGGGCCTCGGCTTCCTTGCGGCCCAGCACCGTGTCGCGGGCATAGCCCTCGCCCCCATGTGCGGCCCCAAGCCAGCTCAGGATCGCCGCTGCTTCGGTGAGCACATCGCCGTCTTCAAAACGCAGGGCGGGGACTTTGCCCTTGTCGTTGATCGCAAGGTAGTCGTCCTTCTTGTGATCGCCGTAGGCCATCGTGTGAACCTCGACAGGCGCATCAAGCCAAGCCACCGCAATATTGGGGGCGAGCGAGCAGGTTCCGGGCATGGTGTAAAGCGTAGGCATGTTGTGTCTCCTTTGAGGGGGATTGCAAACGGCGGATCACTGCGCGGCGGCGAACTCGGTGAAACCGGCAAGGTAGGCTTTCAGACGCTCGGTCGTTTTTTCATCGGTCATCGCGCCATTCTCGTCGAACACATCGCCCGCGCGGGCGACCATCAGGCGGCCTTCGTGCCATTGGCGGGTGGTCAGGGTGCGCAGAACGCTGAGCCACGCATCTTGCGACAGGATCGTGCCAAACCCGCCAGGCGACGCGCCAAGAACGGCAAAGGGCTTGCCGCCGAACACCTTGGAGATGTCGCTGGCAGGGCGGCTTGTCCAGTCAATCGCGTTTTTCAGAACGCCGGGGATCGAGTTGTTGTATTCGGGCGAAAACAGGATCACGCCGTCTGCTGCGATGATCTGCTCTTTCAGCCGCACCACTGCCTCGGGGAGGCCGTGGGCCTGTTCCTCGTCTGCGTTATAAAGCGGGATTTCTGCGATACTGCCTTCGACCAGCGTGCTGCCTTCTGGCATCAAATTCTGCGCTGCGTGCAGCAGGGCGGTGTTAAACGAGCCTTTTCGTAGGCTGCCCGATATTCCGAGGATCTGTGTCATGGGTCACCTTTCGCGCTTCTTCGTCCGATGAACTGCGGCATCTGGCCAAAAAGACAAGGGGCGCCGCGTGAACGATGCCCCTTGCTGTAATGGTAAGGCGAAGACTTAAGCCTTCAACGCCTGCGGTATAAAACCGTCAATCACTGGCAGTTTGCGCAGGGCAAAGGCACCGCCGCCTTGGATGGCCACAACGACAGCCAGTGCCACAAGCAGCGCGGGGAATTCCCAGCCGCCACCTTCGTTGCTGAACAGCCAACCGTTGCCGAGGTGAACCCAGAGCGAGCCAATCAGAACCGGCAGCGACAAGATCGCGGCAAGACGGGTATAGAGACCGGCGATGATGGCGACACCGCCGACGACTTCGGCGAAAACAGTCAGATAGGCGGCGATGGCGGGCAGGTCGAGGCTGCCAAAGAAGGCCACGGTGCCGGGCAGGGTAAAGACGAAAAGCTTGAGCAAGCCATGCGCCAAAAGAACGACGCCGAGCGACAGGCGGGCGAGAGTGGCGCCGACATTGGTGTTGGTTTCAAAGGTCATGGTGTATCTCCTGATGAGCGTGTCTGTTGTCTGCGCCCTATATCGACCATTGCGCCGCGGTTTATAATACGGAGATTTGGCAGTTTATTGCTTCCATGCGGGATGTAATCGCGCAATGCGTGGGTTGCGCTTGGGAGTGGCTCGACCACAGCCGCTTCCCTTGAACTGCGCTGTCAGACGTCGATCTTTTCGATGTTTTTCAGCACCGCATGGACGGCAAGACCTGTCTCGGTCAGCCCATAGGTGACCTTTGGCGGAATGGTGTTTTCCTGCTCACGCCAGACCAGCCCGTCGGCTTCTAACTCACGCAAGCGGGTGGTGAGAACCTTGGGCGAGATCCCGTCAATCTGACGGCGTAGGACGCCAAAACGGCAGGCCTGTTTTTCGCCCAGCACATAAATCACATGGGTTTTCCATTGGCCCCAGAGCTTACGCAGAAGCTTGTCCGCCCCACAGGGCATATTAACCTCGACCGTCTCATCCGAAGCAGGATTGGCTTTCTGTGTGGTTTCCATTTGGTAACGACTTTCAATAGGTGACTTGCGTCCTAGATATGGCCTCAACGGACGAACACAATGCGCCAATGGCTTCTTCTTACATGCTATTTGCGCTGAAAGGAGAGTACCATGTCTCATACCGAAAACCGGGCCATCCCCGGTCTGCACCATGTCACCGCGATCTCTGGCCCGCCGCAGGATAACCTTGATTTCTGGGTTGGTACCCTTGGTCAGCGGCTGGTGAAGCGCACCGTGAACTTTGACGATCCCGGCACCTATCACCTCTATTACGGGGATAAGGACGCCGCGCCCGGATCGATCATGACCTTCTTCCCCTTCGTGGATGCTGGCCCCGGCCGTGCAGGCGCGGGCATGGCTTCTGCCGTGGCCTATGCGATCCCTGATCTTGATCAGCGCATGGGCAATCTGGCAGAGGCCGCGATTGATTTCGATGGACCGTTCGAGCGCTTTGGTGAGCGGGCCATCGCGTTGAAAGACCCCGACGGGCTGCGCGTGGAGCTGATCGAAGGCGGGGCGAAGGATGAGGGGTTTCACTCCGTCACGCTTTGGCTTGATGAGATCGCGTCCACTGCTGGGGTTCTGGAGGCGATGGGCTATGAGCGCGAAGGCGAAGATGCTACCGCGACGGGCGGCACAGACGGCAAAGAGACCCGCGTGCGCTATCGATCGACCGATCCTGAGCGCGGCTCTGCGGTCGATCTCATGACCTCGGACGCACGTTCTATCGGGCGGCCCGGAGCAGGCACCATTCACCACGTCGCCTTCCGGGCGCGGGATGAAGCGGAGCAACTGGCATGGCGTGAGCGGCTCTCGGCAATCGGGCAAGAGGTGACGCCGGTGATCGACCGGCAGTATTTCGACGCGATCTACTTCCGCACGCCGGGTGGGGTGCTGTTTGAGATTGCCACCGATCCGCCCGGATTTGCCGTGGACGAAGACCCGGCACATTTAGGGGAAGCGCTGAAACTGCCCGAAAAATACGAGGCGCACCGCACCCGTATCGAGCAGGTTCTGCCAGAAATCCGGGTGCCATCATGAGCGGCGTACAGACAAAAACCCGCGGCTCCGGTCCTCATGCGGAGCAACGTTTGGTGACATCCGGTGCTTCGCTGGACCGCGCGCGGCTGGCGTTGGTGATGATCCATGGCCGAGGTGGCGGGCCGGAGGATATGGTCGGCTTGGCCGATCACCTCGCTCTGCCGGACGTGGCGGTATTCGCACCGCAGGCGGCGGGGCGGTCGTGGTGGCCGGACAGTTTCCTTGCGCCGCTGGAGGCCAATGAGCCGGGGTTAAGCAGTGGGCTGAGCGTTGTCTCGAACCTGCTGGATGATCTGAACGAGCAGGGCTTTGGCCCCGAGCAGGTCGCACTGGTCGGGTTCTCGCAAGGCGCTTGTCTGGCGATTGAGGCTGCCGCACGGCTGGCCCGTCCATTCCGCGCTGTGGCTGCGCTGTCAGGTGGTTTGGTCGGTACCGGCGAGACGGGCGGTGCGCCGCGTGCTGATTTGTATGACCGCCCAGCTAAAACCTTTGACTACGATGGGCAGCTGTCAGACGTGCCGGTGTTGATCGGTTGCCACGAACAAGACCCGCATATCCCACTGGCCCGCGTACGCGAAAGCGCTAAGGTGTTGGGCACGATGGGCGCCAAGGTCGACACGCTGGTCATCCCCGGCGCGGGCCACGGCATCATCGCAGAAGAGGCCGCTTGGCTGCGTAAACATCTGAACAAGGCATGAAGGGAGCACCGATGGACAATGAGTTTGAGATCACTCGCGAAGAGGGTGACAGCAAGGGTCGCTATTTCGCTGTCGTCGATGGGCATGAGGCCGAGATGACCTATTCCCGCATGGGCGAAAGCACGATCATCATTGACCACACCGGCGTCCCGGATGCGTTGCGCGGGCGCGGTGTCGGTCAGGCGCTGGTCAAACGCGGGGTCGAGGATGCCCGCGCGGAGGGGCGCAAGATCGTTCCGCTTTGCCCCTTCGCCAAAGCGCAGATTGAGCGTCACGCGGAATGGCAGGATGTGCTACAAAAGAAAAACCCATAAAGGAGTTCTGCGATGAGTTGGAGCCCATGCCCCGATCCCGTCCCCGGTGATGCCGAAAGCGTTGATGCCATTGAAACCCTGATTGTGCCGCGCGCGGTCGATCTTGGCGAAATGGAAGTGCGCCGGGCATTGCCATCGGAAAAACGCCAAATGGTCGGGCCTTTCATCTTCTTTGACCAGATGGGTCCGGCGGAGTTCCTGACCGATCAGGGCATCGACGTGCGCCCGCATCCGCATATCAACCTCGCCACGCTGACCTATCTGTTTGAGGGACAAATCCACCACCGCGACAGTCTTGGCACCGATCTCGCGATTGAGCCCGGCGCGGTGAATTGGATGAAAGCAGGCAAGGGGATCGTCCATTCGGAACGCACTTCGCCCGAACGGAAAAAGACCGGCCAGCGGTTGTTCGGCCTGCAAACTTGGATGGCGCTGCCTGAGAATGAAGAGGAGTCCGACCCCGATTTCATGCATCACGGCAAGACCGATCTGCCAACGGTTGATGCCGACGGGCTGACGGCGCGGCTTATCGCAGGCTCTGCCTTTGGCGTAACCTCTCCGCTTAAGACAGCCTCAGATACGCTATACGCCGACATCACCCTCGCGCCCGGAGCGAAAGCGCCCATCGTGGCCAATACCGAGGAACGCGCGCTTTACACCATTCGCGGCAAGATCGATGTCTCTGGCGATACTTTCGAGCCGGGGCAGTTGTTGGTCCTGCGGCCCGGGGATGAGGTCACGGTCAAAGGCGTTGACGATGGCACCGGTGATCACGCGCGTTTCATGCTCTTTGGCGGTGCGCCGATGGAAGGGCCGCGCTACATCTGGTGGAACTTCGTCTCATCACGCAAGGACCGCATTGAGCAGGCGCGGGAGGAATGGCGCCGGGGCCGGTTCGAGACCGTGCCGGGCGATGAGGAAGAGTTCATCCCCGCGCCCGAGGGCAAACCCAAGATCATGCGTGCCGAAGGGGGCGTATTCTACCCATGAAGTCAGCCCTGTCAGCCCTCTGCGCCCTTCCGGTTCTCTTGACCGCGACGGGCGCACCGGCATTCGCTGCTGAAGCGGAAAACGCCCGCAGCATGTTCGGCCTTGTCGGTATGGAGCTGGCCTTTCTCGAAGCATTGGCGCTGATCGCGCTGGCCTGTATCTTCGTGCCAATTTCCCGCGCCTTGGGGCTGGGTACTGTGATCGGCTATCTGGTGGCTGGCGTGGTGGCGGGGATCGTGCTTGCGATCTCCTTTACCCGCGATCCCGGTGAGCTTTTGCATTTCGCCGAGTTTGGTGTGGTGCTGTTCCTCTTTGTTATCGGGTTGGAGTTTCGTCCGGCGCGTTTGTGGGAAATGCGCGGTACGATCTTTGGCCGGGGGCTGGTGCAGGTGATGGTCTGCGCGGCGCTGCTGACCGCTGCGGCGCTGCTTGTCGGGCTTGAATGGCGCGTGGCGCTGATTGTCGGGCTGGGGCTGGCGCTGTCATCCACCGCGCTGGTGATGCGCGGCATTGACGACGGCGGGGAGCGTAATTCGGTCTTTGGTCAAACCGCCTTTGCCATTTTGCTGTTCGAAGACCTCGCCATCGTGCCGTTTTTGCTGCTGGTCACGCTGCTGGCCCCTTCGGGCGAGGAAGCGAGTTTGGCAGACAGTCTGCAAGCCACGGCCATCGGCATTGGCGCCATCACTGCGCTGATCCTCATCGGACGCTATGCACTCGACCCGATCTTTCGCATCATCGCGCGTACCCGCACGCCGGAGCTGATGACCGCTGCCGCGCTCGGTGTTGTGGTCTTTGCCGCGCTGATCATGGCAGCGGCGGGGCTTTCCTATGCGATGGGGGCGTTTATCGCCGGGGTGATGTTGGCGGAATCCTCGTACCGGCATGAGGTCGAGGCCGATATCGAGCCTTTCCGGGGTTTGTTCATGGGGTTGTTCTTTGTCGCCGTGGGGCTTTCGCTTGATCTGCGCGCCGTGGCTGACAATTGGCTGATTATTCTGCTGGCTGTGCCGATCACCGTCGCGCTGAAGGGGCTGGGCGCTTATGTGGTGAACCGTGCCTTTGGCACGCCGCATCCCATCGCGCTGCGCATTGCCTTTGCCATGGGGCAGCACGGGGAATTCGGCTTTGTCTTGTTCGCCGCCGCCAGTTCTGCCCTGTTGCTGCCGCAGGAATTGTCATCAATCGTCGTGGCAATCGTCACCCTATCAATGGCGCTTTCATCACAAGCGGACCGCGCCTATCGCTTGGTCGTCCGGCAACCCGCCCGAGAAACGATTGACGAGGATTACACAGATGCCGAGGGCAGCGTGTTGATCATTGGATTCGGTCGGGTCGGCCAATTGGTGGCGCAGCCGCTTTTGGCTGAGGGCGTGTCGGTTACCCTGCTGGACCATGACGCCGACCGTATTCGCGAGGCCAAGCGGTTTAATGAGCGGGTGCATTTTGGCGACGGCACGCGGGCCGATGTGCTGGCCGCCGCCGGGGCGGAGACCGCCAAGGTGATTGTCGTGGCCACGGATGATCCTGACACCACGCTGAAGATCGTCAAAATCGTGCATCGCAAATTCCCGAACGCAAAGCTGCTCGCCCGCGCGCATGACCGTATCCACGCGGTCCGTCTGGCGGGCGAAGGGGTGCCGAATGACGCGATCCTGCGGGAGACATGGCTCTCTGCGCTGGCGCTTGGCGGGTTGACCCTGCGGGCCTTGGGCTATGCCGACGGGGACGCAGACGACGTGATTGCCCGCCTGCGCAAACGCGATTCTGAACGGCTGGCCGAACAGATCACTGCTGCGCGGGACGAAAGCGAGCGTGCGCAGATCGTTGCGGCAATCACGCCAGAGCCGGTACGGGGCAGGTAGCAAGACATTCGTCTGATCCCCCATTTCGAAGGCAGCCTGTTCTTTCCCCGCGCTAAATCGCAGAAGCCGCGCCCTTTTTCCAAGCCGCGGTGTTCAGTTTCCCCGCGCAAACCGCCATAGGCAGAGCATTGGGCTTTGCGCGGGCACGCGGCGTGCCATGGGCGGGGGAGACAGCAGATGCGAATTTGGCACCACCTTGAGCCGGCTTTGCCCCGGTTCCACAACGGCGAGCCGTTGCGGGCGGGGATCGGGGCGCTCATTGGGATCAGCCTTTGTGTGGGGCTGGCCTATATCAGCGCGATCTATGGCCAGGCTTCGTTTTACCTCGTGGCCCCTTTGGGGGCGACGGCGGTTTTGCTTTTCTGTGTGCCGAACTCGCCCCTAGCGCAGCCTTGGTCGGCGGTTGTCGGTAATATCAGCGCGGCTTTAGTGGCGCTGGTTGCAGTGTGGTATATCCCCGGACCATTGGCTGTAGGCGTTGCTGTCGGCGCCGCGATTACCGCGATGATGTTTTTGCGCGCCCTGCATCCGCCGGGCGGGGCGGTGGCACTGCTCACCGCGCTCAACCCAGAGGCGGCCTTTGCAGCGGGGCCTTGGTTTGCCTTGGTGCCACTGGGACTGGCGACGGTGGTTCTGGTGCTTAGTGCCACGGTCTATAACCGGCTGACGGGGCGAAAGTACCCTTTTCGCTTGCCGAAGGAAGAGCCGGATCACGCGCCGCCACGTCTGGGGCTGTCGACGGAACAGCTTGGCGAATTGCTGGACCGTTATAACCAGACCACGAACCTTGGTGTTGCTGACCTTGGCCGTCTTCTGGCCGCTGCGGAGGCCGAAGCGGCACAGCATCGTTTTGATGGGACAACCTGCGCCGATATCATGACGACCGATCTGGTCACTGTCCGGCCAGAGACGTCATTGGCAGACGCGGCAGGGTTATTGCGCAAACATCGGATCAAAAGCCTGCCGGTCGTCGCAGCGGATGGGGAGACCTTGCGCGGCGTGATCCTACAGGCCGACCTCATTGATCTGATCGCGGCACAGGCCCGCCCGTTGGCGCGCAGGCCGCGCGTGCTTCGGCGGCGCGTTGCGGAGGTTATGCATTCGGCAAATCGCGCAGTGCCACATGACCTCCCGGTGGGGGTCTTGCTGAACCGGCTTGCGAACGAGGGGAGCGATGTGATCCCGGTGGTGAAAGACACCGCGCTCGTCGGCATCATCACCCGCACTGACATTATGCGTCTGTTGCTTCAAGGCGCGGACGAACGCGCCGCCGCGTGATTGAAGGTCGACGCTTCAAGCGCTTTGGGCGGTATCCTCTTCCTCTGGTGTGCGCGGGTCGAGTGTGACGGCAACGGGCGAAATATCGGGCAGGGGGACAAATTTCTCACGCCCCTCTTTGGGCAACGCGCCCCGGCTGCGGACGGTGGTCAGCACGAAAAGCGCGTAGAGCACGGCGACCCCGGATTCGAACACAAAGAACGACGTTGGCCCGAAAAGCGACATCAGGAGCGAGGCGAGAAGCGGCCCGACCGTGGCACCGATGGAGTAGACCATTAGCAATCGCCCCGAAGCCGCCACGTAGAACCGCTTTTCCAACCGATCGAAGGTCTGCGCCACACAGAGGGGATAGACGCTGCTGATTGCGCCACCAAAGGCCAGCGCCATGACGATGAGGACGGGCAATGGAACGCCCCCGGCCAAAGCGCTCGACAACAGCCCCCATGAGATGCCGACAGCCAGCAAAAGACACGACATCACGATGCGCCGATCATAGCGATCTGCCAGCATCCCCACCGGCACCTGAAAGCCGAGGCCCCCAAGGACAACGGTACTCATAAACAGGGCCGCCTCGGTAACGCTCAGCCCGATCTGTCGCGCAAAGACCACGCCAAGCGCGTAGAAGGACCCCACGAGCATCCCAGCAACCACCGCGCCGACCACACCAACGCGTGAGGCTTCAAACAGTGTTCGAATGTGGAGCGGTTGCGAGGTTCGCAGGTTCGGCTCGCCCAAGCGCGTCATGGCGATGGGGATCAGCGACAGGCCGATCAGGGTCGAAGCCATCATCAGATGATCGCTGCCCCCGCCCGTACCTGCGTTCACCAAGGTCTGCCCCATGGCAATCGCCAGATAAAAAACCAGCATGTAATAGCCCAGCACCCGGCCTCTGGTTTCGTTGCTGCTGCGCTCGTTCAGCCAGCTTTCGATAGAGGTGGTCATACCTGCGATGCAAAAGCCGTTAATGGCTCGCAACAGCACCCAAGCGGCGGGAAACTCGAAAAACCCGTAGGCCAGACAAACAGCCGCTGTGAGCGCGGCAAAGGTCGAGAACGCGCGGATATGACCGATCCGCAGAATGACACGTTTGGTGTATAGCCCACCAAAGGCCAACCCCATGTAATAGGCGGCCATCACGATCCCGGTCAGCGCAACGGGATAGCCCGCAGCCTCCAACCGCAGGGGCAGGATGACCCCCAAAAGGCTGTTGCCTGCCATGAACAGTGCCGTCCCGCCAAGCAGGGCTCTGACCGGGGCGAGCAGGGTGCGGAAAGTTTGCGGCACAGTACGGCTTGCTCCTGAGCGGTGCTGAAGCCTCAAAGACTTCCATAACCGAGCCTAACTGAGAATATTGGTTCTGTTGAAGAAAAAAGCCCCGGCGCAGGCCGGAGCTTGATGTTGTGTGGGCAGGGGTGGCGCGGGGTACAGCTCTGTGCCCGCTAGGTTACCGCGTCTCCACCACATCCAGCATCCGCCGCGCCGGGGGCATGGCCACCTTGCCAAACTGCATGGCAGAGTGGATCGCCGCGAGGCCAAAAACTGCCGCGACCATAGGCGCGACGGCCTGCGCGGGCCATGGCCTGTTGATGGCGGTCCTGTCCATAACCGCAGGTGCGCCGCCGTCGTCTTCCCAACGGGCCACGCAATCCGCAGAAGGTAGCGCAGGGGTGCGGCGGGACTTTTCGAACAGTTCAGGAAAGAGTTCTTCGAAGTCGGCTTTGCAAAGCATCATCTTATTTATCCTCTAATAGGCAAGCATATGAGGGCAACGGCACCTATGTTCTGGGCAGCGCAGTTGCCGGGTGAGGCGCGAGATCGGCGTCTACGCGGCCTGTGCCGTGAGGGGGGTCGTGCCGCTCCTGCGCGTGTCATTGGCGTGCATATTCTTAACGATCATCGGGATTTGCTCCCGCTGAAGGCCAATGTCGCGCAGGACGTGTTCGTCCAGTTCTTGCAAAGCATAAATCGTCTGTCGCCGTTTCCAGCTTTGGCGGATCGCCTGCAGGCCACGGCGCAGCGCACCGGGTTTGGCGGCAAAGCGTCCAACTGGTTTGGGCGAGGCCGGAGATGATTTGAATGGGGCGTAATTGGCGATGAAATAGGCGTACATGACACCCTCCGTAACGAGATGGCTGAACCGCGACGGACATAACCTCTTGCCCGGCCTCACTTGAAAGGCGGGCATGGGCGTCCGTCATTTGGATTGATCCTGAGATCGAATGAACCCCGAGGCCGGAACACGCGACAGCGCGGTGGTCCGCCCGGGGTTACCGGCGGTTCAGTGTTTTTCCTGCGTTCGGCAGGAACCTCGTATGAAGTCTGAACATCGTCATGCCTCTGACATGGGCCGCCCCGAGAGGCTTATCAAGCATGGGGGGCGGCCTGCGACCTTCTGTCTCAACAGGCCCCGCGAGGGGCGTGAGAGGTTATTGCTGTGGCATGTCGCCGGTTTGCTCACATTGCACTTTGGTCTCGTTCATCTGGTTCTCCAAAAGCGCTGTGCTGCCTTTGGTCGACAAGGTGTCAGCGCCCGAGACATAGCTGGCGCCCGACCCCGAAACGACGTTGACAAAAACCCGCATCGCACCGTCGATCTCCGTCAGCGCAAGCGCGTTCTCGCCCGCGTTCACAAACTGTACCCGCAAAGGATCGGCGCCTTCGCAGTCATAGCTAATGGTCTCGACGGTATCGATGGGGCCGAGCGCGAGGTTCAGGGTCGTCTCTGCTGTGGCTGGGAGAGCCAATGCAGAGCAGGCGAGGGCGGCGAGGGTTAAACGCATGGTCTATATCCTATGTTGTGAGGGCCAAGGGGGAGTGATGGCCTCTCGTTGAGGTAGTCCGCAGGCAACTGGTCTGCAAGGTGGGCTGATTGACGGTCGATTGCGCGAGGCTGGCAGGGCCGCTCACCGTTCACGCAAAGACCCAAGCGGCACCCTTGCGTTTGGCGAAAATTCCGCGACTATCCGTGATAGCAACTTGGGTTGCTTCAACCCCAAACGATTTAGGCTGTCTATGCGATCGAATTTGCCTCCCCTGCGGGCGTTGCAGGCTTTTGAAGCGTTTGGCCGTCTGGGCTCTGTCACCGCAGCGGCCCGTGCGCTTGGAGTCACACCGGGCGCGATCAGCCAGCAGATCAAACTGCTTGAAGCGCAGATGGACATCCCTTTGATCGTCAAGGATGGCCGCCGCGCTGCAGTCGCTCCCAAGGCGCAGGCCTATCATGCGGTTCTGACGGCAGGGTTTGAAAAACTGTGGCAGGCGCAGGTGCTTTTGGCGCAACAGACCTCGGACCACGACATCTATGTATCGGGGCTGCCCACGCTTTTGCTGAAATGGCTACAACCCCGGTTGCACAAGTTTGAGACCCGCTTTGGCCCCGCCTCCATCCGGCTTGAGGCGACCCACGGCGAACCGGAGCCAGAATTTCTCGATCATATGTTTCGGCTGACCTATGGTGCTGTTTCGCAAGAGTTCCCTCATGCGCGGGCCTTGTATCAGGACGCCTGTTTTCCGGTCTGTTCGCCTGAATTCCTCAAAGCACATCCGCAGGCGCTTGATCCCGCTTGCCTGCCTGACCTGCCTTGGGTGGATATCGATTGGGGGCCAGCCTACAGCAGCGTTCCCCGGTGGGGCACATGGCTCGCGGCGCAAGGGCTGCCAAAGCCTGCGCAGCGTGCGGCCTCGGTCCACTCGCTTTCCAGTTCCGCGATCGAAGCAGTGGCCGCTGGCCAAGGCATTGCATTGGCGCAGATGTCGTTTGCCTCTGCCGACCTCGCGCTTGGGCGGCTCATCCGACTTTCGCAGGCTTCAATCGCTATGCCTGAACCCTATTACATCTGTTGGGGACCGGGGGTGATGGAGAATGACACGCACCGCAACTTCCTGAACTGGGTGCTCTCAGAAGCCCCCGGATAGTTTAGGTATGCTAAATGGTAACGAAACAAATGGGCGGTTTTTTTGGCCCGCAGTGCGACGTATCCTTACGGCGAAACGCCGGTAGTTTACGTTAGCAAGGAAACCTCATGTTCTTGAAAAATGCATGGTATGTCGCCGCTTGGAGCGAAGAGATCGCAAACGCTTTGACCCAAGTAAAAGTTCTGGGCGAGAAGATCTGCATGTTCCGCAACAGCGAGGGCGAGGTCATTGCGATGGAGGATGCCTGCCCGCATCGCAAACTGCCGCTGTCCAAAGGGCGGATCAAGGGCGACAACGTCGAATGTGGCTATCACGGTCTGACCTTTGATTGCGCGGGGCAATGTGTCTGGGCGCCGGGCGGGGGGCGTATTCCTTCGGCGGCGCGGGTGCGGCCCTATCCGGTGCATGAGAAATACGGGTTGGTCTGGATCTGGATGGGCAATGCCGCCATCGCCGACCCTGAAGACATTATCGACATTCCGAATTTCGACAGCCCCGAATGGGGCCTGAACCGCGGCGCGGCGATGGAGTTGAACTGCAACTACCTGCTGATGTGCGACAACCTGTTGGACCCGACCCATGTCGCTTGGGTGCATGAAAGCTCCTTTGCCTCCGCTCAGACCAAGGACGCCCCTTTGCGCGTGACGAAGACCGATACCGGAGTAATCGTGCATCGTTGGATGATGGATCACGAACCTGCACCCTTCTACAAAAAGGTGATTGAGTTCGAAGGCAATTGCGACCGGCTTCAACACTACGAAGTGCGTTATCCGAGCCATGCGCTGATCCGTGCTGTCTTTACCCCGGCTGGCACCGGCGGGGTCGATGGGCCGCTGCATGAAAAGACCTTCGTGATGGACAGCTACAATTTCATGACCCCGACAACTGCCACTGAGACGCGGTACTATTGGTTCCAGCTGCGCAACGTCCGTCCTGACGACGAAGACCTGTCAAAGATGATGAGCGAGGACGTGCGCAAAGCCTTTGAAGAAGACCGCGCAGTCTTGGATGCGGTGCAAATGGGGATGTCAGAGAAAACCTCCCCCCATATCGACCTTGGGATCGACGCGGGCCAGCTGCGCTTTCGCAGACAGTTGGAGGCGATGATTGCCGAAGAGGCAATGGTAGATGCCAAGATGAGTCAGTAACCATGGCCCAGTTTCGCGCGTTTCGGGTGGCGGATAAGGTCGCGGAAAGTGACATTATCACCTCCTTCTACCTAGAGCCCTGCGATGGCCGAGCGCTTTGGGAGGTCAAACCCGGCCAATACCTGACCCTGCGTGTGCCGGGGCCAGATGGGCCGGTGCTCAAGACCTATTCAGTGTCCAGCGCGCCTTCGGAAATGCGCCACTATCGGATTACTGTAAAGCGGGAGGCGGGGGCGAATGGCGCGCCGGGCGGACTTGGGTCCTGCTGGCTGCACGACCGGGTTGAGGTGGGCGACAAGCTCGACATCGCGGCGCCGCGGGGCAGTTTCGTTCTGGACGAAACCAGCCAACGCCCGGTGCTGCTGCTGTCCGGCGGGGTAGGGCTAACGCCGATGGTCGCCATGCTGCACCGCTTGGCCGAGACGGATCGGGAGGTTCACTTTATCCACGCCTGCGAAAACGGGCGGGTACATGCGCTGCGCGAGGAGGTCTTGGCTCAGGTCAGTGATAAAATTCAGGCCCGGTTCATCTACCGCAACCCAACTGACGCAGATCGGCGCGCGAACCTTTTTGATGCGGAAGGCGTGATCGACAAGACCTTCCTGCGCAACCATGTCCCGATTGGTGACTACGAGGCCTACGTCTGTGGTCCAACGCCCTTCATGGCTGCGATCTATCAGCTTCTGCGAGAGCTTGGCGTGGCAGAGGACCGGATTGCCTATGAGTTCTTTGGCAAAGCGACGTCGCTAAAAACCAGCAAAGCAGACACCGCGCCGCAAATCGCTGCTTCGGGTGCAACGGCGGCGATCCGGTCGCTTGCCAATATTACAAATCCTGACGCTTGGGCGTCGGAAGAGACGGTTGAGGCAGATAGCGCTCCGGTGGCAAGCGGTAACGCACAGGTCGAGTTCCGCGCCTCTGGAACCACAGTGGCCTGGGACGCCGCACAGGGGTCGCTTTTGCAACTCGCTGAAAATGCGGGGCTAGAGCCAGCGTTCACCTGTCGTGCGGGGATTTGCAACGCGTGTAAATGCCAATTGATATCGGGCGAAGTGGAATACGTCGAAGAACCGTTGGAGATGCCGCAAGCCGGGGAGGTTTTGATCTGTTGCAGCCGCCCCAAGGGAGTTGTTGTGCTCGATCTCTGATCGATTTGTATTCCGCTTGTCTACAGGCTAAGAAGCCTCCGATCTCGCCCGATAGAGGCTGAGGTCAGCGCAGCTTTGGCTGCGCATCGTGCCGCCGTTAGAGCAGCACGAAGGCGCCATAAGCGCCGACCCCGAACAAGCCGCGGTCCGTGGCAATAGCTCAGGCGATGTCGTGTGCGACACCGTCAATGACCGCTTGCGATAACAACATGGCAAGGACCTATGCAACTGAACACCCTTGGAACACCGCTTATACTCTTTCTCATCCTCTTTTTCTTTGGGGGAACGTTTCTGCTGTCGCTCACCATCGGGCGCAAACGCGAGAACGCTGATAATTATATGACTGCGGGCAACGAGGTCGGCTTCGGCATCTCTGCCGCCTCTATGACCGCCACATGGATATGGGCCGCGTCGCTCTATGCCTCGGCCACATCGGGCTACACCTATGGGATTTCCGGGCCGATCCATTACGGGCTCTGGGGCGCTTTGATGATCCTTTTCATCTACCCCTTCGGGCGCCGCATCCGCAGCATCGCGCCACATGCGCATACGCTGGCCGAGATCCTGCACGCGCGCCACGGGCGATCCAGCCAGTTGATCCTTGCGGGGTCCAATTTGCTGGGCAGCCTGTTGAGCCTTACCTCCAACTTTATCGCGGGCGGGGCGCTGATTTCGATGCTGTCGCCCATCTCCTTCAGCGCGGGGATTTTGATGATCGGCACCGGGGTGTTGCTCTATACGCTGTGGTCCGGGGTGCGCGCGTCGATCCTCACGGACTTCATTCAGGTCTGCGCCATGTTGGGGGCCGTGGTGATCATCGTGCCCGCGGTTTTCTTTGCTGCGGGCGGGCCTGAGATTTTTGTAACCGGGGCGGCCAATCTAACGCCATCGCAGCAGAGCTTTTTCTCCTCCGACGCCTTCTTTAACCAAGGCGCGCCCTATATCGCGGCGGTGCTGGCCTATGCCATCGGTAACCAAACCATTGCGCAGCGGTTGTTTGCCGTGCGTGAGGACAAAATCCGCCAGACCTTTGTCACCGCGACCGTGGGCTATGGGGCGACTGTGATCGGGGTGGGCATCCTTGGGGTGTTGGCGCTTTACCTCGGCGTTGATCCGATGGACGGCGATACCAACAACCTGATCCCGCAGCTGGCGTCGATGTATCTCGGCCCGATTTTGCTCTGCGTTTTCTTTGTCATGGTCATTGGGTCGCTTGCCTCAACGGCGGACTCTGATCTGGCCGCCATGTCCTCGATCGTGATGACAGACATCTACGGACGCAATATCGCTAAAGAGGGCGCAGCCGATCCCCGGGTACTGCTGCTTGTTGGGCGGGTGACCATGATCACGGCAACCCTCGCGGCGCTGTATTTTGCCTCCAGCAAGTTCAACATTCTGGAGCTATTGGTTCTGGTCGGTGCGATCTGGGGCGCTTTGGTTTTCCCGGTGATTGCGAGCTTTTACTGGGACAAGGTCACAAACCGGGCCTTCTCGATCTCTGTCATTGCAGCCCTTGCGGCCTTCTTTCCCGTGCGTTTCGGCTGGATCGCGCTGGAAGGTCCGACCGCCTTTGTGACCGACCTGCTGGCCGTCATCGGCGTGGGCGTGATCGCAGGGTTGATGGTGTTTGGCTTTCTCGGGCGGACCGCTGGCGTGGTTGCGGGGGCGATTGCAGCGCTTGTCGTGCTGCCCTTCGGGATCGGCTTCTTGCATCAATACCCGGTATTGACGGCCTCTCTTTTGGCCTATGCAGTCAGCATGATCCTTTGCGTGGCCCTGTCATGGGCCGGGCGGGAACGGTTTGATTTCGCCCGTATCAGTGCCGAGACCGGCAATTTCGATGACGCCACACCCACCGTTTAACGAAAGGAAGTCCAATGTCTCCGACATTTTTGACGATCTATGTTCTGATCTTCCCGGCCATTGTTGCCGCTGTGCTGTTCTTTTTGCTGCAAGCCTTCTGGAAAGAGTGGCGTAAGGCCCGCAGGAGCGGAAAGAGCATCATCTAACGCGGCTTTGGCCGGCGGCATTGAGCCGCACCGCCGAGCATAAAGTCGGTGGCCTGGGGCAGTCAGGGTGGGCGGTTTAAGGAACGCTCGCACTGGCTGCCCCTTTTGCGTAGCGCGTGTCCCTCCCGGTCCCGCCTCGCGGGAACTTACGTTTGTCAAGCACCGCTTGTGCGCTGAGAACAGCAATTTAGGCCGCTTATAGCCAATAAAGCGCGATAGGCAGGCCCAATACTCCCAGTCTAGTAAACCGGCGCGCCCATATCGGACGTCGTACCGCAGCGCAGATAAAACATCTCAAACAAAGTGCGCTGACCATCAACCGAGTGGGAGTCCAACATGAAATCTACGCTTACACGTTTACCCACGGCCGCTTTTATCGCAGCCAGCTTGACCACAGGCGCCGCCGCGCAAGAGGCGCTTTGGCCTTTTGAGGTGATAAATGCCGCCGACGGCGCGGGCGAGGCTGTGTCCTACGAAGGGTTGGAGCGTGCGGAGGAGTGGACGCATAAATGGAATGGTAGAGGGTAGTTCATATTTTGGCTGTTCGTTGCTCGTGTCTGGCTTCCATTGACCAAAACTCAGTATTGGCATATATTGCCAATAAAGGAGCCCTAACTCATGGTGACACGCAACGTTGTCCTGACCGAAACCCAAGACCATCTGATCCAAGCCTTGGTCGCGTCAGGGCGCTACCAGAATGCGAGTGAAGCAATGCGCGCTGGCTTGAGGTTGCTTGAGCAGGAGGAGGCGCAGATCAGTGACATCCGCCAAGGGCTTTTAGAAGGTCTCGCGCAGGCCGAGGCGGGTGATTTCGCTGAGGGCAGCGGCAAAGATGCGATCCGTCGGGCCTTTGCGACCGCGCGCGCGCGTTCATGAGCCGATCCTTCCGGCTGACCCGTCGTGCGGAATCCAGCCTCATTGAAATCGCCAGATGGACGATTAAAACTTTCGGGCTGCGACAAGCAGAGCTTTACGAGGCCGAATTGCTCAACCGCTGTGAGAGTATTTTAAAGGGCGAAGCCCATAGTCGGAGTTGCGCAGATCTCGTTGATGGTGTGAAGGACCTGCGTTTCATAAGGGCAGGGGAGCATTTCTTGGTCTTTCTGGATCGATCGGACGAGATCATAATTGTCGATATCCTCCATTCCCGCAGCGATCTCCCGCGTCATGTTGCTTCGCTGTCGGCTATGAAGTTCGAAAACTGCTGATCTACGTTAATCCGAAAGCCTTCGTCAGATTGACAGAAAATGCGACGTTTCAAATTTTTGCGGTGTTCCTCCGACGTCTGCTCCTACCGTCGATGGACATGTGATGAGGGTGAAATGGCATTCGCAGTGTCTTGCAGCGCCGGTAGTATCTCCGCCTCAATCCGCGCGCGCGTCCACGTGTGGGCAGAGACCGAACATTGCACAGCCGCCAGGGCGCGTCCATCCGGTCCAGTGATCGGGCAAGCGACACCGATTTCAGACAGAATCATCTGATCGCTAGAAATGGCAAACCCTTGCTGTGCCGTTTCATTGATGTTTCGCCGAATGACCTCGCGGTCCAAAGTCGTGCGGGCGGTGAAGGGCTTCAAAGACCATGTATCAATAGCCTCGGCGCGGTCCTCGGGGGAAAACGTCGAGAGGATCGCCCGCCCCGCCGAAGTTGATAGCGCGGGCAAGCGGCGGCCCACGACGGTAGCCGCGAAATAGGTGCGCTGACAGGGCAGGCGGCTGACGTAGATGATATGGTCTCCCGACAGTTCAGCGAGGTTCACCGTCTCACCAATCTCTTGGCTCAGGTCAATGAGCTTCGGAATGGCTTGCCCCACCAACTGATCCGACCAGTAATAGGCATAGGCCAGTTCAAGCCACGCATGGGAGGGACGAAACCGCCGTGTGGCCGGATCTTTGTCCAACATGCCCTCGATATGCAGCGTATTAGTCAACCGCTGAACCGCGCTTTTGTCGAGCCCGGTCCGCGCTGAAAGCTCAACCAGCGAAAGTTCTGTATGTGATTCATCAAAGGCGCGCAGCAGACGCAAACCTTTGGCGAGCGAGCCAACGTAGAGTGTATTTTTCTTTTTTTCCAAAGCTTTAGCCCTCTCCTTCGTCTGTCGCGTTTAGCGGGGCTTGACGCCTCGTTATCAGTTCGCGTTTATTGATCGTATAGCGATATTGCGTATTACTATGTAATACTTCGCTGCAAGTAAAAAACGGTCCGGACGCATGTTCGTTAATCACAGGGAGTTGACCATGAAATCCACGGTCTTGAAATCAACCGTCGCGGGGCTCATTCTAGCCGCTGCGGCAAGCACCGCTTCGGCGGACAAGGCGAATGACACTTTGCGTGTCGCCTTTACCAAAGAGCTTGAAAACGTCGATAGCTACTTCAACTCCTCTCGCGAGGGGGTGGTTTTGCAGCGCGCTGTCTGGGACGGTCTGATCTATCGCGACCCAGTGACCAATGAATACCAAGGCAACCTTGCGACCGAGTGGACTTGGATCGACGACACGACCATCGAACTTAAATTGCGCGAAGGCGTGAAGTTTCACGATGGCTCTGACTTTACCGCCGATGACGTGGTGTTCACAGTCAACTACGTTGCGGATGAAGCGAATGGCGTAAAAACACAGCGCAACGTCAACTGGATGAAATCGGCTGAGAAAGTCGATGACTACACCGTGCGCATCATGCTGAAAGAGAAATTCCCGGCGGCAATCGAATTTCTCTCTGGTCCGGTGTCGATGTATCCCAGCGACTATTACGCGGAAGCCGGTCCCGAAGGCATGGGCCTGAAACCCGTCGGCACTGGCCCTTACAAGGTAACCGAGGTCATCCCCGGCCAGCAGTTTAAACTTGAAGCCTATGAAGGCTACCACGACAGCCCCAAGGGCAAGCCCAGCATCAAGAATATCGACATCCGTACAATTCCGGATGTGAACACGCAAATGGCAGAGCTATTTAGCGGTTCGCTCGATATGATTTGGCAAGTCCCGTCTGACCAAGCCGAGAAGCTTGGGCAACGTGATGAGTTTCAGGTCTCCAATGAATCCACCATGCGTGTCGGCTATCTGACGATGGACGCGGCTGGCCGTTCGGAGGACAGCCCTTTCACCGATATCCGGGTCCGCAAGGCGGTAAACTACGCGATCAACCGGCAAGAGCTGGTAGATGCTTTGCTGAAAGGTAAGTCCAAGGTCGTCAACACGCCTTGTTTCCCCAGCCAGTTCGGCTGCGATGAAAGCGCTGCAGTGGCCTATGAGTACGACCCGGAAAAAGCAAAAGCATTGCTTGCGGAAGCAGGCTATGAGGACGGGCTTTCAGTTGACTTCTACGCTTACCGTGACCGCGAATATGCCGAAGCAATTACAAGCTATCTGAACGCTGTGGGCATCGATACGAACTTCAAGATGTTGCAATACTCCGCCCTGCGCGAGCAGAATATGAAGGGCGAGACGCCGATCTCTTTCCAGACATGGGGCAGCTATTCCATCAACGACGCTTCAGCGATGGTCAGCCAGTTCTTCAAACATGGTTCTCTCGACTATGCTATGGATGACGAGACGCGCGACTACCTGACAAAAGCGGATAGCTCGACCGACCCAGAAGTGCGCAAAGAGAACTACAGCAAGGCGATCGAACGGATCACCGAGCAAGCCTATTGGGCGCCAATGTTTTCCTATAACACCAACTACGTGATGACCAACGAAGTGAACTATACGCCAACGGCGGATGAGGTTCTGCGTTTCACGACGATGGAATGGAAATAAGCCAATCGGCAGGGGCGACTTGATTGCCGCCCCCGCCTTTTTCCTCTCTCCCCAACATCCTTCCATATCCAAGGCGGTAGGCATTTTGCCTCCGGCACAGCCTCAAGGTAGTTGCACAGGTGCTTCAATTCATTCTCAAACGCTTGGGATTGGCCATTCTCGTGGCCTTCACCGTGTCGTTTATCAGCTTTAGCTTGCTGTTCTTATCCGGCGACCCAGCCGCGGCATTGGCCGGCGAAACCGCCAGTGGCGAAGACGTCGAAGCGCTTCGCAGGCTTTATGGTTTCGACCGTCCGATGTTGGTACAATACGGCGATTGGCTGTTTTCGGCACTGCAAGGCGACTTTGGTGAAAGCTACTATTTCCGTCTGCCGGTTGCTTCGCTGATTGCAGACCGTCTAAGCGTTACCATGATCCTTGGCGTTTGCGGCATTACCTTTGCGCTGCTGACTGCGGTGCCGCTGGGAGTGGTCGCTGCAATCCGCCCAAATTCGATCATCGACCGTATCGCCCTGTTCATCTCGGTAGCTGGTCAAGCGATGCCAAGCTTTTGGTTCGGCCTGATCTTGATCGTGGTCTTTGCCATTCAACTGGGCTGGCTGCCACCATCGGGCACCGCCACATGGCGCCATTTTATCTTACCCACCATTGTGCTGGGCTACTACGCGATGCCCGCCATCATGCGGCTGACCCGTGCCGGGATGCTTGATGTTCTGAGTTCTGACTACATCCGAACCGCCCGCGCTAAAGGCGCGAACGAGACCCGCGTGATGTTCCGCCATGCGCTGCGCAACGCGATCATCCCGGTCGTGAGCCTCGCCGCGGTGCAAATGGGTTTCATGCTCGGAGGCTCCATTGTTGTGGAGTCGATCTTTGCTCTGCACGGCGCGGGCTATCTGGCGTGGGAAAGCATCGCGCGCAACGACCTGCCCACTGTGCAGGCGCTAATCCTGATCTTCTCGATGTTCTACATCGTTTTTACCTTCCTCGCAGACGTGCTCAACGCATGGCTCGACCCCCGCATGAGGACCAGCTGACATGGCCACCACAAGCACGCATGACAGCCTTCTCGACGAAATCTCAGGCCCGACGCCGGCCCAGATGCTGCGCAAACGGATCTTCGGGCATCAAGGTTTCCTGATCGGGGCCATTGTTCTGATCCTGCTCACCATCGTTGCAATCCTTGCTCCATGGCTCGCGCCGCACGACCCCTATGCGCAAAGCCTGATGAGCCGCATGGAACCGCCAGTCTTTCTGGGCGGTGATTGGGAGCATCCTTTGGGGACCGACCATTTGGGCCGCGACTACCTGTCACGCCTGATCTACGGCGCACGGATTTCGCTGCTGATCGGGGCCGTGGCGGCACTGATTTCGGGCGTGATCGGCACGGCTATGGGTGTCGCTGCTGGCTACTTTGGCGGTAAGGTCGATGCGGTCGTAACTTTTCTGATCAACGTGCGTCTGGCAATGCCGGTGGTGCTGGTGGCCCTCGCGGTCGTGGCAATCCTCGGCGGCTCGCTGCAAGTGGTGATCGGTGTGCTCGGGTTGCTGCTTTGGGATCGGTTCGCGGTGGTGATGCGGGCCTCGACCATGCAGGTCCGGCGGCGTGAATATGTGGCGGCGGCTCAAGTGATCGGTGCCTCAACTCCGCGCATCCTCCTGTCCGAGATCATGCCCAACATTGCCAACAACCTCATCGTCGTTGTGACGCTGGAAATGGCCCATGCGATCCTTCTCGAAGCGGCACTGTCTTTCCTTGGTCTTGGGGTGCAACCGCCGACGCCGAGTTGGGGGCTTATGGTCTCTGAAGGGAAAAACATGATGCTGTTCGAGCCGTGGCTCGTGCTGATCCCCGGTGCTGTCCTTTTCGTGCTGGTGCTGGCGATCAACCTGATGGGTGACGGCCTGCGCGATGTGACCGCCCCCGAGAACCGGAGCTGACCCATGACAGAACCACTTTTGAGCGTCCGCAACCTGCGGCTGGACATTCCCACGGGCAGCGGCACCTTGCATGCGGTGCGCGGGATCGACTTTGATCTCAACCGGGGCGAAACCCTCTGCATCGTCGGCGAAAGCGGCTCGGGCAAATCGCTCACCTCGCTCGCGTTGATGGGGCTCTTGGGCAAATCCATCAAGCGGAACGCGGATCGGATGACCTTTGACGGGATCGAGCTGACCACCGCCAGCCAAGGCCAGATGCGCAGGCTGCGCGGGGCGCGGATGGCGATGATCTTTCAAGAGCCGATGACCTCGCTTAACCCGGCCTACACCATTGGAGACCAACTGGCAGAGGCGCTACTCTTGCACCGCAAAGTCAGCCGCCAGCAGGCCCGCGACCGGGCGATTGAACTGCTCGAAAAAGTCGGCATCACCGCGGCCGAGAGCCGTCTGTCGCAATACCCGCACCAACTCTCGGGCGGTCTGCGACAGCGCGTGATGATCGCCATGGCGCTGATGTGCGAGCCGGAACTGATCATTGCGGACGAGCCGACAACCGCGCTCGACGTGACCATTCAAGCGCAAATCCTGCGGCTGTTGCACGATCTGGGGCGCGAGATGAATATGGCCGTGATCCTCATCACCCATGACCTCGGCGTCGTGGCCCGCGTGGCCGACAAGGTCGCGGTGATGTACGCCGGTGAGCTGGTCGAGACCGGCCCGGTGCGCGACATCTTCAACGCGCCCTCGCATCCCTATACCCGCGGGTTGCTGCGCTGCATCCCCCTGCCAGGTAAGACCGACCGGGGCGCGAAACTGGGCACCATTCCGGGCATTGTGCCCTCGCTCGTGGGCGAGGTCGAGGGCTGCGTCTTCCGTACCCGATGCCCCCACGCGGTGGCCGAATGTCGCGGCGATATCCCCAAACGCGAGGACGGCAACCACGCTTTCCGTTGCATATTCCCCGATGGCAAACGCCATTCCGAGAAGGAGCTGACCGTATGAAGGACAGCGTGAACACCCCCCCGGTGCTGGAGCTTTCTGGCGTCAGCAAGACCTACCGGGTGAAGCAGGGCATGTTCGGCAAGGTCAAACCGCTGACGGCGGTGAACGACGTATCGCTGCAACTGGGGCGTGGCGAAGTGCTGGGTCTGGTGGGCGAATCCGGCTGCGGAAAATCTACCCTCGCGAAAATCCTGTTGGGATTGGAGCAGCCCACCGGAGGTCACGTCAAAATCGACGGCGAAGAGATCACCCAACAGGGCCGTCTGGCGCTGGCGCGGCGCATTCAGCCTATTTTTCAAGACCCTTACTCATCGCTCAACCCGCGCAAGAGCATCTATGACGTGATTTCTCTGCCGTTGCGGGTGCACAACATCGGCGATGAAGCGAGCCGCAAGAAGAAGGTCAAAGAGATCCTCGACGTCGTCGGCTTGCCGCAGCGGGTGATGAACACATACCCCAGCCAGATGTCGGGCGGTCAGCGTCAGCGTGTCGCCATTGCCCGGGCACTCATCATGAAGCCTGAAGTGGTGATCTGCGACGAGCCGACGTCGGCGCTTGATGTTTCAGTCCAAAGTCAGATCCTCAACCTTCTAGGCGAATTACGCGAGGAGTTTGGCCTCACATATCTTTTCATTAGCCATGACCTTGCGGTGGTCGAACACCTCGCGACCCGCGTGGCGGTGATGTATCTAGGCGAGATCGTCGAGCAGAACTCGGTCGCCGGTCTTTTCGACGCGCCGCGCCACCCTTACACCAAGGCGCTTTTGAAATCCGTGCTGACGCCGGAGCCCGGTTTGGGCGTGCCGGACACCCAGCTTGGCATGGCCTATCCGAACCCGATCGCGCCGCCGCCCGGGTGCCATTTCCATCCGCGCTGCCCGCGCGCAACGGACCTGTGCAAACAAAAGGCACCGCGTCACACCCCGATCCCGCAGGGGCATGTCGCTTGCCATCTGCATGATCCGGAAACACCCATGTACGAACAAGAGTAGTCAAATGTCCCTGAACCTGTCGCAGAGCACGCAAACCCGCAAAACCGTTATCGAAACCGAGCATGGTGTCGTCGCCGCACAGCACCGGCTGGCCGCAATAGCCGGGGCGGAGGTGCTCGCAGCGGGGGGCGATGCGGTGGATGCAGCAGTGGCGACATCTTTTGTCATCGGCGTGTTAGAGCCATGGATGAGCGGCCCGGCAGGGGGCGGGGCGATGATGCTTTGGCGCGCGCAGGAGGGGCAGGCCCATGCGCTGAACCACGGCATGCGCAGCCCCGCCAAGCTGAACCCTGACGACTATCCGCTGAGCGGGCGCGGCAAGGCGGGGGATCTCTTCCCGTGGGAGCATGTCGAAGACGACCGCAACGTACAAGGCGCCACCGCTGTGGCGGTGCCGGGGGTGGTCGACGGACTGGGTCAAGCGCACGGTCGCTTTGGAAAGATGCCGTGGAGCGAGTTGCTCTCGCCCGCGATCGACCACGCCCGCATGGGGATGATGGTGGATTGGTACGCTGCGCTCATCATCGCCTCCTGCACCCGCGAATTGGCCAAGGACCCCGATGCCGCCGCGCTGTTCCTTGAAGATGGGCAGTGGCCAACGATCAGTGGCTGGACCGCGCTGGCCGAAAAGCGGCTGGACCAATCGCGCATGGCCGACAGTCTTGAGCAAATCGCCCGCCACGGGGCGCGGACGCTTTATGACGGTGACCTGGGTGCCGCCATGGCCAAAGATATACAAGACAAGGGCGGCTGCCTCAGCCACGCCGACCTGCAAGCCTACCGCGCCGAGTTCAGCGCGCCGCTTGATTTCGCCTATCGCGATGCGCGTTTCCATGTCGTGCCGGGGCTGACCGCCGGACCAACCTTCCGTGACACCTTTGCCTCTCTCGCGGCCGAAGACCTTGGCCAAGCTCCCGGCCCCGACAGCTATGCCGCCATGGCCGAAGCGCTCAAAGGCGCCTATGCCCGCCGCCTCGGCTCCATGGGCGACACCGGCGAAAGCCCTGACGCACCGGGCTGCACCACGCATTTCTCGGTGGTGGATCGCGATGGCAATATGGTCGCCCAAACCCAAACGCTGCTGTCGATCTTCGGCTCACGCGTCGTCTCGCCCTCCACCGGCTTTTTGATGAACAACGGCATCATGTGGTTCGACCCGGTGCAGGGCCGCCCGAACTCTCTAGGCCCGAACAAGCGCTGCCTGATGAATGTCTGTCCGGTGATCGGCGAACAGGGCGACAAACGCTTTGCCTTCGGGGCATCTGGGGGGCGCAAGATTTTGGGCGCGGTGGCGCAACTGTCGTCCTTCGTTACCGATTTCGGCATGTCGTTGGAGGACAGCTTCCACGCGCCGCGCATTGACGCGTCTGACGCGACCAGATTGATTGCAGACGATAGCCTGCCGCGTGAGGTGCTCAACCGGCTGCGCGAAGACAACGACGTCACCGAGACTAAACGCACAATTTTCCCCTATGCCTTTGCCTGCCCTGCGGGGGTGATGCGCGATGCGGGCCGCAATTCGGGCTGCACCGAGATCATGTCGCCTTGGGGGGACGCCATTTCCGAAGATATGACAAAGGACATTTCAGCATGACCCGCGACAGCGCGACCGATAACGTTACCTCTTATTTCGACCAAGGCGATTTCCAGTCCGAACTTGCCAATCTCGTGTCATATGAGACCGAAAGCCAGAACCCGGATCAGGCCCCCGAACTCAAGCGCTACCTGCAAGAAACTATGGAACCACGCCTTTCGGCGATGGGCTTCAC
The DNA here is from genome assembly GCF_013346665.1 of Sulfitobacter maritimus. GTDB lineage: Bacteria > Pseudomonadota > Alphaproteobacteria > Rhodobacterales > Rhodobacteraceae > Sulfitobacter > Sulfitobacter maritimus. Next base: position 82,404 of record NZ_JABVBB010000019.1, read on the forward strand.
TTGCACGCTCTATGACAACCCCGCGCCAAATGGCGGTCCGCTTTTGGTGGGCGAGCGGCATGAGGGCGACACCTTGCCTACAGTGCTGACCTACGGCCACGGCGATGTAATTCGCGCCCAGACCGACCAGTGGCGCAAGGGGTTGCATCCGTTCAAACTCGTCGAAGAGGGCGACCGGCTTTATGGCCGGGGCACCGCTGACAATAAGGGCCAGCACTTAATTAACATCGCGGCGATGGAAGCGGTGTTGAAGACGCGCGGCAAACTTGGCTTTAACTGTCGCATTGTGATTGAGATGAGCGAAGAGACCGGCAGTGCGGGGTTGGCTGAGTTCTTTACCGAACACCGCGAAAAACTGACGGCGGATGTGTTGATCGCCTCGGACGGACCGCGTCTTCAGCCGGATGTGCCGACGATGTTTATGGGCTCGCGGGGCGGGGTCTCGTTCGACCTCATCGTGGATAAACGCGAGGGGGCGCATCATTCCGGCAACTGGGGCGGGCTGCTGGCCGATCCGGCGATGATCTTGGCGCAGGCGCTCTCGACCATCACCGACAAACGCGGGCAAATTCAAATTCCCGAATGGCGGCCTGACAGCCTGACCCCTTCAGTCCGCGAAGCGCTGAAGGGTCTGCCGATTGAAAGCGACGGCGGCCCCCCCATCGACACGGATTGGGGTGAGAAAGACCTGGCCCCAGTCGAGCGCGCCTATGGCTGGAACAGCTTTGCCGTACTGGCAATGAAGAGCGGCGTCCCTGAGGCCCCGGTCAATGCGATCTCCGCCCATGCAAAGGCAACCTGTCAACTGCGCTATGTTGTGGGGACCGACCCTGAGGATATTCTGCCATCGCTGCGCCGCCACCTCGACAAACATGGCTTTGACGAGGTGCGGATCGAGCCACATGACCGCGGCTTCTTCCGCGCCACACGGCTGGATGCAGACCATCCATGGGTAAAGTTCGTGGCCCAGTCCCTCACGAAAAGCGCAGGGAAAGCGCCGCATATCCTGCCCAACCTTGCCGGATCACTGCCTAACGACAGCTTTAGCGACATCTTGGGCGTGCCGACCGTCTGGGTGCCGCATTCCTACCGCAGCTGCTCGCAGCACGCCCCGGACGAGCACGTGCTAAAACCCGTTTGCCGCGATGCGCTTCGAGTGATGGCAGGGGTGTTCTGGGATCTGGGCGAAGGCAATACACCCTCAAAGGCGCGTTAAGGCGCGGACGGGTGGTTGAGAACAGCCAACCGCTTTGCTGGTACGACTGACAACCGACAACGGCGGTGTCGCGCTACGCGAGATTGCGACTTGATCAGTAAAGCTCAGTCAACATTCCGGTGTCGGCTGTGCTCTATCTTGGACCGATCCAAGCGGGGCAGCTATCAGAGGCTCCATCCGTGCCAGACCACATTTCGCCTCTGATCCTCTTCCGCAACTGGACCTTCGGGTCTCTGTAGGTTTCCGCGCTGGCTTTCAATTTTGGCGGTCTTGTGCAGGCCGTATGCCGCGCGAATATCCGAGCCGGCTGGGCCGACTGGGCGCGGATGGATCCCGAGAAGGTCGCGAAGATGTATCAGGAGGGCGCGACCGACGAGATGGACGCCGTGCGCAGATACGCCGTGATCCTTGACTGGGGAACAGGTGAGTTGATGCCAAAATCAACAGCACAGTTCCGCGAGAGCTTTGAGAAGCGCTCGGTCGCGCACTGAACTTAACGATACCTGCGGCCCGGCGAAGACCTGCCGGGCCGCAGACTTATAAGCGCAGCGCGTTGGTATGGTCGGCGCTCGATATTCTTTGCATTCTGCTGTCCACATGACCGACAATGACCGGGAGAATCGCTAGTGTTCTTTCGCACTTTCCGCCATATCGCCGCGGATCAACGCAAATTTTGAGCAAATTCCGGGATTATTTACTTCTTTTTTGAGCGATCTGCGTGTAAGGGCATATTGCGTCGTTATGGGGGAGGCTGCTTTGGCAGGCACGGCATGGGGCGCGATCAACAGGGGGCTGCCCCCGCAGGAGGATAAAATGAATTTTAGTAAGTTTGCCCGTTCCACCACTGCCGGTATGATCGCCGGTGCCGTCTCGCTTGCCGCATTGGCCAGCGCTGCCACGGCGGAAACCGTGCGGCTGCGGTTCCACACGTTCTATGGGACAGAGATCGACCCAATCGCGGACAAGTTCAAAGACGCGGTGAAAGAGGCCTCTGACGGGTCGCTGCGCATCCAATACTTCCGCGGCGGGGAGCTTGTCGCCTCTGACCAGTTTGCGGATGCGGTGTCTAAAGGCACGCTCGACATCGTACACGGGCATGGCGGTTATTGGTCCGGTCAGGTCGACATCGGCAATATCGAAGCAGGTCTGCCCGGCGCATGGACCAGCGTTGAAGAAGCCAAGGCGATCTTTGAAAGCGAAGAGGTCAACAGCCTGCTGACCGAGGCTTACGAAGAAGCTGGCACCGTCTTTCTCGGCAAGGGCTATGGCCATAACTACGACCTGTTGACCAAAGAGCCTGTCACCTCTCTTGAGGACCTCAAGACCCGCAAGATCCGCGCGACATCGAACGTGGCGAAGGTTCTGGATTACTTCGGTATCCCAACAGTTTACCTGCCCGCACAAGAGCTTTACATCAGCATGTCCACAGGCGTGATCGACGGTGCGATCTACGGTGGCCCGGTTGAATATGAGCAGCTGAAGCTGAACGAAACAGCCAAGCACTACACCTATTTGAACATGCTGATGCCCGGCTGGACTGAGACGTTCCTTGCCAACCCCGCAAAATGGGAAAAGCTGTCGGATGAGCATAAGGCGATCCTTGAAGAAGCCATCGCGCAGTTCGCCGATGACATCCACAACTGGCTGGCCGAAGGCAATGAGAACGTCGCCGAAGGCACGTTCGAATACGCCACCCTGCCCGAAGCGGATTCCGCAGAGCTGACGGTTGCCGCACAGACTGTCTGGCAGGAAGAAGCTGAACGCTCCCCGCGCAACAAGGCGTTCATCGACGCGCTGGTTGCCAATGCCAAGGCGCAGGGCCGCCTGAAATGAAGCCAGTGACAAGGTATCTTGTCCTTCAGGATGGCCTGTCCGACTTTGTCGGGCGGGCTATTTCCTGGCTCAGCTTGGCGCTCATCGGGGTGCTGATGCTTGAGATCGTTGCGCGGTATTTCTTGAACGCGCCGACCATTTGGGCGCATGAAGCCAGCACGATGATCTACGGCGCATTCTGCCTTTTGGCGGGCGCTTATACGCTGCGCTACCGCGGGCATGTGCGCTCCGAAGTGCTTTATGGCATCATGGGACCGCGCGGCAATGCCTTCTGTGACACCGTTGTTTTCTCAATCGGTCTTGTGGTGCTCCTGGTCTTTCTGAAACTGTCCATTGAGTTTGCGGCAGACAGTTGGGCGGTGCGCGAATATTCGAACAAAAGCATTTGGCAGCCGCCGCTTTACCCGATCAAAACGGTGATCCCGATCGCTGTTGGTCTGGTGATCTTGCAAAATATTGCAGAACTATTGCGGGCTGTGCTGACGCTTTTCGGCATCGCATATGACGACCCGCGTGAGGGTGAGTTGGAAAGCGAAGTTGACCCCGTCCTGCTGGATGCCCTGAAGAAATAATCCCAAAACGCGCAGGTGCCGCCTGCGAGAAAGAAATGTGATGGCTGATCTCGATCCGCTCGCAATCACCGCGATTATGTTCGCGTCGATGCTGGTGCTTATGGCGATGGGCGCGCCCTTGGCGTGGGCCTTGACGATCTCGGGCGTGGGCAGTGCCTATATGCTTTGGGGGCCTGGGGGCCTCGACTTGTTGGTCAGCTCGACCTTCAGCGCGATGGACAACTTCCTGTTGGTGGCGCTGCCGCTGTTCATCTTTATGGGGCTGGTCCTGCAACGGTCGGGCATTACCGACGATTTGTTCGGGCTGATCCATAAGCTGATGGGTGGCGTGTCTGGCGGCTTGGGTGTCGGCACGGTGATTATCTGTGCGCTGATCGCAGCGATGGCGGGGGTGTCTGGCGCGGCCACGGTCTCTCTTGGCATCATCGCTCTGCCAGCGATGCTCAAACGAGGGTATGACAAACGGCTGGTCACCGGCACGATCATGGCAGGCGGCGCGCTTGGCTTTCTAATCCCGCCATCGGTTTTGATGATCATTTACGCCTTTTTATCGCGGGACTCTGTGGGCAAGCTCTTTGCCGCCGGGCTGATGCCGGGGTTGATGCTGGCGGGGATCTATATGGTCTATATCCTGATCCGCTGCCGCCTGAACCCGGATCTCGGCCCGCCCACGCCAGTTGATGAGCGCTATAGCGGGATCGAAAAGCTCAAAGCTCTGCGCCATCTGATTGCACCCGGCCTGCTGATCACGGCGGTTCTGGGTTGTATCATCGGGGGTGTCACCTCACCGTCAGAGGCCTCTGCAATCGGTGCCTTTGGGGCGCTGCTCATCGCGGCGCTGCACGGGCGGCTGAACTGGGATCTCTTGCGCTACGTCATGCTGACCACGACCAAGCTGATGGGCATGTTGATGTGGATCACCATTGCGGCGGTGTTCTTTTCCAAGATTTACGTAGGTCTCGGCGCGGGCATGATCGTTGGCGAATTGATCGAAGATTTCGACGTCGCACCAATCTGGGTGATCATCGCGATGTTGGCGACCTATTTCCTTCTCGGCATGTTTTTGGACGATTTCGCCATCGTCTTTATCACCGTGCCGCTCTTTGTGCCGATCGTCCGAGAGCTGGGCTATGATACGACATGGTTCGCAGTGCTCTTTATCCTGTCGATGCAATCGGCCTATTTGACGCCGCCTTTCGGGTACAACCTGTTTTACATGCGGTCCGTGGCGCCCAAGGAAATCACCATCGTTGACATCTACTGGTCTGCGATCCCCTTTGTGCTGTTGCAGCTTTTCGGTCTGGCCTTGGTTGTCGCCTTCCCGCAGATTGCGCTTTGGCTGCCGAGCGTGCTGTTCAACTAAGTTGAGGCGCGGGGGGTGATCCTCCGCGCCTCGTTCTCGCTTGGTGGTTAAGACGTGAAACCCGCCTTGCCACTGCCGAGCAGGGGGGCTGCATGGGTCAGCGCCATGTCGCTGCGCGAGAAACGGATCGGCGTGCGCAGCCCTGCGATGCCTTCCGGCGCGATCTGCATACCACGCGCTTCGATCTGCGGCTCGGCCAAGGCTTCGGCCACATTGTTGATCGGGCCAACCGGCACCCCGGCCACCTCTAGTGCGGCAATCAGATCGCCCTTTGTCCAGCGCCATGTCTCCTCTGCCAGCACTGCGCAAAGGGCGTCGCGATGGGCCACGCGCTGCGGGTTGGTTTTGTAATCGGGATGCGCAGACAGGTCGTCGCGCGATAGCACCTGACAGAAGGCGCCGAACTGTCGGTCATTCCCGCAGGCGACGATCAAATGCCCGTCGGACACCGGGAAAACCTGATAGGGGACGATATTGGGATGCGCGTTGCCAAGCCTTGTCGGGGCCGCGCCGCCGAGCAGGTAGTTGGTCGCCTGATTGGCCAGAACCCCGACCCCGCAATCAAGCAAGGACAAGTCCACATGCTGTCCTTTGCCAGAGCGTGCGCGTTCGGCCAGAGCAGCTTGGATGCCAATCACGCCATAAAGTCCGGTGAAAATGTCGATCCATGCCACGCCGACCTTTTGCGGTTCCCCCTCTGGCTCGCCGGTCAGGTCCATAATGCCGCACATGCCTTGGATCAAAAAGTCGTATCCCGGTTGTTTCGCGCGGGGGCCGTCTTGGCCAAAGCCAGTGACAGAGGCATAGACCAGCGCCGGGTTTGCCTCTGACAGGCTGGCATAATCCAAGCCGAATTTTGCGAGCCCGCCGACTTTGAAGTTCTCGATCAGCACATCGGCAGAGGCGATAAGTTCCTTCAACTGCCCAAGGTCGTCCGCATCAGAGAAGTCACAGGTGATGGACCGCTTCCCACGGTTGGCCGAGTGAAAATAGGCCGCGACCTTCTCCGTGCCGCCATCGGGCAGGGGGCGCTCGATAAAGGGTGGCCCCCAACGGCGGGTGTCGTCGCCTTCGGGCGCTTCGACCTTGATGACCTCCGCACCCAGATCGGCGAGCGTTTGGCCGATCCATGGGCCGGCGAGGATGCGGGCGAGTTCGACGACCTTCAGGCCCTTGAGTGGCGCATCGTTACTCATCGGTGGCCTCCTGAAAACACTTTTGCATATTCGTTCCTATCTTCTAGCGGTTCACAGTGAGGATATGCATGGAAACACCCGGGCTAAACCGTTAAAACCGCATGATACCATGTAGGGGATGAATGAATGCGACAGCGACGGTTTCTCCCTTCGATCAAGCTTTTGACTGCGGTTGACGCGGTGGTGCGCCACCGTTCTGTCACCGCAGCGGCGCTTGAGCTTGATCTGACGCAAAGCACGGTAAGCCGATTGATCCTGACGCTGGAAGCGCAATTGGGCAAGGAGCTGTTCACCCGCGAACGGCGGCGGCTGATCCCTACGCCCGCAGCGCTGCGCTATCAGCAAGACATCGCTCGGGCGTTGGATACAGTGCAACGCGCAACAATGTCGGTGATGACGAACCCGCATGGGGGAACGCTGTCTTTGGCGGTGCTGCCCACCTTCGCGACACGTTGGCTTGGCCCTCGTCTGGGCGCGTTCCTGACTGCGCATCCCGGTGTGGCGGTCAATATGTCCACGCGGATCGGCCGTGTGCAATTTACCGATGAGGCTTTCGACGCGGCAATCTATTTTGGCACCGGGGATTGGGAGGGGGTCGGTCAGATGAAATTGCTCGAAGAGACCGTCACCGCCTGTGTGTCGCCTGAGTTCGCCGCCGCCCATACGCTCGGCAGCATCGATGATCTTGCGCGACTGCCCAAACTGCATCTCGAAAGCCGCCCCACCGCTTGGGAGGAATGGTTCGCAGGGCAGGGCGGCGCGGCCAAAGACACCGGCGGCATGGTGATGGACCAGTTTTCGATGATGATCCAAGCGGCAATCTCAGGTCTTGGCGTTGCACTGCTGCCTGATTACCTAGCAAAGATTGAGATTGAAGAGGGCAGGTTGCAGCCGGTTCTGCGCCAGTCCATCCCTGTACGCGAGGCTTATTGGTTGGCCTGGCCGCTGGTAAAAGAGGAAGACGCGGCGCTGGTGGCCCTGCGCGCATGGCTCGGTCAAATCTGCGGGGCGCAGAGCCCGGTGACACGGGCTTAAAGGTAGGGCGGCGTGCAGGCAGACACGACGATGGCGACCCGGTCCGAGACATTGCGAAAGCGATGCGGCTCGCGCGAGTTGAACAGATAGGCATCGCCCGCCTTCAAAATCCGCGCGTTGTCGCCAACAATCACTTCAAGCTCACCCGCAATCACGATGCCCCCCTCGCTTGCGGGGTGGCAGAGCATTTCTTCGCCCGTATCAGCGCCCGGTTCATAGGTTTCATGCATGATTTGTAGCCCATGTTCCCGCGCATTGCCGACCTGCTTCAGCGCCATCTGCCCCACGGGTTCCCCATTTTCGGAGTAGATGCGCGAAGTGAGGTCTTTGAATTCATCAGGGGTAAAGAAGGGCGCGTTGCTTGGCGCGGCCTCAGGCTCAAAAAACTCGGACATTGAAATGTCCAAGCCGCCCAGAATCTTGCGCAGCGTGGCGACGGAGGGACTGCTCTTATTCGTTTCGACCATGGAGATTTGACCATGGGGAACATCTGCCGCTTCGGCAAGTTTGCGCTGCGAAAGCCCTTGATTCATGCGAAGTTCACGAAGGCGAGCCCCCACGTCGAAACCTGTCATATGCTGTTCTCACTGATGATATCTGTCGAAAGCTACCGCATCTAAGAATGAGATAAAAGCATTGGAGTGTTCAAAATAATGAGCTATTGATGATCAATATTCGCTATTCAGGAGGGCTGACGATGTCACGCAGCGAGGAATTAAAAACACGGCGCACGGCAGCGGTCGCCAGTGGTGTGGGCACCCGCGGTATTTATGCAGAACGTGCGGAAAATGCCGAATTGTGGGATGTGGACGGCAAGCGCTACATCGATCTGGCTGCGGGCATCGCGGTGAACAACACCGGTCACCGTCATCCCAAGTTGATGGCAGCGGTGGCAAAGCAGGCCGAAGCCTTTACGCACACCTGTTTTCACGTCGCGCCATATGAAAGCTATGTCAGCTTGGCCGAGCGGCTCAACAAAAGCACGCCGGGTGATTTCGACAAAAAGACCATGCTGGTCACCACCGGCGCCGAAGCGGTTGAGAACGCCGTGAAGATGGCGCGGGCCTTTACCGGGCGTTCGGGCGTCATTGCTTTCTCTGGCGCATTTCATGGCCGGACGCTGATGGGCATGGCGCTTTGCGGTAAGGTTCAGCCCTACAAAAAAGCCTTTGGCGCCATGCCGCCCGAAGTCTATCACGCGGCCTTCCCAAACAGCTATCATGGCATCACGCCTGAGATGAGCTTGGCTCAGTTGGATCAGCTGTTCAAATCCACGATTGATCCGGAGCGTGTGGCGGCGATCATCCTTGAGCCGGTCCAGGGCGAGGGCGGCTTTAACATCGCACCAGCGGAATTCCTGCGCGGTCTGCGCGAGGTTTGTGACACCTACGGCATCATTCTGATCGCGGATGAGGTGCAGGCCGGGATGGCCCGGACGGGCAAGCTTTTTGCGATGGAACACGCGGGCGTTGCTGCGGACTTGGTGACCATGGCAAAGGGTCTGGCAGGCGGCTTCCCTCTGTCTGCGGTAACCGGGCGTTCTGAAATCGTCGACGCTGCCCCCACCGGCGGGATTGGTGGCACCTATGCGGGCAACCCGCTTGCCGTAGCTGCCGCCCATGCCGTGCTTGACGTGATTGTTGAAGAAGACCTTTGTGCGCGCGCCGAAGAAGTTGGCAATGCGCTGCGCGAGCGGCTCGATGCCTTGGCCGCCCGGCAGGGGATGGAAGCGATCGGCGACGTGCGTGGCCTTGGTGCAATGGTCGCCTTTGAGCTGGTCACCGACCGCGCGACCCGCGCACCGGATGCCGCTTTGACCCAAGCAATTGTAGCAGAAGCAGAGGCCCGTGGTTTGATCATCTTGCCATGTGGCACCCACGGCAACGTGGTGCGCCTGCTGCCGCCACTGACCATTCCGATGGCGCAGGTCGATGAGGCACTGGATATCCTCGAAGCCTCCATTGAAGCGGCTGTAGGACAAGCACGCGCGGCTGCTTAAATTAGTAAGACGGCAAACGGACCCTGCGGTTCGTTTGCCGTCCTTTATTGCGCTTCGCCAAAGGTGGCGACCAGTCGGCGCAGGCGATCTACCCTACAGGCGCGCAACGGTACTTATTTTGAGGTGAGCGCGCCGCCAGACAGCCGTGATTTTCGCTGCGGAGACCTTGATCCGGCAACGCAAAGCGCAGGCGACAGGCCAGTTGTATTAGCATGCCGCGCCCTTAAAACACTGACTGACAGGCGATCAGAAAGCCGAAAGCCGGGGGATATCGTTAACCACGTCCTTCGGGGTCAGCCCAAAACTCAATCCGCGTCCGATCCGATGGGCCAGCGCTGACCAGCTTTGCGCTTGGGCTGCCGGTAACTCTTCGTGCAGCACCTTGTCGAATAGTGCCAGCCAAACGGGAAAATGCTCTACATGCACATTGCCCGCGGCGCGGTGCACCTGCATTGGATTCCCGTCATAACTGCGCTGCAATAACAGCGCATTGCGCCAAAACCGCCCGATCTTTTCTTCATGCGTGGGCCAGTCGGTCACATGGGAGGCAAAAACGGGGCCCAAATTCGGATCTTGTCGCACGGCAGTGTAGAACCGCGATACCACGCGATCAATCTGCGCTTCGCTTACCGCGACGCGGGGTGGCATGGTCATACGGCGAAAATCCAAACGAAGATCAGGCTGATAATAAGATAGACCAACGTATTGACCATCCAACGGATCAGGCCTGCTTCGCCTTCTGGATCAACACCAAGCCGCTCGCAGACTTTCGTTCCGGGCCAAAGGAATGCTTCGGATAATGTCATGTCGGACTCCTTAATGCGTATTTGCATTGCGTATTATATTGCCTCTTTTAAACACGCATTGCAAATGCTAATTATATCCCCATGCAGCTTGACAAATTTTCCGACTACGCCCTGCGTATCTTGATCACCCTTGCGGCTCGGGCGCCTGATCGCGTGGCGACCTCAGAAATCGCGAGGCTTTTTCACATATCGGAGAACCACCTGTCGAAGATTGCCACGCAGTTGGCGCGTGAAGGGTTCGTGCGGTCTGAGCGGGGACGAAATGGCGGGTTAACATTGCGTCAGCCTGCCGAGACGATCAGCGTGGGGGCTGTTCTGCGTGCGATCAAACGGGATGCGCCGGTTGCTGAGTGTTTCGGCGGCAATCAAACCTGTCTTATCCTGCCTGTCTGCGGACTTCGCGGACCTCTTGCCGACGCGCAAGAAGCCTTCTTTGCGACTTTGGACGGTTATAGTCTGGCCGATATCGTCGGACCACGCAAAGACCTGGCGGCATTGCTGCGCAGCGAGTTGGACGCGGCGCAATAAGTTTGCTGCCGCCGTCGGTTTAGCCTTTTCCAGACAGCACAGATGCCGCTCTGCGCGAGAGCCGTAGACTGGTGCGGCAGGATGCCTCATTTGTTTCGCTATGCGATACGTTGCCTCTATAGGGCCGCTGCGATAGAGCCGTGTGGAATTTTGCGTTTTTTGGATGCGCAATTTGATCTGGATCAAAGACACATCTTTTGCGTGTTGGTAGATCGACGAGACAAACGAACAGGTACCCCACGTGCGCACTGATCAGCTCGCCCCTTCCGCCTATGAACAAGACGTCGTCTTAACCGCGCCCACGATCCGTTGTGGCAGCTGCGTGGCAAAGATCGAGCGCTCTTTAGCAGACATGCCGGGCGTCGCGCGGGTGCGGGCCAATCTTACCCTGCGGCGGATCAATCTGACGCTAGCGCAGACAGATGACGCTTTGCAAAACGTGCTGGATGAGTTGGAAAATATCGGTCATCCGGGCCGTTTGATCGATAGCGCTGACCTGTCAGCAGAAGCGAAGGATGACACCGAGGTCGCGTTGCTCAAGGCCGTTGCGGTCAGCGGGTTCGGCGCAATGAACGTGATGCTTTTGTCGGTGGCGGTCTGGTCTGGCGCCTCGGATGCAACACGCGACAGTTTCCACCTGATCTCTGGCATTATCGCGCTGCCGATTGTGATCTATGCCGCGCGGTTCTTCTTTATCTCTGCATGGGGCGCCCTGCGCCGCGCGCATATGAATATGGACGTGCCGATCGCATTGGCCATTTCGCTCGCCTTAGCGTTGAGTGTGTTTGAAACCCTGCGCGGCGGCGAAGAGGTCTTTTTCGACGCGGCGGTGACGCTGACATTCTTTCTGCTGATCGGGCGCTATCTGGACTACCGCATGCGGGGCAAGGCCCGGTCTGCAATGACCGGGTTGCAACGGCTTGCGGTGCGTGAGGCGTGGGAGGTGACACCCGAGGGGGCGCTGTGCGTTGTGGCGGCTGATGCGATCTATCCCGGTATGGTGCTGCGCATTCCCGCGGGCGAGCGGACCCCGGTAGACCTGCGCATCACCTCCGGTGCCAGCGATCTCGACCGCTCCCTCGTGACCGGTGAATCCGCCCCGGTGGCCGTGGCGGTGGGGGATGAGGTTGAAGCAGGCGCGTTGAACCTGACCGGACCGATGGATGCCGTTGCGCTGCGGCCTGTGGAGGAGAGTTTCCTTGCTATGTCCATGCGGATGCTGGCGGGGGCCGAGGAAAGCCGCAGCACCTATGTGCGCATTGCGGACCGTGCAGCCCAGCTTTACGCGCCGCTGATCCATCTGATCGGCTTCGCCACTTTTGTCGGCTGGCTGCTGGCCACCGGAGATTGGCAGCGTGCGGCTTTTGTCGCGATCAGCGTGCTGATCGTCACCTGCCCCTGTGCGCTGGCCTTGGCCGTGCCAGTGGCGCATGTGGTGGCGTCGAGCCGCCTGATGGCCGAGGGCGTGCTGATCAAAGACGGCTCCGCGCTGGAACGGCTGGCCACTGCCACCCGGGCCGTTTGGGACAAGACCGGCACGCTGACCGATGGCAGCCCCGTGCTGGCCGAAAGCCTCGACGCCAGCCCGGACAACGATGCCGCCGCCACACTCGCCGCCCATTCCGCGCATCCGGTTGCCCGCTGTATCGCCGCTGCTCATCGCGCCCCTGCCTTGCCGGTGGAAGAGCTACGCGAGCACCCCGGTTTTGGTGTTGAAGGCCGGATTGATGGGCGTCTTGCACGTTTGGGCCGCCCCTCTTGGGTTGCCGAAATCGCGGGCGAGATGGCCGAGGGCGACGGCCCGGCCTTTGCCTTTGCCGGTGCGCAGATGCAGCGTTTCCCCCTGCGCGAAACCCTGCGTGATGGCGCGGCTGAGGCGGTGACCACTCTGCGCGACGCAGGTCTGCCGAGCGAGATCTTGTCGGGCGATGCCGCCCCTGCAGTGGCGCGCGTCGCAGCCCAGCTTGAGATCGAGGAAACCCGCGCCGGACTGACCCCGCAAGACAAGGTCGCGCGCCTGCAAGAGCTTTCGGCCCAGGATGAACGCCCGCTGATGGTCGGTGATGGGCTGAACGACACCGCGGCACTTGCTACGGCCCATGTCTCGATGTCGCCCGCTTCTGCCACCGAAGCAGGCCGGGCGGCGGCGGATTTCGTCTTCCTGCGCGAGGGGTTGGACGCGGTGCCACTGGCGCTCACCGTCGCCCGCCGCACCGCCGCCACCGTGCGCCAGAACTTCGGCCTTGCTATTGCTTACAACTGTATCGCCGTGCCGCTGGCGATTGCGGGTCATGTCACGCCGCTTATCGCTGCCATCGCCATGTCAGGGTCTTCCATTGCCGTAGTTGCAAACTCCCTGCGGTTGAACCGACGCCGCGTGGCCCCAGCCACGCCCCGTTTGCGAGAGGCGGCAGCATGACGATTCTGCATCTATTGATCCCGGTCACGCTGGTGATGGGTTTGACCGGTCTGGGCGCCTTTTTCTGGAGCCTCAGAAACCGCCAGTACGAAGACCTCGAAGGCGATGCGGAACGCATCCTTTATGACAATGACGACACTCCGATGCCTCCCCGAAAGGATGAACTGAGATGATGGAACGTTTAACCATTGCAGAACGCCAACAGGCCATGCTGCTCTCGGGGGGGCTGGCGCTTGTCGGCTTGGCCCTCGCTATCGTGGGGCGTGGCGATGCGATGGGGGTCCATGGGTGGATCACCATGATTTTTGCGGGCGGTTTGTTCTTTGTCGTGGGCAACGCGCTTTATGCCCCCGCCCCCACAGATGACCGCGCGACGAGCTACTACGACGATCCGACCAAGGTTGGCATCCTGATCTCGCTTTTTTGGGCGGTGATCGCCATGGGCATGGGGGTCTGGGTGGCCGCGCAACTGGCCTGGCCTGACCTGCGCTTTGACGCGCCGTGGTCGAGCTTTGGCCGTATCCGCCCGGTGCATACTTCTGGCGTGATCTTTGGCTTTGGCGGCAACGCGCTGATCGCCACGTCCTATCACGTTATGCAGCGCACCAGCCGCGCACGTCTGGCGGGGCATGTCTCGCCTTGGTTCGTTCTGTTGGGGTTCAACCTGTTCTGTATCATCGCGGCGTCGGGCTATCTCATGGGCATCACCCAGTCCAAGGAATACGCCGAGCCGGAATGGTATGCTGACATCTGGCTGGTGGTCGTCTGGGTCGTCTATTTCGTGCTCTACATGCGCACACTGGCCCGCCGGAACGAGCCGCATATCTATGTAGCGAACTGGTATTACATGGCGTTTATCCTCGTTGTGGCGGTGCTGCATATCGTTAACAACCTTGCGGTGCCCGCCTCGTTTAGCGCGGCGAAAAGCTACTCTGCCTTTTCGGGCGTGCAGGATGCGATGACACAGTGGTGGTACGGCCATAACGCCGTGGCCTTCTTCCTGACCGCTGGCTTTCTGGGCATGCTCTACTACTTCCTGCCCAAACGTGCGGAGCGGCCGATCTACTCCTACCGCCTGTCGATCCTGTCGTTCTGGGGCATCGTGTTCTTCTACATCTGGGCGGGCTCGCACCACCTGCATTACACGGCTGTTCCGCAGTGGGTGCAGACCCTCGGCATGACCTTTTCGGTGATGCTCTTGGTGCCAAGCTGGGCCAGCGCGGGCAACGCGCTGATGACGCTTAACGGCGCATGGGGCAAGGTGCGGGACGATGCAACGCTGCGCTTTATGATGGTGGCGGCGGTGTTCTATGGCCTGTCGACCTTTGAAGGCTCCTTCATGGCGATCCGCGCTGTGAACTCCCTGTCGCACTACACCGATTGGACAGTTGGGCATGTTCATGCCGGGGCCATGGGCTGGGTTGCGCTGATCACCTTCGGCTCGATCTATGCGCTGGTTCCGATCCTGTGGCGGCGCGAGTCCATGTATTCGTGGAAGCTTGTCGAATGGCACTTCTGGCTCGCTCTGGGCGGTACGGTGATCTATGTCTTCGCGATGTGGAACAGCGGCATCATCCAAGGGCTGATGTGGCGCACCTATACCGAGAGCGGCACGCTGGCCTATTCCTTCACGGACTCATTGGTCGCGATGCATCCTTACTATGTTGCGCGGACCATCGGCGGGGCGTTCTTCCTCACCGGGGCAATCATCGGGGCTTTCAACGTCATTATGACGATCCGCAAAGTCCATGAGCAGACCCCCGAACTCGATTATCCGACCAAATCCGAAGCGGGTGAACCCGCCGTGCCAGCTGCGGAGTGATGGCTATGTTGCGTAAAATACTCAAACCCTTTTCGAAGTTCTTCGAGTTCCATGCGCGGAGCCACTACCGTGCCGAACGGCACTCCATGGCTTTGACAATCGGGATCATCGCGGCCTCGGCTGTAGGGGGCTTTGTCGAAATCGCGCCGCTCTTCAGCATTGACGAGACCGTCGAAGCGGCACCCGATATGCGTGTCTACACGCCGTTGGAACAGGCCGGGCGCGACATCTACATCCGTGAGGGCTGCTACGCCTGTCACAGCCAGATGATCCGCAGCCTGCGCGACGAGGTGGACCGCTACGGCCCCTATTCGCTGGCGGTGGAGAGCCAATACGACCACCCGATGCTTTGGGGGTCAAAACGGACCGGGCCGGACCTTGCGCGGGTGGGGGAGAAGTTCTCGGACGAATGGCAGGTGCAGCACCTCGTCGATCCGCGCTCCTTGGTGCCGGAATCGGTGATGCCGCAATATGCCTTCCTGCTTGATACGCCGCTTGAAACCGCGAGCCTGCCGGGCCGTTTGGCAGCGCTGCGCACCGTGGGTGTTCCCTATAGCGATGAGCAGATCGAAAACGCCGCCGAAGACGCGCGCGGGCAGGCCTACCCGGACAGCGATCAGGCCTATGCGGTCGAGGAACGCTATGGAGAAGCGACGAACATTCGCTTCTTTGATGGCCGCCGGGACCGTCTGACCGAGATGGACGCGCTTGTTGCCTATCTTCAGATCATGGGCGGCCTGACGGATCTACCTCAAGAAACGCAATTCGCTGAGGGGGAATAAGACCGTGGATCTAAGCTATGAAACACTGTCAACCATCGCCAAATCTTTTGGGCTGTTTTACCTGATCGCCTTGTCGATTGGGATTACCGTCTATGCCTTTTGGCCAAGTTTAGGAAATAGGTTCGACAAGGCCGCGCAGAGCGTGCTGGACGACGAGGAGGGGCCATGTCGGTAAAAGAACGCGATCCGCTCACAGGCCATGAGACCACTGGCCACGAATGGGATGGGATTACAGAGCTAAACACCCGCGTGCCACGCGCTGTTTGGTTTTTTGTCGCCGTGACGCATGTCTGGGCTTTGGTTTACTGGGTGTTCATGCCCTCTTGGCCGCTGATCAACACCTATTGGAAGGGGCTATTGAACTACGATCAAGCGATCGTGGTCGAAGAAAAGGTCGCCAAGGCGTACCGCGAACTCGACGAATGGCGCGCCCCACTGGCAGCACTCTCGGCCGAGGAAATCCGTGAGATTCCCGAACTGATGGCCCATGTCGAGCGCACCGCACCCACGCTTTTTGGTGACAATTGCGCGGCCTGCCACGGCTTGGACCTTGCCGGTGCGCCGGGCTACCCGAGCCTTGTGGATGACGCTTGGCTTTGGGGTGGCGATAGTGAGACGATCATGGAAACCCTTCGGGTGGGGATCAACGCGCCGCATCCCGAGACCCGTTTTGCCCAGATGCTCGCCTTTGGCCGTGACGGTATGTTGAGCCGCCCGCAGATCCGCACCGTGGTGGATTATGTCCAGTCGCTTTCCGGATTGGAGCGCGACCTGCCCGCTGCCCGCCTCGAAGAGGGTGCCACGATTTTCGCGGAGAACTGCGCAAGTTGTCACGGTGAGAATGGCCAAGGCATTCAGGAAATGGGCGCGCCCAATCTGACCGATGCCGCTTGGGTCTATGGCGGTGATGATGAGACGATGTTCAAAACCATCTATGATGGCCGACAAGGCTGGATGCCCGCCTGGGAGGACCGTCTGACCAAAGCGGATCGGATGATGCTGACCCTCTATATCCAAAGCCGCGCGACGGAGGGACAGCCATGACCCGACCCCGTATCTGGGCCGCAGCTGGCGCGGCATTGCTGGTCTCCGGCTTTGTTGCGGCGAATGCGCATCTTGTCTCCGTCGCAATCGGGACACAGCCCGATTGCGTTCTTCTTCCATCGCACAAAGAGGGCGCTGCCAATCGTGTAGCGAAACCATCATGCTGAGCGACCGTACCAACCATTCCGACGCCCCACCGCCGCCTGACAATCCGCATGCGGGCGGGGTCATTCCTCAAGTCGTCCCACCTTTGCCGCGCGAAAGTCCACATGCGCGACAACTGCCTGCAAGCATGGCCTTCACATGGCTCAAACGCGGCTGGTCGGATTTCCTGACACAGCCATCGTTAAGCCTGCTGTACGGTATTCTCGTCTTTGTAATCTCGGCACTGGTGGTCTGGGGCCTGTTTCAATTCCGCTATGAATACGCGCTTTTCCCGGCGCTGGCGGGCTTTGTTCTGCTCGGCCCGCTGATCGCGGTGGGCCTATATGAGAAAAGCCGCCGGATTGAGGCGGATGAGCGGGTCACCATAGGGGGCATGCTGTTTGCGCGTCCCGCGTCAAAACATCAGGCGCTGTTTATGGGCGTGCTGCTGCTCGGCTTGTTCCTTCTGTGGCAACGCTCCGCGGTTCTGATCTATGCGCTGTTTTTTGGCCTGGTCGACTTCCCCGGCACCGATGAATTGATCCCGATGCTGTTGTTCACCCCGACCGGCTGGGCGCTGCTCGTGACAGGCGGCGCCGTTGGCGCGCTCTTTGCGGCCTTTTCCTTCGCGATCAGCGTTTTTGCCATGCCGATGCTGCTGACCGAACGTACGGATGCGCTCTCGGCCATGGGGATTTCAATGGCGATGGTCTGGGCCAACCTGCCGGTGATGTTGGTCTGGGGCGCTATCGTCGTCGTCTTGACTGCGTTGTCTCTTGCGACAGGGTTCGTGGCGTTGATCATCGTCTTTCCGGTTCTGGGACATGCAACATGGCATGCCTACCGCGCGGTGCGCCCAGCAGATCGCCAGCAGGGGGAAAGCGAGCGCATGTTCGTGCGGCCCGCCTAATGAGGCGCGCACTGAGTTATTGCCTAAAATCTCTCAACCCTTTCCAGGGGCTTTTTGAATCTGGGGCATACTTTACGAGACGATATCTCACGAGAGAACGGTACACCGACACTGACCTAATGGGATGAACTGCCTTCCCGCCAAACCGCAGCTATTGTTGTGGGCATAGGTGGAAAGAGAGGAACATTCTGATGGGTGTCGAAGTGTTGGGAATTGTTCTGGGCAAGAATGTTGTTTTGTAGGTAACGCAACTGGAATGAAGGAGATTCAAGCTATGAAACGCATGACAGTTTCTGCCTTGGCAGTTACGATTGCGACCGCAGGTGCCGCGACAGCCGAAACCCATCTTAGTGATCAGGCGACCTATAGCGGCATCGTTTCTTCTGATATCTCACAAAATACTCTGCGGGCAGAAGCAATGATCGACGCTGACATCTATACGCTTGAGCGCGAATATGATGAAGACGAGTGGTTCGACGCTGATTATTGCGGCGCTGTTGACGCCGACTGGGAAGAGATCGGCGAGGTGGAGGACATCGTTGTCTCTCGCGATGGCCGCATCGTTGGTTTGGTCGCGGAAATCGGCGTTTGGCTTGATATCGGGGACGCAGATGTGATCATCGATATGAATGACGTCCGCATTGTGGGCGACGATCTTGCGGATATTGCTTTCGTCACCCGGCTTAGTGAAGAGCAACTCGAGTCCCGCCAAGAAGTGGACGACACTTGGGGTTGGTAAGCTTCTATTAAGTCTTCAACCCTACGGGTTTCTGGCGCGGCACCTGACCGGTGTCGCGCCTTTCTATTGGAGCGAAAGTAAGGTGCTAACTTCAGTTTGGGGAACTTTTCTCCAGCCAGTTTGATATCTTTGCACTAAAATTGGAACCACTGCTCAATACAGTCGTTTATCCGATACCAAACTCCATACTTGTTGGTTGTCGTAAAACGAAAGACCTGCTGCAGATACTCTTTCCCTGCGGCCGGTCTTTCTTTTATTTCAGGCGGCTCGCTCTGCTGGGGGGGGCGGACAAAAACTTGGACTGTTTCCACGGCATAAGGTCGAGGCTCTTACGGTACTCGATTGGGCTTCTGTCACCAAAGGACATCTTGATGCGCGTTTCGTTGTACCAGCGGACGTAGGCATCAATCTCGTCAATAAACTGGGCCACGGTGAAGGCTCGCCAATCGCGAGGATAGAAGAACTCAGTCTTCCGAAGAAGCCTTCACATGCGGCATTGTCTTGCGAACTCGCTTTTCGTGTCATCAAGCGAACAAGCTTTGCTGCCTCGATACGTTCCAGCCAGCCAAGCCAGCGATAGTGGCCTCCGCGATCACTGTGGACCATGGTGTCAACGCCGTTTGAATTTTCCCTAAAAGTGCCGAAGTAAAATTCCCCACCTGCTTGGTTCCGGTGATCAGCCGGCTCAGTGATCAGCGGCGCCATTCCTTACTTTTGGCGGCCGTCCGCGGCGCTTTGGCGGCGGTGGCGGAGCGATTGGAGCATTTGCCCGGACATGCTCGGGGATAAGGTCGGCATGGCCGCGCAGGCGGTAGCTGGCGCCCTCGATCTGGCTGACGACTGCGTGATGCAGGAGCCGGTCGAGCAGCGCGGTTGCGACGACTGGATCGCCGAAGACCTCGCCCCATTCCGCGAACCCACGGTTCGAAGTGAGGATCATGGCGCCCTTTTCGTAGCGAGCATTGACGAGTTGGAAGAACAGATTGGCGCCGCCGGTGGTGATCGGCAGGAACCAATCTCGTCGACGATCAGTAGCGACGCTCGGGTATAGAACGGATTTTCTCCGCCAACCGGCCCTCCCGCTCGACCTGGCTTAACGCTGCGATCAGATCGGCGAGGGTTGCGCGATAGACGCTCTTGCCGGCCTTCACAGTGGCGACGCCGAGGGCCGTGGCCAGATGCGACTTTCCGGTGCCTGGTGGCCCAAGGAAGTGAACGATCTCGGCCCGCCGGATAAAGTCCGTCTGCCCGATCCCCGAGGATGTGACACCGCCGCTGGTCAAACGCCCCGCCGCCTGAGGCAGGCTCGCTGACGGCGATCAGGGTTTCCCGCGGCACCGTTAGCCACGGGAAAAGGCCAGCCGCTAACCTGCTGTGAACCGCCGCTTTGTGCTCGACAGCGGGACATTGAGCGTCATATCCAGACGGAACATCACCAGAGGCCCAACCTGTGCCAGATCATATCTCGCCCCTGATTCTGTTCCGCAACCAGACGTTCCGCTCACTCTGGATAGCGGCACTGGCGTCGAACTTCGGCGGATTGGTCCAAGCGGTCGGCGCGGCTTGGCTGATGACCTCGCTGTCAGACTCGCAGAACATGGTGGCCTTGGTGCAAGGCTCTGTAGCGCTGCCGATAATGATTTTTTCGCTTCTTGCGGGTGTTTTTGCCGATAACTTTGACCGCCGCCGGGTGATGCTAATTGCACAGAGCTTCATGTTCTGCGTGTCAATCTTGCTGACGTTCATGGCGTTCGAAGGTTGGCTGACGCCTTGGTTGTTGCTGGCGTTCACCTTCTCTATCGGCTGCGGCACCGCGCTGCACAACCCGTCTTGGCAGGCCACAATGGGCGACATTGTTACCCGCGAAGAATTGCCTTCGGCGGTATCGCTCAATTCCATGGGGTTCAATCTGATGCGCAGCATCGGCCCTGCGGCGGGAGGGGCGATTGTGGCGCTCGCGGGGGCGGCGGCGGCCTTTGCGGTCAATGCACTCAGCTATATTGCGATTATTCTCGCCCTTTTGCGTTGGAAGGCCCCAGTGCGGGACATGCGGCTGCCGCGCGAGCCGATGGGCAACGCTTTTTCCGCCGGACTGCGCTATGTGGCGATGTCACCCAATCTGATGCGAGTGATCTTGCGCGGGTTCTGGTTTGGGCTGTCGGCCATCGCGTTACTGGCTCTACTGCCGGTGGTCGTTCGGGAAATCCTGCAAGGCTCGGCATTTGTCTATGGCGTGATGCTGGGCTGTTTTGGAATGGGCGCAGTCATGGGCGCGCTGTTGAATGCGCGTCTCAGAGCGCGCTTTGCTAATGAGATGATCGCCCAAGGCGGTTTCACCGGGTTTGCGTTTAGTTGCGCCGGATTAGCGTTTAGCACTCAGCCCATTTTGTCCGGCATTGCGCTAATGCTGGCCGGGGCCTGTTGGGTGCTGTCCCTATCGATGTTCAATGTGACAATTCAGCTGTCCACTCCCCGTTGGGTCGTCGGGCGGGTGATCGCGCTTTATCAAACTGGTACGTTCGGGGGCATGGCAGCAGGCAGTCTGATCTGGGGGGTGATCGCGGATCGGGGCGGGCCAGAGACGGCTTTGCTCTGTGCGTCAGTCATGCTGGTGATCGGGGCGCTTGTCGGACGCGTCCTGCCGCTGCCGGAATTCAGCGGCTTGAATCTCGACCCCTTGGGACGCTTTAAGGAACCCGACACGCGGTTTGACCTCAGCTATCGTAGCGGCCCGGTGATGGTCATGGTGGATTACGAAATTGCGCAGGAAGACGTGGCGGATTTCCTTGCGGCAATGGCGCTGCGGCGGCGGGTGCGGATCCGCGACGGCGCCCAGCAATGGGCGCTGCTGCGCGACTTGCACCGCCCAGAACATTGGAGCGAAAGCTACCATGTGCCGACGTGGGGCGAATATGTGCGCCACAATGAACGCCGCACCCAGTCGGACGCGGAATTGTCCGACCGGATCAGGCGTTTGCACCGGGGGGAGGGGCGACCGGAGGTACATAGGATGATCGAGCATCAGACCGTACCGCTGCGCGATATCATGTTGCAGAAGAACGTTTGAAACACCCCCATCTCGCAACTAAATCGCCGAGCATTAACCGCAAGCCAGGGCCAGCGAAAGGCCAAGGCGTCAACTGTGTACCCCGCTCGGCAGGCATGTCTTGTACGCGCCGGTACGACAATGGATAAAGCCACTACCAGCGCACCGCCAGCAGGAAGACCTCGCGCAGAAACCTGTGCCCCTCGAACGGGTTATATCGGATCATCGCTCAATCCTCAGCTTGGGGTAACGATGTCTCTAATAATGCAGCGGACGCTCTTCCGGACAGAGAGCAACAGGTGCGGGTTCAGCCACAAAAACACGGCAGCTGTTTAAATAAATGATATGCGAACGGTTTGCATTGTAGAGGTTTCTTTTAGTGCAATTTTAGGGTTTTGGATGACTCCCAGTTCTAATGGGGCTTGCCCTCTATCGCTTCACTAAACTGCGGCAGTTTCTATTCATTCCCTGGCATCTGGAGTCGTCGCTTTTATTCCCTTACAGGGAGTGCCTAATCTACCATTTTGCTTGCGCTGGTTTTTGATCTATCGAGCTCCGATTTCGCGGGTTAGGTCTGACTTGGCGCCCACTTTTGACTCCCGCAGCGGAAGTTAGTTCACGCTTCATTGCCTCGATGATGGACGCTCCGACCATCGTTTGACGTAATCCAAGGGTAGTTAAAGCATTTGGGCACAGATTACGCCTTCAGATTAAGCGATCTTCTTGTCACGAAACATCCGACTGATGCCGGGTGATTTAAAATGTAATCTAACTTCTCAGGTGTCGCTATGTTGAATAGTTATATGATCAAGCATATGAGGCTTCTCAAGTATTTAGGCCAGCAAACAAACGGAAGAAATGCATGTTCGATAAGAGTGAGTTGAAAGCGATGTCGCGCAAAGAGCTTGAAAAGCTGCTGGCGGACGTCAAGAAAGCACTGGCGTCTGCCAAAGCGCGGGATCAGCGAGAGGCAAAAAAAGCCGCGGCGAGGGCGGCTGCCGAGTTCGGTTTTTCGCTAAACGATATTGCCGAAACCGCAGCGCCGCTTCCCAAGAAGAAAAAAAATAAGGCAAAGGCGGCCAAGATGCCATCAAAGCCGGTTTTTTCTAATCCGGAAGACGCGACACAAACTTGGACTGGGAAGGGGCGGCAACCCAACTGGTATCGTGAACAGGTTGCTACTGGCACGGATCCCGAGACGATGCGCATCAAAAATTGACGAGAACTTCGGGCTCGTAGAGGGGGCGATCCCGTTTAAGGCACCTGTCGGAGGCGCAGTATTATGCAGGTAACCCGAACGTTTTCGCCCTCTGGGTCGGGGATCTTGCTGATGTGCGCGGGCATTGCGTGCATCGCAATTAACGATGCGTTCGCGAAAGTGCTGACCGACGGATATGCGCCCGTTCAAATCTTGTTCCTGCGTAACATCCTTGCCCTTCCGTTCGCATTGGCCGTGGTTCTTCTCTTGCGAGGTAAAACAGCGGTTAGTTCGCGTCGGCCATTGGCACATTTGTTGCGGGGCGCATTCTGGACTTGTGCAGCGACGTTCTATTTTACGGGTTTAAAATATCTGAATCTCGCCGAAGCGACTACCCTGACATTTTCTGCCCCCATCTTCATAATTTCGCTATCAAGCTTGTTTCTCGGAGAGCACGTCGGCTGGCGCCGCTGGACGGCGGTCATCATCGGCTTTGTGGGTGTGCTGATTGTCGTACGGCCAGGAAGTGCTGCTTTTCAGCCGGCGGCGCTTTTCCCGGTCGGAACGGCGCTATTTTATGCTTTGCTTATGATCGGATCACGCTGGGTGGACCCGCGTGAAAGTGTTTGGACCGTCATGCTTTGGCTCGTCGGCGCAGGCGCACTGATAAGCGCTCTGTTTGCGCCGTTTTATTGGACGCCAGTCCAATATGAAGATCTTTGGCTGTTCGGGGCGATTGCGGTGTTTGGCACAGCTGGCATGACCTTTATTACCCAAGCTTTTCGTTTCTCTGAAGCCTCTACCGTGGCGAATTTCGAGTATACGGGTCTAATTTGGGCTACCCTGCTGGGGTGGCTTATCTGGCGTGAGGTACCCGACCTCGCAACATTTGTCGGGGCTGCGGTCATCGTATTTAGCGGGGCGTTCATCGTATACCGCGAAGGTCAGATGAAAGTTTGATCGTCCCGCGGAGAACACGATGTGTTTAGATGATCTGGGTGAGGAAGAGAAGCGCAATAGGATGAAACAGCAACGGCTATTTATCTGGGCCGTGATGCCGTCCATGGCGGCTCTTTCTGTCGCCTTCCTCGTTGAGGTAGATTCATAGGGAGGGGTAGGCGGGAAGCGTGATGAGAAACTCTGCCCCTGACCCACCACAGGCTTTGATGGACAGCTCGCCCCCCATCTTCCGGATCGCTCGCCGGGATATAGTCAGCCCAAGGCCGATACCTTGTTGGTCCCTTGTGTCAGATGTGTCTTGTTGCCAGAAAGGCTGGAATACCTTCTGATGAAGGTTATCGGGAATTCCGGGGCCTGAATCTTTTACACGGATGCTTATTTGGCGAACACATTTCGTCACTATAACCCATGCCTCCCTACCTTCAGGCGAAAATTTTGCAGCATTTGAAAGCAGATGCTTAAGAACTTTATCTAACAGGACCGGATCGCAGGGACAGGAAATCTCGTCTTCCTGGGAGAGCAAGCGCGCCGAAGCCCTATGCTTATCCATGACAGTTTGGCTTTTTAGCAGAGCCTCTTTTATAACTTCGATAATATTCGTCTCAGTTAGATTGGGCGATAGGGCTCCGCCTGATACCTGTTCAAAGTCGAGTATATCTTCGAGCGCGGAGCGCAATCTGTCACTTCCACGCTTGGCTATTTTTACAAGTTTCTGTGCGTTCTCGATGGACCCGCTGGAACAAGCTAGATCAAGCATATCCAAAGCCCCTGCGATTGCCGTCACGGGAGTACGTAGTTCATGCGCTATGATGGACATGAACTCGCTCCTAAGAAAATCCAGCTTCCGATTTTCAGTTATGTCTAGGACCTGGGCTATGTAGTGCATGGGTTGGCCACTTTCGCTGCGCACCAAGACGACGCAGAGATGGCCCCACACGACCTCTCCATCAGGGCGAACATACCTTTTGTCGATTTTGAACGCGTCAACTTCACCGCTTAAAAGCTTTTGAACATTATGTATGCAACTTTGCAGATCATCCTCGTGCGTTATCGACTGGAAATCCGTGCATCTCAGCTCTTCTTCCGAATACCCAACAAAGGCGGTCATTGCAGCGTTTGTCGCGAGCCACTTACCCTCCAGTGAAACCACGGCGGTCCCGATTGGGGCATTGTTCATCAGAGATCTAAATTGCTTTTCACTACCTTGCAGTGCTAGCTCGGCGCGTTTTCGGTCTGTAATGTCTCGTTGGGTCCCGACTAGGTTAAGAGCGTTCCCCTGAGCATCCCACCTAGTTGTCTGAGCATCTGTACGCATCCAGAGCCAATCCAGCCCATCAGGTGAACGTAGCCGATATTCCACAGCCACGTGCGATGTCCGTCCGCTTACGTGATCAGCCAATGCGCGTTCGATAACCATCTCGTCGTCAGGGTGAACCCTTTTCCGCCATTCTGCTTGAAAATCGACCTTGTCGGATGAGCTGACATCCATAAGGTCACGCCAAGTCGCTGAGACATTCGAGGTGTCCGAAACCAGATCAAGCTCAAAGACGCCGACACGAGCGGCTGCCAAGGCCGTTTCCATAGTTTCCATCTCTATGGCATGCGTTGTTTTATTGACCGGATGATCTTGATTTAAAGGCTGGTCAGCCGGACAACTTTCAGGAGAGGCGCTGCGCGTAGTTCTTTTCATAGGGCCACATTACTTCCGAAAGCGAAATTTCCGCTTCCCTCCACCGACGCCACTTAACCACCCTTCACGCATGGAAAAAAGCATTCTGCGGATATTCAATATTGTTAAATGTTTGTCCATAACAAGGCTTTAGCAGGCGTGGGTGCGCAAAGATTGTTAAGGAAGCTCGTTCTGCGATGGAATATTGGTTGACCATACAATGTGATCCCAGAGGCCTAAGGATTCTCTGATAAGATCAGTTAATGATGCATGCGGTGTTCTCGTCATGGAGCGTGATCCTTTTTTGCGCCTTGCGAGCTTGGGTTTCGTGGAGGATGCTGAACTTTCGGGCCTCGCTGTCGGTCACTCGGGCAAGGCATTCGCGGTTCTAAATTCCCATAATGATATAGGCGTCATGTTTACGAATATTGAAATGCCTTGCCTCAACATACGGCTTAGAACTGGCGAAGGTTGTACGCTGCCGATGGCCCCGCATTGCGACCATAGTCGCATCTGGAGCCTCAAATGTAGCGTCAAACAACGTACCGCCCGGCACGGCATATCTTGCAAAACTCTATCTCCCCGAGACTGCCATAGCTTGCTTGAAAAGCGCTGCTTCACTTGATCGTTGGTAAGCAGCGTAGCGCGATCCCTCTGCTCAGGTGTAATCCAACTCGGGCCTGGATAGCATGCATGCACCACACTTTACATGGCCGCCGGGGTGCCACCCGCTGTGCGGGTAAGTCCTTATTCTGCAAAGTGCGCAAAGACTTGGGACGGAGCTGTCGCCGTTTTACCCGATCAAGCCTGCAGAGGTTCTGACGATAATAATAAACTTGATTAGGTTGCAGTTTGGGGCGCGGGTGCCCAATTAACCTAAGAATGAAGGAGGCTGACCCGATGCAATGTCCGATTGACGGAACCCACCTGGTGATGACAGACCGCTCTGATGTTGAAATTGACTATTGCCCCCAGTGTCGCGGCGTCTGGTTGGACCGAGGCGAGCTAGACAAGATTATAGAGCGGTCCAATTTCCAATCCGCGTGTCAAGAGACTGCCCCCTTGCGCAGCACTGGACAAGATCGCGAGCGCGGCAGGCCCTATAAAAAGAAGCGCCGCGAGGGTTTCTTGAGCGAGCTTTTTAATTTTTAGAGGCCTTGTAGGCTAAGGCGGTACTTCTTGAAAAAACCTGCGTTTCAGACGAGCCGCCTCGGCGTGCTTCTGACTGTCGTTTCGCTATCTGGCACGTCCGCGATCGGACAGGAACCAGAGGAAGAGAAACAATTGCGTATGCTCGGGAGATGTTTTGGCTGTAATTTTGAGCAGCTGGACCTCTCGGGCAAGAAACTGACCGGAATAGACCTGACCGAAGCTGAGCTTCGGGACGTGGACTTCTCGGAAGCGGGCCTTAATCTTTCGCTGTTTGATCAGGCAACATTGGAGAATATCTCGTTTGACTCTGCCGATCTGACGGGCGCGAGTTTTACCGGCGCTAAGTTCATCAACGTGTCATTTGACAATGCAATCCTCAAGGGAGCCGTTTTCGAAGATGCAATTCTGATCAATACCAACCTTGACGCCGGAATATATTGCAACACGCAGGTGCCAGACGAGACGATGATCAGCACCGAATGCGATTGATCGGTCTTCCAGCCGATCTGGCTTGAGAAATATCTTTGCTGTCTCGGCTGGGAATACTTAGGAGGACTAGCCGATCACGCCGCTTTGAAACAGGAAGCCGATGTAGGCGGCATAGCCCGCTAGAAACAGGATGCCGACTACTCGACCGATGCGCTTGGCTGCAAACAAAATCACAGCCAGCCCGCAGGACAGGAGCACCATTAACACCATGTCAAACCCTTGAAACCGTTCACTCACTTCGATCGGAACAATCGCGGATGTGATCCCGAGGATCGCCAAAACATTGAAAATGTTACTCCCGATCACGTTGCCGATGACAACGTCAGATTGCTTTTTGAGGGCCGCAGATATAGATGTGGCTAGCTCCGGTAGGGAGGTGCCGATGGCTACGAGAGACAGGCCAATCACAGCATCGGAGACGCCGAACGTTTTCGCGATAGACCCAGCTCCAGACACTAGCAGATTAGCCCCCAGCACAAGTGCTATGATGCCGCCCAGAACAAGTACTGTGGCCAGGCTCATTCTTGAAGCACCGTAGCCTTCAAATTCTTCGGCTTCGCGCTCGAACATCTGAGAGTCCCGGCTACGCTTCTCCATCCAGAACGTCGCGCCGAGGTAAACAGCTAGAACCGCTAGCAAAAGCGCGCCTTCGAGCCGATTCAGGAACGCGCCTTTAAGCAAACCAAACAGCGCGAAAGCGACCAAAGCCGCAACCAGAGCTTCCCGAACCGCTGATCTATCCCATCCGGCAATCGGCATGATCAGGGCGCCAGCCCCGATGATGAGTAGGATATTGGCGATATTGCTCCCGACCACGTTGCCCAAAGCAATCTCAGGGGATCCGCTAAAAGCGGCTTTCAAGGAGACCAGCAGTTCTGGTGCGGAGGTGCCGAACCCCACGATCGTCAAGCCGATAACCATTTTGGAAAGCCCAGCTCGTTCGGCAATCGCAACGCTGCCGCGTACAAGCCCTTCACCCCCGGCGAAGAGCAAAACGAGGCCAGCTGCGATGTAGATCAAATCAACGCCCATGCGGTCTCATTTCGTCAGAATATCGCATAGGATCTTGGTTCCCT
The DNA here is from genome assembly GCF_013346665.1 of Sulfitobacter maritimus. Lineage (GTDB taxonomy): Bacteria > Pseudomonadota > Alphaproteobacteria > Rhodobacterales > Rhodobacteraceae > Sulfitobacter > Sulfitobacter maritimus. The sequence goes on from NZ_JABVBB010000019.1 coordinate 110,402, forward strand.
CAAGTTCATACCCAGATAGAGTTCCAGTCAGCTCCCTACAAGAGTGGAACAGGCGGTTTCCAAAGGGATCTGCCAATCAACGCGCCGGGCAGATTTGGCCCTCAAGTTAAAGGCAGGCCAATGATGACGATCCGAGAGACACTGTTCTTAACTCCCCCTCATCGGGGCTTAGGGGAATTGTGACACCCAATTCTAGTTATCTACTGTCGAAAAGACTAACAGCCGCGAGAGGTCGTTCCTTATCCTTCAATTTGCTCTGCGTTCTTCGGAATGAGCGCCAGCACAGTGCGATACCCCTTGGTCATCTCTTAGAACGGTTGGGGGAGCGGTCGTTCGGATGGGCCATTCTGCTCTCATCCCTAATTAACCTGTTGCCACTGCCCCCCCGGCGCTACGCTGGTGACGGCCTTCCCCTTGGTTTTCTTTAGTGGTCAACTGGGGCTTGGTTGTTCTTATATTTGGCTGCCGTCTTGGATCGCAAAGCGGACACTGTCGCGTTCCGCGCTGCGCCGCACAGTGCTACGTTAGCGTCCTATTTCCAAGCCCCTTGAGCGCCTGACTCAGCCGCGTCTCCAAGTCGTATTTCAACCTACGACCGAGCGGCTGCTCGGAATGGTACTCTTGTGCATCGCTTTAGCACTGTTTGTGCCTTTGCCGCTCAGCGGGTGGTTTCCTGCTATTGCGCTCTTCGTCGCTGGTATCGGCTTCATTGAGCGAGACGGTCTGGTTGTGCTTGCCGGAGTTGGCATAGGGCTGGCGGCGAGAGTCTTAACGGTTTTCGTCGCAATGTCAGTTGCAGTCGGAGCGGAAGCCGTCATGCATTGAGATTACCCTAGGTAAATGAAACCAGATACGCATCGTGGTAAGCACACTCTGTTTGAATTAATAGGCCACAACGTATGACCAATTTAAACCCATTCCGTTTAGTATTTTTGGGCCTCGTTGGACCTGACCGACGACGGTAGGATGCGCGGGATAACGGCTAGGTTGATGAGCACGATCACTGTCGCCAGGACTGCAGTTGCCTCCAGACCGAGTCCTGCAACGATGCCAATCCCAGTCGTAGCCCAAATGTTTGCAGCGGTCGTCAATCCTTGGACCTTTTGTTCTGCTGCGCGAATAATGATCGCTCCTGCACCCAAAAAAACCAATGCCCTGGATGATACCTTGCAGAACACGTGACATGTCTGGTGTGGGCATGCCAATCTGCAATGGGCCGATCACGAAGAGTGCCGCACCTACAGCCACTAGCATATGGCTGCGCACCCCGGCACTTCGCGCCTTGAGTTCGCGTTCATAGCCAAGCAGCCCGCCCAGAAACGCCGCCAACACCGAACGCAGCGTTATACGCGTCATGGTCGACAAGTCGGGAATATCGAAAATTCACTGATGATGGTTGCCCAAACTTCTTGCCATACGGATTCAATCCTCATTCCGCCAAACTCGACCGAGGCACAGCAAGATCAGGGTGTCTCAGAACGCCCCGGGTACTATCGCTTCAACAGTGTTCACGAGATATGGGCGTCGTCTACAGGCCAGTAGATGATACATCTAATAAAATTTCTACATTATAAGCGGTGAACCTTTTCATCCTCGCGCTCGACCCTCTTTAAGGAATGCCCGAAGGCTCGGTTTCTGAAGCCGCGGAGCAACCCGCTTGGTTTCGGGAGCAGGTCATCATCAGGATCTAGTGCTCCGATACATCTTACCGGTTCCCTCGGTAGTTCAAGAACATAATTTTCCTCCCACTTATGCAGGATCGGCGCCTTTAAGTGGCGCAACGATCGCGCAGAGGCAGCTGTCTGATCGTCCCAGCAAATTAGAACCACGTCCAACTTCAGCTGCTCGTATAAAGATCAAGTGGAGACCGTGGGAGCCGAACCAACCCGCCAGGCGCCGTGTCATGCCGCGCGAAACCGTGCCGGTTGTAAAAGGCCTCCAACTCCTCCGTTCGCAGCCCCTCCTCGCCAAACGGCTCGTGGTACAGCTCAATGCCGAGGTCAGCATCGTCTGCGGCCTCGACCAAAACCCGGAGAATATTATGAGCATATCCTTTGCCACGGTATCGAGGCGCGACCCAGATGCCCCCTAGGATAAATCTTTTGTTTTTGAGTGCATGCTCGATATAGGCGACGTTGTCTTCGGCATTGCGATAATAGGTACGCTCCGCGGTATCGCCAGGGCTACCGCAGAGCCCCGGGACATTTGTGATCCGCGCGAGAACTCTGTCATATTTTTGTTTTGCGCGGCGTCGCGAGTGAGAATCGGTTTGATCGAGTTCGGCCGTCAGTTTTGGATGTCGTGTCTCACAATAATCCCGCAGCCCATGTCGCAAAGCCACCGCGACAAAGGCACGAAGTTCACGGTTCAGATGATCAATCTCGCGCTGAAGGTTGCCGCGGGTGGCCGAGTTAGGGTCAAAGTTGGAGCGCTCATCACCCTCTTTTTCTCCCATGCAGTTCCTCCCGATCAGAATTTCCTGAATCTACCATAGCCTGTCACTGATTTCGTCGCGACAACGGACCCGCTCCCTGAACAAAGCGGCCCTCTACCAGCCAGATAGGCCGGCAAAGACGGATTGCGAAAAATACGTCGCCAGACAGTATCAGTTTGAAACAGTGGGCGTGCAAGGTATCTAGACGCTATGATCAGAAACCTTCTTCCTTTAACTGCCCTGCTGATGGGGTCATCCTTTCTCCTGTTCGCGGGAGGCGTAAACAGCCTGATTTTGCCGATCCGAGGCGAAGCCGAAGGCTTTACGGCGGCGTCTTTGGGCTTGCTGGGGACGGGCTGGGCGGTCGGCTACGTTGCGGGATGTTTGCGTACCCCTGCTTTGGTGGCTCGTGTCGGACATATACGCGCTTTTGGGGCCATGTGTGCAATTGCAGCGATTGCCGTGCTTCTCTCACTCGTTCTGATCACACCATGGGTCTGGATCCCAGTGCGGGCACTTTCCGGCTTTTGCTTTGCCGGTGCCGCCATGATCGTGGAAAGCTGGTTGAACGAGCGCGCGGACGCGAAATCCCGCGGACGGGTCTTTGGCATTTACACGATGGTCAATCTGGCGGCGACAACCGCCGGTCAGATGGTGCTGACTTTGGGGGATAGCAACGGGTATATCTTTTTCGTGCTCGCGGCCATGGTCTACTGTCTTGCTTTGCTTCCGACCGCTATGAGTGCGACGACGACACCTAGGCCACTGACACAGGCCAAACTCGACCTAATCAAGCTATGGAAGAACTCACCCATCGCTGTCTTCGCCGTCTTAATGGTTGGGGTCTCCAATGCCTCTTTCGGCACTTTGGCGGCGGTCTATGGCGCGCGCATCGGAATGTCGCTGAACGAAATCGCCCTGTTCGCGAGCATCCCGATCCTGGCGGGAGCGGCGTCTCAGATCCCGGTGGGGATCGCATCGGACCGATTTGATCGCCGGAAGGTTCTCATTGCGGTTACCATATTCGCCATTCTCGCAGACGTTCTTTTTCTCTGGATCGCCCTGCCTTCGCCGGCACTTGCGCTGGCTATGTCAGCGCTATTTGGCGCGACGGTCTTTGCCATGTATCCCATCATAGTGGCGCATGCGAACGACCATGCTGAACCGGGGTCCTTCATTCAGGTTAGCGGCGGGCTGCTTCTCATATTTGGCATCGGCTCAATCATCGGGCCCACAGTGGCCGGGTTCGCGATGACCAGGTTTGGCGCATCTGTGCTTTTTGCGGTCACGGGGTCCGTGCATTTGTCGTTGATCCTATTCGCGCTCTTGCGCCTCCGGATCGCCCCAGCAGTTGCGTCGAAAGACAAAGTTGCCTTCCAAGCAAAGCCCTTGGCGCGCGCGTCCACACCTGAGACAGCCGCCCTCAGCGCTGACCCGGCAGAGCTGAATGCCGATCAGCCTGAGCGATTTGAGGATGATCCCACCGCTGGAAACCAAGAATAGATTTATTGAGGTTGTCACGTTAACTACCTAAGTTTCCAAGCTGGCATGCCGGTCGTTTGTAAACGGCTCCCATACCGATTCCTCCTGTTAGATAACCTACTGCTCTCTAATAGGAGTCGCACTCGAAGATAGCGCACGCGCCCGTGTGAACTCACGTTGAAGCGCGATTTCCGTTTGATCAGTTTACCGGGGGGACGGCACCCTTTCCGCCAGGTTTAGTCGGAAGCAGGCGGCCAAAGTCTGTAGGGGAAGCGGAAGCAGACTTTGCATAACCGCGTTGTTGATTGTCACTGAGAACTGATGGGGGTGGATACCTCCTCCTGAAGGCACACGTAGGTCGTCTGACTTCTGCCCACACCGCGACAGATTCCGCATGCGACGTGCCTTCATCGCCTCAAATCTGAACGAACAAAGAACCGGCCTCAAACGCCACGGGTTAAGCCAGACGAGAATGCGGCCTTCGTGGGTATCGCCTCTGACCTCTTATTTTCTCGCTTTTGGAATATGCCGGAACATCTCTCTGCGGGAATGGTTCTATATAAGACAACGACTTGCCAAAGGATATGGAGGAGCCGCATCACCCTAACTTGTTGGTACAGGAAAGGTTTTAGCAGATGCGCTTATCTTCGAACGGAATGATAAATGGACGAACAGCCATTGTGTAATGTCACGGAGGCCCCCGCCGCAGAGGCGTGCCCTGTAGTCTCACCCGGCCGGAACTGCTGTGCCATATCAGCCGCGAACCGTGCGACAATATTGATCGACGGCGCCTCTTATTTCGCGGCGTTGCACGACGTTTCAACGCGGGCCGAACGCTCGATCACAATTATCGGCTGGGATTTTGATGCCAGTATTCAACTCCGCCCCCAGGATGGACCGCACGCCTCCTCCTTGGGGGATATGCTGCGCGGATTGGTCGAACAGCGCCCAGAACTCCACGTTCGCATTCTGATCTGGAGCCTGGCGACGGTTCATACACCAAGTGCGACCCTGCCTCTGCTTCGGGGTGCGGAATGGGCGGACCATGAGCGTATCCACCTGAAACTCGACACGCATCATCCCATATATGCTTCTCACCATCAGAAAATCGTCATCGTTGATGACACGGTGGCCTTTGTCGGCGGGATGGACCTGACGGTTGCCCGCTGGGACAAGCCCGGGCATTCATTGGACGAGCCGCTGCGAAGGGATGCTGATGGCACGCCCTATGAGCCGGTGCATGATGTGCAAATGGTTTTGGACGGGCCCGTCGTCGGTGAACTCTGCAAGGTTGCGCATTCGCGCTGGTATGATGCAACCGGGGAGCTGTTGGCTGCCCGGCCTGCAAAAGACCGCTGGCCCGCCTCAGTGGCCCCGGACTTCACGAATATCAGCGTTGCGGTTTCGCGAACTAGACCCGGCTTTGGCGCTCAGAAGAGTGTGGAGGAGACCGCTCAGTTGACCGAAGATCTGCTGGGGGCGGCAAAGGATACGATCTATATCGAAGCGCAATATTTCACGGGGCGTCGCATGGGGAGAAAGCTCAAGCAATTGCTTGCGCAGCCCGACGGGCCCCAGATTGTCGTCATTTGTACGCTTGTTGCCAATGGCATTGTGGAACGCTTTATCATGGGCGCGAACCGGGAGCGTCTGCTGCGCCGGTTAAAAGCGGTCGACCGCTACAACCGTCTTCATGTCTATTGTCCCGTCACCGGCGATGATGACCGGCACCGGCTGCTCATTCATTCCAAGGTAATGATTATTGATGACCAATATCTGCGTATTGGGTCGGCGAACCTCAACAACCGGTCGGTGGGTCTGGATACCGAATGCGACGTGACCCTAATCGCCCAGTCCCGGAAAGCACGCGAGACGATCCGGCAGGTGCGAAACACCCTCCTAGGGGAGCATCTGGGTGTTGCGCCCGAGACGCTGCGGCAATCCTCTCAGTCTGGAAAGGTGCTACCGGAGGTCATCAACGGGCTGCTGTGCGATTGCAAGAGCCTAGAACCTCTCGACGTCGGCCCCGGAAGGACACGCCCCTTTCCCGGCACCTTCCTACTGGACCCCGAACGGCCCCTGCCATTTCTTGGCGGGATTCAAGCGCTCTGGTCCCGGTTGACCCGGCTTGGCCGGACGCGCGCGAAGAAGAGCTCGGAACTCCCCAGGACCACCAACCCGATACACAAGGGGATGAGAAAATAGACGAACCGAAACACGAGGATCGCGCCGATCAGCCCCTCACCGGGGAGCAGATAGGTCAACACCGCTTCGATCACCCCCAGGCCGCCGGGCACATGACTAACGATGGTGGCAACATTCGCGCTGACATAGGCGGCCACGATGGGGAAATAACTGATCTCGGCCACGGAAAGTACAGTCTGATGCAATGCTGCGGCAACAAAAGCAAAATTCACCGGCCCGATAACACATTGCGCCACCGCCAACCTGAGCTTGGGCATCTCGAGCCTGTGCCCGCGGATCTTGATCGCGCCCGTGGCGAAAGCCGCCATCAAGAGATACACAACCGGGCAAGCAAGCGTCACCAGCGCGATCAGCCGCGCCACGGCGGGGCTCAGTCCCAAGGCATTTATCGCGATTTCCGGCGCCACGAGCAGCGCGGCGCCCCCGAGGATCGCAAGCCCCAGCCCGACGGTCACCCCACAGAAAACGATCAGTTTGGCGATATCGGCGCGGGCAAGTCCCCAGCGGCTATAGTAGCGATAGCGGATCGCGCCGCTCGACAGGGCGGCCAACCCCAGGGAATGGCCGATCGACAGGCTGGTAAAGGAGGCGAGCGCAACTTTGCGGTAGGCCAGCGGACGATTGACATACCGCAGGGCCAGCCAGTCAAACCCGGTCAAGGTAAGATAGCTCAGCGCCGCGAAGCCCAAGGCGGCCAGCATATGCGCCCCGGACACTGCCGTAACGGCCGCGACGAGTTCGGGCCAGTCGTAGCGCGACAACGCCCGATAGAGCAGATAGAGCGCCAGTGCGAAGACAGCGACGCCGATGGCATAGCCAAGCCATCGGCGCGTCTTGGACTTTTGCCCATCGTCCACTTTCGAGGATGGCGTATCTTCTGGCGTCTTCAGGTTTTCTTCATGTGTCATGGCGATTTAACGCTTCGTGCCGGGTTTTCGATCCAGAGCCGGTACAGGGGTTTGCTTCCTGCGCGTTTCTTTTTGATGGGAGTGCCAAAGGGGCGGCTCGCATATGAATGATGACCTTGCCCAATCCATTCGGGTGATGACGTGGAACATTCATGGCGGCCGCGGCCCGGACCGGCGCCGCGATCTGCAGCGTGTCGTGGATCTGGTTCAACGCCATGAACCGCATATTATCGCACTGCAGGAAATTGACTCTCGTGGGCAGACGTCGGCTGTGCCCGACGCCTTCGACTTCCTCGGCGAGGAGCTTGGCGGCAACAGCTATGCGACCCGTCTGATCCGCGCCCCTGACGGCGACTATGGCCATGCGGTGATAAGCCACTGGCCAATGGCGGTGGCCCGCTATCATGACATTTCCTACAAGCGCCGCGAACCTCGCCTCGCGATAGAAACGATACTGGAAACACCTCTGGGGCCGCTGCAAGTCGTGGCCGCTCATCTGGGTTTGAGCTTCCGCGAAAGGCTGCAACAAGCCGAGAAGCTGGTGCAGATCGTCAAGAACGGGGGTGAACGTTCGGTGCTGATGGGCGATCTGAACGATTGGATCGCCAGAAGTGCGGTGCGACGGGTCTTGGACAGACAGTTCCCCGGGCATAGCCACCTGCGGACGTTCCCTGCAAATCGGCCTATTCTGTCGCTGGACCGTATATATTGCCGTCCCAGGTCGATTTTGCAACGCTGTTGGACGGATCCCGCGGCCCGGCATGCGTCGGACCACCTTCCGGTTATTGCGGATCTTAATCTGATGAATCCCCCTTAACCGCAACGGACAGGGTGTCGATTGGCGAATATGGAATCCACTTGCAGTGGCGATGCCCTCACCGTGTCCGGTCGAAGAGACGTTCGTATTCGCATCCATCGGCCACGCCCCTGGAGCCGAGTGTAGGCTCGATGGCCCGCGGGGGTCTGTCGACCGAACCAGTATTTATACCCGAACGGTTGCTTTCAGAACTACGATCAAAAGCAGTTCTTTAGGTTCCTACAAACCATACGCCAAGCATCCAGATCCCCATGCCGAACATTACCAAGTTCTCTGTCAGCGAGATAAACCCTAGGCGCACATTTGAGCCGCCGCCGACGCAGGCACATTTTAGGTCGCGCTTTTCGACATAGGCCGCTTTGATGACGCTGACCGCGCCAATGGAGCCGATAAAGATGCCGGCCGGTGCTACGAGCCAGATCAGCGCACTGCCGGTGCCGATCAATGCCATCATGCCGACGCCGGCCCAAAGCTCAGCAAAGGGATAGATATAGCCATAGGGCACGTATTTACGCGCCAAGAGGTCATAGCCCAAGAACCCGTTCACGAACCCGCCCACATCTTGCAGTTTCTGAATAGCCAAAGCGACCATCGAGATTGCGAAGAACCATTTCAAGAGCGTTAGGACTGGAAACCCATCGTAGAGGTTCAAAACGATTGCCAACGCCATTAGTAACGTCGATCCGAAGATTGCAATGATCGGCACGTAGGTCGTTTCGTCTTTGCCGAGAACGCGATAGCCGAAATGCTTTTTGAGGTCGGTAAAGCCACCGATCCGCTCGCCTCCAATGAAGGTTTGCGGCGTCGTTTCGACTCCGTGAGCATCCATGTAGGCGTCAACCTCGCCGCGCGTGGTCAATAGGTTATCGTCAACTTCATAGCCCTTGCGTTCCAATAGGGCCTTCGACTTGAGGCCGAAGGGACAGAGGTGTCCCGGCATTGCCATTCGGTAAAGTGAAGCGGTCTTGTTCTTGCCGTGACTTTTGTCGCGGGCCGTGCTGGGGCCGTCGATTTGGATATCTGTCATCGGTAGCGTCCTTTCCTATCAGGCATTGCAGCCGTAAAAGCCGCGGTATCCGGCGCGCAGACCGGCATCGAGTTCGAGGATTAGGTCAGCCTCCTGTGGCCCGGCAGTCGCGTCGAGAAGACCCTCGCCTTCAGGCGCCCGCAAAAGCAGCGCCATACCCTCGGCCGTTAGCGCGGGGCCGGAGGCGATCGTATCGGCATCCTTAACGTCAAGCCGCAGCAGATCGCCGGAGAGGCGGAGCAGTGCCGCACCATCATCGCCAATCGCCAGCACGGGTGGGCTGGTTTCCGTATAGGTAAAGGTGCAGGCGGCGCCATTCGGGAAGAGCTTTGCGATATAGGCCTCCTTCAGGAACTGCGGGTCGAGGGTCGCGACTTCGGCTGTCGAGAGCGCCTCATCCAGCGAGACGATCTCGCCCGGGCCGCTTTCGTTTCGATCCCCCGCGTCGCCCTGCGCTTCAATGTCGGTGGTGAGATACCGCATCTCGGCAATTTCCTTATCCTGGGCGTAGATGATCTCATCGGCCAGTTTGCGCACCCGCGGGTCCGAAACATCCGCACGGCTTGATGTCATGATGGCGATGGAATGGTGCGGAATCATCGCCCGCATATAGCTGGTGTCGCCAACTGTCACTTGGCTGCGCACCAGCCAAAGCGACGTCGCGAAAGCAACGGCGGCACCTACGAAGATCGCGATGTTGGCCTTCTTGCTGGGATACATCTTCAGCATAAAGGCGAGCATGATAATCGCCATGGTCGCGCCCATCAGTAGAGCCATATAGACGCGTGTTTCCGACCAGAAAACATGGCTGACGAGGTAGGTGTTGAGATACATTAGCCCGAACATGACGACCGTCGATGTCGCGATCATCGCCGCGAAACGGCCGTAGCCCATGCCGCCGCTCTCGTGTTTTTCGCTTTCATCTGTCATATGGAACCAGCTTTTCCTACTCAAAGTTGCCCTATACCCCCTGTAGGTATCTAAACCTGCGTGTCGCCAAAATGGTTCCATGGAGCGAATATGAAGCAGAACAAACAGAAGACGTTGGATCGCCTTGCCCGATTGGAGGGCCAGGTGCGTGGCGTGGCCAAGATGGTCGAAGCGGACCGCTACTGTATGGATATTCTGGCGCAAACGGCTGCGATCCGGTCGGCCTTGCTCGGGGTCGAGCGGCTGGTCCTCGAAAACCACGCGGAACATTGTGTCGCCTCTGCCATCGAGAGCGGCGACCCTGATGAGCAGAGAGCAAAGTTCGACGAGCTGATTGAGCTTTTGCAGAAGGCGTCTAGGTAGAAGTCGCCATTGATGCAGCACAATAGCATCGGCAATATCGACTATTAGAACCCTACAATAAATCGCACGCCCCAACACATTGTACGTTCACATTGAGAATGGCATTCATATTTTTCCAAAAGGGCTATGGTCATACCTGGCGCCGTCCTTCAATCTCGCGGACGTGACGAACTTCTGCGGCGCGGTCCTCCTGTTCTGGTGAAGCTTGTGCTCAGCAAATAACGAGCCTGCTCAGGGTTAATGCGAGGAAAAACTCAACGGAGGTCCAACCCATGTCCGATATACCATCCGCGAGGGGCTTTGACAGCACGCTCGCTCTGTTTCGCAATCCTTACGGGTTCATCTCGAAGACCTGCCGTGATCTTGACGCAGACCTTTTTGAAACTCGCATCCTCCTTCAAAAGACGATTTGCATAACTGGAGCTGCGGCCGCCGAAGTCTTTTATCGAGAAAACCGGCTGATCCGCACAAACTCGATGCCTGGTCGTATTCAGAAAACGCTACTCGGCAAGGGCGGTGTTCAGGGATTAGATGGCGCGACCCACCAACACCGCAAAAAGATGTTCATGTCGCTCATGGGAACCGAGCGGATCGCCGCTCTCGAAGGCATGTCGGTTCACATGCTAGACAGCTTTGCACCGGGCTGGGAAGTGAGGGATGAAATCGTGCTCTACGACGAAGTGCGTGAACTGCTTACGAGAGTTGTCTGCACTTGGGCCGGGGTGCCACTTCCTGAGACGGAGGTATCGACCCGAACAGCGCAGCTTACAGCGCTTTTCCAGCAAGCGGGGGCGGTTGGCCCGAAACATTGGGCAGCACGGCGGGCGCGTCACCGCCTAGAAAAATGGGCAGCAGGGATGATCCAACAGGTTCGCGATGGCAAGCTTCAGCCAACGCAGGAAAGCGCCCTTCATGTTATCGCGACATGGAGAGATTTAAACGGGGAGCTGCTGAACTCAAAGGTTGCCGCAGTGGAGCTGCTAAACATCTTGCGTCCGACCGTGGCGGTGTCGGTATTCGTAGTTCAGACGGCCCACGCTCTGTACAGGTATTCCCAATGGCAAGAGAAACTGCGGGATGACGAAGGCTTGCTCGAACCCTTCGTTCAGGAGGTTCGCCGCCTCTACCCATTCTTTCCTGCGGTCGCGGCACGAGTCAGAAGTGCTTTCGAGTGGCGAGGATATCATTTTCCGGAAGGGCGCAGGGTTCTGCTCGATCTTTACGGCACGAACACCGATCCGCGTTCATGGGATGCGCCGCTTGAGTTCCTGCCCGAACGGTTTCAAAGTTGGGACGAAAACCCATATAATTTCATTCCCCAGGGCGGTGGCGACCACTACACGAACCACCGTTGTCCAGGCGAGTGGATCGCGATCAGCCAGATGAAGGTATTCTGCAGATATCTCGTAAATGAGATCAATTACGATGTGCCGGATCAGGGTTCGGAGCTGGCCTCGGGAGAGCTGCCATCCCTGCCCAAGAACCGGTTCATCATGCGCAACATCAGGCGACGGCAATAGCTTCGGCCTGGTCCAGATGAATTGACCACGCATCATTGGTGGCGTCGAACGCCGCAGGGGGAGCGCATCGCCACCATAGGGATGGAATACGCTACCGGCTGAACTTGGCAGCATTGAGGAGCGTGATCGCAATTACGGTGCCGAGAAAACCTAGTAGCATCAGTAAGTCGTCGCGGTAAAAAAAGGCTGGGACCGAAAACAAGGATGACAATCTTTGTTATTTTATTTCAACGTTAAAGCCGTTTGTAGCAGATAGCCTTGATCCTGCAGTATCCCTTGAGCTTAATTGGAGCGAAATGCGAGCGGATACCTTCTGGTGCGGTGCGATTGGTTGAGGGAGGCTACCGGAATACTAAAACTTATGATGATCCCGAAAACAGTTTCGGGTCATCCTCGCTAAGGGCGACACCGTTGTTATGCCGCAGAACTCACCGCTTTAGATATTTTTACAAGGAGTACTATTTATGCAGCCGCTCTCGTCTAAAACAGCCCCGCCCGCGTGGTGATCATAGGAGCCGGTTTCGCGGGGCTGGAGGTGGCAAAAGCTCTTGGACGTGCCGACATTCAGGTCGTCTTAGGGTCAGGACTCATTGAGTTTCAAAGCCAGTAGATGACGATGGCGGCGAGAGCGATGGCTGACAGGAAGACCTTTGGGCACCTGTCGTATCGGGTTGCCACGCGCCGCCAATCCTTGAGCCTGCCGAACATGATCTCGATGCGGTTGCGTCGTTTGTAGCGCCGCTTGTCGTATTTCACGGTGTTCTTGCGCTGTTTTCGACCCGGGATGCAGGCGCTTATCCCTTTGTCTTTTAACGCTTCTCGGAACCAATCGGCGTCATAGCCCCTGTCGCCAAGCAGCCAATCGACGTTCGGCAGGCGGCTCAGCAAAGCCCGTGCGCCAATGTAGTCGCTGACCTGACCGGCCGTTACAAACAGATTAAGAGGGCGACCTTGGCTGTCGCAAATGGCGTGCAGTTTGGTGTTCATGCCGCCTTTGGTGCGACCGATCAGGCGTCCACGCCCCCCTTTTTCACGCCCATACTGGTCGCTGTTCGGTGGGCTTTGAGATAGGTCGCGTCGATCATGACCGTCTTCTTCTCGCCGTGCCCGGCGGCCAGACCGGCCATCATCCGGGCAAAGATGCCCCTGTCGCTCCAACGTTTCCAACGGTTGTAGAGCGTCTTGTGCGGCCCGTATTCCGCCGGTGCGTCGCGCCAACGCAACCCATTGCGGTTGATGAAAATAATGCCACTCAACACACGCCGATCATCGACGCGTGGCTTACCGTGGGACTTGGGGAAATAGGGCTCAAGACGCGCCATCTGCGCATCGCTCAACCAGAAAAGATCAGACATGTTCACCGCTCGTTTTTCCGAGCCGTGAAACATGCCCTTAACAGGAAATCAATGGGTCCTGACCCTAGGTTGGCTGGCAGGAAAAATCGCCTTGACGTCCCATAACAGAGCCGTCATCGTTCACTTAACAATAAGAACGATCAGTAACCTACGGCTTTTATTGCATAAATGGAGGATCAAATGGCCAATGAACTCAAGAAGGTCGCGCTGGTAGGCTGGCTAGGCGTCAGCTTCGCATTGAGTGGCGTAGCTCAGGCAGAGACCGCCAAAGTAGCGACTGACCCCAGCTTTGTCCCGTTTGAAATGATGGACCAAGAGACCGGCGAAATGACCGGTTTTGACATGGACATGATCCGAGAACTGGCCAAACGTTCAGGATTTGAGGTCGACATTAACACTATGGACTTCAACGGGATCATTCCGGCCGTCCAGACCGGAAGCGTGGACATCGCGATTGCCGGCATCACGATCACCGATGAACGTGAAAAGATTGTCGATTTCTCAGACCCTTATTACGATAGCGGTCTGCAAATTCTCATCAGTTCCAACAATGACGAAGTCGAAGACCTCGACGATCTTAAGGGCATGAAGATCGGCACAAAAATCGGCTCGACCAGCTTTGACTTCCTGACCGAGAAATTTGGCGATGAAGCCACGATCACGCCCTATCCAGGGTCCAGCGACATGTATCTGGCCCTTATGGGTGGCAGTGTAGACGCCGTATTTTATGACGCGCCAAACGTAGGCTATTTCGCAAAAACCCGGGGCGAAGGCCGAGTGAAAGTCGTCGGCCCGCTGTATGAAGGGCAGCAGTACGGAATTGCTTTTGCCAAAGACAGCGAGTTGCGTGAGCCGGTTAACGAAGCGTTGGCCGAAATGCGTGAGGATGGTACCTACGACGAAATCCATAGTAAGTATTTCGGTACTTCCGAAAGCAAGTGATTTCGTTGAATCCACGGTGCCCATTCTGCGAAAACGGTGACCGTGTTATTTTTCGCCTTCCCGATGTAGATCTTCGGGAAGGCACTATTTTATGATGGAGCGACGCCTGTGAACGGCTCATTCGAATTCAACTGGCAGGCCGCCCTTGACTCGATCCCTTATCTATTGGCCGGTGTACCCTATACGTTGCTGATCTCGTTCGGGGGGTTGGCCATCGGGTTCGTGATCGGCATGTTCTTCGGACTTTTGCGGCTAAGCTCTGCTTCTTGGCTACGTTGGCCTGCCATTGTCTACATCGAGGTTTTTCGCGGCACCCCGGTGCTTGTGCAGGTATTGTTCATTTTCTACGGGCTGCCACAGCTTCTAGGCGGGCCGATTGACGCGATCACCGCCGGTATTGCAGCTATCGCTGTCAACTCCGGAGCTTATATCTCCGAGGTCGTGCGCGGCGGCGTGCAGTCCATCGAGCGCGGTCAGCGCGAAGCGGGCCTGTCACTTGGGCTGTCCAGGACTCAGACATTCCGCTATATCATTTGGCCTCAAGGGTTCCGTCGCATGATCCCTGCGCTTGGCAATCAAGGGATCATCAGCATCAAAGATACATCTCTTTTTGCGGTGATCGGTGTCGGAGAACTGGTTCGACAGGGGCAAATTTATATCGCAACAACCTTCCGCGCGCTGGAGGTCTACCTGATGGTCGCGTTATTGTACCTGGCGATCACATTGACGCTGTCACTGCTGCTGCGGCTACTGGAGCGAAAGGGGCTGGTGGGCCAATGAGCGAACAAAGCAACAAAACCCCTGATACTGACACCGCACCTATCGTGCGCATGGAAAAGCTGAACAAGCATTTTGGGTCATTGCATGTCCTGAAAGACGTGGATCTCACCGTCACCTCCGGCGAGGTGGTGGTTATCATTGGCGCAAGTGGCTCAGGGAAATCGACACTTATTCGCTGTATTAACGGGCTAGAGGAATATCAAAAAGGCCATCTTGAGGTTGACGGCAAAGTGCTAAAACCGGATGGAAAATCCAGCCGCGAGCTGCAACAAGTCCGCACCGAGGTCGGGATGGTATTCCAGCAATTCAACCTATTTCCGCACCTCAGCGTGATCGACAATATTACTCTCGCTCCTACTAAGGTTCGTCACGCTAGCCGTGCTGAGGCAACGAAGACGGCACACCGGCTGTTGGAACGTGTGGGCATCGCAGATCAAGCCGAAAAATACCCCAGTCAGCTTTCCGGCGGACAGCAGCAGCGCGTAGCACTCGCACGCGCCTTGGCGATGGAGCCGCGCTTGATGTTGTTTGATGAACCCACATCAGCGCTTGACCCCGAGATGATCGGGGAGGTTCTGGACGCCATGCGTGAATTAGCCCGCGACGGCATGACCATGGTGATTGTCACCCACGAAATGAACTTCGCGCGCGAAGTCGCGGACCGGGTAATCTATATTCATAAGGGCGAAATCGTGGAGCAGGGGACGCCAGAAGCGGTGTTTGATGCGCCCCAGAATGAACGCACGCAAAGCTTTTTGTCGCGGGTTCTTACACATTAGAAGGCCGAGTGTCGGTTTTCTGATGTGTAAGCTCATTGAGATTGCAAGTTGACGTGCCGGTGGCACGTCAACTGGAGAATGCAAAAACCCTGAGTTCGAGTGGTCCTATACAGTAATTTTCGTATTATTCTCGAAGTGATTGAACCGAATGGATTATTGGAATGGTACAAAAAACTGCACTGATTACGGGCGCTGGCAGCGGCGTGGGGCTAGCCTGTGCGCAACGGCTCGCACGGGATGGTTTCACCGTCGTTTTGGCCGGGCGCGGACAGGACAAGATTGACGCGGCCTGCGCGACGCTCGAAGGGAAAGGGCATATCGCCGTTGCCGCGGATGTGGGGATGGAGGCCGACGTCGCAGCGCTTTTCGATCGGGTGGAGACAACCTTTGGTCGGCTGGACCTGTTGTTCAACAATGCTGGGCGCAATGGCCCCGCGGTAGAGTTGGACGCCCTTAGCATGGCGGATTGGAATGACATCGTCGCGACCAATCTGACCGGGTCTTTCCTCTGTGCCCGTGCTGCATTTGCAATGATGAAGCGGCAAAGTCCAAAGGGCGGGCGGATCATCAACAACGGCTCAATCAGCGCCCATGTGCCGCGCCCGTTGTCGGTGCCCTATACGGCGACAAAACATGCGATCACCGGGCTCACCCGCGCGTTGTCACTCGACGGCCGTGCGCATGACATTGCTTGCGGGCAGATCGACATCGGCAATGCGGCGAGTGAGATGACCGAGCGGATGACAGAAGGCGTCCTTCAGCCCAATGGCAGTCGCATCTCGGAGCCGCGCATGGATGTGAACGACGTGGCCGAAACGCTGTCTTACATGGCGAAGCTGTCGCTCGACTCGAACGCCATGTTCGTCACCGTTATGGCCACCAAAATGCCTTTCGCGGGGCGCGGTTAAGCGGTCAAAGCACCTTGCCCGGGTTCATCAATTGGCCTGGGTCCAAGGCTGCTTTGATTTGGCCCATCAACTCCAGTGCGACCGGGTCTTTATACCGGCGCAGCTCGGCCCGTTTGAAGGTGCCAATGCCGTGTTCCGCTGAAAATGAACCGCCCATTTCATGCACGATGTCATGTACGATCCGGTTGAAAGCGCCATATTCAGCGAGAAAATCAGCGTCCCCCATATCAACAGGGCGGGAGAGGTTGAAATGCAGGTTTCCATCGCCGAAATGGCCAAAGGGGCAGGGGCGTAAGCCGGGCATATGGTCAATGCAAGCCTCGGTCGCAGTGTTGATGAAATCCGCGACGCGGGACACCGGGACCGAAACGTCATGTTTGATCGACGCGCCTTCGGGTTTCTGCGCCTCTGACAGGTTCTCTCGCAGCGCCCACAGCGCGTCTTTCTGCGCCTCCGACGCGCCGATCACGGCGTCGACGATCTCCTCCGCTTTGAAAGCCGTTTCCAATGCAGTTTCTAGCCGGGCGTCGAGGTTCGTCTGCGCGCCATTGCCGGTGAGTTCGATCAGGCAATAGGCGGGATGCGCCTCGGCCATCGGATCGCTACAGCCGGGCGCATGGTCGATCACCATTTGCAGGCCCAGCCGGTCGATATACTCGAATGTCGAAAGCGTGTCCGCGGTCTGGCCGCGCAGCCGCGCATAGAGCGCGAGTGCCGGGTCGGGGCCGGTGCAGGCCACCAGCGCGGTTGCGCGTGCGGTGGGTTTGGGAAAGAGCTTGATCACCGCCGCGGTGATGATGCCAAGCGTGCCTTCGGCGCCGATAAAGAGGTGTTTGAGGTCAAAACCGGTGTTGTTTTTCCGCAGGCCGTTCAGGTCATTCAGCACCCGGCCATCGGGCAGCACCGCTTCGATCCCCAGCACGAGGTCGCGGGTATTGCCATAGCGCAGCACCGCCGTCCCGCCCGCGTTGGTCGAAAGGTTGCCGCCGATCTGGCAAGACCCTTCGGAGGCGAGCGAGAGCGGGAAAAGCGCGTCGACCTCATCCGCCGCCGCTTGGATATTGGCGAGGATGCAGCCCGCCTCGACCGTCATCGTGGCATTGGTCGGATCGACCGCGCGGATACGGTTCAGCCGGTCGGTCGTGAGGAGAATGCCGCCATCGGGCACCCCGCCCCCCGCGAGGCCGGTGTTGCCGCCCTGCGGTGTGACCGGCACCTCGGCTGCGTGGCACAGACGCATGCAGGCGGCGACCTCTTCGGTTGAGCCGGGGCGGATCAGCGCCACCGCTGTGCCGCGCCGCAGCCCGCGGTCTTCGATCAGCCGCGCGTCGAAATCCTTGGCGTCGGTCACCACATGGGCAGGGCCGATGGCATCGCGCAGCGCATCGAGCAAGGCGGTGTGGTCTTGCGCCTTCGTATCATCTGCGCGGCGCGGCGCGGTCAGGGTCGTCATCTGGGTCATCCTTCAGCGCTGGTCGGCGTCGACTTTTTTCTGAGCCGCGGCGCGCAGCTTGCTGATCGTGGTGCGGGTCGAGATCTGCTCGGGGTCGGTCACCAGTTCGATCAGCGCCGGACGGCCACTCTCGCGGGCGCGGGTGAAGGCGGCGGCGAAATCCTCGGTCTTGGTCACCCGTTCGGCATGGACGCCCAGACCTTCGGCCATCTTTACGAAGTCTTGGTTCTGCAAGGTGGTGCCCGAGATACGCTCCGGGTGGTCGCGTTCCTGATGCATGCGAATGGTGCCGTAGATGCCGTTGTTGAACAGCAGCACGATGGGCCGCCCGCCATATTGCGCGGCGGTGGCGAGTTCATTGCCGCTCATCATAAAGCCACCGTCGCCGACGAAGGAGAGCGTCAGCCGCTCGGGCGCAGCGATCGAGGCTGCGACAGCGGCAGGGACGGAATAGCCCATCGCGCCGCAGGTGGAGCCGACGATCCGGCCCGGACGGCCAAAGCGCAGGAAACGCTGCGCCCAGCCGGTGTGGTTGCCCGCGTCGAGCGTGACCACCACGTCGTCGGGCAGCTCATCGCGCAGTTGCGCAAGGGCCACCCCCATGTCGAGGTCCCATTCCCCGCCATTCGGCGCTTCGGTATCGGTGAGGTAATCGGCGTGTAGCGTGTCGCACCAATCGCCCCATGTCTCTGCCCGGCCCAGATCGAGGCCGTCCAAGGCAGCGGCCACAGCGACGGGCGCTGCCGCGATGCCCAAGTCCGGCGAATAGACGCGGCCAATCTCATCCGCCTCCGGGTAGAGATGCACCAGACGGGTCTCGGGGTTGGGCGATTGCATGGTGGTATAGGTCTTGGTCGTCATCTCGCCCAAACGCGCGCCGATCACGATGAGCAGATCCGCCTCGCGCTGGTGGGCGTATAGGCTGGGCGCGGTGGAGGTGCCGAAATCGCCTGCATAGACCGGCGAGAGGTTGTTCACGATGTCCTGTCGCCGAAAGGAGGTGGTGACGGGGATCTTGTTGGCTTCGGCAAAGCGTGTGATGGCCGCCGCACTCTCATCCGACCAGCCAGAGCCGCCGAGCAGGAGCAGGGGCCGTTCGGCCTGCGCGGTCTCGGTCTTGAGCATATCGAGGCTATCGGGCGACAGTCCCGCATAGGTGGCCGTATAGGGCCGGGCATCGGCCACGGAAACCACCTCGGTCAGCATGTCTTCGGGCAGGGAGATCACCACCGGGCCGGGACGGCCCGAGGTCGCCACGCGAAAGGCGCGGGCCATATATTCGGGCACCCGCGCCGGGTCGTCGATCTGGGTGGCCCATTTGGCGATGGGGCCGAACATGGCACGGTAGTCGATTTCTTGAAAGGCCTCGCGGTCGGTGGTGTCGCGGGCGATCTGGCCCACGAGCAGGATCATCGGCGTGCTGTCTTGCCGCGCGATATGCACGCCGATGGCCGCGTGGCAGGCGCCGGGACCACGGGTAACCATGCAGATCCCGGGTTTGCCCGTGAGCTTGCCATAGGTCTCGGCCATATTCGCGGCCCCGGCTTCGTGCCGCGCGTTGATCAAGTTGAAACGGTCCTGCACGTCATGAAGCGCGTCCAGCACCTCAAGGTAGCTTTCGCCGGGCACGCAATAGGCGGTGTCGGCGCCATGGATCAAAAGCTGATCCACAAGGACCTGTCCGCCGGTCCGCGCCTTGAGGGATGTTTTTTGCAGCATGGAGAAGGCTCCGTTCTGAGAGGGTTCAATACCCTAGCGTTTTGTCGACGACGCCCTGCAAGGGCTGACCCATTTGGTGCCGCTTCAGATTATCAAAAATACCAGGCAGGCTGGTTTCCAAACGCGTGATGCACGCGATGTGCGGGGTGAGGATGATACGCGGATCATCCCAGAAAGGGTGGCCCTCAGGCAGCGGTTCTGGCGCGGTGACATCAATGACCGCCGCGCGCAATTTGCCACTGTCGAGCGCTTTGGTAAGCGCGGCATGATCCAATTGCTGGCCGCGCCCAACATGCACCAGCGCGGCGTCATCGGGCAGCTGCTCGAACAGGTTGCTGTTCAGAATGCCGCGGGTCGCCGAGGTCAAAGGCAGCAAACAAACCAAAATATCGGTCTGCGCAAGAAACCGGGGCAGAGCGTCTTCTCCGTGGAATGTCTCGACACCCTCGATTTGATGCGCGCTGCGCGCCCAGCCAGAAAGAGAGAACCCAAAAGGTGCCAAAGCTCGAAGCGCACCCCGGCCTAGTTCCCCTAATCCCATGACACCCACGCGGCGATCACGGGGCAGTGGCGGGACCGAGACGCGTTCCCACTTTTGGTTGCGTTGATTGTCCAGGTAGCCCTGCAAATCTCTGTGCAAGGCAAGAATGGCCATTGTCACATATTCCTGCATCATTGAGGTCAGTCCGTCATCAATCAATCGTACGACAGGAACGCCATCGGGCACGTCGGACATCACAAATTGATCCGCCCCTGCGCCAAGCGAGAAAATAACCTCAAGATTGGGATACGCTGTCTTGATGTCGCTCGGCACCTGCCAGGTCAGCATGTAGCGTACGGTGGCCTTATCATAAGGCTCATCCGCGATCGCAACAGCGACTTCAGGCATTTGTTGCGCAAACTTCGCCCGCAGCATTTCGGCCCGGGGGCGGTCCAGGTTAGCAAGAAAGGTCAAAGGAGCCTCCAATTGGTCAGGCAGGATCGTTGCGCACGTCCAAGGCATCGCGCAGCCCATCGCCGATAAAGTTAAAACTGGTGACTGCGATGGTGATCGTGATGCCGGGGATGATGGCCAGCCAGGGGGCGGTCGCGAGATATTGCTGCGCGCCATTGAGCATATTTCCCCAGCTTGGCAGCGGCGGCTGGATGCCATAGCCAAGGAAGCTGATATAGGCTTCAAGCAGGATCGCGCGGGCGACGGTCAGCGTCGCTGCCACGATGATGGGGCCCACCATATTGGGCAGCAGCTCTCGGAACATGATATGAGAATTGCGCAAGCCTAGCATCCGTCCGGCCATGACGAAGTCACGTTCCCGCAGGGATTTTACCTCAGCTTCGACGATCCGCGCGATCTCCATCCAGCTGGTAACTGCGATAATGATTGTGATCATCACCGGGCTTGGATTGATGAAAGCGGCCAAAGCCAACAGCAGGAAGATCGAGGGGAAGGCTAGGAACGCATCCACAAAACGCATGAGGATCGAATTGACTTTGCCGCCATAGTACCCCGCGACGACGCCAATGACCGTCCCAATTGCGGTCGACAACACCATGGCAAAGAAGCCCACCAGCAGCGAAATGCGCCCGGCCATCAACAGCCGCGCGGCGATGTCACGCCCCAAGGGGTCGGTGCCGAGATAATGGTCGCCGCTCAAGGGCGGCGCAAAGCGTGCGCGCAGGTCAATGTAGAGCTCATCATAAGGCAGCAGATACGGGCCGATGATACAAGCCAAGGTCAATAGGAACAGCATGGCCATTCCGATCATTGCTAAGCGGTGTTGGACAAAACGCTGTACGCCCCGACTACGCCACCAGCGATGCTTATGTGTGTGAATTTCAACAGCTGTCATTTGACGTTTTCCTTCGCGAATGGTCGCAAGCTCAGGCGAGGCGGATGCGCGGGTCGATCGAAGCGGCAACGAGATCGGCAATCAGATTGCCCAGCAGGACGAGGATGGCTGAGAACATCAGCAGCCCCATAACAACTGGGTAATCGTTATAGCCAAGGCTATCGAGAAAAAGACGCCCCATGCCAGGCCATGTGAAGACCGTTTCGGTCACCAGAGCGCCACTTAAGAGGTTAGGCAGTTGCATCCCTGCAAGGGTAATCATCGGCAAAAGCGCGTTACCGACCACATGTTTCATCAGCACCCGGCGTTCGCCGACACCTTTCGCCCGCGCGGTCTTGACGAAATCTTGGTTGATCACGTCAAGTGTCGCGGTCCGCATGTAGCGGCTCCAGATTGCAATATTGACCAATGCTAGCACGACGCTTGGCAAAATAAGGTGGTGTAGATAATCGAGCAGAGACCCATCGCCGATCGTGTACATGTTCCCGGCTGGCAGCCATCCCAGTTTGAGCGAGAAGACATAGATGCCCACAAGGCCGAACCAGAATGTCGGGATGGACAGGGCGATCATTGCGCCCACTGTCGCGGTATAGTCAAAGGTTGAATAGCGGTGCGTTGCCCCGCGGATGCCAATCCAAGTTCCCAACCCGATCGAAATCACTGTCGAGCTGACCATCAGCAACAAAGTTGCGAACAGATGCCGTCCGATCACCGTCAGAACGGGCTGCTGATCCCGGTACGAGGTGCCCCAATCTCCTTGCAGCAAGCGCCAAGCCCAATCGAGATATTGGATGGGCAGCGGTCGATTGAGCCCCATCTGCTCTGCGATCCGATCCATGGTTTCTTGGGTCATGCCAGGCGTCAGCGCATATTGCGATAACGGACCCCCTGGGGTCAGATGAAGCACCCCGAACCCGATCATCGAGACGATGATCAAAAGCACGATGCTCTGCCAGAGGCGTTTTACGAGAAATCCAGCCATTCTTGGGTTTGCCTTTTCCGCGAGGTGGGGACGACGAGGCGCCAGAAAGCAGCGCCCCGTCTAGCGTTTATTGGTCCCAGTAATATTGGGCCGCGTTCCAGGTATCGATGCGCGTGTTGATGTTCGCTTCGATCCCTTTGAGCCCCTCTTTGTGACCGCGCACGGTCGCATATTGGAAGAGAGGCAGCAAAGGCAGGTCTTCTCGAATGATTTCCTGCACCTGGCCGTAGAGTTCCTTACGCTTTGCCTGGTCAAAGATGCGCCCAGCCTCTTCGAGTAGCTTGTCGACCTCTGGGTTTTGATACTGGCCGGTGTTCGAGCCGCGGCCGCCTTGTGCTGGAATCGCATCAGAAGCAAAACGCACGGTGACATCGGCATCCGCCCCGGTGGTGAAAACAATGCCAACGATCACAGAATCAAACTGCGACTGGGTCCAATACTCGCCCCACATCACCGCTGGCGGTTTGTTTTCAATGGTCATCTCGATCCCGACCTCGCCAAGGGATTGCTGGATGAACTGCTGGGCCTGTTCACGCAAATGGTTGCCCGAGGTCGTCGAGTTGCTGAAGGACAGGCGCACCCCATCTTTTGCGCGGATGCCGTCGGCGCCGCGCTCCCAACCCGCCTCATCCAGCAGCTTGTTTGCCGTTTCGGGGCTGTATTCATGCCGGGGCAGATCGGGATTGTAGTAATAGGACTGCTGCGGCAGATAGCTTTCGCTGGGGGTCGGCAATCCGTAATAGAGTGCATCAATGATTGTTTGTTTATCGATCGCCGCATAGATCGCTTGGCGCACCGCGCTGTCCTGAAACTGGGGTTTCTCGTTGTTCAAGAAGACCGATTCAACGGTGGGGGCGGGCACAACGCTGACTTCTTTGCCGGCCAAGGTCTTTGCCTCGGCATAGTTGTCGGGCGTGATGTACTGATTGCTGATGATGTCGATGTCGCCGCTTTTGAACTGAGTGTAAAGGACGGTCAGGTCTGGGATATATTTGAAGATCAGGCGTTCGACGAAGGGGCCTTCACCGAAGTAGTCGGGATTTGCCACAAGCTCCACGTGATCGCCTGCTTTACGGCTGCCCCATTTGAACGCACCGGTGCCGATGGGCGCCTGGTTGAAGGGCGCTTCATTGCGATCCTCTAGGTGACCAAGAATATGTTTGGGCACCATCATGGTCTCAACCAAGATCGACATATACGGCGCAAAAGGTTCCTCCATGCGCCATTTGATCTCGGTGGGGGAGACGACTTCGATATCCCGCACCAGCTCATGGCCCGTGGTCCGCCAGCTGCGGAAGTTTGGGTCCATGATCAGCTCGAGGGTAAACTTCACATCTTCAGCGGTGAAGGGCTCACCATCATGCCAAGTCACATCGTCCCGAAGCTTGAAGTGCCAGGTTAGCCCGTCTTCCGACAGACCGCCGTTTTCGATCGTCGGAACCTCGGCTGCCAGAGCGGGGATGAATTCCCCATCCGGGCTGATCCGAACCAGGCCGTCAAAGACAGAGAGCTGGACGCCGTCATCAACCTCAATACGAGGCATGAGCGGGTTAAACACAGTTGGTTCTTGACTAACCCCAACGACGATTTGCCCAGTTGGTGTGTCCGGCCGCGCGGCCCAAGCTGGACTGACCAACAGATTTGGCGCGATTGCGCCAGCGGCCCCCGTGAGGCCCAACATGGTTAGCGCCTTGCGGCGGTTCATATTTGTAATTGGCATGGTCTTCCTCCTCCTTTGAATTTCTATTTCACGCTTTCTGAAGAGCATGATCGGCACCCGGGATGGCGGCGACTAACTCGCGTGTGTAGGCGTTTTTCGGGGCGTAAAAGATTTGAGACGGTGGGCCGGCTTCGACAATCTGGCCTTTCTGCATGACCAGCAGTTCATCGCAGATTTGGCTGGCAACGCGCAGATCGTGGGTGATGAAGAACATGGCCACTTGGGTCTCGCGCTGAATTTTGTCTAAAAGCTCCAGGATTTGGGCTTGGATTGAGACATCAAGGGCCGAAACCGCTTCATCTGCAACAAGCACATCCGGATCAAACATCAATGCCCGTGCGATACCTACGCGCTGGCGCTGACCGCCCGAAAACTCATGCGGGTATCGCCCGAAGGCCCCAGCATCCAATCCCACCTTTTCAAGGATTCTGAGCGCTTTGGCCCTGGCATCGGCTTTTCTCATACCCTGTGCGATCGGACCGATCGTGACGATGTGGCCAATCGTAGAGCGTGGGTTGAGAGACGCGAAGGGGTCTTGAAAAATCATCTGGATCTTTGGCCGCAACGCACGGAAATCGCTTTCCTTCATTGAGGCGATGTCCTGCCCTTTGTAGAGAATTCGGCCGCTGTCGCTGTCTAGCAATTTGATCAACAAGCGGCCTAAAGACGTTTTGCCAGAGCCACTCTCCCCCACGACCCCAAGCGTCCGCCCTCTGCGAAGGGTGAAGTTTGCATCGTCAACGGCTTTAACCTCGCGCTGGCGGCTAAACCATCCACCGCCACTGCGGTAAACCAAATTCAGTTTCTCGACGGTCAAAACAGGGTCATCAGTTCTATCGCTTGACGCACTGGGACGATCTGTTTCCCTCAGGCGCGGCACGGCAGCGATGAGGCGCTTTGTGTAGGGATGCTGGGGTGTCGAAAACACTGTGTCAGCCACCCCCTGTTCGACCATATGGCCTTTCTCCATGACGATCACCCGATCGGCAATCTCAGATACCACGCCGAAGTCGTGGGTGATGAACAAAACGCTCATGCCCTTCTTGCGCTGGATCTGCTGGATCAAATCTAGAATCTGCGCCTGGGTCGTGACATCCAGAGCGGTAGTGGGTTCATCGGCAATTAGAATGTCAGGCTCAAGAGCAAGTGCCATTGCGATCATCACACGTTGTCGTTGGCCACCTGAGAGACGAAACGGGTACTGATGAAGCATTAACGCGGGATCCGGCAAGCCAACTTCAGTCAGCAATTCGAGCGCACGCGCACTTCGCGCTTCGGCTGTTCCTTCCCCGTGTGCTGCCATCACTTCGGTAACTTGGTCGCCGACGGTCATCAGCGGGTTGAGGGCAGACAAAGGGTCTTGAAAGATCATCGAAACGACCCGGCCCCGCAGCTTGCGCAAAGCTGGCTCGTCCAGCTCTAGGAGATTTTGACCTTGGAACAGAATCTCGCCAGAGCTGACGTGCATCAATGGCGGCAACAGCCCCATAAGCGCGTTAGCGGTTACCGATTTGCCAGACCCGGATTCTCCGATGACGCAGAGGATTTCACCGCGAGGCAGCTCAAAGGAAATATCCTGCACAGCATGCTTGCGCTCCATCCCTTTGGGCAGATCGACCGTAAGATTGCGGACTGACAATACGGGACCGGACATCGCTGAGTCGCCCTTATTCTCGGAGATTCTGCCTTGTGTTGTCACTGTGGCCCGTCCCTGACGCTTTTTCACTAATGAAATTCAAACAACGGCTATAATGAAATTTACGCTTAGTCACGCCCATTTTTTCACTTTTTTCACTTATATGCTTGCACTACCCTCCTTCTATTTTCATTATTGAACGCACTAAGGCGCGGCTGATCCCGTTTCTCAAGCATTTTCCTCATAGGATTGCCCATGACGACACCAAACCTTCGCGCTGACGCTCCGATCGGAGCAACCTTCCGTCGTCAGCGACATGAAAAGGGCATGTCTTTGCAAGAGCTGGCTCGAGAATCGGGTGTGTCCGTCGGTATGATCAGCCAGATTGAGCGCGACATTGCCAACCCGTCGATGCGCGTTCTCACAGCATTGCGCCGCGCGCTTAATATGCCGATGCAGGAGATGTTCAGCGATAGCTCAGATGGAGCGGACGAAGAACCTTCGTTTATCCGTCGCGCGGCAGATCGACCGCATATTGATCTAGGATCGCTTCAGAAAGAATTACTTACCTCAGGCGGCAACCATCATTTGCAGATGATGATCCTGACGATCGCGCCTGAGGCCACATCAGGCAATACGGCGCTGAGCTATCCCGCAGAGAAAGGGGGGCTCGTTCTGGAAGGCGAGCTTACGCTTTTCGTCAACGGACAAAGTGCTGTGTTGAAAGAAGGTGATAGTTTTGTCTTCGACAGTTCGCTGGAGCATGGCTTTAGAAACGATAGTGCCGCGCCGGCCCGCATTTTATGGGTCATAGGCGCCGTCCAATTTGACCGTCACTTATAACCTCCGCAGGAGCCCCCACGATGTCCGCCGAAAACACCACGTTAAAATGCACGCCCTACTGGTGGGAAGCCGCGCCTGTCTCCCCCGTGCCAGAAGTGCCGCTGGAAAAACGTGTCGATGTCGCGATCATCGGCGCTGGCTATGCGGGGCTGACGGCTGGATTGACGCTGGCCCGCGCCGGGCGATCGGTGGCAATATATGACAAGCAACACCCAGGCGAAGGCGCTTCCTCGCGCAACGGAGGCATTACCAGCGGCAATATCAGGTTGGACCATGCGACCTTGGTGAAGAAATTCGGCCAAGAGCGCGCCGATGCCATCACGCTTGAAGGCAAGGATGCCCGCCAGCATCTTTATGACATGATAACTGCCGAAGGGATCGACTGTGATTTCGCTCAGGTCGGTCGCTTCGGGGGGGCGCTCGGTACCGAAGATTATGAGCGGATGGCGCGCCACGCTGAGCATCTGGAGCGCAACCTTGGGATCGAATCCTATGCTGTCCCTCAGGCCGAACAGCACAAGTACATCGGTACGGATTTTTTCCGGGGCGGCAGTGTGCGTATGGATATCGGCGGGCTACATCCGGCGAAGTTCATCGCCGAACTACTGCGTGTCGCCCAAGCTGCGGGTGTTGTTGTGCATTCCGACACAGCTGTTGAGGGTATCGACCAAGAGGCTTCTGGCTTTACGGTACGTACCGCGCGAGGGCAAGTTCAGGCACAACAGGTTCTTATCTGTACGAATGGATACACCGATGGTGCCACCCCCTGGTTGCGCCGTCGCATCGTGCCGGTACGCAGTCGGATCATTGCCACTGAGCCTCTCCCGCCCGAGCTTATGGACAAGTTGATGCCGCGCCGCATGATGCTGAATGATACCCGCACGCTTGGTTTTTACTTCCGCCCGTCACCGGATGGGACGCGCATACTTTTTGGCGGACGAGATGGGACGTCTCTTGAAGATCCCACCAAACCGGTCGCCTATCTGCGTCGCAATTTGCTTGACCTGTTTCCAGAGCTGGAGCCTTTTGCCATCTCGCATACTTGGTATGGCAAGGTTGCCATGCACCGCGACATGATTCCGCGCATTTTCGAGAAGAAAGGGATGCTTTACGCGACCGGGTTCTGCGGTTCTGGTGTTGTCTGGGCACCATGGATCGGGCGGAAGGCGGCGCAAAAAATCCTGGGGAACACCAATGAAGCCCCTTCGGCCTTTGATTTCCAGCCGCCAGCAGCCATTCCATTTTACAATGGGAAGCCCTGGTTCATGCCGTTCTTCATGATGAAGTACCGCATGGACGACCGGGCGAAGATGCGTCGGGCAGGCCGCTAGGATGGGAAGGGCAGAATGTCTAATTATTCCTAGCGGCGCCAAGCGGAAGATCGAACGACCTTCCAAATAGGACCCGCGGCCAAACTTTGGGAGATACCGAGCTTTAGACCCCATGATCGCCGTGTGAGCTGACTGGTTCGGTGGCCTCTCCCGCGGCATTCTCTGTTCGAGGGCTGCGCCAGATAGGCTAGCGCCGAGCCTCACGAATGGGGGAGAGACCACATGCAAGATAGCACATTCATCGGACTTAATGTCCACAAGGCTACGATTTCTGTTGCGGTCGCCCAAGGTAGGCGCAGGGGTGAAGTGCGCCATTGGGGAACGATTCCCAATCGGCCGGACCACCTCAGGAAGCTGGTCGAGAAATTGAGTGCTCACGGATCCCATTTGCATTTTTGCTATGAGGCCGATCCATGCGGCTATGGTCTGCGCCGCCAACTGGCCGGCTTGGGGCATGACTGCATCGTTGTCGCGCCGTCACTCATTCCAATGAAGGCCGGCGGGCGAATTGACGGCGGTCTGGGTGCCGGATGCAGCCCACGAGGCGATGCGCGATCTGGTTCGAGCGCGGGCGACAGCTGTGCGCGTCACCGGCGCGGCAGCATCTCCAAGGCTTCCTGCTCCGCAACGACCGGACTTATCCGGGTGAAAAAGGCTGGACAAAGGCCTATCGACGCTGGCTGACGACGGTTCGCTTTGAGCGCCCGGCCCAGCAAATCGTGCTTCAGGATTATATCCATGCCGTGACTGACGCCGAGACCAGGATCGAGCGGCTGACTGGGCAGATTGCCGACCTTCTGCCGAACTGGAGCCTCGCGCCAGTGCGCGTCACACGTTGTCTGTTTCGGCTTTGTTGCACAAATCGGGTTAAAGACGTTCTTCCCCTTACCCCAGACGGATTTAGCCTACGGGCTTAGTGATAGGTATGCCAAGAGCCGTATAGCGGTTGAGGATGGCGATGCGGACTTGGATTTCCGCGACTTGCCTTTCGAAGTCCCTCGTCATGAGCGATTGGCCCAGTAGTTTCATACAATGCATCTTGGTTTCGACGCGGCTTCTGCGGTGGTATCCACTCCAGCGTCGCCACACCGTGCGGCCCAGATACCGTTGCGCATGGACCGCATCGTTGCGGGCAATTGCTCCGGCGCTCGTAGGCTTCCAGGGCTTTGCATTCTTGCGTGGCGGGATCACCGCATGGGCATCTCTGGCAGCAATCGCCTCGTGGCATTTGCGGGTGTCATACGCCCCATCTGCGGTAACGTTGCCAATGTCCTGATCGAGCGGGATTTGGGTCAGGAGTTCGGGCAGCATGGGAGCATCACCGATGTTGCTGCTGGTGACTTCGACTGCCCGAACTTCCAGCGTTTCCTCGTCGATACCTATGTGTATCTTGCGCCATATGCGGCGTTTAGAACCGCCATGCTTACGTGCATTCCACTCGCCTTCACCCTCGGCCTTGATCCCCGTGCTATCGATAAGAAGATTCAACGGGCCAGCACCGCCACGATACGGCAGGCTCACGTTCAGCGTTTTCTGGCGGCGGCAAAGAGTGCTGAAGTCCGGTGCTTACCAATCAAGCCCGACCAACCGCAGCAAGCTTTGAACGAACCCAGTTGTCTGGCGGAGCGGCATGCCAAAAAGGACCTTCAGCGTTAGACACGTTTGAATAGCCGCGTCACTGAATTGCTGTTGCCGACCGCGCTTGCCGTTTGGCGGCGGCGCCCACACCATCTCCGGATCAAACCAGATCGACAACGATCCGCGCCGCTTCAAGCTGTCATTGTAAGACGACCAATTCTTGGTCTTATATTTGGTAGGGGACCAGCTGCTCATCCCCT
>NZ_JABVBB010000002.1 GCF_013346665.1 Sulfitobacter maritimus
GGGTTGTCGCGGTAGGCGAGCAGGTCGGCGGCATGTTCGATGGCGGCGGAGATCGGCGTTTTGCCGACCGGTTTGATCGCATTCACCTGCGCTTGGAACGCCTCTTTGTCCACCGGCTGCGGGGTCACCAAGGTTTCGATATCGGTGCAATCGCCTTGGCTGCGGTGACCATAAGCGACGAGCCCCAAGTTCGTTTCGGCGCTCCACCCCTGCACCAAATCCCCCAGCACATCACGGGCAATTTCCATCTTGGAGGTGCCGTCAATCTGCCCCCACATCGAGCCGGATGCGTCATAGACGATGACGACATCCTCAGCAGCCTGCGCCACCGCAGCACAGAAAATGCCGCCTGAAATTGCTGTAATAGCCAACTTTGACGTAATCAGTTTCATTTAATGCTCTCTTTCAACTATATTCCGCACCGCTCAAGGCAGCACAGGGGCGCGGGTGATTGCGCGGTGAGCGGCAGCGGTCCCACCCACCGATTACGCAACGGGCTGTGCCGCAGGGTCAAGGACCGCCGCGCCGCCACCGCCAAAGGCACGCTCTTTAAGTTTGCGGAACTTGCCCGACATCTGCTCCAGCTTGGCATCCCATTCGGGGTTCGGCTCTTGGCCCTCGATGGTTTTGAAATAGACCTGCATCATGCAGGTGATGGCAAAGGGTTCGAG
>NZ_JABVBB010000020.1 GCF_013346665.1 Sulfitobacter maritimus
TGGACCTGTCCCGCTTTCGTGCCGCCCCAAGTGCTCGTTTAAGCCACTTTCCGTTCGAAGGCGACGGGGCTTTTCCAGCCCAGTGCTGAGTGGCGTCGCCGTGGGTTGTAGAAGCCGTTGATGTATTCAAAGATCGCCATCTCAGCTTGCCGCCGTGTTTCCCATGACCTGCGCCAAATGAGTTCAGCTTTGATGGTTTTGAAGAAGGTCTCGACGACAGCATTGTCGTAACAATTGCCCTTGCCAGACATCGACACCTTGAAGCCTTGCTGGCGCAGAAGTTTCTGGTAGTCGTGCGAACAATATTGCGACCCGCGATCCGTATGGTGGATGCAGCTCTTGGGCGGTGCCCTGAACGCAATTGCCATCTTCAAAGCCCGTATTGCCAAGTCTCGTTTCATACGGTTGCTGACCGCCCAGCCGATCACGCGCCTTGAATGCAGGTCGAGGATGACAGCCAAATACAGCCATCCCTCACGCGTCCAGACATAGCTGATGTCACCGGCCCATTTCTGGTTCGGTTGGTCAGCCATAAAATCCCGGTCCAGCAGGTTTGGCGCAATATTGAACTTGTGATCACTGTCTGTCGTCACCTTGTGTTTACGGGTTCGCACCACGGATATGCCGTTCTGGCGCATCAAACGACCCACACGGCGGTGACCGATATTCAGGCCGATCTCCTTCAGTTCTTCTGTCATGCGCGGCCTGCCATAGCTGCCCAGGCTGAGACGGGATTGTTCTTTGATGTGCGCCAAGGTGACCAGATCAGACCGCTGTCTGCGGCTGGCAGGACGGCTTCGGAATGCTCGCAAACCGCGCGAACTGACACCGACAACGTGACACAAGCGGTTCACGGGGAAGTGGCTCCGGTGTTCCTCGACAAACCTAAATCTCATTGCTTTAGGCCCGCAAAGAACTGGGTGGCCTTTTTTAGGATTTCCCTCTCCTCCTTGAGAAGACGGTTCTCGCGCCGAAGTCGCTCATTCTCTTGGGCGAGGCTCAAATCCTCTTTCGACACCACGTCTGTGCCTCGGTGCGCGGTGATCCATTTGTTAAGCGTCGACATGCCAACACCCAGATCGTCAGCCACCTGCTTGCGCGTCAGCCCACTCGTCAGTGCGATACGCACCGCATCCTGGCGGAATTCGTCCGTCCGTTTCAGTCCCATAGTTCATCTCCTTTGTTGCAGTAAATGCTATCAAAGGAGCGGCATCAAACTGCGACAGGTCCAATGTGAATGCCCCCTATGATGACGCCTATGACGTCCTCCGACCATCCGGGAAACCTACATCGCCCCAACCCGGCCTCACCTAGACAAGGCAACTGTCCCATCAAAAATGACGCCCCGCTCGAGGAGGATATCTTGGACCTCCCGGCACGCGGATAGCGACAACACCAGCGCACCGCCAGCAGGATGATCTCGCGCGGAAACCTGTGCTACTTGAACGGGTTATGCCGGATCATCACATACTCGTCGGCTTGGAGCTACCATGTCTTTGACATTCCGACGGTTAATGCAACGGCCCTTCTCAGAGCGCCCGGCATCTAAATGAACTTTATAGAAAGCGACCAAGATAGCTGATATCCGGCAAGATGTCCGTAGCCATCGGGGAGAGATCTTGCTCACTACCAGTACCGCTTAGGACGCCAATTACCCGACCCGCGCCGCTGTCACTTCCGAGTTGCAGATCTTGGATATTGTCCCCCACCATCGCCACCTCATGTGGTGCCAGACCCAGCTCGCCGGCAAAGGCCAACAGAGCTGCGGGGTCCGGCTTATGTCCGTGGCCGGAGTCGTATCCGGCTATGAAGACGAAATTCTCAGCCAGTCCGGCGTGATCCAAAAACACCTTAATCGCCGCTGCGCTATCGCTGCTGGCGACCCCCATGACGTAGCCCTGCGCCGAAAGCGATCTGATCACCTCAGCGCCCCCGGGGATCGGCACGGCGTTTTGCATGGCGGCTGTGAATATCTCGTCGATACAGGCAATCAACACATCGCGGCTCCAGTCCACCCCATGCGCGATCCAAGCCTCAGCGATCTCGGCAGAGTTGCCTGCCGCGAAAAGCCCTCCAGCTTCGGCGCGGCCGGTCTCAGGATCGGCGTCGGCCGACATGAGCAACTCTCTGGCCAGATCAGCATCGCCCCGCGCCGCTGTAGTCGCGGCCTTAAGATTCACCTCGGTCCAGGTGGCGTGGTAATCCAGCAAAGTGCCGTCCTTATCAAAAAGGATCGCCTTAATTGTCATGAGTGCATCGCCTTATCGAATGAGAGTAACGCCACGCGCCCCGGCAGCCCAAAGCACCGTGCGCACGAGCAGCAGCATCAATATCACAATGCCCATGATGCAGACAGAAAAGGCCGCCGCTTGGTTGGTCGCGCCGCGGTCGGCCAATTGCAGGACCGAAACCGCGGCAACCTGCGTTTGGGGGGTGATGAGGAAGATCACCGCCGACAGCGACACCATCGCACGCATAAAGAAGAACACCCCAACACCAAGCAGCGTGGGCCAAAGCAACGGCAGGGTCACCTTGAACAAAGTGCGCAACGCGCTGCCACCCAGCATGGTAGACGCCTCGTCAAAGGTGCTGCTGATCTGTTTGAGACTGGTGGCGGTGATCAGGTAGCCCTGCGCATGGTTGTAGTAGATATAGAGCAGGATGATCAGTGGGAAGGTCCCGTACAGGAAGTTTAGCGGGTTCGAAAGACTGTTGAACGCCAGCACATAGCCCAGCCCCAGTACCATGCCGGGGATCGAGGCTGGCAAGGTCGCAAGGAAGGAGATCGGCCCGCTGAGCGGCGTGCGGAATTTCAGCGTCACAATCGACGCTGCAAAAACCGCGATCACCCCGAAAAACGCAGTCGCCATGGCCACGCCGATCGAATTCCACAAAGGCGCCGTGCCGTTTTGCACGTCAAAGCGGTAATGCTGCAATGTGAAGCTCATATTATAGGGCCAGAGTTTGACCAGACTGGCAAAGACCACGATCAGCGGGACCGACAAAAAGACCCCGACAATCAGCCCCGCATAGGTGCCAAACAACCAATCCCGCTTGCGGTTCGGGCGGATTTGAAGCGCGACCGATTTGTCGGTCACCTGAGAGTGTTGCTTCTTGGAAATCCGCTCAACGATCAGTTTGGAGAGGGCCGCAGGGACCAACAGGATAACCCCGATCACCGCGCCGAGATGAAATTGGGCCTGCCCGATTACCTTGCTGTAAATCTCGGTCGCCAGCACATCGAAGTTGCCCCCGATCACGATGGCATTGCCGAAATCGGTGATCGACAGGGAGAAGGCGACAAAAAGCGCCGCGGCAATCCCGAACTTGGTCGAGGCCAGCGTCACCGTGCGAAATATCTTGAAAGGCCGCGCGCCCATGACGATGGCCCCTTCATAAAGCCGGGCATCCGCCACCGCGAGCGCGGCGGAGAGGATCAGGAACGCATAGGGGAAAGTATAAAGCGTATTGGCAATCGCAACGCCCCAGAAACCGTAGATCTCAATGTCGAAGCCCAGAAACCGGTTGAAGATACCATTGCGGCCTAGAAGAAAGATCAGCCCCTGTGCTTGGATCAATGAGGGCGCAAACAGCGGCAGCATAACCACCATGCGCAGCGCGGATTTCCAGACGACATGCGTGCGTTGCAACGCATAGGCGTAGAAATAGGCCAGCGTCACGGCGCAGAAGGCGGAGAGCCCCGATACGGCGAGACTGTTGACCACAAGCTCCCATATGCGTGGATCACTGAGTGCCGCAACATAGTTACCAAGCCCATACCCGGCGCCCGTGTCAAAGCTCCGCCATAGGATGGCAATGACCGGGACGACGAAAAACACCGCCAATGCCAGAAGGACGAGGACCGAGAGGCCGAGCGAGATCGTGGTGTCGCCCATCTTCGGCAAACGGCGACGCGGGGGAGCCATAACATCAGCCATTAGCGCAGCACCAAAAGCGCATTAGCCGGGAAATTGGCCAGCAGTTGGTCGCCCCGTCGAGGTGTCTGGGCCAACCCGTTCATTTCTACCTGAAGCAGTTGATCCGGCGCGCCATTTGGGCGCAGTTCGACATGTTGAAGATTGCCCATGAAACGGGTGTTCGTCACCGTGCAGGCCAAGCTGTTTTCGGCCCCTGCCGGCTCATCGCTCAAGGTTATTGCCTCAGGCCTCAGGCCGAGCGTCGTGGCCCCGTTGAGCGGCCCTTCGATGTGCAGCTCCTGCATTCCGAACTGCGCTCTGCCGGCTGCATTGGCACTGATGTCGAGCAAGTTGATCGCGCCGATAAAATCCGCCACGAAACGGGTCTGCGGATGCGCATAAAGATCACGCGGCGCGCCTACTTGTTCGATCTGCCCATCGCGCAGGACGACGATCTGATCAGCCATCTCAAGCGCTTCGTTCTGATCATGGGTAACCATGATTGTGGTGATGCCGAATTTCTGCTGGATGCTGCGGATTTCACTGCGCAGCTCGGCGCGGACTTTTGCGTCGAGTGCTGAGAGCGGTTCATCCAGCAGCAAAAGGGAGGGTTCTGGCGCCAGTGCACGCGCGATAGCGATACGCTGCTGTTGCCCACCCGACATCTGTTCGGGCAGTTTGCCGGCCTGATCGCGCAGATGGACAAGATCAAGCATCTCTTCCGCCCGCGCCCGGCGCCGCCCCCGGCTCCAGCCGCGACACTCAAGCCCATATTGCACATTGCGCAGGGCGGTCAGGTTGGGGAAAAGCGAATAGGATTGAAACACGACGCCGAAATTGCGCTCAGACGGTGGCGTGTCTGACAGGTCATCCTCCCCCAGAAGGATCTGGCCTTCCTCCGCAGTCTCCAACCCCGCGATGACCCGCAGCAGGGTGGTTTTCCCACAGCCTGAGGGGCCCAGAAAACAGGTCAGGCTGCCTGCCGGAATGGTCAGCGACAGATCACTCAACGCGGTGACATGGCCATATCGTTTGGTAGTATTCTTAACGTCGAGATCCATGGATCGCCTTTTGGTCTGTAAGAAAATAACGCCCCCGACCTTGGATCGGTCAGGGGCGGTCTCGGCCCGAGGAGTGCTTAGGCCGAGGGCAAAGCCATCAGTTCTCGTAGCGCTTCTGCCATTCTTCGATAATCGCCGTGCGGTCGTCGGCAGCCGCTTTGAAATCCGTGGGGTGCAAAACGTCAGAGGTGTCTTTCGGCAAGCCCGCATCAAGGAATTGCTGTGGCTTCTCACCCCCCGGCATGGTCACGATCGCTTTCCACTTACCATAGGCTGTGGCGGCTTCTGGGGTGATCGTCCAATCGAGGAACCGCTTCGCGTCTTCCTTATTGTCCGAGCTTGCGACCAGCGCGTTGGCCTCCAACTCGTTACCGGACCCTTCGGAAGGGATCACCATCGTGATCGGGTAGCCTTCGGCGATGTTCTTGATCGCACGCATGTCATAGGACGCGCCGACGATATACTCGCCCGCCGATGCTGCGTGACAAGGCTTGGAACCGGATTTGATGTATTGCGCGACATTCTCATCGAGATCGTCCAAAAGTGCCCAACCATCTTCTTCGCCCATCATCTGAAGGATCGAACTAATCTGAATATAGCCGGTGCCAGAGGAGGCTGGGTTCGGCATAACCACTTCACCCTTGAAGGCGGGATCGGTCAGATCGGCCCAAGAGGTCGGCATCTCGAGACCCTTGTCTTTCAGGCGTTCATTGTTCACGCAAAAGGCCGCCATATAGCCGGTCACAGCGAACCATTTGTCGTCTGCCGATTTAAAAGCCGCCGGGATGCCTTCGATGCCTTCAGGCGCATAGGGCTCAAGGGTCTTTTCGATCTCAGGGTTCACGATGGTCGAGGCGGCAAAACCCCAGATCACGTCATGCTGTGGGTTGCCCTGCTCTGCGATGATCCGCGCGGCCAGATCGCCTGTCGACAGGCGCAGCATGTTCATTTCGACATCTGGCATCGCCTCCCGCGCCAGATCGAGAAATGCAGCGGCTTCATCTTCTTCATAGGAGGTGTAAATTGTGATCTCACCCGCATAGGCCTGCGTGGTCAGCATCAAGGCTGCGGTGATACTTGCGGTTTGAAATTTCATGATATGTCCCCTCTGTTTTTGTTCATGTTCTTACAAGCAACCTACAAAATGTCAGATCATTTACAAGATAAATGTTAAATATCTTCCAAAGTTCTGGATTGGCATTGGTCTTTCGGTATAGCATAGGGCCGTGATACAACTGCCGGCCCACCGTGCGGGTGACGCAAAATTATTAGATCGGGCGATCCTTGATGTCATTGGGACCGGACAAGAAAGACAAACGCCGCGCCGCGTTGATGAGCATTGCCGAAGAGCGCGGCTATATCACGCTGGCTGAGGCTGCCGAGGCTCTGGGCGTGTCTGCCCAGACCATTCGTCGCGATATGAATGAGCTGGAAAAGCTTGGGCGGGTCAAGCGCACACATGGCGGCATCACCTTTACCGGTGCCTTGGACCAGCGCGCATGGCGGCAGCGGCAACGCAGCCAAACGGCCGAGAAAAAGAGCATCGCCGAGCGGATTGCAAGTATCGTCACCGACGGCGCGACCATTTTTTTGGACATCGGCACCACCTGCGAGGAAGTCGCTCTTGCGCTTTTGGCGCGACGCAACCTCAAGATCGTGACCTACAGCATCCGCAGTGCGGCGGTTTTCGACGACCGCGAGGATTTCACCGTGGCCATCCCCGGCGGGATCGTGAGACATATCGACGGGGCGATTTTAGGTGCGGGCGGTGATGACTTCATCTCTCAGTTCAGTTTCGATTATGCCATCATCGCGGTGAGCGGCATCGACATGCAGGGCAGGCTTCGCGATGATGACGAATTCGAGGTCCTGCGTGTCCGCACGGCGATTGCCCATGCGCGTCAGACCCTGCTGGCGCTGACCACCGACAAGATTGGCACCGGCGGTCTAGTGAAACTCTGCGACCTGAGCGAGATTGATGTCGTGGTCGCTAACGATGAGCTGCCAGAGCCGCTTGCTGATTTGGTTCTGGCAAAGAACGTCGAGCTCGTTTCCCTGTAAGCTTTCGCGCGAGCTCCCTTTGAACGATCCACTGGAGGGCCTTCCTCTTTCTTCAGGAAATATCTGACGAACTCGGCTATCTCCCCTTCGCACAGACCGGCGGCCAGCTGCTGTTCCACCTCGCCAGTCGCCTTTACGGGCGTACGTCCATCATCGTAACGACTAACCTCGACTTCGGTGAGTGGCCATTGGTCTTCGGAGACGCCAAGATGACGACAGCGCTACTCGATCACCTTACCCACCAATGCGACATCTTCAAAACTGGCAACGAAAGTGGGCACTTCAAGTGCCGCGAATGACCTGAACCTGGATACGGATGCGTTGTATGAAGGCTACACCGCATCGGGCAAGCTACCCGAGCACTTCGATGAGGGGCATGATTGCCCGCCGATCCACAAATTGACTTCGTCAGTTGGCCACATCTCCTGGCTGGGAACGGAACACTGACGTAGTTCTGCCGCGCCTCCAGTCCTTGGCAGAAAGGCACAGTCGGGAAGTAACTGACGTTTTCGAAGGTGGCTGCTCGCAAACCCGACCTTCGACAATGCACAGATTACAACATGAAGGTGATCTTTGATCGCCTCAGCAACACGCCGCGTAAGAGTTTCGGATGGAAGGCGCCAACCGAGGTCTTCCGCGAAAAGATCTTAGAGGAAATGCGATGACGCCATACCTTGAGCTCGACAGGTCGCGGTTCAGGTATCGCTCATAAGGAGCCCGACCGAGGTCTTCTGTAGGAAATAGTCCCGTAAAATCTAGTACAACTATGATCGCTACACGACTTACAGCGTCAGCGTTCCGATGCTTGATCCCCCACATACGAATAGCGTCTGGCCCGTAACGAAGCTGTTGGCAGGATCGCAAAAAAACAAAAATGCGTTAGTCACATCCTGAACCTGTCCTAGACGTCCTACGGGGATGCGCTTGGCAAGTTCCGCTTCACGAGCGCTCTCTTTTGGGATGATGCCCCAGAAGTTATCCGTCTGTACTGGGCCGGGGGCGACCACGTTGACGGTGATCCCATGCGGTGCCAGTTCCAGCGCCCAGGTTCGCGCCATGCCGATCATTCCTGCTTTCGATGCGGAATAAGCCGTGCGCGTTGGCGCACCCAACGCCGCACGGGAGGCGTTGAACATGACCCGACCGAAGCTGCGTTCTTTCATGGCAGGCAAGAAGGCTTGGAGCAAGGATAGGGCGGAGCCGAGGTGCAGTTGTGCAAGGCCGGTGATGTCTTCAGGCTTGGCCTCTTCGATCAGATTGGGCCAGATCAGCCCGGCGTTATGCACCAGATGGGTGACCTCATAACGCGCCGCAATATCGGCACCGACTGCGGAGACGGACGCGGGGTCCAGCAAATCCGCCTCGATATGCTCACACCCCTCTGCCTCCCACTGCGGCTTGCCCCGTGCGATGGAGACCACGCGATAGCCGCGCTCTAACAATCGCTGCGCCAGATCGGCGCCGATGCCTTTGCTGCCTCCGGTGATGACGGCGGTATAATCACTCATGTCTTATCTCCCGGTATCAGGGCGAGCACGCGCAAGGGGCTGCCTGTCCCGCCTTTGATCTTGAGAGGTGGGGCAATCAGGATGGCACCGGTAGGCGGAAGGTGGTTGAGGTTGCACAGACATTGCAGCCCGTATTTGCCCGCCCCGTGCAGCAGGTAATGGGCGGGAAAAGGTGGGTCGTAATGCATCCCCTGCCCGGCATCCGTGCCAACGGTTTCCGTACCAAAGCCACGGATTTTGCGCTCTAGCAGCAAGTTGATTGCAGCGGGGGTCGGACCGGGGGAATGCGCGCCATCCTCGCGCATGTTGAGGTAATCCGCCCCGCGGCGCTTCGACCAATCGGTCCGCATTAGGACCCAAGCGTTAGCGGGGATCGTGCCATGTGCCTCCTCCCACGCAAGGATGATCTCTGGCGTCAACTCGAAATCATCGTCATGACTGGCGCCTTCAGAGCAATCGATCACCACCACCGGGCCGATAAAAGCCTCCGGCGGGATTTCGTCTACCGCGCCATTTGCGACGTCCTTGCCCGATACCCAGTGGATCGGCGCGTCGAAATGGGTTCCGGTGTGTTCGTTCAGCGTCAGATTGTGCCATTTCCACGCGGGGCCGCGATGGTCATAGGCCGAAACCTCCTCCATCCGAAATCGCGCGCATTGCCCGAACTCCGGTGGTAAAACGATAACTGGGAAATCGGGGTCAAGCCGGTGGGTCAGATCGACCACTTTAGCCGCACCGCTCGCCAGCGCGCCGGCCAGTGCCGTAATTGCATCGCTCATGCCCCGCCTCCCCTGCTTTCGCGTTCCATTAGCGCTGGATTATCCAGCCAACGCGTCAGCGTATCTTTCGCCACGTCGCCGCAAGCGACCTCTTCAAGCCCATCGACCAGCCCGCTTATCACAGTTCGCGCGAACGCGCGGGGTGAGACTTTGGGCGGCGGCAAAGGCTGATGCCATTCGTCGTCAATCGGCCCGGTATAGACATTCATCACCCGCAGCCCCGATCCGGCAAACTCCGCCCGCAGCGTTTGGCTAAGCGACCGTGCTGCGGCTTGCGATGCGTCAAACCCGCCAAAGCCCGTATCAGGTGCCAGCGCGCCGACCGACAGCAGGTTCACCCAAGCCGCCGCCGCATTGACCCCATCCGCCGTCCGGGAGGCCATCGCCGGCCCAAAGCTCTGCGCCAATCGCATTAGACCGAGCGCATTGGTCTCCATCCCCTCCCGCGCAAAGACCGTATCGCCGCCCATCACGCCGCCGGGGCGGATGAATTGCGCAGTGTTGATCAGGATGTCGACCTTGCCGCCGATCTCAGCCGCGAGACGCGCAACGGAAGTGGTATCGGTCACATCAAGCGGCATGAGATTGACGTTCTCAATCCCTTCGAATGTCGCGCGACCTTCCCACCGCCGCCATTCTTCCGGCTCACCCAGAAAGACGGTCGCGGCGCCCGCCTTCAACAGCGCCTGCGCGAGCGGCAAGGCAAGAGGCGACCGCGCATCGGTGATCAGCACCCGGCGGTGTTTCGGATCGCATGACATTTCGCGCATCATCGGATCGTCCTGCACCCACTCACTCCCCTGTTCCGGCAGCGCCACCATGACCCCCTGCCCGGCTTTGTCCAACTTCAACGCCAAGCGGACCTGGTTGCCGCGCCCCACCTCGCCATGTAGATGGCAGACCGCGACAGGCCCGGCTGCGAGTTGCACCGTGCCAATGCGCCACGGCACCCGCTCACGGAAATAAGGGTCGGGCGAGACGCGGATGGTTGTTTCGGCGAGCACTTCGCCTGCGCGATCTGTCTCGCGCCAATCCAGCGCGACCGAGAGGCATCTGCAACAGGCGTCGCGCGGTGGATATTGCACCGCGCCACAGTCGGCGCAGTGTTGCAAGGCGAACTGCCCCCGACCTGCGGCAATCGCCAACCCAAGAGCGGCCCGCGACCGTTGTGCGGGCGGAAGCGTGGGGACCGTGCTGCGCTTTTGCGGGTTTTTCTTTTGCGGCGGTGTCAAAGGCTCTGTCATGCGCCGCCCCCCTCAATAATCGCTGCGGCAGAGCAGACGCCTCGGTCATAATTGATCATGCCAAAGCCCGAGACCAGCGCCCGCGTCGCGCCCCGAACCTGCGTGCCTTCGGCTTGCCCGGTCACTTGCCGGATCGCCTCAACCAGTCCAAGATAGCCACCCGCCGCCCCGGCTTGGCCCACCGACAACTGTCCGCCCGATGTGTTGTGTGGGAAGTCACCGCTGATCGTCAGATTCCGCTCACGAACAAAGGCTGCACCATCACCCTTGGCGCAAAAGCCAAGGTCTTCGAACTGCATCATCGAAATCACCGGGTAGTCGTCATAGGTTTGCAGCAGATCGATTGCTTCCGGTCCATGACCCGCCATCGCGTAAAGCTCGTCAATATCCATACCCCAGCCGCCGCGCAGTTGCATCGGGTCTTCCGGGTAGGCGTTGTGCCGTTCGATCGTGCCGCTGATCCGGGCGAAAGGCAGGTCGCGCCGCAGGGCTTCATCCTCGCGCATGACCAAAAAGGCCTCGGCCCCGGCGCAGGGCATCACGCAGTCGAACAGCGCAATGGGGTCGGAGATCATTCGCGCGTCGAGATACTGAGCAAGACTAAGCGGGGTCTTCATCAACGCAATTGGGTAGTGCAGTGCATTGTCCCGTTGGGCCACGGCGATCCGGCCAAAATCCTCGCGTGTGGCACCAAATTCCTGCATATAGCGATCCATCAGCA
The DNA here is from genome assembly GCF_013346665.1 of Sulfitobacter maritimus. Classification (GTDB taxonomy): domain Bacteria; phylum Pseudomonadota; class Alphaproteobacteria; order Rhodobacterales; family Rhodobacteraceae; genus Sulfitobacter; species Sulfitobacter maritimus. Next base: position 11,292 of record NZ_JABVBB010000020.1, read on the forward strand.
GAGCAAAACTCGCGTTTGGTCCGCCGAAACCGTAGGGGAATGTCGCGTCCATCGAGAAGCGTGAAAACCCGCTGAGTAGTGTTCGGAAGCTATCAATCCGGTTCGCGTCACCCGCTACACAGGCTACGACATCCACATCTCCCGCCTGCACAGCCCGCGCAGCGCGGCGCAGGGCGATGACCCCGCTCGCCCCGCCCGTCGGCACGGTATCAAGCCAACGCGGACTGAGGCCGAGATGCTGGGTCAACCCCACAGGTGTATCAGGTGCGAGCGAAAAGCTAGAGACTGAGAACCCGTCCAATTCCCCCGGCGCGATCCCGGCCTTGCCCAACATCGCACGCAGGGCCCGGGCGATCCACCAATGCGCGGTCTCATTGCTGTAACGGACATAGGGCACCGAGGTAGGTGCCGCCAGGACCACACCGTCATAGCTTTGATGCCTCATGCCGCCGTCCGTTTCTTCATCCCGCGCATGTCCTGCGTTGCGGGATCGTCGAGCAAGTCGGCGGCCTGCGTTTTCAACACGCCGCGTTGAAGTTTTTGGGTTGCGGTAAGCGGCAGCGCATCGACAAAAGCGATAAAACCGGGGGCTTTGTAATAGGCGAGTTGGGTTAGGCACCATTGGGTGATTTCATGGGCCAAGGTGGCAGGATCGGCGTCTGTGTCCTTGGCAACGATACAGGCGAAAACCTCATCCCCGCGCAGCGCATCTGGCACCGCTGCCACGGCCGCACTCGCGACGGCCGGGTGCCGCATCAAGGTCGATTCCACCTCAACCGCAGCGATGTTCTCACCCGAACGGCGGATGACATTCTTCTTGCGGTCGACGAAGAACATGGCCCCGTCAGGCGCACGCCGCACGATGTCCCCGGTGTGGAACCAGCCGTCCGCCCAAGCTTCACCAGTAGCCTCGGCGTTCTTGAAATAACCAGCAAAAAAACCTCGTCGGGGGTCGGCCCCACTGCGGCGGACCAGCAATTCCCCCTGATCGGCCTCTTGCCCGGCGTCATCGACCAGCCGCACCTCCAACCCCACTTCGGGCGCACCAAGACAGCTTTCGCCCACCCGGCGCGGCTCACGGTTGGCGCAGATCACAGCCCCCGCACCCGTCTCCGTCATCGCCCAAGCCTCCACCAGCGGAAAGCCGAAACGCGCTTCAAATGCCGCATGTAGTTTCGGATCAACCCCGGCGCCAAAACCGAAACGCACGCTGTGCTCTCGGTCCTTCGCGCTTTCATCAGCCCCCATCAGCATAGAGGGCATTACGCCGAGATAGTGCAGACAAGTCGCTTTAGACGCCCGTACCGAGGCCCACCACGTGCGCGGATGGAAGCGGTCAAGTGCGGTGAGACACCCGCCTACGGCGATCATCGCCATGAAGGAATAGGCCATCGCATTCATGTGAAAGATTGGCAGCGGGGTGATCATGCGCTCGCCCTTCGTCGACAATGCGCAAAGCCCTCCTGTGTCCGCGTACCACCGCCCGGCGTCGAGAAAATAGGTGTTGGTCAGGATACAGCCCTTTGGCTGGCCCGTGGTGCCTGAGGTGTAGAGCAATGCCGCTTCGGCATCTGCCACACCGCCGTTCCGCCGAGCAATTGCATCGGACGTGACAGGTGCGGGCAGCGGATCGTCCGGCGAAATCACCGGCATTTCACGCCCAACTTCCTGCGCTGCCGCGCGTAGACCTCCCGCCCGAGAGGGGATCGCGACCGCTAAGACCGGCTCGGCGTGGTCGATCATGTAGCTGAGCTCCGCGGCACGCAAATCCGGGTTCACCGGCACAACCGACAAACCTTGTCCATTCAACGCCAGCCACCAAAGGAAGAAGGCCGGGCGGTTCTCCATCAGCAGCATGACCCGCTGACCGGGTAAATAGCCTGCCTGCGCGATCCCTGCGCGTAAAGCCGCAACCTCACGCACTGCATCGGCATAGGACATCTCCCCCGCCGCGATACCGTAGATCTCCGCCGTTTCCGGCAGCACATTCAGGAATGCCCGATCCGGGTGGTGCGCAGCGGTATCGTCAAAAGCTGCATAGACCGTAGCGGTTTCGGGCGCGATCATGGCAGCAACTGGATGTTACGGAAGGCCGCGTCGCAATTGACGATGTCGACCCTCTTGTTTGCGATCCTCAGCGCCCCATCGACCAGCGCCAAATCGTGCCGCGCGGTGACGGCAAGCAGTTGCTGTTCGTCCAGACGAGTCTCAACGTAGTGCATGAAAGTGGTCGTTACAAAACGCCCTGCCTCCATGTCCATCTGGTCGACATAGGGACGCTGGATCACATGATGGCACCGGCTTTTAGGCTTTTGGCTAAAGGTCCGTGCTCCGTTCAACCGCTCGACCCTAAGCTTCAGCATGAACATATCCTCATACATCAGCGAGGTCTCGTTGATCGGGTCTTTTTGCTGATAGTCCAGCGGCATCCAATAGTGTCCATCGGGCAGCCAGAGGTTCAGCCACTCGGTAAAGCGCCCCTCGTCCAACATGCGTACTTCGTCATAGATGAAATCGATCAGGCTTTCGCGTGTAACAGTCATTCCGCAGCCTCCGCCTTGTGGCCCATTGTCATGAATTTGACCCAAGCGTGAAACTGGTTGCGCATCTGACGTTCGGTGGTGCCGTTCTCGACCGCCTCGACCTCGAAATCCTCGTCTTCATCAATCAACCGCTGGATGTTCACCCATTCCAAACCGTCGACCATCAGCCCTTCTTGCGCACGCTCATACATCTCAAGGTCGTCGTGTCCCACGATGGAGGTCGGCGCGTTGATCATGCGGTTGTACATTGCCGTGCGGGCGGTCAACTCGTCCGGTGCGTCAACCAGACGGTAGATATAGCTCTCCACCACCGTGCGGTCCGCCGCGATAGGGATGAACACCCGCAGTTGCTGTATCGGTCCCTTGATCATGATGTTCGGGAAATAAACGGTGTTGTGCCGGTTCTCGTCCAAGATCGCTTTGGCTTTTTCTTCTCCATAGCTGTCGCAGAGTGCTTCGAAATAGCCGGGAATGGCAGAATAATCTGAGTGAATAGAATGATTTACCCCTGTATGCCCATGGCCGTTGGGCCACGTGCGGATACCCATGCCTTCGAAGAATTCATAAGGCGACATGAAGGGGGCGATGATCTCCATCGCAGGCGGCTTCGGCGCATCCTCCGGCAGGCCCATCTCTTCGTAAAGTTTCACTGCCGTGCCGGCCGAGCTCTCATGTGCCACCATCGGGTGGCAGGTATCGGTCTGATTTTCGACCAGCATCTTCCAGTTGCAGTGATGCAGGTAGCGCAGCGGTGGTCCGACGACTTCGAGCCGCCCAGCAGGGGACCGGTCCACCATATTGTCGAGCGAGGTCAGGCTATCGCCAAAGAACTCCTCAAAGCTCATCCCCTCTTCGGCCAGCCGCGCAAAAATGAAACCGCGGTAGTTCTTTACATCGCCAACACTGCGCATCCCCTTGCCGCTGTCGGTCTCTTCCAGCCCGGTGTTCTGGTAGCCCTTCTTGAGCGGGATCGCCAAAAGACAGCCATCGGTTTTAAAGCTCCACGCGTGATAGGGGCAGCGGAAGAACTTGCCCGTGTTGCCCTGCCGATCGATGACGATTTTGGTGCCTTTGTGGGGGCAACGGTTCAGCAGCACATGGATGTCGCCCGTCGAATGGCGCACCTGAATGACGGGCTGGGTGCCGATATGTGTGCTGAAGTAATCGCCCTTGTTTGGTGTCTGGCTTTCGTGGCCGACAAAGACCCAAGCATTGGCAAAGAGATGCTTCATCTCCTGCTGAAAGACCTCTTGGTCCGTGTAGATGTCGCGGTGGACCTGATGTGGCTGCACGAGGGCGGCCAATGCCGCCGGGCTGTCGTAACGTCCCATGAAATCCTCCCTCAAATGTCTAGGACTAGGCGCGGTGATTTGGCGCGGCTCACGCAGATCTGCATGACGTTCCCAGCCGCGCGTTCGGCTTCTGACAATACCACGTCACGGTGATCCGGCGTCCCGCTGATGACATCGCATTGACAGATGCCACAGTCGCCGCGCTGGCAATCGTACATGACGTCGACGCCTCCAGCCTCCAGCACGTCGATGATGGATTGGCCGGGGGGAATGGTGAACACCTCGCCGCTCGAAGCCAGTTCGACCTCAAAGGCGCTGTCGCCCTCTTGCTCTTGCGGCGCGTCAAAAAGTTCAAAGTGAATCCGGTTGGCGGCAATCCCGGCTGCTTCGGCTTTTGCTTTGGCCGCGTCAATAAGCCCCTTAGGGCCGCAAACATAGAGATGCGCTCCCGGTGTCAAATCTGCAATCACCGCATCGAGGTTTAACGAACTGGCGTCGTCATCACAGTGCAGATGCAGACTGTCGCCAAAGGCTTCTTGCAGAACCTCACGGTAGGCCATCAGCCTAGCACTACGGCCCGAATAGTGGAACTTAAACGTTTGCCCCGCGTCCTTTAGACAGGTTGCCATAGAGATCATTGGCGTGATCCCAATCCCCCCGGCGAGCAGCACCGCGGGCGCATCCGGCGTCAGGGGGAAATCGTTTTTTGGTTCGGCGCAGGTGATCTTAGCCCCCGGTTTTAGCCCGTGCATATGGGTCGAGCCGCCCTTGCCTTCGGGCTCACGCTGCACGGCAATACGGTATTCTTCAGGGTGTTCCGGGATCGGCTCAAAGGCGATCAGCGAATAGGCCCGCGTGTCCCCGTCTGGCAGATCGAACAGCACATGCGCCCCGGCCTCCCAAACGGGCAAAGCAGCACCGTCCGCGGCAGCAATGCGAAATTCGCTGATGCGCTCGGTCAGCGCTGTGACCTCGCGCACGATGGCGTTAATCTTCGACATGTGAACTCCTCCCGTGACAAACAATATGATTTTTCATATAGTTTCGGTCAAGGGTTTTCTTGCCAAGCGTGCGTTCGGCCGCCATTTAAGAATACCGGGGTGCACGGTTGCCCCCAAACGTCAAAGGGTTAAGCGGCGTGACGCAGCAGACAACCAAAGCAAAACGCGTAGAGGGTACTGGGCAAGCACCGGGCTTTGTCTCGGACTACCTGCTCTATTTGCTAGCCGCCGCCAGCGACGCGGCCAGCGCGCAATTTCACACCAAGGTGCGCAAGGCGGGGCTTCGCGTGCCAGAATGGCGCGTGCTGGCCTGCCTTGCCGATACGGACGGAGCGATGATTACGCAGCTTGCGCGAAGAGCACTGGCCGAACAATCCCGTCTCACCCGCATTATTGGCCAGATGGAAGACCGGGGATTGCTGATTCGTCGCAGCGACCCTGCGGATGGCCGACGGGTACGCGTTTACCTAACCGATGCTGGCCGCGCGCTCACCGCAGAACTTGTGCCGCAAGCGCAGAAGCACGAAGCTGCTTTGATGGAAATGTTGCAGGGAAACGTAGGGGCGCAGTTAAAGCCCGCGCTTAAATCGCTCTTGGCCGTGCTTGAAGCGCAAGAGGATTGGCAAGGCTGAACCCCCGCGTACAGCCCTTCGAAAAAGTGGTTCCAATCGTGCTTTAAATGTGGATACATGAAAAAGCATATACTTGGCGAGACGGGTTTGGGAGAACCCTGCCAAGGCATATCGAACGATATGGGGAGGAGCCCACGATGACCAAATTCACCAAATTTCTAGCCACTTCTGCGCTCGCGCTTTGCACCGCCACCGGTGCTTTTGCCGCTGAGACACTGACCATTTCCACCTGGCTGCCGCCAAGCCACCCGGTGAACACTGGCATGTTCACGCAGCTTACCGACATGATGTCAGAGGCCAGCGATGGGCTGATCGAAACCGAGTTGAAAACCGGACTGGCCCCGCCGCCTGCGCAGATGGACCTGCTGCTCGACGGCGCTGCTGATATCGCCATTCTGTTCCATGGCTATACGCCTGGGCGTTTCGTGGGCACCAAACTGGTCGAAATCCCCGGCTACGAAGGCAACGCCGAGGCCGCGTCCGTTGCGCATTGGCGCGTGCATGAGGCGATGCTGTCTGAGTTGGACGAGCACCGTGGTGTCAAAGTCATCGCATTGACCACCCACGGCCCCGGCCAGATCCATTCAAACAAGGCAGTTAACAACCTTGACGACCTGCAAGGACTAAAAACCCGGCTTGGCGGCGGTGTCTCGGCTGATGTGGGTGCTGAACTGGGCCTTGTCGGCATTCAGGTGCCTGCGCCAAAGGTTTACGAGACCCTCGATTCTGGTGCTGCCGATGCCGTGGCGATGAACATGGGCGAACGGATTAGCTTCAAGCTTAACGAAGTGGCCAAGAATGTCTATGAAATGCCCGGCGGTTTTTACCGCGGCTCTTTCTCCGTCATCATGAGCCAAGAGACCTTCGACAGCCTGCCCGAAGACGTGCAACAAAAGCTCGATAACGAGGTCTTTGGCGAAACCGCAAGCCGCATGATGGGCGCGGTTTGGGATCAGAGCGACGTTGATGCACGCGAGGCGACGGAAGCCGCTGGCGACAACAAAATCGTCACGGCCTCGGAAGAGGATCAAGCCCGTTTCGCGGACATGGCCGCTAAAGTGCGCGACAAGGTGATCGCTGAATTGGACGAAGCTGGCATCGACGGTCAAGCCGCCTATGAGATGATGCGCGAAGAAATGGCGAACGCCAGCCAGTAACCCATAGGGGCCGGGGGCGTCCTGCCTTCGGCCCTAACACAGGGAACCGCCATGCGTCCTTTGATCCGCCTCACCTCCACTCTTTCTGCTCTGCCAATGGCAATGGCCTCGCTCGCGCTTTTTGCGCTGATGGTGCTGACTTTTGCCGATGTTATCATGCGCTCCGTCTTCAACGCCCCGATTGAAGCAGCTACTGAATTGATCCGCATTGGCATTGCACTGATTGTCTTCTCTGCCTTGCCGGTCCTTTCGGGACGCGAAGGACATATCGCTGCCGACCTCTTGGATCATTCCTTTGCGAAGTGGCGTTTGCAGCGTTGGCGGGACGGGCTGGTGACCTTGGCTTGCGGGGTGATGCTGTGGTTTCCGGCGGGTCGCGTGGTTGATCTCGCCTACCGAGCGCTGAGCTATGGCGACGTGACCGAATATCTCGAAATTCCGACCTTCTACATCGGCATGTTTATCGCAGTGATGACCTATCTCACGGCTGTGGTGCTGATCCTGCGCGGGCTTTTGCGCCTGTTTGCGCCGCAACTTCTGGACCCTGCCCCATGATCGCATCCGCCATCGGCTTCGCTGCCGTTTTCGCCCTCGTTTTGCTGCGCTTGCCGATTGCCTTCGCGATGGGCCTCGTGGGCATGATTGGACTGGTTTACGAGACCAGCTACCGCGCCTCGATCTCGATGGTTTCGCGGCTCATTATCGACACCAGTCAAGACTACGGCCTATCAGTCATCCCTCTGTTCATCTTGATGGGGCTTTTCGTCAACAAAGGCGGCATCAGTCGCGAACTCTACCAAGTCTCCAACGCGTTCCTGGGCCACTTCCGAGGCGGCTTGGCGATGGCCACCATTGTCGCCTGCGGCGGTTTTGCGGCGATCTGCGGCTCCTCTCTGGCGACAGCGGCGACCATGTCGAAAGTCGCCATGCCTGAGATGCGCAAATATGGCTATGCCGATAGCCTCTCCACCGCTTCCATCGCGGCTGGTGGTACGCTTGGCATCCTAATCCCGCCTTCAGTGATCCTTGTAATCTATGGCCTTTTGACCGAGACCTCTATCGGAGCGCTTTTCATTGCAGGCATCGTACCCGGCGCGCTTGGCATTCTGCTCTACCTCTGCGCGGTGCGATTTTCAGTGGCAATGAACCCCGACGCTGGCCCGGCTGGCCCGCGTGCCACATGGGGCGAGCGGCTACGGGCGCTGAACCACGTCTGGTCGGTTCTGGCGCTGTTCGCATTGGTCATTGGCGGGCTTTATGGCGTCCTAGACTTCTGGCCAATCCACCTCGCTTTCTCTCCGACTGAGGCAGCGGGCATGGGCGCAGCTGGTGCCTTTCTCATCGCCTGGGCGCGCGGCGGGCTAAGTTGGCCTGGGCTACGGGAGGTGCTGGAGGAAACCACACTTACTTCGGCCTCACTCTTCTCGGTTCTGATCGGCGCGTGGATCTTCTCCAACTTCGTGAACCTCGCAGGGCTGCCTGAAGGGCTGCTGGCAACGGTCACTGCGCTGGAGCTCGGCCCTTGGGTCGTCATGGGGCTGATCCTCGTGATCTATATTGCGCTCGGCTGCATCTTTGAAAGCATGTCGATGCTGCTGTTGACGGTGCCTATCTTCTTCCCATTGGTGACAAGCCTTGGCTTTGACCCGGTTTGGTTCGGCATCATCGTCGTTGTCGTGACCGAGATCAGCCTGATCACCCCACCGGTGGGGCTTAATGTTTTCGTGCTTAAGGGTGTTGTTGGCGATGTCTCGACCGGTACCATTTTCCGCGGGGTTACGCCCTTTTGGTTGGTCGATATCCTGCGCCTGATCCTGCTGCTGATATTCCCTGCGCTGGTCCTTTTCTTGCCGGGCCAGATGTAGGGCCAAGCGCTGCGCTTACGACTGGACCCGGCAAAGACGGTAAAAGATGCGTATACAGCAAGTTCGGTCCGGGATGAACGGGCGCCCCGTTGGTTTGGTAGCGCTAGGATTCTGCCTGTTGATGAGGAGGGATTGAACATGAAAGCACTAAGCCGGATCACAACTGAGGCCATCCCTATCGAAGTTTTGCGTGAAGACATTTCGCAAATTTGTGGGGCCTTCCAGATAGAACCAGCGCGACGTGGTGGCCCCTCGCACGGGCTGGCACGCCAGCGCATGATGGGCGGGTTGGAGACGGCGCTCATTTCGCTCGATGTAGAGAAAGTCACCCGCACACAGGCCTGTATCCGGCGCGATCCGGGGGAGCATTTTTTTCTGCTGGTTCAAGATGTCGGGCACTGCGTCGTGCATCAAAACGCGACGTCGACTTTGTTGCGGCCGGGCGACATGTTCATCGTTGATGCAACGCAGCCGTCGCAATTCGTGTATGATGGACAGTTGGCGCACCAAATCTCAGTTCATCTTCCGCGGGATGAGATGATTGGACGTTTTGGTGATGTCTGCAATGGCGGCATGGCGATTGACCGCCAAGACCCCCTATGGATGGCGCTTCGCGCGGTGCTGGTGAAGATGTTGCATTGTCAAACCGAGATCGGTTTGCAGCTTAGCGAGACGCTTTATGGGTTAATGGGTGCCTATTTTCACGAGCGGCGCAGTCAAGACGCTGATCCACGCAGCCAAGTCATTGAACGCGCTTTGCAACTGATAGGCCAACATTACCGAAATCCAGATTTTGGACCCAGCACACTTGCCGAACAGCTGGGCATCTCGCTGCGCAGTTTGCAGCGCTATTTTAAGCCTTTCGGTGAAACCCCCGGACAGCGCCTGTTGCACCTGCGACTGACACAGGCGCGCACGGAACTGGCAACGCGCAAACTTCGCACGGCTTCTATCACTGACTGTGCCTATGCTTGCGGCTTCAGTGACCTATCGCATTTTTACCGCGCCTTCAGACAGCGGTATGGCATGACGCCGGGCGACGTCGCCGAACGTGCTCAAGATGGTGGCGCGATCCTCCAATAACACTGTCGCGTTTGCCCAAGATGCCACCGATGGAATGCCTAAACTCAGGCAGAGGAGGCGTCTCGGCGTGATGCCGGAACGTGATAGCGGAGGACATCATGAAAGATACAATCGATAGCATTGGCCTGATTGTCGACGGGCAAAGGATTAGCACAGACGCGCGGTACGCAGTGGCCAATCCTGGCACCGGTGGCCAGGCAGGAACCGCCCCCGATGCCGGTAAAGCAGAATTGGATCGCGCGGTCGCCGCAGCCAAGGCGGCTTTTCCAAGCTGGTCTGCGAAGTCGGACGAAGAGCGTGCGGCAGTGTGCAACGCCGTTGCAGATAAGATCGAAGCCCATGCCGAGGAACTTGCGCAACTGATCACCGCCGAACAAGGAAAACCCTTGGGCGGCATTGGGTCGCGATGGGAGTTGGGTGGCGCCGTCGCTTGGGCGCGTTATACGGCGGGGCTGTCTCTTCCGATAGAGGTGCTGCAGGATACGCCCGAAGGCCGGGTCGAGATGTACCGCAAACCTTTGGGGGTTGTCGGATCGATCACCCCGTGGAACTTTCCAGTGTTGATCGCCGTGTGGCACATCCTACCCGCACTGCGCAGCGGCAACACGGTAGTGAGCAAACCCTCCCCAATGACGCCGCTCGCGTCCCTGCGCATGGTTGAGATCATGAACGAAGTCTTGCCCGCAGGCGTGGTGAATTCAGTAAGCGCTGCCGATGGCGCGTTCAACATGGGCGCGGCCATGTCAGCGCATGAGGATATTGCAAAGATCGTCTTCACCGGGTCCTGCGGGACGGGTCAAAAGGTCATGCAATCCAGCGCCGAGACGATGAAACGCCTGACCCTAGAGATGGGCGGAAATGATGCCGGCATTGTGCTGCCTGATGCCGATCCGCAAGGGATTGCCGAGAACCTGTTCTGGGGCGCGTTCATCAACAACGGACAGACCTGCGCTGCAATGAAGCGGCTCTATGTTCATGATGACATCCACGACGCGGTTTGTAGCGCGCTGGTCGCCTATGCGCGCAACATTAAAGCCGGCGAGGGCACGCAAGAAGGTAGCATGCTCGGCCCCGTTCAAAACCAGATGCAGTTCGATAAGCTTTCGCGTTTGGTTGACCAAGCTAAAGACCATGGACAAGTGCTGCTCGGTGGCGCGCCGGGTGAAGGGTTGTTCTATCCGCCCACAATCATCGCGGGCATGAGCGCAGATGACCCTTTGGTCTATGAAGAACAATTCGGCCCCGCACTGCCGATCATCCGCTACACTGATCTGGAAGACGCGCTCGCACAGGCCAATGCGCTGGACGTGGGTCTCGGCGGCTCCGTCTGGTCGGCGGACAAAGAGGCCGCCAAGGAGGTGGCGAAACGGATGGAGTGTGGCTCGGTCTGGATCAACAGCCACGGTATGATCCAGCCCAATGCGCCATTTGGAGGGGTGAAAAAATCCGGCTTTGGCGTCGAATTCGGCGAAGAGGGATTGAAAGAATACACCGATATTCAGGTGATTTTCGCCTGAGGCTGGGAGGCAACGGTGGTCATCCGGTGTCCGCTGCGGCGGGCACCTTCATAGCAACATGAAGGGAGACAGCATGTTACGTAAAACTTTACTAGGCGGGGTCGCGGCTCTTGCCCTTACCACCGCGGGGGCATCCGCCCATCCGCTCGACGGGTTTTCCGGGGAGGAATACCAAAAGATCAACGAGATCCTGCGCACCGCAGATCTCGCCACAGATGAGACGCTCTATCCGCTAATCGAGTTGATCGAACCGCCCAAAGCTGACGTGTTGGCATGGCAGGAAGGTGACACGCTCGACCGCCGCGCCATGGTGCACATGTCCAACGCTGACAACAGTGGCTTTGTCGAAACCATCGTGAACCTCACCACCGGTGAGATCGAAAGCAGTGCGCCCACCGAAGGGCAGCCAATGATCCTGTTCACCGAGTTCGCCAACGCGATGACAGCAGCGCTTGAACATCCCGACATGATCGCAGGGTTGGAGAAACGCGGCCTGACCCCGGATCAGGTGTTCTGCCTGCCACTCACCGCGGGCAACTTCTTCACCGAAGAAGACGAGGGCACCCGGTTGATGAAAGTGCCCTGCTACGTCTCGCCCGAAGGGTCGAACTTCTACGCCAAACCGATTGAGAACATCTATGCTGTGGTCGATCTGCAAAGCGGCAAGGCGCTGCGGGTGATTGACGAGGGCAATGTCGCCATCCCCGAAGATGGCTGGGGCTACACCGGCGAAGAGATCGAGGCCCGCGCACCGCAACGCGCTGCGATGAACCCCGCTGTGCTGACACAGGAAGGCGGGCCCAATTTCACCTACGCCGACGGTGCGCTCAAATGGGACATGTGGCGCATGCGTCTGCGGGTGGACAAACGCCCCGGGCCGGTGCTGTCGAACATTGATGTGAAGGACGGCGACGAATGGCGCTCCCTGCTCTATCAGGCGCATCTGTCCGAGGTTTTCGTCCCCTATATGGACCCAAGTGCTGGTCTCTACTGGCGCACCTATATGGACAGTGGTGAATACGGCTTTGGCTTGTTCCTGACGCCGCTGGTAGCGGGGATCGACTGCCCCTCCTATGCGACTTTCCTCCCGGCGATGATCGCGGGCGACGATGGTCAGCCGTTGGAAATCCCCGATGCGGTCTGCATCTTTGAACGTAACATCGGCGATCCAGCGTGGCGACACTTTGAGGTCTTTGCGCAAAGTCCCGATCAATACACCCCCGCAGAGGGGCGGCCCGAGACTGAGTTGGTCGTGCGCACGGCGTCAGAGGTTGGCAACTACGACTATTTGATCGACTACCGGTTCAAGCAGAACGGCCAGATGGAGATAAAGATCGGTGCGACTGGCCTTGATGGGGTAAAGGGAGCCGATGCCACCTCGATGGACGATCCCACCGCCGAACGAGAAACCGAATACGGCACGCTCATCGCTCCGAACCTCGTGGCGGCGAACCATGACCACTACTTCAACTTCCGGCTCGATTTCGACATCGACCAGCCTACCAACCGCTTCATGACGATGGACATCGTGCCAGCCGACGTGGCCGAAGACAGCCCGCGCCGGTCGCTGTGGAAGGTGGAACATAACATGCCGGAAACTGAAGCCGAGGCGACCTATCAGGTGTCTTCGTTCAAACCGCGCTACTTCATGTTGCAAAACCCCGACCGCAAAGGTCCGCTGGGGCATAAGCCGGGCTACATGATCCATCACGGCAGCGTGGCTTACGGCCCGTTCGACTTTGAGAATGACCCGCCGATGATGCGCAACGCCTATATCGAGAACTCGGTCTGGAACACAGTGCACGACCCCGATGAGCGTTACGCGGGCGGGAAATTTGCCCTGCAAAGCGACGGCTCCGACACGCTGGCGCAATGGGTCAAGGAAGACGCGCCGTTGCAGGATCAGGACATCGTGACGTGGTTCACCGCAGGGTTCCACCACGTGCCGCGCACCGAAGACTGGCCGGTCATGTCGACCGAATGGAAGACCGTGCATATCATGCCGCACAACTTCTTCCCGATGAACCCGGCGATCACGATCCGTGATCCTGAATAAGATAAGTTGATCAGAAGGCGGACGACACTTTCGTTCGCCTTCCCTCTAGCTCACCCGATGTTTCGGTGTGGCTTGGTACAGCCGAATGGGTTCGTGGCGAACGGTTCACTTCGACTTTGAAGTCCAAATGCGATCGCCCCGTCCCTCGTCGCACCCTTAAAGCGCAAGTTTGAGCCGCGCACCGTTTTTGGCGCGTGAACAACAGGTCATCATGCGTTTGCCGCCTGCCCGTTCAGCCCGCGTGAGCACCATGTCTCGGTGGTCAACCTCTCCTTCGATAACCGTCACTTCGCAAGACCCACACAGACCCTCACGACAATCACAAGCGACATCAATGCCCGCTGCCCTAATTGCGTCTAATAGAGTGGTATCGGCTGCCACATTCAGCACCAAACCCGAGTCGCTTAACTCCACCTCAAAAGGCTGTTCCTTTTCGGGATCGAGCCCTGCCACGCTGGAAGAGAAGTGTTCAAAGTGGAATGTCCCCTCAGGCAAATCCTTCGTCAGCACCTCCAACGTGTTTAACAGCCCCTTTGGTCCACAAGCATAGATTTGCGCGCCTTCCCCAAGATTGGCCACCAAGGCGGGCAGGTCCATCCGCTGGCTTTCATCGCCCGCGTAGAGCGATAGAACTGCGCCGTGATCTTGGGCGACACGATTCAGAAACGCCATCGTGGATTTTGACCGCCCCCCATAGTGCAGTTCATAGCTGCCCCCTAAATCTTTCAACCGATCAGCCATGGCGAGAATAGGCGTGATACCGATGCCACCCGCAATCAACACCACATGCGGTGCGGATTCATCGAGCCGGAACAGGTTCGACGGCCCGCGCATACGGATTTCGGCACCGGCCTGAAGAGTTTCATGGATGTAGCGCGACCCGCCACGTCCCAGATCTTCACGCCGAATTGCGACACGATAGCTATTGTCGTCGGGTGAACCGCAAAGTGAATATTTACGGTCGTACTCACCCACGCAGAGCTCAATGTGGGATCCGGCACTCCATTTCGGCAAGGGGCGGCCCTGCGGGTCTTCGATGGTCACGCCAAGGATACCCTCGGCTTCTTGGTGCAGCTCGGCAATACGCACTTTACGAGCAACGTCGCGGCGGGCGGGGGGGCCCACGGCAAAACAACGGCGCGGGGTCTTTACCTTTGCATCGGCCCGCTCCGGGTTTTGTGTAGGGTCCCATTCGACCCACAAAGAGTCAGGCCCACGAAAGGAGATATTGGGTAACTGATCAAAGTCTTGCTCTGCCAAACGCAGATGCGGCAGGCGACGGGTCACCTCTTCGAGGAAGATCCGCATTTCCATCCGACCAATGTTCTTGCCCATACATTGATGCGCACCATAGCCAAATGTGAGATGATCGATCGCATTGTCGCGGTAGATATCGAACGTATCGCCGTCTTCGAAATGCCTTTCGTCCTGATTGCCTGAGGCTTGGACGATCAGAAGCTTCGCACCTTCTGGCAGGTCGACACCGTTCAATCTCGTGGGCGCAGTGGTTTGGCGGCGCCAAGCGACAATTGACCCGGCATAGCGCAGGCATTCCTCAACCGCATTCGGGATCAGTGACGGATCCTCGCAGATGTCGTTCCACGCTTCGCGATGTTCCAGCAGGGTCCTAAACATATTGGCCGACGCCAGCGAGGTCGTCTCATGAGCGGCGACGATGATCGCCATCATCATCGAATGTACGTAGTTGTCGGTGACGATCTCTGGCTTCTCGGCGTTCATACGGATGGTGTGGTGCATCCAGCCGGCGCCGTCAGGCTCGGCGCGCATTTTCTCTATGATCTCGCCAGCATATTTCCAGAAGCGCCCTACATCATGAGCAACCTCAATTTGCTTTTGGTCTGATGGTTTGCCCCAAGTGTTGACGGAATGGGCGACCGAAAAAGTCTTGATAGTGGCGATTTCATCCTCAGGCACACCAAGGAAATGGAGCGCAACGAGCAGCGGGACTTCGTATAGCATTTCATCGATCAGATCGACCCGCCCACTGTCGATAAAAGCATCAATCTTTTCACGGGTTAGACGGCGGACCATATCCTGCTGTGCTTCCAGCTTGTCAGGCATGAAATGATCCAGCAGCGTACGCCGCCGTTCCATATGGGCAGGTTCGTCCTCATTCACCATGGTGCGGCCCATGCCATAACCATAGGTTTTGAGGATTTCCTGTGCCTCGGCGGTGGCCGGCGTGATCCTTTCCAGCGCATTGCGCGGCGAGAACAGGATGGCGTCGCGGAACACCGTCTTGATGTCATCGTAACGTGTTACGACCCAATAGCCCAACTTTGGCGCATAGAAAACGGGAAGCTGGTCACGCGACCAGCGCAATGCTTCCGCCGAGTTCAGTTGGTATGAGCTTCCGAAGGCGTCAAAGCTTCGCGCCATGGCAGCCGGATCGCGGGTCGGGCAAGTTTGCTCCTGCTCATCAGGGGCTACGCCGCCGAAGGGGCATTCGTGCGCAGTATCCTTGATTTGGCCTGCCATCTTGTCGCCCCCCCTCGATCAAGCTGTACGAGATCATTTGTATTTTACGACCAAGAGGCGGGCAACACGCAATATAGTCGCAAACAGCGGGCCAGATACGGTCGCGTCTATGGAGTTCTGTCGGAGACATCGGATGCAGACGCCGGCTCGCAGAGCCTGCGTCGAACGCCGGTAAGCTTGTTTGGGGACCTTGCGCAGCGGCAGCGGTTACGGTCACAGACCCGATAGCAGGACCATATCCGACGCATCTCATAGACCCAAAGACCGCTCCTTAGATCACACCCATCGCGCGCATCGCATCAGCCACGCGCACAAAACCCGCAATATTCGCGCCCAAGACGTAATCCCCCGGTGCGCCATATTCTTCTGAGGTTTCATGGCAGGCTGCGTGGATGTTGGTCATGATTTCTTCAAGCCGGCTCTCGGTCTGCGCGAAGCTCCAACTGTCGCGGCTCGCGTTTTGCTGCATTTCAAGCGCCGAAGTCGCCACGCCACCTGCGTTGGCGGCCTTGCCCGGCGCGAACAGTACATTCGCTTTCTGGAACAGATGAACAGCCTCTGGTGTACAAGGCATGTTGGCACCTTCGGCCACTGCGATCACACCGTTCTCAACCAGCACTTTGGCATCATTTCCATTCAACTCGTTCTGTGTGGCGCAGGGCAAAGCGATCTCGCAAGGCACGTTCCAGACCGAGCCGCCTTTGACGTGATGACAGCCTTGGCCTTTCATCTCGACATAGTCCGAGATCCGCCCGCGATTGACCTCTTTGATCTGCTTTACCAAATCAAGGTCGATGCCATTCTCGTCGACAATATACCCCGACGAGTCTGAGCAAGCGACGACCTTGCCGCCGAATGAAAGGATTTTCTCCATCGCGTAAATGGCCACATTGCCAGAGCCTGACACCACCACCCGCTTGCCTTCGAAGTCGGTATTTTTGGCCGCCAACATTGAGCGCACAAAGAACGCGGTGCCAAAGCCCGTTGCCTCTTTGCGTGCGCGTGAGCCACCATAGACCAGCCCTTTGCCGGTGAGAACGCCTGCTTCGAAACGGTTGTTCAGCCGTTTATACATGCCAAACATATAACCGATTTCACGTGCGCCAACGCCGATGTCACCTGCGGGGACGTCAACATATTCGCCAATATGCCGATGCAATTCGACCATGAAAGACTGACAAAACCGCATGATTTCGCGGTCGGACTTACCTTTGGGGTCAAAGTCTGATCCCCCCTTACCGCCGCCGATTGGCAAGCCGGTCAGCGCGTTTTTGAAGGTCTGTTCAAACCCTAAAAATTTGATGATCCCAACATTCACCGAGGGGTGAAAGCGAATGCCACCTTTATATGGGCCGAGCGCCGAGTTGAACTGAACCCGGAAGCCGCGGTTGATCTGGACGTGGTTCTCATCGTCGATCCACGGCACGCGGAAAATGATCTGGCGCTCCGGCTCGCAGATGCGTTCGATCAGAGCATCGTCAGAATACTCAGGGTTTCTTGCGATCACACGTCCGAGGCTTTCCAACACTTCGCGCGCCGCCTGGTGAAACTCGGGATCACCCGCGTTGCGGTGCAGAACGGTACTTAGAATTGGCTGGAGCTTCTCGTCGATGGTATTCACGCAGCGGTCTCTCACTCTTAGGACAGGAAACGACCATCGTTTGAATGGTCTGGCTCGTGCTGTAGTATTACTGCCTAAGTAACAGCGCAACTGAGATGGTCACCTGACCACGCGCCAAGCTGACGCCCGCGCGTTGTTCATATTGTGCGAGGGCATCGGAACTGTAGGGCGGCTAAGCTACTACAGACATTGATAATGACCATTTGCAAATGCCGCGATGGCCGTAATCATAGCCACAGATACTAAAACCCACAGCGGGCAAAAATGGGGACTTTGGCATAGTGGCTTTGGCGGTGTATCTAGGTATGCTTTGAGCGCAAAGTAGGACCAAAGGGCGGAGTGGTCTTAACGTGAGCATAGTTTTGGAGGCCAACGGTCTGACAAAGGAGTTCCCATGACATATGCTGCAAAGTGCGGGGACCGGGACAACTCCGCAACAAGGTCCAAATCTTGCGGTTGATACATAGGTAAGGGTTCATGCATCTCACCAAGATCAAACCAGAGGCGAACTTGCGGCGGTTTTACTGTTTAGAGATCGTGCCGGGCCTCTTTGGTGATTGGGGCTTGGTCTGCAACTGGGGGCGGATCGGAAGCTCAGGTCAGCTACGAACCTATTGGTTCGGGACCGAAGCAGAGGCGAAGGATGCGCGTCTTCAAATCCATATGAAGAAAGCGAAACGCGGCTACGAGTAGGTGTTTCCGCCGCTGCAAGCACAACGGTCGCGCAGTTAGAAACGACATCGCCAAATTTCTCATGACAGCGCCTTAATCTGCCCATGCGGCGGACCTGTGCGGCTTGTGCCATATCTGGACGTGGCGCGAGCTCAAACGGCGACGGTTGAATTGCTAAGCAAGGCTTATTATCGTCATGGCTTACGAAACGCAAGGTTCCGATGCATGCAGCAGCCGATAGACTCCGATACCTCCTCTTTTTTGCTTTTGGATATCGCGCGCCTGCTGCGCTTGGAATTTGAGCGAAGGGTGGGTGATGCGGCACTTGGCATCACGCCGGGTGAGGCGCGGACATTGGCGAATGTGGCGCGCTTCGGTCCTTTGCGACAGAATGATCTGGCCAATCTGACCGGGTTGGGCGCGATGAGCATCACGAGCGTTTTAGACAATCTCGAAACGGCTGGGTTGGTGCGTCGAAGTGTTGATCCGAAAGATCGCCGCGCCAAACTGGTGCAGGTAACAGATAAAGCCGCACCGCTGTTGGCAGAGTTAAAAGCCATCGGGGACGATGTCAGAGCCGTGACGCGGGGGGATATGTCCGCCGACGACTGGGAAACCTTTCGCCGTATGCTTAAAACCGCCCGCGACAATCATCTCGCTGCGCGCCGCAGCAAACGTGCAACGGGGGATGCTTGCGCATGAGTGTTCTTAATCGTCTGACTGACGACACCGCCAAAAAGGCTCCCGTGCGAATGTCTGTGCGGCGGGTGAGTTTGCTTGGAGCGCTTTTCATCGCGACCGGGCCAATCGCCATGGCACTCTATACCCCCGCAATGGCCGAGATCGTGTCGGCCTACGGCACCACAAGCAGTTTGGTCAAAATGACCTTAACGCTCTATTTCGGAGGCTTTGCCACGGCACAGCTTATTGCGGGGCCGCTGTCGGACGCATTGGGTCGCCGGCCTGTGATTATCGGCTTCATGATGATCTTCGTTGCCGCCAGCTTGCTTGCCCTTGCGGCTCCTACGATTGAGACCCTCATCGTTGCGCGATTTGTGCAGGGCATTGGCGCTAGCGCAGGTGTGGCGATCTCGCGGGCCTTGGTGCGAGACCTGTTCGAGGGCGACGAGTCTTCTCGTATTATGAACCTGATGGGGATCATTCTGGCCGTCGCGCCCGCCTTGGCACCTACTTTGGGTGGTGTCCTGGTGACCCACGCAGGATGGCAATCCGTGTTTGTGGCGATGATGTCCTTCGGTATTGCGGTGATTGCGGCCACTGTTTGGGGTCTGCGTGAAACTGTCGTTCCCGACCGCAGTCGGCTCAACCTGCGCCAGCTTGCCCAATCCTATGTGACACTTATGACAAACCGGCATTTTATGGCGACGTCGCTTACCATCGCCGGAGCGATCGGGGCGATCTATGCATTGGCGACGATCCTTCCCTTTATCCTCATGCAAGTCCTTGGTTTTACTCCAACCGAATTCGGGCTTGGGATGCTGATGCAATCGGGCAGCTTTTTCGCCGGTTCCTTGGTTGTTCGCCAGCTTATGAAACACCACAGCGCCTATCGACTGGTTGTCCCCGGTCTTGGGGTGATCCTTTTTGGCAGCGCGTTGATCCTGACATTGCTGGTGGGTCCGCCGAGTTTTTTAAGGGTCATGGTGCCGGTTGCCTTTTACACCTTCGGGATTGCATTCGTAATGCCAGCCATGTCCACCGCCGCATTGGCGCCTTTCCCAAAGATCGCCGGCGCTGCGTCTTCATTGATGGGCTTTTTGCAGATGGGCGCGGGGCTATTGATCGGCTCTTTGGCCGCCCTTTTCGACGATCCGGTGGTCGCTTTGGCGGTGCTGATCCCGACGATGGGTACGGTGGCAAGCCTGTCCTATGTTGTGTACCGTATGAACCCGCATCTGGCGGAGCCTGAGCCGCGAAAAGAAGTCATCAGCGGCCCTCCGGCAGGGCGGACATGGATGCCGTCGAAAAAGGGATAGCGCGCTCGGACGAGAGGAGTTGCGATGGGGCTGTCTAGGTCGCTTTAAGTAGCGTAGCTGCCGCAGGCACTTGCGGCTTTCACGGCGTCTGCCAAGCCCCCCTCCCCCGGCGCCACACGGCTCATAATAGAAATATCTTGGAACCCATCTCACTGGCGTACGGTTAACCCATCATAGTGCTCTTTTTCGTCAGCACTCTTGCGGCCACGCGCGGATAGAGCCGCAGATCGAACTTCGGTACCTAGGGGGCTTCCATGAGTGAAATCACACGTCGCAATCTCTTGGCTATGATCGGCACTGCTGCGGGCAGTACGGCCATGTATCATGCCATGGCATCAATGGGTTTCGCTGCCCCGTCGGACTATAGCGGTCCGATTAAGTTGGACGGCGATCCGCAGGGCGCAAAGGTGTTGATCCTTGGCGCCGGTCTTGCCGGACTGACCGCTGCTTACGAAATGCGCGCAGCTGGCTATGAAGTAGAAGTGTTGGAGTTCCGCGAAAAGGCGGGCGGGCGATGCTGGACCCTGCGTTCGGGCGATAGCTACACAGAACTCGGCGGCGCAACGCAGAACGTCGATTTTGCGGAAGGCAACTACATCAACCCCGGCCCATGGCGGCTTCCACACAACCACCATGCTGTTCTGGATTATTGCAAGCGGCTCAAAGTGCCGCTGGAGCCGTTTATCCAGTTGAACTACAACTCCTACCTTCACAAGTCGGATGCCTATGGCGGCAAGCCACAGCGTTTGAAGGACATCAAGACCGACTACCGCGGCCATATTTCGGAATTGCTCGCCAAAGCCGTGAACCAAGGCAAACTGGACGAGCTGGTCACTGCAGAGGATCGCGAAGTCCTGCTAGAAAGCCTGCGTTCCTTCGGGGTGCTGAATGAGCAAAACGAATACGCCAAAAGCTTAGAGACCAGCCACTACCGCGGCTACGCCAAACAGCCCGGCGGCGGTGTCGGCGCGGCACCTGAGGCATCAGACCTGCTGAACCCGCAGGAAGTTTTGCAATCACGCCTGTGGGAATATCTTGCCACGCATGAGACTGTCGACCACCAAGCCCCCATGTTCCAGCCCGTCGGTGGGATGGACGGTATCGCCAAAGGGTTTGAGCGCGAGGTCGGAGATCTCATTACCTATAACGCCAAGGTCGTGTCACTTCAGCAAGACGAGAATGGCGTGACGGTAACATGGGAAGACAGCGCCGGTGGCGGTCAAAAGACGAGCAAGGCGGACTACTGCGTTTGCACCATCCCCTTCTCCATCCTCGGTCAGATCGACCATAATCTTTCGGGCGGTTTGGCGAATGCGATCAGTTCCATGTACTACAATGGATCGACCAAATGGGGCCTCGAATTTAAGCGCCGCTTCTGGGAGGAAGACGAGGATATCTATGGCGGGATCAGCTATACCGATCTGGCCATCGGGCAGATCAGCTACCCCTCGACGGGTTACTTCTCAGACGGGCCAGGGGTACTTCTGGGCGGTTACACATGGCGGGGTGAAAACTCTTACAAGTTCAACGCGATGGAGCCTGATGAGCGGCTGGAATGGGCGCTGCGCCAAGGCGCCAAGATCCACCCCCAATACCGCGACGAGTTCAAAACCGGCGTGAGTGTTGTCTGGCACAAGGTGCCGTGGGTGCTGGGCTGCGCCGGCGTCTGGGAAAACCGCGACGATTACGACGAAGCGATCAAGATCGACAATCGCGTGGTGTGTGCGGGCGAGCATCTTTCCTATCTGCCAGCTTGGCAGGAAGGGGCGATCCTCTCCTCCCTCGATGCGATTTCGCGTCTCCATGACAAAGTAATCAACGGGTGAAGCCATGCAACAGACTTTTATCACAGCCGCGATCGTAGGTATGCTCGGCACGTTGCCGCTCTATGCCCAAGACGATGAAGTAGACACGCGCACCGCGCAAGAAACTGAAACGGGTGAGACCTCATCCGAGGTCGATGCGCGGCCTCAAGAACGCGAGATCACCGCCAAGGCAGATGGGGGTGAATGGGTCGAGGAATATGTCAGCGAGGATGGCGAGGAATTGTATCAATCGCTCTGCTCTGGCTGTCATATGGCCGATGGGTCAGGCGCAGTTGGGGCCGGGAAGTACCCTGCGCTCAGCGGGAACCCGAACCTCGAATTCGCCGGTTACGCGACCTACATCATCATCAACGGTCAAGCTGCCATGCCCAGCTTCGGCCATTTTCTTGATGACAAGCAGGTGCTCGCCATTACCGACTATCTGCAAACCAACCTAGGCAATGACTATGAGCCCGATGGCACGCTTGATGCCGTGGCCGATGCCCGTCCTGCCGAACCAGTAGATCAGAATACGGAGGAACACGAATGATCCGCAAATTTATCGCCCCCCTCGCCGCGGCCACCGCACTGACGGCCACCGCAGCATTCGCACAAAGCTCGGAAGTTGTTCGCCATGGATTGCCGGATTCCGACTTTCCGATCCTGCAAGCGGTAGAGGTGCCAGCGGATGCCACTTTGGTTTATCTCAGCGGCACCGTGCCGGAGGTCGCTGATGAAACGGCAGAGAAAGGCTCGCCGGAATATTTCGGGGATACGGCCACCCAGACTGCTAGCGTTCTGGCGTCGATTGAGAAAAAGCTCGCCGGGATTGACCTTGATATGGGGGATGTCATCAAAATGCAGGCCTATCTCGTCGCTCCCGAAGGCAGCGATGGGATGGACTTTGAAGGCTTTATGAAAGGCTATACTCAATACTTCGGCACCGAGGAGCAACCTGAATTGCCAACCCGGTCGGTCTTTGCGGTTGCGGGATTGGCGAACCCGGCTTGGCTGGTTGAGATCGAAGTTGTGGCGGTCCGCTCCGGCTCATAAGCTCGCGCAGCAGGCGATCACCTGAATTTCGAAGCGGTGGCCCCTTCGGGCCACCGCTTTTGCGTTTAACCGTCGGTGCGATACCAATCGGCAACGTTCCACAGGTCACTGTCCCAAGCGTTCAGCTTTACGCCACCAAGCGTGTTGCCCTGTGCCGCCACCGCTGCGCGGTTGATCAGCGGCAACATGGATTTGCTTTCAGTCGTGATGATGTCGTTCAGACGTTTGACCAGACGCGCCCGCTCTTCGATCTTGCTGGTACGAGAGAGCTCATCCAGCAGAGAGTCGTATTCCTCGTTGCAAAAGCGGTTGATATTCTCGCCCTGCCACTGGGTCGATGGCTTAGGCTCATTCCCGCAACGGCGCTGCGCGAGATAGGCTTGCGGGTCGGTGCCGTCGTAGAGGTTCGCATACATCTCCACATCGGCATAGAACTTCGGGAATGTGTCGGGGCTGCCGGGATCGCCGCCGAAGAAGACCGAGGCATCGATGTTGCGCAACTCGACCTCAATGCCGATCTGGTTCCACCAATCCTTGATCAGCGCCTGAAAGTCCTGACGCACGGCATTCGTGGAGGTCTGGAACAAGATCGACAGACGCATACCGTCTTTCTCGCGCACGCCGTCTCCGTCTTTGTCCTGCCAGCCCGCTTCATCCAAAAGCGCCTTCGCAGCTTCCAAATCCTGCGTCATGCATTCGGTATTGTCAGAGCTATAGATTGGCGGCGCGGGGACCAGATTGCAGGTTGGCCGACCCGCCTGCCCATAGCCGATTTCGTTCAGCAGTTCGCGGTCAATCGCCATGCTCATGGCCTGACGAACGCGGCGATCGGTGAGGAAAGGATGCGGCTCTTCAACCGTCGCGCGGGTTTCGGGCGGCAGGTCCGGGGAGGGGTTCGTCATATTGATTTCGATCCGCTCCACCAACGGTCCGAACTCGAAGATAGGCTTGCCGGTGCCACCTTCGGCGATTTTCTCCAGCACGTCGGGCGCCATCAGCAGATCCCAAGCGTAGTCAAACTCGCCCGTCTCCATCACCGCCCGCGCAGCTGAGACGGAATCCCCGCCGCCTTTGAAGTTGAGCTTAGCAAAGGCAGGCTTGCTCGGATCGCGGTAGTTGTCATTCGCCACAAGCTGGATCGAGTCGTTGGGGCGGAAGTCTGTCACTACGAAGGGGCCGCTGCCAATCGGGTTGAAGTTCTCCTCCGTGCAACCCGGCGCGCGCGCGCCTGTGCATTCCGCGAACTGGGCCGCCTGCAGGATGGGCGAGGCCGCGCCCACGAATGGTAGATAGGGGTACGGTTTCGGCTCGTCGAAATGGATCGTCACGGTGCGATCATCAATGACTTCGATTTCTTTCACGTCATTGAACTTTGACAGTTGTGCGCAACCGCCTTCGGGGTTCATGCAATAATCTGCCGTGAATTTCACATCCTTGGCGGTAAGCGGCGTGCCGTCGGACCAAGTCACCCCTTCCTTCAGTTTCCAAGTGATGGTCTTGAGGTCTTCGGTCATGCCGCCGTTTTCGACCGTGGGAATTTCGACCGCCAGTTTCGGGACCAGCTCGCCTTTCTCATCGGCGTTGGCCAAAGGCTCCAACACCATGCTGGAGGCATCACGCTCTTTCACGCCGCCCGAAAGATAGGGGTTAAGGATCGAGGGGGCCTGCCAGTAGATGATATTGAGTTGCTCATCGCGACCACGCTCGCCCTCCTGCGCGATGGCCATCGTTGACAGCAAGGTCAGGGAGGTGGCTCCGAGTAAATGGGCTGATAATCGCATGATGTGCTTCCAATCTTGATAGAATGTCTGACGCAAATAATTGCTTAACTAGTCAAACATAATAAAATTAGAATGCAATGGCTGCGCGGGCGAAACGGGCCAGAATGAGCGCGCGCCGCTTTGGACATTTCGCCGCAGCGTCGCTTCACTCTATGGTGGCTAGCTTTCGCCTGTTAGTCACACATCCGCTTTCTTTCGCGTTATCATCAGCCGGATTTTAAGCACCACCACATAGAACACCGGCACCAAGAAGATCCCGATCACCGCAGAAGAAGCCATGCCGCCGAGCACGCCGATACCAATTGAGTTCTGCGCCCCGGCCCCGGCCCCAGACGCAATGGCCAAAGGCAACACGCCAAGCATAAAGGCAAAGGTGGTCATCAAAATCGGGCGCAGACGTTGCCGCGCCGCGACCTTGGCGGCTTCAACCACTGACAGCCCTTCTTCCACCTGCGCTTGCGCGAACTCCACGATCAAAATCGCGTTCCGCGCCGCCAGCCCGATGGTGGTGAGCAGGCCAACCTTGAAGTAAACATCGTTCGACTGGCCAAAGTAGTAGGCCGCCGCCAGCGCGCCCAAAATGCCCACCGGCACCGTCAACATCACCGCCAGTGGCACGGACCAGCTTTCGTAAAGCGCGGCCAACGCCAGAAAGACCACCAACGCGGACAGCGCGAACAACATGGGCGCCTGATTGCCTGACATCCGCTCTTGGAAGGACAGCCCGGTCCATGCAGCGCCATAGTTGCCATCAAGCTCTGCCACCAGATCTTCCATCACCTTCATGCCTTCGCTTGAAGACAGCCCTGCCGCGGCGCTGCCGCTCAGTTCCATCCCGCGCGTGCCGCCAAACCGGGCAACCGCCTGTGGCTCTTGCGTCCAGTTTTGCTCAGAGAACGCCGCGAAAGAGACCATCTCGCCGTTGTTGTTACGGGCGTACCATTGGTTGATGTCTTCGGGCTGACGCCGTGCATCGGCTTTGCCCTGAATGATGACTGGACGCAGATCATTCCCCAGTGCGAAATCATTCACCTCGCGCCCTGAGAAGATCACCGCGAGCATTGCATTCACGTCCGGGATCGACAGACCAAAGGCGGCCGCTTTTTGCTGATCAATGTCCAGCCGAAGCGCGGTTTGTGTGGCGGCTTCGTTGCCGCGCAACGATGTGACACGGCCATCGGCCTGCGCATTTGCCACAAGTTGATTGGCCGCCGCAGCAAGCGCTTCTTGCCCCTGCCCGCCTTGGTCCGTCAGAAACATGTTAAAGCCTGACGAACTGCCCAGCCCTTGGATCGCAGGCGGCTGGAGCACAAAGATATTGCCCTGCCGGTTCGTGGTATAGAAATAGCCGTTGGCCCGGTTGACCAGACCCGCGATGTCAAAGCCTTCGCGCTCGGCATAGTCATGCAGTTTGACAAAGACGATCGCGTTGTTCTGCCCCGAACCCGCAAAGCTGAACCCAAGGGCCGCGAAAACAGATTTGACTGTCTCGCTTTCGGCCTCAAGCAGATAGTTTTCGACCTTCTTGACAAGGGCCAGCGTCTGTTCGGTGGTGGAGCCATCCGGCCCTTGGATCATCACCAACGCAACGCCCTGATCTTCGTCGGGCAGGAAGGAGCCGGGCAGCCAATCAAAGAGCATAAGCACACCGACAGTCACCGCCGCCAAGACCAGCAAGCTGCGCATGGGGCGTTTGACGTAGCGCGACACAACACGCACATAGCCATTGGTGACGCGGTCAAGGTTACGGTTGAACCATCTGGCGGGCGCAATGGCGTTGCCGTGGCCACCGGGTTTGAGCAGGCTGGCGCACATCGCGGGGGTCAGGATAACCGCAACACCAAGAGACAGGACCATCGCTGTGATAATGGTGATCGAGAACTGGCGATAAATCACGCCGGTCGCGCCGCCCATAAAGGCCATGGGGACAAAGACCGCCGACAGCACCAGCACGATGCCGACGAGCGCCGATGTGATTTCGTCCATGCTCTTCTCTGTGGCTTCAACCGGACCGACGCTATCTTCTTCCATAACGCGCTCGACGTTTTCGACCACCACGATGGCATCATCGACCAGCAGGCCGATGGCCAAGACCAGGGCGAACATGGTCAAGGTGTTGATGGTAAAGCCCGCCGCCGCCAGCACGCCGAAGGTGCCGAGCAGAACGACCGGAATAGCGATCACCGGAATGAGCGTGGCGCGCCAGCTTTGCAGGAACACCAAGATCACGAAGAAGACCAACACGACCGCTTCGATCAACGTATGATACACCTGCGAGATCGAGGCTTCGACGAAGGGCGAGGTGTCATAGGGATAGACGACTTCAACATCATCGGGCAGCGCAGTTTCGACATTGCTGATCGTTTCGCGCACCGCCGCTGCCGTATCCACCGCATTGGCACCTGAGGCAAGGTTGACGGCAAAGCCCGCCGCCGCGCCGCCATTGTAGCGGGCATCGCCGCCGTAGCTTTCCTGACCGATTTCAATGTCGGCCACATCGCCCAAGAATACGGTCGAGCCATCCGGGTCCACGCGCAGGAGGATGCTTTCAAACTCTTCGACCGTTGAAAGCTGCGATTGTGCCGAGATCGGCACGGTAAAACGCTGCCCCTGCGCGCTTGGCTGCGCCCCTAAATCGCCAACGGTGACATTGGTGTTCTGCGCCGCCACCGCCCCGGCCACATCCGCCGGGGTGACCTGGTATTGAACCATTCGCATCGGGTCGAGCCAGACACGCATCGCATAGCCTGAGCCGAAGGTGCTGATCGAGCCGACCCCCGGGGTGCGTTTGACCGGCTCTTCGATCAACTGGGCGATCAAATCACCCAACTCGACGGTCGACAACCGGTCGCTTTGGGTGGTCAGCGCGCCCACGAGTAGGATCGAACTGGTCGAACGCGCAACCTGAACGCCACGCTGCTGCACCACATCGGGAAGCTGCGATGTGACCAATTGCAGCTTGTTCTGCACCTGCACCTGCGCAATGTCAGGATCGACGGTATCGTCAAAGACCAAAGAGATCGACGCCGATCCGGGGGTGGAGTTCGACGTCATATAGGACAGCCCATCAAGCGCGGTCATGGCGTCTTCGATCACCGTGGTGACAGACGCCTCCACGATCTCAGCCGAGGCGCCGGTATAGGACGCCCTGATATTGACGGTGGTCGGCGCAATCTGGGGATATTGCTCAATCGCGAGGGAGTTTAGCCCAAGCGCACCCACCAGCATGACAACCAGCGCAATCACCCAAGCAAAAACCGGGCGGTGAATAAAAAAACGCGCCATCTGTTACTCCGCCGCCGCTGAGGCTGCGGGGAGATCGCGCAGAACGCCATCCTCGTCAAATTGCACCGGCACCGGGACAACCGCCGTGCCTTCTGCCAAGCCGGCCAGACCATCCATAATGACCGTATCACCGTCCTCAAGCCCGCCTGTGACGATCCATTGCTGCTCAAACGAGCCATCTTCGGTCAACGCGCGGCGGCTGGCTTTCCCATCTTCGACCACCCAAGCTGTCAAATTGCCCAACTTGTCGCGCTTTGTGGCGGAGTGAGAGATTAAAAATGCTTCCGTTCTGCCCAGATCAATCTGGCCTCGCAGGAACATTCCCGGCAGAATTAAATGGTCGGGGTTCTCAAAACGAAACCGCGTGTCGATTGAACCGGTTGAGGTCGAGACCGTCACACCCGGCGCCACAAGACTGCCCCGGCTTTGGTAAATCCGACCGTTCTCAAGCTTCAACGTTGCCTGCAACTCTTCGTTCAAACGCAGCGTGCCGTCTGTGATGTCCTCCATCACCGCAAGGAACCGCGAAGAAGGCTCGTACATATCCACTTCGATCGGGTCGAGCTGGGTGACCGTGGCCAGCGCAGAGGCTTGGCCTTCGGTCACCAGATCGCCCACCGACACAGCCGCGACACTCGCCACGCCCGCAATCGGGCTTTTCACAGTCGTCCACCCCAGTTTCGCCTCGGCAAGGGTCAGGGCCGCCTGCGCAGCTTTCACCGCCGCACGGGATTGGTCCAAGGTTGCACGGGCGGATTCAAGCTGTGCCTTCGTGCTGCCGGAGCCGACCAGCCGTTCGGTGCGGCTATAGGCAGACTCGGCTTGCGTGACCTGCGCCTGCGCACTGGCAAGCTGCGCTTCGGCACTGGCAAGGTTCGCGCGATAGGTCGCATCCTCAATGCGAAACATCGGCGTGCCTTCGGTGATGGGCTTGCCGGGCTCATAGAGGATTTCCTCCATAATCCCGCCGACGCGCGGACGGATCGCCGTTGCAGAAGCCGCCACCGCACGCCCCGGCAATGTCACGATCCGAGGGACCTCTTGAAGCTGCGCTTCGACAACACCGACCTTTTTCGGCGGCATGCCAGCGGGGGCTTGGGCCTGCGCAGGAACGGCCAGCGCCAGCGTCGCTGCAAAAAGCGCGGCCGGGTGAAACGAAAACTTTTTCATAAGGGTCTGATCCGTTGCCATGGTCCAAAAGAGCGCCGCGCCGATTGCGCCACGTTGCACAGTGTGCAATGATTACTGTCAATGAAGGGAAGAGGCAAGGAGTACAATGGCGATGGATTTACGTCAAAGACGCCGCCTTCAGACCGCACGTGACATTCAGTTGGCAGCGGTCACCTTGGCGCTTGAGCATGGATTGGATTGCACCACAACCGATGCCATCGCCAAAGAGGCGGCGGTCAGCACCCGCACTTTCTTTAATTATTACCCCAATAAAGAAGCCGCGATTTTGGGGGAGGCGATGAAGATCGACGTGGCCGGCGCGGATTGGTTTATCAACTCAAAGGCCCCCTTGGTTGAGGATTTGGGCCTGTTGCTGGGGCGTCTTTATCAAGTCGCGCCGGTTGAGCGTGGCTTGCTCACAAAAATCCTTGAGGTCGTTCAGAAAAATCCCGCCCTTCGCGACATGTTCCATGTGCGCGGCAAAGCCACAGCCGACGTATTGGCCGACATCCTAACCGCGCGGCTTGGCCCGGACAGTTTGATTGAGGCGCGGCTTTTGTCTGACTTGGCCGTGCGCGCGTTGACGGAAGCTATCTTGATTTGGGCGAGAGATACCGAAATGCGGCTCGATGATCTTTCGGCCATGGTTACCGAAAACCTACGCCGGGTGGCGGCGGTGATGGACCGCGCCGATTAAGCTGCCCGTTGGTCCTTGAAGCCAGCCTTTTGCACCTCGGAATGCAGAAAGGGGCGGGATGCACAAGCGTCTCGAAATCCGCTTGGCATCGCGGCTCCTCCCTATCGTTGTCGCTCCCCCCGCTGCTGTTGGAGCGCTTTAGCTGATACTTTTCCCCGCGTTACGGGCCTTCCGCCATTCGTTCCAGAAAGCAGTCAACAGAAAAAACAGATTGCCGGAACAAGGGCCGGGAAA
Source organism: Sulfitobacter maritimus (assembly GCF_013346665.1). Lineage (GTDB taxonomy): Bacteria > Pseudomonadota > Alphaproteobacteria > Rhodobacterales > Rhodobacteraceae > Sulfitobacter > Sulfitobacter maritimus. The sequence continues at coordinate 41,252 of NZ_JABVBB010000020.1, forward strand.
ATCAGAACGTAGGCGTGAGAAATGTCGCAGGACATGGGGCCAACGAAGCAGCTTAGATCAGCCTAAGGCCGACGACAAATCGTCGGCCATGAAGTTGCCCTTACCTATTCCCCTACCCCGGCACCCGGTTTTCAAACCGGCGAAACATCAGCGCGATGATCCCGGCGATGATCATGTAAAACACCGCCAGCAGGATCAGCGGTTCGTACACAATAAAGGTATCCGACCGCACCCGCGAGGAAACCGCATAGAGTTCAACCACGGTGATCGTCGCGACCAGAGGTGTCGCCTTGAGCTGCAAAATAGTTTCACCGCCCAATGTTGGCAGCACATTGCGAATGGCTTGGGGCAGCCAAATACGGCGGAACATGGTGAAGCGCGGCATGCCAAATGCGTTTGCGGCTTCAAGCTGCCCTTTGTTCACGCTGGAGAACGCGCCGCGCATGACTTCGCCTTCATAACCCGCATAGGACAACGTCAGGGCCAACACCGCATAGGGCCAAGCTTGGCGCAGGTAGGGCCAGAGTTCACTGCCGCGAATCCACGGGATTTGCGGGAAGAGCGAACCGAGGCCGTAGTAGAGCAGCCAGATTTGCAACAGGAGTGGTGTGCCGCGAATGACGGTACAGAATACCCCCGCGGGCGCGGAGAGATACCAAGGCCCGATAGCCTGCGCGAGGCCGAGGGGGATGGCCAGAAGAAACCCCAGCACGCAAGTGACCACCAAGATCCAGATCGTGCGCCAGAGACCCTCAAGCGCCAACGGGGCGTATTCCGGTATCCAATCCCACCGCAGCGCCACGGCGCACCAGATCACCACGGCCAGCAGGACTGCCATCATGACGATACGGTGCGGCTGCATCAGAGCGCGAATAGAAATCATCGGCCCGCTCCTTTCAGCGACGGCTGGCCGCGCCGCGCCCATTTTTCAATCCGGGCAAAGACTGCACCCGAACAGAGCGTCACAATCAGATAAAGAGCACCCGCGGCGAGGAAGAAGGTGAAATAGGCGCGGGTGCTGGCAGCGGCCTGTCGTGTCTCAAGGGTCAGCTCGCTAAAGCCGACGATGGCCAGCAGGGCGGTATCCTTGGTCGCAATCAGCCAAAGGTTCGCAAGACCGGGCGTGGCAAACGACATCATCGCGGGGATGGTAACCCGGCGCATCAGCATAAATGGCGGCATGCCGTAGGCCCGTGCGGCTTCGATCTGACCGGGCGGAACAGCCTGAATCGCGCCACGCAGCACTTCGGTGGCATAGGCGCCCTGCACGACCCCAAGCACCCAGATCCCGGCGACCACACCGCTGATCTCGACACGGCCATAGCCCATGGCCTCTGAAATTTTGTTAATAAGATCGGTGCCGACGTAATAGAGGATCAGGATCAACACCAGCTCCGGCACCGCCCGGATCACAGTCGTATAGACAGCGAGGAGGTCGCGTAGGACCACCCCGCCATAAAGCTTGCCGTAGGCTCCAAAAAGCCCGATCAGCAGACCGAACCCGAAAGCACCAAAGGCGATCTGCAATGAGTTTGCGAGCCCACGCAGAAGGTTGCCTCCCCAGCCCGGCGGGCTGAGGGACAATAGTTTCGCACTTTCGGTCAGACCGAGCGTTTCGAAGAAGAACTCCACGATGCCGGCTTACTCAGCGTAGATGCTGGTATCGAAATAGCGCCCGGTGATCTCTTCATGGGTGCCATCTTCGAGGATCTTGGCGATGCCCTTGTTCAGTTTTTCGCGCAACGCATCATCGCCCTTACGCACCCCCGCGCCGACACCTTTGCCTAAGATGGCCTCGTCATTCTTGACTGCCCCTTTGATTTCGCAGCAGGCGCCAATGTCCGAGTTAACGAAATCCGCCATGGCGATGCTGTCGGCCTGAGTGGCGTCGATCCGGCCCGAGACCAGATCCTGATTGGCTTCGTCCTGCGTCTGATAGACCCGGATCTCTGCCGCATCGCCGAAATATTCGTTGGCATAGGCTTGGTGAATTGTTGAGGCTTGAATACCGACGATCTTGCCAGCGAGGGACTCGGGCGTCGGCTCAATATCCATCGACTTATCCGCCACAATCACTGCAGGCGTGTTGTAGTAGGGATCGCTGAAATCAATCGTCTGCTGACGCTCTTCGGTGATCGACATGGAGGCCATGATCGCATCGACCTGCTGGCCAGTCAGCGACGGGATGATGCCGTCCCAAGCGACAGGCGTGATCACGCAGTCCAATTCCGCCGCGGCGCACACCGCGTCGATAACCTCGATTTCCCAACCTTCCCACTCGCCAGCAGCGTTAAGCGAGGCAAAGGGGGGATATGGCTCTGCGGCGATGCCGATTTTGACCTCTTCGGCGGCCACGGCACCTGCGCTCACGATTGCAGTCGCGATTGCGGTTGTCATAAGTTTTTTGAGTGTCATCAGTAGTCTCCCTGTCTTGTTTTTGGTGGTTTAACCGACTGTCTGCAAAAACTGCTGAAGCCGGGCGGATTGAGGGTTGCCGAAAAGCTGTTCCGGCGGTCCCTGTTCTTCAATGCGGCCCTCGAAAAGATAGACGACATGGGTCGCGACCTCGCGGGCGAATTTCATCTCATGGGTCACGAGCAGCATGGTGCGCCCTTCGGCGGCCAGATCGCGGATTACCGTGAGCACCTCACCCACCAACTCGGGGTCGAGCGCACTGGTGGGTTCGTCAAACAGCATCACACTGGGTTCCACCGCAAGGGCGCGGGCGATGGCCGCGCGTTGCTGCTGACCGCCGGAGAGAAACGCCGGGAACGTATCAGCCTTGTCGCCCAGCCCGACCCGCTCAAGCAGCACCCGCGCGCGTTTGATCGCTTCATCCCGTGGCACCTTAAGCACATAGACCGGCACCTCAATGACGTTTTCCAACAACGTGCGGTGGGTCCAGAGGTTGAAGGCCTGAAACACCATGCCAAGGCGAGTCCGGATACGTTCGATCTGTCGGCAGTCGACGGGCGAGCCGTCTTGACGCATCAGAATTTCTTCGCCGTTGACGATGATCTGACCTGTGCTTGGGGTTTCCAGAAAATTGATACACCGCAAGAAGGTCGACTTTCCCGAGCCGCTGCCGCCAATAATCGCAACAACGTCGCCTTTCTGCGCAGTGAGAGAGACCCCCTTCAGGACCTCCAGCGCGCCAAAGGATTTATGCAGGTCAGTAACCCTTATGGCCTCATTTTCCGCTGCGTTATCAGCGTTGGCATCTCTGGCCGCTTCCGTTGCTCCCATCGGCTTCTTCTTCAACGCGTCCGCGCCTCCCATTTGGTGTTCCCCAAAATTGTGACTTGTAGTAAGGCCCGTATTTCGCAATCATGCAAGTGTATAATTACGAGGTTTGAAAATCGCCTGTGTCGGACAACACTCCCAAATTTAAGCGTGAGCCAGCGGAGCACCGCAGGGAGGCGCTGATCAATGCCACCCTGTCGCTGATCGCCGAAAAGGGCGTTCAGGCTGCGACGGTCCGGGCCATTGCCGCACGCGCGGATGTGTCACAAGGCATGATCCGACATCACTTCTCGTCCAAGGAAGAGCTGATAACGGCGGCCTATGAACATCACATGGACCGGTTGACCGATCTGACATCGGCATCTGCGGATGCCGACAGTGGCGCAGCCGCGGCACAGCTCGCGGCTTTCGTTGTGGCCAGCCTCACGCCACCGGTTGTCGACGCCGGGTCGGTCAGCCTCTGGGCCGGGTTCCTCACCAAGGTGCACGATGACCAGCAGATGCGCGATAGTCACGAGCGCACTTATTACAACTTCCGCAACCGCCTTGAGGCACTGATTGCCGCCGTGTTGGAAGAAGCCGGCCAGCCCGCCACACCGCAGCAGCTGCGGTATTTGGCAATCGCCTGCAACGCCGTGATCGATGGGCTGTGGCTGGAAGGCGGTATTCTCTCAGGGGCATTCGCACCGGATGAGCTTCCGGAAATCGGGATCAGATCGGTCGGCGCAATTCTCGGAATGGACCTAACAAAGGCAGGGCAACAGACATGAGACAGACAGACATAACCAAACGCCTTGCAGGGCTTGGCGGCGCGAAATGGGAAGTTCACATCCGGGCGCGTGAATTGGCCGCGCAGGGCCGCGATATCATTGAACTCACCATTGGCGAGCCGGACGTGCCAACGCCCCCCGCTCTCGTGGAGGTCGCCGCAGATGCGATGCGCCGCGGTCGGACTGGCTATTCTGATGGCCGCGGCGAGGCAGGGTTGCGTGCCGCACTGGCCGAGCGCTATTCGCGCACCTCGGGCCGCCGCATCACCCCGGATCAAGCGATGTGCTTCCCCGGCACGCAGACCGCCCTTTATGCGGTGCTGCTGGGTGCGGCAGAGGCCGGCCAGCAGGTTCTGGTCGGCGACCCGATGTACGCCACCTACGAAGGGGTTATTCGCTCCAGCGGCGCTGAGATGGTGCCGGTGCCACTGCGTCCGGAAAACGGCTTTCGCATTCACGCCGATGACATCGCCGCAAGGATCAGCCCGCAGACCACGGCGATCCTGTTGACCACACCGCATAACCCGACCGGATCGGTGCTGACCCGTGCAGACATTGACGCGATTGGAGAATTGGCGATTGCCCATGACCTCTGGATTATCTCCGATGAGGTCTACGAAGACCTTATTTTTGACACCACCAACTTCTGCTCGCCCCTGTCGCGCCCGCAGTTGGCTGACCGGGTCATCGTTGTCTCCTCGATCTCAAAGTCTCACGCAGCACCGGGCTTTCGCAGTGGCTGGTGCATTGCGCCGGAAGCCTTCACCGAAGCACTTCTCCCGCTGTCGGAAACCATGCTCTTTGGCAACCAACCCTTCATCGCGGACATGACCGAAAAGGCCGTGCGCGAGGGGTCTCCGGTGGCGAAAGGAATGACGGAGCGCTTTGCCGCGCGGGCCGAGCGCTTGCACAGCCGCCTGTCCGAAGAAAGCCAGTTAAAGGTACACCGTCCGGAAGCTGGCATGTTCGCAATGATCGACGTCAGCGCCACCGGGATGAGCGGCGCGGACTATGCCATTCACCTGCTTGAGCACGCCGGGGTGGCCGTCATGCCCGGTGCGTCCTTTGGCCAGACGCTCGATGCCTGGGTGCGGGTAGCGCTGACGACAGGTGATGCGGCCTTCGATACAGCCTGTGACCGGATCATCCACCACGCGGCGCAGCTGCAACTGGAATCCGCATGATCAGTGTCGGAGAAGCATTGGTCGCCCAGCTTTCCGAGCGCGGCGTCGATTGTGTTTTTGGCATTCCGGGCGTGCATACGATTGAGCTTTACCGGGGCTTGGCGGCCTCCGGCATTCGCCATGTAACCCCCCGGCACGAACAGGGTGCGGGGTTCATGGCAGATGGCTATGCGCGGGTATCGGGCAAACCGGGCGTGGCCTTTGTCATCACCGGGCCGGGGCTGACCAATACGCTCACGGCCATCGGGCAGGGGCGGGCCGATTCCGTGCCGATGCTGGTGATCTCCGGCGTCAACACGCTGCCCAGCCTTGGCAAAGGTCGGGGCCATTTGCACGAGCTGCCGGATCAACGGGCAATGGCGCGGACCGTTGCGCTGGTTTCGGAACGTGTCGAAAGCGCCGATGACTTAGCGCCGATGCTCGCGCGCGTGTTCGGGCCGTTCGATAGCGGTCGACCGGGACCGACACATCTCGAAATCCCGTTGGACATTGCCGGTGCGCCCTATACCGCAGAAGCACTGGCCCCTTCTCACCCCGCGCCGCCTACGCCGTCTGACGATCAAATTGCAGATGCCGTAGCCCTCTTGGCGCAGAGCAAGGCACCGGTGATCCTTGCCGGTGGCGGCGCTCGACGCGCGGGGAACGCCCTGCGCACCCTTGCGGAAAAGCTCGGCGCTCCGGTTGTGCAAACGGTGAACGCCCGCGGCCTGATGTTCGAGCATCCCTTAGGCGTACCTGCCAGCCCCAGTCTGCAGGCCGTGCGCAGGCTCATCGATCAGTCAGACGTCGTGCTGGCCGTCGGTACCGAATTGGGTCCGACCGACTATGACATGTACGCCACCGGCACGATGCCCCGGATGCAAAGGATGATCCGTGTTGACCTCTGCCCTGACCAGCTTGCACGTCAACCCGCCGAACTGTCGATCCTTGGCGACGCGGCTGCGGCAATCGACGCTCTGAATACCGCAATTGATGCAAGCGCTGCTCCGGACGGCCCAGAACGCGCCACTAAGACCCGCCGCGAAGCGGTCGAAGAAATTGGCCCGGAAATGCGCGCGCTTTGTGATGTCCTTGCCGAAATGCGCACGGCGGTTCCGGGAGCAATCATCGTGGGCGATTCCGCACAGCCAATCTACGCAGGCAACCTTTATTATGATCACGACCGCCCCGGCGGCTGGTTCAACGCCGCGACCGGCTTCGGCGCGCTTGGCTATGGCATCCCCGCCGCAATCGGGGCCGCGCTGGCAGCGCCAGACACGCCGGTGATTTGCATCGCGGGCGACGGCGGCGCGCAGTTCAGCCTGCCGGAACTGATGTGCGCCGTTCAAGAAAATCTGCCGATCTGCTTCATGATCTGGAACAACCACGGCTATCAGGAAATCGCCACCTCCATGCAGGACGCGGGGGTGAGCGTGGTCGGCTGCGACCCGACCCCGCCGGACTTCGCCGCTGTCGCCCAATCCTGTGGCCTGCCCTTCTGGCGCTGCGGGCCAGAACCGGATGCCGTCGCAAAAGCGCTCCGCGCGGCCACGGGCAAAGGCGGACCAACCCTAATTGAAATTCAGGCCCAGCCCTTCCTGCGCCAGTGAACAAGAGAGCATGACATGACAGACCCCACCTATGAATTCACCCGCGCCGTCACCCGCCGCCCTGCCGCAAGCATCGTCAACGGCCTACGCGCCGAAGACATCGGCACGCCTGATCTCGCGCGGATGGAAGACGCCCACGCCCATTATGTTGCAACACTGAAACAGACCGGGGCCGAGGTAATCGAACTGCCCGCACTGGAAGCGTTCCCGGATTCCGTCTTTGTCGAGGATACCGCACTTTGTCTGCCCAAGGGCGCCGTTCTGATGCGCCCCGGCGCGCCGAGCCGCATGGGCGAAGTGGCCGTAATGGCACCGACTTTAGACGCTCTTTACGACGAACTGCGCCGGATCGAAGGCCCCGGCCATATCGAAGGCGGCGACATTCTGGTGACCGGGCGCGAAATTCTGGTGGGCAGGTCAGACCGCACCGATGCCGAAGGCGTGGCCGAACTGACGCGGATCGTCTCAGATTGGGGCTATAGCCTGCGCGAGGTCTTTACCCCGCCCGGCGTGCTGCATTTCAAGACCGATTGCTCACTGCTCGACGGTGAGACCATCCTCAGCACCAAACGGCTCGACGCTTCGGGCTGCTTTGAAGGCTACCGCGTGCTGCATACCGCAGAAGGTGAAGAGGCCGCCGCAAACAGCATCCGGTTTAATCAATTTGTGCTCTGCCCGGCAGGCTTCCCCCGCACAGCTGAGATGCTGACCAACCACGGCTTTGAGGTGGTTGAGATCAATAATTCGGAATGCGCCAAGCTGGATGGGGGCATGTCCTGCTTGTCACTGAGGTTTTAACGCCAGACGCCGCCTAAATCGTAAGCCTGCCCGGCTCCACACGGAGCCGGGCACCCCAAAACGTGCACGACGTTAGGTGGCGTTATCCACCTGTTTTCGAAGTAAAACAACGGCCTTCCCCAGCACCCTGCCGGTCAAATTTTTCCTCCTGAACCGAATGACAATCACCTGTTATCCAAGCGTATAATTACACTTGCGCCGTTATTATATGAACGTATAGTAACGTTACCGCCCCTCTTTCGGCGGCACGATATGTTCAGAGAAACCGCGCAGATTTTGCGTCATCTCAAGGTGTGATCCATGCATTTTGGCCTAACAGACGAACAGGATATGATCGTCTCAACTGTTCGCAGTTTTGTTGAGAACGAAATTTACCCACATGAAGAACGCGTGGAACGCACCGGCGTGGTGGACCCGGATGTTGCGCAGAGCATCAAGCAGAAATGTCTCGATCTGGGCTTTTATGCCTGCAATTTCCCTCAGGAGGTCGGCGGCGCGGGGTTGAGCCATACAGACTTCGCACTGGTGGAACGCGAGCTTGGGCGCGGATCAATGGCGCTCACGCATTTCTTTGGCCGCCCGCAAAATATCTTGATGGCTTGTGAAGGCGAGCAGCGCGAACGCTACCTGCTTCCGGCCGTGCGCGGGGAACGTATGGACGCTCTGGCGATGACGGAACCTGACGCAGGCTCCGATGTGCGCGGCATGAAATGTTTTGCAGTTCGCGAAGGTGGCGACTGGGTCGTGAATGGCACCAAGCATTTCATCTCGGGGGCGGAACATGCAGACTTTGTCATCGTTTTCGTCGCGACCGGCGTGGACGATACCCCCAAGGGACCGAAAAAACGGATCACCGCCTTCCTCGTCGACCGCGGCACGCCGGGGTTTGAAATCGCCCCCGGCTACAGCTCGGTCAGCCACCGCGGATACAACAACATGATCCTGCGGTTTGAGGATTGCCGCCTGCCCGACTCCCAAGTTCTGGGAGAGGTCGACGGGGGCTTTGCGGTCATGAACGAATGGCTCTACGCCACGCGGATCACCGTGGCGACAAATGCGGTAGGGCGCGCGCGCCGGTGTTTCGAATATGCGCTCAACTATGCCTCTGAACGCAAGCAATTTGGCCAGCAGATCGGCAAATTCCAAGGCGTCAGCTTCCAGTTGGCAGACATGGTGACCGATATTGATGCGGCGGAACTGTTGACCCTCTCGGCAGCCTGGCGGCTTGATCAAGGGTTGCCGGCGAACAGGGAAATCGCCAGCGCAAAGGTGTTTGCATCCGAAATGCTGGGTCGCGTCACCGACACGACGCTGCAAATCTTTGGCGGAATGGGGCTGATGGATGATTTCCCCATTGAACGGTTCTGGCGCGATGCCCGCGTCGAACGGATCTGGGATGGAACCTCGGAAATTCAGCGGCACATTATCAGCCGCGACTTACTGCGCCCGCTTGGCGCATAGGCGGGCAGAGATATGACACATAAACTTACCCGCCTCTTGCAGCCAAAATCGATCGCTGTCTTCGGCGGCGGCTGGTCCGAACGTGTGGTCGAGCAGTCCCTTCAGATGGGCTTTCAGGGGGACATCTGGCCCGTCCACCCAACGAAGGACAAGATCGCCGGCCTGCCCTGCTTCGCCAGTGTCGACGATTTGCCCGCAGCGCCGGATGCGAGCTTTATCGGGGTCAACCGACAAGCGACAATCGATATCGTGGGCAGCCTTGCGCGTCGGGGTAGCGGCGGGGCTGTCTGCTTTGCGTCGGGGTTTCGTGAGGTGCGCGATGGGGAAAGTCTGGAGCAACAATTGGTTGATGCGACGGGCGAAATGCCAATCCTTGGCCCCAATTGCTATGGTCTGATCAATTACCGCGCGGGCGCGCTGTTGTGGCCGGACCAACATGGGGGGCGGCGTTGCGATACGGGCGTCGCCATTATCGCGCAGTCGTCGAATGTCGCGATCAATTTGACCATGCAAAACCGCGGACTGCCGATTTCCTATATTCTGACAGTCGGCAATCAGGCTCAAACCGGTATGGCCGAGATGATCGACGCCGTTCTGGACGACCCAAAGGTGACAGCGATCGGGCTGCACATTGAAGGCTTTCGTGACATTCGCGCGATTGAAACTGCGCTCGCCAAAGCCCGTCGTCAGAAGGTCCCGGTGATCGCGCTCAAGGTCGGGATTTCAGACGCGGCACAGCGCATGACCGTGTCGCATACCGCTTCTCTGGCCGGGGCGGACGATCTTGTTGCGGCGTTTTTCCAGCGTATGAATGTCGCACGTGTGCTGTCGCTTGATGATTTTCTTGAAACGCTCAAACTGCTGCATACGCTCGGCCCCTCCCCTGACTATTCGATCGGTTCGCTCAGCTGCTCAGGTGGTGAGGCTTCTTTGATGGCGGACCTCGCTGATGTCGAAGGGATGGACTTGCGGCCCTTAACCTCCGGCGAAGCCTTAAAGGTCGCTGCGACCTTGCCGGACAGGGTAACGATTTCCAACCCACTGGATTATCACACATTCACTTGGGGAAACGGAGACAGCCTGCGCGAAACCTATGCCGCCATGCTGGACTGTGGTTTCGGGCTGACCTGCCTCGTGCTCGACGCCCCTCGCCCGGATCGCTGTTCGGACAATGGCAGTGAACTTGCCATACGCGCAGCGATCGACGCGGCCCACCGCACCAAAGGGCGCTTGGCGATTGTCTCTTCACTGGCCGAGAATATGACCGAAGCGATGGCGGACCGGCTGATGAGGGAAGGGATTGCGCCCCTCATGGGAATGCGCTCCGCCCTGCGTGCCGCTGCGGTCGCGGCGCAGATTGGCAAAGGATTTTCCGCCTTCGTTCCCGCCCCGCTGTTTCTGAGCGACGCAAAGGTCGATACGGCGTTTGAAACGGTAAACGAATGGGACGCGAAGCAGATTTTGCAGGCCCATGGCATCCAGACTCCGCGAGGGTCCGTCAAAACCACGGTAGATGAGGCCGTCAGTGCCGCAACCGCACTCGGCTACCCGGTGGTGCTCAAGGTCGTATCGTCGGAGATGGCCCATAAGACCGAACTTGGTGTGGTGAAGCTCAATCTCGCTAGCGAGGCAGAGGTGCGCGAGGCGGCCCAAGACCTCATCGTCCACAACGCACCGCTGCTTATCGAACAGATGGTGGAGAACCCCGTGGGCGACCTGATCCTTGGCGTGGCCCGCGACAGCCAGTTCGGCCTCTATCTCACCATCGGAGCGGGCGGCATAGCGGTCGAGATTTGGAAAGACGCCAACGTCATCCTTTTGCCCGCCACCCGCGACGAAATTTTTAAAGCGATCCTTTCCCTGAAATCCTCCCCCCTCTTCACAGGGTTCAGAGGCAAACCAGCGGCTGATCTATCGGCGGTGGTTAATGCCGCAGAAGCGCTTGCAGCCTATGCCATCGCCCAAGGCCCGTATCTCGAAGAGCTCGATATCAACCCGCTGATGGCCTGCGAAACTGGGGCTTATGCCGCTGACGCGCTCATCGTAAGAAGGAAAACGAAAGATGACATCTCCGATCAAGACCCATCGCAATGGCGCCATTTTAGAGATCACATTGGACCGGCCCAAGGCCAATACGATTGATCAGCCCACCAGCCGTTTGATGGGCGATGTCTTTGCCGAGTTCCGCGATGATGACAGCCTGAGAGTGGCCATTTTAACCGGCGCCGGTGAAAAGTTCTTCTCCGCCGGATGGGACTTGAACGAAGCGGCAGAAGTCGGTGGTGCCGGTTACAGCAATGACTACGGGCAAGGCGGGCTCTACGGCTTTCCCGAACTGCCCAATCTCGAAAAACCCGTGATTTGCGCGGTCAACGGCTATGCTGTTGGGGCAGGGTTCGAAGTGTTTTTGAATGCGGATTTCACGGTTGCTGCGGATCATGCGCAGATGTGGCTTCCCGAAGCGCAGCTAGGTGTCGCGCCTGACGTTGGAACGTTCCTGCTTCCGAAATTGCTGCCAACGCCGATTGCCAATGAAATTCTGATGACCGGGCGTCGCCTGAGCGCGGAGGAATGTAAACATTGGGGGCTGGTGAACCGCGTCGTTCCGCAAGCGGACCTTATGGATACAGCTCGCGAACTGGCCGCTCAGATCACCGCCTCCGCGCCGTTATCTGTCGCCGCGATCAAGCAAACGGCGCGGCTTTCGCGTCATATGTCGGCGGCGCAATTCTATCACGGCCTGCGCAATGGCGATTTCCCGCTTTTCACCAAGATGATGGAGAGCGAGGATGCATTGGAAGGGCCAAACGCCGCAATGGAGAAGCGTACAGCCGTTTGGAAGGGCCGGTGAAGTGAAGACCGCCCTGATCCTCAGCAGCACCCCCGAGCCAAAATCCTTTGTCGCCGGGATGGCTGCAACCTCCCAGCGGGTCTTGGCCGAAGAGGGCTATGAGGTCATCCATTCCGATCTCAACGCCGTGGGGTGGAATCCCGTGGCCTCTGCTTCAGATTTTCCGGAACGCAACAACGACGATTACCTCGTCTATGCGCTCGAACAACGCGCGGGTGTCGCCAAGGGAACAATATCGCCGGACATTCTGATTGAGCTGGAAAAACTTATGAAATGTGACCTGCTGGTACTGAACTTCCCGATCTATTGGTTTTCCGTTCCGGCCATTCTGAAAGGCTGGTTTGATCGTGTACTCGTGTCAGGCACCTGCTACGGCGGCACGCGTTTTTACGACCGCGGTGGTTTGCGTGGCAAGCGCGCCTTGGTCGCGGCCACCATCGGCGGCCAGCCTCATATGTTTGGTCGGGATGCGATTCATGGCCCTATCTCTGAAATGCTTTCGCCACTGCTGCGCGGCACGCTCGCCTATACCGGGATGGATGTCTTAGAACCGTTCATGGCGTGGCATGTGCCCTATATTTCGCAAAAGGCGCGGGAAAAAATCATGATCCAATACGCGCAATGCCTTCGCGATATAAACACACGCGACTGTCTGAAGCTCCCCTCGCTAGAGGCGTTTGATAAAGCACTGTATCCCCTGCCAAGAGCGTAAGCACTGCCCCGCTGTCGGGGCCGGCTTATTCCGCTTGGGTAAAAAAAATCGCAAAAAAATGCGCACTACACGACGGCAATCGCGAGTTTCGAGATCGAACGCAGCACATCTGCCCAACGTACCCCACCAACTGTTTGCAATCACTCGTGAAGGCGCTCTTGCCCGCCCGGTTCTACGAGCCGCGACTACGCCACGATCAGGCGAAATTGACCTCGATCTCACGCTATCGATCAGCAAGAAGTGGCGTGGTTACCAAATGGTAACGACTTTCCGAAAGTGCCCTCCGTTCTAACTTCCTCGTTGCTGTCACTGCTCGGTGAAATCGACGCCTTCTGTTGCTTTCATCACGCAAGAACAGCCCGCACCAGAACCCTAGAGAGGAAGTGAACATGATCCCCATGAACCGGTTCAAAAGAACCTTTACCGCTCTCGCGGCAGGCACCACCTTGGTTTTGCAGTCGTTCGCAATGGCCCCCGCTGCATCTGCACAGGAGACCAGCCAGTCCCTGCATCTTGACGGCCTTTCGAAAGAGCCCACTGAAGCGGCTAACGCTGCTCTGTTCGACCCTTCCGATGCTGTCTTCCTGCTACTCGATCACCAGACCGGCCTGTTCCAGACTGTAAACGACATTGCAGTCGATGATCTGCGTCGCAACACAGTGACATTGACCAAAGTCGCTCAGCAGGCGGACATCCCGGTGATCTATACCGCATCGGAGCCTGACGGCCCCAACGGCCCCTTGATGCCCGAACTGGAAGAACTTCTGGAAGGCGATGAAGACGCGCAATACGTTGCGCGGCAGGGCGAAGTCAGCTCGTGGGACAATGCGGATTTTGTTGCCGCAGTTGAGGCGACCGGCCGCAAAACACTGGTGATCGCCGGTGTCTGGACCTCTGTCTGCGTCGCCTTCCCGGCGCTTCAGGCAAAGGCTGATGGCTATGACGTCTTCGTTGTTATGGACGCTTCGGGCGACGTGAGCGAGATGGCGTCAATGGCCGCAATGCAACGCATGGCAATAGAAGGCATCGAGCCGCTCACAACTAACACTATCCTGAGCGAGGCGATGCGCACGTGGAATCGTCCCGATGCGATGGAATGGGCCGAGCTCTTTAACGCTGTCTCTCCTGGCTACCAAGCCGCTGCCGAAAGCTATGGCCGCGCACAGGAAGCCGCTACGAAGTCCGAATAACCTTCGGCACCGCGCGATATGACATGGGTGGCTGCGCGTTCTGCGCAGCCACTGCTCGCCCCTTAGAACTGGAGGACACAATGCTGACTTTCAAAAATACTGCCCTGCGCAGTGTGGCCCTGAGCGCCCTGATCGCAGGCACGCCCGCCTTAGCCCAAGATCAACTGGCGGCCGATCTTATCGTGAAGAATGCAGGCACCGTCTTTGCCGACGGCGCAGCAACATCAGAGACAACCGCCTTTGCCGTGCGCGACGGGACATTCGTAGCACTAGGCAGCGATGACGACATCGAAGCCTATCAGGGCGATGATACGCAGGTGATCGACGCCGATGGCCGGACGGTCATTCCGGGCTTGAACGATTCACACTCCCATCAGATCCGTGGTGGACGCTTTTACAACCTCGAAACCCGCTGGGACGGCATCCCGACGCTCAAAGAGGCACTGGAGCGCATCCGTACCGAAGCAAACCGCGTACCTGAGGGCGAATGGGTCCGCGTTATCGGGGGCTGGTCCCCCTATCAATTCGAAGAAAACCGGATGCCCACCGTTGATGAACTGAACGAGGCCGCACCCGACACGCCGGTTTTCGTGCTGTTTCTCTACAGCCAGGGTTTCCTCAATAAGGCTGGTGTAGAGGCCTTGGGCTATACGTCTGAGACCGAGACAGCCGATGGCTCGCGCATCGAGATTCTTGAGAACGGCGGTGCGATTCTACATGCCGAACCGAACCCATCCATCCTTTATAAAACCATCGGCGCGCTGCCGCAGATGTCCGAAGAGGACATGGTGAACTCGACCAAACAGTACTACCGCGAGCTGAACCGGCTTGGGCTTACATCGTCGATCGACGCGGGGGGCGGCGGGCATGTGTTCCCCGAGGATTACGTTGGCTCCAAGAATATCGCGACCAATGACGGGCTGCCGCTGCGAATGAGCTACTACCTCTTTGCGCAGGATCCGGGCGGTGAAATGGCCGAGTTCAAAAACTGGATCGCGAACAACGAAGTTGGGGTCAATCAGGACGCGCATCTGGATCACGGTTACGAGTTGGACGGCGCGGGCGAGTTTCTTGTTCACAGCGTTGGCGACTGGGAAAACTTCATGGCCCCTGCCCCCGATTTGGCCGAACGCGAAGCCCAAGGGCAGGATCCGCGTGGCGATCTGCACGAGGTCACCACAATGTTAGTCGGGGCCGGTTGGCCGCTGCGCCAGCACGCGACCTATGGTGACAGCATCGCGCTGATCATGGATGTTTTTGAGCAGGTGAACGAGGAGCAGGGCAAGTTTGCCCCCCGTTGGGCCATCGACCATGCTGAAACCGTGCGGGACGCGGAATTAGAACGTATCAAAGCGCTTGGCGGTGGTATCGCCATTCAAGACCGTATGGCCTTTGCCGGCGAATATTTCGTCGACCGCTATGGCGCCGAAGCCGCGACAGCGACACCTCCCGTGCGCAAGATGCTCGATATGGGCATCCCGGTCGGTGCAGGCACCGATGGCACCCGTGTCAGCAGCTACAACCCATGGCCTTCGCTTTACTGGCTGGTTACTGGCAAAACGGTTGGTGGATTGGAGCTTTGGGATGACGCCAACAAACTGACGCGCGAAGAGGCGCTGAGCATCTTCACCTCCGGTAGCGCGTGGTTCTCGCAAGAGGAGGACGTTAAGGGTGAAATCAAGGAAGGCATGTACGCGGATTTCGCAATCTTGTCGGATGACTACTTCACTGTTCCCGAAGGAGAGATCAAATCGTTGGAGGCGGTTCTTACGGTGACAGGCGGCAATGTTGTCTATGCAGCAGACGCCTTTGCCGATCACGCGCCCGAGGCATTGCCCGCCGTCAGCCCTGGCTGGTCACCTGTTGTAACCTATCAAGAGGCGCTTGGCACCCGCTGATGCATCGTCGTCGCGCTTACCAAGGCGCGGCGGCACCATCTCTGACTATGCGCAATGCCCTGCCCCGACGGTGTCTATGGTCAACTCGCGGCGTCCTTTCGCGATGCTCTCGCAAGTGGCCTGGGTAACGCAGGGCGGGGCCGCTCCGAAGAACTGATGGTGAAGAGGTATGGTCTAATGAGCAGCGTCAGCAATCGCACGCGGCCTATCGAGGTGTTGATGTATGCACTGACCTTTACATCGGGCATTATTGACGCTGTCACCATTCTTGGCCTTGGCGATATTTTCGCGTCTTTGATGACTGGCAATGTTGTCTATATTGGCATGGGGCTTGGAGGGTACGACGAGGTGTCCCCGCTGCGCAGTGTCTTTGCGATAGCTGCCTTTGTATTGGGATCGATACTGGCCGGGAGACTTGCAACACAGTTTATAAATCGTGCCGTCGGATCCTGGCTACTTGTAGTTTGTACAATTGAGGTTCTTTTCATTTTGGGCGCGGCTGGGGCTGCTTTGCAAATCGGGCCGGACGGTCCACCTGATCCGCTTTCCATGCAAGTGTTGATCGCGATTGGCATGGCCTCAGTCGCGATGGGCTTGCGCAACAGCACCATCCTACGACTTTCAATTCCTGACCTGAAGGTGACGGTGCTGACCCTCTCAATAAGCGGGTTTGGCGCAGATATCGGATCGGGCAAATCGGACCAACAAAAGCAGCTACGCCGGCTTTTTTCGATTGCCTTGATCGGCGCCGGCGCAACCTGCGGCGCTATGCTGTTTTACCGCTACGGTGTTGCTGTTCCGCTTTGCCTTATCGCTACAATTGTCGCAACCGCCACTTTCGCTTTCAGCAGAACTGCCGAGGCTAGGTTAATCGTTTCCGAGCTTTAGCCGCCTTAATTATTGGCGGAGTCAAAGAACGAAGGCCATATCGCTGGTCGTCCTTGGCCCATTTGTCTTCTCCCTATGCGAGGGCTACATGACCCTGCTTGGGTTCACCAAAAAGGGCCGCAGTCATGACGTCATCACATATTGATATAGACCAACTCGCCGATGAGCAGCTTGACCCGACGGCGGATCCGGTTCGGTGGCGTATTCTTGCGGTGCTCATGGTCACGATTTTCATGACCCTCATTAGCGTCAGCATCGTGAACGTGGCCCTTCCGTCGATCCGACTGGGCCTTGATGCGACACAGTCCGACCTGCAATGGGTGCTGTCTGGCTATGCCCTGACGTTTGGCGTGGTCTTGGTGGCTGCGGGACGTGCGGGTGACATCATGGGGCGCGGCGGGCTGTTCCTGATTGGCGTGACTATCTTTACCCTGTCATCAGTGGCGGCGGGTTTGGCCCCCAATGCGGAATGGCTCAACGCGACGCGCTTTGCCCAAGGGATCGGCTCTGGTTTGCTCAACCCGCAAGGGCTCGGGATGATCCAGCATTATTTCCGTGGCGATGCACGCGGGCGCGCCTTTGGGTATTTCGGCACGACTGTCGGTCTGTCTGTCGCGGTCGGTCCGGTGCTCGGCGGGCTTTTGATTGAACTGGGCGGGCCGGAACTTGGCTGGCGGCTGACGTTTTTGGTGAACGTCCCCATCGGTATCACCGCCATTGTTCTGGGGCTCCTCTGGTTCCCGCGCCCTCTCATTGTGCGTCTGCCTCGAACCGGGAGCGGGCTTCGCTCGCTCGACCCTGTTGGCGCTCTCTTGTTGGCCTTGGCTGTGCTTGCCGTCCTGTTTCCCTTTGTCGAAGGCAGCGGTGACAGGCGGGTCTGGTGGTTGCTGCCGCTCGGCGCGGTGCTGGGCTGGCTGTGGATCAAATGGGAGCAACGCTATGTCCGGCTGGGCCTGAACCCGATGGTCGACCTCAAGGTTTTTTCCACCCGCAGCTATACCAATGGCATCACGATTATGACCCTGTATTTCATGGGCGTTACCAGCGTCTGGGTATTGGTCGCCTTATATGTCCAAGAGGGCAACGGAATGACGGCGCTGCAATCCTCCGCGTTTGGCATTCCTGCCGCGTTGCTGTCCGCCTATGCTGCCCATTGGGCCGGAAGCCGTGTTGCGCGCTATGGCCGAAAGCTGGTGATCGGTGGGTTGATGCTGGCGCTGTTCGGGCTCGGCCTTAGCATCTTGGTGGTCCTTCTGACGGACGCGGGCCACCTGAGCATTTGGTGGTTGATGCTCTCGTTGTCCTTTATCGGTGTGGCGCAGGGGACGGTGATCAGCCCGAACCAAACGCTGACGCTGGCGAATGTGCCGCTGGATTATGCGGGTAGCTCCGGTGCGATCATGCAGACTGGCCAGCGTATCGGCACGGCGGTCGGCATCGCCGTGATCACCGCCGCGATGTTCTATGCGCTGGCCGCGACGTCTTGGGCGATTGCGATGGTCGTAGGATTTAGCTTGATTTCCATCGTGGTGGTTCTCGCGCTGCTGGTGGCCTTCAAAGATCTACGCGACCGCAGACAATCCTCATGACGGTCTGGGCGGGCAAAATCAAAGGGTCTGCCAAGACAGTCCTGTCCCGCGCCTAGTTGCCTTCCCGCTGCTCTGTGAGTACCAACTGTCAAAGCGCAAGGACACCGTACCCTGCTTACCCTTGCCCTACGCCCCGTGACACGGAAGCTCGCACAACGTCATGCATTGCATTTACCCCTCCCCCCCAGAGCTTTCGACTGTCAGAAGCGGAGCGCTTTGAATGAGAACCGCCCTTGTCACCGGATCGTCTGGATTTATCGGATACTTCGTGTCTCTTGCCCTGCTACGGTCGGGCTGGCGGGTGATCGGGATCGACAGCCTATCGGACTACTATGACGTCGAGCTAAAGCTGAACCGTCAATCGCAGCTCTGCGAATATGCGCAGTTCAGCGTGGTGAATGAAAAGCTGGAAACCCCGCAGGCGCTGATGACCCTGTTCAAAGAGCAGCGCCCGGATGTCGTGATACATCTGGCCGCGCAGGCGGGCGTGCGCCATTCCATCGACGATCCGCGCGCCTATCTGGACGCCAACCTCATCGGCACCTTTGAATTGCTAGAAGCCGCCCGCGCCTTCCCGCCTGAGCATATGCTGCTGGCGTCGAGTTCGTCTATCTTTGGTGCCAACAGCCAGATGCCGTATAAAGAGGCGGACAAGGTTGATACGCAGATGTCCTTCTATGCGGCGACCAAGAAGGCGACTGAAAATATGGCGCATTCCTATGCGCATCTGTACAAACTGCCCACAACCATGTTCCGCTTCTTCACGGTCTACGGTCCTTGGGGCCGCCCGGACATGGCGTATTTTAAGTTCACCAAGGCCATTCTTAACCGCGAGCCGATCGACGTTTACAACCATGGTAAGATGCAGCGTGATTTTACCTATGTGGACGATCTGGTCCGCGCGATCACGGGGCTGATCGATGTTCCCCCCAATCCAGCCAGCCCGGTGGCGGGTGATAGTGTTTCACCTGTCGCGCCGTTTCGAACCGTTAACATCGGCAATGCCTCTCCAGTCTCGCTGATGGACTTCATCGCCGCGATTGAGGCTGCCTGTGGGCGAGAGGCGGTCAAGACCTTCCACCCAATTCAACCCGGTGATGTGCCCGCCACTTGGGCAGATACCACATTGCTGCAAACGCTGATCGGCAAGCAACCCTCCACGCCGGTGGGCGAAGGGTTGCAGCACTTCGTGGACTGGTACCGAGACTTCTACAAAGTGTGACCCGAGCAAAGGCTGTCGTGCATCAATGGATTTTGATATTGAGCAGCACACATTCCGAATAGAGCATATCGATCTCGGACGGGTCCAACAGCCCATGCTGGCAGTATCTGGGCGTCGCGAACTCCCTCACCTCATCGCAGACAATCCCCTCCCGCGCGAAGCGACGGTCTAGGGAAAGGATTGCCGCTTCCGAAGGCAGGACCGAGGCCGCGATCTGCTTTGCATAGCGGGCGAAGAGGGGTTGATCGGCGAGATACATGATTTCGTGGGTCACATAGTCGTCATGCTTTTTCTGCGGGTAGATGACCATCGTGCAGAGCCCCTCAGGCGTTTCCACTGAGAGAAACCTAAGCCGCAGCCCCTGATGGTCTTCGATAATGCGGCGGTCTTTTGCAGGCAGGCGATCACCCAAAGACAAAGGGTCGTCATGGACGTCAAAGCCCGCATCTTTTGACGGATGCCAGACCAGTCGCTCGCGGTCCAACTCCCTTAGCCCCGCCTTTTCCAAGACATTGACCGCCGCCTTTGCACTGGAAAAGTTTGTCACCGTGACATCCGGATCAAGGGTCGCCAAAGCGATCATCTTCTTGCCGACCCCCTGCCCGCGATAGTCCTTGAGCACATACCATGAAGTCATATCAGCCGTGGTTCTCGGCCCATTCGAGGTTTGGCGCTCGGCATAGACCAACCCCAAGACGCCGACCAATTTGCCGTCATCGCGCACGGTGATGGCATAGCGGCCCTCTGGTCCGCACCATCTTCCGGCCAGCAAGGCACGCCAGCTTTCGATGCCCCATTTCGCGCGGACGAAAACGGTGTTCATAAATTGGGCGACTTCCTCGCGTTCGGCAGGGGAAGCATAGGCGATATCTAGCATTTCGGGCTCATTTTAGCTGGCTGTCCAACGATATCCACCGGGTCGCCGCGTTATGCGTCAGCCGCGACATGAGCGCTTCCATGAAACCCCACGTGTCTTCGTCAGTCTGCAGGTGATGGCTTACTAATCCAGTCGGCTCGTGTCGATATGCGTCTTCCAGTCGACGTTTGCGCAGGTGGCGCACACATTGCTCCAAGGTCTTCTCTACGCCTGCAAACTTGGCGCCTTCCTTCCAGCGGATTGGGTCAATGTGACCGTTGAAATGCTGCAATTCCGGAACGGGCTCAGGATAGGGCCGTGCGTCAAACCCCGAAAACGCGGCATACCCCCACCCCGGCAAGTATGGCAGAACCTTCTCGCCAATCCGGTTCCACGGCGGGACAAAGACAGGCAGCAAGTTTGGCAAACGCGCCGATTGCATCCGCCGCCACCCTTCGCGCAGGTCCGTTTCGATCAACGCCAGATCGCGCAGCCTACCGACCTCGGATGCGCGGGTGCCTTTGGGTTCGTGGTTTTTATGCGCATACCCATGTTGCAAAGTATAAACCTGAGGCGAGGCTGACAGCCGATCGGCAAGTTTGACATCTATGTCATGGGGAATGACCGCCAGATGCAACGGCGCGGCAAAGCGCTCTGACAAGGCAATCAGCCTGTCTAAGGGATCAGTACATGCTTCCGTATCATCGTCGCGCCACCAGAATGTTGGCGTCTCGCCCTGTGCGGACCATTTTCCGAGTTCTTCGTCTAATTCTGCCCAGGTCGCCAAAAGCTGATCCCTTTCCTTCTGCGCTGATTGAACCATTCACAGGGCTCAATGTACACTCACTATTCCCCGCAGCCCCGCTATCTAGCGGCCAATATTAGATAACCGGCCCTCGACACAATCGCGACACTGGACGCTTGCTTATAAATCGGCTTCACTCATTTGCAGACCGCGCGCACGCGGGAATGGAATGGGACACCGATGACACCTCTGTTGGAAGTTGACGGGCTGACGATCGGGTTTGGCAAGGCCGATCCGGTGGTGCGCGATGTCAGTTTTTCCATACGCGCTGGTGAAACGCTCGCATTGGTCGGTGAAAGCGGTTCTGGCAAGACCCTGACCTGTCGCAGCGTGCTGCGCATCCTCCCCGAAGCTGCCCAGATCCGAAGTGGCAGGATCGTCTTTGCCGGAGGCGACGCGCCTGTCGATATGCTGCGCCTGCGCGAACCAGAGATGCGCCAGATCAGGGGCGACCGCATCTCGATGATCTTCCAAGAGCCGATGCGCTCCCTTTCACCACTGCACCGGCTGGGCAACCAAGTGGCAGAGGTGCTGCGCTTGCACCGTTCCATGAGCCGATCAGAGGCAAAGCGGACGGTGCTTCAGAAATTTGAACGCGTCGGGTTCACAGAGCCTGAGCGGATCTGGCGCAGCTATCCATTTGAGTTGTCGGGCGGCATGCGACAACGCGCAATGATCGCGATGGCGATGGTGGCCAAACCCACGCTATTGATCGCGGACGAACCAACGACAGCGCTGGATGTGACAACGCAGGCGCAGGTGTTGGGACTGATTAAGACGTTGCAAGCGGAAACCGGGATGGCGGTTATCCTTGTGACGCATGATCTGGGTGTGGTGGCGAACATGGCCGAGCAGGTTGTCGTCATGAGCGGAGGCCGCGTCATGGAAAGCGGCAGCGCGCCAGAGGTTCTGGGCCATCCTGAACATGGCTATACGCGTAAGCTTTTTGCCGCCGCCACGATGATCCCCGAGGTCGCAGCACCGGCCCGCGAGGTCCCGCACAAAGACCTGATCCTTGAGATGCGGGGCGTCGACAAAACCTTTGCTCTGCGTGCCAGAGGCTGGCGCAAACCAACCACCGTGACCGCTTGCAAGGATGTTAATTTGGAAGTGGTGAGAGGCAAGACGATAGCGGTAGTTGGCGAAAGCGGATCTGGCAAAACCACCTGCGCGCGCATGGCATTGGGTGCCGTGCTGCCTGATCCCGGCGGCGCAGTGCTGTTCTATTCCGAACCGGGTGCGCCTCCCCTGCCCGTTCACAGCATGTCCGCTTCGCAACGCAGCGCGTTTCAACGGCAAGCGCAAATGGTGTTCCAAGACCCATATTCCTCGCTATCGCCAAGGATGCGTATCGGGGCGGCGCTGACCGAACCGCTGGAAATCCACGGCATCGGATCTCGCGCTGAGTGGCGCGACAAGGCGGCCGCGATGCTGAAACTGGTCGGGCTCAACCCCGACATGATGACGCGCTATCCACATGCCTTTTCAGGCGGCCAGCGGCAGCGCCTTTCGATTGCCCGCGCCTTGACGCTGGACCCTAAACTTTTGATCTGTGACGAGCCGACATCCGCGTTGGACGTGTCAGTGCAAGAGCAGATTTTAAGGTTGCTGGAGGAAATTCGTGATCGCGCCTCATTGAGCTATCTGTTCATTAGCCACGATCTGGCAGTCGTGGCGCGCATTGCTGACGAAGTTATCGTGATGCGGGCCGGCGTTATTGTCGAACAGGCCCCGCCCGAAACGCTGTTCTACGATCCTCGCCATCCCTATACCAAGGCGCTGATCGCCGCCCAGCCGGAACCGGATATCGCCAGACCGATCGATCTAGAACTGGTGGCCAAGGGGGCCGGTGCGCCCTCAACCTGGCCAGAAATGTTCCGCATCGATGGCGGGGTCGCACCGGCTTTGCAAAACGTGGGCGACGGTCACATGGTTCGCTGTCATGTCTAAACTGCTCGCCCTGCTGCTGTGTCTGGCAACGCCAGCTTGGGCCATGCCAACAGTGCAGGAAACGACCTTTTTGGCGGCGAAAGTGGAGAAGGGCGATCTGCCACCGATCACCGAGCGTCTGCCCGATGTGCCTTTGGTCGTTGATCTTGAGGCCAAAGGGCGCAGCTATGGCACCCAAGGCGGTACATTGCGCACCTTGGGGACGCGGTCCAAGGATGTGCGTCTGATGTCCGCCTACGGCTATGCACGGCTGGTGGGCTATACATCAGATTACACCCTACAGCCCGACATCCTTCGCGACGTTGAAGTGGTTGAGAACCGCAGGTTCACCTTGCATTTGCGGCCGGGCCACCGCTGGTCGGACGGGGCGCCCTTCACCTCGGAGGATTTTCGCTATTGGTGGGAGAATGTGGCGCAAGACCCTGACATCACGCCCTCTGGCCCGCCGGACTTTATGTATGTCGAGGATGAGCTGGGCACGGTTGACTTCCCCGATGCCTATACGGTCGTTTTCGAATGGTCTGCCGCAAACCCGAACTTCTTGCCCCAATTGGCGCAGGCCAGCCCCCCGTTCATTTATCGCCCCGCGCATTACCTCAAGCAGTTTCATCAGCAGTTTACCTCCCCCGATGCGCTTCAGGCCGCGATCAGCAAAGCGCGGGTTAAGAGTTGGGCTGCGCTGCATAACAAACGCGACAATATGAGCAAGTTCGACAACCCAGAACAGCCGACCTTGCAGCCTTGGGTCAATGTCTCTGAGAGTGGCACGTCCCGACAGTTGTTTGTGCGCAATCCGTATTACCACCGCATCGACGCGCGGGGGGTGCAACTCCCCTATATCGACAGGGTTGAGATGACGATCACGACCGGCGGGCTCATCGCAGCAAAGGCCAATGCGGGCGAGACGGACCTTCAGGCGCGTGGCCTCGATTTTCCCGATATCTCGATCCTCAAAAAGGGCGAAGCGGATGGCGGCAACTATCGCACGCTGCTGTGGGAGAACGGGGCTGCAAGCCAGATCGCCATCTATCCCAACCTGAACTTTGCCGACCCGGTTTGGCGAGAGGTCATGCGCGATGTGCGCTTTCGCCGTGCGCTCAGCCACGGCGTTGACCGACATATGATTAACCGCGCGCTCTATTTCGGGCTGGCCAAAGCAGGCGGTATGACAGCGCTTTCGCAAAGTCCCCTGTATGACCCCGAAAACCAGTCTGCCTATGCAGAGTATTCTCCGACCATTGCAAATGCCTTGTTGGATGAGATGGGTCTGACAGAGCGCACGCAGGCCGGGATCCGCAAATTGCCCGATGGCCGCGCTATGGAATTCGTGGTTGAAACAGCAGGCGAGCGGCAAGAGGTGGAAAACGCACTCGCCATCCTGACTGACACGTGGCGCGAATTGGGCATTAAGCTGGTGATGCGCCCGCTTGACCGCGACATTCTGCGCAATCGGGTTTACGCGGGCCTGAGCATGGCGTCTGTCTGGTTCGGCTGGGACAATGGGCTGCCCACGCCGCAGACCTCTCCGATGTATCTTGCGCCCACCAATCAAGAATTTTTCGCTTGGCCCATGTGGGGCCAATATTACCAATCCAAAGGCGAACTAGGCGAGGAGCCGCAGGGCGCGGCACCAAGGCGACTGCTGGCCTTGGCGGACCGCTGGAACCGCGCGGATGACGATGTCACCCGCGCTGACCTGTGGCGCGAGATGCTGCGCATTCATGCCCAGCAGGTCTATGCCATCGGTCTTCTTTCCGAAGCGCCCCAGCCTGTGGTCGTATCAAAGCGGTTGCGCAATGTTCCCCAGCAGGGCGTTTGGGCTTATGAACCGGGTGCCCATTTCGGTGTTCACCGCATTGACGAGTTCTACTTTGGCGAACCGTCGGAGCAGGTTGTCCAATGATGTTCCTCCGCTATGCCGTTTACCGCTTTTTCACGATGTTGCTGACCCTGCTGGTCGTCTCGGTCCTTGTCTTTGTGATTATCAATTTGCCGCCCGGTGATTACCTGTCCAACCAGATCGCGGAATTGCGCGCCACTGGTCAGGCTGAAGGCGTGGCAAAGGCTGAATTTCTTCGCGCCGAATACGCGCTCGACCGGCCTTTGTGGGAACAATACCTAATCTGGGTCGGCTTCGCCCCCGGACCGCAGGGTTTTTCCGGCCTCATTCAAGGTGATTTCGGCTGGTCCTTCGAATTTGACCGCCCTGTGGGTGAGATCGTCGGGGATGCCTTGTGGTTGACAGTATTGGTCAATCTCGCGGCTGTGCTTTTCGTCTATGCAGTGGCGCTTCCCTTGGGCGTCCTCGCAGCCGCCAAATCGGAAACATGGGCCGATTATACAGCAGGATTCGTCGGATATCTGGGTCTTGCCACGCCAAACTTCCTCTTGGCGCTGATCTTGTTTTACTACGGGCATAAATACCTCGACCTGCCGATTGGCGGGTTAATGGACCCGGCTTTCGAGGGCGCGCCGATGTCATGGCCAAAGGTCAAATCAATCCTATTGCATATGATCGTCCCGACCTTTGTTATCGGCACCTCGGGGGCAGCAGCGATGATGCAGCGCCTGCGCGCCAATATGCTGGACGAATTAAGCAAACCCTATGTTGAAACCGCCAAAGCCAAGGGCATGGCGCCGAGGCGACTTTTGGTTAAATACCCGCTGCGCGTGGCGTTTAACCCCTTTGTTGCAGATATCGGAAACCTGTTGCCTGCGATGGTCTCGGGCTCGGTCTTGGTTTCTGTGGTGCTGGGTTTGCAGACGATCGGACCTTATCTGCTGACGGCATTGAAGTCGCAGGACCAATTTCTCGCGGGTTTTGTGTTGATGTTCGTGGCCCTGCTGACGCTGATCGGCACGATGATCTCTGACATGCTACTGGTGCTGCTTGACCCGCGCATCCGCTATGGAGGGCGCCCCACATGAGCACGCAGCCCTCCAACCGTTTTGTTGATACCGAACCTTGGGTCGATACCTCTGATATCTCGGCACCCGAACGCAAAGAATTCGACGCGCCCGCTTGGCTGTTGATGTGGCGCAGCTTCCGCCGCCATAAGCTCGCGCTTATCTCCGGCATCTTTCTGCTCTGTGCCTATCTGATACTGCCTATTGCCGGTTTCATCGCGCCCTATACGCCAAACGAACGCAAGCCTGAGTATCTTTACGCGCCGCCGCAAAGCATCAACCTGTGGCACGAAGGCGCTTTCATTGGCCCGTTTGTCTATCCGATCACCGCCCAGGCCGATCTGGAGAACTATCGCTGGACCTATACCACCGATGAAACCCAGCCCCTGCCTTTAAAGCTCTTTTGCGAAGGGCAAAGCTACAAGCTCTTTGGGTTGATCCCGTCAGATACGCATCTGTTCTGCCCCCCCGATGGCGCAAGCCTGTTTCTCTGGGGGTCTGACCGCTTAGGCCGCGATGTGTTCAGCCGAATTCTATACGGCGCGCAATTGTCGTTGACGGTGGGGCTGATTGGCATCTCCGTGTCCTTCGCGCTCGGCATCACCTTCGGTGCGATGGCGGGCTATTTCGGTGGCAAGACGGATTGGATTCTCAACCGCATCATCGAAATTCTGCGCAGCCTGCCCGAATTGCCGCTTTGGCTCGCGCTCTCTGCTGCGGTGCCTTCAAGCTGGGGACCGGTGGCCGTTTTCTTTATCATATCGATCATTCTGGGCATCCTCGACTGGCCCGGCCTCGCGCGATCCGTGCGCGCGAAATTCCTGTCCCTGCGCGAAGAGGAATATGTAAAGGCCGCCGAGATGATGGGGGCCAAACCGGGGCGTGTCATTCGCCGCCATTTGCTGCCAAACTTCATGTCCCACCTGATTGCCAGTGCGACGCTATCGATACCTGCGATGATCCTTGGTGAAACGGCGCTGAGCTATCTTGGGCTGGGCCTGCGCGCGCCCGCGGTGAGCTGGGGTGTCATGTTGAACGACGCGCAGAACCTCGCCAGTATTGAGATTTATTGGTGGACGGCCATTCCAATGCTGCCGATCATTGTGGTGGTTTTGGCATTCAACTTTCTCGGCGATGGGCTTCGTGCCTCTTTGGACCCTTACAAAAGTTAATCAAAGGACCATCAGCGCAACCGGCTCAGCGATCATCGCCGCCGAGGTCGTCGCGGTCGTCATCTTCCAGCAAATCCTCATCAAGCGAGGCATGGGCTGCCGCCGCGATCTTATGTTTTTGGGCGTCAGTGAGATCGTCTGCTTGCGCATCGGCCAGCCGCACAGTCACCTCGCGATGCGCAAATTTGATGCCTTCGCGCTCAAACAGATTGCGGATTTCCTGATAGACCTTCTTGCGCACCAACCACTGATCCCCCGGCTTGGTCATGAATTTCACCCGGATGATCATCGCACTGTCTTGCATCTCAATCACACCTTGAGACTTCAAAGGCAGGATGAAGGACTCTCCAATCTCTGGATCAGTCAAAAGATCTTGCCCAAGTTTCTTGATCAGCTTGCGGACCTGCTCAACATCGGTGTCATAGGTCACCCGCAATGGCAGCTTCATCATGACCCAGTCGCGGGAGTAGTTGGTGATCACCTGCAATTCGCCAAAGGGGATGGTGTGCAACGCGCCTAAATGGTGACGCAACTGAAAAGAGCGCACCGAGATTTTCTCAACCGTGCCTTTGACATTGCCAACGTCGAGATACTCCCCTTTCCTGAAGGCATCATCGAACAGAAAAAACGCCCCGGCAAAGACATCCCGCACCAGCGCTTGGCTGCCGAAACCGATGGCGATGCCAATGATCCCGGCACCGGCGAACAGAGGGCCAACATTGACGCCGATCTCCATAAGGACAATCAGTAGGATGGTGAGCACCACGAGGATTAGTGTGAAGTTACGGAACAAGGGCAGCAAGGTCGCAAGCCGGCTGGCGCTGGAGGCTCCCCCCTCGTCGCCGGGTTCGATCTCCACATCATCCGTTGTCTCCTCTGCGATCTTGCTGTCGATCCAGATGCGAAACGCGTGATAGACCACATAGCCGATGAAGATGACGACCAATATGTCTAAGAGCTGATTGGCGAAGCTCTCGATCATTTCTGCGCCGTCATTGTCCCAGATATAGAAGAACGCATAGGTACCAGCGACAAAGGACAAAATGCCCGATACCCGGCGCGCCAGTTCCTCAAATGTGTTCAATGACCGTTGCGGCCCCACGGCACTTGCCGGTGTCTCCTCCTCCGATCGACCGCTTTCAGGCTCATGATCCGATGCATCGGCTGCGCTTTGGGCGTCTCTTTCGGCGTTCAGCAGTCGCAGCCTCCGGGATCTGGTAAAGCTGCGTTCAATCCCGAAGTTTATCAGCCCGTAAACAACGATGATCGTAAGCAAAATCCCATAGGCGCCCGCGATCAAGGGGACGGAGCTGGGGTTGCCAAGAACGAGGTCGATCGTCAACTCGACCCACGCAAAGATCACGTAGGCGAATACGGCAGGCACCCACGCACGCGACAAAAAGCGCACGGTCATTGACGTTTCCTCTGGCGGCTTGCCATGACGCAGGGCGTGGCTGATGGCGCGGCGGTTCACCAGCACCAGCAGAATGTTCAGCAGCACCAAAATAGCGGACATGGTAGAGGCAAAGAAGGCATAGGCATCGTAATTCAAACCCAGCTCTGCAATCCAAAAACCGAATAAGATGGCGCAAACTTCGCAGGACGCCAGAAACCACAGCCAAAGGTGCAAGCGTTTGGCGTCCCGATCGCTGAGCGCCGGAATGCGGTATTGCGAAAGGAAGGGCGACAGGATCATCCGCCACAGAATGGCAACGACACGGCAGGCGAAATAGCCGATATTGATGAGCGACACTGTGAACTGCATCGCTGTGTCCGTGAGCGGGCCAAAGAGCGAGAAGCCAAGGACATAGGCCACCGCCATCGACACAAGAACACCCCCCAGACCGACGAAAAAGCGGAGCGCGAGAAAGGGAATTTTCTCGTAATAGCCATCCGGGTTCTCACTGATGCGCTTGGTAACCAGCTTTTTCATCAAGAACCTGCCGTAAACCTCCCGTTCTACAATAGCGCCCACACCGAACATCATCAGACTGAGCACCAGCGTCTTCCCAAAAGCCCAGAGTGTTCCGTCCGGGCTGGCGGCGCGCAGGATGTAGAGCACTTCGTTAAATGCCACCGGGAGGGTCAGCACCCGTTCCACAAGGGCGTCGCGAAATTTAGCGACGCGGTCTTGCAGGCCCAACATGGAGGACGGCGCGCCATCCTCGGCCAATGCGTCATCTGGGGCGAGCGTGTCGCTCGAAGTCGGGGCCGTACCGTCGGAACTGGCGTCGAGGTCAGTCGAGCCGCGCGGGTCAGCATCCTGATCACCGGTTGCTTCTACAGGGTTCGTTCCGGGAAACAGCGAGCCGAGGCCTTGGGACTGGCCAGCGTCCGGGAGGATCGAAACCAATGCGACACAAAGAAGGCTGACGAGGAATATGGCGCGCATGTGGTCCCCAATCAATCAACCTAATTCTCTATAAGGCTAAGCCAGCAATCGACCTATTGCAATTCTGGAGGGGTCAAACTATCTGAAACGCGCGCGGCAACCCGCCATTTGTTCGTGACACACTGCGCACGGCCCGGACTGACACAATCCCAAGGATACGCCGTTGCCCCGCGATGCTACTGATACCCGAATTGCTGTTCTGGGCCTTGGTTATGTGGGTCTTCCACTAGCGTTGGCACTGGCCAGAAACCGATTCGACGTCACCGGCTTTGATACGAGCACTGCAACGGTCAATGCCTTGCGCGAGGGCCGTGATCCCAATGGCGAAGTTTCTGACGACGCCGTCGCGGCGAGTTCCGTCACCTACACCCATACCGCTGCGGATCTTGCGGGATGCAGCGTGTTTATCATTGCCGTTCCGACTCCGATCACCGACGCCAAGGCGCCGGACCTGAACCCGATCCTGAACGCCTGCGCCACCATTGCCCCCCATCTGACCGATGGCGCCTTGGTGATCTTGGAAAGCACGGTCTATCCCGGCGTTACCGAGGAGGTTTGCGGACCTGCCCTCGCCGCTGGTAGCGGGCTTGAACCCGGACGCCAGATTAAACTGGCCTATAGCCCTGAACGGGTAAACCCCGGCGATGCCGAACATTCGATGGAGAATGTCGTCAAAATTATCGCCGCGCAGGATGCTGAAACGCTCGCCCGTGTCGAAGCGATCTATGCGCCGGTTGTCAAAGCAGGGCTTCACCGCGCATCTTCTATCGCAACCGCAGAAGCGGCCAAGGTCATTGAAAACACCCAGCGTGATCTGAACATCGCGCTGGTCAATGAGTTTTCGCTGATCTTTTCGCGGCTTGGCCTCGATACATTAGAGGTGCTTGAGGCGGCAGGCACGAAGTGGAATTTCCTCCCCTTTCGCCCCGGTTTGGTGGGCGGGCACTGCATCGGTGTTGATCCCTATTACCTGACCTACCGTGCCGAGCAGATGGGCTATCACCCGCAAGTTATCCTCGCAGGCCGGCGTATCAATGACCAGATGGGCGCCCATGTGGCGCAGATGCTTGTGAAAGCGATGCTGAGCCGCGACATTGGCGTGCGCGGCGCGCGGGTTTTGGTCTTGGGCTATACCTTTAAGGAAAACTGCGCTGACACCCGCAACACGAAGGTGGCCGATATCGTGTCCGAACTTGCCGCCTATTCCGTGAGCGTTGATGTGTATGATCCTTGGGTAGGGACCGACAGATTAAGCTTGGAACACCATGTGAACGGCATAGAGACACTTGAAAACGGCACTTATGACGCTGTGGTCGTGGCGGTGGGGCATCAGGAATTTGTCGAGATGGGCAGCGATGCTCTGCGCAAACTGGGAAAACCCGGCGCGGTATTGTTTGACATCAAGGGTGTTTTCGGAAAATCCGGTAGTGACTTGCGGCTTTAAAGGCGGTGGATATGGACGAACGCGCGGAGCGAGAAACTGCCCAACATCACCGTAAGGACATGCCGCCGCGCCGGATCATGTTCTACAGCCACGACACTTTCGGATTAGGCCACCTGCGCCGATCACGCGCTTTAGCCACAGCGCTGACCCAAAGCGACCCTCAAACGTCTGCCATTATCCTCACCGGTTCCCCGGTCGCGGGGCGTTTCACCTTTCCTGATCGCGTGGATCACATCCGTCTGCCGGGGGTGACGAAACTGTCCGATGGCAGCTATGTCAGCCAGACTCTTGGCGCTGGTATTGAGGATACAACCTCTCTGCGTGCGGGTTTGATCCAAGCCGCGATAGAACGTTACGAACCTGACCTGCTGGTGGTGGACAAGGAACCGACCGGGTTTCGTGGTGAATTGCTTTCTACTTTGCAAAAACTGCGGGAGTGCGGGCGTACCCGCACCGTTCTTGGCCTGCGGGACGTGCTGGATGAGCCAACTGCCCTCGCGTCCGAATGGGAGCGCAAAGGCGCCACCCGCGCTGCCGAGGAGCTTTATGACGAGATTTGGGTCTACGGCATGCGCGAGATGTACGACCCGACCAAGGGTCTGCCCTTGTCCCAAGACGCGCGTTCAAGGATGCATTGGACCGGGTATCTGCGACGCGAGGCTGCAGTTGACGTCGAAGTGCCTGAAAGCCCTTATATCCTGATAACTCCGGGCGGCGGCGGTGATGGGGCGGCGATGGTTTCACTGGTCCTGTCAGCCTATGAGGAAGACCCGACATTAGAACCGAAAGCGATATTGGTTTACGGGCCTTTCCTGTCCGGCGACCAACGCGACCGCTTTGAGGCGCGGGTGGCCAAACTGAACGGGCGGGTCACGGCCACCGGGTTTGACAGGCACATTGAAGCACTCTTTGTCGGCGCTGAGGGCGTCATTAGCATGGGCGGCTACAACACTTTTTGCGAGGTGCTTTCCTTTGACAAACGTGCCGTCATCGTTCCGCGCACGACCCCACGTCTGGAACAATGGGTGCGCGCCAGCCGAGCGGAGGAGATGGGACTGGTGCGCATGTTGGACGAAACCCGCGATGGCATGACCACGCGGGCGATGATCGACGCGATCCGCAATCTGCCGCAGCAAGACAAACCTTCGGAGGCAGGCGCGAATGACCTGCTGGGCGGGCTTGATACCGTGATCACACGGGTCGACGCGCTGATGAACAACATGGGACCACAATGACCAAACCCCGCCTTGCCGTCGTCGTAAAGGGATGGCCCCGTCTTTCGGAAACCTTCATCGCGCAGGAACTTGTGGCGCTGGAGGAAGCGGGTCTTGATCTAGATATCTGGTCACTCCGCCACCCCACCGACACCAAGACACATCCGCTGCACGCCAGATTGCAAGCGCCGGTGCGGTATCTGCCAGAATACCTCAGGGATGAGCCGCGCCGGGTCGCAGAGGCTATGGGCGCGGCGGTCTCTTTGCCCGGTTTCGACGCTGCCGCCGAGGCCTACGCCCGCGATCTGGCCCGCGATGACACGGCGAACCGACGGCGGCGGTGGGGGCAAGCCTGTGTCATGGCCCATGAAATGGCGCAGGATCTTGGGGGGCTCTATGCCCATTTTCTGCATACGCCCGCGTCGGTTGCGCGCTATGTTGCAATCCTGCGGGACCTGCCGTGGTCCTTTTCCGCCCACGCCAAAGACATCTGGACGTCACCTGACTGGGAACTGCGCGAGAAGCTGTCGCCAGATCACCACGGCGCGACCTTTGGCGCGACCTGCACGGGTTTCGGCGCGAAGCATCTGCAAGAGCTGGCCGACAGACCGGACCGGGTTAGCCTTGTTTATCACGGCTTGGACCTTTCCCGCTTCCCTGCACCGCCGACGCGCGCGGCGCGCACCAACGGCAGCCCGCTCAAGATCATGTCGGTCGGACGGCTGGTAGAGAAGAAGGGCTTTGACAACCTGATCGACGCGCTGGCCCTGCTCCCCAACAGCCTTGATTGGCACTGGACCCATATCGGCGGCGGCACCCTGGATGCGAAAATGCGCAATCGCGCCGCCGAGCGCGGGATTGCGGAGCGCATCACTTGGCGGGGCGCTTGCGACCAGTTGGAAGTGATCGACGCGATGCGCGGCAATGATCTCTTCGTGCTGCCTTCGCGTATCGCGCAAGACGGGGATCGAGATGGCCTGCCGAATGTCCTGATGGAAGCCGCGAGCCAAAAGCTGCCCATTTTAAGCACCCCGGTGTCCGCCATTCCGGAGTTTATCGAGGACGGCAAACATGGTCTGCTTCGCAGCGATGACCCCAAGGTGCTGGCACAGACCATCGCAGAGTTCGCCACGGACCCGTCGCTTGGCCCGCGTTTGGCCGACGCAGCGCATCAGCGTTTGATCCAAGAGTACACCATGGCGCCCGGCATCGCTCAGCTCCATCACCGCCTGCAGGCGATGCTTGGACGAGCAGCGGCATGACCCTCGCGTTTTATGCCCCCATGAAACCTCCAGATCATCCGGTACCCTCAGGGGATCGCTCCATGGCACGCGCGTTGATCCATGCGTTGGAGACGGCGGGGCATACTGTCACCTTGGCCAGTACTCTGCGCAGTCGCGATGGCGATGGAAATGCAGCACGGCAACGTGAGGTCATGGCAAAAGCCCATGCCACCCTCCCCGCCCTGATCTCGCGCGGGCGGGCGGAGGGGTGGCGTGCTTGGGTGACATATCACAACTACTACAAAGCCCCTGATCTGATAGGCGCTTCGGTCGCGCAGGCACTTGGCATACCCTATTTGCTTATCGAAGCGACACGCGCGGCCAAGCGGCTAAACGGACCATGGGCGCAATATGCCAGCGCCGCCGAAGCGGCCTGCGACCTGGCCGACGTGATTTTCTATCTCACCACCCGAGATGAAGAAGCCCTGCGGAAAGATGCACCACCCGCGCAGCGCCTGCTGCATTTGTCACCCTTTCTGAACTGCGAGACTCTGCCCCCTGAAACCTTCGCAGCAGATGCGCCGATTTTGAGTGTGGGCATGATGCGCAGGGGCGATAAACTGTCATCTTACCACATCATCGCTGAAACACTTGCACTGCTGCCACAGAATACATGGCAGCTTGAGATTGCAGGAGATGGACCAGCGCTGGAGGAGATCATGGCGTTGATGGCCCCCTTTGGCGATAGCGTTAAGTTTCTGGGCAAATTAAGCCGCTCAGACCTCAATGCGGCCTATGCCCGCGCGGCGCTGATGTTCTGGCCCGGTGTAAACGAAGCCTTTGGGTTCGTGTATTTAGAGGCGCAGGCCGCCGGGCTGCCGGTCGTTGCCCAGAACCGACCGGGTGTGCGAGAAGTGTTGTCGCCCGGACCCTATCCATCGGTAGAGGCCGGTCCCGCCGCACTGGCCGATGAGTTATCGCGGTTGCTAGGTGATCCTGAAACACGGCGCAGCAAAGGACGGGCAGCACGCGCCTATGTTGCGGACAACCACCTGTTACCCGCCGCTGTCGCAACCCTGCGCCGAGGTCTTGCCAGCGTAGGTGTTCACTGATGCCCCGTCTGGCTCTTTTGCGCCATGGCCACACCGCGTGGAACCGCGAAGGGCGGATACAGGGGCGCACAGACGTGCCGCTGGACGGTCCCGCGCGGGCGCAATTGCAGCCGCTGTGCCTGCCCGCCCCTTGGGATTGCGCCACGCTTTGGTCCAGCCCCCTTTCTCGTGCTTCGGAAACCGCTAAGATCATCGGTGGCCGCCCGCCTATCACGGACGCAGCACTCATTGAGATGGATTTCGGCCAATGGGAAGGCAGCCGGAGCCAAGACCTGTTCGCGGACGGTTCCTCGGGTTTTCGTCATATCGAAGATTGGGGCTGGGCGTTCTGCCCCCCGGGGGGCGAAAGCCTCATCGCTGTGAAAGACCGCCTGAACCGATGGGTCAAGGGGCTGACGACAGATGCGGTTGCGGTCTGCCATATCGGGGTGATGCGGGTGTTGATGGCGCAGGCAACGGGCTGGGCGTTTGCCGGTCCCCCGCCTTTTCAGATCAAGCGCAACCGGCTTTATGTCATTGAGATAAAGCAAGACGGCTGGCAGCTAGAGTCCGGTTTCACGCGCTTGGTGGAGCGTTGCTCGTGAAAGTGATGATCGTTGTCACCCATCTTTTAGGCTCGGGCCATCTGGCACGCGCATTGATCCTTGCCCGCGCGTTTCAGCACGCGGGCCATAGCGCGACTGTGGTGTCCGGCGGCATCCCGGTGCCTGTGCTGGACCGCGGCGATGTCCCCTTGGTGCAACTCCCGCCGCTGCGCTCAGATGGGGTGAACTTCACCCAGTTGCTGGAGGATAGCGGCGCTCCGGTTAGTCATGATACGCTGAGCGCCCGCAAGGCTCTGCTTCTGCAACAGTTCGCTGAGATCCGGCCCGATGTGCTGATAACTGAACTCTATCCTTTCGGGCGTCGTGTCCTACGGGACGAGTTTACCGCTGTGTTAAAGGCTGCTGATAAGCTGGCCGACCGGCCACTGATTTGTGCCTCTGTGCGCGACATTCTGGCACCACCCTCTTCGCCGCAAAAGGCCGATAAATCCCATAGTGTTCTGGCACGCTACTACGACGCAGTTCTGGTTCACGCCGATCCGCATGTCATGCCGCTCGATGCATCTTGGCCGGTTCTTGACGCGCTTCGGTCAAAGTTGCACTACACAGGGTTTATGGCCCCCGCTGTTACCGCCCCCCTTCACCAAACGGCTGGCGTAGGCGAGATCATCGTTAGCGCAGGGGGCGGTGATGTCGGGGCGCAGATTTTCGATACGGCGCTGCGTGCTGCGCAGTCTGACCCGCGGGTTTGGCGGGTGTTGATTGGGGGCGCACAGGCACGCATTGCTCAACTGCGCGCAAAGGCGCCCGCCAATGTGATCGTCGAAGCAACGCGACCTGATTTTCGGGCGCTGCTACATCAGGCAGCGGCCTCCGTTTCGATGTGCGGATACAACACCGCAATCGACGTTTTGCAGGCCGGTTGTAGGTCCGTTTTCATTCCTTTCGATGCGGGGGCTGAGGTTGAGCAAACCATCAGGGCGACCGCGCTCGCGCAACTGCCCGGTATCGAAGTCCTGCGCAGTGCCGACCTCACGCCGGATCGACTTCTGAGCGCACTGAGCGCCTTGGACCAGTCACCCCACCGCGCACCAGCAACCGACGGCTTTGACGGCGCGCGAGAGACCGTCCGACGTGTCGCTTCGCTATGGGCGCAGATGCCGTGAGGGTTGACTGGTCCCCTTTGCGCACAGAGTTGTCGCGCACCCGCGCCGAGGGGCTGACACTCCCGATTTGGTGGCGCGACGATGATGCGACCGAGCCCACGCCCGCGCTGGACCGCTTGCTGAACATGACCGCAGATCTTAACCTGCCCGTCCATATTGCAGTGATCCCCAAGGCAGCCACGCCCGCGCTTGCCGAAATTGCCGCAGCCACGCCTTTGATGGTGCCGGTCGTCCACGGCTGGGCGCATGAAAACCTCGCCCCCGCTGGTCAGAAAAGAGCCGAGTTTGGTCATCCCGATGCAGGTGCCGAAGCTAAAACAAAGGCCGCATTGGCACGTATGCGGGCGCTTTTCGGCTCTGACATGCTGGCGATGTTCGTCCCGCCCTGGAACCGGGTCGACGCGACCGTAACATCGGGCCTTGCCGCGCAAGGCTATGTCGCTCTTTCGACGTTTACCCCGCGCAGGTTCAAATGCAGCGCGGGGCTGGTGCAGATCAACACACATATTGACCCGATTGCATGGCGTGCGGGCGGTGGATTGCTGGCCCCTGAAGAGCTCATCGCTAAGACGGTCACGCTTTTGCAAGACCGGCGCGAAGGCCGCGCCGATTGCACCGAACCCTTGGGGTTTCTCAGTCATCATCTGGTTCACGACGAAGCAATCTGGGACTTTTCGAGAGCGTTCTTGACCGAACTGCTCGAAGGCGGCGCCAATCCCAGTCACTTTCTAGGTGAGCCTCTTGACCTGCCTTAGATTTTCATAGCTAAGGCATTTTTTTCGGGCGTTTGCCTTATGAACCATGCCTTTACGCCGGAAAACCCGCTATACATCTCTGACCTTCGAATAACGGATGGCCTTAATGGATAAGAGCCTCTTTCAGTTTATCTGGAAAAACTCAAAGCGAGATCAGCTCCTGTTGCTGGCCATCACCCTGCTGACGTTCCCCTTGCTTTATATCTCTCTGGAGTTACCAAAACGCATTATCAACGATGCGATTGGTGGCACGGGGGCGGATATCAATGTGCTGGGGATCACGCTGAGCCAAGTAGAGTTCCTCATGGTTCTCTGTCTCGCCTTCCTTTTATCCGTATTGGCGAATGGCTTGCTGAAAATGCGGCTTAACACGATGAAGGGCGTGCTGGCCGAGCGGTTGCTGCGGCGGTTCCGGTTTCAGCTTCTATCGCGGATGCTGATGTTTCCCCGCCCCTTCTTCCGCGCAACCAGCCAAGGTGAGCTGGTGTCGATGGTGACGTCCGAGGCCGAGCCGATGGGCGGGCTGATGGGCGATATGCTGTCGCAGCCTGTGTTTCAGATCGGGCAGATGCTCACGATTTTGGTGTTCCTCTTTGCGCAAAGCGTTTGGTTCGGCCTCGTGTCTATCGCGCTCATCCCCCTGCAAGCATGGATCATTCCAAAGCTGCAACGCCAAGTCAGCCTGCTGAACAAAGACCGCATTCAAGAAGTGCGCAAACTGGCCACCGAGATTGGTGAAACCGCCGCAGGGGTCAGCGACCTCCGCAGAAATGGCGGCGCCCGCCACAGGATGTCGCTGTTCTCCACCCGCCTTGGATTTTTGTTCAGCATCCGTCTGGAGCTCTACAAGAAAAAGTATTTCATGAAGTTTCTCAACAACTTCATCAATCAGTTGACCCCTTTCTTCTTTTACTCGGTTGGGGGGTATCTGGCGATCACCGGGGACATCACGGTCGGCGCGCTTGTCGCGGCATTGGCGGCTTACAAAGATCTGTCATCGCCGTGGAAAGAGGTGCTCGCCTATTACAACCAAACCCAAGATATGTCCCTGAGATGGGAAGTCGTTACCGAGAAATTTGCGCAGAAATCACTTGTCGATGAAACGCTGTTTGAGGGGACTCCCGATACGATCCCGCAACTGGATGGCGATATTGAATTGCGCGATGTGACGGTGCTGAACGAAAACGGCTTTCCTGTCCTCGAAGACATCAACCTTGTCATGCCCCGTGGTGCGCGTATCGCGATCAAGACCCGGAATGAGACCGCAGCCCTTGCGCTGGCGGATGTCTTAACGCGCGAGGTTGTCCCCTCTCGCGGGGAGGTGCGGATCGCCGGACACCCGCTGAATGAGCTACACCAGACCGTCATTGCCAACAAAATCGGCTATGCCAGTTCAACGCCCTATATCTTTCAGGGGACCATCGGCGAAAACCTGTTGATGCCGTTCAAGAACAAGCCGGTTGCCGTCGAGGCCTTGCTCGATGAAGTGGCCGTTTGGCAAGCAGAGGCTGCGCGTACAGGCAACAGCACCGACCCTTTTGATACCGACTGGGTCGAACCCGGTTTCGCCGGTTTGAAGAGTTCAGACGAAATCGGCGATTGGTGGTTCCGCTTGGTCGAGGCGATGGGCATTGATGACTTCATGGTGCGGCGGGCCTTGAGCTTTTGCATCGATCCGAATTCCCAAAAGGAGTTGGCAGACGCCATCGTTCGGCTCCGTCCCGTGATCGCCGATCGGCTGGCCGAAGCCGGGTTGAACGACATCGTACATAGGTTCGACCCTGCCAAGTTCAGCCCGGTATCGCCCTTGGGCACCAACCTTCTCTACGCATTGCCGACCCGCAAGCTCCCGCAAGAGGCCTTGGCGCAAGAAGAAAAGTTCATCACGATCCTGCGCGCGCATGGCCTTGTCGATGAATTGGCACAGATTTCAGCCGGTGTGATCGAAGGGCTGACCGCGACCTTTGGAAAAGAGGATTTGAACCACCCGCTGTTCCGGCGTCTTAACCTGTCAGAGGACCTATATCTTCGTCTGGGCGACATCGCGGCAAAGCGACGGGAGGTCGGCGACGCCGGGCTGCCACCGGCGGACTTTGCGCTGTTGCTCACTCTCCCGTTCGCATTCTCCGCCGAGCAGATCGGCCCCACCTTCCGTGATGTCTTCAGAGAGCGTATTCTTAAGATCCGTCGCAAAAGCGCCAAGCAGATGGTTGCTGAACTTGATGGATTGTTTGAGACCATCGACCCGTCAAAATACTTCCCGGTAATGACGGTTTTGGGCAATGCCATATTCGGAAGGATATCAATCCTCGCCGGTGCTCGGGAAAAGCAGGTTGAGGACATTGTCGTCGATGTGCTCAGCGAACATGGGCTAAAGGGTTTGATCGCGCAGAGCATCTTTGATCTGCCCACAACCCAAGGCGGCGAAAACCTTCCCTCTATGTTCCGCGAGCGGATTTCTTTCAGTCGTGCCGGGATCAAAAAGCCTGATGTTTTGATCCTACAAAACGCGATGGCCAATCACGATAGCGATATGCGCTCCAGAATGCGGGAGCGGATCAGCGAACTGCTCCCTGATGCCACCAAAATCTTCATTGAGAAGCATTTCTCTAACCCCGAATACTACGATCTTTTCGTCGAAATCGAAGATGGCCGCATCGACGGCGCAGCGCGAGAGGAAGAAACCCTAGACGAAGATGCGCGCCGGGATCTGAACCGCAAGCTCCGCACTGTTGCCGAGGCCGAACTTTTCCAAGGATTGGACCGCAAGCAACAACGCCTCTTGGCGTTCAGCGCGCAATGGTATGAAGCAAAGGCAGGGGAGGTCATTTTCAAGTCACAACAAAAGGCCGATGCCGCCTATTTGTGTGTCTCGGGTTTGGCGGGGATGTATTTGTCAGACTCTGGAACATCCAACATTCTTGTTGCCGAAATCGAACCCGGTCGACTGATTGGCGATCTTGCCGTTATCATGAACGAAGATCGGACCATGCATTTGGCGGCGATTGAAGACAGTAAGTTTTTGCGCATTGGCGGACAGGAGTTGTTGGCGGTCATCGAAAACGACGCGGCGGTGGCGACAAGTTTGCTGCGGGCCGTGGCCGGTCACCTTATGGGCGCAGAACAAATATTGCGAAAAACCCGGTTGTTTGCAGTTGAACATGGGGTGGACCTGACTGAACTGGATGCACAGACGTTTGAGCATCGATAAGCGCGCCTTTGTCCGTAGTATAGCCTCCTAAGGCGGTTAGCCCGCCGCGATCATAGCGGCGCCATTATGCCAATTGGACCTGTCCCGCTTTCGTGCCGCCCCAAGTGCTCGTTTAAGCCACTTTCCGTTCGAAGGCGACGGGGCTTTTCCAGCCCAGTGCTGAGTGGCGTCGCCGTGGGTTGTAGAAGCCGTTGATGTATTCAAAGATCGCCATCTCAGCTTGCCGCCGTGTTTCCCATGACCTGCGCCAAATGAGTTCAGCTTTGATGGTTTTGAAGAAGGTCTCGACGACAGCATTGTCGTAACAATTGCCCTTGCCAGACATCGACACCTTGAAGCCTTGCTGGCGCAGAAGTTTCTGGTAGTCGTGCGAACAATATTGCGACCCGCGATCCGTATGGTGGATGCAGCTCTTGGGCGGTGCCCTGAACGCAATTGCCATCTTCAAAGCCCGTATTGCCAAGTCTCGTTTCATACGGTTGCTGACCGCCCAGCCGATCACGCGCCTTGAATGCAGGTCGAGGATGACAGCCAAATACAGCCATCCCTCACGCGTCCAGACATAGCTGATGTCACCGGCCCATTTCTGGTTCGGTTGGTCAGCCATAAAATCCCGGTCCAGCAGGTTTGGCGCAATATTGAACTTGTGATCACTGTCTGTCGTCACCTTGTGTTTACGGGTTCGCACCACGGATATGCCGTTCTGGCGCATCAAACGACCCACACGGCGGTGACCGATATTCAGGCCGATCTCCTTCAGTTCTTCTGTCATGCGCGGCCTGCCATAGCTGCCCAGGCTGAGACGGGATTGTTCTTTGATGTGCGCCAAGGTGACCAGATCAGACCGCTGTCTGCGGCTGGCAGGACGGCTTCGGAATGCTCGCAAACCGCGCGAACTGACACCGACAACGTGACACAAGCGGTTCACGGGGAAGTGGCTCCGGTGTTCCTCGACAAACCTAAATCTCATTGCTTTAGGCCCGCAAAGAACTGGGTGGCCTTTTTTAGGATTTCCCTCTCCTCCTTGAGAAGACGGTTCTCGCGCCGAAGTCGCTCATTCTCTTGGGCGAGGCTCAAATCCTCTTTCGACACCACGTCTGTGCCTCGGTGCGCGGTGATCCATTTGTTAAGCGTCGACATGCCAACACCCAGATCGTCAGCCACCTGCTTGCGCGTCAGCCCACTCGTCAGTGCGATACGCACCGCATCCTGGCGGAATTCGTCCGTCCGTTTCAGTCCCATAGTTCATCTCCTTTGTTGCAGTAAATGCTATCAAAGGAGCGGCATCAAACTGCGACAGGTCCA
>NZ_JABVBB010000021.1 GCF_013346665.1 Sulfitobacter maritimus
TGGACCTGTCCCGCTTTCGTGCCGCCCCAAGTGCTCGTTTAAGCCACTTTCCGTTCGAAGGCGACGGGGCTTTTCCAGCCCAGTGCTGAGTGGCGTCGCCGTGGGTTGTAGAAGCCGTTGATGTATTCAAAGATCGCCATCTCAGCTTGCCGCCGTGTTTCCCATGACCTGCGCCAAATGAGTTCAGCTTTGATGGTTTTGAAGAAGGTCTCGACGACAGCATTGTCGTAACAATTGCCCTTGCCAGACATCGACACCTTGAAGCCTTGCTGGCGCAGAAGT
Organism: Sulfitobacter maritimus; assembly: GCF_013346665.1. Taxonomy (GTDB): domain Bacteria; phylum Pseudomonadota; class Alphaproteobacteria; order Rhodobacterales; family Rhodobacteraceae; genus Sulfitobacter; species Sulfitobacter maritimus. The sequence continues at coordinate 283 of NZ_JABVBB010000021.1, forward strand.
TTCTGGTAGTCGTGCGAACAATATTGCGACCCGCGATCCGTATGGTGGATGCAGCTCTTGGGCGGTGCCCTGAACGCAATTGCCATCTTCAAAGCCCGTATTGCCAAGTCTCGTTTCATACGGTTGCTGACCGCCCAGCCGATCACGCGCCTTGAATGCAGGTCGAGGATGACAGCCAAATACAGCCATCCCTCACGCGTCCAGACATAGCTGATGTCACCGGCCCATTTCTGGTTCGGTTGGTCAGCCATAAAATCCCGGTCCAGCAGGTTTGGCGCAATATTGAACTTGTGATCACTGTCTGTCGTCACCTTGTGTTTACGGGTTCGCACCACGGATATGCCGTTCTGGCGCATCAAACGACCCACACGGCGGTGACCGATATTCAGGCCGATCTCCTTCAGTTCTTCTGTCATGCGCGGCCTGCCATAGCTGCCCAGGCTGAGACGGGATTGTTCTTTGATGTGCGCCAAGGTGACCAGATCAGACCGCTGTCTGCGGCTGGCAGGACGGCTTCGGAATGCTCGCAAACCGCGCGAACTGACACCGACAACGTGACACAAGCGGTTCACGGGGAAGTGGCTCCGGTGTTCCTCGACAAACCTAAATCTCATTGCTTTAGGCCCGCAAAGAACTGGGTGGCCTTTTTTAGGATTTCCCTCTCCTCCTTGAGAAGACGGTTCTCGCGCCGAAGTCGCTCATTCTCTTGGGCGAGGCTCAAATCCTCTTTCGACACCACGTCTGTGCCTCGGTGCGCGGTGATCCATTTGTTAAGCGTCGACATGCCAACACCCAGATCGTCAGCCACCTGCTTGCGCGTCAGCCCACTCGTCAGTGCGATACGCACCGCATCCTGGCGGAATTCGTCCGTCCGTTTCAGTCCCATAGTTCATCTCCTTTGTTGCAGTAAATGCTATCAAAGGAGCGGCATCAAACTGCGACAGGTCCACTCTTATGCTGACCTACTCTATGGTTCTGCATTTTGTGCAGGAGAATGGAGCCCAATGAAGGGGCTGCTTAGGATTCATAGTCGTTATCAGGTCGGCCGCTAGGAAGTAACGTAGGCGAGGCGCGGTACGGCTCGCTACAGAACGGAGTAGCCGCTTGTGACTGTTTATCGAAATTCTAGCTCAGGCAACGCGCTTGGCAGTCAGACAGGCAACGCGCTTGGCAGTCAGAAAGGAGCCGAGCGGTGGCTAACAGAACCTACCATGGGTCTCGATATTCGGCGTCCGATTGGCCTCTTATCCACGCCAGCCGTCGAATCTGAAAGTGATGGACGCCTGAATAGCAGCTAGAGCGATGACTCTACAATCTACGATGATCCGGCTTTCAAGTTGAATAAGTCCAATTCCCGCTAGTCCTGAAAGAAGACAAAGTAGGAGTTACGACTAACTTAGGAATGTGAGGGCCATCGTCTAAGGGAGGCTCTTCTTTTGGTGGTAGGAGCGGGCGGACTCGAACCGCCGCGCCAACAGTAATCTGCTGTCTGAAAGGGTTTATAAGTCCCGTTGCACACCATGTCGCTCCCAAGAATCCGGCTGAAAGGTCAGCTGGATATTCGGGAGCTCAGCAATATTGGTGCAGCATAGAACATGTGGTTACCGTCCATGATTTTTGCACCGGCGTCAATATCAGACCGGAAAGCCAGCTTGTGCTTCTCGCAACATCCTCTCAATCTTCAAGCGTCCTTCTGCCGTGCCTGTGAGGTCGATTGGCCGCCGCCCTGCCAACAGGGGCGACTTGCGCGTCATCCACTCTACCGCCTTTTCGGCTGAGCCCATAACCTCAACGCAAAACGCCATCAATTCCGCTTCACCCATCCATCACCTCCGACATTGATCTTAGGTTTCTAGAGCGCAGCCGCAAAGGGTTCAGAACTATGATCTCGGAATGCCTACGGGTCTGCACGCTAGGCCTCTTCACGAGATCCTTAACGCGAGATCTCGATAACCTGCGCGTGGCTCGGATCCTGATCGAACGATGGAGGAACCACTGCAACACAAGCCGACCACACAGCGTCCTGCGCTACCCTCCATCGATTCCGGAAGCAGTCGTTTCGATGGATCAGCAGCCTTAACTGCACTAGCATTGAAACTGGGCCACCCCGGGGTGGGGCTCCACAACCTTAAGGGCTGAGTTCAAAGAGTTAACTCCTCAGCCCCCGCCACACACTAGCTCTCAGGTGGTGAGCTGCTGCTGGTTCAAGCTGAAGCGATAGACCTAACCCGGCTTTGGGTGCAAGATCGCAAACGGCTCAAGCCGGAGTTTCGGTTGGGCGTTTTCTACCCTCCCTCAGCTTTTTTTGCGAAGTCATTGGAAGAGGTCTGATCCATTCCCAACGTCATCATAGATGCTGGGTGGTGCGGTCGTCTGTACAATAATTCAGCATCCATCTACGGTCATCAAAAGATAAAAAACAGGCGGACGGAAGAAGTGTCTCAATCTACCAATAACCTAGCCTCTTACATCTGGTCCCTCGCTGATCTCCTTCGCGGGGATTTCAGGCAGAGCCAGTATGGGCGAATAATCCTACCCTTTACTCTTCTGCGGCGCCTGGAGTGTGTATTGAAGGAAACTAAAGGCAAGGTTCTTGCAGAAGCTGAGCGGATTGAAACACTTGGATTGCCGGAGGAGGCCAAGGAGAAGCTGCTGTTGAGAGCCGCTGGGCTGTCTTTCTACAACACCTCTAAGATGGACCTCACGAGCCTTGGTGCAAATGGCATAAAGGACAACCTTGAAAGCTACATTCAGGCTTTTTCAAAGGACGCCCGAGAAATCTTTGAGCACTTCAAATTTGGAGAGTTCACCGCCCAACTTGCTGATGCAAACCTCCTTTATAAGGCAGTGCAGCAAGTCAAAGGTGCAGACCTCAGCCCAGACGTCATTTCTAACCACGATATGGGTCTGGTTTTTGAAGAGCTCATCCGGCGATTTGCCGAAAGCTCCAATGATACGGCAGGGGAACACTTCACTCCGCGTGACATTGTCGATCTGACTACCTCACTGGTCTTCATGGAGGATGATGAGGCTTTAACGAAAGAAGGCGTCATCCGCACCATATACGACCCCACCGCAGGCACTGGTGGCTTTCTATCAGCTGGCATGGAGTATGTGCTTAAGCTCAACCCCGCTGCGGTCATGCGTGCCTTTGGACAAGAACTGAACCCCGAGAGTTACGCGATCTGCAAGGCTGACATGCTCATCAAGGGTCAGGACGTGACTAACATCAAATTGGGCAACACGCTTTCTCAGGATCAGCTGGCAGCTGAGCGGTTTGACTACATGCTCGCCAACCCGCCGTTTGGAGTTGATTGGAAGAAGATCGAGAAAGACATTAAGGACGAGCATACGATCAAAGGCCATGATGGGCGCTTTGGGCCGGGCCTGCCACGAGTCTCTGACGGTTCGCTCCTCTTCCTGATGCACCTCATTTCGAAGCTTCGAGACATCGACAAGGGGGGTGGCCGTATTGGCATCATCCTGAATGGCTCGCCTCTCTTTACAGGGGGCGCAGGTTCAGGCGAAAGTGAGATCCGCCGCTACATCCTTGAGACTGACCTTCTTGAGGCTATCGTCGCCCTGCCAACCGATATGTTCTACAACACGGGCATCGCGACCTACGTCTGGATTTTGACAAACAAGAAAGAACCTAGCCGCAAGGGAAAAGTACAGCTGATCAACGGAACCGAACTCTACAGCAAAATGCGTAAATCCCTCGGGTCCAAACGCAAGTGGATGGACGACAGTGACATTGCTACGATCACGCGCTGCTTTGGTGGTTTCGAGGCTATTGAAGCCAGACCACTCGATAAGCCTGCCGAAGGGAAAAAGAATCGAGGACGTCGGCCTGCAAGCCCCAAGGCTGAAATAGTCAGAACCTTCGCTGCGAAGATTTTTGACACCTATGAGTTCGGCTACCGCCGTCTGACAATCGAACGACCCTTGCGGGAGAGCTTTCAGTTCAGCGACGAACGAATTGAAACCCTGCGCTTTGCCCCCAAACCGCTGCACGCCATTACACAGTGGATATACGAAACATATGGCAGGTCTTGGGATGAAGATGGCGCGAACTATGGCGTCTTAGAGGCGGACGAAATTGAAATCCGAGCTCACATTAAAGCCGATTTCCCCGAACTGAAAGAAAAGCAGGTTAAGGAGGCGCTAGACCCGAGAACTTGGCGCAACCAGCTGGCCGTTCTGCAAAAGGCCCGTGCGTTGCAGGCGAACATTGGGAGAGACCAGTTCGACGATATGAATGGGTATGAAAAGATATTGAAGGCTACAGGCGTAGCGTTGGATGCATCGGCCAAGAAGCAGATAACTGCCGCCGTCAGCTGGAGGAACCCCGAGGCCGAGAAGGTTATCAAGAAGGTTCACAAGGAAGCTTCTGCCAATCCTCTTTACGGGCTCTTTGCGGTGGACGGGCAAACGATTGAATACAAACCGGATGGTGATTTGCGTGACAATGAGAACGTACCGCTGGACCCATCGCAGCCCGTAAATGCGGTGAACGAAGCCTACTTCAAGGCCGAGGTTCTACCCCATGTGCCCGACGCGTGGATCGACGCCCGCAAGGTAGATGCGATTGACGGAGAAATCGGCATCGTCGGCTATGAAATCGCGTTCAATAGGCATTTCTATACTTATCAACCACCCCGCGATCTGGCCGAGATTGATGCGGAGCTTGATGCCGTCAGCGCAGAGATCATGGCGCTACTGCAAAAGGTGCACGTGTGATGGGGGGGCGTTACCGGCGCCTTTCCGGATGCCAGTCCACAGGTGTCGAATGGCTCGGCAACATCCCGAAATCCTGGCAGGTAAAGCGCCTAAAACATCTTGCAAAAATCAGGAACGGGCAAGACTATAAAAACGTGGAAACTGAGGAAGGCATACCTGTCTATGGGTCAGGCGGTCCATTCACCTTCGCATCTACATATTTGTATGACAAAGAATCGGTTTTGCTAGGCCGAAAAGGAACAATCAATAAGCCTCTTTTTGTTGACCACCCTTTTTGGACAGTCGACACGATGTACTACACCGAGATCGACGAAGAGACACCTGCTAAGTTCTTATACTACTTGGCGACAACTATTCAATTTGGAAGGTACTCCACCAGCACCGCTCTGCCGAGTATGACGCAAGAGCACCTAGCAAATCACTCCTTTGCGCTTCCCAAAGATAAAAACGAACAAGCACAGATCGCGGCATTCCTGGATCACGAGACAGCCAAAATTGATGAGCTAATTGCTAAGCAAGAGCGACTAATCGCGCTACTAGAGGAAAAGCGCCGAGCAGTGCTGCGCCATGCGGTGACCCGGGGCCTGAACCCAGACGCTCCCCTGCGTCCTTCTGGCATTGACTGGCTCGGTGATGTTCCGGCGCATTGGGAAATGAAGCCGCTGAAATACCTTTGCAGCTTCACCGGAGGTGGAACACCAAGCAAGGACGTGAAGATGTACTGGACCGACGGTTTGGTTCCTTGGGTTTCACCGAAAGACATGAAGACCTTTTACTTATCAGATACTCAAGACCGAATTACACCAGCCGCTGTAGGCGGTTCATCGACCAACTATATTGAAGAAGGGGCTTTATTAATGGTCGTTCGCTCCGGAATTCTCCAGAGGACGATACCAATTGCGATCAATAAGGTCCGGGTGACACTCAACCAAGATATGAAGGCGCTAAGGTTTAGCGGCTTAGTAGATGTTGAGTATGCTGCCAACTACATCTTGGGGCACCAGGAAGTGCTGTTGCATGAATGGTCAAAGGAGGGTGCCACCGTAGAGAGCATTGAGCACGAGTATCTTTGCAATCACCTTTTTCCAGTACCTCCCATTGAGGAGCAAACTCAAATAAGAAAATTTCTGGATCAACAGAAAGTGGACATGGACTCCCTTCTGGCGAAATCCAGATCTGCCATCACCCTACTCAAAGAACGTCGTACGGCCCTCATCTCAGCCGCTGTCACCGGTAAGATCGACATTCGCGGCTGGCAGCCTCCAAAAGATATTTTAGATCAAGACACCGCACAGAAAGCATTTGCATGAGTATTTCGACAGGCAAGGCAAAAGAGGATATCTTTCAGGACGAAATGATTGACCAAATGGTGGCGGCGGGCTGGCGGCTTGGCACCCCTGCCGGATATGACCGCGAACGGGCGATATACACCGAAGACCTGATCGGATTTGTTAGAGATACCCAGGACGCGGCATGGCAAAAGCACTGCAAGAACTATCCCGGCAACCCTGAACAAAAGTTGTTGGAAAGGGTGACCACCCAACTGAACAAGGCCGACCCTAACGCGACAGGCACCCAGCTGCGCACCTTCGGCACGTTGGGTGTCCTCCGACACGGTGTGAAAGATCGCAACGCAAAGTTCTATCTCTGCCAGTTTAAGCCCGAACACGATCTCAACCCGGACACGCTTGCTCGCTACAAGAAAAACCGCCTGCGCATCGTGCCAGAACTGACTTATAGCCCCCATGCCACCGCTGCTCAACTGGCGGAAACAGGCGTTCAGGCTAAGAGGTGGCGCATTGATTTAGTGCTATTCGTAAACGGTTTGCCCGTCGCAACGCTGGAATTGAAGTCTGAGTTTAAACAGTCGGTCCAGAACGCGATCAATCAATACAAGACGACGCGTCTGCCGATTGATCCCGCGACCAAAAAGCCAGAGCCGCTACTGACCTTCAAGCGAGGTGCCTTGGTGCATTTCGCGGTGAGCCAGTACGAGGTCTATATGGCCACCAAGCTGGCTGGCGCGGACACTTACTTTCTGCCGTTCAACAAGGGCACAAAGGAAGGTGGCGCAGGGAATGACGTGCCCGAGGATGAAACCGTCTATGCCACGAGCTACCTCTGGCAGGAAGCGCTGCAACCTGATGCGCTGTTAAGTATCTTGGCCCGCTACATGCATCTTGAGATCGTTGAGAAAGAAGACTGGCAGGGCCGAAAGATAAAAAAAGAGACCATGATCTTTCCCCGATATCACCAATGGGATGTGGTCGAGAAGCTCGTAAGGGCTGCCAAAGATGAAGGACCGGGCAATAGGTATTTGATTCAGCATAGTGCTGGGTCCGGTAAGTCGAACTCAATCGCATGGACCGCGCATCAGCTGTCATCGCTTTTTGACACTGACGGCGATAAGATCTTTCATTCGGTAATCATTGTGACTGACCGCACGGTGCTCGACGATCAGTTGCAGGATACGATCTATCAATTCGAGCACCAAGACGGTGTAGTCGGGCGTATCAATCGCAATGAAGGTGAGGGTTCGAAGTCTGAAAAGCTGGCCTCTGCACTTGAACAATCACAGCCTATTATCATCGTCACCATTCAGACCTTCCCGCACGTCCTGAAGGCGATTGAGGACAGCACTAGCTTGAAAGGGCGGAACTATGCGATCATCGCAGATGAGGCCCATTCCTCGCAGACGGGCTCAACAGCTCGAAAGCTGAAAGAAGTGCTTATGCTCGATGGTCGTGAGGAGGGGGAGGAGTTGACATCTGAGGACATCCTTGATGCCGCTGTAGCGTCCAGACGCGTGTCCCCAAACCTCAGTTTTTTTGCATTCACTGCTACGCCAAAGACTAAGACGCTGGAACTGTTCGGGCGTCCACCGAATCCAGCTGAACCGCCGTCAAAAACGAACCTACCGGAAGCTTATCACGTATATTCAATGCGCCAGGCCATCGAAGAGGGGTTCATCCTCGATGTTCTAAAAAACTACACCAGCTATAAGGTCGCCTATAATCTTGCGCTCAAAATGCGGGAAGCAGACACAGAGGTAGATAGCAAAAAGGCTAAGCTAAAACTGAACCAGTGGGTGCGTTTGCACGACTACAATATTTCCCAGAAAGTTCAGGTGATTGTGGAGCACTTCAGGAACAACATTATGGGCCTGTTAGGCGGTCAAGCTAAGGCGATGGTTGTCACGAGTTCCCGCAAAGAAGCTGTTCGGTATAAGCTATCCTTTGACAAATATATCGCTGGAAAAGGCTATGATAAGCTTCACGCGATGATAGCTTTCTCAGGTGAAGTCGAGTTTGGCGCGAGCGACCCGAACTCTGAGGGTTTGCTTGGCGAAAAGTTCACGGAATTGGGCATGAACCCTGGCCTCAAAGGTCGCGAGATGCGCAAGGCGTTCGATACTGAGGATTATCAGGTGATGATCGTCGCCAATAAGTTCCAGACCGGATTTGACCAGCCAAAGCTGTGTGCCATGTACGTGGACAAGAAGCTGGCAGGGGTGGAATGCGTCCAAACCCTGTCACGGCTCAACCGCACATACCCCGGCAAGGAAATCAGCGGGACCTACGTTCTCGACTTCTTCAATGAGCCAGAAGAAGTCTTGAATGCCTTTCAGGAATACTATCAGACTGCCGAACTGATCGACGTGTCTGATCCAAACATCATCTATGATCTTTCTGAAAAGCTGCGCGCGTTTGGTGTTTTTCAGTGGTCGGAGGTCGAGCGATTTTGCGAAGCGTATTTGCAGAAGGATAAAAGTAATGCCGCTATTTCGAATATCTGTAAGCCAGCGGTCCAGCGTTGGACGGTCAGGTATAAATCGGCACTAGAGGCTCACCAAACAGCGTTCCAGATGTTTGAGCGTGCTAAAAAAAGTGGTGACCCAGTTCTGATCGCGAATACTGAGAAAACCTTCAAGGACTGCAAGAAAGAGAAGGATTCACTTGAACTCTTCAAGAAAGATCTTGGAACCTTCGTCCGCTTCTACGAATTTATCTCCCAGATTGTGGACTATGATAACAAAGAACTCGAAAAACTGAGCTTATTCGCCCGCCATCTGGGTCCATTACTGCGTGAGGCGGCCGTCAATGACGACGTCATTGACTTAGACCACGTCGCTCTGAGCCATTACCGGCTATCCAAAATCAAACAACAAAATTTGGGCTTGTCTGTTAAAGGTGGTGAAGGGCTAAAGCCAGGTATCGGTCTCGGTAGTGGTGTTGCGAAGGACAAGTCGGAAGAATTTCTTTCGCAAATCATTCAAAAATTGAATGACCTGTTCGCGGGAGATGGTCTAACAGAATCAGATATGGTGAATTATGCTGAGACAATTACCGCGAAGGTTCGGGAAAATGCGCGGGTGATGACGCAAATAGCTAACAACACCCGCGAACAAGCCATGTTGGGTGATTTTCAGAAGGCAGTCGAAGACGCTATCCTCGACAGCAGCCAAGCGCATCAAAAGCAAATGCTGAAGCTGCTTTCCATGCCTGAGCAGAGCAGTGTTTTCGCCCATATCATCTACGAAATGTTGAATCGACATCCGATGACGAAAAAACCGTGACGTGCTGCGAAGCAGCTAATTGCTAAATTTAACTTGCTATGAATTTTGGGCGGGGGTGTTCAAGGCACTAAAGAACTGGCCTTCGCGGAGACTACCGTCCGCGTCTCGCGCCCGGTGGGAAAAGGTGAAACCGCTTCTTCTAGGTCCTATAGCGAGATGACGCGCCACGGATTGAGGGTTGATATTCAGGACGGCTTTGACGGCCTTAATGAACCATCTTCGTCGCATGCGCCTTCGACTGCTAGTTAAACCGCTCCAGCTGGGTCATCGTCTGGGAACCTGTGTAACATAAGGGCAAGGCTGCTAGGACGCTCTTTGTGCTGGAAGGTTCTGCTGAAACCCCGTTCAATTATTGCCACGGTAGTGGCGTAGCTGTGGAGTTTATAGCTTGCTATTGGGGTTTCTGACTAGTTCCGATTGAAGCCCAAGTCGCCGCACCATATTTGAGTGGCTCTGCGCCCTGAAAAAAGGGGCGGGTCAGGCCGTATGAAGCTGGATTTTGCGGCTACTCTTTCTTGGCTGGGAGAGGAGTGGAAACGCACGAAAGCAACGAAATTCATGGAGGCTCAGAAGATTCTCACTGAGTGCCCTCTCTGGGGCGAGAGCCAGATACGCTGAGACGCAAGAAAATCAGTTCGATCTTCCTGCACGATCTCGCCGACGTGCATAGCCGGTACTAAAGTAGTACTCGGTTGCCTCTTCCGCAAAGGATCGACGCTCAGAAGCATTCTCAAAATCCAATCCTTGGCAGGCAATCCTCTCTAAAACACTTCGAGCAGGCAGCTTTCTTGACTGTTGTATTCTCTCAAAAATATTCTCACATGCCCATTCTAGATTTTGGTAATGAAAATCCCGCCTGCACTTTTCCAGATGGCTCTTGTATCCGTATATTTTGGGCTTCGGAACCGGAGCCATTAACCTTCTGATACTCCCTTGCCCGGCTCTGTCAGCCTCAAATTTTGACCTAATATCTTCTGCCCAAGAATTATACTTGAGATACTTTCCCATACGCAAATCCACGATAAATGGTTCTGCGAATTCAGCCCACTTGTTCGGCTGCTGCAAAAGTGGCTTAACCGTTCTTGGGTTGCCGAATAAGCCCTTTCTCCAACGCTCAGCGTAGAATCCTGTTGCACATTTGACTGCGTGGATCGCGTCCTTTGGGGGGCATTCGAAAGCTTCTCCTGCATATAGCTTTTCCTGTAATATCGCGTGCGCATCGTATTCGATCATTTCGTTCGCGGGATGCGCGATTGCGAAAACAATTTGATAGGGTAGGTGAACCGTATAAAAGCGATCTGTCATAAGATCCCTAACGCGCCGCGTTAGGTCGTTCGTCATACCTACCTTGCACAGTTCAGGGGTCGAAGGGCTACGAACCACATACACATACCCCGCTTTCTTCTCACGGAGCTTCTTCTTTTCCGCCTTTTTCCGTAGGGCGGTTGTGCCGTTACTATCCTCTATCTTGCAGATCGCATCTTCAACTGCTTGGAGGCGGTTGTTTAACGGTACAATCTTGAGGTTCAACTCGGAGATCTGATCGGTAGTCCGGTTGCTCCTGGCAGGGCTTTGCGTTTTTTTTAGTTCGTATAGTTCGCTTCGTCTTGCTCTTAACAACTTCAATTTTGCAGACAGTTCATCTCTTTCTGCCCTGAGCTTTCCCTCAATTCGTTGGTCGGGTATGATCTCCTCCTTGCCGACATTCAACACGCCTTGGATGCCAACTGTATTATTGAGTGTGCTAGGACTATTATCGTTCTTAAAAAAACGTTTGAACAATTTTGTCCCCTTTCTAGCTCGTCTTCCTGTGAGGTCGCCACCTAGAGCGTTTCTGTGTGACGCCATTCTACAGCTTAGGCTCAGCACACATATCCAATAGGTAGCGGTAGCGGCAAGAGCGATTGCTGAGAGGGAACACCTCCAAGCATAGGTCGTATCGGGCCACAACGCGACGCCCGTCCTATGTAGATCACCTTAGCTTACTACTAGCGCGATATCACTTTGATAGGTTTTCCCAGAGAAAGCTATAAGGCTCACCGCTTTCATAGCCGTATGGTCGTGAGCAGTACAACTCTGGCTGTCTTTTAGCTTCCAGCCGAGAGACTACAACTAAATTTGAGCCAAGGATCCTAAACGTGCTGTTCAGCCCGCCTTCCGCTTACTGGTTCTCAACACATGATTATCCAGAGGATGCGTTCCAAGTCTCTGACAAAGGTGAATTCCCGTAGACGTAATAACGTTCTTCTGTGACCAGCCCCCATTTCTCTAGAAGCAATGCATAGACACGGGGAACATGGGGCTCCTCCAAATAAAAAATGGATTGAGACCCGCGTCGTCCTCGCTTGGTCAGATACACAACGCGGCCAGAGAAAGAGGCGCTTTTCAACGATCCAGGAACAATCAGGCCTTTTCGGAGGGCTAACGCTCCTTGCTTTTCTGACAATCTACCATACCACATTAAGTGAAAGGGAAGGAAAACGCCTGGGCGCGTGCTCTGTCGCGTCTGAAGAATAGCCTGCTCGGTCACGAATCGCTCCTGTTTTGGGAGCATCTTGTGACTCAGCTAAGGGTGCTTGTCGAGAGGTTTAGGGGCGAGCACATTGGCAGGCGCAGTTCATACAGATGCATACCGATTGCTACGGCAGGAATTGGTCGGGCTGCGACAGGCGGCGGGCATGTCGCAGGCTAAACTTGCGGAAGAACTCGGAAAGCCAGCATCCTATGTCGCGAAGTATGAACTCGGCGAGCGGCGGCTCGACGCTGTCGAACTCTGCGTTATACTAAGATTAACTCGTGCTGACCCTCGTCAATTCTTCGTCAAGCTATACGACGCATCACCAGACAAATTGTGACAACGGTAGTAAGCCGCGCGTGATTGTCGTGCTACGCAGGGTTGGATTCCCTTGCTTCCTATCAACTCTACGAGGGGCGTAGATTGATACACCTGTCGATTTCAAGCTACCTTTCACCTTCTTGCGCGGTTAGATCTAGGGAGCGGCTTATTCAGCTGCTTGTTCAGGGCAACCATGTCGACATTGGGCATCATGTAGAGATTGTATTGCCACCGCGCGAATTGCTCGACGTACAGTTCCCGTTCGCGCTCCAAACGAGCGACTTGCGCTTTAAGCTTCTCAACTTCGGACAGGGCAGCTTCTAGAGTGTAATCGACGCTATAGGCGGAGTTCGTTGCCTTTGCGGACTTCAGTTCCGCTTTTCGAGCACGGACTGCCTGAACAAGTTGAGGATAGCTTAGAAGCGTGTGCCTGGAGATGCTCGGTACGCCGATGATTTGAGCTACCATTTTGCCAACAAGTGGCCAAGTTAACTTACCTTGCCAACCATCTAACTCTAGGAGGATACGAGACATTGCGTCTTCATTGATGAGTTTGGTCTTCATCTTATGTTCCTAACAGCCCCCGCAAATAGTCATCGGATAGCTTCTCATCCGACAGATCAGCGGTGTCGGTTTCATACCCGGCGTTTTGGAGCGCCCTTTTAGTTTGGCTCGTATCGTATTCTTTGGGTACCCGGATTAATGTTCCCTTTGGCGTTTCTGGGTCTTCCAACTTCAGGCGCTGCGTTCTAATTAGCGCCAATCGATAACCGAAGTGATCAACCCAGCGAGATGCCCCAAAATAATCTAAGCCCTCCGCCTCACGGGCTCGATTGAACTCGGCCTCGACCAGTTTTTCTTCGACCCGAATTTTTTCGAGATTGTCGGTCAGGCCCTTGATTACGCAGTGCTCTTTACATGTTAGACAGTTCCCGCCCTTAGTGCAGGGCTCCATAGCAAAGTCATGTTCGCAAAAGCCCCACTTGGTTATTTCAGCGACTCCAAGCCTGCCTTTGTATCCAAGCGCTTCGTAGGACACTGGGCCATGCAGTTGTGCTTGCTGTAGAGCGTTTTGCGAAACTCGGGATAATTCGAGAACCTCTCGCTCTCTTTGTTCTCTCTCCGCTGGCGTTCTCAGATCATAGTGGCGGTTATCGTCGACCCGAAGCCTCCCAGCCCACTGAGCAAGTTCGAAGCTGTCCATGTTCCCGCGTTCTGCGTTTGTCGAAAGCCAAACTCTAAGTTGATGACTGGTCAACCTAATTTCAGATCCGTCTTCATTTTTCAGGCCGAAAGTACTAAAGATAGACGCGGTTCGACCTCCGCTTTTGTTTGGGCGGCTTGCTAGTGCATGGTTGACCAGTTCAGTACCCAGTGTTGGTACGGCTAGCTTATATGGCCTCGTATTAAATTGACGGTTGGCAGCGAACTCCCAAGTGAGGACCAGAGAATCTTGCAGTTTTATCTCCGTTCCTAAAACATTTGGAAAATTTTTTGGTAGTACCCGTCTGGCGAAATCACCAAGGTCATTATACGTAATGGTCTCTTTTCCATCGACGTGATCCCAAAATCTCTTGTTTAGCTCCGGTGAGCCCACATTTATTCCGAGAGCAATCCTTTTGGTGATACCTCTAGTGATTTTGAGCTGAGCATCAGAGGCCTTTGGATTTGCCGTGAGGCCGAGGGCAGCGTGAATCTGATATCCGTTCAGGGGGGCGGTTTGCTCGAAACCCTCGGCAGTACAGCACCCTTGATGTACATAAAAGCCATCTTTTCTGTCATGGTAGAAAGCTGCTGCTCTCCTTGGCTCCTCGCTTATATCCCGAAGTCGCTTTACCGCTTCTTCAACTACGGGCTCCATAACTTTTGGCACCCATTTTATTGTTTCGCTAAAGCCTTTTGCTGAATGCCAACGGACACCCATGCGGCGCTTAGTTTCTCCACCGTCTTCGTACTCTTCCTCTGTTAAGCAGTCACGAGTTAGATAATTAAGTTCGGACACCCGACCGGGCGCAAAGATCAGCATGATAATCAAACTGGTCACATATCTATCCGGGGTTGTTTCTGCGCGATTGAAAGCGTCCATGATACACAACATTTCGTGCATGGAAGGGCATCGTTCTTCCTGCCATTTCTTATCTTTCTCTGAGGTGCCCATGGAGCGCTCGCGGGGCCGGTTCCAAGGGTTTCGCCATATCGGTAGGTCAATCAGGATCTTCTTATCTCTGATTTCATCGTACAATTTTTCAAGTGCTTGGCCAAATCGATACAGAACGGCTGGGCTCATTCTGCCAGTCGTTTCGACGAGCTCGCGAACTTTGCCTTGAACGATGCCGTCCAATTCAAGAATGTCTGGCTTACCGTACACTTCAATTAATGCGGCATATACATAGCGCAGCCCATTGAGGGGTTTGCCAACCGTCGACGTCAACTTTCTTGTAAGATGTGTTCGAATATAGGCTTTAGCAAAATCCATAAATGGTTGCTCAAATGGTGTATGCTGTCGCTGACTTTGGTTGCGTCCTTGAAACTTCAATTGCGAAAACAAGACCACGGTTTTCGTAGAGCTAACTGAATACTCCCAACGATCCACTGAAAACCCACCTTGGTCTTCAAATAGTGTCAAGTTATCGCGAGCAAAGCTGATGAAGTCGCGGAGGTTGCGGACACCATCAGTCTCATGCTGGGGTTGAAAGACGACAGTATTAACCATTTTCAGACCTTAGCTGTTCGGCAGCAGTTTTGATCGCGAACGAACGGCTGATTTGCAAGTCGTACGATTGGAGTACGCCGTTACCGACATTATATTGCCTTAGTTCGTCACGCTCATCCAAGAGCTCAGTCAGCAGCTCGTCCCACGGCGCGTCTATCCAAGGTTGGAACTGAGTGCAGACAAGGCAAGACTTGATGCCGCCAGCACAGAAACCTTCGTTTCCGCAGTTTCCCATAGATGCCCCCCCGGCTTTATGGATCCGGCTGTTCGGATCGTTGGCGCGGATCGCATCTCTTTCGGAATCGATAAGCATGCCTCTCGCTGCCATTGCTAGTGGGGCGAGGGCAGGGAGCATCGCTTCATCGATCCGCTCGGCTACGTTGGGAGTGTTTTCAGTGTAAACTCCGATTTGCTGAGTATCGGAGTGGTCTAAAAGGTAAGCTAACTCTGTGCCGCCGATACCTTTTCGCCTGAGGTTAGTGGCCCGACTCCGTCTCATCCTTGTCTGGGTGATATGGATCGTGTCGCCAGTGCGTTCTGAAATAGCAGTGCACATGTGCGACAGTTTTCCGACGATGGCGGCTGTCTGGCTGCTAGTGGCATGCAGAAAGTCCGGTGTTTCTCTAAGTATTTTGCTCAGAGCTTCAAGCGACCCCAGTTGTTGAACGCGTGTGCGATCAGCAAAAATTGGCAGTTCTTGTAAAATTCCGACGGGCACAGCATCGGGGATGCATTCCTCAACCATGTTGGAAACGATTAGACTTAGGTTCTTTAGAATAAGGTATAAATCTTCGCTAATTAGTACTTCACGAAACTGACTACGATAGGTTGCTGCACGTTGCTTTGATCGAGGTACGGCAAGCCAAAACTGACGAGCAGCAGTCTCGTTAGACGTTTTGAGGTCCTTTGCACGTAGAGCGCGAAGGTTTACGGAGCGCCTTCCGGTAACAAACGAACAGTAAAACCAAGCATACTCCATAAGTGAGATATTTTCTTTATCAAACTCATTCGTTGCCCAATTCAATACTGCGGCCTGTTCGGTCGTGGTGTATGGGCCGCTGTGTGGGCAGCGGTGTGCTACTGCCGCACCCTTCCTGTTCCCCCGGAGGCTGAGGGTATCAAGATAGGGGATGACATCGTTTTCTAGCCCTTTCTGTCCGTAGTCAGATAAGGTACGCAAGAACCCCCTGAGATGCCCAAGTCGGTATTCGTTTTGACGATTGAGTGAAGAGCGAAAATTTTGGAGCTGAGTGGTTGTAATTGGTTCGCCCGTGAAATGCGGTGATCCAAGGAAACGCAGTGAATTATATAGGCAGCCGGAAGTGTAGCTAGAGGATGCTTCTACAGCCAATCTTCCGAGAGTGTATCTAATCGCTTCGCATAATTCGCCTTCATCCTCGAATATGTTTCCCAACGCAGAGAGATTCAGGCGATATCCGCCATCCAGCTGCCAGATATCCTTCGCAAAATCAAATTCATAACCAGCCTTCGATCGTAAAAATTTCGAAGGCCTGGATTTTCTTGCGGCGTCTTGCTGGTTTTTCGACGACTTCACAACTTCTGCCGCTTGTTTATGGAGATTTCATCCAACTGAACTTGCATTAGACGATCAGCCTTCTCTTTGATATGTCGCAAATTGTACGTTTCTGAGGTTCTTTCTGAGCGCCAGCGATTCAGATTCATACGTATTTGCATTTCTTCTTTTTGCGAGATTTGATTTGCCGAAGGGTCCTTGGCCGCACGGGCATTGTGCTCGTCAAACTTCTTTGAGAGTCGATAGTTGAAGTTGTGCCGAAAGCCGTGGCGTGTGATCTCGTTGAAAATTTCCGGTGTCTGATTAGATGCTGGTTTGGCAATTCTGGTTTTGAAGGTCGCGATGCCGACTGGCTGGCCATATCCAACTCCCTTCCGATGGTTCACGAATACATATGGATGAGATCTTGCTGCCTGAATTTGAGAACGGTCTTCCATGATGTATCGGCGTAAGTCACGAGCCAGAGTTTCCGTAATGTAGACCTCACCTTCTTCAGTTTTCACCACGGGTTGATGTTTTCGGCTGTCGTGAACGTCATCATGGCGTCGAATGATTTTCAGCACCCGGCGAGACCAATCGACGTCCTCAATCCGAAGACCGAGAACTTCTCCTCCCCGGGCACCTGTCTCGTACATGATGTCGAACATCACTTGGTTGCGCAGTCTCACATTTTTGCGGAATGGATTATCCGGATTATCGACCCGGACCAAGCGAATGGCCTCAGAGTAAACTTCCGGTGGAGCGGAGCGGTAGTTTGGATCGCCTTGTAATCCCGAATTCCGAGCTACTCTTGGCGCCTTCGCTTTCATGAATTCAGCCATTTCATCGAAACGCGCATACAGTTCTGTACGATTGGCGGTACCACGGTGTATGGTCTTTCCGACAAAAACCAAAAAAGATGCAGCTACACTCATTCGGTATTTTTGAAGCCCGGCGCTAACTGTCTCAAGGGGCGACAGACTATGCGGGTGATGGACTTGCAACGAGACCACATCTTTAAATTTCTTGATTTTCTGCGTTCTTTCGACTTCAGCACGCTTAAGTGTGAAGTGGTCGTATAGCGCATCGATGTCTGAGGAGGACAAGAGCTTTTTCGCTCCGAACTCCGAGATTAAATCTCTATCGTTCACTTGCTCCCAGAGTTTCAAGTGACGAAGTGCCGTGAGAACACTTAGGATCGTATTCTGAGTAGACTTGTAACGCAGTTCAACTGTGACAAAGAGTGTTGACCAATAATCTGGTAATCCATCCGTCTCAAGGTAGCTGAATCGTTCGCCGCTGGCAAAGATAACATTGCGTTGGGTTAGCACACGATTCCTCAACCAGTCAAAAATCTACACTTTTGATTAGTTTCGAAACCGTGTGCCTGTGTCAACCTCAAAAATCTACACTAGAGGGGCACATCTATCTTATTTTTAAAGAGTTGAGGTAGATAAATCGACTCTCTTATATTTTGTTACTCTCAGAACGGAATCTCATCATCAAGATCACGGCTGCCGCCACCACCGCCGCCGTAGTTGCCGCCGCCGCCTTGGGAGGAGGGGCCGCTGTCATAGCCGCCGCCGTAGTCATTGCCACCGCCGCCGCCGCCATAGCCGCCTTGGCCACCGCCACCACCGCCGGAGCCGCCACCGGGGCCGTCAAGCATGGTCAGCGTGCCGCCGAAGCCTTGCAGCACGACTTCAGTCGAATAGCGGTCTGCGCCGGATTGGTCTTGCCATTTGCGGGTCTGCAACTGGCCTTCGATGTAAACCTTAGAGCCCTTTTTTAGGTACTGTTCGGCCACCCGCACCAGACCTTCTTGGAAGATCGCCACCGAATGCCATTCGGTCTTTTCGCGGCGCTCGCCGGTGTTGCGGTCTTTCCAGGTCTCCGAGGTGGCAATGCGCAAGTTGCACACTTTGCCGCCGTTCTGGAACGACCGCACCTCGGGGTCGCGCCCGAGGTTGCCGATTAGGATCACTTTGTTCACTGAGCCGGCCATCTTGCCCCCTCGTTTGTCATTTCATGTCAGGTCGGGGCGCGAATCCGATCGCACCCGGTCCGGCAGGTTATACCGCGCTTGGCTGGCAGAGAACACCGACTTTCCCACCCAAAAGGCCGCGTAAATCATCGCTGGCTTGGGCGGCGCAGTTTGGTATAGTCGCGCCAATGCAACGGCACGGGGCAGGGACAGATGCAAAGAACGAAAGTTGTGGCCGGTCTGGCCGCGGTCGGCTTGATTGTAGCGCTTACGCCCCCAGCGGCGGCTGAAATGTTTTCCTCGAAAAACCGGCGCGCCTTGTTTTCTTCGCAAAAGAACATCCTCGATAACCGGGCGGCCAAGCAGTATTCGGCCTCTGTCGGTTTGCAGCCGCCCAAGGTTGTGACCCCGACGAAATGGGACGTGCCGAAATACGGCGGTTCTTACAAAGGGGCCTATCTGACCATTGCGCGGGAGGCCGCGACGCGCCATGGCATCCCGGTTGATCTGTTTTTGCGGCTGGTGCAGCAGGAAAGCGGCTGGAATCCCAAGGCTGTGTCGCACAAAGGGGCGTTGGGGTTGGCGCAGTTGATGCCGCAGACTGCGCGCGTGCTGCGTGTTGATCCCACCGATCCGGCACAGAACCTCGAAGGCGGGGCGCGTTATCTTAAGCTGCAATACCGCACCTTTGGCACATGGGAGCTGGCGCTTGCGGCCTATAATGCGGGGCCGGGGGCGGTGAAGAAATACGGCGGCGTGCCTCCCTATAAAGAAACGCGCAATTATGTTAGAGTGATTACCGGCAGCTAAAGCGATGGGTGGATGGGCGACAATCGTCCTATCCGCCGTCTTTGGCATGTGCACACAGGAACCTTATTGGTCCTGATGGTGTTCTTTGTCCAGAACCACCTGCGAAGGATTGGCCTTCAGCGGGGAAAGATAAACTGGAGTTAGAACATGCTCACAACGATCAAAAAACTCGCGCTGGCAGCCGGTGTCAGCACCATTGCATTGACCAGCGCTGCACAGGCTCAGGACGAGCTGCGCATTTCCGAAATCGCAGTTGAATCTTCGGTCGCCGCTGCGGCTGATAGCAATGGTCTTGAATTCTATCCCGATCTGGCCGAGGACATTCGCGCCGAAGTGGCGGAACGTGTCGCATTGAGCAGCGATGGTGCCGATCCGCAAATCCGCATCGACCTGCGCAAGATCGCCTTGAATGGCGCAACCATGCTGCCGGAGTCTAGAGAATTCAACCAGTTAGAAGGCGTTGTTGATATCACCAACCCAACCGGCGAAAATGCTGGCTATAGCTTCCCCGTCAAGGTGACAGCCGAAAGCGGCGACGGCATCGTGCCTGAGGGCTATGTCACCGTGCCGCCGTCGGACCAAGAATTCTATGTAGCACTTGTGTCGACCTTTGCAGATGTTGTTGCCGAAGGTCTGAAGAACGTGAACACAGCCGGCGGTAAAGTTGATCCCTAAGGCTTATTAGACCTCTCTTCGGGCTGTCTTTCCCCGAAATTGCCCGAAGACAGCGGCGCGGATCCTCCCCTGATCCGCGCCATTTTTTTGCGCGACGCGGAGGTGCTAGTTCGGTGTCACGCGCTGCCAATCCGACATCTTGCTGCGCATCCATGTGCGTTGGCGTTTCGCAAAGCGCCGGGTGGCGATGATGGCGGCTTCGCGGGCGTCCTCAAGCGCCCATTCGCGATCGATGTAGCGGATCAATTCCGGCACGCCGATGGCGCGATGCGCGGGCAGGCTGGGATCATAGCGCGGGCGCAGGGCGGCGACCTCGTCCAGCGCGCCCTGTTCCAGCATCAGGTCAAAGCGGCGTTCGATGCGCGCATTAAGCCAATCGCGCTCGACATCGAAGACAACAGGCAGACAGTCCTTAAGCGGCAAAAGCGGCGCACCGGTGTCGCGCTGCCATTCGGATAGACCCCGTCCGGTGGCGGTCCAGACCTCCCATGCCCGCTGGACACGTGCGCGGTTGCGTTGGTCGATCCCTGCGGCAGTCTCGGGGTCGAGTTCCGCCAGCAGCGTTTCCAAGGTCATGTCGTCGCCTGCTGCACGAACCTCTGGCGGCGTAGGCGGAATTTCCGCCAGCCCTTGGGTCAGCGCGGAGAAGTAAAGGCCGGTGCCGCCAGTGATGATCGGGCGTTGGCTCCCATGCAGCAGGGGGGGCACTTCGCGCAGCCAATGGCCGGTGGAATAGGGCGCATCCTCTGGCAGGTGGCCATAAAGCGCATGGGGCGCGCGGGCTTCTTCTTCGGGCGATGGCCGGGCGCTGATGATGCGAAAGCAATCATAGACCTGACTGGCATCAGCATTGACGATCACGCCGCCCTGCGCGTCGGCAATGGCCAGCGCGAGGGCGGATTTGCCGCTGGCGGTCGGCCCGGCGATCAGCACCGGGCGGTCGGGGGCGAGGCCACCGAGCAGCGCGTCCAACTGGGCTTGCGGAATATCCGGCATTTCTTTGCGTCTTCCTCTCGTCCCGCATTGAACCTTGGGCGTATTTGCGACATTTTGGCGCGAAATGAAAACCCTTCCCTTTCTGCGCGAGTCCCTCGCCCCGGAAAGGTGAGCGAAAAAGGTGCTCCCCCATGTCCTTAGACACTCCGCAAGACAGCCCACAAGTGACCTTTAACCGCGTCATGCTCAAGATTTCGGGGGAGGCGCTGATGGGGGATCAAAGCTACGGCCTGCATCCGCCGACCGTGGAACGGATCGCCCGCGAAGTGCAATCGGTACACGACCTAGGCGTTGAGATTTGTATGGTCATCGGTGGCGGCAATATCTTCCGCGGGCTGCAGGGCTCGGCGCAGGGGATGGAGCGGACCACGGCAGACTACATGGGTATGCTCGCTACTGTGATGAACGCGCTGGCGATGCAATCGGCGCTTGAGGGTCTGGGCATCCACACCCGCGTGATCTCAGCCATCACCATGAACGAAGTGGCGGAGCCTTACATTCGCCGCCGCGCCGTGCGCCACCTCGAAAAGAAACGGGTTTGCATCTTTGCCGCGGGCACCGGCAACCCCTATTTTACCACCGACACCGCCGCGACCCTGCGCGCCAATGAGATGTCCTGCGAGGCGATCTTTAAAGGCACCAAGGTGGATGGTGTCTATGACAAAGACCCCGCCAAGTTCCCGGATGCGAAGCGCTATGAGACCGTGAGCTATGATGACGTGCTGCAAAAGCGTTTGGGTGTGATGGACGCCTCGGCCATTGCCTTGGCCCGCGACAACAACCTGCCGATCATCGTCTTCTCGCTGGATGAGCCGGATGGGTTCAAAGGCATCTTGGCCGGTCAAGGCACCCATACGCGGGTGCAGGGCTGAGGTTGCACTTGTGCGGCGCAGGGCATCTTCGCGCCGCGCTTGTCAATGTGCGCTGGTCATTCGACCCGTCGATGTTTTATACCCGCAGCAAAGCCGTGCCTTGGCACGACCACAGTCAGACCACAGGATGAGACCCCATGTCAGATGAATTCATGCTCGATACCGATGATCTTGAACGGCGGATGAACGGCGCGATTGCCTCTTTGCGGACGGAATTCGCCTCTCTGCGCACGGGCCGGGGTTCGGCCTCTATGCTAGAGCCGGTGATGGTGGAAGCCTACGGTCAGATGACACCGGTCAACCAAGTTGGCACCGTAAACGTGCCAGAGCCGCGCATGGTGACGATCAATGTCTGGGACAAAGGTCTTGTCGGCAAAGTCGAAAAGGCGATCCGCGAGAGCGGGTTGGGTATTAACCCGCAGCTGAACGGCACGATCATCATGCTGCCGATCCCTGAACTGAACGAAGAGCGCCGCACGCAGCTGACCAAAGTGGCCGGGCAATATGCCGAAAGCGCCCGCGTTTCGATCCGTAACATCCGCCGTGACGGGATGGACCAGATCAAAAAGGCCAAGAACGACGGTCAGATGTCTGAGGACGACCAGAAAATCTGGGAAGACGAAGTGCAGGCTCTGACCAACCGGTTTATCACAACGATTGATGAGCAGCTTGAGACGAAACAGGCCGAGATCATGCAAGTCTGATGCCTTGCCCGCCACGGCGGGGAGAGGCGCAAACTTGAAGGAGAAGGTCAGACGATGAGCACCGCCGAAATCCAAACAGAAACGATTCCCGGTGGGCCGCGTCATGTCGCGATCATCATGGACGGCAATGGCCGTTGGGCCACCCAACGCGGGCGGCCCCGGCTCTTTGGGCATCACGCTGGCGCCAAACGCGTGCGCGAAATCGTTGAGGCCTGCCCGGATGTCGGGGTCGAATATTTGACGATCTTTGCCTTCTCGACCGAGAATTGGAAACGCACACAGGTCGAAGTGGCAGGGCTTATGTCGCTGTTTCGGCGCTATATTTCCAAGGAAATGCGCAGCTTAAGCGAATATGGCGCGCGCGTGCGCTTTATCGGGGACCGTGACCGGCTGGATAACAAGCTCATCAAACTGATGGGCGAGCTTGAAGCAACGACTGCCCATAACACCCGCATTAACCTGACCATCGCGCTGAACTACGGCGGCCGCGATGAGGTCGCGCGGGCGACGCACCGTTTGGCCCAAGATGTGGCACACGGCAGGCTTGATCCGGACTCAGTGGACGAAGAGACCCTGCCGCGCTACCTCGACACCCATGTCCTGCCGGACCCTGATCTGGTGATCCGCACCAGCGGGGAGGCACGGATTTCGAATTTTCTGCTCTGGCAATCGGCCTATGCGGAATATGAATTTATTGACACGCTCTGGCCGGACTTCACGCGCGAGGAGTTCACCAAGCTCTGCGCCGCTTACGGCGGTCGTGACAGGCGGTTCGGTGCGGTCAAGACCTGAGGAGAGCTGCCATGAAATCACCTGAACAATGGTCCGACCTACGGGCGCGGATGCTCTCAGCCACAGCGATGATCCTTGTGGGGCTCTTGGGTATCTGGTTTGGCGGCGTGGTGTTTCACCTGTTGGTGGCGCTCATTTGCGGCATGATGGTGTGGGAACTCGTCAGCATGTTGCGCGGGCCGGGGCAGGCGGAATCCTGGCAGTTGGGTTTGGTGACTGGCGTGGCTGTTTTGGCGTCGGTCTATTTGCCGGTGGGCTTTGGCCTGCCGTTGTTGCTGGCACCGGCGCTGTTGGGCTTCGCGTTGCTGAGCGGTAACCGCACGATCTACATGAGTTTCACTGCGCTGATCCTGCTTGCCGGTTTTGGTTTGATCCAACTGCGCGATGACATGGGCTTTGGCTGGCTCATGTGGCTGGTGTTGGTGGTGGTCGTGACCGATGTAGTAGGCTATTTCGCGGGCCGTGCGATTGGCGGGCCGAAGTTTTGGCCCAAGGTCAGCCCCAAGAAAACTTGGTCCGGCACGGCGTCGGGCTGGATTGGTGCCGCGCTGGTAGGCCTGATCTTTAGCTTCAACACCGGGTTCGGGATGCAGCTGGTGGGCATTTCCATCGCGCTGTCGATGGCCTCGCAGATGGGCGATATGGCGGAATCAGGCATGAAACGCAAAATGGGCGTCAAGGACAGCTCGGCGCTGATCCCCGGCCACGGCGGGCTGCTAGACCGCTTTGACGGAATGCTGGGGGCGGCAGTGTTCTTGCTGATGGTCGGCCCGATGATCGGCTTTCCGCCGGGGCTGAACTAAGCTCTTATGTCGCGCAAAATCTCGATACTAGGTGCCACCGGGTCCATCGGTCAGAACACGATTGATCTGATCCGTCGTGATCCTGCGGGCTATGATGTGGTGGCGCTGACCGGGGCGGGCAATATCGCGCAGCTGGCTGAGGATGCGATCGCGCTAAAGGCCGATGTGGCCGTAACCGCGCGCGAAGACCTGTTGGACGATCTGCGCGATGCGCTTGCAGGCAGCGGCGTTGAGGCGGCTGCGGGGGCCGAGGCGATCACCGAGGCTTCGACCCGCCCCGCCGATTGGGTCATGTCGGCCATCGTCGGGGCTGCGGGCTTAGCACCCGGACTCGCAGCGCTGCAACAGGGCGGCACACTGGCCTTGGCAAATAAGGAATCTTTGGTCTGCGCAGGTGCCTTGATGCTGGGCGAGGCCGAGCGGCACGGGGCCACGATCCTGCCCGTCGACAGCGAACATTCCGCCGTCTTTCAGGCGCTGGTGGGTGAAGACATAGCCGCTGTTGAGCGCATCATTATCACCGCCAGTGGTGGGGCCTTTCGCGATTGGCCGCTCGAAGACCTGCCGAATGCGACGCTCGATCAGGCGTCGAACCATCCCAATTGGGACATGGGCCAGCGCATTACGATCGACTCGGCGTCGATGTTTAACAAAGCGATGGAAGTCATTGAAACGCGGGAGTTTTTCGGCGTCTCGCCTGAAAGCATCGAAGTGCTGGTGCATCCGCAGTCCATGATCCACGCGCTGGTGGGCTTTTGCGATGGCGGGCTGATGGCCCATGTCGGCCCGCCCGATATGCGCCATGCGATTGGCTATGCGCTGCACCACCCGCAACGCGCGCATTTGCCGGTCGAACGGCTTGATCTGGCCCGCATCGGCCAGTTGGATTTCACCGCGCCGGATGACGCCCGCTGGCCCGCGCTGCGGCTGGCGCGTGAGGTCATGGCGGCGGGTGGTTTGATGGGCGCTGTGTTTAACGCGGCCAAAGAAGTGGCGCTGGACGGGTTCATTGCCGGACAGTTGCGCTTTACCCAGATGGCCGAGATCGTCGAAGAGGTGCTCGACGCCCGCGCTGAAGAGGCCGCACAGGGGCGGGGGCGCGACGCTATGACACTTGATCTGGTGGCGCAGGCAGACCATCTCGCACGCAAGGCCGCTTGGGCCGCAATTCAAAAAAGGGCAGGGTAGTAGCTTGGACATTATGGGGTTTTTGCCGGAGTTCGGCGGGCTGATCTGGACGATACTGGCCTTTGTCGTGGCGCTGTCGGTGATCGTGGCGGTGCATGAGTACGGGCATTATATCGTGGGGCGCTGGACCGGGATCAAGGCCGATGTGTTCAGTCTGGGCTTTGGCCCGGTGCTGTTTTCACGGGTCGACAGGCGCGGCACGCGCTGGCAGTTCGCGCTGCTGCCTTTTGGCGGCTACGTCAAATTTGCAGGCGATTCCAACGCGGCCTCGGGCAAGGATGAAACCGCGATGGAGGCCTTGGCCGAAGACCCTGAAGCGCTGCGCCACACGATGCATGGCGCGCCGCTCTATGCCCGCGCGCTGACCGTGGCGGCGGGGCCGGTGTTTAACTTTGTCATGTCGATCCTAATTTTCTTTGCCGTCGCCATGACGGCAGGCACCGCGCGCGATCCGTTGACCGTGGGCGAGATGCGCGATCTGCCGGGGGCCGCTTTTGAGCTGCAAGAGGGCGACGTGCTGCGCGCAGTCGAAGGCACACCGGTGCCGTCTTTTGCCGAACCGGGCGCCTATGACAGCTTTGTTAGCGCTTTGCCGCAGGAGCCGGTGCTGGAATATGACGTGACCCGCGACGACACTGACCTGACCGTTGATGGCCCCTATCTGCTGCCCGCTTTGGTGAGCAGCGTGGTGCCGCAATCGGCGGCGCAGACGGCAGGGCTGCGCGGGGGCGACGTGATCACGGCCATTGATGGGCGCGAGGTTTTCGCCTTTGGTCAGTTAAAAGAAGCCGTTGAAGCCTCTGACGGCGCGGCTTTGTTGCTCACCGTATGGCGGCAGGGCGAAACGCTGGAGTTTACGCTGATCCCGAAAGCCACGGATGAGCCACAGCCAGATGGCAGCTTTAAGCGCAACCTGCGGATTGGCATCGTGGGCGGCATGGCCTTCACCCCGGCAACGGATACGCCGGGCGTGGGCGAAGCCTTTGGCGCCGGGTTGGACAACACTTGGCGCATCATCACCGGCTCAATCTCGGGTCTGCGTGAGATGATCGTGGGCAATATCAGCACCTGTAACCTGAGCGGCCCGGTGGGCATCGCCCAGACCTCGGGCGCGATGGCGAGCCAAGGGGCGCAGTCGTTCATCTATTTCATCGCGGTGCTGAGCACGGCGGTGGGGCTGTTGAACCTCTTCCCGATCCCGGCGCTGGATGGGGGGCATCTGGTGTTCTATGCCTATGAGGCCGTGACAGGTAAGCCGCCAAGCGATGGGGCGCTACGGGTATTAATGACCATCGGGATCGCTATGGTGCTGACCCTGATGCTCTTTGCCCTTGGGAATGATCTGTTCTGTCCGTAAGGATGAAAACGGGGGGCGTTTGATTGGATCTGACGCCCCCGCCGTGCGCTTGGGGTTGATTGCCCGCAAAAAGCCACATTCTAACAAAATTGCGCCGCATTCATCCCGCATACTGCTGTTTTCTATGGTGAGGAGGCAGTCATGCACGCACTTCAAGGATCATACCGTGGGCTTGGCCTGTTGCTGGACCTGAACTGGGACCGTGGGTTCTTTGTTCTGGCGATTGCAGCGGCGCTGTCTGCCGGAGCGTTCGTCGCTTCCCTCTAAGCTGGTTCGCGGCAAGCTATAGTCAGGCTTGCCGTATCTTGTCATGCTGGCGCCCGTTACCGCATGATATCGTGTAAATTTCCCCCCGTTGCTTTTGACAAACCCTATTAACCTGCGTAGTCAGGTTGGCAATCAATGTCGTAAAAAACGGGTCGGTGTCATGGGACTGAGGAACGAGGGCAGAAAGCCCATCGAGTGGGCGCAGCGCAGCAACGTTAGCAAGACCCTGCGGGGGGCATCGCTGTGTGTGATGCTGTCGGTGGCTTGGCTGGTGCCGGGCAGCGAGACGGTGGCGCAGCAATATCAGTTCAACACGGTGGTCATCGAAGGCAATCAGCGCATCAATGACGGCGCGATCCTGACGCGGGCTGGCATCGGACGGGGGCAGCCGGTTTCGGGCGGTCAGTTGAACGATGCCTATCAGAACCTGCAAAACTCCGGCCTGTTTGAATCCGTGGCGATTGAGCCGCGTGGCGGCACGCTGGTCATCACCGTGGTCGAGCTGCCGACGCTGAACCGGGTGAGCTTTGAGGGCAACCGCCGCATCAAGGACGAGATGCTGGCGGAGTTGATCGGCTCGACTGAACGGCGGGTGTTCAACCCCAACCAAGCCGAGCAAGACGCCGCCGCCATTGCCGAAGCCTATAGCAACGAAGGCCGCCTGTCGGCCCGCGTGCAGCCGCGCATCATTCGGCGCGATCAGAACCGTGTCGATCTGGTGTTTGAAATCTTTGAAGGCGACAACGTTGAAGTTGAGCGTCTGAGCTTCGTCGGCAACCGCGTCTATTCGGACCGCCGTTTGCGCCGTGTGCTTGGCACCAAACAGGCGGGGCTGTTCCGCCGCCTGATCAAGCGCGACACTTTTGTTGAGGGCCGGGTCGAAGCCGACAAGCAGATGCTGCGCGATTTCTACCTGTCCCGCGGCTATATCGACATGCGCACCGAGGCGGTGAACGCCGAGCTGACCCGCGAGCGTGACGGTGTTTTCGTGGCCTATAACATCACCGAAGGCCAACAATTCCGCTTTGGCCAAGTTTCACTGGAATCCCAGATTCCCGGTCTGAACGCAGCGGCTTACCGCGAGATCCTCAAGATCCGTCCGGGGGTGATCTATTCGCCCACGCTGATCGAGAACGACATCGCCCGTCTGGAGCGCCAAGCCATCCGTGACGGCATCGACTTCCTGCGCGTTGAGCCGGTGATCGACCGCAACGAGCGTGATCTGTCGCTGAACGTGACCTATAAGCTGACCCGCGGTGAGCGTATCTTTGTCGAACGGATCGACATTGAGGGCAACACCACCACGCTCGACCGCGTGATCCGGCGCGAGTTCGACAGTGTTGAGGGCGACCCTTTCAACCCGCGTGAAATTCGTCAGGCGGCGGAACGCATCCGCGCCTTGGGCTATTTTGAAACTGCCGAGGTCAATGCCCGCCAAGGGTCGAGCCCGGAGCAGGTCATTGTCGATGTGGATGTGGTCGAACAGCCTACCGGCTCGCTGAACTTTGGTGGCTCGTTCTCCAACAACGATGGCATCGGTGTTGCGGTGAGCTTTCAGGAAAACAACTTCCTTGGGCGCGGGCAGAAGCTGAACCTGTCCATCTCCACCGCTGAGGACGCAACGCGCTACGGGTTGAACTTTGTCGAGCCGCGCTTTTTGGGCCGTGATGTGGCGCTTGGGCTGAAGCTGGACTATGCCGAGACGAACTCCTCCTATTCCAGCTATGACACCGAACGGCTCGTCTTCCAGCCCAGCCTGCGTTTCCCGGTAAGTGAGAATGGCCGGATGGCTGTGCGCTATACGCTCGAAGGCATTGAGATGCTGGAGCGGGATGAGCCTACAGGCACCCCGCCAACCACACCTCAGACCAATAGTGCCACGATCCAGAACGAGATCAACGCCGGCGCGTTGTTCTCCTCTTCCATCGGGTACACCTACACCTATGACACCCGCCGCACCGGGTTGGACCCGACGCAGGGGATGCTGTTTGAATTTGGTCAGGACTTCGCGGGTCTTGGCGGCGACAACAAATTCATCAAGACTTCGGCAAAGATTGCCGGTGAAAAACGCCTGTTCAACGAGGATGTGGTTCTGCGTGCCACGCTTGAGGGCGGGGCACTGGCGTGGAACAGCGGCACCAACCGTGCGGTGGACCGGTTCATACTCAGCCCGTCGATCATGCGCGGCTTTGAGCCGGGCGGCATTGGCCCGCGTGATACGAGCAACGGAGCCGACGACCCGCTGGGCGGCAACTTCTTTGCCGTGGCGCGGTTTGAGGCGGAGTTCCCGCTGGGTCTGCCCGAAGAATACGGGATTTCGGGTGGCGTCTTTTATGACGTAGGCAACCTGTGGGATCTGAGCGATGTGGACACCTCCGGCGGCACCATCGTCGGCGAAGATGGCTCGTTCCGCCACGTGGTTGGCGTCTCGCTCTTCTGGGACACGCCGCTGGGGCCGTTGCAGTTCAACGTCTCTGACGCGCTCAAGAAAGAGAGCTTCGACAAGGAGCAGAGCTTTGAGATCACCCTGCGCACGACGTTCTAAACCAATGCGCGGGACGGTTGCCGCTCTCGCATTTTTGCTGGCCGGGGTCACCCCCGGCCACACCCAGCCCGCTCCTGTTAATGACGGCGCGCCTGCGGCCCCTATGGCGGTGCAGAGCCCGGTCCTGACCATTGATTCTGAACGCATGTTCCGCGAAAGCGCCTTTGGCCAGCGCGTGAACCGCGAGATTGACGCGCAAAGCGCTGAATTGGCGGCAGAAAACCGTGAGATTGAGGCCCGTTTGGAGGCCGAAGAACGCGCTTTGACCGAAAAGCGTGCAACGCTTGAGCCAAAAGAGTTCCGCGCCTTGGCGGATGCCTTTGACCAAAAGGTCCAGCGCACCCGCAGTGAGCAGGCCGCGAAAAACCGCGCGTTGGGCGACCGTCTCGACCGCGCCCGCGAAGATTTTCTCGAAGCGGCGGTTCCGGTTTTGGAACAGTTGATGCGCAACTCTGATGCGGCCGTGATCCTTGAGCGGCGGCGGGTTTTCGTGTCATCCACGGCCATCGAAGTGACGGATGAGGCGATTACCCTGTTGGATGAGACCATCGGCAGTGGTCTGTCGGAAAACGCGGATTGAGCGGCGGGGTGATCTTGTCGCACGCTTGCTCCTTTGCGCGTGAATTGGTAGCCATCCCGTTAGCCCCTGAGACAAAGGACACCCCATGACCGAAGAGTTGCTGCGTGCCGACATTCAACTGATCCAGCGCATTCTGCCGCATCGTTATCCATTTTTGCTGGTGGATAAGGTAGAAGAGATCAACGGCACCACCTCGGCTGTTGGCTATAAAAACGTCACCATGAACGAGCCGCATTTTCAGGGCCACTTCCCCGGCACGCCAATCATGCCGGGGGTGACCATTGTCGAGGCGATGGCCCAGACCGCAGGTGTCATGGTCGGTGCGGCTCTTGGCATGGAAGACCGCAACATGCTGATTTACTTCATGTCGATCGATAAATGTAAGTTCCGCCGCAAGGTCGGCCCCGGCGATGTGCTGCGGATGGATTTGCAAACCCTGCGCGGCAAGCCGGGCGCGAAGATTTGGAAATTTGGCGGTGTTGCCACCGTCGAAGGTGAAATGGCCGCCGAGGCTGAGTTCATGGCGATGATGGACCTACCACAGGACGCGGCATGAGCAATATCCACCCCAGTGCCGTGATCGAAGAGGGGGCGCAGATCGACCCTTCGGCAAAGGTTGGTCCCTTTTGCATGGTCGGGCCGAATGTCGTGCTTGGCGCGGATGTGGAGTTGAAATCGCATGTTGTCGTGACAGGCCGGACCGAGGTCGGCGCAGGCACGGTGATCTTTCCTTTCGCGGTGATTGGCGAAATCCCGCAAGATTTGAAGTTTAAGGGTGAGGCAAGCCGTCTGGTCATCGGACAGCGCAACCGAATCCGCGAGCATGTCACGATGAACTGCGGCACCGAAGGTGGCGGCGGGGTGACCCGTGTGGGCGATGACGGGCTCTTTATGGCCGGCTGTCACATCGCCCATGACGCGATTGTCGGCGACCGGGTGATTGTGGTGAACAATGCCGCCGTGGCAGGGCATTGCGTGCTTGAGGATGATGTCATCATCGGCGGGCTCTCGGGCATTCACCAATGGGTGCGCATCGGGCAGGGCGCGATCATTGGCGCGGTGACCATGGTGACCAATGACGTGATCCCCTACGGTCTTGTGCAGGCGCCCCGGGGGGATCTCGATGGGTTGAACCTTGTCGGCCTCAAACGTGCCGGCGTGTCGCGCAGTGACATCACCGCGCTCCGGGCGGCGTTTCAGATGCTGGCGCAGGGCGAGGGGACATTCTCGGACCGAGCGAAACGTTTGGCGGATGAGACCCAGAGCGATTATGTGCGCCAGATCACCGATTTCGTCATGGCCGACACGGGTCGCCATTTCTTGACGCCGAAATGACCCTCGCGCTGATCGCCGGGCGCGGGTCTTTGCCCGCGCGGGTGGCGGCGGCGCAGGCCGAGCCGCCTTTGGTTTGTGTCTATGAGGGCTGCGCGCCGGAGGGGTTGAAGGCGGATCTGACCTTTCGGCTTGAGACTTTGGGCAGCCTGCTGGCGCATTTGCAGGCGGCGGGGATCGATCAGGTCTGTCTCTGTGGCGCCATCGACCGGCCCGATCTGGACCCGGCGCAGCTGGACTCGCGCACCGCGCCGCTGGTGCCGCAGTTCCAACAGGCGCTGGCGGCGGGCGACAATAGCGCGCTTGAGGTGATCAAGACGATTTTCGAAGAGCATGGGCTCACGGTGATCGGCGCCGATGCGCTGGTGCCGGGGCTGGTGGTCACCGAAGGCGTGCTCTCTGCCACCCAGCCCGACGATCAGATGCGCCGGGACGCCGCCCGCGGGGCGGCGGTGCTGGCCGGGCTGGCGGCGCTCGACATCGGACAGGGCTGTGTGATCGGCGGTGAGCAGGTCTATGGGGTCGAGACCATCGGCGGCACCGATCACCTGTTGGCGAGCCTGCCAGAGCGCGTGCGCGGGGCGCGGGCGGTGCTGTGCAAAGGGCCAAAGACCGGCCAGCTGCGCGAGATTGACCTGCCGACCATCGGGCCGGATACCTTGCAGGCGGCGCATCAGGCCGGGCTTGCCGGGGTGGTGGTCGCCGCCGAGGGGGTCATCGTCTTGGAACAAGAGCGTTGCGCGGCGCTGGCAGATGAATTTGAGCTGGTGCTTTGGGTGCGGGGAGATGACGCATGAAGGTGTTTATCCTTGCCGGGGAGCCTTCGGGCGACCGTTTGGGCGGGGCGCTGATGGCCGGGCTGAAAGCGCTTCGGCCCGATGTGTCCTTCGACGGGATCGGCGGGCCGCAGATGATGGCGCAGGGGCTGCAAAGCCGCTTTGACATGGATGAGTTGAGCGTCATGGGGCTGGCCGAAATCCTGCCCAAATACCGCGCGCTGATGGCCCGGATCAATGAGACCGCGCAGGCGGTGGTGGAGACCGCGCCGGATGTGCTGATCACCATCGACAGCCCCGATTTCTCGCTCCGCGTGGCGCGGAAGGTGAAAGAGAAATCCAACATCAGAACAGTGCATTACGTGGCCCCCACCGTCTGGGCCTGGCGCCCCGGACGGGCGGAGAAAATGGCGCGATGGGTGGACCATGTGCTGGCGCTGTTCCCCTTTGAGCCGCCCTATATGGAAGCTGCGGGCATGGCCTGTGATTTTGTCGGGCATCCGGTGGTGGCTGAACCCTTGGCTGATGATTCCGAGGCTGCGGCCTTTCGCGCTGAGCATCATCTGAGCGACGCGCCCCTGCTGCTGGTCCTGCCGGGATCGCGGCGGGGAGAGGTCACCCGTCTTGCGCCGGTTTTCCAACAGGTCGTGGCGCGTTTGGTGGAGGCCGAGCCTTCGCTGCGTGTGGTGGTGCCTGCCGCAGCACCGGTGGCCGCGCTGGTCAAGCAGGCGACGCGGAATTGGTCAGGCACGCCCGTTGTGCTGGACCCACGCGGACAGGAGGCGGAGGCTTTTGCTGGCAGCAAGCGGGCAGCCTTCCGGGCCGCGGATGTGGCGCTGGCAGCGTCCGGTACGGTTTCGCTGGAACTGGCCGCCGCCAGCACGCCAATGGTCATCGCCTATGACATGAGCTGGATCAGCCGTCAGATCATCGGGCGGATGCTGCGGGTGGATACGGTGACACTGGTCAATCTGGTCTCGGAAAGCCGCACGGTGCCAGAGTTCATCGGCGCGAACTGTCGGCCCGGCCCGATTGCGGAAGGTATTTTGCAAGTGCTGCGCGCGCCTGACGCGCAGAAAGAAGCGATGGCGCTCACGATGGCGCGTTTGGGCAAAGGCGGTGAAGCGCCCGGGCTGCGCGCAGCGCGGGCGGTCTTGGCGCGGATGTAGGCGGGGTTAGCCCCGGTGGATCCAGCCGCCACCGAAAATGCGTGTGCTTTCAGGGTCATAGAACACGCAGGCCTGACCGGGGGAGACGCCTTCTTCCGCGGTCAGCAGTTCGACTTCAGCTTCTGTCTCACTGATCGGACGCAGGATTGCATCGCGGGGCGGACGGGTGGAACGCACGCGCACGGCGATGGGCCATTCGGCCTGTGAGGTTAGCGGCGCGTCGCCCAGCCAGTTGATCTCGCGCACCGGAATTTTGCGGGTGGCGAGCATGGATTTCGGGCCGACGACGACTTCTTTGCGCTCGGCATCCAGTTTCACCACATAAAGCGGATCGGCCAAACCGCCGATGCCCAAACCCCGGCGCTGGCCGATGGTGTAATGAATCACGCCCTCATGCGTCGCCAGCACATTGCCTTGCGTGTCGACGATATTGCCCGGATCAGCGGCCTCAGGGCGCAGTTTGCGGATCACGGCGGCATAGTCACCGTTTGGCACAAAACAGATGTCCTGACTGTCAGGTTTGTCGGCCACGACCAGCCCGTATTTCGCGGCAAGCGCACGGGTGTCGTCTTTGCTCGGCAGATGGCCCAGCGGGAAACGCAGGTAGGAAAGCTGCTCTTCGGTGGTCGAAAAGAGGAAATAGCTCTGATCGCGATTGCCATCGGCAGCGGCATGCAGTTCTGG
This sequence comes from Sulfitobacter maritimus, assembly GCF_013346665.1. Classification (GTDB taxonomy): domain Bacteria; phylum Pseudomonadota; class Alphaproteobacteria; order Rhodobacterales; family Rhodobacteraceae; genus Sulfitobacter; species Sulfitobacter maritimus. Next base: position 34,195 of record NZ_JABVBB010000021.1, read on the forward strand.
GCCGTTCTTGCCCATCTTGCGCTGAATGTAGTGGCCCGTCGCCATGCAATCAGCCTCAAGATCCTTGGCGGTCTCCAACAGGTCTTTAAACTTCACACGCTCGTTGCAGCGGATGCAGGGAACGGGGGTCGCGCCACCAAGGTAGCTGTCGGCGAATTCGTCGATCACAGCGTCTTTGAAGACGTTTTCATAGTCCAGCACGTAGTGCGGAAAGCCCATTTCCTCGGCCACGCGGCGCGCGTCTTGAATATCGACACCGGCACAACAGGCACCTTTTTTCGCCAGCGCCGCGCCATGGTCGTAAAGCTGTAGGGTCACGCCCACGACATCATAGCCTTCGTCGGCCAACATCGCAGCCACGACTGAGCTGTCCACACCACCAGACATGGCCACGACCACCCGCGTGTCAGCGGGGGCTTTGGCGAATCCAAGCGAATTGAGCGGCGGGGTCTGGTCGAGGGGCATGGCGGTCTCCGGGGTTTGTGGGGAGATATATGAAAATGTGAGTTATTCACAAGGGTCAGCTTCACCCCCCGTTAAGGCAGATGGGCGCATTTAGACGCCAAAGCAATGGCGGATAATGTGATGTACCTTAAAAAAGTTGACGGCCCTCGGTCCGTTACATTGGCCGATGGAAGCGTCATGTCGCGCGCCGATCTGCCTGATCCTGACACGCGCCGCTGGGTGGCTTCGCGCAAGGCGGCGGTGGTGCGAGGGGTGGTCTATGGGCTGATCACACAGGCTGAAGCGCTGGAGCGGTATGGGATCAGCGAAGACGAATTCTTGGAATGGCTTCAAGCAGTTACCGAACATGGGGAGGCGGCGCTAAAGGCGACAGCCTTGCAAAAGTATAGACAACTTTAGGTTGTTGTGCTATGCGGTCTAGTATCGGTAACGGGTAGTTAACCTTTTTTACGCAGGATTACATCAATCGCCCTCAGGAGCCGGAGAGACAAAGATGCGTGTATTGCTAGTTGAAGATGACCCTACAACCTCGCGCAGCATTGAGCTGATGCTGACCCACGCGAATCTTAACGTCTATGCCACCGACCTTGGGGAAGAGGGGATCGATCTGGCGAAGCTCTATGACTATGATTTGATCCTTTTGGACCTCGATTTGCCCGATATGAATGGGCATGAGGTGCTACGCCAGCTCCGCCTCAGTCGGATTGAGACGCCGATTCTGATCCTGTCGGGCGCGGATGATACCGAAAACAAGATTCGCGGCTTTGGTTTCGGCGCTGATGACTACCTCACCAAGCCGTTCCACCGGGAGGAATTGGTCGCTCGCATCCATGCGATCATTCGTCGTTCCAAAGGCCATTCGCAATCGGTGATCGAGACTGGCCAGATCGCGGTGAACCTTGATGCCAAAACGGTGAGCGTCAACGACAACCCGGTTCATCTGACCGGGAAAGAATATCAGATGTTAGAACTACTGAGTCTGCGCAAAGGGACGACGCTGACCAAGGAAATGTTTCTCAACCATCTTTATGGCGGCATGGATGAGCCGGAGTTGAAGATCATCGATGTCTTTATCTGCAAATTGCGCAAGAAACTAAGCCTCGCCACCGGGGGAGAGAATTATATTGAGACCGTCTGGGGCCGTGGCTATGTGCTGCGCGATCCGGAGCCAGCGACGATGAGCTTGGTCGCCAACGGCTGAACCACCTGAAATCGCTAGACCTGCCCCGGATGGCCACCTATCTAACCCCAAGGTGAGACTATCCGAGGGCAGATCGTGACATCCCAGATCGAAGTGACCGCACTGGACAAAGCGCAGGCCGAAGCGGAGCTGGCCCGGCTGGCTGAGGTGCTGAACGCGGCAAACACCGCCTATCATACCCATGACGCGCCTGAGATGTCGGACGCGGACTATGACGCGCTAAAGCAGCGCAACGCCGCGATAGAGGCGCGCTTTCCCGAGCTCAAGCGTGGCGATAGCCCTAGTGAGCAAGTCGGCGCTGCGGTGGCGGAGGGTTTTTCAAAAATCCGCCATGCCGTGCCCATGCTGTCCTTGGCCAATGCCTTTGAAGTCTCAGAGGTCGCCGAATTTGACGCGCGGATACGCAAATATCTGGGCCTTAGCGCCGATGCTCCGCTAAGCTATACGGCGGAACCCAAGATCGACGGGCTGTCGCTGTCCTTGCGCTATGAGAACGGCCAGTTGGTGCAGGCCGCCACACGCGGTGATGGAGCGGTCGGAGAGAATGTCACCGCGAATGCGCGCACGATTGCTGATGTGCCGCATCAAATTTCCGATGCGCCGGACCTGCTGGAAGTGCGCGGCGAAGTCTATATGAGCCATGCGGATTTCGCGGCACTCAACGCGCGGCAAGCGGCAGCGGGCGGTAAGACTTTTGCCAACCCACGCAATGCCGCCGCCGGATCGCTGCGCCAGTTGGATGCGGAAATCACCCGCGCAAGACCGTTGCGGTTCTTTGCTTATGCATGGGGCGCACTGTCTGCGCCTTTGGCCGAGACGCAAAAAGGGGCGATTGATCGGCTGGACCGCTTCGGTTTTGCGACCAATCCGCTCACTGCGCTTTGCGATGGCCCTGATGAGATGATCGCACAGTACCAAAAGATTGAAGAGCAACGCGCTACTTTGGGCTATGACATCGACGGCGTGGTTTACAAAGTGAATGACCTCGCGCTGCAAGACCGGCTTGGGTTTCGATCCACCACACCGCGATGGGCGATGGCCCATAAATTTGCCGCCGAACTGGCTTGGACCCGGTTGGAGGCGATCGACATTCAGGTGGGGCGGACCGGGGCGCTGTCTCCGGTCGCGCGGTTGCAGCCGGTGACTGTGGGCGGGGTCGTGGTCTCGAACGCAACACTGCATAATGAAGACTACATTAAAGGGCTAGATAGCAGGGGCGCTGAAATTCGCGGCGGCAAGGATATTCGCGTCGGGGATTGGGTGCAGATTTACCGCGCGGGCGATGTGATCCCGAAAGTCGCGGATGTGGACCTTTCCAAACGGCCTAATGACGCGCAACCCTTTGTTTTCCCGACCACTTGTCCGGAATGTGGCTCTGACGCGATTCGCGAGCCGGGTGATGCCGTGCGGCGCTGTAGTGGCGGTTTGATCTGTCCTGCGCAGGCTGTTGAAAAGCTGAAACATTTCGTCGCGCGGGGGGCGTTCGACATCGAAGGGCTCGGCGCCAAACAGGTTGAACAGTTCTATCAAGATGGCTGGATCGCGGAACCTGCGGATATTTTCACGCTTAAGGACCGCTATGGAACCGGCGTTCAACAATTGAAAAACCGCGAAGGCTGGGGAACTAAATCGGCGGAGAAACTGTTTCAAGCGATCGACGAAAAACGCGAAATTCCCTTGGCGCGGCTGATCTTTGCATTGGGTATTCGGCATGTGGGCGAGGCCGCATCGAACCTGATTGCTTCGCATTACGGCGATTGGCAGAGTTTTGAGGCCGCGATGGCGCAGGCGCGCGGCCAATCGGGGCCAGCATGGGAGGATCTGCTGGGCGTCGATGGGGTTGGCACAGTTATGGCGGGCTCGCTGGTATCGGCCTTTGCGCAGGAGGCGGAGCGGGCTTCAATTGACCGGTTGGCCGCGCATTTGACGGTTCTGCCTGCAGAGCGGCCCGATACGAAAGACAGCCCCGTCGCGGGAAAAACCGTTGTTTTTACAGGCACTTTGGAAAAGATGAGCCGTGCGGAAGCCAAGGCTCGCGCCGAACGGCTGGGGGCAAAGGTGTCCGGCTCGGTCAGTGCCAAGACCGATCTGCTGGTCGCCGGACCGGGCGCAGGCTCGAAAGCCAAGAAAGCGGCCGAACTCGGCATCGAAACCTTGGATGAAGATGGCTGGCTGGCCCTGATCAACGACATATGAGCGGCCGTCCTGAACAACTCTTTCCGCTTTTCGCGGGGTTGGAGACCTTAGAAGGCATAGGGCCAAAGAGCGCACAGCTGCTGGCCCAGATGGGCATTCAGACGCCGCGCGATCTGATCTTTACCCTTCCACATTCGGGGATCGACCGGCAACTGCGTGAGACGATTAAGGACGCGGTATTGCCCGCTACGTTAACCGTAGCAGTCACCATCGGGCCGCATCGCCACGCCAAGAACCGTGGTGGCGCGTACCGTATCAATGTGGAGGACGCTCAGACCAGCTTTCAACTCGTATTCTTCCACGCGCGCGGCGATTACTGGCAAAAGCTGTTGCCCGAGGGCAGCCGTCGCATCGTGTCAGGTCGGGTCGAACTGTTTGATAGCATGGCACAAATGGTGCATCCGGATTTCGCGTTGCCAGAGGAGCAGGCAGCCGACATTCCCAGCTTTGAGCCTGTCTATCCGCTAACGGCAGGGGTGACGCAAAAGCTCATGTACAAGGCCACACGTGGCGCATTGATGCGGCTGCCGGTGATGGCGGAATGGGCTGATCCGGGGCAGGTGGCGCAGGCAGGCTGGCCAGATTTTGCGGCGGCGGCACAGGCGGCGCATGATCCGAAATCGGCAGCAGACCTGACCGCCACCGCACCTGCCCGCGAACGGCTGGCCTATGACGAACTCTTTGCCCATCAGGTGACATTGGCCCTGGCGCGGCAGCACGAGCGGCGCAAAAAGGGGCGGCCCAGCCTTGGTGACGGGTGGTTGCAGAAAAAGGTGCTAGACGCTTTGCCCTACAGCCCCACCGGCGCGCAGCGCCGCGCAATCGAAGAGATCACCGCCGATATGGCGCAGGAAACTCGGATGAACCGGTTGCTGCAGGGCGATGTAGGTGCGGGCAAGACGCTGGTGGCCTTCATGGCGCTGCTACGCGCGGTGGAAGCGGGCGGGCAGGCGGTGCTGATGGCCCCCACGGAAATCCTTGCCCGTCAACACCTTATGGGGCTGCAACCCTTGGCCGAACAGGCCGGGGTCGTGCTCGAAATCCTCACCGGGCGTGACAAAGGCAAAGAGCGGCGGGACAAGCTCGCGGCGCTGGAGCGCGGCGACATTCAACTTCTCGTTGGTACCCATGCGGTGTTTCAGGCCGATGTGGCCTTCCAAGATTTACGGCTGGCCGTGGTGGATGAGCAGCACCGGTTCGGCGTGCGCCAAAGGCTGGAACTGGGCCGCAAGGGGCGGCTTGCTGATGTCTTGGTGATGACCGCCACGCCGATCCCGCGCAGTCTCGCGCTAGCACAATATGGCGATATGGATGTCTCGGTCTTGGACGAGAAACCGCCAGGCCGGCAGCCCATTCGCACTGCGCTGGTATCGACGGGGCGGATGGATGAGGTTATCGACAGGATGCGCCATGCTATCGCTGAGGGGCGGCAGTGCTATTGGGTCTGTCCATTGGTGGAGGAGAGCGAGGTCAGCGATCTGACCGCCGCCGAAGACCGCTTCAAACGCCTGCGCGCCACGCTCGGAGAGGGGGTGGTCGGGCTGGTTCACGGACAGATGCCCCCGGCCGAAAAAGACGCGGCAATGCGTGCCTTTCAGGCGGGCGAGACCAAGGTTCTTGTTGCCACGACGGTAATCGAAGTCGGCGTGGATGTGCCCAATGCGACGATTATGGTGGTGGAGCGGGCCGAGATTTTTGGGCTGGCCCAGTTGCACCAGCTGCGCGGACGCGTGGGGCGCGGCGCTGGTGCGTCGACTTGTTTGCTGATGTATCAGGCCCCCTTAAGCGAGACCGGGCGGCAGCGTTTGGAAGTGCTGCGCGAATCTGAAGATGGCTTTGTCATTGCCGAAACCGATCTGAAAATGCGCGGCACCGGCGATCTGATTGGCACTGCGCAGTCTGGGGTGCCGCGATTCCGCGTGGCTGATCTGGAGCGACAGGCGGGATTGATGGCCATCGCGCAATCCGATGCGCGTAAGCTGTTGAGCGATGATCCAGCGTTGGAAGGGCCGCGCGGACGGGCGGTGCGGCTGCTGCTCTGGCTCATGCGGCAGGATGAAGCGATCCGTTTGATATCAGTGGGTTAGCGATTTTCCCGCCTTTTTGTTCGCTAATGTTCTCAAAAAGTTCTTTACTTGAAGCGCTGTAAGTGAGAACAAAGGAGCAACAAAGAAGAGGAGGGTTGATGATGACATATCGCACATTCAAGTCCATCGCGGCACGGTCGCAAGATACATTGCTTCAAGACGCCGCCGGTGCGGCAGCTTTGATTGTGATGCTGGTTGTGGGATTACATCTGCCCGCCTTCGTCTGAGTTGCCTCAGGCTCTCATGCCGCGCTGTTGGATGCATCCGTCCCAATTTGATGCAGTGACTGACATGCCTGTCCGCTGGTCTTGCCAGCAGCGCGGGTCCCACATGAGTTACGCCGACTGACGCCGCCATCCTGTTGGATGTGCGGCGTTTTTTTTATGGGGGGGAGAGAGTTGGGGGCCGATGTCACTTCGATACAGCGGCGTGCAACCTGCTACTGGGTTTCAGCCTGCTGCATGGCTTCTTGCAACGCATCAAGGCTTAGCATGATGGAAGCATGGCGATTTTTATAAGCGGTCGCCGGGGTAAGCACTTCAAGCCCGTCAAAAGGCGCCTCGGGGGGCGGACCGTCTTCTTTCAACATGGCCCGCAGTTGATCGCGTGCGCGGGTAACCTCTTCGACGGTGCTGCCCAAGGCCGCTGCACCAACCACTGCCGCTGCGGCTTGGCCCAACGCGCAAGCTTTCACATCTTGCTTCATCTCGGACAGTTGCCCGTTTGCCATGCGCACGTCCACAGTGATGGTCGAGCCACATAGGGGCGAGCGGCGTTTCACGCTGGCTTGCGGATTCTCCAGACGGCCCAGATGCGGAATATCCGCCGCCAGGGCCAGAATGCGGGCGGAGTAGAGCTTGATGAGGTCCGTCTCATCCGACATGGCTGTTCCTTTTTTTATCAAAGCCCTACATAAGCGCCGCAGACGCAGATGCAAATCTTTCCATTGAGGTGCCTGATGACATTCGATCCAGCAAGTCTTGAATTCAACGACGCGGGCCTTGTTCCGGCTATTGCGCAGGATGCCAAGACCCATGAGGTGCTCATGTTGGCTTGGATGAGCGCAGAAAGCATCGCGCGGACATTGCAAAGCGGCAAGGTCACCTATTGGAGCCGGTCGCGGCAGGCGTTCTGGGTCAAGGGCGAGACCAGCGGCAATGTGCAGGAACTGGTCGAAATGCGGGTCGATTGCGACCGCGATTGCCTGCTGCTGTTGGTGAACCAGTCTGGGCCCGCCTGCCACACAGGGCGGCGAAGCTGTTTCTACACGGGGGTCGAGGGCGGCGAAGAAGTGGAATTGATGGAGCCACAGCTTTAAGAGAACCGTCTAAAGCCCTACCATCGCTCGTAAATCCTCAGGTGAGACTCCATTCTCGCGGTAGAGCGCAATGGCCCGTGCGTCGTCGCGTTTTGCCAGTCGCTTGCCTGCATCATCGCGGATCAGGCGGTGGTGGTGGTAGCGCGGTACGGGCAGGTCGAGCAGCGCTTGCAGGAGGCGGTGAATATAGGTGGCCTCGAAAAGATCGCGGCCCCTAACCACATGGCTTACCGATTGCGCCGCATCGTCCAAGACGACGGCCAGATGATACGACGTTCCCATGTCGCGGCGGGCGAGGACCACATCCCCTACATGCCGGGTGAGATACGCAGGCTGCACAGCAATTTCGCCGGTTTCATTCTCTGGCCCGATCCCATCTTCGAAAAAGGACAGGGGCGGATATCCGAGCCATTGCAACGCTTTAGACATATCCAACCGCAAGGCGCCCGCATCGCGCGCATGGCCCGCGTGGCGGCAGGTGCCGGGGTAGATAATACCGTCAGGCCCAATGGGAGGTTCAGCGCCTTCCTGCGGTGCGGCGGTAGCGGCGAGGATATCGCGGCGGTTGCACGTGCAGGCATAGAGCAAGCCTTGGTGCCAAAGCCGGTCTAAGGTCTGCTGATAGTGCGCAAACCGGTCGGACTGTCGCATCACCGGCTCAGGCCAGCTAAGGCCCAACCATGCAAGATCGCGGTAAATCTGTGCCTCCCAGCGAGGACGCGCACGGGATTGGTCTATATCCTCTATCCGAAGCAAAAATTGACCGCCCTGCGCCTGCGCCATGTCATAGGCCAGTGCTGCAGAATAGGCGTGGCCTAGGTGCAGAGGGCCGGTTGGGGATGGGGCAAATCGGGTCGTGAAGGTCAAGACTTTTCAATAAGATATAGGGTGGCGTTCAAGTCCAGCCCCGGCAGGTGGGGGCCATCCTCGGCCATGAGCAAGACGGCTGCGCCGCAGTCAGTCCATTCATGGATCATGCCCAGAGTGCCGCTGTCAACGACGGCATGATCATTTAGCGAAAACAGAAGCTTACCGCCCTTATTTAATTTATGCATCACCGCGTCGAACAAAGAAATTGGCGCAGCACCCGGACCGATAACACCAATCGCTGTAATCGTCTGATAAGCACCGCTGGAAAACGGCAGTTCCGCATGAGGATCGATCTTTAACAGGTTGCGATATATGTCCTTTTTCCGCGTTTCCTCCAGCATTGCTTCAGAGGGGTCGGCCCCGTCAATCGTGGTGAAGCCCGCCGCTTTGAACGCGGCGCCGGAAAGCCCGGTGCCGCAGCCGATGTCCAAGATTGGTTGGTCTTTGTCCGATATGAATTCGGTCAAGGCCACTGCCGCGCGTTCGGGTGTGGCATAGCCCTGTTCTTGGACATCTTTTTCGTAGGTTGATGCCCATTCGTCGTAGATCTGGCGGATCTCATCAGGATCACGCGCCGCGTAGGCTCTGTCGATATGTCGCTCTGTCATGTTTCCAGCCTATGTGGGTTAGAAAGGAGCGTCCAGCATTAACCCTGGTTAAGCCAGTCCTGCCATGCTGCCTTGGCGCGGTCGGTATAAGCTTTGTAACGATCCTTGCGGCCCCGACGACCGGATTTCAGCCCCTCCACCGGGGGAAATAGGCCAAAGTTCACGTTCATCGGTTGAAAAGTCTTAGCCTCTGCGCCGCCGGTGATGTGGGTGATCAGCGCGCCGGTGGCGGTGCTGTCGGGCGGGGTGGGCAGGCTGCCGCCTTTGATCTCTGCGGCGGCCATGCGTCCAGCGAGCAGGCCCATGGCGGCGCTTTCGACATAGCCTTCGACGCCGGTGATCTGTCCCGCAAAGCGGATATTGTCGCGGCTGCGCAGGCGCATTTGATCGTCAAGCAGTGTCGGTGAGTTGATAAAGGAGTTGCGGTGGATGCCGCCAAGACGCGCAAATCGTGCGTTCTCGAGGCCAGGAATGCGTTTGAAAACATCGGTTTGTGCGCCGTACTTCATCTTGGTTTGGAAGCCGACGATGTTATAGAGCGTGCCAAGCTTGTTGTCGCGGCGCAGTTGTACCACGGCGTGGGCTTTGACAGCCGGCTGGTGCGGATTGGTCAGGCCCACGGGTTTCATTGGCCCGTGGCGCAGGGTCTCGCGGCCGCGTTCGGCCATGACTTCGATGGGCAGGCAGCCGTCAAAGTAGCCTGCGGTTTCGCCCTCGCGGAACTCGGTTTTCTCGGCTTCCAACAGCGCGTCGATGAAATCGTCGTATTGCTGTTTGTCCATCGGGCAGTTGAGGTAGGCGGTGCGCTCCTCCTCGGTCTCGCCCTTGTCGTAACGCGACTGCATCCACGCTTTCGACATGTCGATGCTGTCGAAATAGACGATGGGGGCGATGGCGTCGAAAAAGGCGAGCGCTTCGGCGCCGGTTTCCGCTGCAATCGCTTCGGCCAGCGCGCCAGAGGTGAGCGGGCCGGTGGCGATGATCCACTTGCCCTCGCGGGGAAGCTCGGTGATCTCGCCATATTCAACGGAGACGTTGGGGTGGGCGAGAAGCGTATCAGTGACGGTCTGTGCGAAGGGATCGCGGTCCACCGCCAATGCGCCACCAGCAGGCAGGCGGTTTTTGTCGGCGCTGGCCATGATGAGGCCGTTCGCTGCACGCATTTCCCAATGGAGCAGGCCCACGGCGTTTTGCTCGTCATCGTCCGAACGGAAGGAGTTGGAGCAAACCATCTCGCCCAGAAGCCCGGTTTGATGGGCGAAGGTCTCGACCTTGGGGCGCATTTCGTGGATGACCACTTGGACGCCCGCGTTTGCGGCCTGCCAAGCAGCCTCTGATCCGGCCATGCCGCCGCCGATGATGTGCAATGTATCTGTCATGGGGGCGATGTAGGACAGGGCAGCCCGGCGCGCAACCGGCAAGAGCGGACGGTATGTGGGAGAATGGTTTTGGGGTCGCCGCTGCGGGGATGGTCGGTCAGTGAGAGGCTGACCCGGAGGGACCTTCCGCCCACGGCGACCCAAAAGCATCAAGCCTGTGGCCTTGTCCTATCTTTGCCCCAATTATGCCAGAATTGCCAGTAGTCAATTTGCAACAGTGCGCTGCTTTTTTGGAAACAATCACTGGGACCAATCTGGGGGACGCTTTTGCAAGAAGGCGTCGATCCCCTCGCGGGTGTTGGCGTCGAGCATATTGCGGACCATGACATCGCCGGTGAAGGCATAGGCGTCAGCCGTGGGCAGGGATAGTTGCTTATAGAAAGCGGCTTTGCCGTGGGTGACGGCAGAACCGAGTTTGGCGGCGATCTTTTCGGCGAGGGCTTGGGTTTCAGTTTCGAGTTGGTCGGACGGCACCGCGCGATTGATGAGGCCCAGCTCAGCCGCGCGGGGGGCGGGGATGAACTCCCCGGTGGTGAGCATCTCAAGCGCCTGTTTGCGCGGGATGTTGCGGGTGAGCGCGACCATGGGGGTCGAGCAAAAGAGGCCAATGTTCACGCCGTTGACGCCGAAGCGCGTATCCTCGGCGGCGATGGCCAGATCGCAGGTGGCGACCAATTGGCAGCCTGCGGCGGTGGCGATGCCGTGGACTTGGGCGATGACAGGCTGCGGCAGGCTTTGGATGCGGGCCATGAGGGCGGCGCAGCGGTCGAAGAGGTCTTTGAAGGCAGCGGCTCCGCCGTCTTCGGCTTGGCGCATGGCGGTCATCTGGCGCAGGTCGTGGCCAGCGCAGAAGGCTTTGCCGGCGCCGGATAGGATGATGACGCGGGTATCGCGGTCTTCGGCGAGCGCGTCGAGTTGGCTGTGCAAGGCGGCGATCATTTCGTCTGACAGCGCGTTTAGCCGTTCGGGCGCGTTCATGCGCAGATGGGTGATCGGCCCCTGTGCCGTAACGTCAAGAATTGTCACCTTGCCCTCCCAAGCTGGTCACGCCAACGTTACGCCGAGGCAAGCAGGGAGAACAAGTATGGCCGTCAAGATGGATGCTAAGGCATTGGAAGCGTTCATGCGCGAGGTCTTTGATCAGGTGGCGGATGATTTCGCGGTGGATCATGTGGCGGAGAATGAGATCACCATGCGTTTGTTGACGGGTCGGCGACATCTGCGGCCGGGGGGGACGGTGTCGGGTCCGTCGATGTTCGCGCTGGCGGATGTGGCGGCTTATCTCGTGACGCTGGCGATGATCGGGCCGCAGGCCTTGGCGGTGACGACGAATTGCTCGATTGATTTCATGCGCAAGCCGCTGGCGGATGTGCATTTGATTGCCAAGGCGAAGCTGCTGAAGCTGGGGCGGCAATTGTCGGTGACGGATGTGCTGATCTATTCGGAAGGGTCGGATAAGCCGGTGGCGCGGGCGAGCCTGACCTATGCGATTCCGCCGGTGAAGGGGTAGGACTCAGGGCCATCGGCTGCCCGTGGGGTGGCGATCGCAACGGTGATCTGTGCCACTTTATGGTGCAGCGCATACACGACCCCTAAAGCTTGCGTTCAGCCTCACCAAATCGCCAGCCCGCCGGGACGGGCAGGCGATGGCCCGGCGCCTGCGGCTTGATTCCGGGCGCAAGAAAGCCACAAAAAAAGGGCCGGGGAAAACCCGGCCCAGGAAGAGGTCTGGCCTACGCCACAGGGAAGCTACGCCTGCCAGAACACACGGGACGCCTCCTCAGAGGCCTGTTCCGGTGTTAGTCCCGCGTCCTGCAACTGCCACGGCTCAAGCGATGCGAGCGTGCGGCGGGTGCGACGGCGGGTCGCCCATGTCGTCATGACAGCCGCAAAGCGCAGCGCGATCACCGCAGGGACCGGCAGGGCGCGGTATGTCATCAATGTCATCGCATCGGCGCTCAAGGGGCGTGCCTGTGTCATGGGGAATCTCCTAATTGTATTGACACAATGTGTAGAATGTCTACAGTTACTAAGGTACAAAGAGCGATACAATTTGACCATAGGAATATTGTAATGGGTACAATCTGGCAGCCAAAGCTCGCCGAAGGGCAGGGGCCGAAGTATAAATTGGTCGCTCAGACGATCCGGGACGGGATCGCTTCTGACGCGCTGGCCGTGGGGGACAAGCTGCCTCCGGTCCGGGAATTGGCCTATCAGTTGGGCATCACGCCCGGCACGGTGGCGCGGGCCTATACGATCCTCACCGACGAAGGGCTGTTAGAGGCCGAAGTAGGGCGCGGCACCTTTGTTGCGCCGCCTCAGATCGCTATCCGTGAAGATGTCTGGAATCGCGAACAGGGCAACTGGATTAAAGAGTTAGAAGTCGCTGAGACCAATGCCGTAAGTCTGTTTAGCCCGCGACTGCCGGACATGGGGCAGATCGCGGTGATCCGCAACGCGCTGCGGCAGGTGGCGGATGGGCCGGGCGAAGACTTTATGAACTACCCGACACGCGACGCCTATGCCCCGGTGCGGCAAGCGGTGATCGACTGGTTGGCGCATCTGTCGTTAGGTCCGGTGCATGAGCGCGACGTTGTGCTGTCGCATGGCGGGCAAAGCGGAATTGTATTGGTCCTGCAAGCCATCCTTTCAGGGCCAAAACCCGTGATGTTGGTTGAAGACCTGTCCTACGCCGGGTTTCGCCGGGCGGCGGAGGTCTTGCGCGCTGAGGTGGTCGGCGTGGCAATGGACGAAGAAGGCGTGATCCCCGAAGCGTTGGACAAGGCCGCGCGGGACAGTGGCGCTCAGGTCTTTTGCACCACGCCTGAGGTTCACAATCCAACCGGCAGCCACACCAGCCTTGCCCGGCGCCGCGATCTGCTAGAGGTGGCCCGGCGGCACGGGTTGGAGATACTGGAGGACGATTGCTACCGCATGGGCACGGCCCGCGCGCCGAGTTACCGCTCGCTGTGGCCTGAGCATGTCTGGCATGTGTCTTCGATTTCAAAAGAGCTAACACCTGCGCTGCGGGTGGGCTTTGCACTTGCCCCGGTGGGACGTTCGGCGGACCTGCGGAGAGTGGCGGAATATGGCTACTTTGGCCTTGCCCGCCCCTTGGCCGAAGCCACGCGTATCCTGCTGACCGATCCGCGTATGAAAACGATCTGCGCCGAGATCCGCGAACGGTTGGCGGAATATGTGCAGATCGCGGTGAATCACCTTGGCGGGCATGACCTGCGCTACTCGCGTGATGTGCCGTTTCTGTGGCTGCACTTGCCGCCGGGGTGGCGCGCCGCAGGCTTTTGCCGCGCGGCAGAAGCACAAGGGGTGCAAATCCGCTCCGCCGATGAATTCGCCCTGCGCGATGGCCGCGCCCCCCATGCGGTGCGGATTGCGGTGAACGCGCATGTCTCGCTCAAGTCCTTTGAAGCGGCGATGCAGCGGCTGCGCTGCTTATTGGACAACCCGCCCGAGCAAATCAGCGTGTAAATTTGTGGGGTATTATTATACCTAAATCACAAGGCGTTGTTTTCGCCCGATTAATCCTATCTTGCTGCGCTTGACCCGGCATTGCGCATCTATATAACCCCTCCATCAGATAGCGGGCGGGGGAATCCTCGTTCGACCAACCTCAAACGGGAATTCATCCATGAAAACCTTTTCTGCGACACCGGCAGATATCGAAAAGAAATGGATCATCATTGACGCCGAAGGCGTCGTGCTGGGCCGTCTCGCCTCGATCATCGCCACGCGCCTGCGCGGCAAACACAAGCCGTCCTTCACACCGCATATGGATTGCGGTGACAATGTGATCGTCATCAACGCCGAGAAGGTGCAGATGACCGGCAAGAAGCGCGAAGAGCACTTCTACTGGCACACCGGCCACCCCGGCGGGATCAAATCGCGCACCAAGGAGCAGATCCTTGAAGGCGCGCATCCTAAGCGTGTTGTGACCCAAGCGGTCAAGCGCATGCTGCCCGGCAACCGCCTGAGCCGCCAGATCATGACCAACCTGCGCGTCTATGCAGGTAGCGAACACCCCCATGAGGCGCAGAGCCCCGAAGTTCTGGACGTTAAGTCCATGAACAAGAAAAACACGCGGAGTGCATGAGCATGGCTGACGAAATCAAAACACTTGAAGGTCTCGAAGCTGCTGTGACCGAGAACATCGGCGGCGTGCAGGGCACCGAAACCGAAATGACCCCACGTGAGCCGGTTCGTGACGAACTGGGCCGCGCCTATGCCACCGGCAAACGTAAAGACGCGGTCGCCCGCGTTTGGATCAAGCCCGGTTCCGGCAAGGTTGTCGTCAACGGCAAGCCGCAGAACGAATACTTTGCACGCCCCGTGCAGCAGTTGATCCTCGCCCAGCCTTTCGGCATCACCAACACCGAAGGCCAGTTCGACGTCTTCGCAACGGTCAAAGGCGGCGGTCTGTCTGGTCAAGCGGGTGCGGTTAAGCACGGTATCTCCAAGGCCCTGCAGCTTTACGATCCCTCCCTGCGCGGTGCGCTGAAAGCGGCAGGCTTCCTGACCCGCGACAGCCGCGTCGTAGAGCGGAAGAAATACGGTAAGGCCAAAGCGCGTCGGAGCTTCCAGTTCTCCAAGCGTTAAGCTTACCAAGAGAGTTTGCGAAAGGGCCGCCCGATTGGGTGGCCCTTTTTCGTTTGGGAGCCGTGTCCGGCGCATCGCCCTGCCTATTCTGAAAAGCACAGCGCAGGGCGGCTTTGGCATTGCTTAGGTATTTGCCTAACTAAGTTGACCGATCGAGCTTTGCAGGTTAGTTAGGAGCATGTCTAAGTTTCACCTGGATCTTTGCTTTTCGGCCCTCGGCGACCCAACGCGGCGGCTCATCCTTCAGCGCCTCGCACGTGGGGAGGCGACAACGAGTGAACTGGCGGAACCGCATGATATGGCTCTGCCATCCTTCATGGCGCATTTACAAAAGCTTGAAGCGGCCGGATTCATCTCAACTGAGAAAAAAGGTCGAACCCGCATCTGCCGCTTGGCGCCGGACGCATTCAAACCCGTGCAAGATTGGCTGTCAGAACAAAACGCCATCTGGGAAGGTCGGCTTGACCAGTTTGACGACTATATCACCAACCTCATGCAGGAGCGCGATAAATGAACCTTGATCCGAAAACTGATCTTACGTTTACCCGAACGATCCATGCACCTCGTTCAGTCTTGTGGGAATGCTGGACCACCCCCGAGCACATCAAGCACTTCTTTGTGCCTAAGCCGCATAGGATTGAGACATGCGAGATCGACCTGCGTGTGGGCGGCAAGTTCAACACCACGATGAATGTCGAAGGCAATTTGATGGAGAATGAGGGCGTATATCTGGAGATTGTGGACGGCAAGAAGCTCGTATTTACGGACACTTACCGCGAGGGCTGGAAGCCTGCCGCTGATCCGTTCATGACCGCTATCATCGAATTTGAAGACGATGGAAATGGCGGCACGACCTATACTGTAACCGCGCGACATCGCTCGCCAGAAGCCCGGCAGAGCCATGAAGACATGGGCTTTTTTGACGGTTGGGGGACTGTCGCGACGCAATTGGAAGCATACGCCCAATCTATCACCTGATCGAAAGCGGGCGCTGCGTGTCGAAATGCCCGCAGCGTAGCACACCCTACAAGAAAGGCCGCAGCGGGTAATCCGCAACGGCCCTGTGTTTCGCTTGTAAGGTTAGCTTAGTTGCCGATCTCGTAGCTGACGGTCAGGCCCAGCACGCCGTCGCTGTCGTTGGTGTCTTCATAGATCGCCTCAAACGCCATACCGTTGCCCATGTCATAGACAACGCCGGCCTCGGCATAGAGGTTGTCGTCGCGGTCAGAGTTGCCAACCAGACCGACAAGGGACCACTGCTCGGTCAGAGGCGCCGCAAAGGCGAACTCCTGATCGCTGTCGCCGGTGTCGGGGTCGAGGATCACTGCCACAGCACCTGTTACGTCGCGGCCGATGGGGAAGCCCAACGTGCCGGTGATCTCTTCGCTGTGGTCTTTGGAGCCGTCGAGCCATGCATAGGAATAGCTCAGGTCCCAGCTCATGTCTTGGCCGAAGTCTTCGCCGTAGCCGAGATCGAGTTCAAGCTCTACATCGTTGACCGGGTCGTCATGGATCGACGTCGCGCTGAACCCGCTGTGAAACCCGCCAAAGGACATTTCCACATAGGCTTCGACTTCATGGTCAAGGTGGTGGAACCTGTCGGGGTCAATGTCCACCGAGCTGGACACGCCCGCAGACCAACCCATCGGCGCGGTCTCAAGCACCGGGTCAAAGCCAGTGGCGATATTGTCCTGCGCAGAGGCGGCGGTGGAAAGAAGCGCAGCCGAAAGGCTAACCCCCAGAAGAATTTTAGATGTCATGGCCGTTGCCTTGATTGCGACCCGACACAACTGCCGGGTAGGATTGAAAACGCTTTGCGGATAGGCCTGCAATCAAGGGGCATCAATGGTTTAATGCGCATAGCGGCCATGCATCCGCGCATTTTTATGTTATGCAAGAAACGGTGCGAACGTATCTCTTTTTCGTTCCTGTGCGGTTCCGAAGTGCCGCCCCTGCGCTTATATGTGACAGAACACAGGAGACCCCCATGCAGTATTCCGTTCTTGACCTCGCCCCGGTGCCTGAAGGGGCCGATGCCAGCACAGCGATCCGCAATTCCGTGGCCTTAGCCCAATTGGCCGAAGCTAAGAGCTATCACCGGTTTTGGATGGCGGAACATCATAATATGCCGGGGATCGCATCGGCCGCGACCTCAGTGCTTTTGGGCCATGTGGCGGATCACACCAAACATATTCGCGTTGGCGCGGGCGGGGTCATGCTGCCCAACCACGCGCCGCTGGCGATTGCCGAACAATTTGGCACGCTGGCCGCGATCCATGGGGACCGGATTGATCTGGGGCTGGGCCGTGCGCCGGGGGGCGACCAAGCGGTGATGCGGGCGCTCCGGCGCGGGATGAGCGGTGCGGATCACTTCCCCGATGATGTGGCAGAACTGATGTCCTATCTCGGTGCGCCGAACCCAAGCGCACCGGTGCGGGCGCATCCCGGGGAGGGGACGCATGTGCCGATCTGGATACTGGGCTCTTCGCTTTACGGCGCGCAACTCGCGGCGCATTTTGGGCTGCCCTATGCCTTTGCTTCGCATTTCGCGCCGGATGCGTTGGAGGAAGCGACCGCGATCTACCGCCGTGATTTTAAGCCGTCCGAAGCCTGCGCCGCCCCGCGCTTTATGTTGGCTGTGAACGTCTTTGCGGCAGAGACTGACGCACAAGGCGCATACCTGCGCACCTCTATGCAGCAAGCCTTTGCCCGCCTGCGCACGGGCCGCCCCGGCAAACTCCCGCGCCCGGTGGATGACATCGACGCTGAAATCGGGGCCGCACTGCGGCAAGGGGTCGATCATGCGCTGCGCGTCACCGCGGTGGGCAGCCCGGAGACGGTGAAACGTCAGCTTGAGACGCTGATCGCGCAGTACCGACCAGATGAGCTGATCTTGACCGGCCAAATCCACGATCACGGGGCGCGGTTGCGCTCGTTTGAGATTGCGGCGGATGTTTTGCAGGCCATGAAGCTGGCGGTGTAAAGAAACGGGCCGGAAATATCATCCGGCCCTCAGACAGCTACAGTAAGACGTGCCAATCTCCATCGATCCTTATTATTTCAGGGTCTTCTGCGTGATCAAACGCATCATAGCTTAAGGTAATGTGGTCAACTATGGTTATCCGCTTGCCGCAGTTCATCAGTGTGATCTCCGTTCCAGCCCTCAAGCTTTGTCCGAACGATAACTCGGACGGTGACTGCAATTTGGTTAAGATCCGCATTTCTTATCTTCCTATGGGTGAGGGCAGGAGATTAGAGATGTGGACAATACCTATGCGGCGAAACTGTCTCACTCGTCCGGGCTAACCAGCCCCAATCCGCGCAGGTAAATCCCGATTCCCGTCTCTAGCAGATCATCTGCCGGAAAAGGCGAGGCGCGGCCCGGTGAGTTGCGTGCGAAAAGCTCAACCACGCCGTGGCTCATCGCCCAGATATGGGCCGAGAACATGGAGGCAGGCGGACGTTTGTCTGCGGGGATGTGTTGGCTCAGGTCTGCTGCGGCACGTTCCAACACGCCATTGGCACGGTTGGCGGCATGGGCCAGTTCCGGCGTGCGGTTGACCGAGATGCCGGATTCGAACATGGCGATGTAATGACCGGGATGTTTGCGCGCAAAGGCGAGGTAGGCGCGGCCTGTGGCTTCAAATGCCTTCAGCGCCGAGGGTTGGCCCGATTCATAGGCGACCTCCATCAACTCCGCAAAGATATCATAGCCCTGATGCGCGGCCTCTGCGATGAGATCTTCGCGGCCCTCAAAGTGACGGTACACGGCAGCCGGGGTCACGCCCGCGCGTTTGGCGGCCTCTGACAGGGTAAACCCGGTCGGCCCGCGCTGCTCGATCAACTCAAGCGCGGCGTCAATCAGCGCTTGGCGCAGGTTGCCGTGATGATAGCCGCGTTTAGGCATCCCAAAGATCCGGCCCGCCACAGATCGTGGGGTCAATCGCGCCGATCGCCTTTGCATCCTTTTGTGGGTAGTCAAAGGAATGGAGCACATGGCGCATCGCGGCCAAACGGGCGCGGCGTTTGTCGTCAGAGCGAATGATGGTCCAAGGCGTCTCAGCGGTGTGGCTGCGGGCCAGTGTGTCGGCGATGGCTGCGGAATATTCGTCCCATTTGGACAGTCCCTGCACGTCGATCTTGCTCAGTTTCCACTGCTTCAGCGGATCGTGTTCACGCGACAGCATCCGGCGGAGCTGCTCGGCCCGTCCGACGTTGAGCCAGAATTTGAACAGGTGGATGCCGTCTTCGACCAGCATCTGCTCGAAGGGCGTGACTTGTTGGAAAAAATGTTCACGCTGGCCGGGGGTGCAAAAGCCAAAAACCGGCTCGACCACGCCGCGGTTGTACCACGAACGGTCATAGAACACCATTTCGCCTGCGGTAGGCAGGTGTTTGATATAACGCTGAAAATACCACTCACCGCGCTCTTTCTCGGTGGGTTTGGAGAGGGCCACAACCCGCGCTGCACGCTGGTTAAGATTGTCGCGCATCCGGCGGATTGTGCCGCCTTTGCCTGCGGCATCGCGGCCTTCGAACACCAGCGCCACGCGCGCGCCACTTTCGCGTACCCAAGATTGCAGCTTCACCATTTCGATCTGCAAACGGTCATAGTCGCGCTCATAGGTCTTGCGCGACAGGCGTTCGGCGTGCGGGTAGGACGGCGACAGGATATCGTCCCTGTCAGCACGGCGGATTGCTTGGCGGACATCCTCAGGGGCGTCATTCTCGAAAAAGGCGCTGATTGCGCCGTTAAAAGGCAGATCCATGGGCGCTCCTGTCGGGCTGTTCTTGTTGTAATATGGGATGTTAAGCGCCTTAACGCAAACCCGCACGTGCGGCGGCGCGGTCAATGGCGTCCACCACCGCCTGTGGGTCGGCATGATGGGGCATATGGCCCATGCCATGCAAACGGGTGAGGGTGCCATTGGGGAGGTCTTTGACCAATTCTTCGGCGTGAATATGCATCGGGACGATGGTGTCGGCATCACCGTGGATGATCTCTACCGGAAGGGTGAGACGATTATATTGCGTCGCCATTTCAACCACATGCGGGCGCAACTGGTGCACCTGCTGCGCATTGGCGCGGCTGCTGCGGCGGCGCAGGGTGAGGCCCGCGCCGATGTGCTCGGCGTAACCTTCCGGCGGGGTTTGCGGGGCGAAGATGGCCTCAATGCTGCCGTCGACGACGCGTTCGGGTACAAAGGCGGTCACGGCGGGGATAAACAGCGCACCGCCAAGCCGCGAGGCGGTGACATTGTAAAGCCAGCCCAAGCCGCCGGGCCAAGGCTCGGACACGGCAGAGACCAGCACCAGTGCGGCGGTCTGATCGGGTCGCGCCAAGCCCCATGCCAGCGCCACGGCACCGCCGAAGCTATGGCCCATGACGATAGGGTTTTCGACGCCCAGTTGATCGGCGGCCTGTTGCAGCAAAGCAGCCTGTTCCTGTGGCGATTCTCCCAGCGGGTTCCATGCGCCGCGCTTGCCGGGCAGGCGCGCGGTATAGCCCATGCCGGGGCGGTCAAACAGGATGACGCGGTAGCGGTCGCTCAGACGTTCGGCGAAACCCATGGTAAAATCGCGCAGGTTGCCGCTGGCGCCGTGGATCAGCACCAGATCAGGGCCGCTGCCGATGATCTTGGCATGGACCGCAAGGCCATCCACGTCGATGATCTGGCCCTCGGGCGGATGGCGGGCTTCGGCTGCGGCCTCCTGCGTCCGCGCCCGCCATTGGGTGACGCCAACGAGAAGCACCACGGCTACTGTTAGGAATATCAAAAGCTTAACGGCCAATCTCGTTCATATCGAAGGGGGTCGTCTGATAGATCTCATTGATCCAATTGCCATAGAGCAGATGGGCATGGCTGCGCCAACGGTTGACCGGGGTGCGGCTGGGATCGTCGTCGGGGTAGTAGTTGCAAGGCACGTTGATTGGCACGCCGTTTTCGACATCGCGGTCATACTCTTGCTTGAGCGTGTCGCGGTCATACTCAAAGTGATTAAACACATAGAGTGCGCGGTGCGCCGGATCTTCGATCAAACAGGGGCCGACTTCGTCACTGCCCAAGAGGGTGGTTAGGTCGGAGTGCGCGTCAACTTCCTCCTGCCGGATTTCGGTCCAGCGCGAGACAGGCACGGTGCAATCATCCGAAAAGCCGCGCAGATAGGGCGAGGCGGGCGCGAGGTTTTGGTGGCGGAAGCACCCGAAGGCTTTTTCGGAAAGCATGTGTTTCTTGACGCCGTGGAAGTGGTTGATCATCGCCATCCCACCCCAGCAGACGCCAAAGGTGGAATGAACATTGGTCTGCGTCCATTCCATGACCTCACGCAGTTCCTGCCAATAGGTCACCTCGTCAAAGTTGAGGTGCTCAATCGGTGCGCCGGTGATGATGAGACCGTCGAATTTCTCGTCCTTCATCTCCTCAAATGGTCGGTAAAAGCTTTCCATATGTTCAGCGGCCGTATTGCGGGCTTGGTGGTCGGACATGCGGATGAGGCTCAACTCAATCTGCAAAGGCGTTGCGCCGATCAGACGGGCGAATTGGTTCTCCGTCTGAATCTTTTTCGGCATCAGGTTCAGCAGTGCGATGCGCAGAGGCCGGATGTCCTGCCGTGCGGCCAGTTCCTCGTCCAGCACCATGACACCTTCGTTGCGCAGAACGTCAAAGGCAGGCAGGCGGGCGGGGATTTTAATGGGCATGGGACAGGTCTTTCTGGCGGACTAGAGCAGTCAGATAATATCAGGCCGGCGCGGTTCAACCACCACCGGGCAGACGCTGGGCGACGAGGTCGGTGAAGTCTTGCGGCGCGTGCAACGCGTCAATGTCGGCGGGCGTGATGGTGACACCCCATTTCGCCATCGCCGCGTAGCGCGGCTGGCGGTGCGACAGGGCGGCGGCATAGGTCCAGCGGATGAAGTCGTCAGGGTTCACGGCGTCTTCGGTGAGGTTCTTTTCCGCAAGGTAATCGGCCCAAGCGCGGGCGAGGAAGTCAGGCTGATAGGCCATCGGTTTGGGCGCTTTGTCAAAGCGGCGGATGAGTTCTTGGGTATGGGCCTCGTCGCCTTTGATCCAGACCAGCAGACATTCCTCCGCAAGCTGGCGCAGCAGCGGGTCATCTGGGTCTTCTGGATCGACCCATTCGCAGATCGAGCCGCCAGTGTCGCAGATGAAATGCGGGTAGCCATAAAGCTGCTCGGCCCGGTTGGCGAAATAGGCGGTGTCTTGCAGCGCGTTGATCTCGGCCCGGCGAAAAGCCTCTTGGCGTTTGGCGTATTCGGCCATGGGCAAGCCGCCCCGGTCAGGGTCACCGGGTTTGCCGAGCCATGTGGCGACGGGCGAGAGATTGTCGAAGGTGATATTGGAGCCGATGTAGATGCTGTCACTCAGCAGCAGGTCGCGCAGGAACGGCACTTTCATCGCCTCTGCCTTGGCATTATCGGCAATGAGCTCGCCCAGATAGCGGGTGCCGATGCGGTAATCGATGGAGTAGTGGAACCAGTCACCGCTGTCGCGCAACATGCTGGCCAGATGGGTCTTGCCCAGACCCGACATGCCAAAGATCAGCACCTTGCGGCGCGGGGCAGCGCGCCAGTCTTCAGCCGTAGGATAGAGCATAGATCACCGAGGGTTACGAGGTTCGTTTCCCCTGATTACCCCAGCCTTTCACCAGACGCCAGATGCGGCCATCAAGCACCAGCAGACCAAGCGCCAGCAGCACAAAGCCGGCATAGGCGGCGGGGCGCAGGGTTTCATCGCGCAGCCATGCGCCAAGCAGGATCGCCACGGGGGCAACCAGCAACGTGACCAGCATCAGATTGCTGCTGCCCGCCATCGCCAGCACGCGGTAATAGAGCAGATAGGCCAACGCCGTGGCAGCCAGCGCGTAATAGGCAATGGCGGCGAGCGTGGCGGGGGCGAGGTCGAGCGTCAGCGGGCCTTCGACAACCCATGCAAGCGGCAGCATGATCAGCGTCGCCCCGGTGAGCATCCCGGCAGAGGCGAGTTGCGGCGGCTGGCCCGCAAAATGTTTCCGCGCCCAAACACCCGCCATGGCATAGGACATCGCGCCGCCCAGCACGGCAAGCTGCGCAAGGCTGCCGATGTCAAAATTCTTGAGGTTTTCGAGACCAATCGCCGTGGTGACCCCGGCAAAGCCAAGGCAAACGCCAAGCGCTTTGCGCGGGGTGATGCGCTCGTCCGCCAGAAAGACCGCCGCCGCGAGCACGCCAAAGATCGCCGTTGCGGCGTTGAGGATGGATGTGAGACCCGAGGGGATGTGCAACTGCCCCCATGCCATGAGTGAGAAGGGGATCACATTGTTCAACAGTCCCATGACTAGAAAAGCCGCCCAAATGCGCGGCTCTCGCGGCAGCGGCAGGCGCATCAGCAGCACTGCGCCCCAGAGCACCAGCATCGCCCAGAAAACGCGGTGCGCGACCGAGGTTAGCGGCCCGATCTCGTCCAGCGCCACGCGCACGGCGACGAATGACGCGCCCCAGAGAAGGGCCAGCAGCCCCATTTCAAGCCAAGCGCGGGGGGAGATGGTCTTTTGTATGATCATGGGGGTGGTGTAGGCGCATTCCGTGCCTCAGGCGACCCGAAAGATGCGCATGCACAAAAAACGCCGCCCGAAGTGGTTCGGGCGGCGGGGTTTTCGCGATCGTAATCGGTTTAGAAGGTGAAGCCGACCTTGACGCCAAAGGCAACGGCGTCGTTGTCTTCGAAATCAGCGGAGGCGTTTGCCCCGTTCAGCGTGGTTTGCGCGTCGCCGATGTTCACATAGCGGATGCCCGAGGTGATCTTCATATTGTCGCGGGTATAGATCGCCGCCAGCGCGAGGCTCTTGTTGCCATCGGTCGGGCCGAGGTTGGAAGCGAAACCACCGTTGGATTTCTCATAGCCAACGGAGGCCGAGACGGACCATGTGTCGCTGAGCTTGCGGCCAACGCCAAGCGAGTAGGTGAAGACATCGTCATCATAGCTGACCAGCGAACCGCCGCGAGTTAGCGTGCCGTAGTTCGCGGGCGAAATGTCGAAGTTCGACCAATCGACCCAGCGGACCCCGCCAAAGAGCAGCGTGTCAGCGGCGATGCCAGTCTGGAATGCTAGGTTCACCGATTGCGGCGTCTCGATATCGGTGGTCGACCGGTTGGGGCCGCCAAGAACCGAGTTTTCGACGGTATCAACATCGTGCTTGATCTTCGAGTTGTAGGTCAGTGAGACCCGCATCGCGATTTCAGGCTTTTCGTAAGCGAAGCCAACAGCATAGCCGACCCCGGTATCGCGGTCGCCGTCAACACGATACGGCGCTCCGGCGAACGGACCGGTGGTTCCGGTAACGAATGGAACAGTCGCGGTGGCTTCGATGGTCTGGATGCGGATGCCGCCATGAACGCTGAAGTTGTTCGGCAGCTTGTAGCGCAGCAGCCCGGTCAGCGCGTGGCTGTCAAGATCGGCCTGCGCCCCCTGCGCGTAATAGCCGGTGCCGTTTGGGTAATCTACATCCGCGCCAAAGGGTTGGTCATAGATGATGGCATAGGAAAGGCGTTCGTTGATGTCGGCCTTGTAGGCCGCGCCAAACTGCAGGTAGCTCGACGTCATGTCACCAGAATTGGCACCAGCACCGAAAGGCGGTGGCACTGCGGCTGTGGAGGTGCCGCTCGTGTCGGGCGAAATCGCGCCAAAAGTGAACTCGGCGTAGCGCCCGCTTTCAAACAACGCGCTGATGGATTGGCCAGAGCGGTCGATACCGCCGGCTTGGACCATGGCAGTCGACGCCAAAAGCGCCGGAATGGCCAAGAAATGCGTTTTCATATGTATTCTCCCAAGACTTCTGCGCAGACCCTCCTCCGCACAGGTTGAGTGCATGTAAGCAACAGGGGATGCGCCCGGTCAATTCCTGACCTTGGGTCACGCGGGGTTCAGGGAGCGGACGGAGCTTTGTTGCGTGTTTCATGCCACAGATTGAGATAATTCCCGGTAAAGATCACCGCCGCGCCGACGAAAACCCAGACGTCGAGCGCTTCGGCGTAGAGCAACATGCCGATGATTGCGATGACCGGCAGGCGCACGAAATCAATCGGGACTACTACCGTCGCGGGAGCGAGGCTCAGCGCGTTGGTCAGGCAATAATGCGCCAGCAGGCCGCAGACACCCACCAGCGCAAGGAAGGGCAGACTGGCCGCGTCGGGCAGGGCAATATCCCCGTCGTATCCGGCGGTTAGCAGGCCAAAGACCAGTTGCGTGGTGGTGAGGTAAAACAGAATTGTGGTGATGCCCTGCGTGCGGGTTAGACGTTTGGTCAGCACATTGGTCAGGGCAAAGAACACCGCACAACTGGCTGCAGCGATAATGCCAAGATTCAGGTTGCCGATGTCAGGGCGTGCGACGATCAATATGCCGACAAAGCCCATAAGCGCCGCCAATGCCCGCATCGCAGTCAGCCGCTCACCCAGCAGAAAGATCGACAAGACGACCACCCACAGCGGCGAGGTGAACTCCATCGCAAAGACCTGCGCAAGGGGGATCAGCGTCACCGCCAGAAACCACAGATTCTGCCCGGTGAAATGCGCCATATTGCGCAGCAGTTGCAGCCCAAGGTTGCGTCTGTTGATCTGCCGCCAGGCCCCGGTCGCCCAAGCGATCGACAGGACCACAATGACGCCAAAGGCGCTGCGGTACATCATGATCTCAAAAGTATCGTAGCGGCCCGACAATTCGCGCCCCGCCACCGCCATTGCCGAAAAAGAGGCGATTGAGCCAATCATCCAAAGAGCAGCGCGGAAGGTCGGTGTCATGGGATTACCGTAATGTTATACGCGCGTGTGATCCCAGCGGTAAGCCTCGCCCAGTCAGAGGCCCCGGCGCGGGTTTGGTGGGCGTCAAAGGCCGCGCGGTTGACGAAGAGTTCAGAGACGCGCCAGACCAGTGGATCGTCCGTTGGCGTGACGTCGAACCTCAGGCAGCCCGGGTCGGCACGGGTCAACCGCAGATGCGTCTCAAGCCCGGCGCGTACCCGGTCCGCTTCAGCCCGGGAGGCGCCGCGAAGGTGGCCGGTTAGGGCCACCTTCATGGTTATTCCCACTCGATGGTGCCCGGAGGTTTCGAGGTGATGTCATAGGTGACGCGGTTAATGCCCGGCACTTCGTTGATGATCCGCGTGGCGGTCTCACCAAGGAATTCATGGGTGAAGGGGTAGTAATCCGCTGTCATCCCATCCACCGACGTCACCGCACGCAGAGCACAGGCGAAGTCGTATGTACGGCCATCGCCCATCACACCCACCGTGCGCACGGGCAAGATCGCGACGAAGGCCTGCCAGATATCGTCATAAAGACCATGGCGGCGGATCTGGTCGATATAGACCGCATCGGCTTCGCGCAGGATGTCGAGTTTCTCGCGGGTGATCTCACCGGGGCAGCGGATCGCAAGACCCGGACCGGGGAAGGGGTGGCGACCGATAAAGGACGGCGGCAGGCCCAACTCGCGACCCAATTCGCGCACTTCGTCTTTGAAGAGTTCGCGCAGCGGCTCGACCAGTTTAAGGCCCATCTTCTCGGGCAGGCCGCCGACGTTGTGATGGCTCTTGATGGTGACCGAAGGCCCGCCGGAGAAGGAGACGCTTTCAATCACATCCGGGTAGAGGGTGCCTTGTGCAAGGAAGGTGGCATCGCCCACTTCCTTGGCGTGTTTCTGGAACACGTCGATAAAGAGCTTGCCGATGATCTTGCGCTTGGTTTCGGGGTCCGACACGCCGTCGAGTTCACCAAGGAACAGCTCCTGCTCGTCGGCATGAATGAGCGGCATATTGTAGTGGTCGCGGAACATAGTGACGACCTCTTCGGCCTCACCCTTGCGCAGCAAGCCGTGGTCGACGAAGACGCAAGTGAGTTGGTCACCGATCGCCTCATGGATCAGCACCGCGGCGACGGAGGAGTCGACGCCACCCGAAAGACCACAGATCACCTTTTGGTCGCCAACCTGCTCACGGATCGCGGCGATGGCTTCCTCGCGGTAGGCGCTCATGGTCCAGTCGCCCTTGAACCCGGCAAGCCGCACGAAGTTCTCATAAAGACGCGGGCCGTTGGGGGTGTGGTGTACCTCGGGGTGGAACTGCACCGCGTAGAAGTTGCGCGACACATCCCCGGTGATGGCGAATGGCGCGTTGGGGGAGGTGCCGTAGACCTCAAACCCCGGTGCGATCTTGCTGACGTGGTCGCCGTGGCTCATCCAGACTTGCTCGCGGTCGGTGGCAAACCAGCCTTCGAGCAGGTCAAGCTGCTGGCCTGTGGGGGTCACGAAGGCCCGGCCAAACTCGGCGGTGCCGTGACCGCGTTCCACATGACCGCCAAGGCAATGCATCATCACCTGTTGGCCATAGCAGATGCCAAGCATCGGCACGCCCAGTTCGAAAACGGCTTGCGGCGGCATTGGCGCGCCTTCGGCAAACACAGAGGACGGGCCACCCGACAGGATCACCGCCTTGGGCGCGAATTCCTTGAGGAAGGCTTCGTCCACCGTGTTGAACGGGTGGATTTCGCAAAAGACGTTCAGCTCTCGCAGGCGACGCGCGATAAGCTGCGTGACCTGGCTGCCAAAGTCGATGATGAGAAGGCGGTCATGGGTGATATCTGTCATGGGGGTGTGATTAGGCCCGAGAGGCCGCGCTGGCAAGCCTCAAGGGCGTTCTGGGCAGAGGCTGCGGCGAATATTCACGTCCTCTGGCGGTTCGCGCGGTTGCGATGTCGCTTTTTGCCGCGGAGGGGCGTTATCCGCGCGAAGGGGGTGTTGGGAATGGGGTAGTGACGGGCAAGACTTGCGGGAAGGATAGAGCAATGGCGGAATCAGCACGGCGGACGCGCGGCGGTGGCGGAGCAGCACGGCGGGCGGCACGCTCGGCGGTGTCATTTGAGACAGCACGCTATATCGAGCGTAACATCCCGAACTTCGAAGTGCTGACCGAAGAAGCGCTGGAGATCATTGAGCATAACGCCGATACGGTGCTCGAAGAGATCGGCGTGAACTTCCCCGATAACCCCGATGCATTGGCTTTGTGGCGTGAGGCCGGTGCCGATGTGCAAGGGGATCGGGTGCGTATCCCACGTGGGCTGGCGCGCAATCTCTGCGCTACGGCACCGTCGACGATCACCCAGGTGGCGCGGAACCGCGAGCGTGACGTGGTGATCGGGGGCAAAAGCCTCGTCCTCGCCCCCGTTTATGGCCCGCCCTTTGTGCGCGATGCTGTTGGCGGGCGACGCTATGCCACGATGACGGACTTCGAGAAGTTCGTGAAGCTCGGCTATATGTCCAAATGGTTGCACCACTCGGGGGGGACGGTCTGTGAGCCGACGGATATCCCGGTGAACAAACGCCACCTCGATATGCTGCGTGCGCATATGACGCTGAGCGACAAGCCGTTCATGGGATCGGTGACCGAACCCTCGCGGGCGCAGGACTCAGTCGATATGTGCGGTATCCTTTTCGGTAAGGAGTTCGTGCAGGACAACACGGTGATGACCTCGCTCATCAACATCAACTCGCCGATGACATTCGACGATGTGATGATGGGTGCGCTCAAGGTCTATGCCGAGAACAATCAAGCCTGCATCATCTCGCCCTTTATCGTTGGCGGTGCCATGGCCCCGGTAAGCGTTGCGGGGACATTGACACAGGTGCTCGCCGAGACGCTTGCGGGCATCGCCTATAGCCAATTAGTCCGCCCCGGTGCGCCTGTCATTATGGGCGCCTTCGTGACCTCCATCGACATGAACAGCGGTGCGCCGACCTTTGGCACGCCGGAGGCTGCACATATCACCTATGGCGCTGGGCAATTGGCGCGGCGGTTGAACCTGCCTTACCGCAGCGCCGGGTCGTTCAACGGCTCCAAACTGCCCGATGCACAGGCGGCGTACGAGTCGTCCAACAGTCTCAACATGGGGCTGCTGTCCGGCGTGAACTTTATGTTGCACGCCTGTGGTTGGCTAGAAGGCGGGCTTGTATCCTCATTCGAGAAATTCGTTATGGATGCCGACCAGCTTGGCACGTTGCATCACCTCGCCCGTGGGGTAGAAATGGACGAGAACGCGCAAGCCATGGACG
This sequence comes from Sulfitobacter maritimus, assembly GCF_013346665.1. Taxonomy (GTDB): domain Bacteria; phylum Pseudomonadota; class Alphaproteobacteria; order Rhodobacterales; family Rhodobacteraceae; genus Sulfitobacter; species Sulfitobacter maritimus. Next base: position 63,032 of record NZ_JABVBB010000021.1, read on the forward strand.
CGATCCGCGAAGTCGGGCCGGGGGGGCATTACCTCGGCTGTGCTCATACGCAAAACAACTTCCGCGATGCGTTTTGGAAGTCGGACCTGCTGGACTACAAACCTTTTGAGACCTGGTCCGACGAAGGTGAGCGGGATACGCAAACCCTGGCGACGGCGCGGGTCGAAAAGATGCTGGCCGATTACCAGCAACCCGCACTTGATCCGGCCATCCGCGAAGCGCTTGACGCTTTTGTGGCAGAGCGCAAAGCGGCAGAACCCGATAGCTTTACCTAAGCGCTGGGCTGGATGGGCGGCATATTACTCAGCCAGAGTGAGGTCCGTTGCGGATTTTAGGAAACGGGCTTCACCCACCATCGCGATGAGCACATCGACGTGGCGCAATAGGCTGTAGCTCGCATCACCTGACTTGCGCTGGGTGTTGAGCTCGGCCTCCAGTTCTATCAGTTTAAGCAACGCGGTTGCATGACGCGGCAGCACGCCAAAGCCAAGGAGTCGCGGCAGATGGGTCGCACGACCGTACTCGTCGGCGCCGATCTTGGCGGCACGCATTAGCAGGCGTGGGCGGTGCAGTTTGTTGAGCATCGTTAGCAGATCTTGCATGGCAAATAGTCCTTTTCAGCGAGGTGGAGAATCACCACCGTCGCCAAAGTCTTTCACAACTTTACCGGGTGTTGCGTGAACTGCATTCGCGCCGTACGGCGGTTTCACCGCTGTTTATCTTTTGGAAACAATGCTGCTCAAACCGAACAATTTTAACGAACGGGTAACCAAAGGATTCATACTCTGTGAATATCTCTGGGGATAACTCCCCGGTTTGGGCCCGCCGAACATGGAAGTGGCAGTCAATTGAAGGCGCAACATCAAACCGAACAGACCTTATTGCCGGAATGGGTACCGGATGGGGCGCTGCACTATCTTGCGCATACTGAAGCAGGCGCTCCCATTCGGGCGCTGGCCCGCAAGGCGGGGTGCCATGCTTCGACGATCATGCGCCAGATCAGACGTATCGAAACCCGGCGGGATGATCCGCTGGTCGATGCGGCGTTGCGCAGACTCGGAGCGGTGCGACCTGCGTTTCAAAATACTGCCGTTTCCTCATCAGGAAAGGCCGCCGCGATGACCAAACCCTCTCCCCGACTTCTAGATGAACAAACCTTTGCCATAGAAGCCTTGCGGGTCTTGCACCGCCTGCGAGAGACTGGCGCGGTTTTGGCCGTAGCGGATGGTATGGAAAAAGCCGTGGTCGTGCGCGAAAGCGACAGTGGCCCCGGCGCGCGTACCGCAGTAGTTGATGCAGCTGTAGCACAGGCAATGGCGCTGAAGGATTGGATCACGCCCGGCCCCGCAGGGCGCGTCACCCGCTACCGTATCACCAACGCAGGACGCGCCGCGCTGCGCAAATTGGCCGAAGAACAGGGCGAACCTAATAGCGCAAAGGGCTTTGCCGAAGCTCCGGCCAATTTCGCGGGGCAGGATGCTTGCCAAGAGCCATCCGCTGGCGAGGTCGAACCCACGCGCAGCCGCTCGCGCTATCATCTGTCAGACAGCCCGCTCACCGCGCTCGCCCGTCGTCGCGACAAAAACGGCGCGCCTTTTCTTGACGAAACATTGGTCCATGCCGGGGAGCAACTGCGCGAGGATTTCGAACTGGCACAGATGGGCGCGCAGGTGGGGCAGAATTGGGACCATTTTCTAACACCCGGCACGTCGTCATCGCCGGCGCGGAGCGATAGATCGGGCGTTATGGCAGCTTCTGCGGCCCGCAAAAGGGTTGCTGATGCCATGGCCGAGCTTGGCCCCGGTCTTTCAGACGTGGTGTTGCGCTGTTGTTGCTATCTTGAAGGGTTGGAGACCACCGAAAAGCGTCTTGGTTGGTCGGCACGGTCGGGCAAGATCGTGCTGCGCATCGCATTGATTCGACTGAAGCGGCACTATGACGAAACCGTGGGGCCGGGCGGCCCGCTGATCGGGTAAAGAGTTAGGCGGCGGACTTGAGTGCCCGCCGCCTTTGGTTTTATTCCGCCACCCGTGTCGGCGTCTCATCGGTCACCGAAATGGCCAGTGCGTCTTTCTCTCCCGCCGCGCGGACACCGGCGGCATAGTCGGGATGTACTTTCTCAAGCACCGCATACCAGCGTTCTTTCACCGACTGCGAACAGGGTGCCATTGCGCCTGCCATATTTGCATGCAGCCGGTCGCGTTGCGCTTGGTCAAAGACCTCAAGGTAGAGCTTGCGCGGTTGGATGTAATCCGCGTCTGCTTCCTCTTGCACATAGCGGTCCGCATCGCCCGAGATACGCAGCGGCGGTTCTTGTACCGATGGGTCGGGGCGGGCCGAGTCCTCGTATTGGTTCGGCTCGTAATAGGCATCCGGATGCCCGGTCTGCTGGGGGAAGAACCGCATGCTGCCGTCCTTGTGGTAGTGGTGCATCGGGGCTGCCTTGGGCGCGTTAACGGGCAGGGCTTCGTAATGCGTCCCCAAACGGTAGCGATGCGCATCGGCATAGGAAAAGACCCGCGCCTGCAACATTTTATCGGGCGAAAAGCCGATGCCGGGGATCTTGTTGGACGGCGAATAGGCGGCGTTTTCGATGCTTTGGAAGTAGTTGTCAGGGTTGCGGTTAAACTCCAACATGCCGACCGGGATCAGCGGGTAATCCGCATGGGGCCAGACTTTGGTCAGATCGAAGGGGTTGAAACCACAGGTTTCGGCCTCTTCCTCGGGCATGACTTGGATATTGAGTTCCCATTTAGGGAAGTTGCCCTCTTCGATGGCGTTAAAGAGATCCTCTTGGAAGTTCTCGCGCGTCGCGCCGATCAGCTTTTCCGCATCCTCATTGGTGCGGTTGCGGATTTCCTGCTGGCAGCGGAAGTGGAACTTCACCCAATGACGCTCGCCCTTGGCGTTCCACATCGAATAGGTGTGGCTGCCGTAGCCATGCATATGCATCGGGTTCACGGGGATGCCACGGTCAGACATCAGGATGGTGACCTGGTGGACCGATTCAGGCTGCGCGGCCCAGAAGTCGAACATCGCCTCGGGCGAGCGCAGATTGGTGCGCGGGTGGCGTTTTTGGGTGCGGATGAAGTCCGGGAACTTATAGGCATCACGCACAAAGAAGATCGGGGTGTTGTTGCCAACAACGTCCCAGTTGCCTTCTTCGGTGTAGAATTTGATCGAGAAGCCGCGCACGTCGCGCTCACTGTCCGCCGCGCCCAACTCACCCGCCACGGTGGACCAGCGCGACAGGATTTCGCAGGTCTTGCCCACTTCCGAAAAGATCGCAGCGCAGGTGTAGTCGCTGATGTCATGGGTCACGGTAAATGTCCCTTCCGCGCCCCAGCCCTTGGCGTGGACGGCGCGTTCGGGAATCCGCTCTCGGTTTTGGTGGGCGAGCTTTTCGATCAACTGGTAATCGTCCAGCAGGATCGGGCCACGGCTGCCGGCGGTCTTGCTGGTGTCATTGGTCGGCATCGGTGCGCCGGCGGTGGTGGTCAGACGTTTGCTCATCTCGAAGTCCCCTCTGCTAGTGTCTGCCAGCAGCATGACCGATCTTGTTTATAATTTCCAATTGCAGTTTTATAACTTTTCGATAGGAAAAGGTTATGAACTTCACGCTAAAACAACTCGAATATTTCCGCGCTCTCGCCACGCTCGGCAATTTTGGCCGTGCGGCAGCGGCTTGTCATATCTCACAACCCGCATTGTCGGTTCAAATTCGCAGTTTGGAAGCCGCACTTGGGGGGCCTTTAATTGAACGGCAAAGCCGCCTGTCGGTTCTCACGCCATTAGGGCGGGAGGTTCTGGGCCGCGTTGATGATATCCTGCGTCAAGCCAAATTGCTTGAGGCGACAGCTCGTGCGCAGGTGGGGTTGGCGGGCACGTTGAACCTTGGATTGATCCCCACGGTTGCGCCTTATCTGCTGCCCGGCGTTCTGGCTGCCCTTAGATCGCGGGATATTTCGTTGCGGGTCGAAGTGCGCGAGGCGCAGACGGAGGTGTTGCTTGCCGACCTGCGCAAAGGGGCCTTGGACGCCGCAGTCATGGCGCTGCCGTCCGGAGAGGCAGGCATGGCCGAGACACCGCTGTTTGAGGACCGCTTCTTGCTCGCTGGTTCGGCTGAACGCATGGCGGGGCCGATGGTCACCCGCCCCACAGAGCTGACCCGAACCCCCCTGATGTTATTAGAAGATGGCCACTGCCTGACCGACCAAGCGCTAGAGGTGTGTCAGCGGGATCGCACACAGGCCGGCATTCACACGGGGGCGTCATCTCTCGCAACCCTGTCGCGGCTGGTTGAGGCTGGGTTTGGCATGACCTTGATGCCCGAAATCGCCGCCCGCACCGAGTTGGACGCGGCACCGGGGTTGCGGCTGCATCGGTTTGCCACGCCCGAGCCCGCACGGCAGATCGGCTTGGTGCGGCGTGCAGAAACCCCCGGTGGCGGATGGGTCACGCAACTGGCTGAAACGTTAAAAGAAGTCGGGGAGGGGATGACCGAACGGACGCGCCGTTTGCTGTAAAAGCTGGGTCGGGCAGCGGATCAGGCCAAGGTTGGCCTGATCCATTGACTTGGCTTACGCCGCTTCTGTTTTGCGGGCGTTGGCGAGGTATTCCAGCACATTCTCGGGGCTGGACACGCCGTAAGGGTCTTCGCTGTGGTTGTCGCAGATGCCGGGCTCTTCGAACCATGCTTCGATCTTGCCATCGTTGATGATGGCCGCATAGCGCCAGCTACGTGCGCCGAAGCCGAGGTTGTCTTTGGCCACCAACATGCCCATGCGGCGGGTGAACTCGCCCGAACCGTCAGGGATCACGTCGATGTTCTTGACGCCCTGCATCTCTTTCCACTTGTTCATCACAAAGCTGTCGTTGACCGACAGGCAGTAGATCGCGTCGATGCCCTGCTCTTGGAATGCGGCAAAGTTGTTCTCAAAGCCAGGCAGCTGGTAGGTGCTGCATGTCGGTGTGAAGGCACCGGGGAGGGAGAACAGGACGACGCGCTTGCCCTTGAAAAAGTCATCGCTGGTCTTGTCTTCCCAGCGGAAGGGGTTGTCGCCGCCGATGCTTTCATCGCGCACGCGCGTTTTGAAGGTGACGTTGGGAACTTGAATACCGGGTTTCATCGCGTCTCTCTTTCTCAAAATGGATTCTTCGTGGCTTGGTAGCGGATATAAGAAGGGTCTTCAACTTTCGCAATGCTGCAACTGCACGGTTCGTTAATCGCGGCATAAAACCGCATAAGAACAGCGACATAACGGTTTGCCAGAGATGCAAGGCTGCGTTGCGCCTGCGAATATCGGTGCTGGTGGTCATCGGCCCAGTGACTATGATAGAGAGACTGCGACACAATGATCAGAGGCCAGCCATGCGCGATCTGAAGATACCCGAACAGCGCCACCCCGAAAAAGCGCGTAAACCTGACAATGCCCAGCCGAAAAAGCCGAGTTGGATCAGGGTGAAGGCCCCCGGTGGCAAAGGCTATGCCGAAACGGCGCGGATTATGCGCGACAATAAGCTGGTCACGGTCTGCGAAGAGGCGGGCTGCCCCAACGTAGGCGAATGTTGGAGCCAAGGCCACGCCACGATGATGATCATGGGCGAGGTCTGTACCCGTGCCTGTACCTTTTGCAACATCGCGACGGGCAAACCGCCAGAGGCGCTGGATGTGTTCGAGCCGGGCCGGGTCGCCGATGCAGTGGCGAAGCTAGGGCTGAACCATGTGGTGATTACCTCGGTCGACCGTGACGATATCAAAGACGGCGGCGCCGAGCATTTCGCACAGACCATCCGCGCCGTGCGCCACCGCAGTCCAAACACCACGATCGAGATTCTGACGCCGGATTTCATCCGCTGTGACCCATCTGTGCTGGAGCAGGTGGTCGAGGCGCGGCCCGATGTGTTCAACCACAACCTTGAGACGGTGCCGGGCCTCTACCCTGAGGTGCGCCCCGGTGCGCGGTACTTCCACTCCTTGCGTCTGCTGCAGCGGGTCAAGGAACTGGACCCGTCGATGTTCACCAAATCCGGCATCATGGTTGGGTTGGGCGAAGACCGCCAAGCGGTCATTCAGGTGATGGAGGACATGCGCGCTGCTAACATCGATTTCTTGACCATCGGTCAGTATCTACAGCCCACGCCGAAACATCACGCGCTGGACCGTTTCGTGACACCGGAAGAGTTCGCCTCTTACGAAAAGGCCGCTTATGGCAAGGGGTTCTTAATGGTTTCCGCATCGCCGCTGACGCGCTCGTCCTATCACGCGGGCGATGACTTTGCCCGTCTGCGTGAAGCGCGCAATCGCAAGCTGGGGTTGGCTTAAAACTGCGGCCCGGCGTCAGCCGCCGGGCAGGGCTTTGAGATAGGCCGCGATGGCTTCGCGGTCGCTTTCAGGCAATTGTGCAAGGTTGCTGACCACCTCGGCCATCTCGCCCCCGGCGCTGTCATATTCAGGCGTGAAGCCGGAGGTGAAATATTCAACCAAATCAGCTTCTGACCAGTCCAGCTGCGCGGGGGTAATGCCGGGGATTTTGCCTTTGCCCGAGGGGTTTGGCGCCCCGGTCAGCCAAGCGCTGTGGTCCAGCGCCCCAAGCGCATTGCGCGGCGTGTGACATTCACCGCAATGGGCCAACCCTTCGGCCAGATAGCGCCCGCGCGCAACCTGCGCGTCAGGGTCGCCTGCCAGCACATAGTCATCCTTGGCAAAAAGCACTTTCCACAGGCCCAGCCCCCGCCGAACGTTAAAGGGAAAACCGACATCATGCGGCTTGCTGGGGGTGCTACTGGCCGGGAGGGTCTGCATATAGGCAAAGAGGTCTGTGACATCCTGCGGGGCCAGATGACCGTAGGCGGTATAGGGAAAGGCGGGGTAGTAATGCTGCCCTTCCGGCGAGACACCCTGCGTTACCGCGCGGGCAAACTCTGGCAGGGTCCAGTTTCCAATGCCGTGATCTGGATCGGATGAGATATTGGGCGCATAAAAGGTGCCAAAGTCGCTTGCGAAAGGCAGGCCACCCGCAAGCACCAAACGCGCCTCACCCTCGCTTTCCGGCGCGGCATGACAGGACACGCAGCCGCCCGCAGCAAAGATTAGCGCGCCAGCGTCTGGGTCAGCGGTCAGCCCCGCGCCATAGCTTTGGTCAAGCGGTTCGGGCCGGGTCAGCCCCCAGCCAAGGCCCGCGCCGAGAACGGCACAGGCCAAAACGACAGTAACAACGCTGCGCAAGGTTTAGTTCTTGGGGCCGCGGTAATCATCGTGGCAGGCGCCACAGGCTTTGCCGACCCCGCCCATGCCCGCCTTGAGCGCATCAAGATCCGTGCCTGCCATGTCCATCATCTCGGCACTGGCGGTTTGCAGGGTTTTGAGCGCGTTGGTGAACCCGTCCATATCGCTCCAGATTTCAGCCTTGGCGCGGGAGCCTTCCACCGCGCCTTGTTCGGTGCCTTCGAGCCAAAGACTGGATGGCTCAAGGCTGGCGGCAGCATGCAGGTTGGCGGCCGCGACCCGCGCCATTTCGGCGTCATAGTCTGTTTCACCCTTGGCCATGCCACCCAGAATTCCAGTATGGTAGGCGATTAACTGCATCTGCGCGTGACGCGCACCCACTGCTGCCTTGGCGGCCTTTTCGCTATGGCTCGCGGCAAAGCCGGTGGTGGCAATCATAATGGCGCCGAGGCCGATGGCGGTAATGCTCTTGGTCAAATGCATGGTTCTCTCCCTTTTGTTGCCGCAGCCTAACACGGCCAAGGCGACCTGCAAAAAACAAAAATGTGATGAGCGGGAGGGGCGAAGGGGCGCCGTCAGAAACGGCGCGGCACCCGTTCGGCGGTGGCCCAGTCCGGCCAATAGCCCAGCCATTCGATCAGCCCTATGGCAAGGGTTGCGGCGATGACCGCAAAAACCAGTATCACGCGGGCAAGAGAAGGCGGGTTGCGCAGCCAAAGCGACATGCGCATCAGCCAACGCGGGTCCATCAGGTAAAGCGTACCTTACCGATAAAGGGCAGGTTGCGGTTGCGTTGGGCAAAGTCGATGCCATAGCCCACAACGAACTCATCCGGTATTTCAAAGCCCGTCCAATCGGCCTTGAGGTCCACCTCGCGCCGGGTGGGTTTGTCGAGCAGAGCGATGGATTTCAGCCGCGCAGGCTCGCGCGATCGCAGCAGATTGGTGACATGATGCAAGGTGTGGCCGGTGTCGACGATGTCTTCGACGACCAAAACATCACGGCCTTCAATCGCGCCACGCAAATCTTTGAGGATGCGCACTTCGCGGCTGCTTTCCATCGCGTCGCCATAGCTCGAAGCCTCAAGAAAATCGACTTCGATGGGCAGGTCGAGTTCACGCACAAGATCGGCAATGAACACGAAAGACCCGCGCAGCAGCCCCACAACAATCAGTTTGTCCGTGCCGTCGAATTCGTCGTGAATTTCGCGGCAAAGGTTCTCGATCCGGGCCGCGATGGCCTTGGCCGAGATCATTTCATCGATGACGTAAGGCCGTTGTGCCATGGTTTGCCCTTGAATCTACGGGATCGAACAGTGAGATAGGGGGTAACCCGCAATGTAACGGAACGCAATGCCCACCCATTCTGAGACCCGCCAACTGCCCTATAGCGCTCAACAGATGTATGATCTGGTCGCTGACGTGGGGCGCTATCCTGAATTTCTGCCCTGGACCGCTGCGGCACGCATTCGCAGCGACGAAGACCGGGGTGATCACCGTGTGATGGAGGCTGATCTGGTGATCTCCTTCAAGGTGTTCCGCGAGCGGTTCACCAGCCGCGTGGTCTTGTGGCCCGAGGCCAAGAAGATCGATACGGAATACCTCGACGGCCCGTTTAAGTATATGAAATCAAACTGGCATTTTGAGGATAACCTCGAAGGCTGTCAGGTGCATTTCTTTGTCGATTTCGAGTTTAAGAGCGCGATTTTGCAAAAAATCATCGGCGTCGTCTTTAACGAGGCGATGCTGCGGATTGTGCGCGCTTTTGAGGCGCGGGCAAAAGCGCTTTATGGGCCGCAGAAAAGCACCGGCAGCTAGAGGGCAGGCTTGGCGTAGCCTCGTAAAAGCAGCGTCAGCGCATGATCGCGGGCGGCAAGGCGGACGGCGTCGCGACCTTGGGGGCCGAACTCAACAGTTTCCGTTTCAATCCCTGAGGGGGTTGCAAGCCCGAAGCAAACGCGGCCTTCGGGCTTGTGTTCAGACCCACCGGGACCAGCGATTCCGGTGATGGAGACGGCGATCTGCGCGTCTGAATGGGCCAAAGCCCCTGCGGCCATTTCCTTAGCGACCTGTTCTGATACCGCACCGAATTTGGCGAGCGTTTCTTGGCGGACGTCCAGCATCGTCACTTTGGCCGCGTTGGTATAGGTGACAAACCCCCGATCAAGCAGCGCCGAAGACCCCGGCAAGTCAGTGAGTGCCGCGGCGAGCATCCCACCGGTGCAGCTTTCGGCGCAGGCGACCATGGCACCCGTTTCCTTAGCTTTGTTGAGCAGTCGCGCGGCAATGCTCATCTACAGCACCCCGTGGTAGAGCGCGGCGAGCGCCATGACGCCCAGAGCCGCGAAAACCCCGGCAAAGATATCGTCGAGCATAACACCCAGCGGGCCACCTTGACGGTCAGCCCAGCCAATGATGAGCGGCTTCCAGATGTCAAAGAGCCGGAACAGCGCAAAAGCAGCGATCCAGCCCGGCCACATGGCGAGGATCGGAATTTGCATCGACCACGCTGCATAGGACAGCGGCAGCAATGCAATCCATTGGCCAACCAATTCATCCACCACGACCTCTGACGGGTCATGGTCTGCACCACCGGCTGTGTAGCGTGCCGTCGCCCACCATCCTGCGGGGAAGGCGACGAGCAAGCCGATGATCAAAAGCGGAAACCCTCCAATCACATGCAACAGCCAAGCATAGGGCAGGGCGATCAGCGACCCCCAAGTGCCGGGCGCGGGGCGGATATGGCCGACGCCAATCAGCGTGGCGATCAGATGCGCCGGGTTCATGTTTTCACCAGAGTGACTGTGGCCATACAAGCGATGCCTTCGCCGCGTCCGGTAAAGCCAAGGCGTTCACTGGTGGTCGCTTTGACGGAGACGCGGTCGACCTCAATCCCCAGCATTTCCGCCATAGAGGCCCGCATCGGGGCGACATGGGGGCCGATCTTGGGTGTTTCGCAGATTAATGTGCAATCCACATGGGTGAGGGTAAAGCCCATCTCGCGGGCAAGCTCTGCTGCGTGACGCAGGAAAATGTCACTGCGCGCGCCTTTCCACTGCGGATCACTGGGTGGGAAATGCTGGCCAATATCACCGCGCGCCAGCGCCCCGTAGATCGCATCGGTGACCGTGTGCAGCGCGACATCGGCGTCAGAATGGCCGACCAACCCGTGGCTATGGGCAATATCGACACCGCAGAGGGTCACATGGTCTCCGGGGCCAAAGGCGTGAACGTCAAATCCGTTGCCGGTGCGAATATCCATGCGGGTCTCCAATAGGCGGGTGGCGCGGGCAAAATCCTCGGGCCGGGTGATTTTCAAGTTATCTGCGCTGCCTTGGGTAATGGCAATCCGCAGCCCCGCCGCGCGGGCGACTTCGACATCATCGGCGGCGGTGCCTTCATAGGCGGCGTGGGCGGCGCGGATCGCGTCGAGGTCAAAACCCTGCGGGGTTTGCGCCGCGTATAACTGGCTGCGGTCTTGCGTGCCGGTGACCACCTTGTCGGTTCCTTGCCACAGGGCATCGCTAACAGGCAGACCGGGGGCGGCAGCTTGATGTTGGGCAAGCGCGTCGATCACGCCTTGGATGACCTCAGCGCTGACACAGGGGCGGGCGGCGTCGTGAATCAGCACTTTGCTGGCGGTCTTTATCGCCGCCAACCCGCGCTCTACGGAGGCAGATCGCTCGGCCCCGCCGGTGGTGACGGTGATGCCCTTGGCGCTGAAAGCGGGCGCATTGTGCATGTCGTCCTCATGCAGGACGAGCACAATCTCGGTAATCTGCGGCATCGCTTGGAACGCCGCGAGCGTGTGGTCGATCACCCGCGCCCCGGCAAGCGGTTGCCATTGTTTGGGGGCCGGCCCACCGGCGCGACGGCCACGACCTGCGGCGACAATCAAGGCAGCGATGCTCATTGCGGCAGTCTTTCTATGGCGAAGGGCAGGATAAAAAGCATGGCTCTGTCTAGGCAAAGCGGCGGCACTGTGCAATCTAAGCGCGCTGCCTAAATTTTAGGCAGTGGCGTGCGGCAAGGCGGGTTTTCCAGTAGGATTTGTTGAGGCCGCGCTGCCGAGGGACTACACAGCAAGGACCGTAGAAGGATTAACCACGTGACTGCCGATGCCTTGAACTTCACCCCTCCGGTTTTGCTGGCGCCGATGGCGGGGATCACTGATCTGCCCTATCGCAGCTTGGTGGCAAAATTCGGTGCGGGTCTGGTCGTCTCTGAGATGGTCGCCAGTCAGGAGTTGCTGAGCCGCCGTCCCGGCACGCGTGAAAAGGCGGAATTGGGTCTTGGCGTGGTCGGCACATCGGTGCAACTGGCCGGACGCGAGGCTGCGCCCATGGCAGAGGCGGCGCGGATGGTCGAAGCGATGGGGGCCGAGATCATTGATATTAACATGGGCTGTCCGGCCAAAAAGGTGACACAGGGCGCCTCTGGCTCGGCACTGATGAAAACGCCCGACCATGCGCTGCGGCTGATTGAGGCTGTGGTCGGCGCAGTCAAGGTGCCGGTCACGCTCAAGACCCGGCTGGGCTGGGACGACGACATGCTTAACGCCGCGTCAATCGCCAAACGGGCCGAAGAGGCGGGGGTTCAGATGGTCACCATTCATGGCCGCACCCGCTGTCAGTTCTATAAGGGCCGTGCCGATTGGGCGGCTATCCGGGCGGTGAAAGAAGCGGTTTCGGTGCCTGTCATTGCAAATGGCGATATCACCAGCAGCCAGAACGCGCGGGAGGCGCTGGCGCTTTCGGGGGCCGATGGGGTCATGGTGGGGCGCGGTGCGCAGGGGCGGCCTTGGCTGCTGGCGCAGATTGCCCATGACCTTTACAACCACCGCGCGCCTGTGGTGCCCACGAGGGTCGCGCTGGCCGAAATGGTGTCTGAGCATTTCGAGGCGATGTTGCAGTTCTACGGCCCCGACCTTGGGGGGCGTGTCGCGCGCAAACATTTGGGCTGGTATATGGATCACGCGGGCACCCCCGCCGATCTGCGGCGTGCCTTGCTGACAGCGCGGGACGCCAAGACGACCTTTTCCCTGATCGCCGCGGCGATGGACGCAGACCACGCGGTCGCGGCATGAGCGCTCCGGCGCAGGAGCCACCGATCTGGACCTCCCTGCCGGTGCCTGCCTTTCTGGTCGCCGAGGATGACCGGGTCGATGATCTCAACCCCGCCGCCGAAGGCTTTTTGAACACCTCTGCCCGAAGCGCACGCGGGGTGCCGATCTGGCAGCTCATTGCAGTGGATCAGACCCTTGAGGCCGCATTCGCCCGCGCCCGCGCACAGGGAACGCCCCTCTTTGTTAATGACGTAGATGTGGGCGCGATACAGCGTGCGCCGATGCAATGTGGCTTGCAAATTGCGCCTTTGGCGGGCAGCGCGGGACAGATGATCTTGATGATCACCCCACGGGAATTGGCCGGACGGGTGACCCAAGACCACAGCGTCAAATCCGCTGCCAAATCCGCGATCGGCATGGCGGAGATGCTCGCCCATGAGATTAAGAACCCACTGGCGGGGATCACAGGGGCGGCGCAGCTTTTGTCGATGAATCTTGGGCCGGAAGATTTGGAACTCACCGATTTGATCGTGGCCGAAAGCCGTCGGATCGTGAAACTGCTGGAGCAGGTCGAACAATTCGGCAACCTCACTGCGCCAGAGCGTCGCGCGGTGAACCTACATGATGTGCTTGACCGCGCCCGCCGCTCGGCGCTGCTGGGGTTTGGCGCGCATATGAAGATTGTCGAGGATTACGATCCCTCATTGCCCCCCGCGCTTGGGGATAAAGACCAGCTGATGCAGGTTCTGTCTAACCTCATTCGCAACGCCTGCGAGGCCGCAGGGCCATCTGGTGGAACGATCCGGCTGCGCAGTTTTTACGAACACGGTTTCCGCCTGCGCCGCGCCGGGGGCGATGGCCAGCCACTGCCGCTCCAGATCGAGGTGATCGACGATGGCCCCGGCCTGCCGGAGCATATCCGCGCCGATGTCTTTGACCCTTTCGTTTCGGGCCGCGAGAACGGCACCGGGTTGGGGCTGGCGCTGGTGAGCAAGATCATCTCGGACCACGGCGGCTGGATTTCGGTCGCCTCCGCGCCCGGACGCACCGCCTTTCGCATTTCACTGCCGCGCGCCATGGCGGCTGACCTTCAGGAGAATTGACATGGACGGGACCATCCTCGTCGCCGACGACGACCGCACGATCCGCACTGTTCTGACCCAAGCGCTGACCCGCGCAGGCTGCAAGGTCCATGCGACCTCAAGCCTGACCACATTGATGCGGTGGGTTGCTGAGGGCAAAGGCGATGCGGTGATTTCGGATGTCATCATGCCGGATGGCAACGGGTTGGAGATGCTGCCGAAAATTGCGCAGGACCGCCCCGGCCTGCCGGTGATCGTGATCTCGGCGCAGAACACGATCATGACCGCAATCAAGGCGAATGAGGCCGACGCCTTTGACTATCTACCTAAACCCTTTGACCTGCCGGACCTGATGAAACGCACCGCGCTGGCATTGGAGCAAAGCGCGAAGCTGCCCCGCCGGAAGGGGGCTGCCTTGGATGACGCGGGGGCCGAGGGTGAGGAGCTGCCCCTGATCGGGCGCACGGCGGTCATGCAGGCACTCTACCGCCGCGTGGCGCAGGTGCTGAACAGCGACGTGCCGGTCTTGATCCGCGGTGAGAGTGGTACAGGAAAGTCTCTGATCGGGCGGGCGATCCATGATTTGTCCGACCGAGGGCGTCTGCCGTTTCTCACCTTAAGCGAGACGGATTTGGCCGATGTGGACGGTCCCGCGCAGCTTTTGGCGCGGCTGCGCGGCGGCACGCTGATGATCGACGAATTGGCCGATCTGGCACCGGAGCATCAGGCGCGGCTGGTTCGGATGTTGGACATCTGCACCGCTAAGGAACAGAGCACCGACGCGCCGCGCTTCATCGCCACCAGTCAGGCCGATCTGGAGGCTGCGCTGGAGGAAGGCGGCTTGCGCCGCGATCTGTATTTTCGCCTGACGGCCATGACGATTGACCTGCCCGCCCTGCGGGATCGGGTTGAGGATATCCCGCTGCTCGCGGCGCATTTTCTGAGCCAACAGAGCGCCGCGCCGCATGTCTCTTTGTCTGACTCCGCTGGTCGTGCGCTGCAAAAGGCGCCGTGGCCCGGCAATGTGCGCGAGCTTGAGCATACGGTCCGTCAGCTTGCGCAGACTTGCCTCGGCGGTGAGGTGTCCGAGGGGGATGTGACCCGACTGCTCGGCGCTGAAGCCAGCCGTGCGCCGCTGCGCAAAGAGGCGGATAACGAGCGGATGGGGGCTTCGGTTGAACGTCACCTGCAACGCTATTTCGATCTGCACGGTGCCATGCTGCCGCCGCCCGGTCTCTATGCGCGTATTCTGCGTGAAGTTGAATTGCCACTGATTGAAATCGCCCTTGCCGCAACGGCAGGCAATCAGGCCAAATGCGCGACTTTATTGGGAATTAACCGAAATACTTTGCGCAAAAAGATCACCGACCTCGATATAGAGGTGACACGGGGCCGCAAGATGATGTAAAAGAGCCACATAAGCGTGGCCATCGGGGAACTATCCCGATCAGGACCACATAAAATGGCGGTTGGTGCAGCAATGCATCACAAAATCGATGAGGTACGCGGGTGGCAACCCGGTCACGCAGGTTCAAACTTGAGCGTTTGGGACGGCTAAGGCGCGTCAAACGGCTGCGCAATTGGTCCACATTCGGGCTGGTGGTGCTCGGCCCTGTGCTGGCGCTTGCCACCTATCTGGCGCTCGGCCCCTTGGGGCAGGGGGCGGATACCTTCAACCTGCGCCTCATCCTACTTACTGATCTGGTCTATGTGCTGCTGGTCGCGGCGCTGGTGTTGATCCAAGTCGGGCGGCTGATCTCGGCCCGTCGGGCGAAATCAGCAGGCTCGCGTCTGCACCTGCGGTTGACCGGGGTGTTTGCGCTGATGGCGTTGATCCCGACGGTGACCGTGGCGATTTTTGCCGGGCTCACGGTGAATGTCGGGCTTGAGGGCTGGTTTTCCGACCGGGTGAGCGGTGTGGTCGGCTCTTCGCTGGCGGCAGCCGAAGCCTATGAGGCTGAGCAGCGGGAAGATTTGATCTCAGACGCCCAGACCCTTGCCCGCAGCATTGCCGCCGCGCGCGCTCAAGGCATCGGCTTGAGCGACAGCGAGCTTTTGGGTGAAGGGCAGCGCCAGATCCAACGCGGGCTGCGCGAGGCGTTCCTGATCGACAGCACCGCCCAAATTCGGGCGCGGGGGGATCGATCCTATCTGTTCGATTTCGAAGCCCCGACAGAAGAGCAGATCGCCACGGCTGCCGAAGAGGGCATCTTGGTCATTGAGGATTGGCCCAACAACGAATTCCGCGCGTTGGTGCCGATGGAGGCCTATGTCGACCGCTACCTCTATGTTTCCCGCGCGGTGGATGGCGACATCCTATCGCTGCTGGACGAGACCAAGGAAACGGTGCGGCTTTACCAACAGCTTGAATCCGAACGCGGTCGGCTGTTGTTTGAATTTGCGCTTGTTTATCTGGGCTTTGCGGTGATCCTGATCCTTGCGGCTGTGTGGCTTGGCCTGTGGTTTGCCGAACGTCTGTCTGGCCCGGTGGGGCGGCTTACTGGCGCGGCACAGCAGGTCGGCGCGGGGGATCTGAACGTGCAGGTGCGCGAAGAGGAGGGCGACGATGAGATCGCGATGCTGGGGCGCTACTTCAACCAGATGACGCGGCAGCTCAAAGGCCAGCGCGAAACCCTGCTGGAGAATACCGACCAGATTGAGCGCCGCCGCCGCTTGTTCGATTCCGTGTTGAGTTCCGTAACTTCCGGCGTGGTGGGGCTGGACCCCGAAGGCCGCGTTACCTTTGTGAACCGCTCTGCCATGCGCCTGCTCGATTGGTCAGAAGAACAGCAAAGCCTGCCGCTGACCTTAGCCGTGCCAGAGTTCGGGCCGTTGTTTGAAACCGTCAAGACTGCCGTAGGCGAAGTGGCGCAGGCTGAGGTGAAAGTCTCCCGTCAGGGCGCGATGGAAAACCTGCTGGTGCGCATGGCGACACGCCGCGCCAAGAATGGCGATCTGGAAGGCTATGTCGTAGCCTTTGACGATGTGACCGATCTGGTGAGCGCGCAGCGCATGGCCGCATGGGGCGATGTCGCGCGCCGCATCGCGCATGAAATCAAGAACCCATTGACGCCAATTCAGCTTAGCGCCGAGCGGATCAAACGCAAGTTTGGCCCCAAGATGGCCGAAGGCGACGACGAAGCGCTCGAACAGATGACCGGGGTGATCATCCGCCAAACTGGTGATCTGCGTCGGATCGTAGATGAGTTCTCCAAATTCGCCCGTATGCCGGAGCCTGAAACCAGTCGTCAGGACATCACGGACCTGCTGCGCGATGCGGTGCTTTTGCAGCAAACCCGGCAGGAGGACGTTCGCATCGACATGGACCTGCCCGATGCGCCCGTCGTGGCCGAACTAGATGCCACGATGATCTCTCAGGCACTGACCAATCTGGTCAAGAACGCCGGAGAAGCCATCGAAACGCTGACGAAGAAAGGCGCCCCCGAAGGGCTGGTGCCGCAAATCCGCGTGGCGCTTTACACCAAGGATCAGCAGGTTTGCATCACCATCGCGGATAATGGCATCGGCCTGCCCGAAGATCGCGCCAGCCTGTTTGAGCCCTATGTGACCACACGCAGCGAAGGCACCGGGCTGGGTCTGCCTATCGTGAAAAAGATTATCGAGGAACATGGCGGCAGCCTGACGCTCGAAACCGCGCCTGCTTTTGACGGGCAGGACCACCAAGGCGCCATGGCGGTGATCACACTGCCCTTGGCCGCCGATATAACACCGCAACAAGGGGACAAGGCAGATGAGTGATATTCTGATTGTAGATGACGAACGCGACATCCGTGAGTTGATCTCGGATATTCTTCAGGACGAAGGTTTTGCCACCCGGCTGGCCGGAAACTCTGACGAGGCGATGGGCGCGATCAACAGTGAAGCTCCGGCGCTGATCATTCTCGACATTTGGCTGAAAGACAGCCGGATGGATGGGATCGACATCCTTAAAACCGTGAAACGCGACAACCCGGATGTGCCGGTGGTTATCATCTCGGGCCATGGCAATATCGAGATTGCGGTGGCGGCGATCAAACAGGGGGCTTACGATTTTATCGAAAAACCCTTCAACATCGACCAGCTTCTGGTGGTGATCCGTCGCGCCATGGAAACTTCCCGCCTGCGCCGCGAGAACCAGACCCTCAAGCGCCGCGACACGACAACCGCCGAGATGATCGGCACCTCCGCGCCCTACCGTGCTTTGCTAAGCCAACTCGACAAGGTCACCAAATCCAATGGCCGCGTGATGCTGACCGGTCCAGCAGGGTCCGGCAAAGAAGTGGCCGCACGCTACATCCACGCCAATTCCGCCCGCGCCTCAGCCCCCTTTGTGACGGTGAACTGCGCCGGGGTGGCCCCAGACCGGATGGAAGAAGTCCTCTTTGGCCGCGAAACGTCGGATCGTGGGGTGGAACCCGGTCTGCTGGAACAGGCCCACGGCGGGGTAATCTATTTTGACGAGGTCGCTGACATGCCGCTTGGCACCCAGTCCAAGATCCTGCGCGTTCTAGTGGACCAGCAATTCACCCGCGTCGGCGGTACCGACAAGGTGCGCGTTGACCTGCGCGTGATCTCCTCGACCAACCGCGATCTGGATCAGGCGATTAAGGCCGATACCTTCCGTCAAGAACTCTACCACCGTCTGAACGTGGTCCCAATTGCCGTGCCGTCGCTTGAAGAACGCCGCGAAGACATCCCGCTTCTGGCGGAACATTTCATCGCAGAGTTCAATGCCTCTCAAGGTCTCCCCCAACGCAGCCTGACAGAAGATGCCGTGGCGCTGATGCAGACGATGGTTTGGCCCGGCAACGTGCGCCAGTTGAAAAACCTCGTCGAGCGCGTGCTGATCCTCGGCGATGGCTCCGGCCCGATCGAGGCCCGCGAACTGCCCGGCGAAGAGGACGGCAGCGGCGGCGAAGAGGGCCGCGTGGTCCTGTCCGGTGCCTTGGCCACTTTGCCGCTGCGCGAGGCCCGCGAAGCCTTTGAACGGGAATATCTGCTGACCCAGATCAACCGTTTCGGCGGCAACATCAGCCGCACGGCCAATTTCGTCGGCATGGAACGCAGCGCCTTGCACCGCAAATTGAAATCGCTCGGCGTTGTGACTTCAGCTAAAGCCGGTGTTCGCGTGGCGCATGTGGACGAAGAGGTCGAAGCGACGGGCTAAGGTTCTTTTTGGCCCACAATACCCCCGGGATGCGAGGGGCTGGCCCCTCGCATCCCAACCTCACCCGCGCGTGACGATCTGAAAGGAGCCATCCGAGTTACGGATCACACAGGACTTTGGGTTCAACGCAGGCAGGGTCGTGGTGGCCTGTACCGGGGCTGCGCGGGCGACACTGCCGGGGCAGGCGGGGATCGACACGGGCGCATAGCCTCGGTCGGCCATACATTGCGTCTCAACCCGTTTGCGCAGTTCGGTATTAGGGTCAAAGGTGATCAACTCACCGGGGACATAAAACCCGCCGGTGGTGGTGCAATTGTTATTGGAATCGCAGCTTCGGCGCGGCGGGATATAGCGCGGCGGCGTGCGACGTACCTGCGTTGAGACGGGCACATCGCGCAGCGCTTGTACTTCGCAGGCGGTGGTGGCGCGATTGACCTGCGCCACATTGGCGCCGGGTTTGTAATAGGTGTTCAGCGGCGCGCAGGCGGCCACGCCCAAGCCAAATAGGGCAAGAGCAAAGCGGGTGCGGGCGGGGCGGAGCGAGATCGGTTTCATGGCCACATCATGCGCCTCTCTCGCGGCAATGACAATTGATTTGACCCTTGCCAACCCATCTGTCATGCCATCTAACCGACCTGATATGACCGCGGCTTGAACCAAGGCCAAGGGTAAGGAAGCCTTTATGAAGATCATCATTTGCGGCGCAGGGCAGGTGGGCTGGCAGATCGCCCGGCACCTTAGCGGGGAACGCAACGATGTCACCGTTGTCGACAGCAATGCCGAGTTGATCCGCCGCGCCACCGATACGCTGGATGTGCAGGGCATCGCGGGTTTTGCAAGCTACCCCGATGTGCTCGACCGCGCCGGAGCGCGGGACGCCGAGATGATCATCGCCGCGACCTATTCCGATGAGGTCAATATGGTGACCTGTCAGGTCGCGCATTCGGTGTTCGGCATCAACCGCAAGATCGCCCGTTTGCGCAGCCAGTCCTATCTCGACGCGATTTACTCTGACCTCTACCGCCGCGATCACATGCCCATCGATGTAGTGATTAGCCCTGAAATGGAAGTGGCCACCGCCGCCCTGCAACGCCTCAGCGCGCCCGCGTCTTTTGATACCGAAGTCTTTATGGACGGGCAGGCGCAACTGCTGGGCATCACGATTGACGAAGACTGCCCGGTGGTGAACACGCCGCTGCGGCAGTTGACGGATCTCTTCTCGACCCTGCGTGCCGTGGTCGTGGGCGTGCGCCGCGATGGCACGTTGTTCGCGCCAGAGGCGAAGGATCAGCTGTTCCCCGGTGACGACTGCTATGTCTTTTCGCACCACGAAGATGTCGCCCGCACGATGGAGATTTTCGGCAAGCAGACCACCAAGCAGGAACGTGTCGTGCTGGTCGGCGGCGGCAATGTCGGGCTGACCGTGGCGCAGCATCTTGAAGCCGGGCCGCTGCGCGTGCGCACCAAGATGATCGAGAAGAACCGCAAATGCGCCGAACGCGCAGCCGAAGCGCTGGAGCGGACGATTGTTCTGAACGGTGACGGGCTGGACGCCGCACTGCTGGCCGAGGCCGGGATCAGCCGCGCCGATGCGATGCTGGCCGTGACCGATGATGACAAGACCAATATGCTCGCCTGTGTGCGGGCCAAGGCCGAGGGCTGCGACTATGTGATCGCGCTGATCAATGACCCAACGCTTGTGCCGCTGATGACGCCTCTGGGCATTGACGCCTATATCAACCCGCGCGCCACGACCGTCAGCTCGATCCTGCGTCACATCCGCCATGGCCGGGTGCGGGCGGTCTATTCCATCGGAGATGCCGAAGCCGAGGTGATTGAGGCCGAGGTGCTGTCGACCTCGCCGCTGGCGGGTAAAAAGGTGTCCGAGATCGACTTCCCCGAGGGCGTCTTGATTGGCATGTTGCGCAAAGACGACAAGGTGATCCGCCCGCACGGCAACACTCGGATTGACGAGGGCGATGTCGTGGCGCTCTTCGCGCTGGCCGAGGACGTGCCGCGGGTTGAGCAACTGTTGCAGGTCTCGATCGACTTCTTCTGAACCTGGGGGGCAAGGGTGTCGCAAACGACCACAATTCGCCGCGAGATCACCCAGCTGCCGCTGTTCTTGCAACTGTTTGGCGTGTCGGCCCTGTCGATGATCGTGCCGTCTATTCACGGGCTGGTGATGAACGACCATCTTGCCAGCCGTGCTTTTCTCTATGCCGGGTTGTTGGGGCTTGTGGCCTTTACGCTGATTGCCATTGCCCATGCCGGGCGCAAACCGCTCGACGGGGCGCTTGGGCCGCTTCTGTCGCTGCTGTCGGCCTTTGTCTTTCTGCCGGTGTTCTTTGCCGTGCCGTTTTTGGAAGCACTGCCGACGACGCGGTTCGTGAATGTCTATTTCGAGATGGTGAGCGCGCTAACCACCACCGGGGCCACGGTCTTTGACAATCCCGAACGGCTCAGCGACACGCTGCATTTGTGGCGCGCGCAGGTGGGCTGGATGGGCGGGCTGCTGATGTGGGTCGCGGCCTCCGCTATTCTGGCACCGCTGCATTTGGGTGGGTTCGAGGTGACCGCACAGGCCGAGCCCGGCCGTCCCGATGACCGCGGAGGTGTGCGAGTGGGGCGGATCACCCCGCGCCAACGTCTGCTGCGCACCACCCAGACGCTTTTGCCAATCTATGCCGGGCTGACCCTGCTTTTGTGGCTTTTGCTGGTGATTGGCGGCGAGACCGCGCTGGTGGCGCTTTGTCATGCGATGTCTGTCTTGGCGACCTCGGGCATCTCGCCCATCGGCGGCATTGAAGAGGCGCAGATCAATGTCTCGGGCGAGGCCGTGATGATGCTGTTCATGTTCTTCGCCCTGTCGCGGCTGACCTTTTCCAAAGACACGGTGACAGCAACCCAAGGCGGGCTGATGACCGACCCGGAATTCCGCATCGGCATTCTGGTTGTTGTGGGTGTGCCGCTCCTGCTCTTCGCACGCCATTGGATCGGCGCGTTCGAGGTCGAGGTGGAGGTCGATGGGGTCCGTGCCTTGCATGCGCTTTGGGGGGCGATTTTCACTGTGATGTCCTTTCTGACCACCACGGGTTTCGTCTCAGAGCATTGGATCGAGGCGCAGGGCTGGTCTGGCCTGAGCACGCCGGGGCTGGTGCTGATGGGGCTGGCGCTGATCGGCGGCGGAGTGGCGACAACGGCGGGGGGTGTGAAACTACTGCGGGTCTTTGCGCTTTATCAAAACGGTGTACGCGAGATGGACCGGCTGGTGTATCCGAATTCGGTTAGTGGGGCCGGTACCGCAGGTCGTCGGTTGCAAAGCAACGGCGCCTTTATCGCGTGGATTTTCTTCATGCTCTTTGCCATGTCGCTGGCCGGGGTGACACTGCTGCTGACGCTCACCGGCACGCCTTTCGATGCGGCGGTGGTCATGTCGGTCGCGACTCTCTCGACCACCGGGCCGCTGATTGAACATGCTGCCGACACACCGATCCGGCTCATTGAATTGGGCATTGCGGCCAAGGCGATCCTCTGCGGTGCAATGGTGCTGGGGAGGCTCGAAACCTTGGCGATTATTGCGCTGCTCAGCCCAAATTTGTGGCGCGCCTGACACGGTCGGCCCTTTGTCTGGGTTAGCGCACTGATATTTAGTCTGGAAACTCGCGCCCTCCCGCTCCATACTCAGGCCTAATGGGGGGGTCCGGTACGCGGACGCCAGCAAGAACAAAGGCGAGACTACGATGGCGTCAGACAGACAGAACCTACAGGATGCGTTCCTTAATCACGTGCGCAAGACGAAAGTCCCGGTAACGATCTTTTTGATCAACGGGGTCAAGCTGCAAGGTGTGATTACTTGGTTCGACAACTTCTGCGTTCTGCTGCGCCGCGATGGTCAAAGCCAGCTTGTGTATAAGCACGCGATCTCGACGATTATGCCAAGCCAGCCGATCAGCCTTTATGAGGGCGAAGACGCTTCTTGAGCCGTCCAACTTTCCAGATCGACAACAGTGACGGGCCCCGCGTAACACGCGCTTGGGTGCTGCATCCTGATATCAAATCCGACAACGACCGGCGCGCGCCTGAGCCCGCGCTGGCCGAAGCCGTGGCCTTGGCCGAGGCGCTGCCGGAGTTGGAGGTCATAGGCGCCGAAGTCGTGCCGCTGCGCGCGGTTCAGGCCGGGATGCTCTTTGGCAAGGGCAAGATCGAAGAGCTGGACCAGCGGATGAAGGACGCCGAGGTCGAACTGGTTTTGGTCGACGGTCCGGTAACACCTGTTCAACAGCGCAACTTGGAGAAGGCGTGGGGCGTCAAACTGCTCGACCGTACCGGGCTGATTCTCGAGATCTTCAGCGACCGTGCCGCGACCCGCGAAGGTGTCTTGCAGGTTGAAATGGCTGCGCTGAACTACCAGCGCACGCGGCTGGTGCGGGCCTGGACCCACCTTGAACGGCAGCGGGGCGGTTTGGGCTTTGTCGGCGGTCCGGGGGAGACCCAGATCGAGGCCGACCGCCGTGCCATCGACGACCAACTGGTGCGCCTGCGCCGCCAGTTGGAAAAAGTCGTGAAAACCCGCGCCCTGCACCGCGCTGCGCGGGCCAAGGTGCCGTATCCGATCGTCGCGCTTGTGGGCTATACCAACGCCGGGAAATCCACGCTTTTCAACCGCTTGACCGGGGCTGAGGTCATGGCCAAAGACATGCTCTTTGCCACGCTGGACCCCACCATGCGCAGCCTCGTGTTGCCCGACGGGCCGGAGATTATCCTCAGCGACACGGTTGGGTTTATCTCTGACCTGCCGACGGAACTGGTCGCCGCTTTCCGCGCCACGCTCGAAGAGGTGCTTGCCGCTGACATCATCTGCCACGTGCGCGATGTCTCCCACGCCGAGACCGAAGAGCAGGCCCAGAATGTCCGCGATATTCTCGCCTCACTCGGCGTGCCAAAAGAGACCCGTAGTTTCGAGGTTTGGAACAAACTCGATCTGCTGCCCGAAGACCGCGCCGAGGCCATGCGCGCCC
Organism: Sulfitobacter maritimus; assembly: GCF_013346665.1. Lineage (GTDB taxonomy): Bacteria > Pseudomonadota > Alphaproteobacteria > Rhodobacterales > Rhodobacteraceae > Sulfitobacter > Sulfitobacter maritimus. The sequence goes on from NZ_JABVBB010000021.1 coordinate 86,594, forward strand.
GCGCGGCGCGCAATGACGATGTGCTGGCGATCTCGGCCATCACCGGTGAGGGGCTGGACAGGCTGCAAGAAGTCATCGCCGAAGCGTTACAAGGTGCCGTACGCGAGGCGGTGCTGACGCTGGAATTTTCGGACGGCAAAAAGCGCGCTTGGTTGTTTGACCAAGACGTTGTTGAGAGCGAGCGTCAGACAGACGACGGATTTGAGATCACCGTCCGTTGGTCCGCGCGACAGGAAGCCGATTTTCAACAGCTTTAAGCGTTATTCTTCGGGGAAGGGCCGTCGGTTGGTAACCTGCTCGGGCCGACGCTTTTCGTAAAAAGCGTTGCCGCCGGCTGTGACGACATAATGCATGTTGTTGTAATTCGCCCGGTACCACGCTGCGTGAAAGAACTTGGCCTTTGACACTTTGGGATGCCGTTGGCCGCTCAGCACTTCTTGTGCGATTTGCCGCGCAAGGTTGGCGCCTTTGTTCATCGGTTTGGTCATCACGCCCGGTGCAAATTGTTTAGGCTGGCTTACCACGCCGCAGACGGTATTGGGGAAACGGTCCGATTCAACACGGTTCATCACCACACTGCCCACGGCGAGCATTCCATTGGAGCTGGAACGGTTGGATTCGAAATACATCGCCCGCGCCATACATTCGACATCTGCCGCCGCAGGACGTGGTTGCGGTGCCTCGCGTGATCCGCCGCAGGCGGTCAGAACGGTGAGACTGATCAGGGCGAGGGTGATTTTCGAATGCTGTGTCGTGCTGCGCAAAGTCCGGACCTCCTGAAACCCCGTCTATGTGCTTTTGATTGCGGGTGGGAATCCAGCAGAAAATGACGGCGGGGGCGAAAACTGGCTCCATTTCGCCACATCGCACGGCTTTGGCTCAACTAAATCTCGAAATCCTTCGCCTGCGCTTCATATCAACCTCAAACAAACCGGAGCCGCCATGACCCTCGTGATCCTCTACTTCGCTACTTTGATCCTGTTCCTTGGTCTCGACTACCTTGGGCTGAGCTATGTCATCAAACCTGTCTTTCAGCGTGACATTGGAAACTGGCTGCTGGATGACTTTCGCATCGTCCCTGCCGGGGTGTTCTACGCCTTCTACGTGGGTGTGCTGCTCTACTTCGTCGCATGGCCTGCGCTGGTGCAGGACCATTCGCTGCGCTGGGTCTTTGGCAACGGTGTGTTGATCGGGGCGATGGCTTACGGCACCTATGAGTTCACCAATCTCGCTACGTTGAAGGATTGGACATGGGCGATGGTGGCACGCGATTTCACGTGGGGGTCGCTGCTGACGGGCACGTCGGCAACGCTCGGCGTGGCACTGACGCGGGCGCTTACCTAGGCGTGGCGCTCACGCGGGCACTAACTTAACGGCCAGTTTCAGTTGACCAGCGCCACATGCCGGGGCGCAGCCCTGCCAGTTCCCAATCGCCGACGCTTTCGCGGATCAGCCGGAGCGTGGGTAGCCCCACATGCGCCGTCATGCGCCGCACCTGACGGTTGCGCCCCTCGCGGATGGTGATGCGCAGCCAAGCGTCTGGCACCGTCTTGCGAAAACGCACCGGTGGGTCACGGGGCCAAAGGGTTTCCGGCGCGTCGATTTGTGCGACCTCGGCGGGTTTGGTCATGCCGTCCTTCAATGCCACACCTTTCCGCAACGCCTCCAAGGCGGCCTCATCGGGCGTGCCTTCGACCTGCACGAGATAGGTTTTGGGCCGTTTGTACTTAGGATGCGCGATGCGGGCCTGTAGCGGGCCGTGGTCGGTCAATACCAGCAGCCCCTCGCTGTCGCGGTCCAACCGTCCTGCCGGATAGAAGCCCTTTTCGTCGATATAGGCCGAAAGGGTCGGGCGGCTGCTGCCTTCGGTGCCTTTGTCGGTGAACTGAGACAGCACGCCGTAGGGTTTGTTCAGCAAGATCACACGGGCGGTCATGGGGCAGGCTCCAAACGGGTGACGCCCACAGCAGCTGCGCGGGCGAGGTCTTCGTCCAGCGACATCGGGATATATTCTCCGCGCCGCCAGAGCTGGGCCATGTCGTCATAGTGCCGGGAGAGGAAGTGGCCTGACTGCCCGGTGGAGGTGACAAAGACCGAACTATCCGGATCAGCGAAATCATAGACCCCGCGATAGCCCGCGCCATGAACGTTAAAGAACGGGTCTTTCCCAGTGCCACGCGTCAGGCCACGTTGCAGCGTATTGTCCCCGCCTGAGGTCGATTGCCGGATGTTCACGAAATAGCGCAGCAGCGGGACTTCGCCCAAGACGGGATGGTCATGGGTGGCCTGATGCGCGTCCCCCCAGCGGAGGGATTCAAGCTGCGTTCCCCATGTCTCATTGATCCACAACAGCGCGTCATCCAGCGCGGCGCGGGCCATGTCGTGACAGGTCTCAACAGGAGCGGATTGGCGCACGTCGCACCATTTCGACGCACCACCGACATCGCGGAAGGCGCGTTCGATAAAGAGCGGTTGGACATGGGTGAACTCTTCGGCCAAGGGGCCAAGCTCGTCACGGATCAGACGGTCTTGGAGCGCGCGGACCCATGCAGCATAGATCAGCGGCTCAGGCAGATGTTCGTTCATCTCGCCCGACCAGCCCGCCAGCAGATCCAGCGCGCGTTGGCGCTGGCGTTCGGGCGTGCCATCTGGGGCAGCCTCGCCCGTGTACCACAGTTCCGCGCCGATCAAGGGCAAGAGCGAACGGGCGGTGGGGCTGACGGTATCCAGTTGCGCTTCGATGAAACTGTCGCGGGTGTGGACCTCGCGGTTCTGCATCAGCCGCTGCCAGCGTTTCACTCGCTGCGTGTCACCCCAGACAAAGGAGACGTGGTTCGGAAAGGGGCGGTCGACGGTCTTGTTGTTGGTATTGCCAAGGATGCCGCCAGCGGGGGCGATAAACTCAGGATTGGCGGTGTAGGGCAGCATCCCGTCCCAACGGTTTGCGGCGATCCAGCCGGGGCTGGGCATACGGCCTTGGCTCTGGTGCTGTGCGTCGCGGCGCGGCAAGGCGCCGATGGTTTTCATGGCGATGGTATCGCGGTCCACCAGTGTGAGGTTCTGTGCAGGCGCAACATAATCCGTGGCGGCGTTGATCGCCTGCTGCACGGATTTCGCCCGCATCACCTTCATCGCAGCGGCAAGCGAGGTATCATCGTCGCGCAGCACGGTCGCGGCGATTGAGGCCACGTGGCCCGCGGGTGTGATTTCGCCCAGATTGTAGTGGCTGCCGGGCATGACCGGGCCATTGTCGGTCCAGCGCAGGGTGACGGTGATGGGATCGGCATCTTTGATATTGATGATTGAGGCGCGTTTGCGGAACTTTTTGAACCCGTCGGGGGTGCGGTATTCTTCGCTGTTATCGGGGTTCAACTCTTCGATATAGACGTCTTGGTCATCGACATAGGCGGTGGTCAACCCCCAGCCGAGGTCGGCGCTGCGCCCTGTCAATACCACTGGCATGCCGGGGATCGTGCCACCGATCACGCCGCCGGTCTCAAGCTCCAGCCGCGCGAGATACCAGATCGCCGGGGCGCTGAAACCAAGGTGGGGGTCATTGGCGAGAAGGGTGCCGCCCGCCGCCGAACGGGAGGGGGCGGCGGCCCATGCGTTCGATGCGCCTGCGAAGGCCTGTGGCTTGAAGGGGGAGAGCGGGTGGTGCGCTGTGGGCGCTGCCGCTGCAAAGCGCGTGGCTTCGGGGAAAAGGGCGGCATATTCCGGCAGTGCGGCGACGCCGGAACCCGGGACATCGGGAAGGATATCCTTAACCCTTTCCTCATCCGTCAGCGTCAGGGACACCCGCGCGCGCAGCACTTCGGCCTCCAGATGTCCGCTCATTTGCAGCCCCATCAACTTGGTGATCGCCAGCGAATCCGCCGGGCGCCAGGGCGCCATGGGGGCGTTGAAAAGCCACATCTCTGGCGCGCCGCGGCCAAGCGCTTCGGTGTTGATCTGGTCCAGCCGCGCGTTGATCCCGGCAGCATAGGCTTCCAGCGCGGCGTTGGTCTCGGGGTCTAAGTGTTCGGCGGACCGCGTTGCCAGTCGGTAAATGTCATAGCGCCGCATCAGCTTGTCGGTGGCCACTGTCGCGGTGCCAAAGACTTCGGACAGCCGCCCCTGCGCGGTGCGGCGCAGCGTGATGAGTTGCCAAAGCCGGTCTTGCGCATGGGCAAAGCCGAGGCCAAAGAAGACGTCAGCATCCGTCGCGCCAAAGATATGCGGCACATTGGCATTGTCGCGCACCACCTCCACAGGCGCAGTGACGCCGTGGACCTTCACTGTATCGTTGTAATCGGGCAGGGATCGCGCGGCGAACCAATAGACCAGCAGCAGGATCACCACGCTCAGCGTGACCAGAAACACCGCCAAACGGACAAGCCAGCGAAACATCAGTGCCATCGAAAGATCCTCGACTGGCGCGCAGATTGACCGGGGCGCGCAGGGTGGTAGGTGTAGTCACAGGCAATAACGCAACTGAATGACAAGGAAAAGCACATGGCAAAGCTCGTGTTTTTGGGATTGGGCGTCATGGGCGCCCCGATGGCGGGGCACCTGCAAAAGGCGGGCCACGAGGTGACTGTCTACAACCGCACCGAAAGCAAGGCGCAGGACTGGGTCAACACTTATGGCGGTGCCATGGCGAAAACCCCTCGCGACGCGGCAAAGGATGCCGATATCGTCATGGCCTGTGTGGGCAATGACGACGATCTGCGCTCAGTTTGTCTGGGGGAAGATGGTGCATTTGGGGCCATGCGGGCGGGGGCGATCTTTGTCGATCACACCACCGTTTCTGCCGCTGTCACGCGCGAGCTTTATGGGGCGGCGAAGGACGCCGAGGTAAGCTTCATCGACGCGCCGATCTCGGGCGGGCAGGCCGGGGCGGAAAATGGCCAACTGTCGATCATGTGCGGGGGTGATGCTGACGCTTTTGACCAAGCGCTGCCAGTGATGGAAGTCTACGCGAAAATTTGCCGCCGTATTGGTGAAAGCGGTGCGGGGCAAATGACCAAGATGTGCAATCAGATTGCCATAGCCGGGCTGGTGCAAGGTCTGTCCGAGGCGCTGCATTTCGCTGAGAAGGCGGGTCTTGATGGCCGCGCGGTTGTGGAGGTCATCAGTCAGGGCGCGGCAGGCTCTTGGCAGATGGAAAACCGCTACGAGACGATGTTGGACGATGAGTTTGACCACGGGTTTGCGGTGGATTGGATGCGCAAGGATCTGGGCATCTGTCTGGATGCGGCGGATGAGACCGGGGCAAGCCTGCCGGTGACCGCGCTGGTCGATCAGTTCTATAAAGATGTGCAGAAGCTTGGGGGCGGACGTTGGGATACGTCGAGCCTGATCAAGCGGCTCAGGGCGATTGGGTAACTGCGAAAGGTAGTGCCGACAGGTAGGGTGGCGCTGAAAACGCCGCCCCAGGAAGGCGTGTCACGCCGAAGGCATGCGATCGGCGTGACGCCGCCCGGCCAAAGGCCGGGCGGCACTTCTAATAGGCCGTTGAGGTAAATTTTACGGAATGATCCGTGAGTACTTCGTGCCTTCCAGCGTCGCGCCAATGCGCAGACCGGCGCGGCCAAATACTGCGGCCAGCACCGGCGCCATGACGGTTGTGGTATCCGCCGAAACACTGTCACCTCTGTCAGAGATCACATATTCGAGCCCCGCACCTGCGGCCCAACCCGGCGAGCGGCGGAACTCGCGCAGCGCGGGCTCGGTCATGAAGAACAGCACATGCGCATATTGCTGTGCGCCGATCTGCAAGCCGCCCGAGGCTTTGGTGACTGAGTAGTAATCTACCGTCACGTCATTCACCCGCAGCGCACCGCGCCCGTAAGCGCCGCCAAAGCCAAGACCCGCTTCGGTCACCAGCGGCATAACCAACATGCCATTAGCCTTTTCGGCCAGTTGCCGGGTGTTGGGATAGCTGCGGTACATTTCGGCCAAGGTCGCATCGACCCGCGCGTCGATCATGGCGCTGCCACGCCCGCCAACACCATTGCCGCAAGCCGCTGTCACACCAAGCGCGGAGAGCGCGCCAAGGGTCACGATACGACGTGTATATGTCTGATTGCTCATGTTTCTGCCTGTAATTTGATTGATGCCTGCTGCCGGTTTGCCCGGCTTGTAGCGCAGATTACGCAAAATCAAGCGCTTTGTCATGCCGAATGGGCCTGTTGCGCTGATTTACGCCCCTGTCTTACGCGGTTTGGCGCAAAATGCGTGCGACATCGGGGGCGAAATAGGTCAAAACCCCGTCACAACCGGCGCGTTTGAAAGCCATGAGGCTTTCCAATACCACCCGGTCGCCATCCACCCAGCCTTGATCGGCAGCGCCACGGATCATGCTGTATTCGCCCGACACCTGATAGGCAAAGGTCGGCGTGCCGAAGCTGTCTTTCACGCGGCGACAAATATCGAGGTAGGGCATACCAGGTTTGACCATCACCATATCTGCGCCCTCAGCCAGATCTCGGGCGACGAGGCGTAGGGCTTCGTCACTGTTAGCCGGGTCCATTTGATAGGTCTTTTTGTCCCCCGTCAGCGCGGCAGAGGCACCGACCGCATCGCGGAACGGGCCGTAAAAGGCGCTGGCGTATTTGGCGGCGTAGCTCAGGATCATCACATCCTGATGCCCGGCTTGCTCAAGCGCTGATCGGATCGCGCCGATGCGCCCGTCCATCATGTCAGAGGGGCCGATGATATCCGCGCCTGCTTCGGCCTGCGCCAATGCCATTTTGACCAGCGCCTCAACCGTGCGGTCATTCACGATGATGCCGTCTTCGACAAAGCCGTCATGGCCGTTAATGTTATAGGTGTCTAGCGCCACATCGGTCATCACCACCATATCGGGCAATGCCTCTTTGATCGCAGCAATCGCGCGGTTGGCGGCGTTCTGCGGGTCCCAAGCGCCCGCGCAATCCTCGGTCCGGTCCTCGGGGCCGGTATAGGGAAAGACGCAGACCGCTGTGATCCCTAGGTCCGCCGCTTCGCGCACTGCCTCGACCAGCTTGTCGACCGAGCGGCGCATGACACCGGGCATGGAGGGGACAGGCTCTTCGACGCCTTCGCCTTCGCGAACGAAAACCGGCCAAATCAGATCGCCCAAGGACAACTCATTCTCGCGCACCAGCGCACGGATACCGGCATTGGCACGGGTGCGGCGCAGGCGTGTGGCGGGGAAGGGGGCGTTGATCGGTTGCATCAAAAATACCTCAGAATGGCTTGCCAAGGGCTTGCCATTTATTTTCCAACGCCTCAACCCTATGAATTGACATGCTGGCCCGGTAAGAGGGCCGGGGACAGACAGCGAACGAGCAGGCCTTGGACTGGTATCAGACCCTCTTTGAAATGATCGACATGCGGTCCTTCTCGAACCTTTGGTTCTGGATCATGCTCGCGGTAATGTGGTCCACGGCCAGCCATTGGGTGCTGGGGGTGCCCTTTGACATGGTGCTGCGGGCGCGGCGCTATGGCGGAGAGGCCGAGGCCGATCTTGAAGATATCGTGCGCATCAATGTGAACCGGCTGCTCTATATCGCGCAGGTTTCTGGCCTGTGGCTCTTGGGGCTGGGGTTCTTTGCGCTGACGACCTTGGTGCTGCTGGGTTTTGTCTATGATGTCGAGTTTGCTCAGGCGGTGCTGCTCTTGGGGTTCCCCATGTCCATCGTTGGTTTGCTCAGCCTGTCGACAGCCCGTTTGATCCGGGTCGAAGGCTCCACCGGCGAAGTCTTGCGGCGGCGGTTGATGCGGCACCGGCTTTATACCCAGATGATCGGCATGGTCTCGATTTTCGTCACGGCTCTCTGGGGAATGTATCAAAATCTTGCTGTCGGTCCGCTGTCGGGTTGACAGGCGTCCCGGCAGGGCCAATTAGGTTCCGATGAACGATCCGCGCAATATCACCCTCTCCGGCGTTCCTGAAGGCTTTGATGCCCGCGCCATCCTGAATGAAGTGGCCAAGGGCGGCCAGCCGGTGGCCCATGTGGCACGCGATGACAAGCGCATGGCCGCGATGCAGGCGGCGCTGCGGTTCTTTGCCCCTGACATGCCGGTGGTTACTTTTCCAAGCTGGGACTGTTTGCCCTATGATCGGGTCTCGCCCAATGCTGACATTTCCGCGCAGCGTATGGCAACGCTCGCGGCCCTTGTGCATGGGATGCCCGAAAAATTCGTCCTGCTGACCACGCTTAACGCCGCGACCCAGCGTATCCCCGCCCGCGCCACCCTGCGCGACGCGGCTTTCTCTGCGCGTGTTGGCAGCCGGATCGATGAGGCCGCGCTGCGCGATTTCCTCGTGCGGATGGGTTTTGTGCAAAGTCCGACGGTGATGGAGCCGGGCGACTATGCGGTGCGCGGAGGGATAATTGACATCTACCCGCCGGGCGAACTTGGCCCGGTGCGGCTGGATCTCTTTGGTGATGTGCTCGACGGTGCGCGGCGGTTTGATCCGGCGACACAGCGCACCACCGAAAAGCTTGATCTGGTCGAACTCGCCCCGGTCAGCGAAGTCATTCTGGACGAGGCCGCGATCACCCGCTTCCGCCAGAACTACCGCATTGAGTTTGGCGCGGCGGGCACCGACGATCCGCTCTATGAAGCGATCAGCGCAGGCCGCAAGCATCAGGGGGCGGAGCATTGGCTGTCCTTCTTCCAAGACGATCTGGAAACCCTGTTTGACTACCTGCCCGATGCCACCGTCACACTGGACGACCAACTGACCCCCATGCGCCTTGCGCGGTGGGACACGATTGCCGACCAATATGAGACCCGACAACTGGCGATGAAGACCCGTTCCAAGATGGACAGCGTCTATAAACCCGCGCCGCCTGAGGGGCTCTATCTGACGGACGACGCATGGCAAGAGGCGTTGCTGGGGCGGCGCGTGATCCAGTTCAACCCGCTGCCACAGCCGACCGGGCCGGGGGTGCTGGACGCTGGTGCGCGGATCGGACGCAACTTCGCGCCGGAGCGACAGCAGGAATCTGTGAGCCTATTCGGGGTCTTGGCCGCGCATATTAAAGCGAAACTCGAAGTCGGACCGGTGCTGATTGCCAGCTACTCCGAAGGTGCACGGGAACGTCTGACAGGGTTGATCGAAGACGAAGGTCTGGCCGAAGCCATCCCGGTAACGGACGGCACACGCATCGGCAAACGCGGGCTGCATCTGGCCGTTTGGGCGCTTGAGCATGGGTTTGAAGCGCCCGATATGACGGTGATCTCCGAGCAAGATGTGCTGGGCGACCGCCTGATCCGCGCGCCCAAACGCAAACGCCGCGCCGAGAACTTCCTGACCGAAGCGCAGAGCCTTAGCCCCGGTGATTTGGTTGTGCATGTCGACCATGGCATCGGGCGCTATCACGGCATGGAAGTGGTCACGGCGGCGGGGGCGGCGCATGAATGTCTGGTGTTGGAATATGCTGAGCAGTCAAAGCTTTACCTGCCGGTAGAGAATATCGAACTGCTGTCGCGCTACGGCCATGAAGAAGGTCTGCTGGACAAGCTCGGCGGTGGCGCGTGGCAGTCGAAAAAGGCCAAACTCAAAGAGCGCATCCGCGAGATGGCGGATAAGCTCATCCGCATCGCGGCAGAGCGGGCGCTGCGCAAAGCCCCGGTGCTCGACCCGCCAGAAGGCATGTGGGACGCCTTTTCGGCCCGCTTCCCCTATACCGAAACCGACGACCAGCTGCGGGCCATTGGCGACGTGATCGACGACCTGACGAGCGGCAACCCGATGGACCGTCTGGTTTGTGGCGATGTGGGCTTTGGCAAGACCGAGGTCGCCATGCGGGCCGCCTTTGTTGCGGCCATGTCCGGGGTTCAGGTCGCGGTCATCGCGCCGACGACGCTGCTGGCGCGGCAGCATTACAAAAGCTTCGCCGAACGCTTCCGTGGCTTCCCGGTTGAGGTGCGCCAACTGAGCCGTTTCGTCTCAGCCAAAGAGGCGGCGGCGACGCGGGACGGGATGGCGAAAGGCACAGTTGATATCGTCATCGGCACCCATGCGCTGCTAGCCAAGGGCATCCGGTTCAAAGATCTCGGCCTGCTGGTCATTGATGAAGAACAGCATTTTGGCGTGGGGCACAAAGAACGTCTCAAGGCGCTGCGCACAGATATTCACGTGCTGACCCTGACCGCCACGCCGATCCCGCGCACCTTGCAACTGTCGCTGACCGGGGTCCGCGATCTGTCGGTCATCGGCACGCCGCCCGTCGACCGTCTGTCGATCCGCACCTATGTGAGCGAGTTCGACGCGGTGACGATCCGCGAGGCGCTGCTGCGCGAACATTACCGGGGCGGGCAAAGTTTCTACGTCGTGCCGCGTCTGAGCGATCTGCGCGAGATCGAAGACTTCTTGCAGGCGCAGCTGCCGGAGCTGACCTATGTGGTCGCCCATGGGCAGATGGCGCCGGGTGAGTTGGATGACCGGATGAACGCTTTTTACGACGGCAAATTCGACATTCTTCTGGCGACCACGATTGTGGAATCTGGACTCGATATCCCCACGGCCAATACGATGGTCGTGCACCGGGCGGATATGTTTGGTCTGGCGCAGCTTTACCAAATCCGGGGCCGCGTGGGCCGTTCCAAGACACGGGCCTATGCCTATCTCACGACCAAGCCGCGGGCGAAACTGACCGACACCGCGCAGAAACGCCTGCGCGTTTTGGGCAGCCTCGACACGCTCGGCGCGGGCTTTACGCTGGCGTCCCAAGACCTCGACATTCGCGGTGCGGGCAACCTGCTTGGCGAAGAGCAATCCGGCCAGATGCGCGATGTGGGGTTTGAGCTTTACCAGTCCATGCTGGAGGAGGCGATTGCCAAAATCCGGGCGGGCGAGATGGAGGGCCTTAGCGAGGCTGATGAGCAATGGGCGCCGCAGATCAACCTCGGCGTGCCAGTGTTAATCCCCGAAGATTATGTGCCTGATCTGGATGTGCGGCTTGGCCTTTACCGCCGCCTCAGCGAGTTGTCGACTAAGGTGGAATTGGAAGGTTTTGCTGCGGAGTTGATCGACCGCTTTGGCAAGCTGCCGAAAGAGGTCAACACGTTGATGCTGGTGGTGCGGATCAAGGCGATGTGCAAACGCGCCGGGATCGCCAAGCTCGACGGCGGGCCAAAGGGCGCGACGATCCAGTTCCACAACGACAAATTCGCCTCGCCCGAAGGGCTGGTGCAGTTCATCCAGGACCAGCGCGGCTTGGCCAAGGTCAAGGACAACAAGATCGTCGTGCGCCGTGATTGGAAGTCGGACGCGGATAAGATCAAAGGCGCCTTTGCCATTGCCCGCGATCTGGCGGAACATGTGGTCGCTAAGCGAAAGAAGGCGAAGAAAGCCAAGGCCAAGGCGAAAGAGTAGAGCGCGCGGCGGTTATTCCGCCGCCGCGGCCAGCCGATTTTCGACCCGACCCATGTAGAGCATCAGCGCATAGCCCGCCGCCGCCATAACAAGCATCGCCAGCGCCAGCGGTTTGGTGGTGCCGTCAAACATCAGCCCAACTGGGGAGGCAATCAGCGCCGCCAACACCGTTGATATCGCCCCTACCACAGAAGCCGCCATGCCCGCGATATGGCCCATTGGCTCCATCGCGATAGCATTGAGATTGCCCAGCGTCAGGCCCGCTTGGAAGAACAGACAGGTCTGGAAGAACACGAAAGCGGCAAAGCCGTAGGGGTCGGGCAGCGCGCCAAGGTTGAACAGATACATCGCCCCCGACAGGAAAATCTGCGCACCAAGCGCGATGGTCACCAACCGCCGCATGCCGTAGCGCACAACGAGCAGGGCGTTGATCAGGCTGGCACTGGCCGCCACCACCGCGATACCGCCAAACCACAGCGGAAAGCTGTCGCCCCGGCCATAAACGCTGTCGTAAATCGGCTGAACCAGCATCAGCATGGAAAACAGCATTGCCATCGCCAGCGACTGTACGATGATCGACAGGCGCACCGAAGGGTGCATCAGCAGTTCGCGCACCGCGCCCATGATCAGCCGCGCCCGCAGCGGGCGGCGGTTTTCTCGTGGATGTGTTTCAGGCAGGCGCAGGCCCATCCAGATGACAGTGAGGAGCGAAAACACGATGAACGCTACAAAGATCGCCCGCCAACCCGCAGCGAGGATGATGCCTGCGCCCAACATCGGCGCGAGAGCAGGCACCAGCGCAAAGACCATCATCACGATAGACATAATCCGCGCCATTTCCCGCCCTGCGTAAAGATCGCGGATAATCGCCACGGCGACCACGCGCGGGCCAGAAGCCCCGAGCCCCTGAAACAGCCGCGCCACGAGCATCAGTTCAAGCGAGTTGCTCATCCAAGCCACAAAAGCCGAGAGCGCATAGAGCGCGGCCCCGCCAAAGACGACGTTGCGCCGCCCGTAGGCGTCGGACAGCGGTCCGCTAAAGAACGTCCCCAAGCCCATGCCGAGCACAAAGGCCGTGAGGATCAGCGGCGCGCGGTGGGCCAGTTCCGGTGACAGTTCAGCCGCGATCTCGGGCAGGGCGGGCAGCATCGCGTCGATCGAAAAGGCGATCGTCGCGAACATCATCGCGATGAGGCCGATAAACTCGATCCGGCCCATCTTGAATTCTGGGGTCTGGGTGGTCATGCCGCGCTCCGACAGTGCTCCGTGGCGGCAAAACCGCAGGGGCAGGCTTCAGGAATTCCTCATGGTTGCCCTCTCGATAATCGAGAGCGCTTAACTTGGCAAGGATCGCAGCGCTGTTTAGCTCTTTTGGGCCGCCAGATCGGCTATAACCTGCGCCCATAGCTCTGGCGGCTGCGCACCGGGAACCGCATGGGCGTTGGCAATGATGAAGGTCGGCACAGAGTTCACGCCCATCTTGCGGCTGTGGGCATCACGGTCGCGGATGTCTTGGGTGTCGACGTCTGACTTCAGCAAGCGAGACACCACGGCGGCGTCCATCTCGATGCTGTCAGCGATGTCGGCCAGCACTTCGCTATCGCCAATGTCGCGGGCGTCGACGAAATAGGCTTTGAACAGGGCAGAGACGGCGGCGGTCTGGCGGCCTTCGATCCCGGCCCAATGGATCAAGCGATGGGCGTCCAGCGTGTTGGGCGTGCGCTGCATGGCCTCGAAATTAATCGTGAGCCCTGCTTTTTCGGCATGTTCCACCACGGGGGCATAGGCTTTCACCGCGCCCTCCTTGCCACCGAACTTTGCTTCCAGATAGGCACGCCGGTCCATGCCTTCGCGTGGCATTTCGGGGTTTAGCTGGAACGGATGCCATTCAATCACGAAAGGATGGTCTGGGTGATCTTGCAACGCGCGATCAAGATGCGCCTTGCCAATATAGCACCAAGGACAGATCGGGTCTGACATGATATCGAGTTTGATCGCTTCGGCCATGCTGCGTCCCATCTGTTGCTGCGGGCTTGGCATAGCGGGCTGCGGCGCCTATCGCAAGGCGGCGGGCCGTTGCAAGCGCCGGGGGGCGGGGGTATAGCAAGAAGATGACACAGACGCCACCGCCCTCGCTGATCCAGATCGCCCGCGCCAGCGGAGCGAGCGAGTCTGCGCCGCCGGTGGATCTTGGCGCACGGGTGCGTGAATTGCGCAAGGCCCGCAATTGGACGCTGGAGCAGGCCGCGCGGCAAGCCGGACTGGCACGATCTACGCTCAGCAAGATCGAAAACGGCTTGATGTCACCCACCTATGACGCGCTGAAAAAGCTTGCTGTCGGGTTGGAAATCACCGTGCCGCAGTTGTTTACCCCGCCTGCGGGGGAAAAGATCACAGGCCGCATGGCCGTGACCCGCGCCGACGAAGGCGCAGCCAAGGCCACCAGCACCTATGAGCATGTCCTACTGGGCGATGCCCTGCGCAAAAAGCAGATGCTGCCCTACCGCGCCCGCATCCGCGCACGCCGGATGGAGGAGTTTGACGGTTGGGTGCGCCATGACGGCGAAGAGTTCCTTTATGTGCTGACCGGAATGGTGCGGCTTTTTACCGAATTCTATGAGCCTGTCGATATGCGCCGGGGTGACAGCGCCTATTACGACGCGACGATGGGGCATAACGTCGTCTCGCTCAGCGATGAGGACGCGACGATCCTTTGGGTAACGTCACTGGTCTGAACCTTCCGCCGGTTCCCACCACCAGACTTCTGGCATGAAATTCGGCCCATCGCCGTAGAGTGGAATTGTGTCAGGATAGGCCATACGCGCGTCATGGGCGATCAGACCTTCGTCGAACTGCCAAAACGGGATGACATAGCGCCCTGCCGTAAGGATGCGGTCCAAGGCGCGGGTGGCGGCAACAAATTGCGACGTCTCGCGTGCCTGCAACATCCGGTCGATCATCGCATCCACGGCGGGAGACTTAACTCCCATCAGGTTGCGCGTGCCGGGCAGATCGGCGGCCTCGGACCCCCAATAAAACCGCTGTTCGGTGCCGGGGCTGAGCGACAGGGCGCGCCGGAAGAACGTCATATCGAAATCATACTCATTCTGCCGCGCGACGAACTGCGCGTCATCTACCGTTTCGATCTGCGCGGTGATCCCCAAACGCTTTAGAGATTGGCTGTAAAGCTCTGCAATCGCGAGGTTTTCCCGGCTTCCTTTGGACAGCAGAATGGTAAAGGCAAGCGGCGTGCCATCCGCCCGCCGCATGGTGCCGCCTTCGGCCTCATAGCCTGCCGCCTCAAGCTGCTGCATGGCGGCGCGGATGCCCGCCCGGTTGCGTGCCGAGCCATCGGCCACCGGCAGCGCGTAGCCGTCAATCGTGCCGGGGGGCAGCGTGTCGGCATATTCATTCAGCAGATCAAATACCTGACCGGTTGCGGGACCATCGCGCATCGCCAGATCGGAGTTTGAGAAGTAAGATGTGATCCGTGGCAAAGCCCCGCCCGTCAGCGTTTCGTTGATATATTCAAAGTTAAACGCCGAAATCATCGCATCCCGCACCCGCCAATCGTCAAAGGGCGCGCGGCGGGTGTTCATCACGAAACCGGTCATGCCAGACGGTTTGCTGTGCGGGAAGGTCGATTTAACGATCTCGCCCCGCGTGATTGCGGGAAAGTCGTATTGCGTGGCCCAAGTCTCGGCGTTGAACTCACGCACGGCGGAAATCTGGCCTGCCTTGAAGGCTTCAAACAGCACATTGGCGTCGCCGTAGAAATCAATCTTGATCTCATCGTAGTTATGCGTGCCTTGGCGGAACGGGACCTCGGCCCCCCAGTAGTCAGGATTGCGCGTGAGAGTGACGTAGCGGCCCGCCTGATAGTCGCTGATCACATAGGGGCCACTGCCCAAGGGAAGCTCGGCCAAGGGCGCGTTGGCGAAGTCTGCGTCTTCCCATTGCGCGCGGCTCAGGATCGGACGCATCCCGGCCAAAAGCGCCAACTCGCGGTTGTCGCTGTTGAACGTCATGCGCAGGCTACGTGGCCCGGTCTGCTCAATGCTCTCAATCTGTTTGCGCAGGCTGTGGTAGCGCGGGTGGCCTTCAGACCCCAGCAGATTGAAAGAGAAGATTACATCCTCGACGGTGACCGGGCTGCCATCGGAAAACTGCGCCTCTTCGCGCAGGGTGAATTCGACCCAAGACCGGTCATCCGGCACCTCAATCGATTCGGCCAAGAGCCCGTAAAGCGCGAAAGGTTCGTCCCATGAGCGGCCCATCAGGGTTTCATGGGTGAAATGCGGCAGCTGCCAAGGCGCGGTTCCTTTGCGCACAAAGGGGTTGAGACTGTCGAATCCCCCGGTATTGCCCAAAACGATCTCACCACCCTTGGGCGCATCGGGGTTCACATAGGGCAGAGCGGTAAAATCGGGCGGCAATTCCGGCGCGCCATACATAGCGATTCCATGTTGGGGCTCCGCAAAAGCTGCGCTGGAGGTCAGAATCAGTGAAGAAAGCGCCGCAACGCCATGTGCTTTCGAGAAAAAATCCCAACTCATTTTCGCAACAATCCCGTTCTGCCCTTATTTTCTTGATTTTATGCTTACCTGCGGATTCCCGCCTTATCAAACTTTTAGCTTGGATTGTGACAGTAGATTGCGTATACAGAGGTCACTGCTCGATAGGTTTCTTGCCTGTATGAAACCTGCCTCAATAACTTACGCCCGCTTCGTGCGGGCGTTTTTTTTGGCCTGTCCCCAAGGTTGGATACGCCAGTAGCCCTTTCCCTTTGTCTCCGCCGCGGTACATGATGCAATTGCAGCATGAACAAGGAGACGCGCCATGGCTTTCACCATCGATCTGTCCGGCAAGACCGCAGTTATCACAGGTTCAAACTCAGGAATCGGTCTGGGCATCGCCTGGGAACTGGCGCGTGCCGGGGCCGACATTGTGTTGAACTCGTTTACCGACGATGACGCCGACCACGCCTTGGCGCAGCAGATGGCGGAGGAATGCAACGTAACGGCCCGCTACATCAAGGCCGATATGTCCAAGGGCGAGGAATGTCGGCGCTTGATCGCCGAAGCGGGCAAATGCGACATTCTGGTGAACAACGCAGGTATTCAGCACGTCGCGCCGATCCCGGACTTCCCGGTGGAGAAATGGGACGCGATCATCGCGATCAATCTCTCCTCGGCCTTTCACACCACCGCCGAAGCGCTGCCGATGATGCGCAAGGCGGGCTGGGGCCGGGTGATCAACATCGCATCCGCCCATGGTCTGACGGCGTCGCCCTATAAGTCGGCCTATATCGCTGCAAAACATGGGATCGTGGGGCTGAGCAAGACCACCGCCCTCGAAACGGCGAAAGAGCTGATCACCTGCAATGCGATCTGCCCGGGCTATGTGCTGACGCCGATCGTCGAAAAGCAGATTCCCGACACGATGAAAGAATATGACATGAGCCGCGAAGAGGTGATCGACCAGGTCATGCTGACCCGGCAGCCCAGCCGTGAATTTGCCACCGTCGAGCAGATGGGCGGCACCGCGACCTTCCTGTGCTCAGATGCAGCGGCCCAGATCACCGGCACGACGATCAGCGTCGATGGCGGCTGGACCGCGTTGTAAATGGCCAAAAGTAAACGCATCAACCTCGCGCTTCAGGGCGGCGGCGCGCATGGCGCTTTCACCTGGGGCGTGTTGGACCGGCTCCTGCAGCAGGAAGATCTGGAAATCTGTGGCATATCAGGGACTTCGGCAGGGGCCTTAAACGGCGCCGCGCTAAAGTCTGGCATGATCGCCGGAGGGCGTGAGGGCGCGCGGGAGAACCTTGCGTGGCTTTGGGGACAGGTTTCCGGCATCTCTGATCTGAGGCTGTCGCATTGGCTCGCGCCCTTTGGGTTGGATAAGCTCAGTCAGGCGATGGAGTATTCCTTGCCCGTTGCGATTTCAGATTCGATGACGCGGGTGGTCTCGCCCTATGCTTACGGCCCGTTTTACCGCAACCCGCTGGAGGATGTGGTGAAACGCTTTGACTATGGCAAAGTGGGGGCGAATAAGCCGCCGTTCTTCTTTGTTTGCGCCACGCGGGTGCGCAATGGCAAGATCAGGGTGTTTGCGGGGGATGAGATCGGCCCAGATGCGCTCTTGGCCTCGGCCTGTCTGCCGACGCTGTTCAAAGCGGTGGAGATTGACGACGCCCAGACTGGCCAGCGCGAGGCGTTCTGGGACGGTGGCTATACCGGCAACCCCGCGCTCTTTCCGCTGTTCCGCGCGGACCTGCCGGAGGACATCGTCGTGGTGAACATTAACCCGCTGGAGCGGCCAGACCTGCCGAAGACGCCGCAGCAAATCCAGAACCGCATCAATGAGATCAGCTTTAACTCCAGCCTGTTACGCGAAATGCGCGCGATTGATTTTGTGCAGCGGCTGATTGCGGATGGCACATTGCCAGAGGGTCGGATGAAGCGGGTGCACATGCATATGATCGCCGATGATGATCTCATGGCGCAGCTCTCGGTGGCGACGAAACTCATGCCCAACCCCGCCGTGATCAAAGCACTGCGCGAGGCGGGAGAGGCGGCAGCGGAGCGGTTTTTGTCGGATCATTTTGACGACATTAACCAACGCAGCAGCGTCGACTTGCCCGAAATGTTCGGCTGATCACTCTGGCTCTGACAGGTCCAGCACGCCGGGCAGGTCGGCGCCGGGCTGCGGCGGATAGACAAGTCCGGCGGAAATCACCAGCTTCGCCGCATCTTCGACACTCATATCAAGTTCGATCACATCCTCCCGCGGGACGAAAAGCAGAAAGCCCGAAGTTGGGTTTGGCGTGGTCGGCAGAAAGATCGACATCATTTCGCCGTTCCCCCCGGTCCGGGCCAGCACCTCGCCCTTTGCTTCGGTCGAGATAAAGCCAAGCGCCCAGATGCCACGCCGGGGATATTCGATCAGGCAGGCGGTTTCAAAACTGCGTTCTGATTGGGCGAAAATCGTCTCGGAGATTTGCTTGATGCCCGAATAAATGGTGCGCACAACCGGGGTGCGCTCCACAAGGCTTTCGGCAAAGCGGATCATTGAGCGGCCAATCAGCCCCTTGGCCATCCAGCCCACCATGATCGTGAAGATCAAAAAGATCACCACGCCTAGGCCCCGCACATTGAACTGCATCGACGGGTCGAGACCGAGGAAGTCCTGAAGCAGGCGATCAGGATGGTAGGCTTTGGGGACCAGGGGCAGCACAAAGCCGTCGATCCAGCCCACGACAGTCCAGATCAACCAGATGGTCAGCCCAACAGGGGCGATCACCACCAGCCCGGTCAGGAAGGACGCGCGCAGCCGTGCGACGAGGCTGCGGCGGACCTGTGTCGGGTCGGGGTCGAAAGGTGTGTTCATCAGGTCGTTTCCGCAGCGTTATTCGCCCCATAGCTAAGGCGAATACCCCCCTCCGGCAATGGCGCGACCGTGTTTTTCACCAGTCAGCGCGGCAGTTTGGACAGATGCGTTGCAATTTGCGCCCCGAGCCGTGCGTTGTTGCGCACCAAGGCGATATTGGCGGTCAGAGAGCGGCCTTCGGTAAGCTCAAAAATGCGCTGCAAGAGGAAGGGGGTCACGCCCTTACCATACACACCCTGCGCATCGGCCTCGCTTTGTGCTTGCGCGATGATGGGGGCCAGTTCGTCTGCCGGGATTTCCTCATCAGTCGGGATCGGGTTGGCGACCAATTGCCCACCGGGCAGACCCATGGCCGCGCGGGTGCGTTGGGCTTTGGCGATCTGTGCGGGGTCGTCGAGACGCAGCGGCGATTGCAGGGGCGATCCTGCGCTCCAGAAGGCGGGAAAGCTGTCTTGGCCCACTGTGATGACCGGCACGCCTTGGGTTTCCAGCACTTCGAGCGTTTTAGGCACATCAAGGATCGCTTTGGCCCCGGCGGCAATCACTGTAACCGGGGTTTGCGCCAGTTCCATCAGGTCGGCGGAAATGTCAAAGCTCTCTTCCGCGCCTTTGTGGACGCCGCCGATGCCGCCGGTGGCGAAAACTTCGATGCCTGCAAGATGCGCAGCGATCATGGTGGCGGCCACGGTGGTCGCGCCTGTGCCGCCCGATGCGATGCACACGGCCATATCAGCGCGGGAAAGTTTCGCCACATCCTTGGCCTGTGCCAGTTCGCTGAGCGTATCGTCGTCCAGCCCGATGTGCAGCGCTCCGTCAATCACGGCGATGGTGGCCGGCACGGCACCGGCTTGGCGGATGTCATCTTCGACCTGCCGCGCCACCTCAAGGTTTTGCGGGTAGGGCATCCCATGGGTGATAATCGTGCTTTCCAATGCCACGATCGGCGCACCACTTTCGCGGGCTTTGGCAATTTCGGCGCTAAAGGTCAGGGGCAGGGCGGTTGATGCAGGTGTCATATCTTGGTCTCTCCGGAAACATAGAGGGCGGCGGCGTCGAGCGCGGTCTTGAGGGCCGTTTGCGCCACCGCGCCGCCGAGTTCAGCAGCCACATGGGCCGCCATGAAAGTGTCACCCGCGCCTGTGACACGCGCCACATGAACTTTGGGCGGGGTCAGGGTGGTAATTTCGTCCTTTTCACCGACAGTGGCAGGATTGCCGCCATCGGTCACCACGGCACGCAAGGCACCCCGCGCCAAAAGAGCGCGCGCGGCGGTGGAGGAATCGTCAAAACTCGTCTGACAGAGCAGCCCGGCTTCCTCAAGGTTCACGTAAAGCGTCCCACGCCCGGCCTTGAGAAAAGGCGTCAGTCGCAGCGCCTTGCCGGGTGAGGCGGGTGCGACCCGCAGATCAGCCTTCGCCAGAAGCGGGCTTTGCGCCATCCGGGCCAGCAGCTCGACGGTCAGGTTCCCATCGAGCGCCACGGCCCCTTCATAGGGCGCAGGCAGGCTGCCGTCTTCGAGCGGGCGCAGGATTTTGTCGCCTGCCGCTTCTAACGAATGGGCGTCGGCAATCGCTGCAATCAGACCGTTGGAGCCTTCAACGGCCATATAACGGTCGGTCGGCAGGTCATCCGAGCGGTAAACGTAATCAGTAATCAGCCCGCGCAATGTGCAGGCGGCGATCAACTCATCGCCTTCGGCATCGCGCCCCACGGCTGACAGCAGCGCCGGGGTCAGACCAAAACGCGCAAGCGCCATGCCGATGTTCAGCGCAACGCCCCCCGGCAGGCGGGTAATACGCCCCGGCATGTCGGAGCCTTGGCGCATCGCGTTTTCCGAACGGCCGATCACGTCCCAAAGGACGGAGCCGATGCAAAGAATGTCTACTGTAGTCTTCATCCCGCGCTTCTAGCCGCCAAGCCTTCCTGCACGCAAGCCGCCTATTACGGGACGCGAAAGGTTAATGCCGCCCAAAGGGTTTCCCACAGCGGTTTACTGGCGTCGACCTCCGGCCCGGTCCCCACGCCCTTTACAGGTCGTAAGACCACAGCGTCGAAAAGATACTCATGGCCGGGGGTAACCGGAATGCGCGCCTGACCTTGCGCGTCCGTACGGTGCAGCGAGATGCTCACGGTATCATCCGGCGCCCGGTCAAAAACTTCGATCTGCGCCTTCGGGCGCGGTTGATCTTGGTAGAGCAGGATCACTTCCATCTGTCCGGCAAAGTCAGCGCTATAGGGATTGGTCTGCACAACGAACTCCGTCTCCATGCCGGTGGGCATGTCATGCCCCTCACCACGGCCCACCGCGATGAGGGTTTTCACATGTCGGGTGTAGCTTTCCTTGAACCGATCCTGCGGCCATTGATTGGCAATGTGATCCGACTCGGCCTGCGGAAAATCCTTATGTTTGGCGAAGGAGAGGAATTTCTCCCATTCTTTGTACGTCACCGTTGACGGCTTGGCCTCCATAATGGCGACGAGCAGAGCATCCTCGGCGGGCGGGTCAATCTGCAAGGCTGGTGTATCGCCGGCGCGGGCATCGACAGGCTGAGCGACGCCGTCCACAAAAACCTCAAACCGCGCAACCCGGTTGGGCAGATAGGAATAGGCCGATCCCACAAATTCCTCGCCATTGCGGAAGTCAGCTTGAATTTTTTCGCCGTTTTCAACTTGATAGTTCAGCGGAGACAGCCAGTATTCATGCCCAAGCACCGGACCAAGCGGCAGGGCGCAGAGCAAAACGAAACTGAGGCGGGACAAAGACATGCGGGCAACTTTCCTATTGGTCAGCGCAAAGCTGGCGCATCTTTTGGCTGTGTCAATGGTTCTGCTGCTTTCGACCACCGGACTGCGTGCGCATGAGGTGCAACCAACGATCGCTGATCTGACGGTTGCAGAGGGGCAGGTCGTCTTGGAATTGCGCGTAAACCTAGAAGCCCTGCTGGCCGGGATCGACCTTGATACGGTTGAGGACACCGACAATGCCGAAAACGCCAGTGACTACGATGACCTGCGCAGCCTGCCGCCTGAGCGGATCGCCGATAGGGCGCCGGAACTTTTGGCGGGCTGGAACGCCTTGCCCTTGCTTAGCATCAACGGGGCGCCAGTCGCTTTGAACAGCGCTGCCGTCAAGGTGCCAGAAGATATTGATCCCGAATTGCCCCGCGCCAGCGTTTGGCGCCTGATCGCCCCATTGCCGGGGCAGGCCACAGAGGTGCAAGTCGCATGGCCCGAAGGCGCGGGCGCATTGGTGCTGCGTCAACAGGGGGTGGAGGACCCCTATACCGGGTATCTAGCGGGCGGCGGGGTCAGCCCCGAAATTGAAATCGCGGGCGGCGATGCGCAAAACACACTACAAGCCTTTGTCAGCTATGTTCCCGTGGGGTTTGACCATATTTTACCCAAGGGGCTGGACCACATCCTTTTTGTGTTAGGGCTGTTTTTCTTGTCGACCCATTTGCGGCCCTTGGTCTGGCAGGTTTCGGCCTTCACACTCGCGCATACGGTGACGCTGGCGCTTGGGGCGATGGGTTGGGTCAATGTGCCGGGCGCGATTGTGGAGCCGCTGATCGCCGCGTCGATCGTTTATGTGGCGGTGGAGAACGTGTTCCATTCAGGGCTTAACCGCTGGCGACCCTTGGTGATTTTTGGCTTTGGCCTGCTGCACGGCTTGGGCTTTGCCTCGGTGCTGGGCGATTTCGGTCTGCCTGCGGGTCAGTTCGTGCCGGCGCTGATCGGGTTTAACATTGGGGTGGAGCTCGGCCAGCTGACCGTGATCGCCATTGCTTTCGTCTTGGTCGACTGGGCGATGAAGCGCGACTGGTATCGCAGTTGGATCGCCGTGCCCGCGTCCTGCGTGATCGCGGCGGTGGGCGCTTATTGGTTTGTCGAACGGGTGTTTTTGTAACGAGTGCGGCAGCCCGTGTTCGGGCTGCCTCTCTGCCGTTTAACCCTGCATCGCGGCGATCAGGCTGGTTAGTTCGGCGACGGGGTCGTCTTTGTCCCAAATCTCTGTGCCAATGCCGAAAAAGTCGGTCGAGGGGGCCAGTTTGCGGATCATATCGATGTCGAGTGCGCCTTCGGCAACCACCGGCACTTCGATCACTTCCGACCACCACTGAAACAGATCGGCTTCGGCAAAGCTGCCGTCGCCCAAGGTGCTGGCCTGAACTGGGCCGAAGCTAATGTAGTCCGCACCGGCTTCGCCTGCGGCCATGCCTTCGTGCCGCGAGGTGCCGCAGAAACTGCCAACGATGGCATCTTCGCCTAACTCTTTGCGGGCATGGCGGACCGTGCGGGCGGCATCGCTGAGGTGAACGCCATCAAGGCCGAGTTTCTCCACCATCAACAGATGATCCGAGATCACCAGCGCCACATCGCGTGCATGGGTCACTTCGCGCAGCGCGTCGCCCGCGCGGGAGAGGCGGTCTTCGTCGCGCGTGGACAGCGCCAAACGCACGCAGGCCACCGGATGTGCGTCCAACACGGCGGCCAGTTGCGCCGGGAAGCGGCTGAGTTCGACTTCGGGCGGGGTGATAAGGTAAATCTGCGGCTGTTCTGGCGCGTCCATGGTCATTGTCCTTGCTCGGGTCTGGAGGTCTGACTAGCGCAAGGCGTTGCAAAAGAAAACGCATATGCTTGTGCAGTGCGGGGTTTCTTGCGGTGCTGGGGCGCAGCAGCTATGAGGCGCGCATGACAGAGACATCATCCACCGCCATCTTGCCCGCGCCGATTCCGGCCATAGTTCTGGTCCGCCCGCAAATGGGCGAGAACATCGGCGCTGCGGCGCGGGCGATGTGGAATTTCGGGTTGGATCACATGCGGGTCGTCGCCCCTCGCGATGGCTGGCCGAGCCAGTCTGCGGTGGCGATGGCGTCGGGTGCGGGGCGGCTGTTGGACGAGGCGCAGCACTGCGCCGATCTGCCAAACGCGCTTGCCGATTGCGACTTCACTTTCGCCACCACAGCACGGGGCCGGGATTTGACTAAGCCGGTCTACAGCCCTGAGGCTGCGATGAAGCTAGCGGCCGAAAAGATCGCGGCGGGGCAACGGGTTGCCGTGCTTTTTGGGCCGGAGCGGGCAGGGCTGGAGAACGAGGACATCGCACAGGTCAATGCGATTGTGTCGGTCCCCGTCAACCCGCGCTTTGCCTCGCTGAACCTCGCGCAATGCGTATTGCTGATGTCCTATGAGTGGATGCGCGCGCAGGGTGAGGTGACCCATGAGGTGACCGAGATGGCAGGCACGGCTTGGGCCAAAGGGGCCGAGGTCGACCATCTGGCACGGCATTATGAAGAGCGGTTGGAGGAGGCAGGGTTCTTCTTTCCCGCGCATAAGACCGCGTCGATGAAGCTGAACCTGCGCAATATGTGGTCGCGCATGCCGCTCACGCGGGCAGATGTGCAGATGTTGCATGGCATCCTGCGGCAAATGGTCCGCTGGAAGGAGAAGGGCTGAGGGGAGCCCCGGCCCGGAATCAAGCCGTAGGCGCCGGGCCATCGCCTGCCCGCCCCACGGGGAGGCGATTTTGCGAATGGTCGCAACGCCTTACAGAGCTTGCACCACGGCTGAGCCATAAAGTGGCATGACAGGAGCTTCAGATCGCCACCCCTCGGGCAGGCGATGGCCCTCAGCAACTCAGGCGTTCGCCTGCTAGACCTTTCCCCCCCCATGTCATACCACGCTCTCCAAACGGAAAAAGAGGCGCGCCATGGCGGAGAAACGCAAACTTTTCGAAGAGGTCGGGACCGACCAGCCAACCCGAGCCCCGGTTCAGACCGGCGGGATCGACAAAGGCCGGGGCGGCGCGCGTGGCGCGATCCGTATCTGGCTGATGATCCTCTTTGCACTGGTCTTTATCATGATTGCCGTGGGCGGGCTCACGCGGCTCACCGACAGTGGGCTCAGCATCACCGAATGGCGCCCTGTCACCGGGGCCATTCCACCGTTGAGCGACGCAGATTGGCAGTCGGAATTCGATAAATACAAACAGATCGACGAGTTTCAGGTCCAGAACAAATGGATGGAACTGTCTGATTTCAAACGCATTTACTGGTGGGAATGGGGCCATCGTCAGCTTGGCCGCGTGATTGGTCTGGTCTGGGCCTTGGGCTTTCTCTATTTCCTGATCCGGCGGCAAATCCCTGTGGGTTGGACCAAACGCCTGCTCTTTGTCGGCGCGCTTGGCGGGGCGCAGGGGGCAATTGGTTGGTGGATGGTCGCCTCTGGCGTGACCAGCGGGGAAGGGGTTGTCGATGTGGCCTCCTACCGTCTGGCCACGCATTTGGGGCTCGCCTTTGTCATCCTTGGGGTCATCACATGGGACGTGCTTTTGCTGGGCCGCAGTGAAAGGGATCTTATTCAAGCCCGCCGTGCCAAGGAGGCGAAGCAATTTGGCATGGCGACAGGGCTGCTGCATTTCGCTGCGCTGCAAATCCTGCTCGGTGCGCTGGTGGCGGGCATTGACGCGGGCCGTTACTTTATCGACTGGCCCTTGATGCAAGGGCAGTTCTTCCCGCCCGACGCTTTTGACATCCACCCCGTCTGGCGCAACTTCTTTGAGAATCCGGGGCTGGTCCAGTTCATGCACCGGATGGCAGGCTATCTGCTCTTTGCCTTCGGCATTGTCGTCTGGCTGCGCGGACGCCGTTCGGCCCATGCGCGTACGCGTTTTGCCTTTAACGCTGTGATGGCCGCGCTGGCCCTGCAAGTCGTGCTGGGCATCACGACTGTGCTTTATGCCGCGCCGGTGCATCTCGCACTTGCGCATCAGGCGCTGGCGCTGGTGCTTTGGGTGTTGATCCTGCGGGCGCGCTTCCTTGCGGCCTATCCCATCGCCACATCGTTGAGAGGCTAAGACATGAGTGCATATGACGAATTGATGGCCTACCAGCGGGAGACCGAAGCGCTGGCACAGGTGGCAGGTCGCTTGGGCTGGGATCAGGAAACGGTCATGCCGCGCAGTGCCGCGCCGCAACGGGGCGAGGAAATGGCTGCGATGGAGGGTGTTTTACACGCCCGCAGGATCGATCCGCGCATTGGCGAATGGTTGTCTCAGATAAATCAGACGGATCTTTCCGAGGTGGGTCAGGCCAATCTGCGCCATATCAAACGAGACTATGACCGCGCAGCCCGCGTGCCCGCCGATCTCGCCGCGCGGATTGCCCGCACCACCTCCGCCGCGCAGGGCACATGGGCCGAGGCCCGCGCCGCCGATGATTTCGCCGCCTTCGCTCCAACATTGGAGGAGGTCATCGCCCTTAAACGAGAAGAGGGGGCGGCGTTGGCCGAAGGGCGCGACATCGGCATCTATGACGCGATGTTAGAGGACTATGAGCCCGGCACTACAGCCGCGGACCTAGAAGCGATGTTCGGCGCATTGCGCCCCAAATTGACCGAGCTGCGCGCCGCGGTGCGCGAGGCCGAAGCACCGCCGATCTTGGAAGGGGTTTTTGATGAAACTGTCCAGATGGCCTTGGCGGAAAAACTTGCCCGCCATTTCGGCTATGACCTTTCAACCGGGCGGATCGACAAAGCGGTGCACCCTTTCTCCTCCGGTTCTGGTCTGGATGTCAGAATCACCACGCGCACCAATGCACTTGATCCGTTCAATTGCTTCTATTCCACCGTGCATGAGGTCGGCCATGCGGCCTATGAACAGGGGATCGACAGCGCTTATCTGCTGACCCCGCTTGGCCGCGGCGTCTCTATGGGGGTGCATGAAAGCCAAAGCCGGATTTATGAAAACCAGATCGGCCGCAGCCGCGCTTTCACAGGCTGGCTGTTTGGCGAGATGAAAGACGCCTTTGGCGATTTCGGTGTCGCGGATGCCGAGACTTTCTACCGGATCGTTAACCGCGTCTCAGACGGTTTCATCCGGACCGAGGCCGATGAGCTGCAATATAACCTCCATGTCCTGCTGCGGTTTGATTTAGAACGCGCCTTGATTTCCGGCGATCTTGAAGTCGCGGATTTGGAAGCTGCCTGGAACGACCGCTTTGAAGCGGATTTCGGCTATAAGGTTGACCGACCCTCGCATGGCGTGCTGCAAGACGTTCACTGGTCGGTCGGACTGCTGGGTTATTTTCCGACCTACACCTTGGGCAATGTCTATGCGGGCTGCCTGCACGAAGCGATGCGCGAGTCGCTGCCTGATTTGGACTCTGACCTTGCGCGTGGGGACACTTCGGCTGCAACCACTTGGCTGCGAACGCATGTGCAGACACATGGTGGGCTTTATGCACCGCGTGAGGTTATCGCCAGAGCCGCAGGCAAGCCGCCAAGCGAAGCGCCGCTACTTGCCTATCTTGAGGAAAAGTTTACACAAATCTATAACCTATGAATGGGGAAGGGGCGGAACTCTGCTCAAACTGATGCGTTTGCAATTTGAACCTTATCGCATAGGCTAAATTAACTACGTGTTAATAATTCGACTTTGCGCTGGTTACTGATATGTGCAATGATGCGGTCAACACGAAATTTGTATTTACCATAGGAGTACCTTCGAAATGAAAATGTTTGCGACAGTAACAGCGGCGGCGATTGCACTTGCGGGTGCTTCTTTTGCCCAAACAACGACGCAGGAAGCCGTTCTCGGCGCGTCGGGCGATCCCGTATATGAGCTGCAGGTTCAGGGTGCCGATGGCGTCGTCTACAACTGTAAGCCTCAGCCGGTTACTGTCGACGGTCAGACGGCCCGCGTCTGTGTTCGCGCTGATGGCGCTGGCCTTTTCGCTGCCGGTGCTGGCATTGGTGGCGGCGCAGCAGCAGCTGGTGCTCTGGTTGTTCTGGTAGCTTTGGCAGCGAACTCGTCGTCCTCCACAACGACAACGTCCACGACTTTGCCAGGCAGCAACTAAGGTTTTTTAAAAACCACGGTTTGAAATTTAAAACCCCCGCATCGTCGATGCGGGGGTCTTTTTATATTTGGTGTAGCTGAACAGTAAGTGCCCCAAGCTGCCCCAATCTTGGGGCGGCTTGGAGCCTTGTACGATTACTCGGCGTTGTCGCCTGCGGCATCCACCTCAGCGTTGTCTTCGTCGCCTTGATCTGCGATCCAAGCCACGCTGACGACTTCTTCGTTCTTGCCGGTGCTAAATACTTTCACGCCACCTGCGCTGCGCGAGCGAAAAGAGATGCCTTCGACCGGCACCCGGATCGATTGACCTTTGGAGGTCGCAAGCATCACCTGATCGGACATCTCAACCGGGAAACAGGCAACGATCGGACCATGTGCCATGGCTTTGGACCAGGCTGTCACGCCCATGCCGCCGCGCCCGCGCACCGGGTAGTCATGCGCCGACGAGACTTTGCCCGCGCCCTTGGCGGTGATTGTCAGGATCAAGTCTTCCGCGGCTGACATTTCCGCATAGCGTTCGGTGCTCAACTGTCCGGCCTGAACCTGCTCTTCCTCGTCGTCAGTGCTGTCATCCTCCGTCAGCCCAGCCATCAGGCGGCGCTGTTTGAGATAGGCGACACGTTCTTCCGATGTTGCCTCGAAATGGCGGATCACGGACATGGACACGACGGTGTCGCCTGCACCAAGACGGATGCCGCGCACGCCGACCGAGTTGCGCGAGTTAAAGATACGCACATCGGTTGCCGGGAAACGGATCGCGCGGCCCGCGTCAGTCACCAACATCACGTCATCGTCGTTCGAGGCGATGCGTGCGTTGATCAGCGTGGTGCCTTCATGCTCGCCCTCGAACTTCATGGCGATCTTGCCGTTCGACTTTACATTGGTGAAATCCGACAGCTTGTTGCGCCGCACCGTGCCGGCGGAAGTGGCAAAGACCACCTGTAGGTCGTCCCAGTCTTTCTCATCCCGGTCAACAGGCATGATCGCTGCGATAGAAACGCCGGTGGGGATGGGCAGAATGTTGACGATTGCCTTCCCCTTGGCCGTCCGCGCCCCTTGGGGCAGGCGCCAGGTCTTGAGCTTGTAGACCATGCCGTCGGTGGTGAAGAACAACAGCTGCGTATGGGTATTGGCGACGAAGAGGTTGGTGACGACATCCTCTTCCTTGGTCTGCATCCCCGAAACACCCTTACCGCCGCGACGCTGCGCACGGAAATCGGCCAATGGGGTGCGTTTGATATAGCCGCCGGAAGTGATGGTCACGACCATATCCTCGCGGGCGATCAGGTCTTCGTCGTCCATGTCACCGGACCAGTCGACAATCTCTGTGCGGCGCGGCACGGCAAACTGCTCGCGCACTTCGCGCAGCTCGTCCGAGATGATGCCGAGAATGCGCTCGCGGCTGCCCAGAATCTCAAGGTATTCCTTGATCTTGCTCGCCAGTTCTTCCAGCTCGTCGGTGACTTCCTTAACGCCGATCTGTGTCAGGCGCTGCAAACGCAGTTCCAGAATGGCGCGTGCTTGCGCCTCAGAGAGGTTATAGGTGCCGTCGTCATTCGCGGTATGGGTCGGATCGTCAATAAGCGCGATGTAGGGCAGGATGTCTTCCGCAGGCCAGCGGCGCGTCATCAGCTTCTCGCGCGCCTCGGCGGCGTCGGCGGAGGAACGAATGGTGGCAACGACCTCGTCGATGTTAGTAACAGCCACGGCCAGACCGCAAAGGATATGGCTCCGCTCCCGCGCCTTGCGCAGCAGATAGGCGGTGCGGCGGGCGACGACATCCTCGCGGAAGTCGATGAAATAGCTGAGGAGTTTCCGTAGCGTAAGCTGCTCGGGCCGGCCCCCGTTCAGCGCCAGCATGTTGCAGCCGAAATAGGTCTGCATGGGCGTGAAACGGTAAAGCTGGTTCATCACCACTTCCGCGGTGGCGTCACGCTTCAGCTCGACCACGACGCGTACGCCGTTGCGGTCGGATTCGTCCTGAACGTGGGCGATGCCCTCGATCTTCTTGTCGCGGACCTGTTCAGCGATCTTTTCGATCATCGTGGCCTTGTTGACCTGATAGGGGATCTCATCGATCACGATGGCCCAGCGGTCCCTGCGGATTTCCTCGACACGTGTCTTGGCGCGGATCACGACGCTGCCGCGGCCTTCAAGATAGGCTTTGCGCGCGCCCGAACGGCCCAGCATGATGCCGCCTGTGGGGAAGTCGGGGCCGGGGACGTAGTCAATCAACTGCTCAGAGGTCAGATCTGGGTCTTCGATCAGGGCCAATGTGGCGTCGATCACTTCGCCAAGGTTATGCGGGGGGATGTTGGTCGCCATGCCGACGGCAATACCACCTGCGCCATTGACGAGCATGTTCGGGAAACGCGCCGGCAGAACCGTGGGCTCTTTCTGCTTGCCGTCGTAGTTGTCTTGGAAATCGACGGTTTCCTTGTCGATGTCCGCCAGCAGATAGGCCGCAGGCTTGTCCATACGCACTTCGGTATAGCGCATCGCCGCCGGGTTATCACCGTCCATCGAGCCAAAGTTACCCTGACCGTCGAGCAAGGGCAGGGACATGGAGAAGTCCTGCGCCATACGTACCAGCGCGTCATAGATCGCAGAGTCGCCATGGGGGTGGTATTGACCCATCACATCGCCCACCGGGCGGGCCGACTTGCGGTAAGATTTGTCGTGGGTGTTGCCGGTCTCATGCATCGCGTAGAGGATGCGGCGGTGCACCGGTTTCAGCCCGTCGCGCAGATCGGGGATTGCGCGGCTGACGATCACGCTCATCGCGTAGTCCAGATAGGACGTGCGCATCTCGTGCTCGATTGTCACCGACGGCCCGTGGAAGATGGGCTTTTCGTCTGCGTTTTCAGGGGTTTCCGGCGTATCGTTCACGTATCTTGCCCACCATTTTTATGGTTCTATATCTTGGGGTTACCTATAGCAGATGGGGCATATCAGGTGCAATGGCTGTGGCCAAAACGCACTGGCAGCACTCCAAGCGAAGTGCCAACATACTGTTTTTATTGAAAAGTAATTCTGATCGCGCATGCTTGTCATACAGAGGCAGCAAAGGAGGCGCAATATGCCCCGCAGTGAAACTGAAATGATGCTCAAAGGCTATGGCCTGACCACGGCTGAATTCTTTTACCATATGCCCGACTATAGCCACGTGCTGAACAGCTATATTTGGCAGGACTACGACATCGCGCCGGACCATCCGCGCCTGTTCGAATTTGTCGAATTTTGGCGGGCGGAACTGGACGGGCCGCTGCATTCGGTCCGCTTTACCCATCGTAAGATGATTAGTCCGGGCGAATGGCAGAACCAAGTGGGTGAATTTACGCTACATTAGGGGCAGGGGCGTCAGGCTGAACAGCTTGCCCCCCCCAACACACAAAATTTGGCGCAATGCGGGTGGTTGAGCGCAACGTCCTGTTCCGCTTCAGCCAAACGCGTGCCAAGCTCGAACTCAGGCTCATAGGGCAGCAGGGTGCATGCCAGCACGGCGGGTTTCTCGGCGCCCCTGCGTTTGACCACCATCCGCGAGGAAGCGCACATCACCGCGTCGGGAGATTTGTCCAAGATACCCCAGCAGGCCGTGGTGATCTCAGGCACCTCCACGGTTTCGTCCATTTCAGGGAAGAGAACCGTCATGCCGGGGTCTTGCGCGTCAATGTCAAAACCGTGTTCGGCATAAAATGCAGCATAACCCGCACGGCTGTCGGCATCGCTATCGCCAAAGATTGAACGCCCCGCGACGGCCATGCGAAAGCCGTTGTCGCGCAGCCATTCCATGCCGATCAACGTCTTGTAAAAGGCGCCCTCGCCACGTTCCGCATCGTGTAGCTCGCGCCGGTAGTGATCGACGGAAATGCGGAAAGTCAGCTTGCCAGGATAGGCGTCGCGCAGACGCAGCAACCCATTTTGCACCGATTTGCGCATCATCGGGCGCATGGCGTTGGTGAGGATCAGCACCTCATAGCCGCGCGCCAAAGAGGCTTCGGTCATCTCCACCATCTGCGGATTCATAAAGGGCTCACCGCCGGTAAAGGCGATCTCGCGCACTGGCCAGCCACGCTCGACAATCTGGTCAAGGTAGTCGCGGACTTCATCGGCGGTGATATAGACCAGCGCGTCATTCGTGGGGCTTGACGCGATGTAGCAGTTCACACATTCGATATTGCACAGCGTGCCGGTGTTGAACCACAGCGTCTCGGCCCCGCGCAGGGATACGGTGGCGCGTGGCTCGCCCTTGGCGGTCACTTTAGGGTCTTGAAACTTGCCCTCGTTTGCTTGCGCAATATCTTTCATCATGGTCCTTGCGTGATCGGGTTTGTTCGCGTCCTGTTGTGCTAAGCTATTGCGGCCCTGTCTAAAAGTCCAAGCAATGAGGAGCACAGTCTTGTGAAGAGGGTGAGAATAGGTATGTTTGCGGTGACCCAACCATGTTGCACGGGCAAGGATTAAACTATGGTTTCGCGCGTCATTCCGGTCGATCCTTTCGATTTGGTCATCTTTGGTGGCACGGGCGATTTGGCCCGCCGCAAAATCCTGCCGGGGCTTTACCGACGGTTCTGCGCAGGCCAGATGCCGGATAACGCACGCGTTGTCGGCGCGGCCCGGACCGAGATGGATGCCACCGGCTACCGCGAGATGGTGGCCGAAGCGATCAAAGAGTTCGGCGGCGACGAAACCTGCGACAAGCTGGATGAATTCCTCGAAAAGCTGGATTACGTCGCCATTGACGCACGCGGCGAGACGGGGTGGTCAGACCTTCACAAACTGATGGCCACCCGCGACCAGATCGAGGTCTATTACTTCTCTGTCGGTCCTGCGCTTTTCGGGGATTTGGCAGAGCGGCTTCAGCAATGGGGTTTGGCCGGGCCTGCTAGCCGGATCGTCGTCGAAAAGCCCTTTGGTCGGGACTTAGAAAGCGCGCAGGCGCTGAACGCGACCTTAGCGCGCTATTTCGACGAGCAGCAGATTTACCGGATCGACCACTATCTCGGCAAAGAAACGGTGCAAAACCTGATGGCGGTGCGCTTTGGCAATATGCTGTTCGAGCCGTTGTGGAACCGGCAATATGTGGATCATATTCAAATCACCGTGGCCGAGACCGTGGGCGTCGGCGGGCGCGGCGAATATTACGATAAATCCGGTGCGATGCGCGACATGGTGCAAAACCACCTAATGCAGCTTTTGTGCCTCATCGCGATGGAGCCGCCTGCGCGGTTTGACCCGGATGCGGTGCGCGATGAGAAATTAAAGGTGATCCGCGCCCTTGATCCGGTGCTGCCGCATCATCTGATCCGGGGGCAATATCTTGCCGAGCCGGGTCAGGAGGACCGCTACCCCAGTTACCGCGAGGCGGTGGGTGATCCGCGGTCGCGGACCGAAAGTTTCATCGCGCTCAAGGCTCATATTAGCAATTGGCGTTGGCACGGCACGCCGTTCTACCTGCGCACTGGCAAACGTATGATCGCCCGCTCTAGCGAGATCACAGTCGTGTTCAAAGACACGCCACATTCGATCTTCACCGAAGACGCAGGCCGTCACCGCAATGTGCTGTCGATCCGGCTGCAACCGAATGAGGGGATCACCCTTGGCGTGACGATCAAGGAACCGGGGCCGGGGGGCATGCGTCTTGTCGATGTGCCGCTTGATATGACCTTTGCCGAAGCGCTTGGCCCCGAGGGGGGCGCGCAGGTGGATGCCTATGAGCGGCTCATCATGGACGTGATCCGGGGCAACCAGACATTGTTCATGCGCGACGACGAGGTTGAGGCCGCCTGGGCCTGGACCGACCCGATCATCCAAGGGTGGGAAGCGCGTCACGACGTGCCAAAACCCTATGACAGCGGCTCAACCGGGCCGACAGACGCAACAGAACTCATGCGGCGCGATGGCCGTGAATGGCGAAAGGTATCCCCATGAACATCATCGAATATGCAGACCGCGAAATGTTGGTGATGAATGTCGCCAATCGGCTGGCAGGCAAGTTGAAATCAGCCCTGTCGGGTAATGAACGGGCAACCTTCGCCGTCCCCGGTGGCTCGACGCCCGGCCCGATTTTCGAGATGCTTTCGGCCACAGATATCGATTGGGCGCGGGTTGATGTCTTGCTGACAGACGAACGCTGGGTTGGCGAGGATGATGAACGGTCAAATGCGCGGCTGGTGAAAGAGCGTCTACTGACCGGCCATGCCGCGGCGGCGCATTTCGTGCCGTTCTACCGCGAAGGTCTGTCGCCCGGTGAGGGGGCAGAAGAGGTCGCGCCCACGCTTGCGCCTTATCTGCCGCTTTCGGTGGCCCTGATGGGGATGGGCGACGATATGCATACCGCGTCACTTTTCCCCGGCGATCCGAGCCTGCCGGCAGCGCTTGCCCCCGACGCGCCGCTTCTTTGTCCGGTCTATCCTGAAAGCCAATCAACCGCCCGCGTGACCTTGCCCGCGCATGTGTTGAACGGCGCTTTGAACAAACATCTGGTGATTTTCGGCGCCGAGAAACGTGCCGCTTTGAAACGCGCAGAATCCCTGAACCCTGACGAGGCGCCCATCGCGGCGTTGCTCGACGAATTGGAGGTCTATTGGGCCGAATGACTGATCTCTGGCAACAATTAGACAAGCTGCAATCCGCAGCCGCAGACCGCCCGATCCTGTCGCTGTTTGACGATCCTGACCGCGCGGCCAACTTCTCGCTGTCCACGCAGCATATGCTCTTTGACTACGCGAAAACCAATATTGATACGCAAACGCGCGATGCACTTCTTGCGCTTGCGGAGCAATCCAATGTCACGGCCCGCCGTGATGCGATGTTCGCCGGAGAGGCGATAAACGAGACCGAGAACCGCGCTGTTTTGCACACGGCCCTGCGCAACCTCGACGGCGGCGCTGTTACGGTTGACGGGCAGGATGTGATGCCCGAGGTGTTGGAGACGCTCAACCGGATGCGCCGTTTTTCCGATGAGATCCGCGCCAGCGAGATCACCGATGTGGTTAATATCGGGATCGGCGGATCGGACCTTGGCCCGGCGATGGCTGTGCGCGCGCTTTCACCTTACCATGATGGTCCGCGCTGCCATTTTGTTTCCAACGTCGATGGCGCGCATATCGCGGATACGCTGAGTGGTCTGGACGCGAAGACGACCCTGGTCATCGTCGCCTCCAAGACATTCACCACCATCGAGACCATGACCAACGCCCGCACCGCGCGGGCGTGGATGCGCGATCACGGGGGCGATCCTACGCAGCAATTCGCGGCTTTAAGCAGCGCATTGGACAAGACTGCAGCGTTTGGCATCGATTCCGCGCGAGTCTTTGGGTTCGAGGATTGGGTCGGCGGGCGCTATTCGCTTTGGGGGCCAATTGGCCTGTCGCTGATGATCGCCATTGGGCCGAAAGCCTTTGACAGTTTTCTACGCGGTGGCCAAGAGATGGACCGCCATTTCTGCGCGGCGGACCCTGCGGAAAACATGCCGATCCTTCTGGCGTTGGTAGGGATTTGGCACAACCAAATTTGCGGCCATACGACCCGTGCGGTCCTGCCTTACGATCAGCGGCTGTCGATGTTGCCCTCCTATCTGCAACAGCTTGAGATGGAATCGAACGGCAAAAGCGTGTTGATGAGTGGCGAAGCCAGCCCGCGTCATACCGGCCCCATCGTTTGGGGGGCGGCTGGCACAAATGGCCAACATGCGTTTTATCAGCTGATCCACCAAGGCAGCCGGGTGGTGCCATGTGAGTTCCTCGTGGCCGCCAATGGGCATGAGCCGGACCTTAAGCATCACCATGATCTGTTGGTGACAAACTGCCTCGCGCAGTCAGAAGCGCTGATGCTGGGCCGCTCGCTGGAAGAGGCGCGGGGGCTGATGCGCGACAAGGGGCTTGAGGGGGCAGAGCTTGAGCGACAGGCCCGCCACCGGGTTTTTCCGGGCAATCGCCCTTCCACCACGCTGATCTATCCGCTGCTTGATCCCTTCACGCTGGGGCAGATCATCGCGCTGTATGAACATCGCGTTTTTGTCGAGGGGGTGATCCTTGGGATTAATTCTTTCGATCAGTGGGGTGTGGAATTGGGCAAGGAACTGGCCACGGCGCTGCAACCGCTCATCGAAGGCGAGAGATCGGCGAATGACAAGGACGGCTCAACCGCAGGGTTGATCAACTATATCCACCGCCATCGCGATTGACCCGGCATTTCGCCTCTTCTGCCACGCCTAAGCTGTTACGCAGCGTTATTGACGCGTCATAGGCGAGGAGAGGCGCATTGGCCCGTTTAGCGGTGGTCCAAACCCTTGCAGTCGTCGCGCCCTTTGGTCAGTCTGACTGAAAATCACCCAAGGAGCCCCGCCATGCTTGGCCAAATGATGACGCAGCCGCTACTGATTTCGAGCCTGATTGCCCATTCCGAGCGCTATCATCCCGAAAGTGAGATCATATCGGTCAACACAACTGGCGGCGTAGAGACAACCACATGGGGCGGCGTCGCGCAGAACGCGCGGCGGTTGGGGTCAGCGCTGACCAATCTCGGACTGGCCCCACAGGCACGCTGCGGCACCATTGCATGGAACAACCGACGCCACCTTGAGATCTACTTTGGCACCTCCGGGGCGGGGTTTGTCTGTCATACGATTAACCCGCGTTTGTTCCCCGAGCAGTTGGTCTATATCCTCAACCACGCTGCGGATGAGGTGCTTTTCATCGACAAGACCTTTGTGCCATTGGTGGCTGCGATCCGCGATAAACTGGAGCATCTCAAACACCTCGTACTGATGTCGGGCCCGGATGAAGAAGCCGCCGAAGCGCTGCCGGGGCTTGTGTTCTATGACGAACTGCTGGCCTCTGGCGATGCCGGGTTTGACTGGCCTGCGTTGGATGAAAACACGGCGTCGAGCCTGTGCTATACCTCCGGCACTACGGGCAATCCCAAGGGCGTGCTTTATTCGCACCGCTCCACCGTTTTACATTCCTTTGGCATTAACATCGCTGACAGTATTGCGATCTCGGCGCGGGATATCGTGATGGCTGTGGTGCCGATGTTCCACGTCAACGCGTGGGGCAGCCCCTATGCCAGTGCCATGACCGGCGCGCGGATGGTACTGCCGGGGCCGAACCTTGATGGCGCGTCGCTCGTTGGGCTGATCGACGACTATCGCGTCTCCCTCGCCCTTGGGGTGCCAACGATCTGGCTGGGGCTGTTGGGGGCGGCCAAACAGTCGGGCAGCAAGCTGGAAAGCCTCGAACGCACAGTGGTGGGCGGCTCGGCCTGTCCGCCGTCAATGATCAAGACCTTCCGCGAGGATTTCGGCGTTGAGACGATCCACGCTTGGGGCATGACCGAAATGTCGCCCGTCGGCAGCGTGAACAAACCGCTGGCCAAACATGCTGACCTGTCAGACGCCGAGCAACACAAACTGCGCGAAAACCAAGGCCGCCCGGTCTTTGGCGTCGAGTTGGAGATCTGGGACGATGCGGGCAAACCGCTGCCCCATGACGGGGAAACCCAAGGCGCACTGGTGACGCGGGGGCATTGGATTTTAGATGCCTATTACCGCTCTGACCGTGACAGCACGCTGCGCGACGGTTGGTTCGATACGGGCGATATCGCGACGATGGACGCCGACGGCTATATCACGATCCGCGACCGCGCGAAGGATATCATCAAGTCCGGTGGTGAATGGATCAGTTCGGTTGAGCTTGAAAACATCGCCATCGCGCATCCCGATTTAGCGGATGCCGCTGTGATCGGCGCGACGCATCCAAAATGGGACGAACGCCCGGTTCTGGTGGCGGTCAAAGCCGAAGGGTCGGACCCGTCAGAGGCCGATGTGCTGAAAGTCTTTGAAGACCAAATCGCGAAATGGCAGGTGCCGGACCGGGTGATCTTTACCGACGCCCTGCCGCGCAATGCGACAGGCAAAGTGCTCAAACGCGATCTGCGGGATCAGTTTGGCGATGTGTTGATGGACAGCGCAAAGTAACATGGCGCTTTAAGGCGAAAAAAGCCGCCTCTGCCTTGTCGGGGGCGGCTCTTTCTTTCGGTGCAGTCGGCACCGCTTAGGCCGAGCGTGACAGGGCGCATTCCACCGCGGGCCGGGGCAGGGTTAGGCGGAAGGTGCTGCCGACGTCGACCTCACTTTCCAGTGCCAAGCCGCCACCGTGGAGCGAGGCCAGTTGTTCGGCAATCGCCAAACCCAACCCCAGCCCCCCGTTTTCACGGGACATGGATCCGTCAACCTGTTGAAACCGTAGGAAAACGCGGTCCAAATCTTCGGGCGAGATGCCACAGCCAGTGTCAGTAACGCTAAAGGTGATCTGCTCAGCGGATTGGACCATCGATAGGTGGATGTTGCCGGACTTGGTGAATTTGATTGCGTTGGAGATCAGGTTGTAAAGGATTTGGCGCAGACGGACCGGGTCCGCGTTGACGGTGGCCGCGCCGTTGTCATCATAGGTCAGGCTCAGCCCCTTGGCCTCGGCATCTGGGCGCAGGTCTTCGGCGACGGAGCGGGCAATGTCGCTTGCCTCAATCTCTTGCAGGTCCAGTTCCATTTTGCCGCGGGCGACCTTGGTCCAGTCAAGCAAATCCTCAACCAGCCGCAGCATATGTTTCGACGATCCCGCGATGCCACCGGCCTGTTCTGCGATGAAAGTCTGGTAATCGTCCACGCCACTGCGGATCTCTGGCGATGTGCCGCTGCTGTTGTCGAGCGCGGTTTGCAAGCGACGGGCCTGCGGCAAACGTTCAGCATGTTGCAAGAAGGTCGCCCGCCCCGAGATCACTGTCAAAGGGGTGCGCAATTCGTGGCTGACGTTGTTCAAAAACTCGGTCTTTTCGCGGTCTGCAGCCTCGGCGGCGTCGATCGCGCGTTTTTCTGCGGTGATATTGGTCCAAATGCCAACTGTATAGCCATGAGGGGTTTTGGCCTCATTCACCTTGACCCAAAAGTCTTTGCTCACCTCCAGCAAGAACGATCCGGTGGGATTGCGAAACCGCGCCATGCGTTTGGCGATCCATGGTTCGCGTTCGCTCACTTCGGCGGGAAACTGGTTCTCTTCGACCCAAATGCGCAGCAGTTCTTCCATGGTGCGGCCGGGGGTCAAACGGTCGGCAACCTTAGGGTGATACTCGCAGAACTTTTTGTTCACAGAGACCAGACGTTCCTTTTCATCAAAGGCGATGAAACCTTCTTGAATGGCGTTGATCGCCTCAGTCAGAAGGGTATGCGCCTCTTGTTTTTTCAAGGTGACACGGCGGAACGCCCAAAGCCCGGCGAGAAGTGCAATCGTCGCAAATAGCGCGAAAGCCACGAGATAAGGGCTTTGCGGTGAATAGGGTGGCAGGCCGTGGGTTAGCCGTGCGCTGGCCTCCCAAAGCTTGCCATGCAGTTCAAACCGGCTGCGGGCGATATGTTCATCTGCATCGCTGTCACGGGGCACGGTGAGAGTGCTGCCAGCAGGCAGGGGGGCAAGGTCAAAGGCGTATTCCCCCGCGAGGTGAGGGTTGTTCTCTTGCAGGCCAAAAAGGGTTTCACAGTCAAAGACGATGGAAATGACCCCCCAGAACCGCGGCGCGCCCAGCCCCTGGGGGCGTTCAAACACCGGATAATGCATGATATAGCCCTTGCCGCCCTGAACGAGCGACAGCGGGCCTTCGATGGTGGGGGTTTGGCGGCGGTAGGCATTGGCCACCCCCGACAGCTGCGCGGGGATGTTCTTATACTCAAGGCCTACAATATTGCCGTCGGCGGTCTCAGGAAAACTGCGGGAAATCTTCAGGTCGGGTGCCAGCGCATAGGTGATGATGCCGGGATTTTCCTGCAGCAGATCCTGCACCAAGAGTTCGATCTTCTTTTCCTTAAAGGCTTCAGACGACAGCAGAATGTTCTCAATGTTCTTGGTGACGAGAACGGTTTCTTGAAACTGATGCTGGACGAGGTTGGAGACCTCATGAAGCGCCTGGCGGGCGTCTTGCCGCAGGCTTGCAATATGTTGATCGTGATCCAGTTTGAAAATCGAATAGGTGATGCCCGCCACGCAGCACAAGACGATCACGTTTAATAGAATATAGGCCTTGGACCTTAAAGTCTCCCGAAACGTGTTAGCCACGCTTTCATCCTTTTTATGTGGCCGCGAGATACACCCTGTAATGAACGCGCTGCCGTTTCCTCCTGCTGTTGATACCTTTGAAGGCAAAGATGTCAGAAATCTGACGAAACATTGCTTTTCGCGGGAAGCGACGCAATTGACGGAGAAAACTGGATGAAATTGTTCCCTTCAGAAGGGAAAGGTGGCGCGATGGAGCGGGTAACGAGAATCGAACTCGTAACTAAAGCTTGGGAAGCTGCCGTGATACCTTTTCACCATACCCGCGCGCTGAGGGTGAGATAATTGGCAGCGTCGGAAAGGTCAAGTCAGGGTTTGGTCGCGGTGACGAAATTGATCTGCGCGGGCAGGCGGACTTCGCCGTTCTGCACATAGTCCGCAAGCGCCTCCGCTATGGCTTGCTGCAACTCTTTGATCTGCGCAGGTTCGGGTTGAAAGTAAGTGATCGCACCACCGGCAGGGCCGATCTCGCACATCTGCTCGGCAAGGGCGTCGGCACCGCCCTCGGGCGTTAGGGTCAAGGTCTCAACCGCGCAGTCTACGGATGCCCAACCTGCCTCCTGCAAAATCTGAGTCACCCGGTCGGGGTCGCGCATGGCAAAGGGGCCGGGGGCGTCTGGGTCACTTTTAGGCATTGAGCCGAGCGTTTGGCGCGCCGCACGTGCAGGCAGGGTAAAGAACGGGTTATCGGGGATTTGCCCCCATGTTGCCACGCTGAGCCGCCCGCCGGGGGTAATTTGCCTTTCCATTTGGGCAAAGCCCGCCACCGGATCAGCGAAGAACATAACGCCGAAGCGCGAGATCAGCCGGTCGAACGGGCGGTCGAGGTCCAATGTCGCCGCGTCACCGTGATGGAACGTCACTTGGGGCAGGCCTGCGGCGCGGCTGCGGGC
Source organism: Sulfitobacter maritimus (assembly GCF_013346665.1). Lineage (GTDB taxonomy): Bacteria > Pseudomonadota > Alphaproteobacteria > Rhodobacterales > Rhodobacteraceae > Sulfitobacter > Sulfitobacter maritimus. The sequence goes on from NZ_JABVBB010000021.1 coordinate 127,196, forward strand.
GAGGTCCAGCAAGGGGGGCGAGACATCGACCCCCAGCACCGCGCCGCTGCTCCCCACACGCTCGGCCGCCGCAAGGCTCGCCGCGCCCGCACCGCAGCCAATGTCGAGCACCCGGTCTCCGGCACGCAGCGCTGCGCGGGCAAGGATACCGTCGAGCACCGGTTGCATCAGCCCGTCCAACTCAGCCTGACGGCGCGCCCATTTCTCGCCCACATGGCTGCTCCAGAATTGGACCTGATCGCTGTTGTCTTGGTTCATGTGCTGGCCCTTCTTCTGCGCCGCCGCCCGCCGCCTTCGCCCCCCGCAGGGCCGGAGCCGCCGGTGTTAAAGGTGATATCAGGAAGCGCCACAAGACTGTTTAGGATCGGGAAAGGTTCAACCGCATTGGGGATCGCAGAGGCATTGACGAAATGCTCCTGAAAGCGCGGTTCGACCGCGGTTTCGATCTTGTGGATCGCATGGACGGTCTTTTCGATTTCGGCGCGGGCATCGGTGTTGAGAAGCGCAATCCGTGCGCCAGTGCCTGCGGCATTGCCCGCGCTGCTCACCTTATCCAGCGGCGCATCTGGGATCATGCCCAACACCATCGCGTGGCGCGGGCTGATATGCGCACCAAAGGCACCGGCCAGCACCACACGGTCGACCTTGTCGACACCGAATTTATCCATCAGCAACCGCGCCCCGGAATAAAGCGCCGCCTTAGCCATTTGGATTTCGCGAATGTCACGGTTGGTCACGGTGATCTTGGGGCCCCCTTTGACCGTGCCATCATAGACCTGATAGCTGTTGGTACGCCCGTCTTGGAAGACCGACGCCGATCCGGTTTGCTCTGCCGTGCCGATCAGACCCGGCGCGTCGACAATGCCGTGAATCCGCATCTCGGCCACCATTTCGATGATGCCAGAGCCGCAGATGCCCGTGATGCCTGTCGCGGCAACGGCCTCCTCAAAGCCTTCGTCGTCGGACCAGATATCACAGCCGATCACCTTGAACCGAGCGACTTTGGTGTCTGGGTCAATCTCGACCCGCTCGATCGCCCCGGGGGCAGCGCGTTGACCGGAACTGATCTGCGCCCCTTCAAAGGCCGGGCCGGTGGGCGAGGAACAGGCCAGCACTTTTTCTTTATTGCCGAGCAGGATTTCAGCATTGGTGCCAACGTCCACAACGAGCATCAAATCATCGGATTTCTGCGGCGCCTCGGACAGCGCGACGGCAGCGGCATCCGCGCCCACATGGCCCGCAATACAGGGCAGCAGATAGACCCGCGCGGCTGGATGGATGTTGAGATCAAGATCCGTCGCCCGAAGCCGCATTGCGCCAGAGGTGGCAAGCGCGAAGGGGGCTTGGCCCAGTTCAAAAGGATCGATGCCCAGCAGCAGGTGGTGCATCACCGGGTTGCAGACAAATACCGCGTCAACGATCAGCTTTTGGTCGATCTCGGCCTCGGCGGCGATTTGGGTGAACAGCCCACACATGCCCTCGCGCACGGCGCGGGTCATTTCCTCGGCGCCTTGGGGGTTCATCATGGAGTAGCTCACGCGGCTCATCAGGTCTTCGCCAAAGCGGATTTGCGGGTTCATCACGCCCGAAGACGCGATGACCTCGCCGCTTTGCAGGTCGCACAGATGGCCCGCGATGGTGGTAGAGCCCAGATCAACGGCAAGGCCATAGACCCGGCCTTCGTACTGCCCCGGCCAGATCTGCATGATCCGGGGCGGGTTGTCCTGATCGCCCAGATGTACGGCAACGGTCACTTTCCACGCGCCTTTGCGCAGGATGGGCTGCATGATCTGCAAAATGTGCAGATCAGCGCCGACATTGCTCAGCCCCCATTGTTCTTCCAGTGCTAAGCGCAGCCGTTCCAGATCGCCCGACGGCTCATGCATGTCCGGCTCGTCAACCTCAACAACATAGAGTTTGACAGCCGGGTTCAGCACGATGTCACGGGCCTCGGCGCGTTTGCGCACCACTTGCTTATGCACTTGGCTTTCAGCAGGGACGTCGATCACAACATCGCCCTGTACCGTCGCCTGACAGCCCAGACGGCGACCCTCTTTCAACCCGCGCTTCTCGTCGTAGCGCTCTTCGACCGCGTTCCAGGGGCTCAATGCATCGGGGGCCACGGTAACGCCGTGTTTGGAAAAGGTGCCATAGCCGGGCGAGACCTGACATTTCGAGCAAATGCCGCGCCCGCCACAGACAGAGTCCAGATCAACGCCCAACTGCCGTGCGGCGGTCAGCACCGGGGTGCCTTTGGGAAAACGCCCTCTCTTGCCGGAGGGCGTAAAAATCACGAGGGGATCGCTGCTCATTTGGTCCGTCCTTGACTGCTTTGCGCCACCATAGCGTTCCGCGCGGCAGGGGGAAGGCAATGCGCGGCAATTCTTGTGATTGGCGCGTCATTCAGCCCGTCTGGGTGACGCAGGGGAATAGGTCTTTCCAATCTTTGCCATCCGTGAAATAGGAAACCGCCAAATGAACCCATCCAGACCGAGGTGTTAAATGGAGATTCGTGAGGCCCTGACCTTTGATGACGTACTGCTGGTTCCTGCGGCGTCCTCTGTGTTGCCGTCTACCGCAGATACAAGAACCCGCGTCACGCAGAGCATCGCGCTCAACATCCCGCTGCTCAGCTCGGCCATGGATACGGTGACCGAAAGCGGCATGGCGATTGCGCTGGCACAGGCCGGGGGCATGGGGGTCGTGCATCGCAACCTCACAATCGAAGAGCAAGCGCGTGAAGTGCGCCGGGTCAAGCGGTTCGAAAGCGGCATTGTCTACAACCCGATCACCCTGCGGCCAGAACAGACTTTGGCAGATGCCAAGGACTTGCAAGAGCGCTACCGTGTCACTGGCTTTCCGGTTGTGGACGACCAAGGCCGGGTGCTGGGGATTGTCACCAACCGCGACATGCGTTTTGCCAGTGACGACCGCACGCCGGTCTCAGTTATGATGACCTCGGACCGTTTGGCGATCCTGCACGAACCCGCAGACCGTGACGAGGCCATCAGCCTGATGAAGTCGCGCCGGATTGAAAAACTGTTGGTCACCGATGCCAATGGCAAACTGACCGGCCTGCTGACCCTGCGCGACACCGAACAGGCGGTGCTGAACCCCACCGCTTGCAAGGACGATCTGGGCCGCCTGCGCGTTGCTGCTGCGACCACGGTTGGGGACGCGGGGTTTGAACGGTCAGAGGCGCTGGTGGATGCCGGGGTCGATATGATCGTGATCGACACGGCGCATGGACATTCCGAAGGCGTGGCGCAGGCAGTGGCGCGCGCTAAGAAACAGTTTGGCGATGTGCAGGTCGTGGCTGGGAACGTCGCCACCGGCGCGGCGACGCGGGCATTGATTGACGCGGGCGCCGATGCGGTGAAGGTTGGCATCGGCCCCGGCTCCATCTGCACCACCCGCATGGTCGCAGGCGTGGGCGTGCCGCAGCTTACCGCCATCATGGATTGCGCCGCCGCAGCCGGTGACGTGCCGGTTATCGCGGATGGGGGCATCAAATTCTCAGGCGATTTCGCAAAGGCGATTGCTGCAGGCGCGTCCTGCGCCATGGTCGGCTCTATGATTGCGGGGACCGATGAAAGCCCCGGCGAGGTCATCCTCTATCAAGGCCGCAGTTTCAAAAGCTACCGTGGCATGGGCAGCATGGGCGCCATGGCCCGCGGCTCGGCGGATCGGTACTTTCAGAAAGACGCAGCAAGCGACAAACTGGTGCCGGAAGGCATTGAGGGGCAGGTGCCTTACAAAGGCAGCGCGGGCAATGTCTTGCACCAATTGGTCGGCGGACTTCGGGCCGCCATGGGCTATACCGGCTGCGCCACGGTCGAAGAAATGCGCCGCGATTGTACTTTTGTAAAGATTACCGGCGCAGGGCTGAAGGAAAGCCATGTGCATGACGTTCAGATCACACGGGAGTCGCCGAACTACCGTATCGGCTGAAGCACATAATGAGCAGTCGACAAAGCCGGGGTGTAAGAACACGCCGGCTTTTTCGTTTTGCGTGCTCGGTACAGACCGGGGGTCAGCCTGTTGCCGCATGATCCGCCAGACATTCCTCATGGTCGCGCAACACCTCCAAAATACGGCAATCGGCCACCCGGTCCGCGTTACAGGCACCAATCATCCGCTGGAGTTCGATGCGCAGAGCTTCGAGCCGCACCAGCCGCGCTTCGACTTCGCGTAGTTGCTTTTGGGCGATTGCATCCACCTGCGCGCAGGACCGGTCCGGCATGTCCGAAAGGTCCAGCAACTCGCGGATCGCTTCGAGGGAAAAGCCAAGTTGGCGAGCGTGGCGGATAAAGGCAAGGCGGTCCAGTTCCGCATCTCCATAGCGCCGCTGGCCGCCGTCGGTGCGGCCAGGTTCCGGCATCAGGCCGATCTGTTCGTAGTAGCGGATTGTCTGGACTTTGGTGCCCGTGCGCTTTGCAAGTGTCCCAATGGCGAGCATGACGAGGTCTCCTACTTCCTACAGCCACTGTAGATTGCTGACCCTGCGCGGCGCAAGAGGACCGGTGGCAATCCTTCCTTGCGCCTTGGCATGATCGCCGGGCGGCGACGCTCGGTCCGGCGATGAGCGGGGCTCATGCTGTTTCCTAACGTCAGGCGGGGTCGAAAAAGTTTTACAAAGCGCTTGAAGCTACAGCGGCTGTAGATCGTATCTTCCTTCTAAAGCATGAGTCGGATCGAGGGCAGACATGACGGATGGCACCACAACTCAGCGCGAATGGCGCGTCACAGGAATGGATTGCGGGTCTTGCGCGGCCAAGGTGCGCGGCGCGGTCGAAGGTCTGCCGGGGGTGGCTGATGTCGACGTCGCGCTGATGTCGGAACGGCTGCGTCTGACGCTGGACAGCCGCGAAACCTCACCCGAACGGGTCGAGAAAGCCGTGCGCGGTATTGGGTTTGGTATCGCCCCGAAGGGAGCCAAGGCAGAAAGACCTCCGGGCGGTTTTATCCTGCCAGAGGACGCGGTGATCGGTGGTGCGCAAGAGGCATCAGCGCAAAACGATGCGCCCGAAGAGACCCCAGAGCTTGCATGGTATCAGACCGCGAAAGGCCGTTTGGTGCTGGGCAGCGGGGCCTTGCTCGCCGTAGCTTGGGCATCGCGGTTGGTTTTGCCTGCTGAGACGTCGCATTGGGCATTTGTCCTTGCCACTTTGCTCGGGCTGATCCCGGTTGCGCGTCGCGCCTTTGCGATGGCGCGGGTGGGCATGCCCTTTACCATTGAAATGTTAATGACCATCGCCGCGAGCGGTGCGCTGGTGATTGGGGAGCCCGAAGAAGCCGCGCTGGTGGTCTTTCTCTTTGCGGTGGGCGAGCTGCTCGAAGGCGTGTCAGCCGGCAAAGCGCGCAACAGCATTCGGGCGCTCGCGGGACTGGTGCCGAAAACAGCGCGGCTTGAAGTCGGGCGCCAAACGCGGGAGGTGGCGGCGGAGACCCTTTCGGTGGGCCAGATTGTGCAGGTCCGGCCCGGAGACAGGGTGCCTTGCGACGGCGCAGTCGTAAGCGGCGTCTCTGGCGTCGACGAAAGCCCGGTGACCGGCGAGAGCGTGCCGCGTCTTAAAGAGCCGGGGGCGGAGGTTTTTGCCGGGTCGATCAACACAGAAGCGCTGCTGCGCGTGCGGGTGACCAAGGCTGCCGCGGACAATACCATCGCCCGCATCGTGCGCCTGATCGAGGAAGCCGAAAGCGCCCGCGCCCCAACGGAGCGGTTCATTGACCGGTTCAGCCGCGTCTACATGCCCGCCGTGGTTGGCATGGCCGTTTTGGTGGCTGTGGTCCCGCCGCTCGCCTTTGGTGGCGACTGGAGCGAATGGGTCTACCGGGCGCTGGCCCTGTTGCTGATCGGTTGCCCCTGTGCGTTGGTAATCTCGGTCCCTGCCGCCATTACCTCGGCTCTGTCTACCGGAGCGCGAAACGGGCTGCTAATGAAAGGCGGCGCGGTGATCGAAGCCGCTGCGCGGGTGACCCATGTGGCGTTCGACAAGACCGGAACGCTGACCCACGGTAAGCCCCGCGTGACCGATGTTCAGGTGTTGGATGGAAGCGAGGCCGATCTCTTGGCGCTCGCCGCCGGGGTTGAGAGCGGCGCGAGCCATCCGCTCGGTCAAGCGATTTGCCGCGACGCAGAAGTTCGGGGGATTGATGCCGCTGCCGTGACCGACGCGCGCGCCTTGCCCGGCAAAGGGGTCGAGGCGGTGATCGCAGGGGCCACGCTTTGTGTCGCGTCACCCCGGTTGGCAGCGGAGCGTGATGCTGTTTCAGAGGGGCTGCGCGGGGCGGTTGAAGCGCTCGAAGGGCAGGGCAAGACGGTGGTGATCGTGCTGCGCGATGATGTGGCACTTGGCCTGATCGCCTTGCGCGATGAACCGCGCGGCGATGCGGCAGAGGCGGTGGCGCAGCTACAAGCCTTGGGCATCTCCTCGGTGATGCTGACCGGCGACAACTGGCGTACAGCTTCGGCCATCGCCGAAGGGCTTGGCATCGACCACCGGGCCGAGTTGATGCCCGAGGATAAGGTGACGGAAATTCAAAAGCTGGCGGCGGACAGCAGGGTTATGATGATCGGCGACGGGATCAACGACGCCCCCGCATTGGCCGCAGCGCATCTGGGGGTCGCGATGGGCTCTGGCACCGATGTGGCGCTCGAAACCGCCGATGCCGCGATCCTGCGCGACAGGGTAACGGATGTGCCGGGACAAATCCGGCTCGCCCGCGCCGCGATGCGCAATATCAGGCAGAACATTGCCATTGCGCTTGGGCTGAAGGCGGTCTTTCTGGTGACCACAGTGTTTGGTATCACCGGACTGTGGATCGCGATTTTGGCCGATACAGGCGCGACCGTCTTGGTCACATTGAACGCTTTGCGGCTGCTGTTCTTCCGGCCAAGCAATGCCAGAAAGCTAGCCGACACCAGCAACCGCTCTACAACCCATGTACCTCAAGATTCACCGGTTTGACATTTAGGAAGGACTTTCCATGACCCTCACCAGACGCAGCTTGCTGACCTCTTTCGCAGGCCTTGCCGCCACCGCACCCTTTGCGAGCTGGGCAGGCGAAAAGCCTGTGATCCATGTGATGAAAGACCCCAATTGCGGTTGCTGCTCGGCTTGGATCGAAATCTTGGAGCAAGAAGGTTTCGCCGTGACGACGGAAAACAGCCTTGGAACGCTGTTGATAAAATACAAGCAAGACAGCGGCATCCCGCAGAACATGGCCTCCTGCCATACAGCAAAGATCGATGGCTATATGATCGAAGGCCATGTCCCGCCCGCAGATATCCACAAACTGTTGGCCATGCGTCCAGATGCGATCGGTCTTGCCGTGCCGGGGATGCCCTATGGCTCTCCGGGGATGGGGCCGGAAGCGGAGCGCGACGCCTATGACGTTTATCTGATCGCCCGCGATGGCAGTACCGAAGTGTTCACAAGCTACAAGGCTGCCTAAAGCGCGGCGTTTGTCCAAACTGGTGAGGAGGCGCGAATGGCACATGACCATGTCCACATTGACCCCGAAAGCGGAGACCGCAGGGTCTCGCTCGCCATATGGGCAAATGCGCTTTTGACCGTTGCGCAGATCGTGGGCGGGATCTTTGCCGGGTCGCTCGCGCTCATCGCCGATGCGTTGCACAACTTTTCGGACATGGCCTCTTTGGTCATCGCTTTTGCTGCGCGGAAGATCGCGCGGCGCCCGGCGGATGCCCGCATGACCTTTGGTTACGGTCGCATCGAAATCGTCGCCGCTTTGATCAATTACACCACGCTCATTCTAGTCGGTTTCTATCTCGTCTATGAGGGCGGGATGCGGATGATTGACCCGCCGCAGGTGGCGGGCTGGACCGTTGTTATTCTCGGCACCGTCGCGCTGGTGGTTGATACGCTGACAGCGCTGCTGACCTATTCGATGCAGAAAGACAGCGTGAACATCAGGGCGCTGTTCTTGCACAATCTGTCAGACGCGCTGGCTTCTGTTGCCGTAATCGTGGGCGGGACGCTGATCCTTCTCTACGATCTTCGCTGGGTCGATCCCGCGATCACCATTGGTATTGCACTATATATTCTCTACCTCGCGTTTACCGAGATCGGCGGGCCAATCCGGATGCTGATGCTGGGCAGCCCGCCGGATATGGACGCCGCGGCGGTGGTGGCGGCAATGACCAAGGTTGCGGGCGTGCGCGATGTGCATCACGTTCACCTGTGGCAGATGCAAGAGCATGAGGTGGCGCTTGATTGCCATGTGGTGTTGCAGGGCTCAGATTGGGCTGAGTTGGAGCCTGTCAAACAAGCGCTTAAGAAAATGCTCGCGGAGGACTTTGGCATCACCCATTCGAGCCTTGAGTTCGAAACCTCTGCCAATGCGCATGAGGATGCGTCCGTGTTTGGCCACCAAAAACAGGACCGCGATGCAGCGCAGGGTGGGGCGAAGCCGCACGACCATTAAGGATTGCGTCCCGCGCGGTGGCATCTTGGAACCTTCCAGCGCGGGAAGTTCGTTATGCCCCTATAGGCCAATGGCCAAGCAGCCCCAGCGATCTGGTGATGCGGATGATAGGAGGAATACCTCATCGTCGCTCTGCCGATTTAGCAGGGCGCGGCTGCGGTCAAAAACGTTGGCGGGCAAGACGGGAGGCAAAGCATGGAGAGGTCCGATAAGCCAGTTGTCGTTGTAACCGGGGCCAGCGGATACCTCGGTGCGGCGGTCGTTAAGCGGTTGCACGAGAACTATCGTGTCGTGGGCTTGGATCGCAGCTCGCCCCCACACCCGCCGCATCAAGCCGAGTGCATTTGTTTCGATATCACCGACCAAGACAGCATCGACAAAGCGCTCGCCCGCTTGCGTCTTGCCTATGGCGACCAGATCGTTGCCTGCATTCACCTCGCAGCGTTCTTTGACCTTAGCGGAGAGGACAATCCAGCCTATGACGCTGTGACCGTTGAAGGCAGCAGACGGCTTTTGAAAGGGCTGCAGGACTTTGATCTTGAGCAATTCATCTTTGCCTCAACCATGCTGGCGCATGCGCCGACGGCACCGGGAGAGCCGATAGACGAAGACGCGCCGTTTGATCCCAAACTGCCTTACCGCGCCTCGAAAATCCGCACCGAGGCATTGCTGCGTGAGGAAAAGGGGCGCGAGAAGCTGGTTTTCCTACGGCCCGCTGGCATCTACGACGATGAGGGCCATTCGACCTTTCTGGCGCATCAGATCGCGCGCATCTACGAAAAGCGTTTCAGCGGAAAGGTCTATCCCGGTGATCTGTCGCGCGGGCAGGCGTTCTTGCACCTTGACGATCTGCTGGATGCCATTGAGCGGATTGTCGAGTGCCGCCACAGCCTGCCGGATGTTTTTCCCGTGCTCTTGGGCGAGGCGGAGCCCATGCCCTTTGGCGCCTTGCAACGGCTGATCGGACGTGAATTGCATGGCGAGGAGTGGGTAACATGGAATGTGCCGCCGAAGGTCGCGAAAATGGGGGCATGGGTTGAGAACCGCTTCTTTGGCGAGGATGCTTTCATCCGAGCATGGATGGTCGATATTTCCAGCGATCACTATGAGCTTGATCTGAAGCAGGCCAAACAACATCTGGACTGGGCCCCAAGCCACAGCCTGCAACATGACATGCCGCTGATGCTGCAAAAGCTGAAGGACGATCCCTATCGTTGGTATGAGGAAAACGGTCTGAACGCCGCGCGGGTCGCAGCGGCAAAGGTCGAGCAGGCGGCAACGGACAGCGCCGCCGAGACGCAAGACGACACCACGGCTGAGCAGCAAACTGCCCTGCGTGAGCATGACAAGCACATGCGCATGATGCATTTTCAGATGCTTTGGGTGCATTGGCTGGTTGCTGCTCTGGGGCTTTGGCTGGCCACCGCGCCATCGGTGTTCGGCACGTTCGATCAGACCGAGTTCAGTGCCGCCGTGCAGCGCGTGACCGAAGATCGGGGGCTGTGGGCGGCCGCAACGCGCAGTTGGCTGACCGCTTGGAACAACGTCTTTACGGGGTTGGCGATCACGGCGCTGGCCTTCATCTCCATGAAGCCCGGCAACGGTTGGGCGCAATGGGCCAATGCGGCGCTCGGGGTTTGGCTGCTTGCCGCACCATTGGTGTTTTGGACGCCCGATGCGGCGGTCTATGCTAATGATACATTGATCGGTGCGCTAGTGATCGCGTTGACGATCCTGATCCCAATGATGCCCGGCATGTCGCAGGAAGGGATGATGGATGATGGGGACATTCCCCCGGGCTGGACCTACTGCCCTTCGACCTACGTTCAGCGCCTGCCGATCATTGCGCTCGGCGTGATCGGTTTCTTGTTGTCGCGGATTCTGTCGGCCTATCAACTGGGCCACATTGACGGAATTTGGGAGCCGTTCTTTGCCGCGCCGTCAAACCTGAACGGCAGCGAATATATCGTGACCTCGGATGTCTCGAAAACATGGCCGATTGCCGACGGCGGTTTGGGCGCAATGAGCTATATGTTTGAGATCCTCATGGGCGTCATGGGCAGCCGCAAGCGCTGGCGCACGATGCCGTGGATGGTCGCGCTTTTTGGCATTGTGGTCGGGCCTTTGGGCGTCATCAGCATCTATTTCATTATCATCCAACCCATCGCCATCGGCACCTATTGCACCATCTGCTTGCTTGCTGCTGCGGCGATGCTGGTGATGATCCCATTCTCCTTGGACGAAATCGTTGCAATGGTGCAATTCCTGATCTGGAACACGCGCCGGGGTCGCCCGTTCTGGCGTGCGTTCTTCCGGGGTGACGCGCTGCCGGGATCGCGGGCGGGCGGCACGATGAGCTTTGATGCCCCGCCGCGTGAAGTCGCCCGCCAAAGCGCACGCGGTGTCACGGTGCCTTGGACCTTGGGGGTGAGTGCCGCAATCGGGTTGTTCCTGATGTTGTCCCGCGCGGTCTTTGGCAACGCCATGCCGCTCGCGGGGAGCGATCATTTGGTTGGCGCTTTGGTTCTTACAACAGCTGTGATTGCATGGGCCGAAGTTGCCCGCCCGCTGCGGTTTCTGAACATCGGTTTTGGCCTGTGGCTGATCGTAGCCCCGTGGATTTTGGCGGGTGGCACCGTGGCAGGGAGCGTGATTGGCGTGCTGTCAGGCATTGCATTGGTCGCGCTCAGCCTGCCGCGCGGCAAGCGCAGCGCGGAACATTATGGTACTTGGGACCGCTATATCGTCTGAGCGCGAGCGGCCGTCTAACCCATCAGCTTTGAGCTGTAGCTGCCGGGCGAGGCCGGGAATACAACTGTCTTGTTGCCGTTCAGAAAGACCCGATGATGCGCATGGGCATGGATCGCCCGCGCCAAGACGCTGGATTCAACATCCCGCCCAAGGGACACATAGTCAGACGCGTTCTGCGCTTGGGTGACCCGCACGATGTCCTGTTCAATAATCGGCCCTTCATCAAGGTCGGCGGTCACGTAATGCGAGGTCGCGCCGATCAGCTTTACGCCACGCTCATAGGCCTGCTTATAGGGGTTTGCCCCCTTAAAGGACGGTAGGAAAGAATGGTGGATATTGATGATCCGACCGCTCATCTTCTGGCACATCGCGTCTGACAGAATTTGCATATAACGGGCCAGCACGATTAACTCCGCGCCGGTGTCCTGCACCACCTCCATAATCCGCGCTTCGGCCTCGGCCTTGTTTTCGCGCGTCACCTTGATGTGATGGAAGGGGATGTCGTGGTTCACCACGACCTTTTGATAGTCCATATGGTTTGATATCACGGCCACGATCTCGATCGGCAAAGCGCCAATGCGCACGCGGTAGAGCAGGTCGTTCAGGCAGTGCCCAAAGCGCGAGACCATGATGACGACCTTCATCGTGCTGTTTTGGTCGTAAAACTGGTAACGCATGTCAAAAGGTTCGGCGATCTTGGCAAAACCGTCGCGCAAGTCCTCAAGCGGCGTGCCTGTTTCCGCGTCCGCGCTGACGCGCATAAAGAACTGCCCGTTGTCTGTGTCGTCAAACTGCGCGCTGTCGGTGATGTTGCAGCCGGTGTCGGCGATGTATTTTGCGATTGCAGCAACGATCCCGCGTCGGGAGGGACAGGTCACGGTCAGGCAAAACTTGGTCATTGGGTCGTCCTCGATGCAAATGCGCAGCTTGAGAGCCGCATCTTGCGCTCCGATAGCACGCGCAGCGCAGGAGTGTAGGTGAAAAGTGGACGCCCGTAGCCGACTTGCGCCGCTTCAGACGCGCAATGCGGGCAGCCCCACACCCGTCGCGTCGAACCCGCCGTCTGCGGCAAGCACTTGGCTGGTGATGAAACTTGCACGCTCACTGGCTAGAAAACAGATCGCTTCCGCAATTTCGCGTTCCGTACCATAGCGGTTGAGCGGCATCGCGTCGTGATAGGCAGCGCGGATTTCGGGCGAATGCACGGCAAGCGCCAGTTTCGTATCCACCGGGCCGGGGCAGACACAGTTCGCGCGAATGCCGAGTTCGCCCAGCTCGGCCGCCTGTTGTTTGGTCAGGTGGATCACGGCGGCTTTGGACGTGCCATAGGCGATCCGCAGGGTCGAGGCGCGCAGGCCGGAGATTGAGCCGATGTTGACGATGGCACCGCCCCGTTGCGACAAGAGCGACAAGCAGGCCTGCGACATGAGAAACACGCCGTCGAGATTTGTCTCCATCACGCGCCGCCAGCGGGTGAAATCTGTCTCTTCCAGTGGGCCGAAATCCGCCACGCCAGCGTTGTTCACCAAAATATCGAGCCGACCAAAGGTCTGTTCAACTTCGGCCACCGCTTGGCTCACCTGTTGGGGGACCGACACATCGCAGGTGATTGCCAGTGCGCCGGGGAGAGTCGCGGCAGCGGTCTGAAGCGCGTCGCGATCGCGGTCGAGCAGCACGACACGGCGGCCTTCGCCATGCAGCAGGGTCGCGGTTGCGAGCCCGATGCCACGTGCTGCACCGGTGATTAGAGCTACGGTGTCGTTCATTTGAGCATCTCCGGCAAAAAGAGCGACAGCGCGGGGACCGCCGCCACAATGGCGAGGCCAATCACACTGATCGCCAGAAACGGCAGCGCGCCACGGGCAATGCGTTCCAGCGGCAGGCGGGTGATATTCGCGGCCACATAAAGGTTAATTCCCACTGGCGGGGTGATGAGACCAATGGCGAGGTTGATCATGACGAGCACGCCGAACCACACCGGGTCCCAGCCCAGCTCGCGCACCACTGGCAGAAAAATCGGCAGCGAGATGAACATTACCGTGACCGGGTCCATGAACATCCCAGCAATCAGCAGGATCAACATGATCACCATCAAGATCACGGCGCTGTTCTCAGACAAACCAAGCAGTTGCGTCGAATACTGGCCGACAAGGTCTTCGACGGTCACGACCCAGCCAAACAGGCTCGCATAGGCTACCACCAACATAACAACCGCAGAGGATGAGGCAGCATCGGACAGGGCATCATAAAGCGCCCGAACCGTGAGTGTGCGATAGGCAAAAGCGCCGACCGCGATGGCATAGACCGTCGCAACCAAGGCCGCTTCGGTCGGGGTAAAGATGCCTGAGTAGATACCGCCAAGGATCACCACGGGCGTCATCAGCCCCCAAAAGGAGCCGCAAAAGCTGCGCCCTAAGGCCCGCCAATAGCCGTCTTGCTCAGGTGCGGGGGACAGCGCGTCCAGACTGTCGCGCCCGCGCCCTTTGATGAAGGGCAGAATGACCAACATCAGCAGCCCCATAAAAAGGCCCGGCAGGATCGCCGCGATAAAGAGCGCCGAGATTGAGGTTTCGGCAATAACCCCATAGATCACCAGCCCGATTGACGGTGGGATCACGATTGAGAACGCCGCGCCCGTGCAGACCAATGCCGCCGCTGCTGCGCGAGGGTAGCCGTCCTCTTGCATGCCTTTAACGATCATCGGCCCGATGGCCGCGACAGAGGCCGGGCCAGAGCCAGAAACCGCACCCCAGAACAGGCAGACCACGGTGCCCACGACCCCCATGCCGCCGGGCAAATTCCCGATGAGGGTGCGAAAGAAGCGGATCATGCGCTCGGCAATGCCCAGCGTTCCCATCAACGTCCCGGCGAGGATGAAAAACGGAATGGCCAGCAGCGCATATTTCGCGATGCCCGTGGCGATCAGGTCGCCCGCGAGGTCAAAGCCGAAGCCGATCAGCCACATCGCATACATGGCCGAGAGGCCAAGGGCAAAGGCCACTGGCACGCGCAGCGCGATCAGCAGAAAGAAACCGGCGATCATCTGGGTGCCTGCACCCATACTAAAGATATCAAACACTTGGCGTGGCCTGCGGCTCTTGGCGCGGGGCGCGCCATGTTTCAGCGGCATGTTGCAGATAGCGGATAATGATCAGCGCAAAGCCAAAAGGCAGGCCGATCTGATACCACCATGCAGGCACACCAAGGGCATAGCTGCGGATGCCGCTATCAAGCTGGTTCATCAAGGTTGCCCAAGAAAACCACGCCGAGGCAGCCAGCAGCAGAATGGAGAAGATGACCGAGAGGATGAAGACCGCCTGCGCCGCACGCCGGGGCAGGGCGTCTTGCACCAATGTCACGGCAAGGTGTTCCCCCCGCCGGGCCGCGATGGCGGCGCCAAAGACGGTGAGCAGCAAAAAGCCGTTGGTCAAAAGCTCTTCTGAAGCGGCAAATGAGTAATGGGTCGCGTAGCGCACGACGACATTGACAAAGCCGATCAGCGTCATGCCCAAAAACAGCACAGCGCAGACGATTTTTTCGAATTCTTGCAGCACAAACCGCATGGCTGGTCCCTTCCCGGATCGGCGCGGCCTCATGGATGAGGCCGCGCTAAGACCTTAGTTCGCCGGGGCGGCGGCAATGGCGTCTTGGAAGCTGCTCACGATCTCGGTGCCGACTTTTTCGGCCCAAGTGTCAAAGGCAGGTTTGGTGGCCTTACGGAAGGCGGCAAGCTCTTCCTCGGAAGGCTCATAGACCTCCATGCCTTTTTCTTGCAGGAAGGCAACGCCTTCGGCAGTGCCTTTGCGGGTGATCTCTCGCTGGTATTCCATGGCCTCTGTCGCGGCGGCGCGCATCTGCTCTCGCTCTTCGGCTTCCAGACCGTCCCAGACCTTGGTGGACACGCCGAGGAAGATCGGATCGTAGGAATAATGCCATGTCGTCAGGTACTTTTGCACCTCAAACACCTGCTGGGGGATGATCACCGCGCCGATGGGGTTTTCTTGACCGTCGACAACACCCTGTTGCAGCGCTGTCATCGTCTCACCCCATTGCATTTGCTGGGGGTTGGCACCAAGCGCGTTCATCACGTCGATATACATCGGGCCGGCCACGCGCATGTTGAGCCCCTTCATGTCCTCGGGGGATTTGATCGGGCGAACGTTATTGGTGACTTCACGAAAGCCGTTTTCGCCCCACGCGAGCACTTCGATGCCCTTCTCGCGCAGAATGTCTTCAAGCAGTTTGGCGGGTTCGCCCTGCGTGGTCGCATCAACCTGCGCGTAACCGCCATAGAGGTAGGGCAGCGAAAAGACGGCCATTTCAGGCACTAGCGGGGTCACGTTGATCGCGGATGTGACCACCAGATCGAGCGCGCCGCGGCCGACCATTTCGGCCTGCTTCATCTGGTCGCCACCAGAGAGCTGCGCATTCGGGAAAACCCGAACGTCATAGGTGCCATCGGTCTTTTCAGCCAAAAGCTCGCCGAACTTTTCGGCCCCTTGGTGCCATGTCGTGCTGTCGCCGGTGTTGTGTGACAGGCGCAGGGTTTCGGCAACGGCCGCGCCGGACAACATCGTGGTGGCAAGCATCGTGGCCAAGGCGGCCTTTGCGATCATTTTCATAGTGGTCTCTCCCTCATTACGCCACAATGTGGAACAGAAGAATTCCTGTTGAGCAAGATATTTCTTGCAATAGTCGCCATAATGCGCAGGTCTTTGGCCCAAGACCTGTCTAGCGAAGTGAACGGTGGTCCATATTGTGATCGATCCAGAGGGCGCGGCCCCAGCCAGTGGAAGTCAAGCGGTGGACCGTGCTTTGGCGCTGTTGCAGATCACCGGTCGCAGTGCGGCGCGCGGCGTATCTTTGTCTGAGTTGATCGCGGCGTCAGGCTTGGGCAAACCCACTGTGCGGCGGTTGATGTTGGCTCTGATCCGGCGCGGGTTGGTCGAGCAGGACCGTGTGACGCGGCTCTACCATCTGGGCGAGGAAAGCTACGTCCTTGGCACGCTGGCGACACCGCGCCACGGGCTGCTGGAACACGCAGCGGACGCGGCGGTGCGTTTGGCGCGGGAAAGCGGTGACACGGCCTTTGTGAACATGCGGCGCGGCGCGGCGGCGATCTGTTTGCAGCGGGAGGACGGAGCTTACCCCATTCGCACTCATGCATTGGAAGCAGGGGACCAGCACCCCTTAGGGATCGGCGCGGGATCATTGGCGATGTTGAGCGCACTGCCTGATGCAGAGGTCGATATGGTGCTGGCCGATAACGCGGACCGACTGGCGGCGGATTATCCAAGTTACAACGCCGAACTGTTGCGGAGCGATGTGGCGCGAACGCGCGAAAGGGGGTTCGCGCTTAACCCCGGACGTATCGTGTCGGGCAGTTGGGGTGTTGGCGTTGTTCTGCGGCGTCCCGATGGGTCAGTTGCTGGGGCCCTCTCCATTGCGGCGATTGAAAGCCGGATGCAGTCGCCGCGCGATGCGGAACTGGCGGCCTTGTTGACGCGCGAGGCACAGGAAATCGAAACACGGTTGGCGCGGCGCTTGCCGCAGACGACCCAACAGGAGGATGAAAGATGACAGACCCCTATATCGTCGGCTGGGCGCATAGCGCCTTTGGCCGTTCCGAAGCTCCGGATACCGAAGCGCTTATGGCCGAGGTGACAGGCCCCGCGCTGGAGCATGCAGGGGTCGCGGCAGAGGACGTTGATGGCATCTTTGTCGGCGTGTTCAACAATGGCTTTTCGGATCAGGATTTTCAGGGCGCGCTGGTTGGCATGGGCAATGACGCCTTGGCTCGCACCCCCGCCACCCGCTATGAAAACGCCTGTGCCACCGGCTCTGCCGCGCTGCACGGCGCGATGGATTTCATCGCCAGTGGTCGGGGCAAGATCGCGCTTGTTGTGGGCGCTGAGAAGATGACTGCAACGCCGGGGGTTGAGGTCGGTGACATTCTGCTGGGCGCTTCCTACCGGCGCGAAGAGGCAGACGTGCGGGGCGGCTTTGCCGGGCTCTTTGGCCAGATCGCCGGCAGCTATTTCCAGCGCTACGGCGATCAGTCTGACGCTTTGGCGATGATCGCCTCCAAGAACCACCAAAACGGTATGCAAAACCCCTTTGCCCATATGCAGCGGGATTTCGACGTGGCGTTCTGCAATACAGTGTCGGAGAAGAACCCGCTCGTGGCTGGCCCCCTGCGACGTACCGATTGCTCATTGGTGTCGGATGGAGCGGCGGCGCTTGTGCTGGCCGCGCCTGAGGTGGCGGCAGAGTTGCAGCGGGCAATCCGTTTCCGCGCGCGCAGCCATACCAATGAGCCGCTGGCCCTGTCACGGCGCGACATCACGCGGTTTGATGGTGCGCGGCGGGCGTGGGAGCAGGCCTTTACGGCCAGCGGCGTGACGCTGGACGATTTGAGCCTGGTTGAGACTCATGACTGTTTCACCGTCGCCGAACTGCTGGAATACGAGGCCATGGGCCTGACCGAACCGGGGCAGGGCGACCGCGCCATCCGCGAAGGCTGGACGGCCACGGACGGGCGCTTGCCAGTGAACCCATCGGGCGGTCTGAAATCCAAGGGCCACCCCATTGGGGCCACGGGCGTGTCGATGCATGTGATGGCCGCAATGCAATTGATGGGCGACGCGGGCGGTATGCAGATCCCGGGCGCGGAACTTGCCGGCGTGTTCAACATGGGCGGGGCGGCTGTGGCCTCCTATGCCTCGATTCTTGAGCGGGTGACATGATGCAGCCGATTTCAACCCGGGTGATGAACCTCTCGCATTTCCTGACAAGCGCGGCACGGCGGCACGGGGATGATATTGGCCTTGTCTGGGGCGAGGCAATTTGGACATGGGCGGAGCTAGAAGCCCGCGCCACCGCCTTTGCCGCCGCGCTGCGCGATCGTTATGGCATGCAAAAGGGCGACCGTTTGCTGGTCCAATCGGCCAACTGTAACCAGATGTTCGAAGCCGCCTTTGCTTGTTGGAAGCTCGGCTGTGTCTGGGTGCCTGCTAATTTTCGTCAAACGCCTGAGGAAGTCGCGTGGCTGGCCGGATCTTCGGGGGCTAAAGGGCTGTTGGCGGGGGCCGAATTTGCCGATCATATCGCTGCCTGCGATTCGGCCGCCTTTACCGTGACCATTGGCGGCGAGGGGGCGGATGACTACGATGCGCTTGTCTCTGTCCATGCGGGTACAGCGGTAAATGCAGAACCTGTGGA
The DNA here is from genome assembly GCF_013346665.1 of Sulfitobacter maritimus. Classification (GTDB taxonomy): domain Bacteria; phylum Pseudomonadota; class Alphaproteobacteria; order Rhodobacterales; family Rhodobacteraceae; genus Sulfitobacter; species Sulfitobacter maritimus. The sequence goes on from NZ_JABVBB010000021.1 coordinate 145,619, forward strand.
GCGGGACGACCCGGCATGGTTCTTTTTCACCTCCGGCACCACGGGCAAGCCAAAGGCCGCCGTGCTGACCCATGGGCAATTGGCTTTTGTCGTGACCAATCACCTATGCGACCTGATGCCCGGCACTGGGCCTGACGATGCCTCGATCGTCGTGGCGCCGCTGTCCCATGGGGCAGGGGTTCACCAATTGGCGCAGGTCGCTCATGGCGTCAAAACCATTCTGCCCTGTGGGACAAAGTTCGACCCTGCTGAGGTCTGGCGGCTAGTTGCGAAATGGCGGGTCACCAATGTCTTCACCGTGCCGACCATCGTGAAACTGCTGGTCGAGCACCCGTCGGTGCATGAGCACGATCATACCAGCCTGCGCTATGTAATCTATGCGGGCGCGCCGATGTACCGCGCCGATCAAGTCCGCGCGCTTGAGACATTAGGCCCGATTCTCGTGCAGTATTTCGGCTTGGGTGAGGTGACCGGCAATATCACCGTTCTGCCGCCCGCGCATCACTCTGCCGATGACGCCACAATGCGCATCGGCACCTGCGGTTTCGCACGGACGGGGATGCAGGTTCAGGTGCAAGACGATCAAGGCCAAGAGGTCGCGCCGGGCGAGACCGGAGAAGTCGCCGTCATCGGTCCGGCGGTTTTTGCGGGCTATCACGACAACCCCGAAGCCAATGCCAAAGCCTTTCGCGATGGTTGGTTCTTGACGGGTGATCTCGGCCATATGGATGCACAGGGGTTCTTGTACCTCACGGATCGGGCGTCAGATATGTATATCTCGGGCGGCTCCAACATCTACCCGCGTGAGATTGAAGAGAAGATCCTGCAACACCCGGAGATCAGCGAATGTGCCGTTCTGGGCGTGCCGGACGCGACGTGGGGCGAGGTTGGCATCGCTGTCTGCGTGCGCCGCGGTGAGACGCCCGATGCGGCAAGCTTGCTGGCGTGGTTGGACGCCAAAGTGCCGCGCTATAAGATGCCGAAGAATGTGGTCTTCTGGGAAGAGATGCCAAAGTCGGGCTATGGCAAGATCACCAAGAAGCTGATCCGCGCCGAGCTTATGGCGCGGGGGGATATCGCCAGTGGCTAATGCGCGTATCCTGCAGCACCCCGGCCCAGTGGCGACAGAGCGCTTCAAGGCGGTCCCGTGCCGGGCGACCCGGCAGCGGGTGACATTGCGGGCCGGGGAAACGTTGCTGCAAGCGATGACCGAGGCTTCTAGCGGGGCCGGGGCTTGGTTCGACCTGCGGGATATACCCACCAAAACGCTGACCTTCGTGCGCCCTGCGCCTGCTTCCGATAGCCACCATGTCGCGTGGTACAGCGGGGAGACTGTGTTGAGCGACGCCGCGATCCGACAGGCAGGGGCGCATTTAGGTCGACGGGATGGCGCGGCCTTTGCCCATGTTCACGGTCTTTGGCAGGCGTCAGATGGGGCCCGTCACGCCGGACATCTGTTACCCGAGGCGACAGTTCTAAGCGCCGACTGTGAGGTTGATATCTGGCGATTGGATGGCGCGATCATGCAAAGCGAACCGGATGATGAAACGGAATTTACCCTGTTTCATCCAACCGCGACTTCCGTCGTAGATAGGCCGAACGCCGTCCTTGCAACCATTCGGCCCAATGAACTCTTGGAAGTTGGCATGGCGAAATGCGCCGCGACCGCCGCCGGGCCGATAGAGACCGTCAAAGGGTTGGGAAGCCTTATCGGTGTCCAGTTGGAAGATCAGACGGGATTGGAGGACGTCGCCACAGAAGTCTTGCTCACTGATCGAACGGGCCAAGATGTCGTCGCCGTGGGCTTTGAGGGGCTTGCCGTCGCCGGAAGGTTAACACCGGGGGCAAATCGGGTCTGCGTCACCTTTGAGGCGCTGCTGTTGTCGTAACGCGCCAACCGTCGCAGACAACCCCACCAGAGCGGCGGCAGGTCGCGCTCATCGCCGCAAATCCCCTTGTTATTGACGCCCTGGACAGGCACATCAGCGCCAGCCCCCGCATTGACTGTCGGATGCCCCATTCTTGACCTAAGGAATTTGCCATGACACCGGGCGCACGCGTATCGGCCGCAATCGAAGTTCTCGACGCCATCGCCGATGGGCTCGCCACAGAGCAGGCCCTGACCCGTTGGGCGCGGCAAAGCCGGTTTGCCGGGTCAAAGGACCGTGCCGCGATACGAGACCATGTCTTTGACGTGCTGCGCCAGCGGCGGACGGCAGCCCATTTTGGACAGGGCGAAACCGGACGCGCACTGATGATTGGCCTGTTGCACGCCCAAGGTGCGGATCTGGCCAGCCTGTTCACCGCCGAAGGCCATGCGCCCGCACCTTTGACAGCGCAAGAGCAGGACTTTCCGCCCGCACCAGAAGACCGTGCTGTCAGGTTGAACCTGCAAGACTGGCTCTTGCCTCATTTCGACGCTGCTTTGGGGAAGGGGGCCGATGCCACTGCGATGGCATTGCAAACCCGTGCGCCGATCTGTTTGCGCGTAAATACGGCAAAGATCGATGTCCCTCAGGCACAGGCCATGCTTGCGGAAAGCGGCGTGCAGACCCAATACAACAGGTTGGCCAGCACCGCCCTTACCGTGACCGACGGCGCGCGTCGTGTGCGGAATTCGTCTGCTTTCAAAGAAGGCTACGTCGAACTTCAGGATGCGGCCAGCCAAGCCGTTGTGGCAGCGCTTCCGGGCGGAGGGCAGGTGTTGGACTTTTGCGCAGGCGGTGGCGGCAAGGCTTTGGCGCTGGCAGTGGATCCCGACCGTCGGATTACAGCGCATGATATTGACCCGCGCCGGATGCGAGATCTTCCCCCCCGCGCGGCGCGGGCGGGGGTCGAGATTGCGATTGCTGATACCGCCACAGCCAAGGCACAGGCTCCCTATGATCTCGTGCTTTGCGATGCCCCCTGTTCCGGCTCCGGCGCTTGGCGGCGCGCGGCAGAGGGGAAATGGACTTTGACACCGGCGCGTCTCGATGAATTAACCCAAATACAGGACCAGATTCTAGACGATGCTGCCCTGCTGGTCGGACCAAAGGGGGTCTTGGCCTATGCCACCTGTTCTTTGCTGCGGTCGGAAAATGAGGATCGTGTGGATGCCTTTCTCGCGCGTCATCCCGGTTGGCGGGTCACGCAGATGCGCCGCTTCGACGTGACTGACGAGGGAGATGGCTTCTTCGCTGCACAGTTGATGCGCGACTGATTTCCGTCATACTCAACCAAAACGTGCAGAATGTGTCAGGGTTAAAGGCTGCTTAACCCTTAGTGCGCGTAATAGTCGGACGATTCGCGGTTATCGGGGGACTTACGTGCAGCAAGGTGTCCAACATTCCACGACCACGCCGCCCTCGGCTTTGCCAATAGGTCGGCGGCTGCAAACCATTCTATTGCTCGCTGTGATGGCGGGATGTTTGGCGCTGGTTGTACCGCATCAAACAGTGGCTTTGGCATTCGGGGCTTCTGCTGTAACTCTATTAGTGACCGCTCTTGGCGTAATCGGCCTGCGACGATGGGTCGGCCAACGCGAAAAGGTGGTCTCTGCCGGGGTTGCTGACTTTATCGCCAAGGACAGCACGCCGAGTTTTATTACCACCGGAGATGGCGAGATTATCAGCCAGAACCAATCCGCTGCTGCGGCTTTTGACACTTCAGAAAGTGCCACTTTGGCCGCCGCATTGAAGGATCATTTCGCCAATCCGGTCGGCATCCTTTACCGGCTTCAGTCCCGCGCAACCGCCAGCGGCAGCGCGCGAGAAGAGGTTATCACCCGCCGCGGCACGGTACGCCTTTCGGTACACGAACTGTCAGCCGATTGCTTCGTCTGGCGGATCGAACTGGTATCGGCTCGCGAAGCACCCCGCGCCGCGCAGGAGGGGTTGAGCCTGCCTATGCTGATGGCTGGACGCAGCGGCGCAATTCTTTTCATGAACGATGCCGCGCGCAGCCTGGCAGGCGGACGGGTCAAATCACTTGACCGGTTGTTCACTTCCCTGCCTGCCATCCCCGGTACCGTGGCCGAAATCACCACTGCAGAAGGGAACATGCAGGTGTTGGTTGCCGAAGTTTCCGCCGGGGCGGGACGCCGCGCACTTTACCTTCTCCCCCCGCTCGAAGGGGCGATGCCGACGGGCGAGCAGGGATGGGAAGCTTTCCAAGACCTCCCTGTTCCTTTAATAAAAGTCGGCCCTGATGGAACTGTGCAAACCTTTAACCGTATGGCCGCAAAGCTTATTGGCGTATCGCTGCGGCACGACACACAGCTCTCTCAGCTTATGGAAGGGTTGGGCCGTTCGATCAGCGATTGGCTTGACGATACCCTCGCGGGGCGGCTGGCGCAAAAGTCCGAATTTCTGCGCCTCACCCGTACGGACCGGGAAGTTTTTGTTCAGGTCACCCTTAATCGCGTCACCGAAGACGGGCGGCCCGCGCTCATTGCGGTCCTACAGGACGCGACCGAGCTAAAATCCTTGGAAGCGCAATTCGTACAAAGCCAAAAAATGCAGGCCATTGGCCAGTTGGCGGGGGGCGTGGCCCATGATTTCAACAATCTGCTCACCGCCATCTCTGGCCATTGTGATCTACTTTTGCTGCGCCATGATCAGGGAGATCCAGACTACAGCGATCTGGTGCAAATTAACCAGAATGCCAACCGCGCCGCCGCATTGGTTGGGCAACTGCTCGCCTTCTCCCGAAAGCAGACCTTGCGGCCCGAAACGCTTGATATGCGCGACACATTGGCGGACCTGACCCATTTGCTGAACCGATTGGTCGGGGAAAAGGTAACACTGACGCTCAGCCACGACCCAGTTCTTGCGCCAATCCGCGCCGATAAGCGTCAGCTTGAGCAGGTGCTGATGAACCTTGTGGTCAACGCCCGCGACGCCATGCCCGCGGGCGGGGAGATTCGTATTGTGACCGAAGTTTGCGAGTTGGAAAAACCTTTAGAACGTGACCGGGTAAGCGTGCCTGCGGGGCAGTATGTCACGGTGCAAGTCAATGACGACGGAACGGGGATTGCACCTGACAAACTGCAGAAGGTGTTTGAACCCTTCTTTACCACCAAACGCACCGGTGAGGGGACGGGTTTGGGGCTGTCGACCGCCTATGGTATCGTCAAACAGACAGGCGGTTTCATCTTTGTCGACAGCGTGCCGGGGCAGGGCACCTCCTTCACCCTATACTTTCCGGTGCTCGATGTGCAGCCAGCCCCCAGCCCACGCGCATCCGTTTCAAACACACGAAGCGGGCCGACCGAGCGCGCTGATGGGGTGATCCTTTTGGTCGAAGACGAAGCACCCGTGCGGGCCTTTGCCAGCCGTGCCCTGCGGCTACGGGGTTATACCGTTCTCGAAGCGGAATCTGCTGAAGCTGCTTTAAAAACGCTCGAAGACCAAAGCCTCGATATAGATGTGTTCGTCACGGATGTGGTGATGCCGGGCATGGACGGGCCCAGTTGGGTGCGTGAAGCGTTAAAGGACCGCCCCGGCGTCCGGGTAGTTTTCGTGTCGGGCTATGCAGAAGACAACTTTGGCGAGGCGCAGGCGAAAATTCCAAACTCTGTCTTTTTGCCCAAACCTTTCTCACTCACGGATCTTACAGATACGGTCCACAACCAATTGCACTGATACGCAGGCTGGACGGGCGAAATCGAAGACCTTTCAGGAGATCGAGTCGTATAGGTCAAACTCCGCTGCGAACTTGCGCCGGAACCGCTTTTCCACGTTGGGCGATAGGTCGAGCGTCATCTGCGGTGAGACATTCTCTCTGCTAAGCTCAAGGGACATTCCAAGCCGTTCCTCAAGAAACGCCTGCAAACGCAGCTGATTTTCATAGCGGAAATGATGGGTGATCCCCGTCCCATTCGGCTGCGTTTCCATGAACTTTAACTGACTGCCGACATCCGCAAAACCCGGTTTGTCACCCTTCATATAGGCCAAAACAAATTCGTCGAAACTCACATCGAAAGTGTTGTTCGGCTTGCCCTCCATGAAGGGACGGCGGCGATAGCGATACCAACTGCCCAGCCACGAAATCGGCTCTCGCATCACTGCCATCAACTCCAACTCCACGTCACAGACCTTTGCAAACATAGGTCGAATGAAGCGGTTGTAGCGGTATACGGGCGCGTGTTTCAGCATCGGTGGCTCGGAAATGACCATGTCAGCATGGGGTGCGAGCGCTTTTTCATAGGCTGTCGTACCCGTTTTAGGGACCGACAAAAACGCCAGTCGTTGTTTGAAAAAAACGATCACCTGCGGGCAGTCCCTTAAAAAATTGCCTTTGTCTTTCGTGGGTAAACTATTTCTTTACCAAGGGGGAGGAAAGATGAACTGCAAACAAATTGATTGAAATGTTCTCTCTTTTCCCCCATATGGAACATTAGAAGAACATAAGCGGCGTAACGCAGATGGGAAAGCACAGGCGATTGCCGCCGGGGCGCCACTGTGACACTAAGGGATAAACCTAATGGCAACGGCAGATCTTTTGACAATGGACAAGAAAACCGCTGAAAAGCAAAAGGCGCTCGACAGCGCGCTGGCCCAGATCGAACGTCAGTTCGGCAAAGGGTCGATCATGAAATTGGGCGCCGAAGGGGCGATTCAGGATATTAAAGCAAGCTCCACCGGCTCGCTCGGTCTGGATATTGCGCTTGGCATTGGCGGGTTGCCGATGGGGCGGATCATTGAGATCTATGGCCCTGAATCTTCGGGCAAAACAACTTTGACGCTGCATTGTGTTGCGGAACAGCAAAAGGCGGGTGGCGTTTGTGCCTTTGTCGACGCCGAACACGCGCTTGATCCGCAATACGCTAAAAAGCTGGGTGTGGACATTGATGAGCTGCTGATTTCTCAGCCCGACACTGGCGAGCAAGCGCTTGAAATTACCGACACTTTGGTACGCTCCGGTGCGGTAAACATGGTCATCGTCGACTCTGTTGCGGCGCTGACACCGAAATCCGAGCTCGAAGGTGAGATGGGCGACAGCAGCGTTGGCGTGCAGGCGCGTTTGATGAGCCAAGCCATGCGGAAGCTGACCGGTTCGATCAGCCGTTCGAATTGTATGGTGATTTTCATTAACCAAATCCGGATGAAAATCGGCGTGATGTTCGGCTCGCCTGAAACCACCACCGGCGGCAACGCCTTGAAGTTCTACTCCTCGGTGCGTCTGGACATTCGCCGCATTGGCGCGCTGAAGGACCGCGATGAGGTGGTTGGCAACGCCACCAAGGTCAAAATCGTCAAAAACAAAGTCGCACCGCCGTTTAAGCAGGTCGAGTTCGACATCATGTATGGCGAAGGCATTTCCAAAATGGGCGAATTGCTCGATCTGGGTGTGAAAGCGGGTGTCGTTGATAAATCTGGCTCGTGGTTCAGCTATGGAGATGAGCGGATCGGGCAGGGGCGTGAGAACGCTAAGAACTTCCTGAAAGAAAACACCGCAATGGCTTCTGAAATCGAAGATAAGATCCGTGCGGCGCATGGGTTGGATTTCGAAGGTTCCGGCGGGGATGATGCCGATATTCTCGAAGCCTGACCGCGAAGGTTAACGCGATCCAGCAAAAGGGGCGTGGCCATAGGCTGCGCCCTTTTTCCTGCGCAGCGGCGGTGGACAGCGCCGGGGCTGAGGGGTATTTGGGACCGATCCAATCTGCCCCGGAAGGCCTCGCCCATGAAGACGCTGAACGATATTCGCTCCACTTTTCTAAATTATTTCGATGCGCAGGGGCATCAGGTCGTCCCCTCCAGCCCATTGGTGCCGCGCAACGATCCGACGTTGATGTTCACGGCTGCGGGTATGGTTCAGTTTAAGAACCTTTTTACTGGCGTCGAAACCCGCGACTACAGCCGCGCCGCGTCTGCGCAGAAATGCGTGCGGGCGGGTGGCAAGCATAATGACCTTGATAACGTGGGCTATACCGCGCGGCACCACACGTTTTTTGAGATGCTGGGCAACTTCAGCTTTGGCGACTATTTCAAAGCCGAAGCGATCCCTTTTGCTTGGGATTTGCTGACGAAAGAGTTTGGCATTGATCCCAATCGCTTGTTGGTCACCGTGTACCATACTGATGAAGAAGCGGTTAACATCTGGAAAGCGCATACTGGACTGCCGGATGAGCGGATCATTCGCATTGCCACGGATGATAACTTTTGGTCCGCCGGCCCGACTGGCCCCTGCGGGCCTTGCACCGAAATTTTCTATGACCACGGCGATCACATCTGGGGGGGGCCTCCGGGCAGCCCGGAGGAAGACGGCGACCGCTTTGTAGAGATTTGGAACCTCGTCTTCATGCAATATGAGCAGTTCGCAGATGGCACACGCCAGCCTCTGCCGAACCAATCGATTGACACAGGCATGGGGATTGAGCGCGTTGCGGCCTTGTTGCAAGGCACGAACGACAACTACGCCACGGACCTGATGCGGAGCTTAATTGAAGCCAGCGCCCATGCGTCCTCGACCGATCCGGACGGACCGGGCAAGACCCACCACCGGGTGATTGCCGACCACCTGCGTTCGACGTCGTTCCTGATTGCCGATGGGGTGATGCCCTCAAACGAGGGCCGCGGTTACGTATTGCGCCGCATTATGCGCCGTGCCATGCGACATGCGCATTTGCTCGGCGTTAAGGACCCGTTAATGCATCAGCTTGTACCCTCATTGGTGCAACAGATGGGCGCGGCCTATCCAGAACTAGGTCAGGCGCAATCACTGATCCGTGAAACCCTGCTGCTGGAGGAAACCCGTTTTCGCCAAACGCTCGATCGCGGGCTGAAACTGCTGGATGACGAGTTGAGCGGCCTGCCCGAGGGGGCGACCCTGCCGGGCGAAGCGGCGTTCAAGCTCTATGACACATATGGCTTCCCGCTGGACCTCACCCAAGATGCGCTGCGCGAAAAGGGTCGGGCGGTGGATACCGAAGGGTTTGATACCGCGATGGCAGCGCAGAAGGCCAAGGCCCGTGCAGCTTGGGCAGGCTCCGGCGAGGCGGCGGATGCGACGGTTTGGTTCAACGTGGCCGATGAGCATGGCGTCACGGAGTTCCTTGGCTATGACACGGAAACTGCCGAAGGGCAGATCGTGGCCTTGGTACAGGGCGGTGATCTGGTCGAGGTGGCGGCGATCAGCAGCGACGTTCAGGTTGCGCTGAACCAAACGCCATTCTACGCCGAAAGCGGCGGGCAAGTTGGCGACACGGGCATCATTCGCACGCCGACGGGGCGTGTGGAAGTGACCGATACGCGCAAATCAGCGGGCGTCTTCGTGCACTTCGGCCATGTGGTTGAGGGAGAGATCAAACCCGGTCAAACGGCTGTTTTAGAAGTGGATTCCGCGCGGCGTACGGCGATCCGGGCGAACCACTCCGCGACCCACCTGCTGCATGAAGCGCTGCGCAATGCGCTTGGTGAGCATGTCTCTCAGCGTGGCTCGTTGAATGCGCATGACCGCCTGCGGTTTGACTTTTCTCATGCCAAGGGTCTGACGCAAGAAGAGCTCAGCCAAGTTGAGCGCGAGGTGAACGACTACATCCGTCAGAACACGCCGGTTGAGACACGGATCATGACGCCAGACGACGCGCGGGCCATCGGGGCGCAGGCGCTCTTTGGCGAAAAATACGGCGACGAAGTGCGCGTTGTGTCGATGGGCCAGCTTGAAGGGTCCGGCAAGGGCAGCGACAAATCGACCTATTCGTTGGAGCTTTGCGGCGGCACCCATGTGCGCCAGACCGGCGATATTGGTGCCTTTGTTCTGCTGGGCGACAGCGCCAGCAGCGCTGGCGTGCGTCGGATCGAAGCCCTGACCGGGACCGAGGCCTTGAACTGGTTGCGCGAGCAGGAAGCAGCGCTGAGCCGGGTCGCGGCTGAGCTCAAGACCTCGACCAGTGACGTGCCGGACCGGGTACGCGCCTTGTTGGAGGAACGCCGGAACCTATCCAATGAAGTCGCGCAGTTACGGCGCGAACTGGCTATGGCGGGCGGCGGCGCGGCAGCGCCAGAAGCGCGTGAGGTGAATGGCGTGAAATTCGTCGGCCAAGTGCTCAACGGCGTGACGGGCAAAGACCTGCCTGCGTTGGTGGATGAGCATAAGGCCAAGCTCGGCTCGGGCGCGGTACTGTTGATCGCCGATACCGGCAGCAAAGCTGCGGTTGCGGGTGGTGTGACCAAGGATTTGACAGATCGCTTTTCTGCGGTTGAGATGGTCAAGGCAGCGGTGGCCGAATTGGGTGGCAAGGGCGGCGGTGGTCGGCCTGACATGGCCCAAGGGGGCGGTGCATCGGCAGAGAATGCGGAGGCGGCGATTGCTGCGGCTGAAAACACTTTGAAAGGATAAGACCCATGGGCGCACTTTGGATTGCACATGTCACCGTCACCGACGAAGAGGCCTATAAGAAATACGCCGCCGGGGCGACCGAAGCGATCGCCGCCCATGGCGGCAAGTTCATCGCACGCGGCGGGCGTTTTGTTCAGCTTGAAGGTAAGGAACGGCCACGCAATGTAGTGGCCCGCTTTCAGGACGTCGAAACGGCGGAGAATTGTTACCACTCAGACGCTTATCAGGCGGCGTTAAACCACGCGCGTGGCGCGTCAGAGCGGGAATTGTTGATCGTCGAAACCGACGAGTGAGCTTAAGCGTCGCGGCTGACCACTGGCCGGGCGCATTACTTTTTTCAGAGGGAACCTTCCTTCGCAACTGAGGTTGAGCCGTATGAACCTCGACCGCATATCCGCCTTCGCCCATTGGTGCCGCCGCCATGTGGAGGTGACCACGCTCGCGTTAATGAGCCTTTCGATCATCGCGGTTTGGACGTTGGCGGAACTGACCGAAGAGGTCGTCGCGGGGAGTACCAGCAGCCTTGACCGCGACATTCTCCTTTTTCTGCGCACGCCGGGTGATCTTTCGGACCCCATTGGCCCATGGTGGGTCGAGGAGATCGGCCGCGACCTGACGGCACTGGGCGGCGTCGCGGTATTGGTGCTGACCACGGTTGTGGTCTCACTCTTTTTTCTGCTGCAGCGGCGATGGTCCACGGCCCTCTATATTCTCGTGACGGTTGGCGGGGGCATTGTGTTGAGCAGCATCGCCAAGGAATTTTTTGACCGCCCGCGCCCGGATCTCGTGCCGCATGGCTCGCTGGTGCATACGGCCAGCTTTCCCTCGGGACATTCGATGATGGCGGCGGTGGCCTATCTGACACTCGGCGCAATGGTCGCGCGGGCGCAAACCCGATGGGCGCTTAAGGTTTATACGCTCGCCGTGGCCGTGCTGCTCACGCTCCTCGTTGGGGTGAGCCGGGTCTATATGGGCGTGCATTGGCCGACCGATGTGGCGGCGGGCTGGTTGGGCGGTGGCGCATGGGCGGTGCTGTGTTTGGCGGTCGCACGCAGCCTGGCCAAACGCGGGCATATCGACCAAGAGCCAAGCGATAGCTGAAGGCACCACACCACAGTTCCAAATGTAGAAACGGCAGCGTATCCATCAGATGCGCTGCCGTTTTTCGTAGATAGTGTGGCTGCTTAGCCAGCTTTCGCCATACGCTTGCGCTCATGCGGATCAAGGAACCGCTTGCGCAGGCGGATTGCGTTGGGCGTCACTTCGACAAGCTCATCATCGTCGATATAGGCAATCGCCTCCTCAAGGCTCAGCGTCATCGGCGTGGTCAGGCGTACTGCCTCGTCGGTGCCGGAGGCGCGGACGTTGGTCAGTTTCTTGCCCTTCAACGGGTTTACCTCAAGATCATTCTCGCGGCTGTGCTCGCCAATGATCATGCCGGTATAGACGTCAGCCTGCGCGCCGATCATCATCTTGCCACGCTCTTCGAGGTTCCACAGGGCGAAGGCGACCGAGGTGCCGTTTTCCATGGAAATCAAAACGCCTGCCCGACGACCGGGGATCGGCCCTTTGTGCGGCGCCCAGGAATGGAAAACCCGGTTGATAACACCTGTGCCGCGCGTGTCGGTCAGGAATTCGCCGTGGTACCCGATCAGTCCGCGCGAAGGAACATGGGCAATGATGCGGGTCTTGCCTGCGCCTGCGGGTTTCATCTCGACCAACTCGCCCTTGCGAGTGCCGGTGATCTTTTCAATGACCGCGCCGGAGTATTCGTCATCGACGTCGATGGTAGCTTCTTCGATGGGCTCATGGCGCACGCCGTCGATCTCTTGGAACAGAACCTGCGGGCGGGAGATCGAAAGCTCGAAACCCTCACGGCGCATGTTTTCGATCAGAACGCCCATCTGCAATTCGCCACGACCAGCAACTTCGAAAGCATCGCCGCCCGGTGTGTCGGAGATTTTGATCGCGACGTTGGATTCGGCTTCTTTCATCAGACGCTCGCGGATCACGCGGGACTGCACCTTTTTACCGTCACGGCCCGCCAGCGGGCTGTCATTGATGCCGAAGGTCACGGTGATGGTAGGCGGGTCGATCGGCTGGGCGGGGATCGCCTCGTCAACAGAGGTGTCGGCCAGCGTGTCGGCCACGGTTGCTTTGGTCATGCCCGCGATGGAGACGATGTCGCCCGCTTCGGCCAGATCGATGGCCGTCTGCTCCAACCCGCGGAAGGCGAGGATTTTGGTGCAGCGGAAGTTCTCGATCAGCGTGCCGTCGCGCGACATGGCTTTGATTGTCTGGCCCGCTTTCAACGTGCCAGTTTCAACACGACCGGTGAGCAAGCGGCCCAAGAACGGGTCGCCGCCCAATGTGGTGGCCAGCATGGTGAAAGGCTTGTCGGCGTTTTCGATCTGCTTGGGGGCAGGGACATGCTCAAGGATCAGGTCAAACAGGGCATCGAGCCCGTCGCGCTTGCCGTCAAGCGTATGATCGGCCCAGCCGGAGCGGCCAGAAGCATACATGGCGGGGAAATCAAGCTGCTCTTCGCTGGCATCCAAGCTGGCGAATAGGTCAAAACATTCATCAAGCGCGCGGTCCGGCTCGCCATCAGGCTTGTCGACTTTGTTGACGACGACGATTGGGCGCAGGCCCAGTTTCAGCGCTTTCGAGGTTACGAATTTGGTCTGGGGCATCGGACCTTCGGCGGCGTCCACCAGCAGGACCACACCGTCGACCATCGACAGAATGCGCTCAACCTCACCGCCAAAATCGGCGTGGCCGGGGGTGTCGACGATGTTGATGCGGGTGTTTTTCCACACAACCGACGTCGGCTTGGCAAAGATGGTGATCCCGCGCTCGCGCTCCAGATCGTTGCTGTCCATGGCACGCTCAGTCGTGGCCTGGTTCTCACGGTAGGTGCCGGATTGCTTTAGAAGCTCGTCTACCAGCGTGGTTTTGCCGTGGTCAACGTGGGCGATAATTGCGATGTTGCGCAGATCCATTAAGTAAGCCTTTGGATTGGGGAGTGGCGCGCAGGCCGATGGCCGCACGAGAGATTGCGCCGCCAATAACGTGCTGCGGCGTTAATTGCTAGTCCTAATGACTAAAGTGGGCTCTTGCAGCGTTCTATCGGCGCACAACTGCCGGTTTAATGGGGGCTGGTTTTGGAGAACAGGTGGATGATCAGGATGCCGCAAATAATAAATGCGATCCCCAAAAGCGCTGGAGGATCGAGCCTTTGGCCAAAGAGCAAGAAGCCAATGATCGCGATAAACACGATGCCAAGCCCCGCCCAAAGCGCATAGACCACGCCGACGGGCATGACTTTGAGCGTCAGCGACATGCAGTAAAACGAGATTACGTAAAACACCACCACCGCGACGGAGGGCCAAAGCCGGGTAAACTGCTGGGACGCCTGAACGGCGGTCGTGCCAAGGGTTTCGGCGATCACCGCGATGAACAGCCACAGGTAATGCATGGGGTGACGCCTTATTCAAAGGGGCAGTTGCGTGGTTTCCTTGATCTCTTCCATGACAAAACTGGCAGAGACATCGGACAGCGGTACTTTGCGAATGAGATCTTGATACAATTGGTCGTATCCCGCCATATCCGCAACCCGCGCACGGATCAAATAGTCCAGATCGCCGGTCATGCGGTAGACGCCGAGGATTTCCGGCATGGCGGCGGTGGCTTTTGAGAATTTCTCAAGCCAGTCGGGCGCGTGGGCATTGGTGCGCACTTGGATGAAGACGCTTAAACCTAGCCCAAGTTTTGACGCATCCAGGAGCGTTACCCTGCCTTTAATGATGCCCGCTGTTTCCAGTGCTCTAATGCGCCGCCAACAGGCGTTGCGCGACAGGTTGACCGCCGCGCCGAGGGCTTCGAGCGACTGGCCAGCGTCGCGTTGCAGTTCCACCAGAATGCGGCGGTCAATCTCATCAAGCGTTGTCATCTTTGCAATTTGGCGGGAAGATTTCCCAAGGGCAAGCGAATCCTTGCAAGGATTTGAGAAAACGTCACGCAGGCTTTGCGGTAGGTTAGGGGAAGGCAAATCACAGGAGCTCTCTATGATCGCGCGTATTTTTCTCGACCATCCGGCTAAGGTGGAAGAGACGTTTTTCCAGCATATGGCTTTCGCGCTGAAGTTTTCCGGACTGCTCTTTGCGGCGGCGGGCGCGGCGTTGGTCCATGCGCTGATCCCCTGTCTGTTTGAGAAGACCGCGAGCAGGATTATCGCGAAGCTTTACGCGCGGACGCATAACCGGGGGCAGTAAGCCACGAGGGCCAGCGCCTGCTCATGGGGCGGCGATCCGAACCGTGATCCGTGCCACTTTATGGTGCAGCCTTTATATGACGTCGTAAAGGTACACCCAGCCTCACAAAATCGCCTCCCCGCGTGGACGGGCAGGCGATGGCCCGGGGCCTGCGGATTGATTCCGGGCTAGGGTGGTAATCGAGACCGCAAAAAGGGGCCGCGTTCATAGCGGCCCTCTTAAAGCTAGATGTTGAACCCTAGCCCTGAAGCGCCTTGCTCAGGTTCTCATCAACTTTCTCAAGGAATCCCATCGTGGTGAGCCAGCCTTGATCCGGACCAACCAAAAGCGCGAGGTCCTTGGTCATGTAGCCTGATTCCACGGTATCCACGACGACCTTCTCCAAGGTCTCGGCAAAGTTCACCAGCGCCGTGTTCTCATCCAACTTGCCGCGGTGCTTGAGCCCGCCGGTCCACGCGTAGATCGAGGCGATGGAGTTGGTCGAAGTTTCCTCGCCCTTTTGGTGCTGACGGTAGTGGCGCGTGACCGTCCCGTGGGCGGCTTCAGCCTCTACAGTTTTGCCATCAGGCGTCATCAACAGACTGGTCATCAAGCCGAGCGAGCCAAAGCCCTGCGCCACGGTGTCAGACTGCACATCGCCATCGTAGTTCTTGCAAGCCCAGACATAGCCACCTGACCATTTCATCGCCGAGGCCACCATGTCGTCGATCAAGCGGTGCTCATACCAGATGTTCTTTTTCTTGAAGGCATCCGCAAACTCGGCGTCATAGATCTCTTGAAAGATATCTTTAAAGCGCCCGTCATAGGCTTTCAGAATGGTGTTTTTGGTCGAGAGATAGACCGGCCAGCCGCGCATCAGCCCGTAGTTGAAGGACGCGCGGGCGAAATCGCGGATCGAATCGTCGAGGTTATACATCGCCATGGTCACACCGGCGGAGGGCGCGTCAAAGACCTCTTTTTCAATGGTCTCACCGTCTTCGCCGACGAATTTAATGGTCAGCTTACCTTTGCCGGGAAAGCGGAAATCGGTGGCGCGGTATTGATCGCCATAGGCATGACGGCCCACGACAATCGGCTGAGTCCAGCCAGGCACGAGGCGCGGCACGTTCTTGCAGATGATCGGCTCGCGGAAGATCACACCGCCCAAGATGTTACGGATTGTGCCGTTGGGGCTGCGGTACATGCGCTTGAGGCCGAACTCCTCGACCCGCGCCTCATCCGGTGTGATGGTCGCGCATTTGACGCCGACGCCGTATTTTTTGATCGCTTCGGCCGCGTCGACGGTGATCTGGTCATCGGTCTCGTCGCGGGCTTCGATGCCAAGGTCGTAGTATTTCAGGTCCAGATCAAGATAGGGGGTGATCAGCTTTTTCTTGATGAAATCCCAGATGATCCGGGTCATTTCATCGCCGTCAAGCTCGACGATGGGGTTTTCTACCTTAATCTTCGACATGGCGAGGTCCTTTGGCTGAGGCTGCGTTTGGCCGAGCTTTAGCCTATTTCGGGCTAAAGGGGAAGATCGTATACAATGGTATGCCGAAACCTGCCCTCAGGCGGCACCGGCGAAAAAAGCGCTGATACGGGCGCGGGCATAGGCCCAAAGGGCCGGGGCGCCGATGGCGATCTTTCGCCCAACCTTCTCTTCGATCTGCGCCTCAGAGACATTGTAATCGGTCCAGCTGCCACCGCCCGACGCGAGGTTTTGCATCGGCGGCTGAAAGCGGTCGAGCGATTTGGCGAAACGAGCCGAAGGGCTTTCTCCGGCCTCGAACTCTTCCCAAATGCCGCGCAATTCATCGCGCAGATCGTCAGGCAAGAGGCCAAATATGCGGTCGGCAGCGAGTTGCTCTTTGGCTTCCATATCAGCAGTGTCGTAAGTGCCGAAAATCGGATTATCGCCCGCGTCGATCTCAACCAGATCATGCAGGATCAGCATTTTGATCACTCGGTTGATATCCACCTCCGGCCCGGCCTGATCGGCCAGCACCAGCGCATAGAGCGTCAAATGCCACGAATGTTCGGCGGAGTTTTCAGCCCGGCTGGCGTCACAAAGCGTGGTGCCACGCAGGATCGACTTGAGCTTATCCGCCTCGTTGAGAAAGGCGATTTGCTGGTCGAGCCGTGCCGTCATACGCCCGCCTTGGCGCGGTGTGCCTTGACCTTTCCAGCCAGAAAAGCGCGGGCTTTGTCATTTGCCATGCGCGTTCTGATCGCGGTCAAAAAGGCCTCTTCAAGGGTCTGCGACGAGGCGCCGAGCACCTCGCCGACTTGGACAAACAAACGGTCGTCACCAATCTCGGCCTGAACCGCCAGACAGTCCTCGGCCAGTTTGTTGGCCAGTTCGATGACGACCTGATCTGCCATTAGCGGGTCGACTCCGTCAGGCGGCGTTTCACATAGTCGGTGGTGGAGGTGATCAACGTATCCATATGCGGCTCTTCAAAGAAGTGGCCGGCACCTTCGACTTCCTTATGGGTGATCGTGATCCCCTTTTGCTCATGCAGCTTGCCCACAAGGTTGGTGGTATCGGCGGGCGGAGCCACACGGTCGGCCGTGCCGTTAATCACCAAGCCAGAGGCCGGGCAGGGCGCGAGGAACGAAAAGTCGTACATATTCGCAGGCGGCGAGACCGAGATGAAACCTGTGATCTCAGGCCGACGCATGAGCAATTGCATGCCGATCCACGCGCCAAACGAGAACCCCGCAACCCAGCAATGCTTGGAGTTGTTGTTCATCGATTGCAGGTAGTCCAGCGCCGACGCCGCATCAGACAATTCGCCGATGCCCTGATCATACTCGCCTTGGCTGCGGCCCACGCCGCGGAAGTTAAACCGCAACACGGTGAAACCCATGTTGTAGAAGGCATAATGCAGGTTATAGACGACCTTGTGATTCATCGTCCCGCCGAACTGCGGGTGCGGATGGAGCACGATGGCAATCGGTGCGTCACGTTCTTTTTGGGGGTGGTAGCGGCCTTCAAGGCGGCCTTCTGGTCCGGGAAAAATAACCTCGGGCATGGGTGTCCCTGTCTGGGGGTTCAAAGGTTGCCACGAATAGTTGACGAATTCGCTAGGCCACCTTAGAACGGTTCTAAATCTGGTTCCGCACACTTCGGTGGGGATCAGTCTTTGGACTTATGCATTTAAGCCGCCCGCGTCAATCAAATGGCGCGTCGGTGAGGGGTAGGACGATGAAGCTGTCAACCAAAGGGCGCTACGCGATGGTCGCTTTGGCCGATATTGCCCTCCAGCCTGATGGGGCACTGGTGTCGCTGGGCGATATCGCCGAGCGGCAGTCGGTCTCCTTGCCCTACCTTGAGCAGTTGTTCGTCAAGCTCCGCCGGGCAGAACTGGTGACCTCTGTGCGCGGGCCGGGGGGCGGCTACCGTCTGGCACGGCCTGCGACCGACATTCGCGTGGTTGATGTGCTGGCGGCGGTCGATGAGACGGTGGACGCGATGCACAAGGGCGCGGGCGCGTCTGGTGGGCTGTCGGGCAGCCGTGCGCAATCGTTGACGAACCGGCTGTGGCAGGGCTTGAGCGCGCATGTCTATGTGTTCTTGCATCAAACGCGCCTGTCGGATGTGGTTGGCAACGAACTGGTCCCTTGCCCTGCGGTGCCGAACCTCTTTGCTGTGGTAGACGAGCCGTGAGAACCTATCTCGACCATAACGCGACCACTCCGCTGCGGGCCGAGGCGCGTGACGCGATGATCGCGGCGATGGACCTGCCGGGCAACCCGTCGTCGGTGCATGGCGAAGGCCGCGCGGCCAAGGCCGTGGTCGAGCGGGCGCGGGGTCAGGTGGCCGCGCTGGTAGGCTGTGATCCGGTGGATGTGATATTTACCTCTGGTGCCACTGAAGCGGCAGCACTTGCAGCATCAATGGGCGCACGCGTGGTGACCTCGGCGGTGGAACATGATGCGGTTCTGTCTTGGGGGCAGCCGGAGCGGCTTGGCGTCGATGCGAATGGCGTCTGGGATGGCGATCTGAGCGCTGCGCAGGGTGCCGATGTCGTCGCACTTCAGGCCGCCAACAGCGAAACCGGCGTGTTGCAGCAGACCATGCCGCTGGCGCAACACTGCTGGGCAATGGAAAGCTCGCCTTACGTGCTGGTCGATGCGGTGCAAGCTGTTGGCAAGACCAATTTCAAGATGGCGACCTCCGGCGCGGATTTCATCCTTATTTCTGCTCATAAACTGGGCGGGCCAAAGGGTATCGGTGCGCTAATCGTCAAACGTGGGATTGATGTCCAAGCTCTTCTGCGCGGCGGTGGTCAAGAGATGGGGCGGCGCTCCGGCACCGAAAACATACCCGGTATCGCAGGCTTTGGCGCGGCAGCGGAAGCGGCGGCTGCGGATGTGGCAACGGGTCGCTGGGAAGAAGTCGCCGAACACCGCGATTTACTCGAAACTGCCCTTGCAGATGCAGCAAAGCTGACTATTTTTGTAGGGAAAGCTGCGCCACGCCTGCCCAACACCTCTTGCATCATCACGCCCGGCTGGAAGGGCGAGACTCAGGTGATGCAGATGGACCTTGCGGGATTTGCGATCTCAGCGGGTTCCGCCTGCTCCAGCGGCAAGGTACGCGCCAGTGCTGTGTTGCGCGCCATGGGCTTTGATGAAACACAGGCCGCCAGCGCGATCCGGGTGTCGCTGGGCCTGAACACCACCCGGGAAGACATCCTGCGGTTCGCTGAAAGCTGGACCGCAAAATTGAAAAAGCACGAAACGCGGGCTGCCTAAGCGCCCCCACGGAAAGGAACGAGACCTTGGAAAATGTGACCCTGAAAGAGAATGATGGCGTCAAGGAAGGCGTCGACCAGGAGACCGTGGACGCCGTGCGCGAAGTCGGCGGCAAATACAAATACGGTTGGTCCACTGACATCGAGATGGAATATGCCCCCAAAGGGCTGACGCCCGACATCGTGCGTCTGATCTCGGAAAAGAACGAAGAGCCGGAGTGGATGACCGAATGGCGTCTTGCGGCCTATGACCGTTGGTTGACCAAGAAAGAGCCCGATTGGGCGATGGTCGACTATCCTGAAATCGATTTTCAGGATCAGTATTACTATGCCCGTCCGAAAAGCATGATCGAAAAGCCAAAGTCGCTTGACGATGTGGACCCTAAACTTTTGGAAACCTACAAGAAACTTGGCATTCCGCTGAAAGAACAGATGGTTCTTGCTGGTGTCGAAGGCGCGGAAGACATTCCTGCTGAGGGGCGCAAAGTCGCCGTCGATGCGGTGTTCGACTCTGTTTCCGTGGGCACGACCTTCCAAGACGAGTTGAAGAAAGCGGGCGTGATCTTCTGCTCGATTTCCGAGGCGATCCGCGAGCATCCTGAACTGGTGCGCAAATACCTTGGCACCGTGGTGCCAGTGTCGGATAACTTCTATGCGACGCTGAACTCCGCGGTCTTCTCTGATGGCTCCTTTGTCTATGTGCCGCCGGGCGTGCGCTGCCCGATGGAACTGTCGACCTATTTCCGCATCAACGCCGAGAATACCGGCCAGTTTGAGCGGACGCTGATCATCGCGGACAAGGGGTCTTATGTCTCCTACCTCGAAGGCTGTACTGCGCCGCAACGCGACGAGAGCCAGCTGCACGCGGCGGTGGTTGAGATCATCGTCGAAGAAGACGCGGAGGTGAAATACTCGACCGTTCAGAACTGGTACCCCGGTGACGAAGACGGCAAGGGCGGTATCTACAACTTCGTGACCAAACGCGCCGATTGCCGAGGCGACCGGGCCAAGGTGATGTGGACACAGGTTGAGACCGGCTCTGCTGTGACGTGGAAATACCCCTCTTGCATCCTGCGCGGCGACGACAGCCAAGGCGAGTTCTACTCCATCGCCATCGCCAACAACATGCAGCAGGCCGACACGGGCACAAAGATGATCCACCTCGGCAAGCGCACAAAGTCGCGCATCGTGTCTAAGGGCATCTCGGCGGGTAAGGCGCAGAACACCTACCGTGGTCTGGTGTCGATGCACCCCAAGGCCAAGGAATCGCGTAACTACACCCAGTGTGACAGCTTGCTGATTGGCTCGGACTGTGGAGCGCACACGGTGCCTTACATCGAGGTCAAGAACAACAGCAGCCGGGTTGAGCATGAGGCAACGACGTCTAAGGTTGACGACGATCAGATGTTCTACTGCCGCTCGCGTGGGATGGACGAGGAAGAGGCTGTTGCGCTGGTTGTGAACGGCTTTTGTAAGGACGTCCTCCAAGCGCTGCCGATGGAATTTGCGATGGAAGCGCAAGCACTTGTGGCGATCTCGCTCGAAGGCTCCGTTGGGTGATGGGCAGGGCGCATACTGCGCCCGTCAACCCCAGAGACAACTTTAACAACGCAGGGCATGACCCTGACGAAAAACCGAATAACGCTATTGCGGCGCGAGTGCGCGCCAGAAGGAGACCGAAATGCTGAGCATCAAAAACCTGCATGTGGAACTGGAAGATGAGGACAAGAAGATCCTCAAAGGTGTCGATCTGGAAGTCGAAGCCGGTAAGGTCCATGCAATCATGGGGCCGAACGGCTCGGGCAAATCCACGTTAAGCTATGTGCTGTCGGGCAAAGACGGTTACGAAGTCACCGACGGCTCCGCCACGCTTGAGGGCAATGATCTGCTCGATCTGGAGCCAGAAGAGCGCGCCGCGGCAGGTCTCTTCCTCGCGTTCCAATACCCGGTGGAGATCCCCGGCGTAGGCAACATGACCTTCCTGCGGACCGCCGTGAACGCACAGCGCAAAGCCCGTGGCGAAGAAGAAATGTCGGCCGCAGACTTCCTCAAGGAAATCCGCGCTAAGGCGAAAGATCTGAAGATCGACGCCGATATGCTGAAGCGCCCCGTCAACATGGGCTTCTCTGGCGGTGAGAAAAAGCGTAACGAAATCCTGCAGATGGCCATGCTTGAGCCAAAGATGTGCATCTTGGACGAGACGGACTCGGGCCTTGACGTTGACGCGATGAAACTGGTTGCCGAGGGCGTCAACGCGTTGCGCAATGAGGGCCGTGGTTTCCTTGTGATCACACACTACCAGCGTCTGCTTGACCATATCAAACCAGACGTCGTGCATATCATGTCCGACGGACGCATCATCAAAACCGGCGGTCCTGAGCTGGCTCTCGAAGTTGAACACAACGGATACGCTGATATTCTCGCTGAGGTGGCATAAATGGCCGAGGCAAAACTCCAAGAAACCGCAACCGAGGCGATGATCTCCACGTTGAGTATGCCGCAAGGGGGCTGGGCTCAGCCCGCACGCGAGGATGCGCTGGCGCGCGTTCGCGCGATGGGTCTGCCGCAGCGTCGGGATGAATATTGGAAATTCACCCGCCCCGACACGCTGACACAGGCCGAACCGGTTCCTGCCGCGATCTTTGAACATGGCGACGCGCCCATGTTCGATGGGATCGACCGTTTGCGCATCGTCTTTGCCGACGGCGAATTCGATGCCGACGCCTCTGACGATCTGTCGCTCGAAGGCGTCAAAATCGAACGGCTCGCAACGGCGATGAGCGATCTGCATTGGGCGCGTGATCTCTATGGCACGCTCGAAAAGAATGGGCAAAATCCAGTGCCACGCCCGCTCGCGGCGTTGAACACCGCCTTTGCGACCGACGGCGTTTTGATCCATGTAACAGGGCGCCCAAGCAAGCCGATCAATCTGATTTACAAACATAAATCAGAGACTTCCGATGCGATGCTGCACCATATCGTCAAACTCGACGCGGGTGCAGAGATGACGCTGTTGGAAAATGGCCCGGCGGCTGCACGCTTTAACACGGTCATGGAAGTTGACGTGGCCGATACAGCACGCTTCCACCACGTGCGCGCACAGGGTCGGGATCATGAGCGCCGCGCAGCAACTCATCTGTTCACCCGTTTGGGCACAGAGTCGCTTCTCAAGAGCTTCACCGTCACGGTAAACGGCGCAATGACACGCAACGAATGTGTGATTGAGCTGACCGGGGACGATGCTTCGGCCCATGTGGCAGGGGCGTCTGTTGGCGATGGTGATTTCCACCACGATGACACGGTTTTTATTACGCATGATGCCGTGAATTGCGAAAGCCGTCAGGTCTATAAAAAGGTGCTGCGCAACGGAGCTACTGGCGTGTTCCAAGGCAAAATCCTTGTGAAAGAGGGCGCTCAGAAAACGGACGGGTATCAGATCAGCCAGTCGCTGCTGCTCGACGGGGACAGCCAGTTCCTTGCCAAGCCGGAGCTTGAAATCTACGCCGATGACGTGGCCTGTTCGCACGGGTCCACCTCGGGCGCGATCGACGAAGAAGCGCTGTTCTACCTGCGTGCGCGTGGCGTGTCTCATGCGGAAGCGACTGACCTTCTCACACTCGCCTTTCTTGCGGAAGCGGTGGAGGAGATTGAATCTGAGAACCTGCGCGAAGAAATCATCGGACGTCTGAGCTCTTGGCTGGAGCGTCGTAGCGGCTGATGGCTGTCACCAGCGATATTGTGGCGACCTATCGTGGCCCCGGCAAAGTGATGTCGGGGCTGCTTGCGCAGGGCCGCAACGAAGTGCGTGTGCTGATGTTCGCGCTTATGGCGGGGCTGCTGATCTTTGTGGCGTTGTCCCCCTATCAGGCCCGCGCGGCCCATCTTGATCCCGAAGGGCCGCTGTCCGTACGGCAGTATTGGTCCGCCTTTTTCTGGATATTTATCATGCCTTTGCTGCTGTATGGGCTGGCGGCAATGGTCTGGGCCGTGACCCGTGTCTCCGGGCAGCGGATAAGCGGCTATGCAGTGCGTTTGACGCTGGTTTGGTCGCTCTTGGCGTCCGCGCCCTTACTGTTGCTTTTGGGGCTGGCGCTTGGCTTTATCGGGCCGGGTTTACAGGCCCAGATCGTCGGAGCAATTTGGCTGGCGGTGTTTTTCTGGTTTTGGCTGTCTGGCCTTTACGCAGCGCTGAGGGCTTAAAGAATGCTCAATGCCCTCCTACCTTTAGCACAAACCACCCTGCGCGATCCGCGCGCGGCTGCGGCGATGATCGCCTCAGTTCCGATTGAGCGCAATGTGTTGTGGATGGGGGTCGCACTGATCGCTGCTCTGAACGCGCTTGTGATATCGGCAACCTTTGTACTGGCGCCGCCTGCGATGGTCTTGCCAGGCTATTTTCACATGCCGCTCGCGCTTTTTGTTCTGCTGGCGGGGCTGATGGTGCTCTACGTTCATGCGCTTTATTGGGTGGGCCGCGCGATGGGCGGGCAGGGGCGGGTTGCACCGCTGCTGGCCTCTGTCGTTTGGCTCCAATTCCTGCGGCTTGTAGCGCAACTCGGAGTGATCGTCCTAACCTTTGCTTTGCCGCCCCTCGCGCTCTTGGCGTCCGTGGTCGTGACATTTTGGGGGTTGTGGATTTTGTTGAATTTTGTCGCCGAAATCCTCGCCCTGCCGGGGCTGTTTCATGCGGCTGCGGTGCTTGCGGGGGCTGCGCTAGGGGTTGTGCTGGGCCTTGGGTTCCTGCTGTCATTGATCGGGCTGACCGCCCAAGGAGTTTAAGTCATGTTTGACGTTGAAGCCGTCCGCGCTCAGTTTCCGATCCTCTCGCGAGAGGTGAATGGCAAACCTTTGGTCTATCTGGACAACGGTGCCTCGGCGCAAAAGCCTCAGGTCGTCATCGACGCGGTGACTCAAGGCTACGCGTCGGAATATGCCAACGTTCACAGAGGCTTACACTACCTTTCTAATCTTGCAACCAATAAGTATGAATCCGTTCGCGGCACGGTTGCGCGGTTTCTAAATGCCCGATCGGAAGATGAAATCGTCCTTAACACCGGTGCAACCATGGGCATCAATACCGTTGCCTATGGCTGGGCGATGCCACGGATGCAGGCCGGGGATGAGATCGTTCTTTCGGTCATGGAGCATCACGCCAATATCGTACCTTGGCACTTTCTACGCGAGCGCCAAGGTGTCGTGCTGAAATGGGTCGACATAGACGCAACGGGCGCGCTTGATCCACAGGCGGTGATTGACGCTATTGGTCCAAAGACGAAACTTGTAGCAATCTCACATCTTTCCAATGTGTTGGGGACAAAAGTTGATGTAAAAGCCATCACCCACGCAGCGCAGGAGCGCGGCGTCCCGGTTCTGGTCGACGGATCGCAAGCGGCGGTGCATATGCCAGTGGATGTACAAGACATTGGCTGCGACTTTTATGCGGTCACAGGCCACAAGCTTTACGGCCCGTCAGGCTCTGGCGCGATCTATATGAAAGCCGAGCGGATGGCCGAGATGCGCCCCTTCATCGGTGGCGGCGATATGATTCGCGACGTCACCAAAGAGGCCGTCACCTATAACGACCCTCCTATGATGTTCGAAGCAGGCACCCCCGGCATTGTCGCGGCGATCGGACTTGGCGCGGCGCTGGACTTTATGATGGAGCTCGGGCTGACAAATATCGCCGCGCATGAGGATGAACTGCGCGACTACGCGGTTTCGCGGCTTGGGGGGCTGAATTGGCTAAACCTTCAGGGAACGACGCCCAACAAAGCGGCGATCTTTAGTTTTACCCTTGATGGCGCGGCCCATGCGCATGACATATCTACCATCCTTGACAAAAAGGGCGTGGCCGTGCGCGCGGGGCATCACTGCGCGGGGCCGCTTATGGAGCGTCTTGGTGTTTCAGCAACCTGCCGCGCGTCTTTTGGCATGTACAATACACGTGCTGAGGTAGACGTGCTTGTCGAGGCATTGGAACTAGCGCATGATCTTTTCGCCTGATCCAATCTTCGCGATACAAGCCGTTTGATTTCCCATTGCAGGCAGGGCGCGGGCTGTTTATACCGCCCCTCAGTGGACCCTTAGCTCAGCTGGATAGAGCGCTGCCCTCCGAAGGCAGAGGCCAGAGGTTCGAATCCTCTAGGGTCCGCCATCCTTTTAAATCATCGAATAGCTGGGGTTCGGATCAGATAGCCTCGGCTTTCAGAAAAATTTGGATGAAACCGGCGATTGGGACTGATATCCTAAACACCTTATGATTGGCTCTATTGAGAAAGTCTTGTCGCCTCGGTACAGGTCGGTTTTCTCTTGATTGGGCAATCACCGGATTTCATGGCTAGATAAAACAGGCAAACGCCAAGGCCCGGGATTTACGGATCTCAAAATCATGGTTTGGGTGCGCGATCAGAGTTACGTCAAAGTGCGCACGGAATATCGTCGCGCAGGGCAAGGACTTCTGCGCGAGCCTTGCGGACGTCTTCTTCCGTCTCTAGTTTAACTGGCAATGAACCAGGGTTCACAGCGCGCGAGCGGGGTCAGCTATTTCCACAGACGCGCTTGGCTCAATGCCCAGAACCTACCGACCGGCGTGATCTTTGACAGGCATTTTGCCGTGTATGGTTCGCAGCGTGACACCTTCACCGAACAGGCGATCGCGGATCTAAACGCTGAGCGCTATGCCTCCTACGTCATGTCCAAGTATACCGCGGCGCTCATCAAAGCTTAGGCGCGGGGAGAATGGCGCATGACCTTTTCGCTTCCCTGTGTTGCTAGGCGTTTAAAATCATCTTCCGGATGTTCAATCGTCACTCTCCGACGGCCAAAGTCCAGTCGCGCGAAATTGTGTTCCTAGGATTGAAGGACGGTTCGATTCCTCTCCGGTCAGGCCCGTCATAAACTTATTCGTTGTGTATATACTGACAACTTCATGAGTTTGCCGGGACTACTGTCTGACGATAGGTCATCGATGGCGGCGAAGGTTGATCCCACAAACTTGGCGTTCAATATTTCGCACGTCTGGGTTGCGGTATGTGCTTGTCCTTTGGAGTAAGAGAGGTTCGTATCGGGAACGTCCTATCTCATATGCAGCTTAGGATTGTGACCGAAATAGGACAACCTAGCCAAAAGTTGCCACACTTTAGCGCCGCGACTTCATAATTCGGCCTTTTTCAACGCCTAGTAGAATTCCTGTACATCTATTATTAACCATTCAGTGGTCCGCCGGGCATACTCCCTGCCGTTCCGCTGAGGCAGAGAATTTTACTATGCGAAACAAAACTGCATTTCGGCAGGCGAACCAGTTCTCCAAATTTAAGAAAAGCGAAGACGGCGGGATACTGATTCTGTCATTGTTCCTCTTCGTCGGCATGATGATCTTCGGCGGCCTTGCCGTCGACCTTGCGAACCATGAGCGTACGAGAACCACCTTCCAGACACATCTCGACAATGCAGTTCTCGCGGCGGCGAGTCTGTCGCAGGACCTTAGCGCAGAGGACGTAGTCTATAGCTATTTATCCTCAGCAGGGCTCGATCCCTCCGGTGTGAATGTTGACACCTCTACCGAGAAAATTGGCGGCATCGTGGTTGGCCGCACGGTGAATGCCTCTATGAACCGCGGTATCAACACCTATTTCTTCCGGTTTTTCGACTACGATACACTTGATATGACAATCGCCTCCCAAGCGACTGAGCGTGTGGAGGACATTGAGATTTCTTTGGTGCTCGACGTTTCAGGTTCGATGAACAACTATGCGTCAGATAGAAGCGGCAGAAAGATCTATTCTTTAAAACGGGCCGCCAAAGATTTTGTTGAGGAAGTCTTGAGCGAAGCCGAAGAGGGGCGTGTTTCAATCTCGATTGTCCCTTATGCGCATAAGGTTAATGTGGGCCGTGATCTATTGCGCCAGTACAACGCGACCAACGAGCATGACTATTCTCATTGCGTCGATTTTGAAGCCGAGGACTTCCAAAGCCTCGCTATTGACCCGGATGTGCAGATACAGACCACAGGACACTTCCGCATCTCATCGGCGAGTAATTCCTACTACAACAGCCCAACCAGAGGAACTTGGGTGTGTCGTAACGATACCGGCTTTGCGATCACGCCGCTCTCAAGCTCCGCGTTCGAGCTGAAAAGGCAAATTGATAACCTTTGGGCCGGTGGCACGACCTCTATCGAAGTCGGGGCAAAATGGGGCTTGGCACTGCTTGACCCGTCTGCCCAAAGACCAATCGCTGCCCTCGCGTCGGAAGGGATTGTAAATCCTGCATTCCGCGGGCGGCCACATCCTCACAATGCCGAGAACAATATGAAAGTTCTTGTCATTATGACGGATGGCGAGAACACGACTGAACAGCAGCTGCGCCCAGAATACGCGTCGGGAAATTCAGACCTCATCCAATTTACGAGCAATGGAGGTAAAGGCCCCTACTACAACGTCGTATCACGAGAAACTGCGAACCAAAACGACGGCGATAGAGATTTGTCCGAAAGGTATTTCTACGCATCCTATCCGCCCGTAACAAATAATTGGTATTGGCCTTGGTATAGCAGCGATAAAGAAGGGAACTCTAGCGGCGACCCCTTCTGGAACGATAACCTACTCGACTCCAATCCGCAGTTCGCCTCAGACCGTGACCCTTATGTTGGGAAGAACCTAACCTGGGCTGAGGTCTGGTACAGGATGTCTCCGCATTATTACGCCTATAATATGCGAGGGCGCCAAATGAATGACACAGGAGAATGGCACCACGTCGCAAAGGACCAATGGAACCAAATGGTTAAGAAGGTCGGCTCCGGCGTGAAAGATAACCGTCTGAAAAGCATCTGCGGCGTAGCGCAGCGTGCCGGGATTGTGATCTACACCATTGGAATGGACGTTCGTTATTCAAACTCGCTCGAAATTTTAAAGGAATGTGCCTCCACTGAAGCCCATTACTTCGACGTGAAGGGGATGGAGATCCAATCTGCCTTTGAGATGATCGCAGCCTCGATCTCAATGCTGAGGTTGACCAAATGACCAACAAGCAAAAGCTCACCTTCTTCCGAAAATCTGAAAGCGGCAGTGTCACGATCGAGTTTGTGATCCTCGTTCCGATTGTGTTGTACCTATTTTTCATGGCGCTCGAAACGGGTCTTTGGAGCGCAAGGGAAATCATGTTGCGTCGTGCAACAAATATGGTTGCCCGCGATGTCCGTCTGAGTGCTGGCGATCCTCCGAACTATGAGGAAATGAAGCAAATGATTTGTGACCGGTCCTTTTTCAGCGCTGGATGTATGAACTCTATCCGCATCCAAATGCAGGCGATGCCAGTGCAGCAATGGCGCAATATCACCACCTCGGCTCCCTGCGTGGACCGAGAGGAAGATTTCGACCCAGCAAATAATTTTATTCCGGGCCAGCAGAACGATTTGATGCTGGTTCGCGTCTGTCGGCTTTTTGATCCGCTCCTTCCGGGTACCGGCTTGGGCCGTAAACTACCCGAGAATTCGGATGGCGAATACGGTGTGCGGATCACCACTGCATTTGTAACGGAGCCTCAGGGATGAATATTTTGCGTAAGGCTGTAAGTTCATTTCTTAAGAGCGAAGTGGGCAGCCAATCTATCGAATTGGTCGTAATGGCGCCGCTTCTGGTCTGGACCATTTGCGCCATGCTGGCCTTCACCGAAGAATTCCGCGTCCGCGCAATGGCTGTGGATGCTACTGCTGTCATCGCAGACACGTTGTCGCGGCAAACCACGCCCATCAATCAAGCCTATCTCGAAGGGCTTAGGTCGGTGGCCGGACAACTGACCCGATATGGCGACAACGTTGGTCTGCGGGTGACCCAACTTCGGTGCAGCGAAAGGTGTGACAATCCTTCCAGACGGGTTCTTCACGTCGTATTTTCCGAGGCCGTCGGAATGCAGCAAGATTTAGACGACTCCGATTTTGAGCGCGGGGCGTTTCGCAACCGCCTGCCACTTCTCGCGCAGGGCGACCGGGTTATTCTGGTTGAAACAGCGTTTACGCATAAGCCGATTTTTAATGTTGGTCTGAAAGAAAGCCAGATCGAAATGTCCCAGACCACCCGAATGCGCTTTGCGCCACGGCTTTGTTGGTCGAGTTGTAATGTGTGACTTCCTAGCGTGTAGTCTACTGTGTTGATCAAGGAGAGAGGACGGTCGGGAAGTGCTAGGGCCGTATGTCACAGACGGTTTGAACGATGTCTGCCAATTGCGGTGGTCTTTGGCAGCTACAGTGCGATCCTGACGACCAGCTATGATCGAAAACTAAGGCGTTGAGCCTTATCAGGGGGATAGTGGCGGAGAGACAGGGATTCGAACCCTGGGACCCCGTGAAGGGTCAACGGTTTTCGAGACCGCCCCGTTCGACCACTCCGGCACCTCTCCGCGGGGGTCTGGGTGGCCCGTTTAGTCGGCTTTCCAGAGAGTGGCAAGAGGCGTTTTGCGCTAAGAGATAAACTTCGGGGATTTTCATTGCGCTGCGGCTTTGATCCCCTAAGTTTAAAGACACAAACGCTCGAAAGGACAGCCGATGCGCCGCCTCTATAGTTCAATTGCCACACCGTTTGCGCTGGCGCTGGCCATTATGCTCGCGGTGGCGCTGCCCTTGCGGGCGGCGGATCGGGGCGCGTTGGAGCAGTTTCTGAAGGTCACTGGCTTTGACGTCGCGTTGGAAAGTATTCGGCTGTCGGCTGATTCTGCGCCTGAGATTCTGGGGTTGGAGGCGGACAGTTTCGGCTCCGAATGGTCGCGTCTTGTGGCAGAGGTTTTTGATACTGACCTGATGCACGACATGGCGTTGGATATCCTTAGCGAGACACTCAGCGACGATCTGCTTACCCATGCGGCGGATTTCTATGCCAGTGATCTGGGGCAACGGCTCGTTGTGGTGGAAAACAAATCGCATATGGCCGAGGATGATGGCCTAAAGACTGAAAGCGGGGCGGAAATTATCGCGGGCTTGCAACGCATTGGCTCCCCGCGTGTCGACATTCTGCAACGTCTGAATGTCGCCAGTGATGTGGAGGGCATTTCCGTCCGCGCGATACAAGAGGTGCAAATCCGCTTCTTGCTGGCCGCCGCAGCGGCAGGGGTAATCGAACTTCAGATGGAAGAGCCGGACCTGCGTGCCGCGATGGCTGCCCAAGCAGAGCAAATGGGCGAACAGATCGCGGCCAGCGCGCTAGCGTCAGCGGCCTATACATATCAAGCCTTCTCGGACGACGAGCTTCAGGCCTACGCCGAAGCGCTGGAACATCCAAAGATGCAAAAGGTCTATACGCTGATGAATGCCGTACAATATGAAATCATGGCCAATCGGTTTGAGACCATCGCCATGCGGCTTTCGGCCATGCAGCCCAGCCAAGACCTATGAGGCGCAGCCTGCTCATTGCGCCGCTGCTCTGGCTGCTCGCACTGCCAGCTTGGTCAGACGCGCGCATGACGGTGCTGGTAGATTTGCTCGACCTGCGCGAAGTGGCCGCGATCCTGCGGCAGGAAGGGCAGGCCCATGCCAGCACCCTTAACCAAGAGATGTTGGGCGGGCAGGGTGGTCCGGGCTGGCAGATGCAGGTCGATACGATCTATGATCCGGACCGTATGGTTGAAATGGTGCGCCGCGCGTTGGAAGAAACCCTGCAGGACGACGCGCTTGAGGCTGCGATTGCCTTCTACTCATCCGATCTCGGTGGGCAGGTGATCGAAATGGAAAACGCCGCCCGCGCCGCGATTTCCGAAGGGGCGGTAGAGGATGCCGCACGGGAGCGCTTCGCTGAGCTTGACGGTACAGACGATCCGCGTTTGGCACAGATCACTCAGCTTCTCATTGCAGGCGACATGATTGATCGCAACGTAAGCACGGCGCTGAACAGTAATTTCCAGTTTCTCAAAGGGCTGCGGGACGGTGGCGCTTTGGCGGATAGCGAAGAGGACCTTCTGGCGGATGTCAGCGCTGACCTTGACCGGGTGACCGAAGATACGCGCGCCTGGCTTTATGCCTATATGCTGCTCGCCTATCATCCGTTGGACGATGCGGCCCTGTCGCGTTACATTGAATTTGCGCAGTCCGAGGCGGGCCGGGCGGTCAATCGCGGGCTGTTCAAAGGCTTCGGGAAAGCCTATGAAGATATCTCCTATGCGCTTGGCCGCACAGTTGCGCTGAATATGACGGCTGAGGAACTTTAAGTCGGTGGCTCTTACCGACTGAAAACCTGCTTGACTTGACCCGATAATCTGCACATAAGCCCGCATCCCGGCGGTCTATCCGTTTGCGGGAATGTTTTTTAATGACGCCCATATGGGTGCGCTGTTCGAGGCGGATTGGCCGGAAAGCCTGTCCACTAACTCCCAGGCGGGGGCCACAGAACGCGGATGACAGAAAAGGAAGACGCATGTTTGCGGTCATCAAGACAGGCGGCAAGCAATACAAAGTGCAATCCGGCGATATGCTGCGGGTTGAACGTATTGCGGCCAATGCTGGCGAAACAGTCCAGTTCAACGAAGTGCTGATGCTGGGCGGTGACAGCCCCGTTCTTGGCGCGCCAATGGTTAAAGACGCAGGCGTTCAGGCCGAAGTCGTTGACCAGATCAAAGGCGAAAAGGTCATCAACTTCGTCAAGCGTCGCCGGAAGCACTCTTCCAAGCGCACCAAGGGTCACCGTCAGAAACTGACCCTGATCAAGATCACAGACATTCTCGCCTCCGGCGCAGAAAAGTCGGGCGTTGCTGCTGCTGTCGGCACCGGTTCCGTAAGCGCCGCCGCTGTGGCCGCGATCACCGGCAAGACCGACGAAGCGACACAGATCAAGAAAGCCAAGAAGGCGAAAGCCACCAAGGCTGCGCCAAAAGCCGAGAAAGCCGACCAGATGTCGGAAGCCGGCGCGGACGATTTGAAAGCGCTGAGCGGCGTTGGCCCGGCTCTTGAGAAAAAGCTGCACGAAGCGGGTATCACCTCCTTCGCTCAGATCGCAGCATGGACCGAGGCGGATATCGCTGAAGTTGACGAGAAACTGTCTTTCAAAGGCCGTATCCAGCGTGAAGGCTGGGTCGATCAGGCCAAAGAAAAGACCAAAGGCTAAGGAGAGACCGAGATGGCACATAAAAAAGCAGGCGGTTCATCCCGTAACGGGCGCGACTCAGCTGGTCGTCGCCTTGGCGTCAAGAAATATGGCGGCGAAGCCGTTATTTCTGGCAACATCATCGTGCGTCAGCGCGGCACCAAGTTCTGGCCTGCCGAAGGCGTTGGCATGGGCAAGGATCACACGATCTTTGCAACCGTTGACGGCGCTGTGACCTTCCACAAAGGTCTCAAAAACCGCACGTTTATTTCGGTTCTGCCACGCGCGGAGGCCGCTGAATAAGCCGTACCCCAAAGGGTTTGAAAAAATCAGGGATCGGCGATACCGCCGGTCCCTTTTCTTTTTCCGGGAGTATTCCCATGTATTTAGTATCAGTTAAGGGGCCAAATTGCCCCGTCAGAGATTTTGACCTTCAGGGTCGATTGCCGCGAAAAATCTATGAAAACGTTACATTCGGCAGGGAGGTTTGGGCCGGCTGTGGCGCTTTCGTTTCGCAGCAGTTTCGCCTGATCGGGGCAAGGTGGGTCATGTTGACCACCGCCCCCCTATTCGGTCTGTTCGGAGGAGGAACATGACGATGCAGATGGATCCTATAGTCACCCAGCCCATGATCGAGACCGAGCGTTTTGACCTGCGCCCGGTGCGCAAGTCTGACAGTGGGCTGATTGAGATGTACGCCAGCGACCCCCGCGTTGCGAAGGCGACCTCATCAATCCCACACCCGCTGCCGCCCGGCAGCGTCGAGGCCTATATCACCCGCGCCATGTCCGACGGCCGCGAAGAGGACGTTTGGGTAATGGACGGCACGCGCGCGGGCAGTTCCGAGGTGATGGGCGTTATCTCTCTCACACGGCTGGACCGTAACCAATCCGAAGTCGGCTATTGGGTCGCTCCGGCTTTCTGGAACACTCATCTGGCTTCTGACGCTGTTCAGGCCTTGGTGGATGCCAACCCACTGGGCAACGACGCGCTTTTTGCCTCTGTTTTTCATGACAACCCGGCGTCGGCCAAGGTGCTAACCAATGCGGGATTTGTCTATCTTGGTGATGCGGAAACCTATTGCTTGGCCCGCGATGCTGCCGTACCCACATGGACCTATAGCCGTAAGCTCTAGGACCGTTTCCCGCGCCTGAAAGGCAAGACCATGAAGTTTCTCGACCTGTGCAAAGTCTATATCCGCTCCGGCGCCGGCGGCGGCGGCTGCGTGTCGTTCCGGCGTGAGAAATACATCGAATATGGTGGCCCGGACGGTGGTGATGGCGGCACTGGCGGCTCCGTTTGGGCCGAAGCGGTTGATGGTCTGAACACGCTCATCGACTTTCGTTATCAACAGCATTTCTTTGCTAAGAACGGTCAGCCCGGCATGGGCAAGCAGCGCACCGGTAAGGATGGCGATGACATCATCCTGCGCGTGCCGGTGGGGACCGAAATTCTTGATGAAGATCAAGAGACAGTCATCGCGGACCTGACTGAGCTGGGCCAACGCGTGCAGCTTGCCCGCGGCGGCAATGGCGGCTGGGGCAACCTGCATTTCAAATCCGCCACCAACCAAGCACCCCGCCGTGCCAATCCGGGGCAGGAGGGGGTGGAGCGCACGCTCTGGCTGCGCCTGAAGCTGATCGCGGATGTGGGCCTGCTGGGCCTCCCGAATGCCGGGAAATCGACCTTTCTGGCCGCCACCTCCAACGCGCGTCCCAAGATTGCGGATTACCCTTTCACCACGCTGCATCCGAACCTTGGGGTGGTTGGCGTCGACAATACTGAATTCGTTGTTGCGGATATTCCTGGCCTGATCGAAGGCGCCTCTGAAGGGCGCGGCTTGGGGGATCTTTTCCTCGGGCACGTCGAGCGTTGCGCGGTGCTGCTGCACCTGATCGACGGCACGTCTGAGACCTTGGCAGAGGATTACCACACGATCATCGGAGAGTTGGAAGCCTATGGCGGCGATCTGGCTGAAAAACCCCGCGTCACCGTGTTGAACAAAGTTGACGCTTTAGATGAAGAAGACCGTGCAACCCGTTTGAAAGAATTAGAAAACGCCTGTGGCGGGCCGGTGATGATGATGTCCGGCGTGGCGGGCGAAGGGGTGACCGATGTGCTGCGCACCCTGCGTCAGAACATCGACGATGACCGCCTGCGGTTCCGCAGTACCGAGGAAGAAGAGCCTTGGCAGCCCTAACCACCGCCCGCCGTGTCGTTATCAAGATCGGCTCCGCTCTGTTGGTGGACCGCCACAGCGGCGCTTTGCGCCGCGATTGGCTGGCGGGATTGGCGCAGGATGTGGCTTGGCTGAAATCCAGCGGCTGCGATGTGGTGCTCGTGTCCTCAGGTTCCATCGCTTTGGGGCGTGGGGTGTTGGGCTTGCCTTCGACAGTCTTACCACTTGAGCAGGCCCAAGCGGCTGCGGCAGTGGGTCAGATCCGTCTGGCACGGGCCTATGAAGAAGTCTTAGCACCGCATGACATCACCACTGCGCAGGTGCTCGTCACCCGCGAAGACAGCGCCAACCGTCGCCGCTATCTCAACAGCCGCGCGACATTGGAGCAGCTTTTGTCGCTCAGCGTGGTGCCGATTGTGAACGAGAATGACACTGTCGCCACCGATGAAATCCGCTTTGGCGACAACGACCGGCTGGCCGCGCAAATCGCCGTGACGGTAGGCGCGGATCAATTGATCCTGCTGTCGGACGTGGATGGGTTCTACAGCGCAAACCCCGCGCAGGACGCGACAGCGAAACGCTACGACAGGATCGACTCGATCACCCCCGAAATCGAAGCAATGGCAGGGGATGCGGGTTCGGGCCTGTCCAAAGGGGGAATGAAAACCAAGCTAATGGCCGCGCGCACGGCAACGGCATCAGGCTGTGCGATGGCGATCACCGATGGTTTCGTTATGCGTCCTCTTACCGCGTTGGAAAACGGCGCCAACGCCACTTGGTTCACCGCCCAAAGCGACCCGCAGGCCGCACGCAAACGCTGGATTGCGGCCATGCAACCGCGCGGAACGGTGACGCTAGACGCAGGCGCTGTTGGAGCCTTGAGCCGTGGCAATTCGCTTCTGCCTGCGGGCATCACGGCCATATCAGGCAGTTTCGAACGTGGTGACAGCATCGCGATGCACGGCCCGGCAGGACATTTGGTAGGCTATGGCCTCAGCCGCTATTCGGCAGAGGAAGCAGCGGAGATCAAAGGCTGTAAGAGCACCGAGATCGAAGCCATTCTGGGCTATCCCGGACGGGCCGCATTGATCCACCGTGATGACATGGCGCTTTGAGACGCAGGATTAAGACAGGACGGTAAGCCGATGGATGATATGGAGAATATCCCAGCACTGATGGCCGAAATCGGCGCAAAGGCGCGTGCCGCGACGACGCAACTCGCCAGCGCGAGCGAAGAGCGCAAACATGCGGCGCTGATCGGTGCGGCCGAAGCTGTCTGGCGCAAGCGCAAAGAGATCATCGACGCGAATGCGCAGGACATGGCTTATGGCCGGGAAAAAGGCCTGTCGGACGCGATGATGGACCGGCTTATGCTCGATGAGCCGCGCATCCGCGGCATGGTCGACGGGTTGCGTTCTGTGGCGGAGCAAGCGGATCCAGTGGGTGAGGTCATTGCAGACTGGGACCAACCTTCGGGGTTGAACATCCAGCGGGTGCGCACGCCGCTTGGTGTGATCGGCGTTATCTATGAATCGCGGCCCAATGTGACCGCCGATGCAGGTGCGCTCTGCCTGATGGCCGGAAACGCTGTTATCTTGCGCGGCGGGTCGGAGAGCTTTCACTCCTCCCGCGCCATCCATGCTTGTTTGCAAGACGGTCTGCGTGATGCTGGTCTTCCCGAAGCGGCGGTCCAACTGGTCCCGACCAGGGACCGCGCTGCGGTGCGGGAAATGTTGACCATGACCGATACGATTGACGTCATCGTCCCGCGCGGCGGCAAGGGCTTGGTCGGATTGGTCCAACGTGAGGCCCGCGTGCCGGTTTTTGCCCATCTCGAAGGCATCGTGCATATCTATATCGACGCTGAAGCCGACCCGGAGAAGGCGCTGAAAGTGGTGCTGAACGCCAAGACCCGGCGTACCGGAATTTGTGGCGCGGCGGAATGCTTGTTGATCCATCACAGCATTGCCGCGACAATCGGCCAGGGGATTATTCGCGCGTTGATGGATGCGGGGGTCGAAGTGCGCGCCGATGCAGCCTTGCAAACGATCCCCGGCACCGTTGCCGCGCAGCCAGACGATTGGGGGCGGGAGTATTTGGATATGACCGTTGCCGCCCGCACGGTGCAGGATGTCGAGGAGGCAATGGCGCATATCCGGCAATATGGCTCCGGTCATACCGACTGCATTTTGACCGAGAACCCTGAAACCGCGAACCAGTTTTTGAACGGGCTGGATTCAGCTATCTTGATGCACAACGCGTCAACGCAATTCGCGGATGGCGGCGAGTTCGGCATGGGCGCCGAGATCGGCATCGCAACCGGGAAGCTCCACGCCCGTGGACCGGTTGGGGCGAGCCAGTTGACCAGTTTCAAGTACCTTGTGCGGGGCAATGGCACGGTACGCGGCTAACGGTCAGAAGGTGAGCGAAAGCTCAGTTTCCGTCGCGTGAAACGCAATCTCACGCCCAATGTCTGCCGCCAGCAGCGGCAGCAGGGCAAATTGGACCTGCGCGGGCTGTAACTTGGTTTCCTGCTCTGGATCCGTCAGCAGGCCCCAGAAGGCAGGTTCAATACCGATCTTGTCGGCGCGCGCTGTCAGTTTGAGCGCGCCCGCGTTTTCTTGGATCAGGATATGCCCGCCATAATGGAGGGCGGTTTCAAGGCATAGAAGCGCCAAGAAGCTCATCCGCACAGTGGAACGCGGCTGCGGCGCGTCGATCTGCCAGTCGACCTCAAACCTTGTGTCAGCGAAGAGATCGCGTAGGATCGAGATAATTTCACCGTTGCCCATGCTCTGCTCGCCCGCCGCGCCAAAGGCGATACGAAAGAACCGCACCCGTGCGGAGGCGCTTTCCACACTTTGACCGATGAGGGCCAACTCCGGCCCTGGCGCGGCGCCTGTGCCAGACATATTAAGCAATTCCAGCCCGTTGTTGATCGCGCCGATGGGCGATATCAAATCATGACAGATGCGGCTGCCGATGAGGGCAGGCAGGTCTAAGTTGTGTTTGCCCATGGTGGCCCCCCTATTGGGATAGGATTGGATATGGAAGATCTTAACGCGCTGCTCACGCCGGGCATGTTGGTGCAGCACCCGGACCGGCCTGACTGGGGCACAGGACAGGTGCAAAGCAACATCGGCGGCAAGGTGACGGTCAACTTTCGCGACCATGGTAAAGTGGTCATAGACAGCTTTCGGTTAGCGTTAATGCCTGTCTTTGATGAAGGATGATCCTTTTTAAATTCTTAATGTTAGAAAAGGTTTTTCGTAACACAACTTAAAGAAGAGTACCTGGCTAAGGGGCTCTTGGCAAGTGTTGCGCTGCCCATGCTGATTGCCTATCAGGCGGGGACGTTCACCAAGGCGCAGGATTGGCCAATGCCGCGGGCAGTTGCAGCAGATTTTCAGGTCAGACTGGCCCGGACCGAGGCCGATGTGCGGGCCGCGCAGCGCTTGCGTTACGAAGTGTTCATCGAGGAACTAGGCGGCGGCGGTGCGCTGGTGGATCATGCGGCCCGGCTTGAGAAAGACCGATTTGACCCGTTTTTCGACCATCTGCTGCTGACCGATCGGCGCAATGGCAATTTAGCTGGGGTTTACCGTGTGATGCGCAGCGATATGGCGCTGCGGGCAGGGGGGTTCTACTCAGAACAGGAATACGATCTGGCACCGCTGCGCGCTTCTGGCAGACGTTTGCTGGAGCTTGGGCGGTCCTGTCTGCATCCGGCGTATCGCGGCGGGGCTGCGATGCATTACCTTTGGGGGGCGCTGGCGCAATATGTGGCGGACCATGCGATCGAAGTGCTCTTTGGTGTTGCGAGCTTTCGCGGGACGGACCCTGCGGCCCTCGCGCAGCCATTGTCGCTGTTGCATCACCGTCACCTTGCCGTGCCGGAGCTGCGGGTGCGGGCCAAGACGTTTCACCGGATGGACCTGATCCCCGAAGCCGATCTTGATCGAAGGGCGGCGACTTCAGCCTTGCCGAGTCTGATCCGCGCTTACCTGCGTCTTGGCGGCAGCGTCGGGGAGGGGGCCTTCGTCGATCATGCGTTTAACACCACTGATGTCTGCCTAATCCTTGATACCGAACGGATGAGCCCGCGCGGGGTGCGCATCTATCGGGGGGCCGCCACATGACCACGACATGGGACAGCGACCAGCCCCCGCCGCGTTTTCGGCTCTCGTTATTGGGGCTCTTGTTGGTGGTCCTGCGGGGCATCCCTTTGGCGCTCTTGGTGTTCGGCGGGCTGGTCGTGCTGTTGCTGGTGCGGCTTGTGGAGCAACCGCTCTATGGCGTCAGACGGCCTGTGACGCCCTATATCACCCAGTTCGTCTGTCGGAACGCGTTCCGGGTGCTTGGGATGCGGTTTATCCAACGTGGCGCTCCGATGAGCGGCCCGGGGGCGGTGGTGGCGAACCATACGTCATGGCTCGACATATTTGCGCTGAACGCAGCAAAGCGGATCTATTTCGTGTCGAAGTCCGAAGTCGCCAGATGGCCCGGTATCGGCTGGCTTGCGCGGGCGACCGGCACGGTGTTTATCCGCCGGGACCGGTCCGAAGCCCGCAGCCAGACCGACATCTTTCGCGCGCGTCTCATGGCGGGGCACAAGTTGTTGTTCTTCCCCGAAGGCACAAGCACAGACGGGCTGCAAATCTTGCCGTTCAAGACGACACTCTTCGAAGCCTTCTTTGATCCAACCCTGCGCGACCATATCGCGGTACAGCCGGTCACGGTGAACTACCACGCGCCTAAGGACGCTGACCGACGCTTTTATGGGTGGTGGGGGGATATGTCCTTTGGCACGCATTTTCTGACCACGCTGGCCGCGCCCCGTCAGGGTGCTGTAGAAGTGATTTACCACGCCCCGTTGCCGGTTGCGGAATTTACCGGGCGCAAGCCATTGGCAAAGGCCTGTGAAGCACAGGTACGCGCCGCACACCGCGATCCGCTGGCCTTGTAATACCCCCTTGCGCTGTCGCCCGCGCTGGCATATATGCGCCCCACTTGAACCCGCAGTCGGGGTTGGGCCTTTTGGGGAGAAATCCTAAAACGTCCGCCGGTTGGTAGCATGTCGCTGTCATACCCCCGATGAGGCTAAACCGGAAAGGTATAAAGACATGGCTCTTCCTGAGTTCTCCATGCGCCAATTGCTTGAAGCAGGCGTACACTTTGGTCACCAGACACAGCGCTGGAACCCCCGCATGGGCCCGTATATCTACGGCGCACGCAACGGCATCCACATCATGGACCTCACGCAGACCGTCCCCATGCTGGACGATGCGCTGAAAGTGATCCGTGACACCGTCGCCAAAGGCGGCAGCGTTCTCTTCGTGGGCACCAAGCGTCAGGCTGCTCAGCCGATCGCCGATGCCGCAGAGAAATGCGCTCAGTATTACATGAACCACCGTTGGCTCGGCGGCACGCTGACCAACTGGCAGACCGTTTCGCAGTCGATCAACCGTCTGAAAAGCATTGATGAGCAGTCCGAGCGCGGCTTTGAAGGTCTGACCAAGAAAGAGCGTCTTGGCATGGAGCGCGACCAGTCCAAACTGGAAGCTTCGCTCGGCGGTATCCGTGAAATGGGCGGTCGTCCTGACCTGCTCTTTGTCATCGACGTGAAAAAAGAAGCACTGGCGATTGCCGAAGCGAACAAACTGGGCATCCCGGTTGTGGCCGTGGTTGACACCAACTGCTCGCCCGATGGCATCGACTACATCATCCCCGGCAACGACGACGCGGCCCGCGCCATCGCACTCTACTGCGATCTGGCGGCACGCGCGGCACTTGACGGCATGTCCGCTCAGCTGGGCGCGGCAGGCGTTGACCTCGGCGCGATGGAAGAAGCACCGCAGGAAGAAGCGCTGACCGAAGGCGAAAGGACCGGCGTCGAAATCGGCAATGCGTCCGAAGAGACCCTGCATGACGATGCCATGAGCAAAGACGCACCGCTGGACATCGAATCCAAGAAAGAGACCGTCGCCGAAGCGAAAAGCTAAGCCGTACGGATCAGAAACACGGGGCAGGGTGACCTGCCCCGATTTCCAATAGATGCGGGCCTTGGGCCTGCCCCCTTATTTCCAAAGGAGAACCAAGAGATGGCAATCACAGCATCCATGGTCAAGGAACTGCGCGACAGCACCGGCGCAGGCATGATGGACGCCAAAAAGGCGCTGACAGAAAGCAATGGCGACATGGAAGCCGCCGTTGACTGGCTGCGCACCAAAGGTCTGGCCAAAGCGGCCAAGAAATCCGGTCGTACCGCAGCCGAAGGTCTTGTGGCTGTTAAG
This sequence comes from Sulfitobacter maritimus, assembly GCF_013346665.1. GTDB lineage: Bacteria > Pseudomonadota > Alphaproteobacteria > Rhodobacterales > Rhodobacteraceae > Sulfitobacter > Sulfitobacter maritimus. The sequence continues at coordinate 186,497 of NZ_JABVBB010000021.1, forward strand.
GTCGAAGGCGGTCACGGTGTCGCGGTTGAAGTGAACTCTGAAACCGACTTCGTCGGCAAGAACGCTGAATTCCAGTCCATGGTTAGCAGCATCGCCGATGCAGCGCTGAAAGTTGACGATGTTGAGGCGCTGAAAGCGGCTGAGATCAACGGCAAATCCGTTGAAACCACGCTGACCGATGCCATCGCCAAAATCGGCGAGAACATGTCGCTGCGTCGCATGGAAAGCATCAAGGGCGAGTCGGTTGTCTCCTACGTCCACAATGCTGCCGCACCCGGCATGGGCAAGATCGGCGTTCTGGTCGCCATGAACGGTGGTAACGACGAGTTCGGCAAGCAGGTCGCGATGCACATCGCCGCTGTGAACCCCGCGTCGCTGTCCGAAGCGGATCTGGATCCGGCTGTCGTCGAGAAAGAAAAGCAGGTCCAGATGGACATCGCCCGCGAGAGCGGCAAGCCTGAAGCCGTGATCGAGAAGATGATCACTGGCCGCATGCAAAAGTACATGTCCGAAGTGACATTGCTGAACCAGTCCTTCGTTGTGAACCCCGACCTGACCGTTGGCAAAGCAGCAGAAGAAATCGGCGCGACCATCACCGGTTTCGTGCGTTTGGAAGTTGGCGAAGGCATCGAAGTCGTTAAAGAAGACTTCGCCGCTGAAGTGGCCAAGGCTGCTAAGGGCTAAAGCCCTTAGCGACAGCAAGAATAAAGAGGCGGCTCACTGATGTGGGCCGCCTTTTTCAATTAGACTTTGGTAAAAATGTAGTCGGTCCAGTCAGACGGAAATATGCCTGACTGAGACCGGCGGCCTGAAAAGAGCCTTGGTATTGCAAGGTTTTACAAGCCGTAGCTTAGCGACGAATCTGCCGTAAGCTGTTGTTAAGATGCTTTGAGATAGGCTTGGTTAACAGTCCGGGATTCCATACCCCAAATTCAGGTTTTCACCTTGAACATTTGATTTGCGAAGGCTGCCTTCAACACCGCCTGCGCCGTAGTCTCCACGGCCAATGCTTCGCGAGCCAATTTGAGGTGTTTTTCCACCGTTGCAGGGGTCAATCCCATCAGCATGGCAACGTCGCGTGTGGTCTTACCATCACCGACCCATTCCAGCGCCTCACGCTGCCGCTGGGTGAGGCTGCGGGCCGGATTGCTATAGGGCAGGCAAAGAATTTTCAGATGCGCGATCTCGTTCATCAGCTGAATATCCGCCCCATGCATCGCCCAAAGCTGATCGACTTCAGCCTGCGTCATGCCCCGTTTCGCGGTCAGCGCAATGGCCCCCTTGGCGCGCGCAGAAGCGGTCTTGAAACTGACAGTATAACCTGCGGTGACGCCCATGCTTTCGTTGAATTTCAGCACCTTAGCTTCTTCTTCGCTGCACTCCGCGCCGCCGCGCAACGTGCTCCAGCTGCAAGAGCCTTCGTTTTCCAATGCCCAGCGAACCATCGGCGCGCGGTGGTACAGCCCCGCGCCAAAGAACTGGTCGAGATAGGCCCGGTCGTGATTGCTCAAGACGACAAAATCTTCTGGATCGCCCATAGAGTTCGGACTCAAATAGCGCGTGAAGCCGTAGATCAACCGATCAAACCCAAAGCTGCGCATCTGTGCGACATGCGCTTCCCAAAGGGCTTCAATTGTCGAGCTACGCGCAACTACGTGCAAGTAATCACGCAGGTTCATTAGCCAGTCAGCCGCTTACCGAGGGCCTGTAGGGCCATGACATATCCAAAAGCACCAAAACCGCAGATTTGTCCGACCGCAACGGGGGCGATGTAGGAGGTATGGCGAAAGCTCTCGCGGGCGTGGATGTTACTTAGGTGAACCTCGACAACAGGTAGTTCGACAGAGGCGATGGCATCCATCAGTGCGATTGACGTGTGGGTATAGGCGCCAGCGTTAAGAATGATGCCGTCATGAACGTCGCGTGCAGCGTGGATCAGGTCAATCAATGCGCCTTCGTGGTTCGATTGCTCAAAAGCCATGCTGAGGCCGAGACGGGCGGCCTCTGTGGTACAAAGGGTTTCGAGATCGGCAAGAGTTGTCTTGCCATAGACCTCGGGTTGCCGTGTACCCAAAAGATTAAGGTTCGGGCCATTCAAAATGAGGACGGAGGGCATAAAGGCTCGCTTAAATCGTTTAGATACAGTTAGCGGAGCCAATGTGGCGCTGTCTAGCATCAGGTCTCATTACCGTTCGCCTGTGGCGGGAAAAACGCAGCTTTTGGTCGCGGCTTGAAGAGCTGGACCTTAGTTAATCGAGCGCATCACCGGATTGCCCCAAACTGCATCGCGGCAACCTATAATCAGTATTATGTAAATAATTGCCGCCGCGTTGGCGGGCGGGCTCTTTATTCTATCGAGTAGCCCGTTCCGCGCACCGTACGGATGGGATCGTCGCCCCCTGAGACCGCAAGCGCTTTGCGAAGCCGTGCAATATGCACATCGACGGTACGTGTATCGACGTAGATGTCGCGGCCCCATACGTGATCCAAAAGCTGTTCGCGACTGAACACCCGACCGGGTTTTTCCATCAAGGTCAAAAGCAGCCGGTATTCTGTCGGACCGAGCTTGAGTTCAGCACCGGCGCGGCTAACCCGGTGGCGTTCTGGGTCCAGCGCGATGTCTTTGCAGTTCAACACCACGCCTGCCGCCGCAGGTCTTGCACGGCGCAGTTGGCTGCGAACGCGGGCCATAAGCTCGCGGATGTTATATGGTTTGATCACATAATCATCGGCGCCGGTATCCAGACCGCGGACGGTATCGACCTCTTCGGACCGCGCTGAGAGCATGATGATCGGGATTGCACGGGTTTCTGGGCGGGTCTTAAGCTGACGACAGACTTCAATGCCACTCATCAACGGCATCATCCAGTCGAGGATAATGAGATCGGGCGCAGCCTCGGCGATCAGCATCATCGCTTCCTCGCCATTCTCTGCGCGCCGCACGGCGAAACCCTCGGCCTCAAGATTGTAGGCCAGCACTTCGCGTTGTGCTGGCTCGTCTTCGACCAACAGCACCTGGGGTTGTATCACTGCCATGGTCTTAGGTCTTCGCCGCGACAGAGGTGCGGTCCGCTTTCGGCCGATCCTCTTCGGGCATTTCGCCAGTCACAAGATAGACCACTTGTTCGGCAATCGCGGTGACATGATCGCCCATACGCTCTACGTTTTTCGCGATGAAATGCAGGTGCATACAAGCGGTAATATTGCGCGGCTCTTCCATCATGAAGGTCAGGAACTCGCGGAACAGTGCGTTGTACATCTGGTCGACGTCCTCATCTCGCGCAATCACATCGCGAGCCAAACCGGCGTCGCGTTGGATATAAGCGTCGAGCGCATCTTTCAGCATCGCCTCAACCGTCCCGGCCATGCGCCGGATCGCGCCAGTGCTGTCGCTGACAGGTTCCATCTGGTTCAAGACGGTGCTGCGTTTGGCCATGTTTTTTGCATAGTCGCCAATACGTTCGAGGTTGGCGCTAATCTTAATAACACTCAAAATCAGCCGCAGATCAATCGCTGTCGGCGCACGCAGGGCAATGACGCGTGCGGCGTTTTCGTTGATCTGTTCTTCGAGCGCGTCAATCGCCTTGTCCCCTGCCCTGACCTCTTGCGCCAGTTCCGCGTCGCGGGTTTCAAGCGATTGCGCACCGCGCAGAATGGCGGCCTCGACCAGACCACCCATCTTTAAGATTTGCGCTTGGACGGCCTCAAGATCACGATCAAAGGCTGATGCAATATGTTGTTCTGACATGGTTTTATCCGATCCGACCAGTGATGTAGCTTTCCGTGCGGGGGTCTTGGGGTCTGGTAAAGATGTCATCGGTATCGCCAAACTCTACAAGGTTGCCAAGGTGGAAAAACGCGGTTTTCTGGCTCACCCGCGCGGCCTGTTGCATGGAATGGGTGACGATCACCACAGAATAGTTTTGCCGCAACTCGTCGATCAGTTCTTCGACCTGCGCCGTGGCGATGGGATCAAGGGCGGAGCAAGGCTCGTCCATCAGCAGCACTTCCGGCTCCGTCGCCACGGCGCGGGCGATGCACAGACGCTGTTGCTGTCCGCCGGATAGGCCCGTGCCCGCTGCGTGCAGCCGGTCCTTCACCTCATCCCAGATCGCACCGCGCCGGAGCGCTCGTTCAACAATGTCATCAAGGTCAGACTTATTGCGGGCCAACCCATGGATGCGCGGCCCATATGCCACGTTGTCATAGATTGATTTGGGAAACGGATTTGGCTTTTGAAACACCATGCCGACCTTGGCGCGCAGTTGCACCGGATCGACGCGTTTGTCATAGATGTCCTCGCCATCGATGCGAATGTCGCCCGTCACGCGGGCTACATCAATTGTGTCGTTCATCCTGTTGATACAACGAAGAAAAGTAGACTTTCCGCAGCCTGACGGACCGATGAAAGCTGTGACCGTTTTGTCGTTGATATCGATGTTCACATCCTGGATGGCTTGGCTGTCGCCATAGTAAACCTGCACATCGCGGGCGGCGATTTTGACGGGGTGGCGTGTCACGTTATGCTCCAGAGTTTGGGTGTCTTTCATTGTCCCGTCCTTTCTTACCAGCGCCGCTCAAACCGGCGGCGGAGCAGCACTGCGATGGCGTTCATTGCGATCAGAAACACCAGCAAGATAATGATGCCGCCCCAGGCGCGCTCATAGAAAGCCGGGTCGGCGCGTTTGGCCCATTCGTAGATCTGCGCAGGCATGGCCGAGTTCGGTGCCATTAACCCTTCGGCGATGCTCTCAGGCGGGTTAGAGGCAATGAAGCCGACCATGCCGATTAAGAGCAAAGGTGCCGTTTCCCCAAGCGCTTGGGCCAGACCGATGATCGTACCGGTCAAGATCCCCGGCGCGGCCAGCGGCAGCACATGATGGAAGACCGATTGCATCTTGGACGCCCCAACCCCAAGCGCCGCATCCCGGATCGATGGCGGCACGGATTTTAACGAAGCGCGGGTCGAAATGATGATCGTCGGCAGTGTCATCAGGGTCAACACGAGCCCGCCGACCAAAGGCGCAGAGTTCGGCAGGTGCATGTAGTTGATGAAGACCGCGAGGCCCAAGATACCAAAGACAATCGACGGCACCGCTGCGAGGTTGCTGATGTTGACCTCGATGATGTCGGTGATCCAGTTTTTCGGTGCGAATTCCTCAAGATAGATTGAGGCCGCGACGCCGATGGGCAGAGCCAGCACCAGCACCACCAGCATCATGGCAAAAGAGCCCAGCATCGCCACGCCCATGCCCGCCGCTTCGGGCCGCGCGTCGGAGGCATCGGCACCGGTGATGAAGTCGAGGTTAAAGCGTTTGCGCAGGCTGCCGTCAGCGATCAGCGCATCAACCAGATCAAGCTGTTCGGCGTTAATGTTTTTGTCGTTCGTAATGCTTTCGCGGCTCACGCGGCCCTTGAGGTAGCCGTCAACGCGGCTGTTGGTCAGAAACTCGAACGCGACCGCGCTGCCGATCAACTCGGGGTTGGCCAACACATGGTTGCGCAATTGTGCGGCGGCGTCCTTTGACAGAAGCTCCGCCATGGCTTTGGGCTTCAGCGGGGTATCGATGCCTGCTTCGGCGACCTTTGCTTCGAAAGCGGCGCTCATCAGTGGCGTATAGCCAAAGGTCGACACCTTTCTGATGTCCGCCAAATCTCGGTTGCCCTTTTTGTCGAGCTTCTCTTCCAGCAGCGGGACCGAAAGGGTGATATAGGTCTGCTGAAACGCGCCTGTCCCGCGTGAGATAATGGTAAAGAGCAGCGTCAGCAGCATCAGCAGGCCGACGCCAATGGCCAAGATGCCATAAATCTTGAACCGTCCCTCGGCGGCGTTGCGGCGTTTGGTGCGGCTGTCCGGCATCAGCAGGGACGCGCCGCGCGGGTCTGCGATGGGCGCTGCGGGGTTTGGGATATCGCTCATTCGTACTGCTCCCGATATTTGCGCACGATGTAGAGGGCCAGCACGTTCAGGCCCAAGGTCAGGACGAAGAGGGTCAGGCCAAGGGCAAAAGCCACCAGCGTCTCAGGGCTGGCGAAGTCGCTGTCGCCGGTTAGCTGGCTGACGATGCGGGTGGTGATGGTGGTCATCGCCTCCAGCGGGTTGGCCGAGACGCGGGCGATGGCCCCTGCCCCCAGCACCACGATCATGGTCTCGCCAATGGCGCGGCTGGCCGCTAGTAGGACGGCGCCGACGATACCGGGAAGTGCTGCGGGGAGGACGACTTGGCGAATTGTCTCGGACTGGGTGGCACCCAAGCCGAACGACCCATCGCGCAGCGACTGGGGCACCGCGTTGATAATGTCATCCGACAGGGACGAGACGAAGGGGATCAGCATGATGCCCATCACCAGCCCCGCCGTCAGAACTGAGGTCGCTCCCGACATCCAGTCAACGCCCAGAAACCCAGCCTCCCCCCGGCCAAAGACCTGCACAAGGAACGGCCCCACCGTCAGCAGCGCAAAGAGACCGTAAACGATGGTCGGGATCCCGGCGAGAATTTCCAACAATGGCTTGGCTGTGGCCCGCACTTTAGGTCCGGCGTATTCACTCAGGTAGATCGCCGCGAAAAGCCCGATGGGCACCGCCACCAGCAGCGCGATGAGCGAGATATAAAGCGTGCCCCAAAGCAGTGGCAGGATGGACAGGTCACTGTCGCCACGAAAGTTCGGCGCCCAAGACGATCCAAAGAAAAAGTCAGTCCACGGATGCAGCCTAAAAAAGTTAATGGTCTCGAACAGCATTGAGAGCACGATGCCGAGGGTGGTCAGGATCGCGAGAGATGCCGCCAAGATCAACAGCGCCTTGATGCCAAGCTCCACCCGGTTGCGGGCACGGAACTCAGCGTGGCTTTCGCGAAGGGCCAGCAGCACCCCCGCAAGAGCCAGAAGCACGACGACAAGGTTCCGGGCGACATGCCCAGTCAGGTTCATCTCGCGGTAGGCCTGCGCGGCGGCGAGGATTTCGGGGTTTATATCGCCACCGATGGCCACACCCTGCTCCGCCAGCCACATGCGCAGACCATCGGTTGCGGTCAGATCGGTGGCTTCGGCGCTGGTCATTACGCCAGCCTGCACCGCGTTATCCAGCCCCTCAGCCAGACGGCGCACATCCCTCATGACAAGGTTCACCGAAGACCCCTCCGGCACCGCTTGCGCCGGGATCATCTCCATAACTGAAGATTGCACGAACATCGGTTGCACCAGCAGCCAGATGCCCAAGGCCAAAAGCGCAGGCACTGTAACGCTCATCACCGCGTTGTAGCCGTAATAGCTGGGCAGCGAATGCAGCCTGCGGCTGTCGCCCCCGGTAGAGGTCATCGCCCGCCGGCGGGCAAGGATATACCCGCCCAATGCCAGCAGCGCGATGAACACGACCAGTGGCACCACGGTGCTTGTTGTCAGTATTATTCCCACATGTCCCCCAGTGGATCAAAACGCAGCACCGGAGGCGGTCGTCCGCCTCCGGTGCCGTCAATTTTGGTTCAGGAACCGCCGCCGATCACGGTTTCGTCGGTCACAACGGTTTGGGTCTCGGCCAATTCGGGATCGGAAACGAGGCCATATTCCGCCAGCGGACCGTCAGGGCCAGCCACTTCATCCGCCACGAAGAATTCTGCGTATTCTTTGAGGCCCGGGATCACGCCGAGATGCGCTTTCTTGACGTAGAAGAACAACGGACGCGACACCGGGTAGTCACCGGATGCAATGCTCTCGGTGCTGGGTTCGACGCCGCCCATGGTGGCAACCTGAAGTTTGTCGGTGTTGTTCTCGTAAAAGGCCAGACCGAAGACGCCGATGCCGTCCTTATTGCTCTCAATCCGCGCCAGCGTCTCGGTATAGTCGCCGTCGATGTCGACGGATTTGCCGTCGCTGCGCAGGCTGATGCACTCTTTCTCCGCGGCTTTCTTGTCGCCTTCTGCGGTCTCAAGGAACGCTTCAAAGTCGCCTGTTGCTTCGCAGCCTGCGAGGATCACTTTCTCTTCGAACACCTCGCGCGTGCCGTGTTTGGTGCCGGGGATGAAGGCTTGGATCGGCTGCGCGGGGAAAGCGGGGTTCACTTGGTCCCATGTTGTGTAAGGGTTGTCGGTCACCTCGCCGTCAACAACTACCTTGGCGGAAAGCGCCTTGTACCAATCGGTTGGCGTAAACTCAAAGCTGTTGCCATTAATGTCAGAGGCAAAGACGATGCCGTCATAGCCGATACGCACTTCGATAATGTCGGTTACGCCGTTCTCAGCACAGGCGGCCACTTCAGCTTCTTTGATCTGGCGCGAGGCATTGGCCACGTCGATGGTGTTCTCGCCCACGCCTTCGCAGAAGCGCTTGAGACCCGCCGAGGAGCCGCCCGATTCCACGACCGGTGTCGGGAAGTCAAAGTTCTCGCCAAAGGCTTCGGCGACGATGGAAGCGTAGGGCAGCACGGTCGAAGAACCGGCAACCTGCACTTGGTCGCGCGCAGCGGCAGCGCTGGCAGAAACGGCGGCAAGAGCCAAGGCGGAGGTTGTGAGTTGTGCGAGGGACATAAGGTCTCCTGTCAGATGCGAATTGGCGATCACCCCATGGTGATCTGCCCCCGGTCTACGAAGGCCGTGCTGCGCTTATGTGACAGGTCTGTTACAGTTTCATGACAGGGACCGGTGACCCCGAAAATTCGTCTAAAAGCTAAGTCGAACTTTCTTCCATTGGCAAAATCACCTTAAATTCAGCGCCTTCTCCGGGCGCACTGGTGACCTTCATCCGTCCCCGGTGCCGATTCAGGATGTGTTTAACGATCGCCAAGCCAAGCCCGGTGCCACCCAGACTGCGGCTCCGGTGGCTGTCGACACGGTAGAATCGCTCGGTCAAGCGCGGGATGTGGAGCGGATCAATCCCCGGGCCATGGTCCCTGACGCTCACATGCACCGCCGCGCCGCGCATGGCGGTGTCTTGGGCGATTATCTGCGCGGTGATCTCGACGCTGTTATCACGGCCACCGTATTTGATCGCATTCTCAATGAGGTTGGTGAACACTTGCATCAACTGATCCGCATCGCCCAGCACGGTTGCTGCGCTGTTGCCAAGGTTGGGGGCGAGCGTGACACCGCTCTCAGCCGCCACGGGCGCAAGGTTGCGCAGGGTCGCGTTCAACACATCACGTAGGTCGATCCGCACATCGGGCCGCACCCGCTCTTCGGCCTCGACCCGGCTGAGCGACAGCAGTTCGCCCACCAGCCGGTTCATGCGTTCTGCCTCCTTGGCCATAATTTCCAGAAAGCGCTCCCGCGCGGCCGTATCGTCCCGCGCTGGCCCTTGCAGCGTCTCGATGAACCCCATGAGCGCAGTCAGCGGGGTGCGCAACTCGTGGCTGACATTGGCCACAAAGTCCCGGCGCATCTGTCCGGCCTGCGCCATTTCAGTCACGTCGTTGAAGCTGAGCAAAACCACACCGTCGCGCCCCAAAGGGCGAAGGCTGACGTCATAGGTGGCACCGCTGTCGCCTGCGCCCGTTACAAAGCGCGCCTGCTGCGGCCCCTCCCCGGCAAAGCATTTCTCTACCGCTGCGACCAGACCGGGCTGCCGCAATGCGGTGATGTAATGCCGCTCCGCCAAACCCTGCCCTAGCAGGGCTTCGGCTCCGGCGTTCAGCGCGGTGATCCGTTCATTCGCGTTGATCGTCAGGCTCGGCAGCGGCAGCGCCGCGACCAATTCCGTAAGCGTGACAGGCGTGTCGCCCATGTCAAAGCGGTTCGAGATCGCGCCGGAAGCGGGTGGCGTTCTGGGCATAATGTTTGGCACTGGCGGTCAGCGCTTGGATCGCGGCGGCGTCCAGTTCGCGCACCACCTTGCCCGGCACCCCCATCACCAGCGAACCGTCGGGGATGACCTTGTTCTCGGTAATGAGCGCCCCCGCGCCGATCAGGCAGTTCTTGCCGATCTTGGCTCCGTTGAGAACCGTGGCCCCCATTCCAATCAGGGTGTTGTCGCCAATAGTACAGCCATGCAGCATGACCTTGTGGCCGATGGTGCAATCTTCACCCACGGTCAGCGGATAGCCCATATCGGTGTGAAAGACGCAGTTCTCCTGCACATTGCTGCCGCGCCCGACGGTGATCATCTCGTTGTCGCCGCGCAGAGTGCTGCCAAACCAGACGGACGCCTCCGGGCCGAGGGTTACTTTGCCGATCAGATTGGCATCAGGTGCGACCCAAGCGTCGGGCGAAACATCGGGGCGGGCGTCGGATAGGGCGTAGAGGGTCATTTCAACTCCTGAAATTCAGATTGCAGGCGGCGGACATGGTCTTTGATCGCGGGTTGCTGGCTCAGACGCAGCCGCGCGGCGGTGATAATGGATTTCAACCGCGCCTCGGTCTGGTCGAGGTCGTCGTTGATCAGCACAAAATCATAGCCATCCCAGTGGCTGATCTCATCCCAGCTTTTGCCCATACGCTTGGCGATGGTCTCAGCATCGTCCTGCCCCCGGCTTTCGAGGCGACGCTTCAGTTCGGTGATCGATGGAGGCAGCAGGAAGATCGAGAGCGTGTGCGTGTTCAGGTCAGAGTTGCGAATTTGCTGCGCACCCTGCCAGTCGATGTCGAACAGAATATCCTGCCCTTCATCGATCGCCGCCTGCACCGGCGCTTTGGGAGAGCCGTAGAAATTGCCGAATACATGCGCGTGTTCGAGCATTTCACCTTCGGCCACGGCGTGGCGAAAATCATCTTCGGCAACAAAGCGGTAATCCTTGCCGTCGACCTCGCCCGGACGCGGCGCACGAGTGGTAGCGGAGACCGAGAAGTTAATCGTCGGGTCCCATTCCCGCAGCGCCCGCGCCATGGTCGATTTGCCCGCGCCTGAGGGCGAGCTAAGGATGATCAAAAGGCCGCGCCGGCTTTGTTTGCTCACGTCTTACTCCACATTCTGTACTTGTTCGCGCATCTGGTCGATCACGGCTTTCAGCGCCAGACCGACCGTCGTCAATTCGCTGCTCTGCGCTTTGGAGCAGAGCGTGTTCGCTTCGCGGTTGAATTCCTGCATCAGGAAATCCAGCTTGCGCCCGACCGGGCCACCCTGCTCCAGCAAATCGCGTGCGGCTGTGACATGCACCGCAAGCCGGTCAATCTCTTCGGTAACATCGGATTTGACTGCGATCAGCGCCAATTCCTGCGCCACCCTGTCGGCATCCGTGCCATCGCTGTTGTCCAAGACCCGCGCAAGGTTGCGCTTTAGGGCTGCGGCCATGTCGTCTTTGCGCGTCTCCGCCAAGGCGGCTGCCTTATTGGATAGGGTTTCGATCTCGATAAGCTGGTCTTGCATCACCTGCGCCAATGCAGCGCCTTCGGCCTCGCGCATGGCGTTGAATTTCGTCAGAAGTTCCGTGAACTCGGCCAGCAAAGTGCTGCGCAGACCATCCGTGTCCTGCGTGTCCTCCGTCTGCTCCAGCACGCCGCGCAGGGTCAGCAGATCGGTCGCCCGCGACGGGGCGAGCGACACGCCAGCATCCATCGCGCGGGCTTCGATCTGGTGCAAGGCGGCAAGCAGCGCATCGACCTGCGCGGTGTTCACCTGTAGCGCCCCATCGCTTTCACTGCGCGAGATGCGCAGGTTACAAGTGATATTGCCCCGCGCGGCTGCCGCTGTCAGCGCCTTGCGCAACGCGGTTTCCAATCCGTCGATCCAGTCCGGCACACGCAGACGCAGGTCCAGCCCCTTGCCATTGACTGCGCGCAACTCCCACGACCAGTTCCAGGTCTCATAGCTGCCCGAGCCTGCTGCAAAACCTGTCATAGACCTGATCATTGGCGTGTTTCCCATTCTGGCGGATGTCTTGCCTTACGGTGAAACCGGCAAAGGGAGCAAGCCCTTCGGCCAGAAAGGGCGGCTGACCAACGGACGCTGCGCGTTAACCAATTGGGGTAAAATCTGGAGAATTCCGGCCTCTCCTGCCCTATTAATGACTTGGTAATGATTGCGAACCAACCGCCGGGGGTGTGCGGCGCAATGGGAAGGGTGAGTGTGATGGACAAGACAGGCCAGAAGGCGCAAAATGTGATCCGCATGGCAGATCACCGGACATACGAAGGCTATGGCCCGCTGGCGCAGGTCGAGGCCTATTGGGAAGCATTGCGCGGCAACAGGCTGATGCCCTGCCGCTCGGACATTGATCCCCGCGGGATTGAGGACGCTTTGCCCTATGCTTTTATCCTTGAACGTGTGGCGCCGGGGGTGGCGCGGCTGCGCATCGCAGGCACGCATCTGCGCGAGTTGATGGGGATGGAGGTGCGCGGCATGCCGATCACGTCGTTCTTCACCAACGCGGCCCGTCCTTTGGCCAGTGAGGCGCTGGAAGAGGTTTTTCAACTGCCGAGCCAGACCACGCTGCACCTCAATGCCGCTGGGTCTTATGGCAAGCCGTCGCTTGAAGCGCGGATGTTGCTGATGCCGTTGAAAAGTGATTTGGGCGATGTGAGCCGTGCGCTCGGGTGTTTGGTGGCGATGGGTCAGATTGGCAAAACACCGCGCCGGTTTGATCTCACCCATCAAGAACGTCGTGGCAGCCTTACCCGCCCGGTGACGCCCTTGACCAGAGAACCGATTTCCGGTGGAAAGCAGGGATTTGCCGAAGAAAAGCAACCCTTTGGGCGCGCCACCTCTCGGCGGCTGCCCCCCTATCTGCGTGTGGTGAAATCCAACGAGGAGTGACCGCGTCTTCAGTTTGACCACTCGCTTTCGGGCTAGGGGTCTTAGACGCCGCTGTGCAGAATGCCAGCGGCGTCCGTTGTCTTTAGCGCCGCCTTATCCTGCCGCACGCGTCGTCTGAGTCGAACGGCGGTTCGACAGTTCCTCGGCGACCAAGAACGCCAGCTCCAGCGATTGGCTGGCGTTGAGGCGCGGATCGCAGGCGGTGTGGTAGCGGTCAGACAGGTCTTCGTCGCTTACCGCGCGGACGCCGCCGGTGCATTCGGTCACATCTTGGCCAGTCATCTCAAAATGCACACCGCCGGGGACGGTGCCTTCGGCGTTATGCACGGCGAAGAACTCATGCACTTCGCGCAGCACCGAATCGAAGGGCCGGGTTTTGTAGCCGCTCGACGACTTGATCGTGTTGCCGTGCATCGCGTCACAGGTCCAGACGACATTTGCGCCCTCTTCCTGCACCGCTTTGACCAGACGCGGCAGGTGATCGCCCACCTGCCCCGCGCCAAAGCGCGAGATCAGCGTCAGGCGGCCTTCTTCGTTGTCGGGGTTCAGCTTGGCCATCAACTTCTTGAGGTCATCGCTGGTCATCGACGGGCCGCATTTCAAACCGATCGGGTTCTGCACACCGCGGGCAAACTCCACATGCGCCCCGTCAGGCTGCCGCGTGCGGTCGCCGATCCAGATCATATGGCCCGAACCCGCCAGCCATTTGCCGGTCTGGCTGTCACGGCGGCAGAGCGCCTCTTCGTATTCCAGTAGCAAGGCTTCGTGGCTGGTGTAGAACTCCACCGATTGCAGCGTATGCGCGGTTTCCGAGGTCACGCCAGCGGCGGCCATGAAATCCAGCGTGTCGGAGATGCGGTTGGCGATCTCACGGTATTTCTCGGCCTTTTCGTCATCGGTAAAGCCCAAGGTCCAACCATGCACCTGATGCACATCAGCGTAGCCACCTGTCGAGAACGCGCGCAGCAGGTTCAGCGTCGCGGCGGCCTGTGTATAGGCACGCAACATCTTTTGCGGATCGGGGACGCGCGCAGCCTCGTTAAAGGCCAGATCATTGATGATGTCGCCCCGGTAGCTGGGCAGTTCCACGCCATCGACCACTTCAGTCGCTGCCGAACGCGGCTTGGCGAATTGGCCAGCCATACGGCCCAGTTTAATCACCGGCACCTTGGCCCCATGGGTCAGCACGATGGCCATCTGCAACATTACTTTGAACGTGTCGCGGATGGCGTCAGAGCTGAACTGTTCAAAGCTTTCGGCGCAATCGCCACCTTGCAACAAGAACGCTTCGCCTCGGCCCGCAGCACCAAGATGTTTCTTCAGTCGGCGCGCTTCACCCGCAAAGACGAGGACGGGATATCGCGCAAGCTGTTCCTCGACCGCCTGCAACGCAGCTTGGTCGGGGTAATCAGGCATCTGAACGCGCGGTTTGCTGCGCCAGCTTGAAGTGCTCCAGTCTGTCATCGTCTGTTCTCCGCTCAACTTACCGAAACTTTGGCTCCGGTCAGCTTCCCCTATATAAAAGTGCGGGGAAAGTGGCCAGAAGTGAAATGCGCACTCTTGACGTTGCGACAGGGCCATGAACAAAGTTCGCCGCAAGTCTGATAACCGTGGCACTGCCGTCAGACACGATTTGATTTGAAAGACGCCGCGATGTCCCAACCACGCCCGGCCACCCGCATCCCCCGCGACACCGACAAACCCCGGCGTTTTGTCTTTGTGCTGCTTGAGAATTTTACGCTTCTCAGCTTCGCCTCTGCGGTCGAATGTTTGCGGATCGCTAACCGTATGATGGGGCGTGAGGCCTATGTTTGGCAAGTGGTCGGAGAAGATGGCGGGACTTGCACCTGTTCGGCGGGCGCGGTTTTTGCATTGGACGCGGGGCTTGAGGACCTGTCCCGCGATGATACGGTGATGATCTGCGGCGGCATTGATGTGCAAGCCGCGACGACCAAAAAGCTCTTGGCTTGGCTGCGTCGCGAGGCCCGCAAGGGGCTTATTGTCGGCGGGCTTTGCACAGCGGCGCATACTTTGGCCAAAGCCGGGTTGCTCGACGGCAAGCGGGCGACGATCCATTGGGAAAATCAGGATAGTTTTGCCGAGGATTTTGAGGAAGTATCCCTCACCAAATCAGTTTTTGTGGCAGACGGAAATCGGCTAACCACCGCCGGTGGCACCTCCTCTTTAGACTTGATGCTCAAGCTCATTGCGGATGACCACGGCGAAGAGATCGCAAATGCTGTGGCGGATCAGCTGATCTACGCCTCTATCCGAACCGATCAGGACACGCAGCGTCTTTCAGTTCCGACACGGATCGGCGTGCGTCACCCCAAGCTGAGCCAAGTGATCCATCAGATGGAAAGCAATATTGAAGAGCCGGTCAGCCCCTCCATCCTCGCGCAAGAAGTTGGCATGTCGACCCGGCAGTTAGAGCGGCTGTTCCGTCGTTATCTGAACCGGTCGCCAAAACGCTACTACATGGAACTGCGCCTGCAAAAAGCGCGGAACCTGCTGATGCAGACCGATATGAGCGTGATTAACGTGGCTTTAGCCTGCGGCTTTGCCTCGCCCTCGCATTTTTCCAAATGCTACCGTGCGCATTATGAGACGACACCTTATCGCGAGCGCGGCAGCCATGCGACAAGACCCAGCGGCTAGGGCGTGATGCGGTAAACCGTGCCGTTGTCTTCCGAAATAAACCAGATCCCGCCTTCCGGCCCTTCGACCACATCGCGCACGCGGGCGGTCTCGGGGGTTTTGATTTGCTCAACTTCCTCCAGCGGATCACCGGACAGGCGCGCGATATAGTCGAACTTCAGTGACCCGACAAATATATCGCCTTTCCAGTCGGGAAATTGCGCGCCGGAATAGACCATAAGCCCTGCCGGCGCGATGGAGGGGTCCCAGTAGAATTCGGGCTGCTCCATCCCCTCTTTCGCGGTGCCCTCACCGATTTTCTCGCCCGAATAATGCTCCCCGAAAGAGATTACCGGCCAGCCGTAGTTCGCGCCTTTGGTAATGCGGTTTACCTCATCGCCGCCTTTGGCCCCATGTTCGGACACCCAGAGCCGACCCTCAAGGTCCAACCCGGCGCCTTGCGGGTTGCGGTGGCCATAGGACCAGATTTCAGGCAGCACATCAGGCATGTCGATAAAGGGGTTGTCATCCGGCACGGAGCCATCGCGGTTCACCCGGATTATGCTGCCGTTGTGGGTGCTGCGGTCTTGGGCAGCGGGCCGGTTGCCGCGCTCTCCGATCGTCAACAGCAGCGTGCCATCGGGCGCTTCGACCACGCGCGAGCCAAAATGCTGACCGCCAGAGCTGCCGGGTTTCATGGCGAAAAGCTCGGTGACATCTTCCAGTTGTTTGGCATCATCGGACAAACGTGCGCTGGCCAAAGCTGTCCCCGCGCCACCACCCTCTTGAGGTTTGGCATAGGTGAGGAACAACATCCGGCTTTGCTCAAAATCCCGCGCGAGGGTGATGTCGAGCAGGCCGCCCTGCCCCACGACGGCAACCTCCGGCAGACCGGAAACGTCGTGACGGGTGTCACTCTTTTGATAGATCAGCCGCCCCGCCTTTTCTGTCACCAGCAGCCCGCCATCTGGCAACGGCGCGACACCCCATGGGCCTTGCAAGTCTTCAATCATGGGCTCGATGGTCAGCGCCTTTGCCACATTGGACAATCCAACGGTACTGAGTGCGGCAAAGGTCACTGTGGCGATTGTGCGGGGGATAGACATGACGGCTCCTTTAAGACTGGACGCTGTACCACTGGATGTAGCCACGCCCTGCGCCCTGTCCACTCAGGTCGATAAAGCGCGCAACAAGCCGCCTGCGCAAAACTGAGATAAATCGCCTTTTCTTTTCCGAAACCACGACCTAACGTCCCTTTAGAACGAAAGTTCAACTAAGGGAGAGAAACCAAATGAAAAAAATTCTGATGGCCACAACGGCTGTTGCTCTGCTGGCCACTGGCGCTCATGCGGAAGACACGAAACTCGGCATCCTGCTGGGCTTCACCGGCCCGCTGGAATCGCTGGCCAATGACATGGCAGCCGGTGCCGAACTCGCGATTGCCGAAGTCAACGAATCCGGCCTGTTCCTCGATGGTGCCACCGTTTCGTCTGAGCGTGGCGACACGGGCTGTATCGACGCGGGCCTTGCTGTGGCCTCTGCTGAGCGTCTGATCACCTCCGACCGCGTCAAAGGCATCGTCGGCGGCATGTGCTCGGGTGAGACAACGGCTTCGCTGCAAAACGTTGCCATTCCGAACGGCATCGTGATGATTTCGCCTTCCGCGACATCTCCGGCGCTGTCGACCGTTGAAGACAACGGTCTGTTCTTCCGGACATCGCCATCGGACGCGCGTCAGGGTCAGGTCATGGCCGATATCCTGAACGACCGTGGCATCAAAGAAGTCGCCGTCACCTATACCAACAACGACTATGGTAAAGGTCTGGCCGACAGCTTTGAGACCGCGTTCAAGGAATCCGGCGGCACCGTCACCATCAACACATCGCATGAAGACGGCAAAGCGGACTACTCCGCCGAAGTCGGCGCGCTGGCCTCCGCCGGTGGGGAAGTGCTGATCGTTGCTGGCTACGTTGACCAAGGTGGTGCGGGCATCGTGAACGGTGCGCTGGACGCAGGCGCGTTTGACACCTTCATGTTCCCCGACGGCATGGTCTCCGACACGCTGGAAGAGAAATTCGCCGAAAGCGCGGATGGCTCCTTTGGTCAGAACCCAAGTGCGGCTGGCGAAGGCCCCGACACCTACAAGAAGATGGGCGAAGAAGCCGGTTTCGAGCCGACCAACGCCTTCTCGCCTGAATCCTATGACGCGGCAGCGTTGATTCTGCTGGCCATGCAGGCCGCAGGCTCCAACGATCCGGCGGAGTATAAGGAAAAGGTGATGGAAGTCGCCAACGCACCGGGTGAAAAAATCCTGCCGGGTGAACTGGGCAAAGCGCTTCAGATCATCAAAGACGGCGGCGATGTCGACTACGTCGGTGCTTCGGCTGTTGAGCTGATCGGACCGGGCGAGAGCGCGGGCAGCTACCGCGAGATCGAGATGAAAGACGGCAAGATGGTCACGGTCGGCTACCGCTGATCTTTGATCCATTGAACCAAGCTGGGCCCGGTCGCAATGCGATCGGGCCTTTGCTTTTGTAAATCGACTTTTCTTTCGCAAGCACTGCCACTACAACCCGCTGCGCGAGGATGTGGGAAACACGTCCCGTTAGGGAGAGACAGATGAATAACTATGTGATGGCCGCACAGGCCATGGCTTTTCGCGCGGGAGGCGCAAAAGCAGACACTCGCGTTGCGTTTCGCGCCAAGTTCACGGCGCAGACGCGTTTTCAGTGTCATCTGACCAAAACGGTCCCTTTCCAATATCGTATCTCGCTGTAATCATGGGCGCAGTCCGACATTCGGACGACGCGTGACGTAACGACCAATAAAAACCAGCCACAAGGTGGCGGACACGGGGATGGACATATGATCGTCGTAGACGACTTACACAAACATTTCGGCGGGTTTCACGCCGTGGACGGGGCGAGCCTGTCTATTCAAAAAGGATCGATCACTGGTTTGATCGGCCCCAATGGCGCGGGAAAAACCACGCTGTTTAACGTCATTGCAGGCGTGCTTCAGCCCACTTCGGGCCGGGTGACCATGGACGGTGAGGACATCACCGGCCTGCCCCCGCATGAGCTGTTCCACAAGGGCCTTTTGCGCACCTTCCAGATCGCCCATGAGTTTTCGTCGATGTCCTGCCGCGAGAACCTGATGATGGTCCCGGGCAACCAGTCCGGCGAGACGCTGTGGAACACATGGTTCGGCACCAAACGCATCGCCAACGAGGAACGCGCGCTGCGCGCCAAGGCAGATGAGGTGCTGGAATTCCTGACCATCGAACATCTGGCCGAGCAGAAGGCGGGCCAAATTTCTGGCGGTCAGAAAAAGCTGCTGGAACTGGGCCGCACCATGATGGTGGATGCCAAGATCGTGTTCCTCGATGAGGTCGGCGCGGGCGTGAACCGCACGCTGCTCAACACCATCGGCGATGCGATCCAGCGGCTGAACAAAGAACGTAACTACACATTTGTCGTGATTGAGCATGACATGGATTTCATCGGCCGCCTTTGCGACCCGGTAATCTGCATGGCCGAAGGCCGCGTGCTGGCCGAAGGCACGCTGGATGAGATCAAGGCGAACGAGCAGGTGATCGAGGCCTATCTTGGCACCGGCCTGAAGAATAAGGACAAGGTAGGCGCATGAGCAATGATCCCTACGGCGACCGCGGCAACAAAGATTGGTCGGTCGGCAACGCAAAAGGCCAAGGCAGCATCATGCCAAAGGCCAGCGGCAAAACCCACCCCGCCCCCGGCGGCCCCTTCCTGATCGGCGACTGCATGACCGCAGGCTACGGCGCTGGCCCTGACATTCTGCATGACTGCACCATCGCGGTGGACCGCGGCGAAATCGCCGTGATCGTCGGCCCCAATGGCGCGGGCAAGTCCACCGGCATGAAGGCGGTCTTTGGCATGCTCGACATGCGCAAAGGCAACGTGCGGCTGGACGGTGAGGATATCACTGGCCTCAGCCCGCAGGACCGTGTGGCCAAGGGCATGGGTTTCGTGCCGCAAACCTCTAACATCTTCACCTCGATGACGGTCGAAGAGAACCTAGAGATGGGCGCCTTCATCCGCCGCGATGATTTCCGCGATACGATGGCGCAGGTCTATGACCTTTTCCCGATCCTCAAAGAAAAGCGGCTGCAAGCGGCGGGCGAATTGTCGGGCGGTCAACGCCAGCAGGTCGCTGTAGGCCGGGCGTTGATGACCCAGCCCAAGGTGCTGATGCTCGACGAGCCGACCGCGGGCGTTTCGCCCATCGTGATGGACGAGCTTTTCGACCGGATCATCGAGGTGGCCCGGACCGGCATCCCGATCCTGATGGTCGAGCAAAACGCCCGTCAGGCGCTTGAGATCGCCGACAAGGGCTATGTTCTCGTGCAAGGGCGCAACGCATTCACCGGCACGGGCAAAGAGCTTCTGGCCGATCCTGAAGTCCGCAAATCGTTTCTGGGGGGCTGAACATGGATCTGCTCAACGCTTTTATTGCACTTTCGAACTATGTCCTGATCCCCGGCATCGCCTATGGATCGCAACTGGCGCTTGGTGCGCTTGGGGTGACGTTGGTTTACGGCATCCTGCGCTTTTCCAACTTCGCGCATGGCGACACGATGGCCATGGGGACGATGGCCACGATCCTCGTGACATGGCTGTTTCAATCCATGGGGCTGAGCCTTGGCTTTCTGCCCACCGCACTGCTCGCCCTGCCCTTCGGCATCGCCTTTGCGATCCTGCTGCTTTTGGGCACGGATAAGGTCGTCTATAAGTTCTACCGTGAGCAAAAAGCCAAGCCGGTGATTTTGGTGATTGTCTCGCTTGGCGTGACCTTCATCTATAACGGCATCACCCGCTTTATCATCGGCGCGGACGACCAGAACTTTCTCGACGGTCAACGTTTCATCATGTCGGCGCGGGACTTCAAGGCGCTAACCGGGTTGAAAGAAGGTCTGGCCTTCAAAACCACCCAAGGCATCACTATCGTCACCGCGATCATTGTTGTGGCGCTGCTGTTTTGGTTCCTCAACAAGACCCGCGCGGGCAAATCCATGCGCGCCTATTCCGACAATGAGGATCTGGCGCTTCTGTCGGGCATCAACCCCGAGCGCGTGGTGATGATCACTTGGATGATCGTGGCGGCACTGGCGACCATTGCAGGCACGCTCTACGGGCTTGATAAGTCGTTCAAACCCTTCACCTACTTCCAGCTTTTGTTGCCGATCTTTGCCTCGGCCATTGTGGGCGGTCTTGGCTCGCCAGTGGGCGCCATCGCGGGCGGGTTTGTCATCGCTTTCAGCGAGGTGACGATCACCTATGCGTGGAAAAAGGTGCTGGGCTACGTCATGCCCGAAGGGTTGCAGCCTGACGGCTTAGTGCAACTTATGAGCACGGATTACAAATTTGCGGTCAGCTTCGTCATTCTTCTGATCGTTCTGCTGATCAAGCCTACAGGGCTGTTCAAGGGGAAATCGGTATGACCCAGACTGTGAAAAACACGATCCTTTTCGCGATCATCGCTTTGATGATCATATATACCGGCTTTGCGCAAAGCTGGAACTCGGCGCTGCTGATCATTGCCATGGGGCTGATCTCTTCGATCATGGCGCTTGGGGTGAACCTGCAATGGGGGTTCGCGGGGCTGTTTAACGTCGGCATCATGGGCTTCGTGGCGCTTGGCGGTCTGGCGGCTGTGCTGGTCTCTATGCCCCCCACCGAGGGCGCTTGGTCCACAGGTGGTTTCGCCATTGTGGGCGCACTTTTGCTGGGTGCTGGCACGGTGGTCGCGGCGGTCATGTTGATGAAACGCATGGCCCCCGGCATGGCGCGCACGCTGGCGGTGATTGCGGTGCTGGTCATCGGCTTTTTCGTTTTTCGAGCCGTGCTTGACCCTGCGGTCGAAGCGGTGGAGGCGATCAACCCGGCGCAGAGCGGCTACTTGGGCGGGCTCGGCCTGCCGGTGCTGATCTCTTGGCCTGTGGGCGGTCTCTTTGCCGCCGGTGCGGCTTGGCTGATCGGCAAGACGGCTCTGGGCCTGCGGTCGGACTATCTGGCGATTGCAACGCTGGGTATTGCCGAGATCATCATTGCGGTGCTGAAAAACGAGGACTGGATGAGCCGCGGCGTTAAAAACGTCATCGGCCTGCCACGTCCGGTGCCATATGAAATCGATCTGCAAAACGATCCCAGCTTCGTCGAACGCGCGGCCGGGCTCGGGTTCGATCCGGTGGACGCCTCGACCCTCTGGGTCAAACTGCTCTACATCGCGCTCTTTGCCGTGGTGCTGATCGTCCTGCTGTGGATGAGCCAACGTGCGCTACATTCCCCTTGGGGCCGTATGTTGCGGGCGATCCGCGATAACGAAGTGGCCGCCGAAGCCATGGGCAAGGACGTCACCGCACGGCATTTGCAGGTCTTCATCCTCGGTTCCGCAATCTGCGGCATCGCGGGTGCGATGATGACCACGATGGACAGCCAGTTGACGCCCGGCACCTATCAGCCGCTGCGCTTTACCTTCCTGATCTGGGTGATGGTGATCGTCGGTGGGTCGGGCAACAACTTTGGCGCGATCTTGGGCGGCTTCCTGATCTGGTTCCTTTGGGTGCAGGTGGAGCCGATGGGCCTGTGGCTGATGAACCTCATCACCGCGGGCATGTCTGAAACCTCTGCCCTTAAAGCGCATCTAATCGAGAGCGCTGCGCATATGCGTCTGCTGACGATGGGCATGGTGTTGCTGCTGGTGCTGCGCTTCAGCCCGCGCGGGTTGATCCCTGAACGGTAAGCCCTGCGCAGATTAAACCCAACGAGAAAGGGGCGCGGTATTGCTACCGCGCCCTTTTTTTATCTGTTGACCGCTTCAGCGCCCCTTGAACAGTCCGCCCAAGATGCCGCGCACGATCCGGCGACCGGTGGTGCCTTTCAGCTCTTTGATGACAGCCGTGGCGATGGCATCTCCGAACCCGTCTGACGATGTACGGCTGGAGCGGCGGCTGCTGCGCGCCCCGCCATAGCGACGGGCTTTCTGAAATTCGCGGGCGGCTTCGTCCTCAGCCTCAGCGGCGGCCTCGATCTTCTCAGCCTCCTTGGCCGCTGCCTCGGCGCGGGCTTTCAGCATTTCATAGGCCGACTCGCGGTCCTTCAGCGTGTCGTATTTCCCGGCGAGGTCTGATTCAGCCAATACAGCAGCGCGTTGTCCGGCGGTGATCGGCCCAAGCTGGGAGGATGGCGGGCGGATCAAAGTGCGTTCAACCACGCCCGGTACGCCTTTGCGTTGCAGCATTGAGGTGACCGCCTCACCAACGCCCACTTCCCGGATCGCCTCTTCGGTATCAAAGCGCGGGTTCTCGCGATAGGTCTGCGCAGCTTGGCGCAGTTCTTTGCGGTCCCGCGCGGTGAAGGCGCGCAGCGCATGTTGGACGCGGTTGCCAAGCTGGCCCAGAATATCATCGGGCACATCGGCGGGGTTTTGGGTCACGAAATAAACGCCAACACCTTTGGAGCGGATCAAACGGGCCACCTGCTCGACCTTATCAACTAGTGCCTTGGGCGCGTCGTCAAACAGCAGATGCGCTTCATCAAAGAAAAACACCAGTTTCGGTTTATCGGGATCGCCCACTTCGGGTAGCTCTTCGAAGAGTTCTGACATCAGCCAAAGCAGGAAAGTGGCGTAGAGCTTGGGCGACCCCATCAATTTGTCGGCGGCAAGGATATTGATCCGCCCGCGCCCATCGCTATCGTTGCGCATCAGATCGGTCAGTGCCAGCGCTGGCTCTCCGAACAACTGCGCACCGCCTTGGTTCTCCAGCACCAGCAAGCGCCGCTGGATCGTCCCGACAGACGCGGAGGAAACATTGCCGTAGCGCAGCGCCAGATCCTTGGCGTTTTCGCCGACCCAGACCAACAATGCCTGCAAATCCTTGAGATCAAGCAGCGGCATCCCTTCTTCATCGGCCACGCGGAAGGCGATGTTTAGGATGCCTTCCTGCGCTTCGCTGAGGTCCAAAAGTTGAGCAATCAGCAACGGCCCCATTTCGGACACCGTGGTACGCACCGGGTGGCCCTGCTCCCCGAAGAGGTCCCAAAAGGTCACAGGGAAGGATTGGTAGGTGTAGTCGCCAAATCCGATCTTGGCCGCGCGTTCGGTGAAAGGGCCGTGCAGCTTGGCCTCGGCGCTGCCAGAGCGCGCGAGCCCAGACAGATCGCCCTTCACGTCAGACAAAAAGACCGGCACGCCCGCATTTGCAAAGCCTTCGGCAAGGATTTGAAGTGTCACGGTTTTCCCGGTCCCTGTCGCCCCGGCAATCAGACCGTGTCGATTGGCGTAGCCAAGGTCCAAAAACTGCTTCTCCGCATAGGCAGGACCGCCCCCGCCGATAAATATCTCTGTGCTCACGCCAAGACCTTCCTGTCAATTTTAAGCATCTGTCCGTCCCACAAGAGCATACAAACTTAACCTTTGCGCGCCATAGTCATCCTATCTCGCCCATCATGTCCTTCGGTGGCGGGATGACTTCCTCCCTGTCAGACTGGCCGCGCCTTCGGGCGCGGCCCTTTTTCTATCATGACGGGTTGGCCGGCATTTCTGCAAACGGTTGATATTTCTAGTTGACCAGAGTCAAAGGCTTGCCTAACGTGGCATCAATAAGTCGGCCCAGTCCGACGGGGAGAGTGAACACGAAAAGGGGATGCGCTGCGTCCCCTTTTTGCTATTTCGCAGATAACTCATTGACATACCTAGCTTTCGCGGCACTGGGCGTCGGCATGAAATCGCGCGTATTGCGGTTGAAATGCGGCCAGAACCACTGACAATCCTGCCACGCCATGTTAAGGGGCGCTAACGCAACAAACGTGGATATGACATGAGCAAGTATTTGACCGCCCTGCCGCTTTGTGCAGCGCTTGCACTTTCGGCCCCAATGACCGCCTTTGCCCAGACGACAACGCCTGAGACCGAGGCCGAGCAAAGCACAGCGCAAACCGAAGAAACCGCGCCGCAGCCCGGCACCAGCGGTACCGCCGCCGAGATCGAGGAAAAGCTGAGCTTGGGCGAAGACGCCGACAAAGATCCCGAACTGGGCAAGCCCTACACCAAGAAGGAAATTGGTGCGTGGGAAATGCGGTGCATCAAGACAGAGCAAGAGGTCGACCCCTGCCAGATGTACCAGCTGTTGGCTGACGGCGAAGGCGCGCCAGTGGCAGAAGTCTCGCTCTTCCGTCTGCCCGATGGCGGCAAAGCCGTGGCCGGTGCCACAGTTGTCGTACCTCTCGAAACCGCGCTGCCTGCGCAGCTGACGCTTTCGGTAGATGGCGGCAAGGCACGTCGTTATCCCTATGCCTTCTGCAACCCAGTCGGCTGCTACGTGCGGATGGGCATGACCAGCGCCGATATCGCCGCCTTTAAGCGTGGCAAGGAAGCGGTTCTGACCATTGTTCCTGCGTTGGCGCCCGATCAGACGGTTGAACTGACCCTCTCGCTTGACGGGTTCACCGCGAGCTATGACGAAGTTTCGGTGATCGAACAGTAAACCCGAAGCAGCTTCAGATCAGATGCCGCTCCCGTCCGGGGGCGGCATTTTTTGTTTCTCACGCGCGGCGCAGCGCGAGAACCGCGTTCATGCCTCCAAAGGCGAAGGCGTTGCTCAACGCCACCTCGGGCCGTGCGTCACGCGCTACATTCGGCACCACGTCAAGCGCGCAGTCCGGGTCGGGCGCTTCATAACCGATTGTTGGCGCCACCACCCCGTCCCGCAGCGCCATGATACAGGCCAAGAGTTCAACCGCCCCGGTGCCGCCGATGATATGGCCATGCATCGATTTTGTGGAAGAGATCAGCAGGTCTTTAGCGTGGTCGCCGAAAACTTCGGTGACTGCCGCGCATTCGACCCTGTCGTTGGCCGCCGTGCCGGTGCCGTGAGCGTTGATATAGCCCACGTCCTCCCTGTCGATCCCCGCATCCGCCAGCGCACCCCGCATGGCCCGCGCCGCCCCGTCCTGAGAAGGCATCACGATATCGCTGGCGTCAGAGGTCATGGCAAATCCGACCACCTCGCAGAGAATCTCCGCGCCGCGTGCTTTGGCATAGTCGTAGTCCTCGAAAACAAAAACGCCTGCGCCTTCGCCCTGCACCATGCCGTTGCGATTGGCAGAAAAGGGGCGACAGGCGTCAGCGCTCATCACGCGCAGCCCCTCCCATGCCTTCACCCCGCCAAAGCACAGCATCGATTCCGCGCCCCCGGTGATCATGACGGGTGCCATGCCAGAGCGGATCATAGAAAAAGCCTGCCCCATCGCGTGGTTGGACGAAGCACAGGCAGTAGAAACCGTAAAGGACGGCCCGCGCAGGTTCCATGTCATGCTAACATGGCTGGCAGCGGCGCTGTTCATGAGCTTTGGCACCACAAAGGGATGCACCCGATTTTTCCCCTCGGCATAGACAGCGCGGTAGCTGTCATCCCCGGTCGAAATCCCGCCCCCCGCTGTGCCAAGCACCACGCCCGCACGGTCCGCCAGATCGCCCGCAAACGTCAGTCCTGATTGGGCAATCGCTTCTCGGGCGGCACTGAGGGTGAATTGGGTAAACGGGTCGTAGAGCGCAAGCTCCCCACGTGTGTAACGGGCGTCTGCATCAAAACCCTGCACCTGCGCACCGATCCGGATCGACAAGCGCTCCACGTCTCGGAACGCCAATGGGCGGATGCCACAAACCCCTTCGCGCATGGCGGCGAGCGTTTCGGGAACCGATAGGCCAAGCGCGTTTACAGTGCCAGCACCGGTGATGACCACGCGCTTCATGGTCCTACCCCTGCTCCGCGCGGAGCCGCTCCACCCCGGCGACGATACTGCTCACCTTTGAAATGTCGAAACCGGCTTCCGATGGCGTGTTGGCATTGAAAGGCACTGCGATGTCGAATGTCTCTTCAATGGCAAAGATAACCTCAACCGCGCCCATACTGTCGATCCCTAGCCCCTCAAGCGTGCTGTCGGGAGTTACATCTGCGGGCGCTACCATGGCCTGTTCAGCGAGTATGGCGATGACCTGATCTTGCGTGTTCATGTATCCCCCGCCCCTAGGTTTGAGGCAGATTTAATCACCCTTGTCGGCTTTTGAAACCGACTTCTGCAAGGCCGCCACATCGCGCAGCAGGCGCGGCAAACGCCGCAGGGCTTTGTAGATCTCGGTTTGTTTAGACATCTGTGTGGCGGGATAGCCCAGCATGGTGCGGCCTTCGGGTACGTTGGACAGCACGATCGTCCCGCCCCCTGCAATCACCCGGTCGCCGATGGTGATATTGTCTGCCAGACCAACCTGCCCACCCAGCACCACATTGTCGCCCACACGCGTCGAACCACCGACCCCAGCCTGCCCGCACAGCAGGCAATTGCGGCCAACAATCGCGTTGTGCCCGATATGCACAAGGTTGTCGATCTTGGTGCCGTCGCCGACCTGAGTGTCACGAATAGTGCCGTTGTCGATGGTAGAGCCCATGCCCATCTCAACATCCGCGCCAATGCTGACCGCCCCGAGCGAATGAATACGGGTCCAAGGCTGCGGCTGCGCATCGCCTTGGTCGCCCAAGGTCTGACGCGCTTTTTCAACAGTAGACAGTTCCGCCGTGACAAAGGAAAACCCGTCGCCCCCCAAACGGACGCCCGATTGCGCGATAAAACGCGCCCCGATGGTGACGCGCGCGCCGATGCTGACATGCTCACGTAGAAAGCAGCCTTCGCCAAGCTGTGCATCCACTCCGATAAAACATAGCGGTCCAATCACCGTGCCTGCGCCAATCCGCGCCCCGGCAGAGATCACCGCCAATGGCCCAACCGAGACCCCTTCGCCCAGTTCCGCTGCCGGATCGATAATCGCAGAAGGGTGAATACCCGGCTCAAACCCCTGCCCTTTGTCGAGCATCCGGGTAAGGCCAGAAAGCGCGTATCGGGGGCGGTTTGGCAAGATCGCGGCCTTGAGGCCCAAGGCTTGCCAATCGGCCCCTTCCCAAAGCATCGCGACCTCGGCGCTGCCTTGGGCAAGACTGCTGGCATAACGCGGATCGGTTGCCAAAGCGATCTCGCCCAGTTTCGCGCTTGCGGGTTCTGCAACGCTGGTCACTTGAAGCGTTGTATCGCCCTCGGCTTGCGCGCCGAGAGCCTCTGCAATTTGCTGAACACTAAAAGTCATATCGCGCCCGGCCCTTTGGTTGTTGAGCCTTGAGGGTTACCCCTGAACGCCCCGCAAGACCACCCCCGCCTTGGATAGGGCAGACCAAATCCGCGCGTCACGGCCATAGACGTCATCGCGATACTCGGTATGGCCCCGCGCATTGGTCACGGCGGTCCGGTAGATCAGATGCACCGGCACTGGCTCTTCCAGGACAACCCGCGTTTCGCGCCCGCTGCGCAGGACCGCTTGAAACTCACCTTCCGGATCAGCCGATTGTGGGGACAGCAGTTCATAGGCGAATTCAAAAGGTTCGGCCAACCGCACACAGCCATGGCTAAAGGCACGCACATCGCGATCAAACAGGCTCTTGGCGGGCGTGTCATGCAGGTAGATGTTATATTTGTTAGGGAACATGAACTTCACCAGACCCAAAGCATTGGATCGGCTGGGCGGCTGGCGCATGGAAAACGGAAAGCTGCGTGCGGTGTAGCGGTTGAAGTTCACCGCGCCACGGTTCACCTTGCGGCCCCGGCTGTCGGTAATCTCAATGTGGTTCACCGCATAGGGGTTGCGCTTCAACTGCGGCAAATATTCCTTGGTCACGATTGAGCGCGGGACATACCAACTGGGGTTGACCACCATGTGCTCCATGACGTCCGAGAATTCGGGCGTGGGTCGATCTTCGCGCGCGGCCCCAACGACGGAGCGGGTCTCAAAGGTGATCTTGCCATCATCGATGATCTTGGCAGAAAAGTCGGGGATGTTGACCAAGATATGACGTTTGCCCCGGTCAGTGTTGAACCAACGCTCTCGCTCCATCGCCACCATGACCGACTGCAGGCGCTTCTCAACACCGATGTTGATCTGCTTCATCGTGGCAGGCCCGGCGACGCCGTCGGTGTTCAGCCCATGGGCCTCTTGGAACTGGCGTACGGCTTCGGTCAGCGTGGCATCATAGTCCACCGCGTTTGACCGCTCCAGATACCCCATCGCGATCAGTCGGTTGCGCAGGGCGATGACGTCGTTGCCCCGGTCACCCGGCTCCAGCTTGCCTGCCGGAACCGTTGGCCCCCAGCCGCCTTGCGACAGAAGCTCCTCCATCGCAATTTTCTCTTTCAAGAGCGCGTTATATTCCAAGCTGCGCGGCGGCAGTGCGCGGAAAAAGGCTGCAGGAGAGGATTTTGGCAAATCTTCGAGGTAGGTTTTGCGATCACGGTAGGGAATCTCACGTACAATCTGACTGATGATACGCTTGGGGATCAGCATCCCGGTCTGCACGTCGCGGGCGTATTTAAGGAACACCTTGCTCAGTTCCACTTCGGCAAGGCCACGGTCGCGCGGCGTTTTCGCGTTGCGCAGCGTTTCCAGAATCGAATCAGGATTGTAGCGCGAGACCGGCAGGCCATGCGCATCGGCGGCGCTGATTGCGCGCAGCAACTCGGCACGGCGCAAACGATGTGTGTCCTCTGCACCGGTCCAAAGCGCTTGGTAATTGTTCTCGCGATAATAGGTCGCAATGTCATCATCTTGCGCCGCGGCTTCGGCCACAGCTTGCTTGAACGCCGTGACCTGAGCCGCCACGGGGCCGGCCCCGATCAGCGTCGCCATAATCAGGGCCAAACCCACAATAAAACTGGGCAGATGCCGTGAAACTGTCGCGCTGAATGCCATTTCTTTCCCCATGCAATAATGTTAGTCGGAACTCGACCTAAAGTATTTGTCCGGTTTGCCAACAACTACATGGCCAAGTCTATTCAAATTTCCGTTCGCAGGGGATTTTGAAGATTTACGGTGCGCCGCGACCACGCTCAACCCTTGATATTGTTAGATAAATTTAGCGCACTGCGCAAAAACTTGCCTAAATTTGCGAACATATGGAACCTTTTCAATTCAGCACTTGGTCAGGTTTACCCCCTATGCAATAACAATGTTGCATCTGGGGATGAGTTGAATGGTCCATGTAACATCTTGGGCAAAACAGGCAGAAGACGGGACAGACATATGACAGGCATTCGCCAATCGGGGATGACCCGACGCGCGCTTCTTGGCGCATTCGCAGCTACCACAGTCACGGCAGCACCGACATTCGCAAACGCAGCAGGATTTCTTCGCGGAGCAGGCGACATTCGCCGCATTCGCATGTATTCCGGCCGCACTGGTGAACGGCTTGATATGATCTATTGGATCGAAGGCCAGTACATCAAGGACGCATTCAAAGAGATCAATCACTTTATGCGTGATTGGCGCACGGATGAGGTCATCAATATGGACCTGCGCACCGTGGACATCATGGCCGCTTCGCACAACCTGCTTGATGTGAGCGAGCCTTACATGCTGATTTCCGGCTACCGCAGCCCCAAGACCAACGCCATGCTGCGGTCGCGCTCCGGTGGTGTTGCGAAACGCTCCTTGCACCTCAAGGGTCAGGCCGCTGACCTGCGTCTTGCTTCGCGCTCAGTCAATCAAGTCGCGAAGGCGGCGATGGCTTGTGGCGGCGGCGGCGTTGGGCGCTACTCCGGCTCCAACTTCACGCATATGGATTGCGGCGCGGTGCGCAGCTGGGGCGGCTAAAACTCCGACACTTGCGACGATCGATATATCAAGGCACCTTCGGGTGCCTTTTTTGTGTCTTCTGAAGCGTTCCGGCTGTTTGTCCATCCGAAGGGCGAAAATAGGCGTTTCCCCTCCATTTCCGTTTCACCTTTTCCCGGGCGTCGCACCGATCTAGGGTTGCGGAAAACCGGACGGGAAGACGCCATTGACCAATCTTAATACGACAGCGCGGATCGCCATTGTCGGCATGGGGCCGCGCGGGCTTGGGGCGTTAGAAGCCCTGACAGAACGCTGCGGGTCAGTGGCTGCAAGGCTTCAGATCGATATTTTTGATCCGGCTCGCCACCCCGGTGCCGGGCCAAACTTTAACCCCGCCGAGCCGCACTATTGCCTGCTTAACATTCCCCACCGGGACCTCGCCATCCGGCCGCCCAAAGACACGTCCATCGGCAGTTTCGCGCAGTGGCAAGAAGGCCAGCCCGACCCGGACGCCTTTCCACCACGCGCAGAGCTTGGCCGCTACCTTGAAGCGCGGCTGGTGGATCTGCTGCGGCATGGAAACGTGGGCGGACAGCCGGTCATTCAGTTTCTGAAAAATCCGGTTCAACGGATTAGGCGCGACGGCACTGGCTGGCGTTTGCAGAGCACCTCAACGGACCATGGCGTCTATGACGAAGTGTTGTTGACCCTTGGCCAGCCCCCGGTTCACCCTGATGACCAATACGCTCAATGGCAGAAACATGCAGCCACGGCTAAGGCTGATCTCATGCCCGCCTACCCTGCCCGGCATTTCCGCAACGCCGCGGCGGCATGGCAGGGCAAACGGGTGGCCATTCGTGGTTTGGGCCTTTCGACCTTTGACGTTCTGCGCGGTCTCACCATCGGGCAAGGGGGCGTTTTCGAAAGGGGCAACTACCACCCTTCTGGACGCGAGCCTGAACGGATCCTGCCCTTTTCGCTGAATGGGCAACCTCCCTTTCCTAAGCCTCAAACCGAAGCACTTGATGCGACATTCTCTCCAACGCACGCCGAGACCGCCACATTCGAACAGGCCGCGACCGAGGCTGTCGCTTCTGATCCCAAAACCGCGACCGCTTTGCTGTCAGAGGCGCTTGTCGTAGCCGTAGCCCGCATCGTGGCTGCACAAGACATTCCCTCGGATGCAGTCCATAAATGGTTGGCGCGGGAATGGGATGCGCCGGGCAGCCAGGAACATGCGACCCCCCTGGATACGCTGGAACAAGGGATCGATATGGCCCGCGGTGCTCTGCCGCCGAGCATTGGCTATGCGCTTGGGCAGGTCTGGCGCAAATGGCAAGATCCTTGGCGCAACGCCTTCAACCCCGGACATGCCAGCCCCGCCACGGCGAAACGACTGATCGGATTTGACGAAGGGTTGAAACGCTACTCCTATGGCCCACCGCTCGCCTCTGCTGAGGAGTTGCGCGCCTTGGTGGACGCGGGCGTGGTCGATCTTTCCTGCGCGAGCGATCCGGATATTACTACAATCTCGGAAGGCTGGCGGCTGGAGACGGTGGACAGATCTGTTGAGGTCTCAGTGATGATCGACGCCGTGCTACCAACACCGAACCTTGAGCATCTCGCCGATCCGTTGCTGTCTGATTTGATCGAACGCGGCCAGCTGACCGCCCTGTCGCCAGAACTCGCCGCTGCCACCGCGCCGGACGGGTCTATGTACGACAGGAAAGGCGATCTCGTGCCGGGCTTGTGCCTTCTGGGGCGGCTTGCGCTTGGCAGTGTGACGGCGGTGGACTCTCTGCATGATTGCTTTGGCGAGTCGGCGGACCGCTGGGCTGCGGGGGTGTTAAACCGTCATAATCGCTAGCCCCACAGCCCCGTGGGAATTATACAACAGATTGTGATCCGGCCTGCGCGATGGAACAGCCGCCTCCCATATGGGTTCTTATACCAATACCGAATTGGACAAGTGGGGAACCAACATGAAAAGAAGACATTTTATCTCTGGCATCGCAGCAGGTAGCGCCGCGTTGACCAGCGGGCTTTCCGCGCCTGCTCTCGCACATCCGCCAAAGGAAATGCCGAGCTACGATGTGCCCGAGGATATGATGCCAAAGTTGGTGCCAATTGCAGAGGGTGCCACACCTTATGAGGTTCACGTCGATCCTGACAACTTTGCCCTTTATTGGACGCTGCCGGACAACATGGCCATGCGCTACACCGTTGGTGTGGGCCGCCCCGGTCTTTATGAAGCGGGTGAATTCTATGTGGGTGCCAAAAAAGAATGGCCAAGCTGGACGCCAACCCCCGGCATGTTGGAACGAGAGCCGGAAAAGTATGGTAAATACCGTGATGGGATGCCCGGTGGGCTGAACAACCCCTTAGGGTCGCGGGCGCTATATCTCTTTACGCCGGAAAAGGGCGATACTTTCTTGCGGATTCATGGCACGGATGATCCCAGCACTTTGGGTCGGCGGGTGTCCAACGGCTGTGCACGACTGGTCAACGACCAGATGGTCGAACTCTACGACAAAGTGCCGATTGACACGCGCGTGGTTCTTTATGAGCCACTTACCTCGTAATCAGATCTAATACCTGAAAAGGACCGGAGCGGGTTGATCCCGCTTCGGTCTTTTCTTTACCCGTCAGGGTCTTGCCCCCTTTATTTCACACCAATTCCCGTTTCCTCCGCTTTCCCCTTGTGTCGCTGGTTCCTCGACTTCAATATATTCGCATATTGGAATAGGTCGGAGGGCATAGCGATGAGATTTACCAGAAGAACAGTATTGGCCGGGATGGGCGGTATGGCCGTCGCGCAATCGCCGCTTCGGGCCTTGGCCGCGGTCTCTGCCAATATCGGAGAGTATGAGATCATCAGCGTGAGCGACGGGAACCTCGTCCTCCCGCGCAGCTTCTTTTTCGACGGGCTGCCGCAAGAGGAACTCGCCACGGTTTTGGCACCTTATGATCTGCCTGCCGAAGAGCTTACCCCGCCCTGTAACGTAACTTTGCTGCGCCACGCGGACCGCGTTGTCCTGTTCGACGCAGGTGCCGGCCCCGCCTTCATGCCCAGTGCTGGCATGTTGCAGAACAGTCTGGAGGCCGCCGGGGTTTCGACCGAGGACGTCACTCATGTCGTCTTTACCCACGCTCATCCAGATCACCTCTGGGGCGTGCTGGACGACTTTGACGATCTGGTCTTTCCGAACGCGACCTATTTGATGGGTGCGGATGAGTGGAACTATTGGCGCGATCCGAACACCGTCGACACCATCGGTGAGGCGCGTGCCGCCTTTGCTGTCGGGGCCGCGCGGCGCCTTGAGGCGATTGAAGAGCGCCTGGAAGAGATCAAAGACGGTCAAGAAATCCTCCCCGGCGTCATGGCACATGCGAGCTTCGGCCATACGCCGGGGCATATGTCTTTTGAGGTGCGGCAGAACAAGGATGCAGTGCTGATTGGCGGCGATGCGATTGGCAACCACCATGTGGCCTTTGCCCGTCCTGAGTGGCCCAATGGCGCGGATCAGGATGCGGAACGGGGCGCAAAAACCCGTGTGCGTTTGCTGGACAAACTGGCACAAGAACAAATTTCCTTGCTCGGCTTCCACTTGCCCAACGGCGGGTTGGGCCGGGTGGAACGCGCTGGCGACAGCTATCGTTTTGTCGGAGAGGCGCAATGAAAACTATTTTGCAAACGGCGGCCCTGCTCGCCCTAACCGCCACGGGTTCTTGGGCCAGCGAAGATATCGCGGACAAATACCCCGGTTCGCTACTATATAACAAACCGGTCGAATTCATCCCCGGCGTCTTCTCTGCCATTGGAGCCACCGCCCCGCCCACCTATGAAAACGCCGGTCATAACAACAACCTGAGCTTTATCGTCACCGGTGAAGGCGTCGTTGTCATCAACGGCGGCGCGGCTTACGGACTGGCCAAAGCGTTGCACGAGGAGATCAAGCAGGTCACCGACCAGCAGGTAAAACTGGTGTTTAACGAAAACGGTCAAGGCCATGCGGTTCTGGGCAACAGCTATTGGGCCGAACAGGGCGTGCCGATCGTGGCCCACGAAGACGCGGCCCACGAGGTCGAGAAATTTGGCGGCAGCATCCTTGAGGGCATGAAACGCTATAATAAAGAGCAGGCTGAGGGGACGGAGATACAACTCCCAACCGAAACCTTCTCTGATGAATATATCGTCGAGATGGGCGATTTCCGCATTGAGGCCCGCAACCTCGGTCCCGCGCACAGCCCCGGCGATATTGTCATCTGGCTGCCCGAACAAAGCCTCGTGATCGCAGGTGACATGGCTTTTCATGAACGCATGTTGCCCATCTTCCCTGATACCGCGACCGCCGATTGGATTGAGACTTGGGAGACCGCGTTCGAACCGCTAGAGGCGACCTATGTCATTCCCGGCCACGGTCATCCAACCAACATGGATCAGGTGCGCCGCTACACCCACGACTACCTTGTCTATCTGCGCGAGAAAGTGGGCGCGCATCTGGACGCCGGTGGCGGTTTGGCGGAAGCTTATTACGTGGACCAGTCGCCCTATAAAGGGTTGGACACATTTGAAGAACTGGCCACCAAGAACGCCGGGCGGGTCTTTGAACAGATGGAATTTGAATGAATGCAGTGCAGCGTCCCCTCAGGGGCGCTGCAAACCGCGATGGGTAATCAACTGCCGCGATAGGTCGAGTAGCCGAAGGGCGACAGCAGAAGCGGCACATGGTAATGCGCAGTCTCAGACATGCCAAAGCGCAGCGGCACCACATCCAAAAAGCGCGGGTTTTCCGCAGCGGTGCCATTGGCATCCAGATAATCCCCGCAGTGAAAGAGCAACTCATAGGTGCCCAACTCAAACTCTGCGGCGGGCAAAATCTGCTCATCCGTGCGGCCATCGGCATTGGTTGTCAGCGTGCGCAGATGCCTCCGCGTCTCGCCGTCAACCCGGTAAAGTTCGATCTTCAGACCCTCCGCCGGGCAGCCGCGGGCCGTGTCCAATACATGCGTTGTCAGATAGCCTGTCATTACATCCTCCGTGCTTCGCCGCAAAGTCGCAGGGCAGCCGTGCAGGTGAAAGTTGCCTTTTCGCGATAGTCTTTCAGAAATAAATTGAAAGCAATGCATCGTCTTACGAATTAGACAGAGAGCGACATAAGGAGAGATTGATGACACGCTATCCCCGCGACATGCAGGGTTACGGCCCTACCCCCCCGGACGCCCAATGGCCCAATGGGGCAAAGATCGCCGTACAATTGGTGTTGAACTACGAAGAAGGCGGGGAAAACAACATCCTGCACGGCGATGCTGCGTCTGAGGCTTTCCTGTCCGAGATCGTAGGCGCGGCGCAATGGCCGGGGCAGCGTCATGCGAATATGGAATCGATCTATGAATACGGTGCGCGCGCCGGATTCTGGCGGCTGCACCGCCTGCTGAGAGACCTGCCAATCACTGTTTACGGCGTGGCGACCGCGCTGGCCCGTTCGCCCGTGCAGGTCGCCGCGATGCTCGACGCAGGTTGGGAGATGGCGACCCACGGGCTAAAGTGGATCGAACATAAAGATATGGCCGAAGGCGATGAACGTGCGGCGATAGCCGAGGCGATCCGTCTGCATACCGAGGTGACGGGCCAAGCCCCACGCGGGTTCTACTGTGGGCGTTCGTCTGAGAACACCATCCGGCTGGCCGCCGAGACCGGGCAGTTTGCCTATGTCGCAGACGCCTATGCCGATGATCTGCCCTATTGGATGGAGTTCGGGGAGCGTGACCAGTTGATCGTGCCCTATACGCTCGACTGCAACGACATGCGCTTTGCCACGCCGCAGGGGTTCAACGCCGGCGCACAGTTTTTCGACTACCTTAAGGCCAGCTTTGACGCGCTTTATCGCGAAGGCTGCGAAGGAGCGCCCAAAATGTTGTCGGTGGGCTTGCACTGCCGCTTGATTGGCCGCCCCGGTCGTGTCGAGGCGTTGCGCCAGTTCATCGAATATGCGCAGAGCCATGACGGCGTCTGGTTTGCCACCCGCGAGCAGATTGCAGACCATTGGGCAGCAACCCATCCGCATGAGCGCGGTGAACGCCCCAGCCAGATGGCGCGCGATGCCTTTGTTGGCAAATACGGCAGCATCTTTGAACATTCCCCTTGGATTGCAGAAGGCGCCTATGCGCTGGAACTGGGCGCGGGCCATGACACGGCTCTGGGGCTGCATAATGCCTTGGCGCGAATTTTCCGCAGCGCGAGCGAAGATCAGCGTCTTGGTGTCTTGCAAGCGCACCCCGATCTGGCAGGTAAGCTCGCTCAGGCCAAGCGGCTAACGGCAGAGAGCACCTCCGAACAAGCGGCGGCAGGGCTGGACGCGCTGACGGATGAGGAACGCGAGACCTTTACCCGCCTCAACAACAGCTATGTCGAGAAACACGGCTTTCCCTATATCATCGCTGTGCGCGATCACGATAAGGCCAGCATCCTTGCCGCCTTTCAACGCCGCATCGACAACGACCGCGACACCGAATTTGCCGAAGCCTGCCGACAGGTGGAGCGGATTGCCCAGTTGCGGCTACAGGACATGCTGCCATGAGTCGCCAGCTGGTCTTGCAACCGCTTACCGCCCGCGCCTTCGCCCCCTTTGGGGAGGTGCTGGAGGTGCGTGAAACGCCGGACAAGATGATCAACCAAGACCTCTGCGGCAGGCATCACGACTTGGCCGCGTTAGACTTTGGTTCTGGCCGTGCGGGCATCAGCATTTTCGACGCCACACCCCGCGCCCTGCCCTTCACGCTCGAACTGTTAGAACGGCATCCCGAAGGCGCGCAGGCCTTTATCCCGATGCATCAGAACCCGTATCTGATCGTTGTCGCGCCGGATAATGCAGGCGCGCCCGGCCAACCGCTGGCCTTTCTTGCTGGCCCCGGACAGGGGGTGAACTACCGCCGCAACACATGGCACGCGGTGTGCTGCCCGCTTGCGGCGCCCGGTCTTTTCGCGGTGGTGGACCGCATCGGGGACGGTGACAATCTGGAGGAACATTGGTTCGACAGGCCGTGGGAGGTCGTCGAAGCCGCAACATAAGCGCCATGCCCTCAGCAGAAGCGGCAGGCGAGATCGGTCTATAGGGAGAGAGATATGACTGACGCTTCACTGGGTACGCCTGCACAATTGCGGGACCCGAACTATACACCCCCTTTATCCAAGGCGGTGCCATTGGGCATTCAGCATGTGCTGGCGATGTTCGTCTCGAACGTGACGCCTGCGATCATCGTGGCGGGGGCTGCGGGGTTCGGCTTTGGCTCGGACGCCGGGGCGCAGGGCTTTCCCGACATGACCTATCTGATCCAGATGTCGATGCTCTTTGCCGGGATCGCGACGCTGTTTCAGACCGTCGGCATGGGGCCGGTTGGCGCGCGTCTGCCCATCGTGCAAGGCACCAGCTTTGCCTTCCTGCCCATCATGATTCCACTGGTGGCAGGCAAAGGGGTCGATGCCCTGCCCGCCCTGTTTGGCGGCGTTCTGATTGGCGGTCTGTTTCATATGATCCTCGGCACCTTCATCGGCCGCATCCGCTTCGCCCTGCCGCCATTGGTGACTGGGCTGGTCGTGACGATGATCGGCCTTGCCTTGGTCAAGGTCGGGATTCAGTACGCCGCCGGTGGCGTGCCGGCGATTGATAAGCCGGAATATGGCAGCCTGCTGAACTGGTCGGCAGCGCTGGTAGTGATTGCCGCGACACTGGGACTCAAGTTCTTTGCCCGCGGCATGCTGTCGGTCTCGGCTGTCGTTATTGGCATTATCTTGGGCTATATCTATGCGCTGGCCATGGGGATGGTGACGGTCGAGGGCATCGCGACAAGTTGGGACCGCGCCGCCACGCTCGCCCTGCCGATCCCCTTTGCTTATGGGCTTGAATTCAGCTTTGCCGCCATTGTCGGCTTTTGTCTCATGGCCTTTGTCTCTGCCGTTGAAACGGTGGGCGATGTGTCGGGCATCACCAAAGGCGGCGCAGGGCGCGAGGCAACCGATGCCGAAATCACCGGCGCCACCTATGCCGACGGTCTGGGCAGCGCTGTCGCGGGGGTCTTTGGTGGGTTCCCCAATACCTCCTTCAGCCAGAACGTCGGGCTGATCGCCATGACCGGGGTGATGAGCCGCCATGTCGTGACCATCGGCGCTCTGTTCTTGATCCTTTGCGGTTTCGTTCCCAAGGTGGGCGCGGTCATCCGCACCATTCCGATTGAAGTGCTGGGCGGCGGGGTGATTGTGATGTTCGGCATGGTTGTCGCGGCGGGCATCTCAATGCTCTCGGACGTGAACTGGAACCGCCGCAATATGGTGATCTTTGCGATTTCACTTTCAGTCGGTCTGGGCCTGCAACTTGACCCAAAGGCGGTTCAGTACCTCCCCGATACGCTGCGCGTGCTGATGACAAGCGGGCTGCTGCCAGCGGCGCTGATTGCCATCGTCTTGAACTTGTTGCTGCCCGAGCAACTGTCAGACGAGTCGACAGAAGAAGTGTCAGGCGGCATGTCAGGCCACGGCAAAGGCTCGTTAGAAAAGCGGGTCTGATGCGAAAAAGGGCGCCCTGCTGGGGCGCCCTTAATCTTTGAGATGCGCCGAACTTTAGCGCAATTTCATATGCCGGTTCACATCTTTATAGAGCAAATAGCGAAACGGCCCCGGTCCGCCTGCATAGCACGCTTGCGGGCAAAAGGCGCGCAGCCACATGAAATCACCCGCTTCCACCTCAACCCAATCCTGATTGAGCCGGTACACCGCTTTGCCCTCAAGCACATAAAGCCCATGTTCCATCACGTGGGTCTCGCAAAACGGGATCACCCCGCCGGGTTGCAGCGTGACAATGGTGACGTGCATATCGTGGCGCAGATCTTCCGGATCGACAAAACGCGTCGTCGCCCAAACGCCGTTGGTGTCGGGCATAACATTGGGCGCGATGTCTTGTTCGTTGAGCACCAAGGGGTCGGGGTGATCCAAACCCTCCACAGCCTCATAGGCCTTGCGGATCCAGTGAAAGCGCGTGACAGCGCCACTGTCGTTCTTAAGGGTCCAACGCGCGCCCGCCGGAATATAGGCATAGCTGCCTTCGCGCATTTGATGGGTATTGCCCTCAATCGTGAGAGAGAACCCGCCCTCAACGACAAAGAGCACTCCCTGCGCTTGTGTGTCCAACTCAGGCCGCTCCGAGCCACCGCCGGGCTGTACTTCCATAATATACTGCGAAAAAGTCTCGGCAAAGCCGCTCAGAGGGCGGGCGATGACCCAAAGGCGCGTGCCTTCCCAGAATGGCAGGAAAGAGGTTACGATATCGCGCATCGTGCCGCGTGGCAGCACGGCATAGGCATCGGTGAAAACGGCGCGATCACTGAGCAGGGTTTTCTGGTCAGGATGGCCGCCAGTCGGCGCGAAATAGCTTGGCGTGGTCATGTGAAATCTCCGTTGCGGTTGCCATGAGAATTGCCGCAAGGCCGCGTGGGGCCAAGGGATATATCGCGAAAGGTTTGTTCCGCTTAATTTGATAGTATTCCCTAATGGACTTTTAATCCTCGCCACGTAGTTTGCTCGAAACCACCCTATTTATCACCTGCCTCCGACGCATTTTCCTGCCAGAAGGCATAATATGAGCCAGAAACAACATTCCGCGCCGGAAGAGCAAAACCGGCACCGGCAGATCTTCGATATGCTGCGCGATTCAGAGCGTGCGGCGCAAACGGTTGAGCGGCTTGCCCAACCTCAGCACCTTGTGCTGACCGACGACACCGCGCGGACACTGCAAGAACGCGCGCATGCGTCGCCCCCGCCAGCGATCTTTGCCCCTAAGATCTCGGGGCCGTGGCCTACGCACATTCTTTACCTTGCGTTAGAAAAACGCGAACGCTTCCAGCCCCACGGTGATCGCGCCAATGGTCATTCCGGTGACAGGATTGACAACAACGACAGTCACCCGCCCCTGATAGGTCTGCGTATTGTCGTCAAATCTTACCGCATCCACGAGGAACGCTTCGGGGGTGGCAGACGTAAATTGGGGTTTTTCGCCCGGCCGATGCGCGGCCGTACCCGTATTTTCGGCAACCGTCAGCCCCTGCGCATCTCGCAAGGTCACACTGGTAATGCGTCCCCCTGACCGGGCCATTTGTGCACGCAGATAGTCAGACAACGGCAGGCTTTGCCCGGAGATCACATTATGACGGCTCACAATATGAGGGAGGGTCGGCCCGATATGTCGTTGGTTC
This sequence comes from Sulfitobacter maritimus, assembly GCF_013346665.1. Classification (GTDB taxonomy): domain Bacteria; phylum Pseudomonadota; class Alphaproteobacteria; order Rhodobacterales; family Rhodobacteraceae; genus Sulfitobacter; species Sulfitobacter maritimus. The sequence continues at coordinate 226,745 of NZ_JABVBB010000021.1, forward strand.
TGTGCCTCAATCGCATCCACGATTGGCGCGGCGTTGACCCAAGTGAGCAAATCAAGGTCGATGTATTTCGTAAGCGCCCAAGGCGCTTTACCCGCATCCGAAGCGCTGACTGGCGAGAGCGCTGCGAAGGCGGCCGCGACTATAGCCACTTTGAGCATAATCGATGACAAAAACCTGCGCATGGCAGTCCCCCGGTCAAAAGCGCGGTTCAGTGACCGCCGCTGTCTGACCTAGCGCATTCGGGTTTACGCTATATGAACGGCCACGCTTATTCTTCCGCGCCCTTGAACCCTGTCGCGACGACAAATTTCTCAGATGAATCCGCGCGGCTCGCCGGAGGTTTGATATTGGCCACTTTGGTAAACCGCTTCTTGAGCAGCTTTTGCAACTCGCCTTCCGCCCCGCCAGCCAGAACTTTGGCAACAAAGGTGCCGCCTTCTTCTAAAACGTCAAAGGCGAAGTAGGCCGCCGCCTCGCAAAGTGCGATGATGCGCAGGTGATCGGTCTGCTTATGACCCGACGCAGAGGCGGCCATATCAGACATGACCACATCGGCCTTACCGCCAAGCCATTCTTTGACCTTCAGGTCCGCATCGTCTTCCATAAAATCGAGCTGATGCAGCTCGCAGCCCGCAATCGGCTCCATCTCCTGAAGGTCGATGCCCAGAATGGTGCCCTGGGCCTTGCCCTTTTTCTCGCCCAGCACGTTGCAGCGTTTGACCGCCACCTGACACCAGCCGCCGGGGGCAGCGCCAAGATCGACAATCCGCGCACCAGGGACGAGGAACCGGTATTTGTCGTCCAATTCCATGATCTTATAAGCCGCACGCCCACGGTAGCCTTCGGCCTGCGCGCGTTTGACATAAGGGTCGTTCAACTGTCGCTGCAACCAACGGGTCGAGCTGAGCTTGCGCCCACGCGCCGATTTTACTTTCACCTTCAGGTCACGCTGCCCGCGCCCCGAGGTGTTCTTTCCGTCCGGTGTCTTGGCCATCAAAAGACCCCTTCTTCTAATACGCCATCGGCGCTCATCTGTGCATATAGCAGGCCTTCGCGCAGACCGCGATCCGCAACTGACAGCCGGTCGGTCGGCCAGCAGCGCATGAGGGCCTGTAGAATAGCCGCGCCTGACATGATCAAAGCCGCCCGGTCCTGTCCGATGCGTGGATCGGCCCGGCGCCCGCCCGGCCCCATCGCGATATAAGAGTGGATCACCTTGTCGATCTGGGCGCTGGTCATGCTCAGCCCGTCCACTTTGGTCCGGTCATAGCGTTTCAGGTTCAGGTGGCTCGCCGCTACGGTTGTCACGGTCCCCGAGGTGCCAACGATTTGGAACCTCTTTTGCGACTGGATCGACTGATAGGGCGTAAAATCCGTCAAGTTTTCTTCAAAGAACCATGACATCAGCGCAAACCGCGCCGCGTCGTCTTCGACATCCGAGAACTGGTCGCGCAGAGTGGCCACACCCAATGGCACGCTGATCCAATCGACCACCCGCGCCGCCGGCACATCGGTCTTGGCCTGGTTGAACCCATCCTGCAGGCGCATGATAGACCGCGCACGGTCGGCTCTTGGCACTTTGGAAATGTCGATCCAAACCAATTCCGTCGAGCCGCCGCCAATGTCGACCACCAGCAGGTTCTCGGTCTTGCGGCTGACCAGCGGCGCGCAGGAAATTACGGCCAATTGGGCCTCTTCTTCAGGGCGGATGATGTCGAGTTTCAGGCCCGTTTCACGCTGGATACGACGCATGAACTCGGCACCATTATGTGCGCGGCGGCAGGCTTCGGTCGCCACAAGACGCATATTGCGGACCTTGTTGCGGCGCAGTTTCTGCTGGCAAATGCGCAATGCCTGAATGGTACGCGCCATCGATCCGCGCGAGAGCCGCCCGGTCTTTTCCAAACCGGCGCCCAATTGCACCGATTTTGAAAAACTGTCCACCACATGGAAACCGCTGCCACGAGGCTGGGCGATCAACATGCGGCAGCTATTTGTACCCAGATCAAGGGCCGCATATAGCTCATTCGATCTGGGCGGAACTGGCGCGGGGCTCAGAGCCGGTATGTCCTTGTCGAGCGCGCCCGCACCTTTGGGACGCTGTGGCGCCATGGGTTCGCGCCTTTCATATCGAGTTGCATCAAGGGTATGCGCTGAGGGGTCCCTGTGCAAGTGGTCGCGGTGCTTGCCGCGAGGTTCAGCGGCGTTTCTCCGCCCGCGCTCACAATCATCTTGAGAATAATGAGGCCGCCCTGCCCTCGTTCTGGCAACGGCAATGCGCTATGACCGCCGCAAGTCGCGGATGGGTTGCGTTTTGTCGAAAAACGGCCCTGTCCTGACCGCGGCGGAAGCTAGACAGAATGAAATCGGACGAGAGGAATCAGCCCATGCCCGCAGTCACCATCGTTTATTGGCGTGATATTCCAGCGCAGGTGATCGTCGGCAAAGGCCGTCGCGGCACGAAACGGCCCCTGCCGGAGCGTTTTGAGCAAGCGATTGACCGCGCGGCGATGAAAACGGGCGCCGCGGGGACGGATGACTACCTCGCCGAATGGCGCAAGGCCGATCCGGTTGAGGTCGAAGGAGAGCCTGAGGCCGTCGCGGATGCCGAAGTGGCGCGGATTGACGCGGAATACGACCGCGAACGCCTCAAGCAACTGATTGGTAACAATGGGTGGGCCTAGCCTGCCACTCTGTCTGCAACGCTTATGATCAAGGACACGCTCATGGCCCTATTGAACTTCCGCAAGAAAGACTTGCCCGCGCCCGCGACCCCTTCCGCTGAGGTCGAAGCGTTGTTGAGGGGCTACTCAATCGAGGTCATGCCCCGCACCGCCGAGAAGGTTGAGGATTTCCGCGCCCTGCTGCCCAAAGGCACCCGTGTCTATATCGCCCATATCGACGGGACACCGATTGAGGACATGGTCGCAACCGCTGCCCGGCTGAACGCCGACGGTTTTGAGGTCATGCCGCATTTCCCCGCCCGCATTATCAAAGACCGCGCCACCTTGGCCGATTGGATTGCCCGTTATCAAGGTGAGGCAGATGTACGGCAAGCCCTGTTGCTGGCGGGCGGTGTGGCCACCCCGGTTGGAGAGTTCAGCGATAGCATGCAATTGATGGAAACCGGGTTGTTTGATCAAGCCGGATTTACACGGCTGCACGTCGCAGGTCATCCCGAAGGCAACCGCGACATTGACGTGGAAGGCGGGCGGCTCAAGGTCGATGCCGCGCTCAAATGGAAAAACGATTTCCAAAGCCGCACCGATGCGCAGATGGCCATCGCAACACAGTTTGCCTTTGAAGCGCAGCCGATCATCGAATGGGCCGACAGTCTCAAGGCCGCTGGCATTACACTGCCCATTCACATCGGCATCGCAGGCCCCGCCAAACTGCAAACGCTGATCAAATTCGCCATTGCCTGCGGCGTCGGCCCTTCGCTCAAGGTGCTGCAAAAGCGTGCAATGGACGTAACCAAGCTGCTGTTGCCCTATGAGCCCGCAGATGTGATCAACGACCTGGCCGCGCATAAGGCGGCGAACCCGGATTTCAACATCACCCATGTGCATGTCTTCCCGCTGGGCGGGATCAAGACCAGTGCCACATGGGTCCAAGAGAACGGCGGTGCCTCTGGGGTGCCAGCCGACGCAGCCTGAAGGACCAAACTACATGACCAGAACCGTCATCGAATCCAAAACCAAGACCGCCGTCATCGGCTTTGAAGAGCCCTTCTGCGTGATTGGTGAGCGGATCAACCCCACAGGCCGCAAGATCCTGAGCCAAGAGCTGGAGCAAGGCGATTTTTCGCGCGTGGAGGCCGACGCCATCGCGCAGGTTGCCGCCGGGGCCACGGTGCTGGATGTGAATTCGGGCGCGGTCTTCTCCAACAAAATGGCCGAAGATCCGCGCTATGCCGACAATAACTTTGTTGAGCCGATGTTGATGCCGGAGCTGATTAAGATCGTGCAAAACGCTGTTGATGTGCCGATCTGTATCGACAGTTCGGTGCCCGGCGCGTTGGAGGCTGGCTTGCAAGCCTGCGAAGGCCGCCCGCTGCTCAACTCAGTCACCGGCGAAGAAGAGCGGCTCGAAGTCGTCCTGCCTTTGGTCAAGAAATACAACGTGCCGGTCGTGGCGATCTCAAACGACGACACCGGCATTTCTGAAGACCCCGATGTGCGCTTTGCTGTGGCCAAGAAGATCGTCGAACGGGCTGCCGACTTTGGCATCCCGGCACATGACATCGTGGTCGATCCGCTGGTCATGCCAATCGGAGCGATGGCAACAGCCGGTCATCAGGTCTTTACCCTCGTGCGCCGTCTGCGCGAGGAGTTGGGCGTGAACACCACCTGCGGCGCGTCCAACATCTCTTTCGGGCTGCCCAATCGGCATGGCATTAATAACGCTTTCCTGCCCATGGCCATGGGCGCTGGCATGACCAGTGCGATCATGAACCCGGTGGCGCTGCCCGTGGGCCAGACTAAAATCGAAGAGAAGAAAGCTGAACTGGCGGCCCTTGGGTTGGTGCTGCCCGAGGGGATGGATGACGAGACCTTCGTGCAACTCTTCGGCATGGGGTCGACGAAACCCCGTCCGGGCAAAGAGATGGAAGCGATCCGCGCTGCGAACTTCCTTTTTGACCGCGATCCGCACGGCACCGAATGGATCAAGTTTAACAAGGTAGCACCCAAAGTGGGCCAAGAAGGCCGAGGCCGCGCGGGCCGCAGCGGCGGGCGTCGCCGCCGCTAACTCATTATTAAGGCAGAAATAAAAGACCCCGCAGGCGCCGCTTGCGGGGTCTTTTGCTTTGGCCCAAGGGTTTCCGCCCCCTCATGTGGCGTGAGTAACGTGGTCTTAACGTCCTGCTCGATAGAACAGGCCAAACCTGCCACAGACCGGAGCGTCTCCCTCATGACTTCAAGCATTGCCTCAGGCGCTTCAGAGACACGCACGGCACCGGACGCAGCATGTAGCTACGCGGGTGGCAGCGAAAACAATGCGGCGCAACGCACTCTCATTACGGCTGAGGGAAGGCTCGACCTTTCTACGGTAGCCGCCCTGCATGAAAAGCTATCAGAGGTCGGCTGCGGCGATATCACCCTTGATCTGGCCGGCGTCACGCATTTCGGCGCCCTCGCCCTACAGGTGGTTCACGCGGCTGCTGTTTCAGCTCAGCAACGCGGTGCGCGGCTCAATATCGAAAACCTGTCAGACCGGGTGAAGGCGCAGCTCGCGGCTATGGGCATGTCGGCAAGCACGTTGACGGAGCCGGCACGATGAGCCTGAGCATCCTCGCAGTGGACGACAGCCGCACCATGCGCGACATGATCCGCTTGGCCCTGCAACCTGCGGGTTTTACCGTCCATACCGCCGACGACGGTCTGCATGGCATTGATGTGCTGGATGGCATCACGCCGGACGCGATCATCACCGATATCAACATGCCGCGTATGGATGGTTTCGGCTTTATCGACGCTGTGCGCGAGCAAGAGCAGCACCGGGCCACGCCCATCCTCGTCCTGACCACCGAAGCTGCGCCGGAGCTTAAAGCGCGCGCACGTGCAGCGGGCGCGACGGGCTGGATCGTCAAACCCTTCGATCCGGCCAAACTGGTCAAGGCGTTGCAGATGGTCGCAGGATAGGAGCCGCTCATCATGTCCTTTGAGACCGACCCCATGGCCGAGATTCGCGCGTCTTTCTTTGTGGAATGCGAAGAACTGCTCGAAGCGCTTCAAGACAGCCTGCAAATCATGGACGATGGAGCCGAGGACAGCGAAACGATTAATGTGGTCTTTCGCGCCGTACATTCCATAAAGGGCGGTGCGGGGGCTTTCGGGCTTGATGCCCTTGTGCGCTTCGCGCATCGGTTTGAAACCGTCCTGGACGCGCTTCGTACTGATCGTATGCAAGCAGATGCGGCGGCGGTGAAAGTCTTCTTTCAATGCGCGGATCACCTGTCTGACCTAGTGCGGCACAGCCGTGACGGGGGAAGCGATCCTGCCGAACAGAGTGGTGCATTGCTCGCCCGGCTTGATGCGCTTTTGGGGACCGAAGCTGCTCCGGCCGAGGACATTGCAGAGCCTGAGATCGACTTTCAGCCCATGGGGTTGACGCTTGACCTCGCAGCGCTCGACGATGCTTTGCCCGCTGACCTCCCCCCGCTCAACGCGCTGCCGCCGCTCTGCGATCTCGCTGATTTGCCGCCACCTGAGGCGGACGGATTAAAAACATACCGGCTGCATTTTACCCCGGACACCAAATTGTACGAGACCGGCAATGAGCCTTTCCTCTTGCTCCGCGCGCTGGAAGAGCTTGGCGCCGCGCAGATCACCTGTGACACCACGCGCCTGCCCAAGCAACAAGACTTGATACCAGAGCACAGCTATCTCAGTTGGACGGTGAAGCTTGAAACGGATGCCGAAGAAGCAAAAATCCTTTCGGTTTTTGACTTCGTAGAGGGGCTATGCAGCCTTGATCTCCAGCCGATCGCCGTCACGCCAGACGCCGCTTCGGCCTCAGCGCCCCGCACGCCCAAAACGCCAACTGCGCCGCCTTCGCCCTCCGCCGCACCGGCAACAGCGAAAGCGCCCACGCCCATCAAAAATGTTGTCCGCGTGGACCTCGACCGGATTGAGCGATTGGTCAATCTGGTGGGCGAACTCGTCATCAACCAAGCGATGCTGAGCCAAAGCCTAGAGACCGCAAACCTCCCGCCACATGGGGACGCGATGAACGGTCTGGAAGAATTCCAACGCCTTACGAGAGATATTCAGGACTCGGTGATGATGCTCCGTGCCCAACCCGTCAAATCCCTGTTCCAGCGCATGTCCCGCATCATCCGCGAAGCCTCCACCGCCGTGAACAAAGAGGTGCGCCTGCACACAGAGGGCGACGCGACCGAGGTCGATAAAACCGTGATCGAAAGATTAGCGGACCCATTGACCCATATGATCCGCAATGCCGTCGATCATGGTCTTGAGACACCTGCCGATCGCATCGCAGCAGGCAAACCGGCAGAGGGTCAGGTCAAGCTCTCGGCGTCGCATCGGTCGGGCCGGGTGATCATAGAGGTGTCGGACGACGGTGCAGGCATAAACCGTCCCCGCGTCCTGCAAATCGCCATCGACAAAGGTCTGATCCCCGCAGATGCACAACTTAGCGACAGTGAGATTGACAACCTGCTGTTTTTGCCGGGATTCTCCACGGCGGGCAGCGTGTCGGACCTGTCTGGCCGGGGCGTTGGTATGGATGTGGTGCGCACCGCTATTCAAGCGCTCGGCGGGCGCATTACCATCACCTCTGTGCCCGGCAGTGGCACCTGCTTTTCAATCTCCCTGCCACTAACCCTCGCGGTTCTTGACGGTATGGTGATCGATACGGCGGGCGAGACCTTGGTGGTGCCGCTGAACCTTGTGGTCGAAACCTTGACCTTTCAAGCGCAGGACGTCTCAATGATCCGTCCGGGGCAGCATGTGGTGCGCGTGCGCGGCGCCTTTGTGCCGATCGTCGATCTCGCGGCCGAGCTCGGTTATCGCGCGCCGCAGAACAGTTATGACGGGGCCGTGGCGCTGCTCATCGCGCATGAAAATGGCAATCGGGCGGCACTGTTGATCGATAATATTCTCGACCAACGGCAAGTGGTGATCAAAGGATTGGACGACGGATTTTCCCGCGCCGCTGGCATCGCGGCGGCAACGATCCTTGGGGATGGGCAGATCGCCCTAATCCTCGATCCGTCAGATATTATCACCAACGCGGCGCAGCCTCTGCAAAAGCCCCTTCGGGCAGGAGCTTTGACATGACAGACAATAACCGTGACAGCACAATCGAATTGCTGACCTTTCAACTGGCTGGCCATGAATATGCGCTAGATATCATGTCCGTTCGCGAAATCCGAAGCTGGACGCGGGCCACCCCCCTGCCCCATGCGCCCACTTGTATGCGCGGTGTGATCAATCTGCGCGGTACGGTGTTGCCGGTGCTCGATCTGGGCGACAGGCTTGGTTTGTCACCGCAGGTCCAAAGTGAACGCGCTGTGATCATCGTCGTCGCCCAAGGAGAGACCTTGACCGGGCTATTGGTCGACGCGGTGTCAGACATCGTTGCTTTGACGAAAGATGATCTTCAACCGCCCCCCGATCTGGCGAATGGCGCGGCAACGGGCATGGTCAGCGCGTTAACGCTTATCGATGAGCGTATGGTGCGGGTCTTGGATTTGGCGGCGACAGTGACTTTGGAGAAAGGGATGGCAGCATGACCACAGCCTCTTGCGATCATCCTCTCGACCGAAGAAGTTTTCGGGCCATTGCGGATCTGGCCTACCGCGAAAGCGGACTGACGCTGGTGAAAGAGAAGAGCTCAATGATCCAGTCGCGGCTGCGTCCCCGTCTGAAAGTCCTAGGCCTGCGGGATTTTGCACAATACAGCGCATTCGTGCAGTCCGACGCGGGCGAAGATGAGCGCAAACAGCTAATCTCTGCGCTCACCACAAACGTCACGCATTTTTTCCGTGAGAGCCATCACTTCGCCACGCTTGGAAACGTTCTTGATGCCCGAATGGACGATCTGCGTAAAGGTGCAAGGATGCGCATCTGGTCTGCGGGATGCTCCAACGGACAGGAGGCCTATTCCGCTGCTATTTCCCTGCTTGAACGCTGCCCAGAGGCCGCACAATATGATTTGCGCATTCTCGCCACTGACATTGATCCGCAAGTTATAGCCTTTGCCCGTCGCGGCAAATACGGCGAAAGGCTTATGGCAGGCGTGTCCGAACCGCTACGCGACGGCTATTTTGATGCGGAAAGGGATAGGAAGGGCGAGCGGCAGTTCACCGTCAAACCCGAAGTCAAAAACCTCATCCACTTCAATGAGTTAAACCTGCTTTCAGCATGGCCCATGCGGGGCAGTTTTGACGTTATTTTCTGCCGCAATGTGGTGATCTATTTCGACGTTGCTACTCAAACATCGCTTTGGCCGCGTTTTTTGAAGGCACTTCGCCCTACGGGTCATTTGTTTTTGGGACATTCCGAACGGATTGCCACCCCCGAGGCGATTGGTTTTTGCAGCGATGGCCCGACAAGCTATCGCCCGCTTTGACACGCTTCGCGTACCCTCTGACTGCACAAGGAAACTAAAATGGCATTGCGCGACCAAATTCGGATCATGGTGGTTGATGATATGTCCACCAGTCGCGGCTTGATTACACAGGCGCTCGACAGTTTTGGCGTTCGGGATGTCGCTGTGGCCGAGAACGGCAAAGAGGCGCTTCATGCTTTGGCCAAACGGCCGGTGCATCTGGTGATATCTGACTACAATATGCCCGAGATCGACGGGCTAAAGCTGCTGCATTATTTGCGCTCTGGGGCGAATACCAAAGGCGTGGGCTTTGTGCTAATCACTGGACGCGCTGAACAGGAAATTATCGACCACGGCAAAAAGCTTGGCATGAACAACTACCTTAAGAAGCCGTTTCAACCCGAAGATCTGCGCAATTGTATCGAAGCCGTGGTTGGCCGCCTGTAATGCCGCCTAGGCCGCCTTCAGGGTCGGTGCTCACTGCCGAAACCCTCATGGTCCGATTGTCGGAACATCTTAAGGGGCTCGCGGCCGAGGTTCAGCAAGTTGAACAGGTTGTCGGTTCAACGGCTTTACGCGCGCAGCTGTCATCGCAGGATGCCATTGTCCAACTGCAAAGCCTTGATTACCTGCGCCAATCGCTTGAAGACCTGTCAGTTCTCACCATGCTTTTGGCCCGCTCAGATGAAGCTGGCGTGTCGGCTCTGCAAGATCCGGTTCAGATCCGGGGTCGGATGCGCTTGGGCAGCACCAAAGCGCTGTTCGATGCCCCCTTGTCTGGTCACGCGCTGACGACTCTAGACATAGCAGGCAGTGTGGATCTGTTTTGAACCTGTCAGTTCCGACTGATCTCTTACCGGTGTCTAAAACAGTTCCAGCCCATTGCCCTGCGCATCTGCTGTTGCTTGCGGCACGCTTTCATTCACGATGCTTATCGGCGTGACTTTCTGGCGCACTATCCCGCTGGCAGGCCAAAACCGAATTTGCCGCGCAGTGATACCGCCTAAGGATTGCGCCGTGCAGGCAATCCCCTCGCGCGCCAAAAAATCCAGTGTAAACGCCGCATTTGCCGAGCCAATATCCGATAGCCCATCAACCATACGCGCCCCGCCAAAGACTTTAGCCTGCAACCGATCTCGTCGTGCGCCCAGTTTAAGCAGCTCATTGATCAAAAGCTCCATCGCATTCACGCCAAGCGCATCACATGACATATTGCCCCGCTGTCGTTGAGTCAGCAGCATGTGATTCATCCCGCCCAAGCCGCCAATTTTGTCCCAAAGGCAGCAAGCCACACAGGACCCCAGAACGGTGGCAATCGTCACATCAGGATCGCCGGACACAGCATATTGTCCTTGGGTGATGACAATCATTTCACTCATTGGCAGCGCCTTCGCCGACTATGGGCCATCACGGCGGCGTTAATCGCTTGACCAATATCCTGTACTGGCAATTGTTGGTCAATCACGCCGGCCTCCCACGCCGATTTGGGCATGCCGTAAACCACCGAACTGGCGGCATCTTGTCCAATGGTATGGGCCCCCGAGCGATGCAAAAGGCGCAGCCCTTCCGTCCCATCCTGACCCAGACCGGTCAAGATGACCGCAATCACATCATGGCCATAGGGCGCCGCAGAGCAAAACAGCGCGTCCACAGACGGGCAATGCAAACCCCGCTCGACATCATCACGCAGATGTCCTTGCCAAAGCCCATTGCGCCGGGTCAATTCAGTTTGCCGCCCCATTTCAGGGGCAAGCCGCACCTGCCCTGCACGCAGCGGGACGCGGTCGTCTACCATGCCGACGTCATGCGGCACATTGCGATCAAGCAGTTTTGCGAAACTAACAAGAAAGGCTCTTGGCATATGCTGCACGATGACGGTCGGCGGCCCGTTGTAATCCATATCCGACAAGACAGTCTCAAGCGCTGACACGCCGCCTGTCGAAGCACCGATCAGCACGATCGGGCCATTCTGTTCAGAGACGTCCGGGGGCACGGCAGACCGTAACGCGGGCCGTTTCAGGATGGGCTGATATTGGCTGCAGGCTGCCGCATAGACCCGTCTCGCAATATCACGCGCCGGAAGGCTTTGGCCCGCATGCCCCGGCTTTACAATGCAGTCGACCGCGCCCAACGACAGCGCTTGAATCGCCGTATCTGATCCGTTTTCCGTCGAGGCCGAAACCATCACAACCGGCATTGGATGAAGCGACATAAGACGCTCAAGGAAGGCCAATCCAGACATGCCGGGCATCTGCACATCGAGGGTGAGCACATCTGGATTGGTTTGCTTAATCACCTCTCGCGCGCTCTGCGCGTCATGCGCTTCGCCCACCACCAACAAGCGGGGATCTTGTTGCAAGAGTTGCCGCAACCAAGCGCGGATGGCTCGGGAATCGTCGACGATGACGACGCGTTTGACGGGGCGTGCTCCGGTAGGTCGGGTCTGCGTTGGATCATGCAACATCCGGTAACACCGCCGCGCTAAGTGTACGGAGGAAAGCCGCCCAAAGCTCTGACAGACAGCAAGGCGGTCCCATCCAGATCATTCCAGCCCCTCTGCCAATAACCACAGAAGGAGACTGACGCAAACCGATGAAAGGAGCGTTAAGCGCCGCGCATCTTTCGGAGTGAGCGAAACGATGGATTTATTTCACATTCTTCGGTTTGTTATATTTTCACCGGATTTTGCGGGTGTCGCGAACGCGACAGCATCAGCAGTCGAACCCTGTTACGAGGTATGAGCGAGATCCCGGCGGTCGAGCGACAGACGCCCCCCACGCGCCAACGCGGTCTCTTTAACCATTCGAAAAGGTGGATAGATTGCTCTCATTACATGCGATACCTGACGCCTTTAGCAAATATGAATGTGAGCGCGTTATTGCGGCTATTTCGGATGTGCCAACCGACGAAGCACTCCTCGTTGGCCACAACAAGGATCATAATCTTCGCAAAGCCGAGCTGGTCTGGACAGATAACATGCCAGGCATGGATTGGGTTATGGAACGCCTGATCGAGCTGGTTCGGCAAGCAAATGGGGATCAGTTTGGGTTCGATCTGCGCGAATTTGCTGAAAGCCCCCAAGTGGCAATCTACAAATCGTCAGAGAGCGGTCACTTCGCTTGGCATTCCGATATTGGCGGCGGGCGCCTTTCTCGAAAACGGAAGCTTACCCTTGTGCTGCAACTAAGCCGCTCCGATACCTACGAAGGCGGCGATCTGGAGATCATGCCGGGCGTCCAAATTCTCACCGCCAATCGCGCCCAGGGGAGTGTCTGCATTTTTCCTAGTTTCACGCTCCATCAGGTATCGCCGGTCAAAAGTGGCATACGCTATTCGATGACCGTTTGGGCGCATGGTCCGGCATTCCGGTAAATTTGCCACAAGATGACAAGCGCCGTTCTCAAGGCTGCGCGGCAGGTTTCATGGGGCCATCATCCGACAATCGCGTTTGGCGCTGGCGGAGCGTGCGGCGTGTTTCTTGGCCTGTGGGTTTGAGCTGGGGGCCTCAAGTCGAACAATTAGTCGCTTTGATATTGGATAGCAGGTTCTAAACCCATCTGCGCAATCGGATATCAGCGGCCCTGTGGCGTAAGGGACATGCATCGGTCGGGGGCTGCGGGAGCACGATTCTTTGCGGCCTTCCCGATACTCGACAATGCCGACGGTCCATCCTCGGCCCCACAGGAGACGAACATGAAACTACTCTACCCCCTCATCGCCGCCTTAGCGCTTACCTCTGCCTGCGCCCCTAATCTTGCACTCGATAGCGATGTGGAGCGCGGGCTTGCGGGCGCGGCGCTCGGCTATGGCGCGGCAAAAGCTTTGGATGAAAACGCTGACCACGGTGCGATCATTGGCGGACTTGCTGGCGTGTTCTGTGATGACGCGGGCATTTGCAGCCCACCGCGCTAAGACGCGTGAACTTGGGGCGCGGATTAAGGCCGCGCCCTATTAAAACCGGCGGTAGGTCATACAAAGCGACCACGCCGCGCTGCAAGTGCTGGCGCTCATGTGCCAGAGTAGAAACGAGGCGAACAAACCTGCGGGTTTAACCCGCGGCGTGTTGCGCCAACTCACTGTCCCGCATTGGACCGGGATGGATGCAGGCCACGCGGTGCAGATCATCGTCGGGCTGCGGCACGACTTCAGCGCAATCGGCTTGCGCGCGCGGACAACGGCCTCGGAACACGCAGCCGGACGGCGGATTCATCGGTGACGGCATGTCACCGGTCATCGGCACGATCTGTTTGGCGCGTTCCGCTACCGGATCGGGGATCGGCACGGCAGAGAGCAGTGCTTGGGTGTAGGGATGCTGGGGATTGTCATAAAGCAGCGCTTTTGGCGCCTTTTCCATAACCCGACCCAGATAGAGCACCATGACCTCGTCCGAAATGTTCTTCACCACGCTCAGGTCATGGGCGATGAAGATCATCGCCAAGCCCAGATCGCGTTGCAACTCTTTCAGCAGTTCGATCACCTGCGCTTGGATCGAGACGTCGAGGGCCGAGACCGGCTCGTCGCAGATCAGCAGCTTTGGTTCCACGATCAGCGCACGGGCGATGCCAATGCGTTGGCACTGGCCGCCTGAGAATTCATGCGGGTAGCGGTTGATCATCTGCGGCAGCAAGCCAACGCGCTCCATCATCTGCGCCACGCGGGCGCGGCGTTCCTTGCCTGACACCTCGGGCCGATGGGTGCGCAGCGGCTCGGCAATAATCTGGCCCAGCGTCATGCGTGGGTTGAGCGAGGCCAGCGGGTCTTGAAACACCATCTGGATCTCGGAGCGGTAGGGTTTTATCTGGCGGGGGGAAAGCGACAGCAGATCGGTCTCGCCGCGCCACTTCACTTGCCCTGTTGCCGGGACCATCTGGATCAACCCGCGCGCAAGCGTGGATTTCCCGCAACCGGATTCACCGACGACGCCCAGCGTCTTGCCCGGCTCCAGATCAAAGCTGACCCCGTTCACCGCATGCAGAAAGCGCGGTTTGGTCCAAGGCATGTCCCCGGCGCGGGTGATGGGGAATTTTACGTGCAGGTCGCGAACGGACAGAAGCGGGCTCATGCGGTGACCTCCGCGATGGGACGGTGGCAAGCGCGGGCACGGCCTGTGTCGAAGGCTGCGAGCGGCGGCATGACGCGGCAGTCGTCACCGGCGTAGTTGCAGCGCGGGCGGAAGGGGCAGCCTTGGGGCGGGGCGGCCATGTTGGGCGGGTTGCCGGGTATCGCCTTCATCGTGGCGTCCTCGTCGTCGACGCGTGGTACGGCGGCAAGCAAGCCGCGGGTATAGGGATGCGTCGGCTCAGCAAAGAGCGGCTCGGTCGGCCCCTGCTCCATCACCCGGCCACCATACATCACCAGCACCCGCTCGCAGAAGCCTGCGACAACGCCGAGGTCATGGGTAATGAGGATCGTGGCCATGCCGAAATCCTTTTGCAGATCGCCCAGCAGGTCCATGATCTGCGCCTGCACTGTGACGTCGAGCGCCGTGGTCGGCTCGTCGGCGATCAAGAGGTCCGGCTTGCACAGCAGCGACATGGCGATCATCACCCGCTGGCGCATGCCGCCTGAGAACTCATGCGGGAAAAGACGAATGCGCTCCTTGGCCGCCGGGATTTTCACCGCGTCGAGCATCCGCACCGATTCCGCTAGTGCGTCCCGTTTGGACAGTCCTTGGTGCAGGGTCAGCACCTCGGTCATCTGGTCGCTGATCCGCATGTAGGGATTGAGCGAGGTCATCGGGTCTTGAAAGATCATCGCGATGCGCTCGGCGCGTATCTTGTTCAGCACCTTCGGCTTCGCTCCCAAGATCTCCTGCCCGTCGAAACGGATCGAGCCCCCGGTGCGCCCGTTGGGTGCGAGCAGCCCCATGATCGAAAAGGCCGTCTGCGATTTGCCCGAGCCGCTTTCGCCAACGATGCCGAGGGTCTCACCCCGGTTGATCGAGAGCGACAGGTCGTTGACCGCATGCACGGGGCCGTCTTCGCCGTCGAAGGTGACGGAGAGCTTGTCGATTTCGAGCAGAGACATCAGCGATCCTTAGGGTCGAGAGCGTCACGCAGTCCGTCGCCGATAAAGAACAGGCCGAAAAGCGTGAGACAGAAGAACAGCAGCGGGAAGCCCAGCTGCCAGGTGGTGCCATAGGCGATGGTGCCCGCCCCTTCGGAGATCAGCGCCCCGAGGGAGGTCAGCGGCTCCTGTACGCCAAGGCCGAGGAAGGAGATGAAGCTCTCGGTCAGGATCATCAGCGGTACCAGCAGCGTGGCATAGACGGCGATCACGCCCAGCAGGTTCGGCACGATATGGCGCAGGATGATGACCGGGGCCGAGACGCCGGTGGCGCGGGCGGCCTCGACGAATTCGCGGCCCTTGATGGTCAGGGTCTGGCCGCGCACGATGCGGGCCATCTCCATCCACGAAATTAATCCGACACCGGCGAAAAGGATTGTGATCGACCGGCCATACATCACCAGCAGCAGGATCAGCACGAACATGTAAGGCACGGCCATGAAGATATCGACGAGCCGCATCATGATGCTGTCGGTGCGTCCGCCGAAGTAGCCCGCCACCGCGCCGTAGAGCGTGCCGACGATACAGGCGATGAGGGCGCCGACGAGACCCACGGCGAGGCTGATCTGCGTGCCCTGCACGGTGCGGGCGAAGAGGTCGCGGCCCAGATCGTCGGTGCCGAAGTAGTGACCGCTTTCGATGGACGGACCGCCGAGTTCGACGATCTGGCCCATGACGTTATAATCGAGTTCCTCGTTCGACCACTGCGCGAGGCTGTTGCCGAAAAGCGCGAATGCCACGACGAAGCCGAGGATCACCAGCCCCATCAGCGCCGCCTTGTTGCGAAAGAACCGCCGCCGCGCGTCGGCCCAGGGGGAACGCCCCTTGCCCGCGATCTCGGTGGCCTCGACCCGTTGTTCGGATGTCATCACCATGTCAGTACCGGATCTTGGGGTCGATCCATCCATACAGGATATCGACCACGAGGTTGAAGAAAATAGTCAGCGCGCCCACGAGGATCGTCACTCCCATCATCACCGCGTAGTCGCGGTTCAGCGCACTGTCGACAAAGGCTTTGCCAATGCCGCCGGTGGAGAAATAGATGTCGACCACCACTGAGCCGGTGATCATCGCCACGAAGGCTGGCCCGAGATAGGAGATAACCGGCAGCATCGCGGGCTTGAGCGCATGGCGCATAATCACGCGGCGTTCAGGCAACCCTTTGGCGCGGGCGGTGCGGATGTGGTTTGAGGTCAGCACCTCAAGCATTGAAGACCGCGTGATCCGCGCGATGGACGCCATGAAGGACGTCGACAACGCGATCACCGGCATGATCCAATATTCCGGCCCCTGCCAGCCACCGCCGGGCAGCCAGCCGAGCCAGAGCGTGAAGACCAGCACGAGGATCGGCGCCATAACGAAGTTCGGCAACACCTGCGCGCCGATGGAGACGCCCACGGCGGCATAATCCAGCGCCGAATTGTGCCGCACGGCGGCGGCAACGCCAAGGCTTACGCCAACGATTACGGCAACAGCAAAGGACAACAACCCATAGGTCAACGTGATCGGGAAACCTTGGGCGATGATCTCGTTCACCGAGCGGTCTTTATAAACAAAGCTCGGACCGAAATCGAACTCGGTGACGATGCCCCAGACATAGCTGCCGATCTGCTTCCACAGCGGATCGTCCAACCCGTATTTCGCGTTGAGGTTTGCCAACACCTGCGGCGGCAATTCGCGCTCTGACGTGAACGGCCCGCCGGGTGCGGAATGCATCAGAAGAAAAGAAATGATAATCAGCACCAGCAGCGTCGGGATCGCGATGGCAAGGCGCTTGAGAATGTAACTGAGCAAGGGGCACGCGCTCCGGATACGGGTTCAGGGAAGTACAAAAGATAAAGGCAGCCCCGCATAAACGCAGGGCTGCCCAAATGTCGAGGGGTTACTCGGCGACGCGATACAGGTCTTTGCCGTACCATGTGTTGTTCACGTTGTTTTCGGGCAGACCTTCGATGTCTTCGGCAATCATGTCGACATTCGCGTAATGGTAGATTGGAATGATCGGCATTTCCTCGGCCAAGATCTTCTCAGCCTCTTGATAGAGCGGCTGCGGATCTTCGGCGGTTTTGCTGTCCTTCATGAGCTTGTCATAGGCGTCATTGTAGAATTCGCCATTGTTATGACCAGAATAGGAAGTCAGCAGATCGAGATAAGTGGAGGCCTCGTTATAGTCCCCGCACCACGCATAGCGCGCCATGTCGTAGTCTTGGCTCTGCATCCGGTCGGTGTGGACCTTCCACTCATAGTTGTCGAGCGTGAGGTTCACGCCGACCTGTTTGAGCATCTGTGACGCAGCGATGGCGATCTTTTTGTGATCTTCCGAAGTGTTGTACTGCAACGTCAAGTCCAGCGGGTTGTCGGGGCCATAGCCTGCTTCGGCCAGGAGTTCCTTGGCCTTCTCTACGCGCTGCGCCTGATCCATATTGTCGGCCCAGTCGAGTTCGGGACGCTCGAAGTCAGCAATCGCCCAATGGGTCCAGTTGTAGGACGGCTTCTGCCCGCCTTGCAGAATGCGCTCGACGATGATGTCGCGGTCGATGGCATAGGCCAGTGCCTTGCGCACGCGCACATCTTTCAATGCCTCTGGCCCCTTCTCGCCCACGTTAAGCATGTAGATGTAGGAACAGTTGTAAGGCGTCGAGACAGCCTGCTCGGGGTACTCTTTCTTCAGCCGTGGATACTGACCGGCGGGGATGTCAACACGGTCCAATTCGCCCGCCAAATAGCGGGTCAGGGCTTGGTTCACGTCGTTGATGGTCAGAGCGGTGATCTTCTCCATCACTACATTCTCGGCATCCCAATAGGTGTCGCTCTTTTCCATCACGACCCGCTCACCCAACTGGTGCTCGACCAGTTTATACGCGCCGTTGCCCACAAGGGTGCCTGCGTCGGTCCAGTCGTCACCATGTTCCTCAACCACGCTTTGGAGCACGGGGAAGGTTGAGCCGTGCACCAGCATCTGCGGGAAATAGGGCAGCGGCGTGGTGATCTTGACCTCAAGCGTGTGGTCATCAACGGCGCGGATGCCCAGCTCTTCGGGAGATTTATCCCCGGCGATGATCTCGGGCGCGTTCTCGACCTGCATCAACTCCATGTACCAGGCGTATTCCGAAGCGGTCGCCGGATCGGCCAAACGACGCCAGGAATAAACAAAGTCATTTGCTGTAACCGGCTCACCGTTCGACCATTTCGCGTCCTCGCGAAGGTTAAACGTGTAGGTCTTGCCGTCTTCCGAGACCTTGTGATCGAGCGCGACACCCGGCACCAGTTCACCGTTGCCATCCTCATTGTAGAGACCTTCAAAAAGGTTGCGCAGCACGTCCGAGCCTTCGACATCGGTGTTGATCTGCGGGTCCATCGACTTGATCGCGTCCAGAAGCCAGAACGTATAGGTCTGCTCATCGGCCAGCGTCACGCCTTCGGGGACATCAGCGGCCTGCGCCTGAAGCGCCAAGCCCAATGCCAGCGCGGAGGCGGTCATCGTCTTGCGAAATTTCATCGGGATTCTCCTCGTGGTGGGTGAACATCTCATCGTGTTCTGATGGGGAGAGGAGACCCAAAATCACCCCCAGTTGCAAGGGCTCGTTCTGCCGCACAACGCGAGGTTAACGGCTGCGCGGAAATCAGTGATTTGCTCTATTTTGATGAGACATGACGCGCCCGCAATGCGACCCACAGTGTCGCAGATTATTCAGCATTTCTGGAGAGTTGGAATTGCCTAACACGTGCGCGAACCAACCTCTCGGCAGTGATGTCCGCGCAAGATATGAGCACAAAGGCAGTGATCGATTGAGGTTATGGCGGAGCGACAGGGATTCGAACCCTGGAGACGGTCTCCCGCCTACACACTTTCCAGGCGTGCGCCTTCGACCACTCGGCCACCGCTCCGTTGATGCGGGGTTTAGCTTGGGGGGGGCGGGAGTTGCAAGGGCGAAATCTTCGGTTTTGACGGATAATTTCGCTTAGGCGTCAAGATGGACATAGACGCGGCGGTTGAGCCGGCCTTTTTTCTCGATTTTGCCCAAACGCAGGGCACCAATCTCGCCGGTGCGCGCGACATGGGTGCCGCCACAGGGTTGCAGGTCTATGGGGGCTGTAGCCTCGCCAATGCGAACCAACCGGATGTCTCCCCGGCCCCGCGGCGGGGCTACGGACATGGTTTTGATCAACTCAGGCGCGTCGTCGAGTTCTTCCTCGGTGATCCAATCTTCGCTGACCTTTGCGTCGAGCGAGACGTAGTGGTTTAGCAGGTCTTCAAGCTCTTCGCGGTCCTGTGGCGCGTCGGGCATGTTGAAGTCGAGCCGCCCATGGGTGGCCGAGATCTGCCCGCCTGTCACGGCTTCAGGAATTACCACGGACAGCAGGTGCAGCGCCGTATGGACGCGCATGTGCTTGTGGCGGCGGTCCCAGTCGAGCTCTTGGGTAACGTAGGCGCCCACGGGCGGCAGCGCGCGCGGCTCGGCGGGGACCAGAACGATCCCGCCGGTGTCGCGATCACGCACGGTGGTGGCGATGCTGAGCGTTTGGTTGTCCCAACTGATCCAACCGCTGTCGCCGGGCTGGCCGCCGCCGGTGGGATAAAACAGGCTGCTGTCGAGGATGATGCCCCCTTCGGGCGTCAGCGCGGCCACGCGGGCTTTGGCATCACGTAGATAGCTGTCTTCGCGGTAGAGTTCGCGGGTCATTCCTGTGGCTCCGAGGGTTGGGTTTTCAGAACTTCCGGGTTGCGTAGCCAAAGGTCGCGCTGCGCAAAGGGAATTTCAATCCCTTCGGCTTTGAACCGTTCAGCAATGGCATGGTTGATGTCGTTCTTGACCTTCATCATCCAGTTCACATCGCGCAGATAGCAGCGCACTTCGAACTCAAGCGCATCGGCTCCGAAGTTCAAAAAGAGGATGCTGGGCGCCGGGTTTGCCAACACAATGGGCTGAGCTTCGGCAATCTCTTGCAACAGGCTCTCAACCCGCTTGGTATCGGTGCCATAGGCAACACCGACAGGGACGATCAACCGACCTACTGTGTTGCCGCGGGTAAAGTTGGTCACCGTGCCGCTGATGAGATCGGCGTTGGGGACAATCACATCGGTCCGGTCAAATGTCTCAATACGGGTGGAGCGCACGGAGATGTCGCGCACATAGCCCATCTGGCCCCCTACCTCGATCCAGTCGCCTTCGGAAATGGGGCGTTCGATGAGCAAGATGATACCCGACACAAAGTTTGACACCACGTTTTGCAGACCAAAACCGATCCCGACCGAGAGCGCCCCGGCGACATAGGCGAGCGCAGACAGATCGATCCCCGCGCCGGTGATCGCCAGCAGTGCCGCGAGGAAGATACCGATATAGCCCAGCCCCGAGATAATGGCATTCTGCCCACCGATATCCATGCGCGTTTTGGGCAGCACATTGTTGCGCAGCGCCCCCTGAATAGCGCGTGTCACGCCATAGCCGATCACAAAGATGATCGCGAAGGACAAGAAATCGGTCGGGCGGATGCGTGTCTCACCAAAGGAGAAGCCCCGACTGAACAGCGCCCAAAGTTCGGTGAGGTCAGTGACACGTGCGCCCCATGCCAATGCCATGAGCGGCAGCGACAACAGCAGCAGCACCATACCAAAAAGCACCGGCATCAGCGCCTCGCGGGCCTGCACCCCCTGCCCGGTCACGGCGCCATAGACATCCGCGAGGAACCGCTGCAAGGACATCACCAGCCCTAGCAGGACCAACGTGGTCACATAGGGCGGCAGCAGCGAGACGGCAGCATTGTAATAGCCGGTAACCAGCAACAACGGGGCCACAACGGCGACGACTACAGCCCCCAGCCCCAGCCCGCGCACAACGCGGCCAAAGGTCGAGCTCCGCATGTCTTCGCTCTCAGGCGTGTCGGTCTGCGGGTCGGCGTAGCTGCGCAGGATTTGTCCGATGCGGAAAAGAGCAAAGGCGCTTAGCAGCATAACGGGCAGTCGCAGCACAGCTTCGGTGGTTTCTGCCGGGTCATTGCCTTCAAAAACCGCCGCGATCAGCGCGCCGAGGATGATGGTGACCGTGATGATGCTGACGTAAAACCGGATCGCCTTGCGCTGCTCTCGCGGCAAAAGGATAAGTGCTTCGTCCTCATCGCGCGAAAACACCCGTTCCGACACCCAGCGAACGCCCAACATCGCGCCGCCGACAACCGGCAGCAGACGCACCAGCGCGTTGCCGCGTGGGCCAAGCAGCCCGGTGGCATGTACCGCCATGGCGATCAAAACCAATCCGCCCGTCGGCAGAATGATCCGCAAAAGCGAGACAACAAAGCGCCAAATACCAAAGCCGCGCGCGCCAAACTGTTGCAGGCGGCTGACGATCATGGTCGACCAATCGTGACCTTTGAAGATCAAGACCAGCCCCAGAATGCTCAGCAAGAGCACAGCCGGAAGAGAGCCGCGCAGGGTCTTGCGCGCCTCCGTCACGTCGTCGGGCGCTTCGGCTGCAATGTCGCGGGCGGCCGCCGTCAGATCGTCTAGCGCGATGCGCCAATGGGCCGGGTTCAGCGGCGTGCCGACGACTTGAAGCAGTTGCTCTGTCTGGCGATCCCGCATGGCCTTGTCGATCTGACCAATCAGCGCATCCGCACGCAAAAACGCCGCTTCGGCCCGCTGTACCGGAGCCAAAAGCGTGTTCAATTGCTGCGTCAGTTCTACCCGGTTGGCGGCAACCTCGGGGGGTTCAGGCTCGGCGGTCTCACCTTCTGGCGGTGTCCCCAAGGCGGCCAATTGCTCGCGCATCGTTGCGATGCGTGTGGCATTCGCCCCCCGCGCCGCGTCGAACTTCTCGCGGTAGTCTACCAGCCGGGCGCGGAGCACCTCCAGCATGTCTTCGGTGGTGTCGTCTGAATCCACGGCCTCTTCGGCCGTGGTGGCCAGTTTGTCCCACTCGTTAAAATCAAGTGTTTCGGGCTCTTGGGCAAATACCGCGCCGGTCAGCCAGACCAACAGCGCGGCAAGGCTGAAAAGTCGTCGCATTATCAGGGTCATGTATCCTCAAAGACGCCGGGAATGGATTGCGGCGCGCTGTCGAGCCAACCGGGTGTCGGCAACCCCTGTTCGCGCAGGAATTCGGGGTTAAACAGTTTGGACTGATAGCGCGTCCCAAAGTCGCAAAGCACTGTCACGATGGTATGCCCCGGCCCCATTTCGCGTGCCATCCGGACAGCTCCCGCCACGTTCACGCCCGAAGACGCACCAAGGCAAAGCCCCTCATGCTCCAGCAGATCAAAGACCACCGGCAGCGCTTCTTCGTCGGAGATGTTATAGCTGTAGTCAGGGGTGAACCCTTCGAGATTGGCGGTGATCCGCCCCTGCCCGATCCCTTCGGCTATTGAGCTGCCTTCGGCGCTCAACTCGCCTTGGGTGTAATAGCTGTGCAGCGCAGCCCCGTCGGGGTCGGCCAAAGCGATCTTGACACCTTTGGGCTGCAAGGCCATCGCCACCCCGGCCAGCGTGCCGCCAGAGCCTACCGCGCAGCAGAAGCCATCAACCTTGCCGCCAGTTTGCTCCCAAATCTCGGGACCGGTGGTTTCGATGTGTGCCTGCCGGTTCGCGACATTGTCGAATTGATTGGCCCAGATGACCCCTTCGGGCGTGGTTTTGGCAAGTTCCTTGGCCAACCGTTCGGAATAGCGCACAAAGTTATTGGGGTTCTTGTAAGGCGCTGCAGGGACTTGCACCAATTCCGCACCCGCCAGACGCAGCATGTCTTTCTTTTCCTGAGACTGCGTCTCAGGGATGACGATCACGGTCTTGAACCCCATGGACGCGCCCACAAGCGCCAAGCCGATGCCGGTGTTGCCAGCCGTGCCTTCGACAATCGTGCCGCCCGGCTTTAACTCACCGCGTGCGATGGCGTCGCGGATAATGAACAGCGCCGCGCGGTCTTTGACCGATTGGCCGGGGTTCATAAACTCCGCCTTGCCCAATATCTCGCAGCCGGTTTCCTCGCTCGCCCGGCGCAGCCGGATCAGCGGCGTGTTTCCAATGGCCTCGGCCAGATCAGATGCAACAAGCATAATAGCCCCCAATTCATGTTGTTTCCGGTGTAGACTCCGCCTCTTCAGACCTCAAGCGGTCACGGTGGCGGGCCAGCCAATAGGCGCTTGCCACCAAGGGCGCATTCGCCAGCGCCTGCGCATCGGCCAAGGCCATCAGATCGTCAAAGGACATAAGGTGCGAGCGGATATCTTCATGCTCTGATGCCAGCCCGCCGGTGCCCGTTACCGCGTCCGGCAGATCAGCCAGCCCCACGAAGATGTGAAAAAATTCGGTCGCATTGCCGGGCGAGGCATAGACATTGCCGACCGGCTCCAAGCGGCCCAAAATGATCCCCGCTTCCTCATGTGCTTCGCGCCGCGCGGCCTGCTCTGCAGTCTCGCCCACATCAATATGACCGGCGATGGGTTCAAGTTGCCAGCAAGTTGCATCGCCGCGTGCCAGCGGCCCCATGCGCAATTGTTCCACCAGCAGCACCCGGTCGCGCACCGGGTCATAGGGCAGCACCAAGGCGGCGTCGGCGCTCACGAAGACGGCACGCTCCATCTGCGCGGACATGCCGCCGGCAAAGGTCTCATGCCGCAGATCGAACTCATCCAAGGCAAAGAAATTCGCATAGACCCGTTCACGACGCGCAATTTCGATCTTGCCGTGCAGAGTCAAGGGATCATGTTGTCCCTGCTCGGCCAAGACCTGCTGATAGGCGCGGCGGCGGATCATTGGGAACATGGCATCGACCTCGGCCTGCGTATTGCGGCCCATATAGCCCATCACCTCCCGCGCGGCATGGCACGACAGCGCCGCCCAATCCGCCTCCCATTGCGTGAGCGACCACGGGCCATTCGCCTGCCAGCGTCCGGGTTGCGGCAGATAGACTTCAGCCTTTTGCCCATCTGCAAGGGTCAGGGGCAGCAAATCGTAGTCAAAAGCACCCTCGTAGAAGTCCAGCCGCGCAAAGTCTGCCTCGCTCAGCCCCCGGATCAAAAGCCCCTCCGCCTCTGCCCCCGGCTCTGCAGCAATCGTCGGAAACGGGCCTTCGGCAGCGGCGGATACCCGGTGGTCGGGCAATTTGGCGGGGCTGAGGTCAAGGTCTGAGGCCGGGCGCCCCAGCACAATTTCAAGAAGCGGCAGATGCCGCAAAGAGCCGTAAATAAAAAGATTTCGCATAGATCAGGGCCAACGGTTAAAAGCAAATTCAGTGAGCAACCCGCAGATAACAGCGCCCACGACAAGTGCAATGGCGATTGGTGCCGTGGCCACCATCAGCCCATATTCGGCAGCGATCTGAAACACCGCTACCAAAGCCTCAAAGGGGTCATCATAGCGGTTGCGCATCGCCCGGCGGAACATCTCATAGGCCGCTTGCACGCCGATCCCCCAAAGCATCAGCACAAAGGCACCGGCAAAACCGTTGTTGATCGCCGCCGTGGTGCCTCGGCCCGCGCGCGAGCCCATCACCACCCAGCCGATGCCCAGCCCCAACACCATATTCAGCGGCACGAAATACCCGAAATCCGTGCTTTCGGGCATTAAGGGGATGACCATCCCCGACAGGACAAAGGCCAAAGCCGAAAGACAGACGGCCCCCATAAGTCTTGCGGCACTCGGCATTTTTTCGGCTCCTGCGGTCTTCCTGCGCTGCTTTACGCGGGTCGCCGTACCGTAATCTGCGTCACGTCGCAATTTCCACTGTCAAATGTCGCAGCGCAGGAAGTGAGGTAAAAATTCCACATGCGGCGAAAACGCTCGTCAAAGCCAAGTTCAGCGATCTGGTCCCACTTACGGTTGAAGGTCTCATGCCAACGCCGCAATGTGATGTCATAGCTTTTGCCAAACTCGACCGAGCGGTCCACCATCAGCCCTGCGCGTTCCACCTGTTGGCGCAGCGCCGAGGGGCTGGGCAACATGCCGCCCGGAAAGATGTACTTCTGAATGAAATCCACCCCCCGTTTATAGACCTCCCAACGGCTGTCGGACACCGTGATAATTTGCAGCGTCGCGGCCTTTCCAGGTTTGAGCCGTTTGCGCAGCGTGTCGAAATAGACCGGCCAATATTGTTCGCCCACCGCCTCGAACATCTCGATACTGGCGATGCCGTCATAACTGCCCGCCTCGTCGCGGTAGTCTTGCAGCTTGATCTTTACCTTGTCGGAAAGCCCGGCCTTTTCAATGCGTTCTTGCGCATAGTGAAACTGCGCGCGGCTGATCGTAAGCGCCGTGACCTTGAGCCCCCGCTCCGCAGCCGCATATTCCGCAAAGCCACCCCAGCCGCAGCCAATTTCAAGCACATGCTCGCCCGGTTTGACATCCATCTGATCGACCATAGATTTGTATTTCGCCCGCTGGGCCGCTTCCATAGACATCTGCGCACCGTCCTCGAACAGGGCCGAGGAATAGGTCATCGTGTCATCCAGCCATAGGCCGTAGAATTCATTGCCCAGATCGTAGTGCCGACCAATGTTGCGCTTGGCCTGCTTGCGGTTGTTGCGCTGCAACCAAAAGCGGAATTTCTCTAGGTTGCGCAGCAGCCCCTGGCCGGGGAAACCGTCATAGACCGTCTCGTTCCCCGCATGCACCAGATCCATAAAGGCTTGAAGGTCGGGCGTGGACCACCATTCATCCAGATAGGCATCACAAAAGCCCAGATCGCCCTCGCGGATTAGCCGAGCAAAGAGGTCTGGGTTGTGGATGCGCAGCTCGGCCACCGGTCCGGGTTTGGCGGCATCTGCGCGAAAGCGGCGGCCATCTGGAAGGATGAAATCTACCCGCCCGTGCTGCATCTGCTGCGCCATGGCAAAGACATGGGAAAAGTAACGCGGCAGGTCTTTTTGCCCTTCGGTGGTCGTCAGATACATGCACTGGCCCGTTCAATTGATTGCGCGTGAGAGAAGACTAACTCCCTCGCCCCATTTGACAAATGTTTATGCTTAACGATTGCGATAGGCGTCGAGTGCGCGTTCCCGCCCTTCGGACAGATCGACGATCGGGTCGGGGTAGTCATCATCCGGCGACATCTTCCAACGGCGCGGGATCGCATCAAAAAAGGCCAGCGCGTCGTCGCTGGGGTTTGTCCGCCCTTCGGCGATCCAGCGGCGGGTGTAGGCGCGGTCCTTGTCAAAGCGATCAAGCTGGGTTTCGGGGTTAAAAATGCGAAAGAAGGGGGACGCATCAGGGCCAGAACCTGCGGCCCATTGCCAGCCCATGGCGTTATTGGCCGGGTCCCAATCGATCAGATGTTCTTCAAACCACTTCTGGCCAATGCGCCAGTGACACATCAGGTGTTTGGTCAGGTAACTCGCAACAATCATCCGGCCCCGGTTGTGCATCCGTCCCGTAACCTGCAATTCGCGCATCGCGGCATCGACGAATGGCACCCCGGTGCGCCCCTGTTTCCATGCCAACACTTCGGCGCGGCGCTCGTCTTCGTTCCAAGGAAATGCGTCCCATTCCTCACGCCAGTTCTTATCCACGATGCGCGGGCTATGGTGCATCAGGTGGTAGGCAAACTCGCGCCATGCCAGTTCCTTGAGGAATGTCTCGGCCCCCCGCTTGCCCTCTTGCATCGCGCGTTGGCCTGCGTGCCAACATTGCGCCGGGCTGATCTCGCCCAGCGTCAAATGCTCGGACATCTCCGACGTGCCGTCTTCGCCAGGTTTGTCGCGGCTCTCATCGTAGCCTTCGACAATATCCGCCATAAAGACGCCCAAGCGGGACTGTGCCGCGGCCTCCCCTAAGCGTACGAAGGGCCGTACCACATCGCGCCCACGCTGCATTTCCGCATCCATTGCCCAATCGCTAAGACTGTCACTGGCGGGCCACGACTTCGGCGTGGGAATGTCACGCGGCGTGGAAAGCGGCTCGGCCACATCCCGGCCACGCACGGCCTTCCAATAGGGGGTGAAGACCTTGTAATATCCACCGGTCTTGGTCTCGACAGTCCAAGGCTCGAACATAAGATGCCCCGAGAAACTACAGGCCTCGATGCCATCGTCCTTCAGCGTCTCTTTGATACGGCTGTCGCGCTCTTTTGCCGCCGGGTCATAGAGCCGGCTCCAATAGACCGCGCCGGCCCCGGTCTCCTCGATCACCTCGCGCAGAACCTTCAGCGCGTCGCCCTTTCGGCGCAGGATCAACCGACTGTCTTTCTCTTCAAGCGTCTCGCTCAAACACGCAAGTGCCAGCCCCAGCCGGAACTTCGGCGCGACGCCCAAAGCCTCGGTTTGGTCGTCGTGAATAAACAGCGGAATGACCGGACGTCCAGATTGGCACGCCGCTGTTAAAGCCGGATGGTCGCTCAGCCGCAGATCGCGACGGAACCACAGAATAATTGGGGAAGTCTCGCTCACGGTCGGGTCAGGCTCCTATGTTGATCTCGAAACATAGCGCCCCCGTCCCCCCGTCAAGGCTCAGAGCAAATCGTCGAGCGCGTTCAGCAGCTTATCCATCTCATCTTGCGTGGTGTAATGAGTGAAGCTCAGCCGCAGCACGCCCTTGTCCTGCGGCACGTTCATCGCTTGCAAGGTGCGACCCGCGTAGAAATCCCCGCCGCCTGCCATAATGCCGCGCTCGGCCAAAGCCCGCGCCATCTCCGCCCCCGGACGATCCAGCGCCAGCGCCACCGTTGGTGCGCGTTTGGTTGCATCCGCCGGCCCGATCACCCGCACTGAATTGCGCGCGGCCATGGCATCGAGCAGCGACTGCAAAAGTCCGGTCTCATGTGCGCGCATCGCATCATGCACGGCCACCCCTCGCCCCGTCGCATCTGCATCGCCCCCGATGTGATGGGCATGGAAAGCATCAATATAATCCGCCATCCCCGCACTGGCCGCGACCTGCGCGTGATCGGGCCCCGCAGGGGTAAAACGCTTATAGAGCACGTCACCGTTGAAGTAGTGCGCCTGATTTGGCAGCAGTTCCGCCAGCGCCTTGCGGATCACCATCAGCCCCTGATGGGGGCCAAAGGTTTTATAGGCTGAAAACAGATAGATATCCGGCCCCAACTCCCCCACATTAGCAAAGCCATGCGGCGCGTAGGACACCCCATCGACGCAGACAAAGGCACCTGCGGCATGGGCCAACGCGGTGATCTCTGTCACCGGATTGATCTCTCCCACCACGTTGGAGCAATGCGGGAAACAGACGAGCCGCACGTTTTCATCCAACAAGTCTTCAAGCGCCGTTGGGTCCAAATGTCCGGTTTCGGGATCGACCTGCCACTCGCGGATCTCGATGCCGCGGTCCGCCAAACGCCGCCACGGGCCGGAGTTCGCCTCGTGGTCTTGGTTGGTCACCACAATCGCCTCGCCCGGCTGCATCATCTGGCCGAAAGCCTGCGCTAGAACATAGGTGTTTTGCGTGGTCGAAGGGCCGAAACTTAACTCTTCAGGCGTCACGCCAAGAATGGCCGCCATGCGATTGCGCGCCTCGTCCATCTCGGCACCGCCCGCTTGGCTCGCCGCATAGGCGCCATAGGGCTGCACCTTGCGCTGACGGTAGAACCGCTCCAACCGGTCGATGACCTGCTGACATGTGTAAGAGCCACCGGCGTTCTCAAAAAACGCCTGTCCCTGAAGGCTCGGCTCGGCAAAGGCGGGAAACTGGGCGCGGACCCATTCGGAATCAATATTCATGGGCAAGAAGGTCTAATGGTCTGCTGCTAAGGTCAAGCGATGAAACAAAAACGGCGGCTCCAAAGAGCCGCCGTTCGCTTTGTCAGTCTGCCGGAGTCTTAGCGGATATTCCGCTCGTCCTGTAGCCCCCGGAAGATACAGTAGCACATGAAGACCAGCAGCAGCGTAAAGAGCAAACCAGTGGAGATCACCATCGATTGCAAGGCCGCAAGACCGCCGCCGATCAACAGCGCGATCGCCACGGCGCCTTCAAAAATGCACCAGAACACCCGCTGCGGCACCGGCGCGTCGACCTTGCCGCCTGCGGTGATGGTGTCAATGACCAGCGAGCCAGAGTCAGACGAGGTGACGAAGAACACCACCACCAGCACGATGCCGATAAACGACGTGATCGAGGCCAGCGGCAGTTGATCCAGCATCTTGAACAGCTGCAGCGGCAGACCCGCATCTTGGGCGCCGGTGTAGCCATCGTTCAGCACCTGATGGATCGCCGTGCCGCCAAAGATCGACATCCACAGCACGCAGACCATCGAAGGGATCAGCAAAACGCAGATAATGAACTCTCGCACCGTCCGGCCCCGGCTCACGCGGGCGATAAACATGCCCACGAAGGGTGACCAGCTGATCCACCATGCCCAATAGAACGCCGTCCAGCCCTGTTTGAAGTTCACGTCT
The DNA here is from genome assembly GCF_013346665.1 of Sulfitobacter maritimus. Lineage (GTDB taxonomy): Bacteria > Pseudomonadota > Alphaproteobacteria > Rhodobacterales > Rhodobacteraceae > Sulfitobacter > Sulfitobacter maritimus. The sequence goes on from NZ_JABVBB010000021.1 coordinate 256,217, forward strand.
TCACGGCCAAAGGGATTGGCAAGCGCAGGCAGGTATTCGATATAAGCCACCAACGAGTCCCAAAAGAACGTGAGCAGGAATACGGTTGGCCCCACGATCAGGGTAAACAGCGCCAGCAACGCCGCCAGCCCCATGTTGATCTCACTCAACACCTTCACCCCGCCATCAAGACCGCGCAGAACCGAGACCAGCGCGACGGCGGTAATGAGCGAGATCAACACGATCTCAGAGGTTTGGCCAATTGGGACGCCAAAAAGCTCGTTCAAACCAGCGTTCGCCTGCGTGGCACCCAAGCCGAGCGAAGTGGCCAAGCCAAAGAGCGTGGCAAAAACCGCGATTATGTCGATGATATGGCCGGGCCATCCCCAAACGCGCTCTCCCAAAACGGGGTAGAAGGCGGAGCGGATCGTCAGCGGCAGGCCTTTGTTATAGGTAAACAGCGCCAGTGCCAAAGCCACCACCGCATAGATCGCCCAAGGATGCAGACCCCAGTGAAAGATCGTCGCCGCCATGCCAAGCCGCAGCGATCCGGTCTCATCACCGGTAGCAGCACCAAGCGGCGCCCAGTCCGTTCGCAAACCGTTTTCAGACGTAATCTCACCGAAAGAGGTCGAGAAATGCGTCAGCGGCTCGGACACGCCGTAGAACATCAGCCCGATGCCCATGCCGGCGGCGAAAAGCATCGCAAACCAGCCAAGATACGTGTAATCCGGCACCGCTTCATTGCCGCCAAGACGCACCTTGCCATAGGGTGTTACGATCAACAGCAGCGAGAAGATCACCACCAAATCCGCCGCCCCGATCAAGAACCAGTCAAAGTTCTTAGTGGTAAAGTCGAACATCGCCGAAAATATCCCGGCGGCCTGTTCTGGCAGCGCGATCGTGTAGAAGACAAACACCACCACAGCGATCCCGGAAACCAAGAAAACCGGGTTGTGAATGTCCAGCCCGAAGGGGCCAATCTGCCGTTCAATATTGTCCTGACCGATCTCGTAATCGGTATCGATGACATCCGCCTTACCTTCCGGTTCGGGGATGCCGTGCGTACCCGCATCGCTCATTTTCTGTTCCCTCTATGATGACGGATCGCCACGCGGCTGCATGGCATCCGTTCTTATGATCCGTGGGCAACAGGATAGAGGGTTCAGGCTATGGGGCAAGCTTTTGCTGCCAAGCCTCAGGAGAAACTTGGGAATTCGGCTTGCGCCCTAGTGGGTTAGATTGCGGTCAATCCGTGCCGAGCGCCGCTTTGATTGCATCGGCCTGCTCGCGGATTCGGTCCATGTCGCCTTGCACACCGGGGGGGCGGAGCTTGTCGCCTTCTTTGCGCGGCAAGATGTGGAAATGCAGGTGAAAAACCTCCTGCCCGCCTGCCGCTTCGCTGAACTGTTGCAAGGTAATGCCGTCCGCGCCAAAGGCGCGCAGACAGGCTTTCGACACCTTCTGTACCGTCGTCATACAGGCGGCGAGCTGCGACGGGCTTGCGTCCAGCATATTGCGGCATGGCGTCTTGGGGATCACAAGACAATGCCCTTCGGCACGCGGCATGATGTCCATAAAGCAATAGGTGTCGTCGTCTTCATAGACCTTAAAGCTGGGGATTTCGTCCCGCAGGATCTTGGCGAAAATATTGCTGTCGTCGTAGGTGGCCATGATGCTCTCCTTTAGGCGCTGCGGGCGGTGGGCCTATTAACCACACCGCCCACCCGAACCGCAATATCAAGCGTTTACGTCGACAACCACACGGCCCTTCACTTGCCCTTTCAGAATGTCGGCCCCGAGCTTCGGCAGATCGCTCAGCGTCGCGGGCTGGACCATCGCCTCAAGCTTGTCGATCGGCAGGTCTTTGGCGACCCGTTCCCACGCGCGTAGGCGGTTGTCATAGGGCTGCATGACCGAGTCGATGCCCAAAAGGTTCACGCCCCGTAGCAGGAACGGGATGACCGTGGCTGGCAGCGCGGCACCGCCAGCCAGACCAACAGCGGCAACACTCGCGCCATATTCCATCTGGCCCAAGACCCGCGCCAACATCGCGCCGCCAACGGCATCGACGCAGCCGCCCCATGTCTCGCCTTCAAGCGGGCGTTTGACGGTCTCGTTGATCTCATCGCGGGCCACGATCCGGCTCGCGCCCAAATCTTTCAGGTAGTCTTCGGTTTCAGGTCGGCCGGTGACCGCTGCCACCTGATAGCCAAGGTTGGCAAGGATGGCGGTCGCCACCGAGCCGACACCGCCCGCAGCACCCGTCACCAGAACTGGCCCTTGCTTTATGCCATGACCCTCAAGCGCCATGACGGCCAGCATCGCGGTAAAGCCAGCGGTTCCCACCGCCATCGCTTGCCGCGTATCGAGCCCATCCGGGAGCGGGACCAGCCAATCAGCCTTAACCCGCGCTTTTTGAGCATAGCCGCCCCAATGCGCCTCGCCAACGCGCCAGCCGGTCAGCACTACCTTGTCACCCGGCTTGTAGCGCGCATCGTTCGAACTTTCGACCGTACCGGCGAAATCGATCCCCGGCACATGCGGATAGTTGCGCACCAATCCGCCTCCCGGCCCGATGCACAGCCCGTCTTTGTAGTTCACGGTGGAGTATTCAACGGCAACCGTCACCTCGGCATTGGGCAGATCATCTTCGCTGATCTGTGTTACCTCGGCGCTGGTTTTTCCCTCGTCATCTTTATTCACGATCAATGCGTTAAACGCCATTCTTCATCTCCTATCTTAAGTTTACCCAAGACTATCGGGCCCAAAACTTCTCACGCACCACGACGTCAAATCGCCCTTCCGGGGTATCAACCTGTAACTCGGTCCCCGGCTCCCAATGCGTCATCTTCACCATGCCGATGGCCACGTTGACGTTGTAGTCCGGCGACCAGACCGCCGAAGTCACCTGCCCCACGCGTTTCTCCCCCGCCATAAGCGGCCACGCCCGGTCACAAAGCGGCACTTTGCCTCCGGTGATCTCCAACGGACGGATCTGTTGGGTCGGCCCAGTCTGCGCAACCCGCAGCAAAGCATCCCGCCCCATGCAGCCTATCGCCGTCTCTGGTTTGCACAGCGCCTCAAGACCGCATTCGTAGGGTGTGTTGTCGTCTGTCATGTCATTGCCATAACTCAACAATCCGCCCTCAATCCGCTCGATCAGGTTCGGACAACCGGCGCGCACGTCGAGATCCGGACCGGCCTCAAACAAGGCATGCCACAGCGGCATGGCAAGCTCCGTACCTTCCAGATAAATTTCGAAACCACCCTGTTTGGAATAACCCGACCGCGAGATCACCATCTCTCGGCCTTCAAAAGAAAATCGTCTAAAGCGGAAGAATTTCAAGTCAGTGACGTCATCGCCAAAGACCCGAGACATCAGCGTGTTCGCCTTCGGTCCCTGCACTGCGAGCAGGTTTACATCGGGTTCATCGATCAGAACATCGAGTCGAAAGCCGTTGCATAGCCCCTTGACCCACAACAATAAATCGCTGTCTGCGATAGAAATCCACCATTGATCCTCTGCCAGTTTCACGGCCAATGGATCGTTCAACATGCCCCCCGTCTCATCGGTTATCGGCACGTAGACGCATTGCCCCGGCACCACCCCGCTGAGGTCGCGCGGGGTCAGCATCTGCATCAACCGTCCCGCTTCCGGTCCGCGCAGTTCGACCTGTCGTTCGCATGCCACGTCCCAGACTTGGACGGCAGACTTCAGATGGTGGTAATCTGCCTCGGTGCTTTCAAAAACTGTCGGCAATAACATGCGGTTATAGACGGTATAGGCTTTCACCTCCGCCGCTTCGACCCCTTCGGAAAAAGGCGTGCGCCGGATGCGGCGCGATGGGGAAAGTTCGACCATTACACAGTCTCCCGCGGTGATTGTTGCCCCCATATGATTTGATACGGGCGTGGCCAGTGGACCATTCGCGATGGGCGGTGATCCACGGTTAACTTTGCTTCATGCAGTGCTTTAGTAATAGGCAGCAACCTTTTGTTTCTGAACGTGATATCCACAGATTTCGGGTTGCTGCATATCGGCTGTCTATCACTTCGCAGCGCCCTGCCAATCGATCGCGCAGACCTCAGCGGATTTTCCGCCGAAATCCCAAACCCGGCCATAGTCGCGCACTTTGGACTTCACGCCCCGCGCCGCGGCAATGTTCGGCCCCATCCAGTATTTGGAGTTGCTAATCATGACCGGCTGATCCGGCTCTGCGCCCGTTAACAACTCGATCTCACCGTTGATCTTGCGACCAATGTTGATGACGCGGCGGTTGCCGTCGCGGATGATCTCGACCCGGGCGCGTTCCGCACCAAGAATCTCACTCACCAACATGGTAAATAGCCCCGTCGTGCCGCCTGCCGCACCGGAAAAGATTTTTAGCAACCCGTCGTAGGCCGCCTCAGAGGCGCGCTCATCCACATAGGCGGCGACCTTCCAGTTGCCCTCGCCCATGCGACCGGGAATATCGACCAAAAGCCCGATGTTCAGCCCAGCCAAATCCTCGCCCTCGAAGTGACCCTCATCGATGGCGACCGCCATCCATGTATGACAATGCCCTTCGGTTGGCAGATGCGCGCCAAGGCTGACGACACAGGGGCAGAAAACGTCGCAAGAACAGTTTAGAAACAGCTCCCCCTTGATGGCCCAATCAGCCGGTGTCATCTCTCTATTTGGCATATTACCCTCCTGTTATCATAGGCCAGCCCGCCACGACGCCCGCGCCGAGGATCAGGGCGAAACCCATTGGTTTTATGACGTAATGTCCGATTTGCGGTAGTTTTTCGACCACCATGAAAAGCGTCGCCAGCCCCATCCACGCGAGGTTCATTACCCCGCCGGCAAAGCCCAGCAGCATGAAACCCCAGCAGCAGCCTGCACAGAAAGCACCAAGCCCCAGCCCCATGCGAAACCCGCCCGTGGCACCCGGCCGCCAATTGCCCATGAAGTACATCAACGGCGAATGACAGACGCCGTGGCAGACCTCTTTGACGCGGGTGAACTGGAACAGACCGACCGCTAGCAAAAGGGCCGCCGCCGTCCAGCGCGACTTCGCGATGCCTAGCATGTCAATGACGCCCGCATGGAGCAGCAGCAGTTGCAAACCGGCCGCCCCGGCGGCGAAGGCCAGCCAGACCGCGAGATACCCCGCCAGCACCGCGAGCCAACCAACACGTGTGCCATTGGCGGAGGTCATAAGGTCTTCGTAGGCACGCAGCGTGGGCACCATGGTCGGGACCATCATAGCTGCCATCATCGCGCCCCACATGGCGAAAAGCGGCCAGAACCGCGCCATGGGCATATACATATCCATGCGCGGATCCATTTGGCGCATGCGTTCGCCCATCTCACCGGGGCGGCCAAGAAGGTCGACGTCCATCTGCATGGCCATGGAATACATCATCCACCAAGCGCCGAGCACGAGCGCAAAGAATCCAAGCCACATCGTGGACCGCACCATCCCTGCCATCTCGCCCTCCCCTGCAAGTTCTTGCGAATTTAATGTCAGACAATTAAAGTTCTCGCAAACGATAAATGTAAGACATATGAAAATCGACCCCAAAAGCCCTGCCGATCTCTCGGCTCAAATTGCGGCGGCGATCCGCGATGCCATTGTCGAAGGTCGGTTGATCGTCGATCAGCGCTTGCCGTCTGAGGCGGAACTGGCCGAACAGTTCAACGTCTCTCGCCCTACGGTGCGCGAGGCACTCAAGCGGCTCGCCGCGCAGTCGCTGATCCGCACGCAGCGCGGCGCCACCGGGGGCGCTTTTGTCAATCGGCTCAGCTTTCCCGACGCCTATGACCAGCAGATCACCACCTCGACCCTGCTTCTGTCAATGAACGCGGTAAGTTTTGAGACCGCTTGCGAGGCCCGCTATGCGCTAGAGCGCGCCTGTGCGCCGCTGTCTGCGATGCGGCGCAGTGCGGATCATCTTGCCACCATGCGGGCAGAGATCCACCGACAGGGGCAACCCGGTCTGACTGATGAGGCGTTTTGTGCTTCAGATGTCGCCTTTCATCGGGCTCTGGTCGACGGCGCGGGCAACCCGGTGCTGAGCTATCAACTCGCCGGAGCAGTTGAGGCGATGCAACCATTGATGAATATGATCACTTTCACAGCTCGCGACCGCGCCCGCATCATTGCATTGCACGAGAACATCGCGAATGCAGCTGAGGCGTGTGATGGAGATGGTGTGACGCAAGGGCTGACTGCGCTTGAAGCCGAAACGCAATCGCTTGCTCAGGCAGTATTTAAGGCCCGCGCTGCGAGGTAGGTGTCAGCGGCGATGTTGCAAAGCACGATGCTATTGCCGCGCGCATAGTGCTATTGCCGACTGGGCAAGATTCCAGAAGGTGAGCGATACTGACCGGGAAAAAGGGAGAAAGTGCAGGTTTCTGTTGCCAGGTACCTGCGGACCCCGCCTTAGGTCGCTAAACCCAAGGAGTTAGATTTCAGTCATTGAAACCGCTTACGCGGCCATCATAACTGGAGCACTATTGTCATTTGCAATTGTACATTTTGTACCGATAACGGTGGTAACTCACCGAGACAAAGCAACTTCTTTAGACGTCCGTCGACCCTAATTCAGCCCCTCAGTTCCCCCCAAATGAAGAGGATATTGGTGGAGCTGGGGGGAATCGCACCCCCGTCCGGCCCGCTTATTACAAGCGCCTTTATGTCCATAGTCCCGAAGGACATCCCATATATACGGCAAACACCCGATTGTTTCAAGGGGAGAACGTGTTTTTAGGATGGTGTTCGGGGCTTTGGAAGGATCCTCACCTGTCATTTACAAACGGTGCAGTGCTTACCTCAAACACGCCCCTGCCCTTAATTCCCCGTGCTGCTCAGACCGCACCGATGGGGCTAGACGTCACGGAATGCCCGGTCAAAATATACCAAGAGCGGCCGTAGCACATAATTGATCGGAGTGCGGCTTTCCGTCGATAGAAACGCATCGACAGGCATTCCGGGCAGCAGCACCTTTCCGTCAAGCTTAGCGAGCTCTTTTTCAGGCAGAACCAGAATGACCTCGTAATAGGTCTTTCGGGTAGATGGATCTGTGAACACATCTGCCGAGATTTGTTTGACTTCGCCCGTCACCAGAGGGGTATTGCGCCCGCTGAACGCCTTGAACTTCAGCGTACCGATTTGGCCAACATGCACTTGATCAATATCTGTGTCACGTATCTGGACCGCGACGAATGTGGGCGCGGTGTCTGGCACGATCTTCATAAGCGTTTTCGCCGCGACCACGACAGAGCGAACACCCTGAAGCTGGATATCGTGGATGCGGCCGGATATTGGCGCGCGGATCTCTAGCCGGGACAGCTTATTCAGTAGCGTCGCGCGTTGTTCCAGCAGTTTGGTGCGCTCAGGCCGTAGCTTGCTGAGTTCAGCCACGGCCAACTCACTCGCTTTGGGCTTGATGGTATGGCGCTTTAGATTGATCTCCGAGATTTTGCCGCGCAATTCCGCGACATGGGCTTCCAATCTGCCAATCTCTCCACTCACCGTCACCCGCATCTTTTGCGTGTTGAACATCACATCCTGTTTCAGGAGTTGACGATCAGCAAGCGATTTCAGTCGTTCCAATTCTTTGACGATAAACGACATCTCAGTTTCACGGCTGGCAATCTGCGCCTCTAGCCCGTCAATCTGCGAGCGGACCTGCGTCACTTGCTCATCCAGCAGTCTCGATTCCGCGGCGAGTGAGGCGTAATGCGCGTCGAGTTGCCGGCGCTGGCGTTTCAGCAAGGCTTCAATGGAAGGCCGTTCATCTGCTGCTTCGTCCAACAGGGCATGTGTGACCAATTCCCGCCGATCATCAAGGATCGCTTCGAGCCGCGCGATATTTGCAAGTACTTCGAACAGATTATCTTCGATGACCGACAGTTCTGAGCGCATGTCCTTGTCTTCGAGGCGAACCAATATGTCGCCGGCTTTGACTTGATCGCCGTTGTTAAAACGGATCTCCTCGACCACGCCGCCGACGGGGTGCTGCACGGTGGTCATCGTCTGCGATACTTTTATCGTACCCTTACCGATGACAGCGCCAGAAATTCTGGCGTTGACCGCCCACGCACTTGTGAGCGTGCCTAACACCAACAGCGCGCAGAGGCTGAGCATCAGCGGGTAGCGCGCGCTCCAAGTGATGCGATGGGGGTCACCTTTTGCCATCAGGCGTTTCCTGCAAGAGCGGTTGTTTCGCTAAGCACCGCGACCTTGGAAGGTTTTTTGGCGCTCATCGGTTTGGATGTGTTCAAGTTCTTCGCGCGAACCCGCTTTGACTCGCCCAGCCGGCCATTCGACATATTGAAATGAAGATAGTCGTATTCCAAGTTCAGCGAGTTCCGCGCCAATGCGAGAACGACTGTTCCCTGTTTCAGCAGCGCGTCCATGAGCTTGTCCATTGTCTCAGGCAGGCGCTCAAACAACATCCTGTCGGGCTCGTCCAAAATGAGAACCTTGGGCTCGTGATATAGCGCCCTCGCCCAGGACAATTGTTGCCGCTGCCCCTGCGAGAATAGCGTTGCTTCAGGGTCCAGCACGGTCTGATAGCCTTGCGGAAGTTGGCTGATCCATCCGTGCAAGCAGACTTTGCGCGCCGCGTTCGATACCTTTTCGGGCGTCATCTCCGGATCCAATCTGGAAATGTTCTCAGCGATCGTGCCAGCGATAAAACGCGGATTCTGAGGCACATAGCCTATTGCTGCACCCAGTTCGGCGTCAGTCATCCGGGCCACATTTGCCCCATCAAGCGTTATCGTGCCCGACGTGCTGCGGGCAATGCCGCAGATTGCCTTGGCCAATACGGTTTTGCCTTGACCGGAACTGCCGCAAACCTGCGTGAAACTCCCCGGCGCAAGTTGCATTGTGGCTTGCCGTACAACCATCGATCCATCGAGCGGTGACTTGACCGAAACGCCGCGCAAAGACAGCCGGACTCGCTTGTTGGGGGGGGCGGTAGGAAATGGCTCAGCGGTCGCCACATCCCATTTTGCAAGTATGTTTTTCAGACGACGCCAATTGCTTAGAGCTTCGAAGATCGCCGGTACAGTGCTTGCAAAGCGGTTCACCGGCACCAAGACACGGGTCACGAGGAATGCGCAGGCGACCATTGCGCCCACGGTCAATTTTCCGTCGAGCACCAGATAGGCGCCAGAAGCCAGCACCGCATAGCGCGTCACCAACAAGGTGGTCGAGGAGAGCTGATCGAACCAAGCTACCCAGTCGCGCAATGCAATCGCGGCGTCGCGGCTGCTTTCACGCGCTCGCATCCAACGGTCTTTGTACCCGGTGCTCATCCCTTGGCCGCGCACGGTTTCGCGGGAAGCGACGACCATTTTCTTGAGTTCGTTGATGCGGTTAGAGGAATCTTTATTGCGGTCTTCGCGGCCCCCGATAAAGCCAAGGCGAATTACAACCAATGCGACCATGGCGATCAGCCCGGCAAGGCAGACATAGCCTAATATGGGATGAAGTACGAAAACGACCGCAACGAACATCGGTGTCCAGATTAAATCCATGACTGAAATTAACCCGCCGGAATGAAAGAAGCCGCGCAGAACGTCAGCTTCGTCTAATCCGACAGCTGGCTTGGATTTCCCCTTCGGAAACATAGAACCCTGCTCTGCCGCGCCGAGAATCGTATGCTCAAGTCGCTCTTGGAATTGCGCAGCAAAGCGCGCGATAATGCGCTTTCTTGCAAAGTCCAGCATGCCCAAGGTGACAATTAGCGCCGTTACCATAAGCAGCAGCGCAAATAACGTCTCTTCTGACCGCGAGGTTAGTACCCGGTCGTAAATGAGAACAATAAAAAGCGGTCCTGCGAGGCGCAGTACGTTAACGAAAAAGCTTAATGCGAATGTGACCCAAAGCAGAAAACTGCCTTTTCTTAATGCGGCCCGTGCAGAATTCTCTAGCTTGCCGTTTGCCATAACAATATCATCTCTCCAGCGCGTGGGCTCATGCCCACGCACGTTCAGTGCGAAATAGATTTCGCAGTCGTCGTTAATTTATTATGCTTTACCAAAGCGCTAGTCGCATCGGTTCGTCAGGCTTTGACTTGGCTTAGATTAAAGCTAATGATAATCCGGTTCGCCGCGTCTCCGGTTTCCGTAGACATATTCGGATCGACCCCGTGATACAGCCAGCTTGGGAAAATCAGCATTCGTCCGGCTTGCGGCATGAACCGCACTTTGGTCCAGTAATCGCGCTGGCGCTGAGCGTTGGGCTTATAGCGCGGCTGGTTCATCAGATGCATTGTGCGCGGCTCGATGAATTCGATGCGACCGCAATTCTCGGGCGCTTGGATATAATAGACGCCACTCCAAAGGCAGCCTGGATGAACATGCGCGCGGTTTGCAGCTCCCGGCGCATTGATGATCGACCACATGGTGCCGATCTTTAGCTTTTGTTTTGGATCATAGCCCATCGCCTCAGACATGCGCGCGCTGGCGGTGTCAACAAGGTTGACGATATCCGCGTACTCAGGTCTTTTGTGAAGGTCGCTTTTGCTATGCCATCCGCCAAGCTCTGAGAAGTTAGAGCGTGTAATTCCCGTACGATCCGCCTCTCGTTCGGCATAAGTCATCTTCCGAAGCTTGTCGTTGAGCTCTTCAGGTTCCGGCAGATCAACCTGAAAGATCGTAGTTGGGAAATACGTGCGCTTAGCAAATTTGATTTCGTCGACGGCGTCAAAAGCCATGGTTCAGTCCCCTTGAAGTCAAAACGAGATCGCCGCTTAAAATAGCGGATTAGGCCAATCCGATGAGGTGGCGATCCCCGTAGGTGGTTGAAATGAAGCAGATAAAATAAATTACCACGATGTTAACTTTACGTAAACTTTTTTGTGGTTGAAGCAGTGCTTGCTATGGTGTAACGGCGATTCGCGTCCAAGCGTTTTTTTAGCGAATCTCGGTTATTTTCAGATATTGAAGTAATTCATTAGGATAGCCGGTGAATAACTCAGAGACCGGCCAGGAAAGCGCGGTAATATTTGTGTCAACATTTTGGCGTGAATGGGGTGCATTTCAGCACCATCCCGCGCATAACGAGGAACGGGCAAAAAAAGGTAAAACTAATATGGCAGTGTCAGCGCCTTTCGGTCTGCGACTCGACAGGCGGATTCGCGCGGTCGTTTTGGCAAATTAGGCGCAGCATTGCCGTCAAGTTATTAAGTTGTGAACGAAAGGCTGGAAACGAATCGTTTCTTTCGTATGCTGAGGCGATGGGTACTTTAAATTTCTTAGCACGGCTCGTCCTCGTCAGCGCTCCTCTTGCGGCCACATTTGGGCAGGCAGCGATTGCCGATCCTCCTTATGACGATACGGTCGGCACGGTTTTCGACATCATCAAAAGCAGTGATGCAACGACCTTTATGTGTCTCAAAGGTTTGGACCGCGCTGAGCGACAAATCTGGGACAAGCGGGTCGATGGTGAGCCAACGGTTATGGCCTATCTCTTTCAGGCCCATTATTCCGATGGCACGAATATCGAGATTGCAATCAATCCAGAGTTCGGATCACAGGAAGCGGCGCAAACCCAGGCACTTCGGTTTGCCAAGCCACTGGGTCGCCTGCCGACACTGTTGCGTCAGGGCATCGAAAAATTCAGTCTACACAAGGGTGATCGTGGATTTCACGCAGGCAGCGGTCAGGTGGTTTTCTATTCCGACGCGGCCAGCCAACGCGAAAGCTATGATCATTTAGAAGAAAGTCTGTTTCATGAAGCGGTTCACGCGTCTTTGGACGAAGCGCACCGCTTGGCGCCAGGCTGGATCGCGGCGCAGCAGGCCGATGGCGGGTTTTTGACAAACTATGCGGCGCGGAGTCCTGAACGTGAAGATTTGGCGGAAACGGCGCTGTTCGCCTTTGCCATTCTGCATTTTCCGGATCGCTTCCCGCCCAATGATACGGATGAAGTGCTCAAGGCAATCCCGCATCGCTATGCTTACATCCGAGAGCATTTTTTCCCGATCGACAAACCGCTAACGTGGCAGGTGGCGCCCCCCGCCGATTGCTCCGATTGTGCCGGCGGATCATGTATTAATGACTAAAACCGGTGCCACTATGGCTGACTGGTTAGCGCATAACGGCCTTACACCGGCGCTCTGTTCATCAATCCTCCAACTCCACCCCGATCTATCTGCGGCTTCGGAACTGAAAGCCGGAACAGATCCAACATCCTATACAACGCAAGAGGCATGGGAGCTCTGTGCCAGAGCGGCAAGTTCACGGCTGCCAGAACTTGAAGACGCCGTGCATCGGGTTTTGAACGCGGCGCAGGTAAACTTTTTTCCGGATCTGGCCCGCTACCCTCGTGCATTTACCCTGCACGATAACGGCAAGGGGGTGCCTTATATCTCTTGTCCTTGGCAGGGGTGTCAGAACGATCTTTTGACACTTGCTCATGAATTCGGCCACGCTTTGCAGATTGTAGCAAGCGAAGAGCGCAGGATGCCGCCGGTGCTGAGAGAGACCTGCGCAAGCCAATCCGAGCTATGGTTCATCGCGGAACTGAAAAAGAGCGATCCAACACTATCGGAAAAGCTAGCGCGTGTATTTGAGTCGCGTGCAAATTACACTTTTACCCGAGTTGAGCCGGAGTTGCGTGCTGCCCTGACAAAACCGGATCAACAATACCAGTATCAATGGAACTACCCATTGGCGCAAAGCCTTGCATGGCAGTTTGAACAACAGCTTGAGAACGGCACAATGGTCTCTGTCTTTCAAAACCTTCGATCAACCGAAGAGCTTGTGACTGCGCTCACCACCTGACAATCGAAGAACTGACCAAGAGAAAGGCCGCGCCCCGAGGGGCGCGACCAACTATGCATTCTGCTTAATGCATTACTAGCAGAGGGTTATACCGCTTCGTTTCCTTCATTTCCTTCATCGCCTTCATCACCCTCATCGCCTTCATTTCCTTCGTCGCACTCATCTCCCTCATTGCCTTCGTTGTGCTCGTCGCCTTCGTTACCCTCGTTGCCTTCGTCTCCTTCATTCCCTTCGTTGCCTTCGTCGCCTTCATTGCCTTCGTTGTGCTCGTCGCGTTCGTTACCCTCGTTGCCTTCGTCTCCTTCATTCCCTTCGTTGCCTTCGTCGCCTTCGTTGCCTTCGTTGCCTTCGTTGCCTTCGTCGCCTTCGTCGCCTTCGTCGCCTTCGTTGCCTTCGTTGCCTTCGTTGCCTTCGTTGCCTTCGTTGCCTTCGTTGCCTTCGTCGCCTTCGTTGCCTTCGTTGCCTTCGTTGCCTTCGTTGCCTTCGTCGCCTTCGTTGCCTTCGTTGCCTTCGTCGCCTTCGTTGCCTTCGTTGCCTTCGTTGCCTTCGTCGCCTTCGTTGCCTTCGTTGCCTTCGTCGCCAGGGATTACGGTGAGAGGAGGAACGCAGGCAGTAAAGCTGATCGGCGCGAACAGAGCGTCTTGCTCCATTGCCTCTGCGATCAGGGTGTCGAGTGTCGCTGCGATATCTGTATTGAACATGCTTTCCATGGTACTATCTCCGTAGATTAATTGATGAAGAGCACAGCACGCGGCTGTTGCTCAGGATTTAGATTTTCAGGAAAAATTCGGAGCGAACTCGTTGCGGCTTGCACATGCAAAACCAACAATTAAGAACGGACTAGCCGAACCTTGTAGCAATATATAATACTTGCTGAATACGCAGCCATATGATCGGGCATGCGCTGAATCGGTCCTGGCATAAATATGCGCATAAAGATGCGGCAGCACTTAGACTGATTCCGTCTTTATATAAGCGCAGGTTTTGTTTTTTGTCAATTACGGACACGGATCAGCCGTCCTAATGCCATCTTTCCGACGGATCAATTCCTTAATTTCGCCATAATTAAGCTGCTGTCATTGTACGTTTTATTGGGTCGTTTGGGGGGCGAATATTGAACCGGATATTCCCGGTAGCGGAGAATCCTGCCCTAGCCCGAATGGCGCCCCGAGCAAAATTTTGATCGGGAACCAAGATTTCAATTCGGGCCAAACCGAATGAGATTTCGTCTAATGCTGGCGGCGCTATTCTCATGCATTTCCGTCGGCTCCGTCTTAGCCGCTGATCAAGCCTCATTCGGACCATATTCCACGCGAAAGCGGTTCGCGATTGCCACCGTAAGAAATTAACACGAGGATCGCATCCTATTACGAATGCGAAAGATGCCCGATGCCCGTCGCCAGAAATTCCCCTCTCGTCCCCAGTCGCCATGTGAGCGGCACCCCTATAGTGCCTGCTCGTGTAAATGCCTGCCTCATTCCAAATTTAACCATAGCGCGTCACCGGCCTGCGAGGCAGATGCAATGATGCCCCCCTCTTGGCCCGAGATGACCCGCGTTTTTGGCCGCATTGGCCTGATGTCTTTCGGCGGGCCTGCGGCACAGATCGCGGTGATGCACCGAGAACTGGTTGAACATCGGCCGTGGTTGTCGGAACAAACCTACCTGCGCGCCCTATCGCTTTGTATGCTGCTCCCCGGCCCGGAGGCGATGCAGCTTGCGACCTATGCCGGGTGGCGCTTGCGCGGGGTTGCGGGGGGTCTACTCGGCGGTCTGCTTTTTGTCGTGCCAGGCGCGCTATTCATCGCGCTGCTGGCCCTGCTCTATGCTTGGTATGGTCAACTCCCCTTAGTTCAGACGGCTTTTCTCGGAATTAAGGCTGCGGTTATTGTCGTCGTTTTTCAGGCGCTTCTAAAGGTCTCTTCCAAAGCATTGCATGGGGGGCTTGGTTGGACGCTTGCCATCGCCTCCTTCGTCGCGCTCTTTGTTCTGGGCCTGCCCTTCCCGTTGATCATCCTCGTGGCCGGCGCGATTGGCATGGTTGCTGGCTTTCCTGCGCCGAATGAACCTGACAGCCCCCCGCCGCCCGGCGGCGCACATAGCCTGAGAACGCTCGTGGTCTGGGGGGCGCTTTGGGCCACGCCGCTTCTTGCGGTGGCGCTGATGGGCGATGGCTTCTTGCTAGATCTAGGGCTGTTCTTCTCAAAACTTGCTGTGGTTACCTTTGGCGGCGCCTATGCCGTTCTGGCTTATATGACCCAGACGGTGGTGCAGGATTTCGGTTGGATCGGCACCGATCAGATGATTGACGCGCTTGGGCTGGCGGAAACCACGCCGGGGCCGCTGATCCTCGTGACGCAGTTCGTCGCGATGCTTGCAGGTTTCGCCGAGACCGGGCCAACGGGCGCTATTGCGGCGGGGCTGCTCGCGCTTTGGGTGACCTTCACCCCCTGCTTCCTCTGGATATTCCTTGCTGGGCCTTACCTCGAAGCGCTCTCGGCCCAACCGCGTATCGCAGGCGCTTTGCGCGCCATCACCGCGGCCGTTGTGGGGGTCATCGCCAACCTCTCTGTCTGGTTTGCCCTGCATGTCCTTTTCGACCGTGTGGGCACGAGCGATATCTTCTCTCTGCCCGCGCCGGAATTGGCGAGCTACAACCCCACCGCCACCGCCCTGACCCTGGTCGCGGCGTTGCTCATGTTACGACTGAGATGGGGGTTCGTAACAACCATGGCATTTTTGGCAGCCCTCGCCCTCGTCTTGGCCGCGATTTAGCGCCGCGCCCCCTTTTACTCAGCCGTGAATGTACTATGCTGCTTCTGCCTTACCCCGAACGGAGAGTAGAATGAGCCGCAGCATCGATTACGGCAACCTGATGCACGAAGCCATGCGGGGCCTGATCCGCAAGGTCTTGCATGATGTGTCTGACAACGGCCTGCCGGGGAATCATCACTTCTTTATCACCTTTGACACGTCCCATCCGGACGCTGAACTCGCTGATTGGTTGTCTGACCGTTATCCGGGCGAGATGACGGTGGTGATGCAGCATTGGTACGATGGGCTCGAAGTCTCGGAAGACGGTTTCGCCATCACTTTGAACTTCGGCGATGCGCCTGAGCCGCTCTACATCCCCTATGACGCGATCCGCACCTTTGTGGATCCTTCGGTCGAGTTTGGCCTGCGCTTTGAGCAGCAAGACACGGAGGAAGAAGCGGAAGAGGATGAGGACACGGCGCTTGATCAGACAGATCAAGAGGATTTGGAAGTGGCCGAAGAGCCCGCCAAAGACGCCGAAATTGTTTCGCTGGATTCTTTCCGCAAATAGCGCTCTGCGCCAACCCTGCATTGCGTAGCGGCGTTTGCGCGGGTACACCGCTTGGCAATAGTTACGTCACAGCAGGAGCCGCAAATGGCCGATACCCGCACCGAAACCGACAGCTTTGGCCCGCTTGAGGTCCCCGCCGATAAATACTGGGGCGCGCAGACGCAGCGCTCGATCATGAACTTCCCCATCGGTTGGGAAAAGCAGCCCATCGCCATCGTGCGTGCGCTTGGTGTGATCAAGAAAGCCTGCGCACAGGCGAATGTCGCCCAAGGCTCGCTGGACGAAGAACGCGGCAAGGCGATCATTCAGGCCGCGGGCGAAGTCTTTGAAGGCAAGTTCGACGATAACTTCCCGCTGGTCGTCTGGCAGACCGGCTCTGGCACCCAGTCCAACATGAACGCCAATGAGGTCATCGCCAACCGCGCGATTGAACTGATGGGCGGCACCATCGGCTCCAAAGACCCGGTACACCCGAACGACCACTGCAACATGGGCCAGTCGTCGAACGACACTTTCCCGACCGCCATGCATATCGCCACCGCGATGACCGCGCGTGACGTGCTGCTGCCGGGGCTGGAAAAGCTGCACGGTGCGCTGCAAAAGAAGGTCGAGGAGTTCGACGGTATCATCAAGATCGGCCGGACCCACACGCAGGACGCGACACCGCTGACGCTGAGCCAGGAATTCTCCGGCTACACTCATCAAGTTGCCATGAGCATCGCCCGCGTGCGTGACGCGCTTGGCCGCATCTATGAGTTGGCCCAAGGGGGCACTGCTGTCGGCACCGGTCTGAACACCAAAAAAGGCTGGGCCGAGACCGTGGCGCATAATATGGCGGAGATCACCGGCCTGCCCTTCGTCACCGCACCGAACAAGTTCGAAGCGCTGGCTGCGCATGACGCGATGGTCGAAATCTCCGGCGCACTGAAGACCGTTGCTGCTTCGCTGTTCAAGATCGCCAATGACATCCGCCTGCTCGGCTCCGGACCACGCTGCGGTTTGGGCGAGTTGATCCTGCCCGAGAACGAGCCGGGTTCTTCGATCATGCCGGGCAAGGTTAACCCCACGCAGTGCGAAGCGCTGACGCAGGTCTGCATCCATGTCATGGGTAACGACGCCGCAGTCGGTTTCGCCGGTTCGCAGGGTCATTTCGAACTGAACGTCTATAAGCCAATGATGGCCTATAACGTGCTGCAATCTATGCAGCTTCTGGGCGATGCGGCCTCCGCCTTCACCGACAACGCGGTCAACGACCTTAAAGCTGACGCGGACCGTATCGAAAAGCTGATGCGCGAGTCGCTCATGCTGGTGACGGCACTGGCGCCGGAAATTGGCTATGATAATGCCACCAAAGTCGCGAAGACCGCGCATAAGAACGGCACCACGCTGAAAGAAGAGGCCATCGCACTGGGCTTCGTGGATGCGGAAACCTTTGAGCGGGTCGTGCGGCCTGAGAATATGATCGGACCGAAATGAGTGCGCCCATCAATCTCAACAAGGTGAAGAAAGAGCGGGATCGGTCGTCGCGCAAAGCCCGTGCGGACGAGAACGCCGTGGCCTTCGGCCAAACCAAAGCGCAGAAAGACGCGCTCAAGGCCTGCGCCGAGCAAATCGCCCGCAATCTGGAAGCGCATAAGCGCGAGACATGAGCGCGCGGCCCCGCAAACATTCGGTGACCCTTCGGGGTCACCGGACATCAATCTCTCTCGAAGATGAATTTTGGGAAGAGTTCCGCGCAATCGCGGCTGCGCGCAACATGCCGATCAACGCGCTTGTGGCGGAAATCGATGCCGAACGCGGGCTTGATCTTGGTCTTGCCAGTGCCATTCGGCTCTTTGTGCTGCGCGCCTTAAAGGAACGTTTACCAAGCTGAGCCTAGGCTGCGGGCATGACCTATGCTTCGCCCCTATGCCCCGCGATCTGGCTGAACGACATCTTTTCGTCCCGCGCGGCGATCAAAGGACAGGTCATTCGACGCAAAGCGCGGGATATCGAAAGGTTCGTCGGCCGCAGCGCGTTCGAGGCTGAGCTCAAGCGCCGCGGCTATCAAGCGGTGGAGAACGCCGGACAGGTCATCATCTTTTGCAATCGAGAACCCATCCGGCGGATCGCATAGCCATTTTCTTTAAAAGAAAACGGCCTCGGAATTTTCAAAAAATTCCGTTTAGGCGACCGAGGCTTGATAAATTTTGTTGATATTCTGACCAAGCGCATCGTTGAACTCTTGGTCAGTCATCTTAACGTTCAGCCCTTCGGTCAGCGCACGCGAGAAGCTGGCGATCATCTTGGGGTTCTTGCCCAGCAGCTCACAAGCCTCGGCGGTCGAATAGCCCCCCGACAGTGCCACGACCCGCAGCACATTGTCATGATCCGCCAACCCGTCATAAAGCCCAGCTTTGCTTGGCAGGGTCAGCTTCAACATCACCATCTCGCCTTCGGGCAGCGCATCAAGGTTCTTTTGCAATTCGGCCAGCAGAATGTCCTCAGCCTCGGCCTTGCTCTCGGAGTGAATGTTCACCTCAGGCTCAATGATCGGCACAAGACCTGCGGCGCAGACCTGACGCGCCAGTTCGAACTGTTGAGCAACCACCGCAGCAATGCCGTTTTCATTGGCTTCATGGATGACCGAACGCTCTTTCGTGCCGAACATGCCATTTTTCACCGCACGTGCCAGTAGATCATCGATCTCCATGATCGGTTTGAGCATCTGCACGCCGTTGCTGGTCTCTTCCAAGCCTTTGTCGATCTTCAGAAAAGGCACGACACCCCGGTCTTCCCACAGCAGTTGCGCCACTGGCTTGCCGTTGATCGTATCGTCCATCGTGCGTTCAAACAGGATAGCGCCAATGACCTTTTCCGAGGTGAAATCATCCGCTAAAATGATCCGTGCGCGCATGTCATGCACCGCTTTGAACATCTCTTCGTCACCGTTGTAATCGCCCGGTTCCACACCATAAAGGCTCAGCGCCTTAGGGGTGGATCCGCCTGATTGGTCAAGCGCCGCAATAAACCCTTTGCCGCTGCCCATCTGCTCAAGTTGCGCCTTATCGTAGCCCATGTGATCCACATCCTGTGTTTGATTCCGTTTCCAGCGTTTCTAATTCAAACCCAAAGACGATGATAGGAGCTAGCGCTTTGATAGCGCTAACCAAATGCCCTTATCTGACCGCACGGTCAGATGCGCCACCGGGACCGGCACCCGGTCCGTCTGCGCCGTCACCCGGAAGTCGCGCAGGATGCGTGAAAGGATGAGCGGCCCCTCCACCATCGCAAAGCCGGCCCCCGTACAGACACGCGGCCCGGCAGAGAATGGAATATACGCCTCGCGCTGACATTTCTTGCCATTCTCGCTTTGCCACCGGGTCGGATCAAAGCCGTCCGGGTTGTCCCACAGCCGCTCATGGCGGTGCAAATGCCACGGACTGAGCACCAGTTGCGCCCCCGTCTTTACCTCCCGGTCGCGGAAGGTCTCAGGACAAGTGGTCTCTCTCACCATCATCGGGACGGGTGGATAAAGACGCAGCGCCTCACGGAACACATCGCGGCTTAGTCTGAGCTTCGACATCACCGCAAAGTCGCAGTTGTCCAACGCCTGCGCCTCTTTGGCCAAACGCTCCTGCCACTCCGGATGCGTCGCGACCAGATACAGTGCCCAAGCCAGAGCCGAGGCGCTGGTTTCATGTCCGGCAAGGAAAAAGATCGCGACTTGGTCGACCATCTCTTCGGTGTCAAAGGTCTCTTCCGTGATCGGATCGACTTGGGTCATGATCTTTGTCGCGAGGTCATCGGGCGCGGTGCCCGCCTTGATCTCTGCCATGCGGTCTTGGGTCAGCCCGGTGATAAGCGTTCGGATCCGGGCAGCACTGGCGCGGGTGTCTTTGCGAAACAGGCGCGGCATCCAGCGCGGCAACGGCAAAAAGGCACCGAGGTTAAGGATCGGTTGGCTCCGCTGATAATTGCGAAACTCGTCAAACACAGCGCGGGCGACCTCATTTTCGATCGGCAGGGAAAACAACGTGCGAAAGATCACATCCGCAGCGGCATGACTGGTTTCAGCCTCGATCTCGATCACTTGCCCCACCTGACTGCCAAGCCGCTGCGCCGTGGCCTCGGCAGCCTCCCACATGGCGGGGAAAGTCTCTCGCAAGCGCCCCCCTTCAAAGGCAGGATCGATAATCCGCCGTTGCCTTTGCCATGACGCGCCGTTGGTGAGAAACACCGAATTGCCCAAAAGCGGCCGTAGGCCTTCGCTGATGCGGTCCGATTTGGGAAAATCACCGGGCCGTTCTTTCAGGACCGTTTTGACCAGCTCAGGCTGGTTCATCAGATAGCTGCGGAAAAAGGGCGTTTTGAACTCGGCCATCCATGCGCGGTAAAGCCGTGCGGGTTGGGCAGAGAGAATGTCTTGCCGAAACAGTCGGACATAGCGCCACAGCGACACGCGGTCAGGGCGGGCTGATGGTTTGGGCGGGTGGCTCATGCGGCGACCGAGGTGAACTTGCTCACCGCATGGTCGATGCGCGATTTCGAAGCTGGACGCTCTGCATAACGTGCGGCCAAGGTTTGCGGCCCCGCTGTGATCTGAAAATAGTCGTAATCGCGTGGCCGGTCAAAGGCGCAGAGATACTGGAAATGAAGCCGAAAAAAGCGCCACCTTAGAGCCTTCCAACGTTCAGGGCTCAGGGTTTTGGTAAACGCGGCTGAGAACACCAGCGGCCAGCGTTTGCCCTGCGGTGCCACGCCCGACACCGCGACCGGATCGCAGAGCGCAAAGGCACAGCCATCGCCGGGCGCCGTGACGTCGACCCATGCCAGTTCATCGCGTGTCGACAGATAGGCCAGATCCGCCCGCAGGCGCTGCGCTTTGGGCAGGAAAGACACCATCGGCACGACCTGTCCGAGCGTCAGAAAACCCAAAGCCGGCCCGTCTGTCGGCACCCTGCCCGCGCGGATCAAATCGGCCAGTACCGACACCCCCAGATGCGCACCAGAGGAATGACCGACCACCAGAACTTCATCAACCTCCTGGGCAAGCGCTCCCGCGATGTCATCGGCAAAACGCGTCATGCGAACCTCAAGCTCAGGCGTATTTGCCCCACCGGTTTGCGCGGAATAGGCGTAGTCGTGCATAAGGTAGTAGGCAAAAAACTTGTTGTCCTTCTTTTTGAACCAGCGCAACAGCGACACGGCCAGTGCAGCCCCCGCCAGTCCGAAAAGCACCTGCGCGGCCCAGTGGTTCGCGGCGACCCCATGCAGACGATAGACCCCCACCCAAAGCATCAGCGCCAGCGACGCCTGCAAAAGCAGCATCCCCACAGGGTAAAGTGCCGCGATAACCGGCCCTTTGCGCAGCCGCATCAGCCGCCAAAGCACCCCGGAACCGATATAGGTCCACGCGGTGCACAGCAGCTGCCAATAGGTCGTGGGGATCGAGTTGCTCATGCTCTTGCGCACGATGTCTGACCAAACCAACACATCGACCTGCGATGTTACCGCTGCCCCGTCGATCTGTGCATCGACGTTCCAGCCGTAATTGCCCTCGCCAGTCTTGGGCTTCAAAGCGATCTCATAGCCCGAAATATCCGCCTGCGCTGCGCCCTCCTTGCGGTAAAGCTCACGGTAGCGGCGAGGATGAATGGGATCATAGCCCGGAATGTAGAACACCCGGCGCGTCTTTACCTCTGGGGTTTGGCGTTTTTGTCCTGAATTCATGCCTATGCCCAACCTTTCGTCCGGCACAGTCTAGCCGCAATTCAGGGCAAGATTAAGGCTTCACCCCACCATGGAAAGGACGGGGAAGGTCTCCAGCAGCCAGAAGGAAAAGCTGGTGAACGCCCCTGTCAACAGCGCCAATCCGACGAGGATCAAAAGCCCGCCCATGATCCGCTCGATCAGCTTCATATGGGGTTTGATCCGGTTCATCAGCGTCATTGCGCGGGTGATGAACAGCGCTGCCAGCAAGAACGGAATGCCCAAGCCCGCTGCATAAATCCCCAAGAGCAACGTCCCCCGCGAGACCGATGCTTCGCTGGCGGCCAAAGACAGGATCGCCCCAAGCTGCGGGCCAATACAGGGCGTCCAACCAAAGGCAAAGGCCAGCCCCAGCACATAGGCGCCAAAGCTCGAACCGCCCTTATCGCCCGCGTCCAACCGGGCCTCTTGGTCCAAAAAAGGAATGCGGAAAAGGCCGACGAAATGCAGGCCAAAGATGATAATGACCACGCCGGAAATCTTGGCAAAAAGCACTTGGTTCTGAAGAAAGAACATCCCGAATGCCGAGGCGGTAAAGCCCAGCAGAACAAAGACCGTGCTCAGCCCCAAGACAAAGAACAGCGCGGCCACAACAGCACGGCGCCGCGCGGACCGCTGGCTTGACATATCATTGATGGAAACGCCGCCCATATAGGCCAGATAGGGCGGCACAATGGGCAACACGCAGGGCGACAGGAAACTGAATATTCCTGCGATCAAGGCGATGGTCATGGCGGGCAGAAGCCCGGCGTCGAGAAGGCTAATATCAAACATAGCCTGTTCCTAGCTTGCCCTGTCGCTGGCGTCACCTGTCATATTGTCACAAGGTCGTGGACCTCATGAAACACTTGGATTAACTGAACCCATGAAGATTGAGAAACTAGATGCCACCGGGCTGCTTTGCCCCTTGCCCGTCTTGAAAGCGCGCAAACGATTGGCCGCTTTGGCGCCGGGCGATCAATTGCATATGCGTGCTGATGATCCTGCCGCTGTGATCGACGTCCCGCATTTTTGCGCCGAGGCGGGCCATGTCCTGACGGATAGCCGGCCTGAAGATGGCGCGGAACTCTATATCATTACCAAGGGCGGCTAAGCACGGCCTAGGGCGCAACTTTGCCACCGGGCTGCTTTGCCCCCTACCTGTCTTGAAAGCGCGCAAACGATTGGCCGCTTTGGCGCCGGGCGATCCATTGCATATGCATGCTGATGATCCTGCTGCCGTGATCGACGTCCCGCATTTCTGCGCCGAGGCGGGCTATGTCCTGACGGGGAGCCGGCCTGAAGATGGCGCGGAACTCTATATCATTACCAAGGGAGGCTAAACGCGGCCTAGGGCGCGACTTTCCAACCGGGCTGCTTTGCTCACTGCCCGTCTTGAAAGCGCGCAAACGATTAGCGGCTTTGGCGCGGGGAGATCAATTGCATATGCGTGCTGATGATCCTGCTGCCGTGATCGACGCCCCGCATTTCTGCGCCGAGGCGGACCCTGTCCTGACGGATAGCCGGCCCGAGGATGGCGCGGAACTCTATATCATTACTAAGGGCGGCTAAGCGCGACCTAAGGCGCGATTTTTGCACCGAGCCTTATGACCAAACGAAAACGGCGGGCCTGAAAGCCCGCCGTTTGTCATTCAAGTGATCCCAGTTAGCCGCCCAGCGACCACCAACCCCTGCGTTTGGCTTTGGGTTTTTCGACCGGCTGGTCGTCCACCTGCTCTGGCGCCTGTTCAGGCATTGGCACGGCGGCAGGCTCCGAGGCGGCTTCTGCGGCTGGGGTTTCCTCTGCCACAGGTGCTGCTGTCGGTTCCGGTTCTGGCGCATCAGCTGGAGGCGCTGTAGGTGCTTCAGCCTCCGGGCTGGCTTCTGCGACCGGGGTTTCTTCTGCCACGGGCGCTGCTGCCGCTTCGGGTTTTGGCGCGTCGGCTGCGGGCGCTGTAGGTGCTTCAGCCAGCGGTGCGTCATTCACCTTTTCCGGCGTCTCATCCGCAACAGGTTCGACCGGCTTCGCCTTCGCGCGACTGCGGCGTTTGGGCTTAGGCTTGGCTTCCTCTGTCGCCTCAGCGTCAGTCGCGACAGCGTCCTCAGCAGGCGCCTCGGTGGCGGGTTTCTTGGCCCGGCTGCTGCGGCTCCGCTTCGGCTTCGGCTTGGCCTTTTCCTCTGCCTCCGCATCCGCGGTCACCTGAGGGTCGTCACCCTGTGCTGCGGCAAGCGCTTCGGGCGCTGGCTCTGCTTCGGGTGCCACCTCGGCCTTTGGCTTGCGCGTCCGGCTGCGGCTCTTTGGCTTGGGCTTCTCCTCAGCAGCGGCGGGCGTTTCGACCTCGGTCGGAGCCGCCTCTTGTTCTACCGGCTGGCTCTGCGCTGCGTCGGTCGCCTCGGGGGCCTCCTGCGGCTGACCGTTGGTTTGGTCCGCCTCGCCATTTTGCTGCTCACCGTTGCCATTGTCATTACCATTGCCATTGCGGCCACGGCCCCCACGGCTGCGACGACGACGGCGGCGGCGTTTGGATTTTCCTTCACCTTCGCTCTCGTCACCGTTGCCATTGCCGTTCCCGTTCTCGGAAGCGCTGGTCTCCTGCGCGGCGGCCGGGGCATCTTGGTTTTCCGCGTCTGCGGCGCTCTCATCCTCGTCGATCTGATCCATCAAGGATGTATCAACCGAGACAACATGATCCGACGCAGGCGGCACCACGCGTGTGGCGGTTTTGAACTTCTCGATGTGGAAGTCAGGGCTGACCAAGGTGGGATCGCCTTCAATCCGTACAGACAAACCATAGCGCATTTCGATATGCGCGATATGTTCGCGTTTTTGGTTCATCAGGAAATTGGCGATGCCCACCGGCGCTCGCACCAGCACTTCGCGCGAGCGGCGACGGGTGCCTTCTTCTTCAATCTGACGGATGATCGACAGCGCAAGGTTGTCATCAGAGCGCACAAGACCGGTGCCGTGGCAAGCGTGACAAGGCTGTGTCGTCGCCTCGATCATGCCCGGACGCAGACGCTGGCGCGACATCTCCATCAGGCCAAAGCCAGAGATGCGGCCCACTTGAATACGCGCTCGGTCGGTCTTGAGCTTTTCTTTCATCATCTTTTCGACGGCGGCGTTGTTCTTACGCTCGTCCATATCGATAAAGTCGATGACAATCAGACCTGCAAGGTCGCGCAGGCGCAGCTGACGCGCCACTTCAGCGGCGGCCTCAAGGTTGGTCTTGGTCGCTGTCTGCTCGATGGAGCCTTCCTTGGTGGCCCGGCCCGAGTTCACGTCAATCGCCACGAGCGCTTCGGTCACCCCAATCACGATATAGCCGCCGGAGGGCAGTTGCACCGTGGGGTTGAACATGCCCGACAGATAGCTTTCCACCTGATAGCGCGCAAAGAGCGGTAGGGTCTCATTGTAAAGCTTCACGTTTTTCGCATGGGACGGCATGATCATCTTCATGAAGTCCTTGGCGATGCGGTAGCCGCGCTCGCCCTCGACGTGAATCTCGTCAATCTCACGGTTATATAGGTCGCGGATCGAGCGTTTGATTAGGTCGCCTTCTTCGTAGATTTTGGCGGGCGCGATGGACTTCAGCGTCAACTCGCGGATCTGCTCCCACAAACGCTGAAGGTATTCGTAATCGCGCTTGATCTCGGCCTTGGTGCGTTTCGCACCAGCGGTGCGCACGATAAGACCGGCCCCTTTCGGCACTTCGATTTCGGTCGCAATCTCTTTCAGCTTCTTGCGATCGGCCGCGTTGGTGATTTTGCGGCTGATGCCACCACCGCGCGCGGTGTTGGGCATAAGGACGCAGTAGCGACCTGCAAGGCTGAGATAGGTGGTCAGGGCAGCACCCTTGTTGCCACGCTCTTCTTTGACGACCTGCACCAGAAGGATCTGGCGGACTTTGATGACTTCTTGGATTTTATAGCGACGCGGGCGCGGCTTGCGCACCGGGCGAATGTCTTCGCTGTCGTCCTCGTCGGCGACGGATTCGATGGAATCGTCCTTGGCGGTAGCGTCGTTGCTGTCATCGTCACCGTTCGCGTCGTCGTCGTTCGCGTCGTCACTTTTGGAGTCGTCGCTGTTTGCATCGTCGTCGTTCGCGTTATCGCCTTTGGCGTTATCGTCTTTCGCGTCGTCGCTGTTCACATCGTCGCTATTCGCTTCATCAGACGTATTCTCGTCCTTCTCCACTGCAGTGGAGGTGTCTGAATCATCGCTGGCGCTATCGTTCTCCGGCTCTTCCACCGGAGTCTCCGCGACCCGCTCCATGGGCGAACTGCCCTCTTCACTGTCCAGATCGACCGTTTCCATACCAGCAATCTGATTGCTGCTATCGTCTGCGACCTCCGCCGTGGCAACGGCGTCGTCGCTATTGGTCTCAGCCGCTTGGCTCTTGGACCGGCTGCGCGAGCGTGACCGGGTGCGTTTGGGCTTCTCGTCTTCTTCGTCCTTGGCCGCCTGCGCTTCAGCATAGGCGCGCTCTTCTTCCAGCAGCGCCTGACGGTCGGCTACGGGAATCTGGTAATAATCGGGGTGAATTTCCGAAAAAGCGAGGAAGCCGTGGCGGTTACCGCCATAGTCCACAAAGGCCGCCTGCAATGACGGTTCAACCCGTGTCACCTTGGCGAGATAGATATTGCCAGCTAGCTGGCGCTTGTTCTCAGATTCAAAATCGAACTCTTCGACTTTATTTCCATCCACGACCACGACGCGAGTTTCCTCGGCGTGGGTGGCATCGATAAGCATTTTCTTAGACATAGATCCATTATGCACAACACCCGCGCACGGAAAGCCCCTGGCGGGGCATCGGGCTGAGAGTTGTGTCTTGTCAGGGCGATGGAGGACGCGGCAACAGCAGGGCCAGTTGCGGCCCCGGTCTGTCTGCTCTGAGCATCTGCGCGCGTCATCGCGGTTCTTCTCCGATGCAAGGCAGCCTTGCTGCTTGCATCCATTAAATGAGCTGTGCTTCGTCTGGGCTAACCCTCGCGAATATCAGCGGTTCTTTGGCCGTATCCGGCCCAATCGGTCTGCCTGCCCTTCGGGCTCGAAGTGACACGGCAGCGAAACTGTCAAAGTTCCTGCGCGCCTGTCGGGCTGCGCAGAACTTATCTGCCTAGTTAAGGGCTTTTAGGGGTGAAACACAATGGACAATCGAAAGCGCAACACTCAAATGCGCAATATCTGCGCATGGTTGACAAGCTTCTGTGCGTTGGAAACATATGATCTGTCGCTGGCACGATAATCGAGTGACGTCATAGATTTGCCGGACGATGCGTCACGGCAACAAGTTTCAAAGGACCGTAGCCCATGCCATTTCCCCTGCGCCCCGCGCTTTTGATCACCCTTCTGGGCCTTGCGGCTTGCGATGAAATCGCCGTCGCGAACGACCCTGCCGCTTTGGCGGACCTGAGGGGGCAGAAGAGCTGTCTTGCGGCAGTGGCGAAAGAAACGGGTGTGTCGGGGGTGGCGATCAACACATCGCGCCCAGTGGTCGAGCTTTACCGTTATATCGTTGACGTTCCGGCGGCTGGAAGTTGGGCCTGTATCACCGACACTAACGGCAAAGCGATTGAGATTGTCGAGCAACGCAGCGGTTAAACGCCGCGCTGCCCTTGGCGGTCAGAGATAGTCCGACCGCTGCAATCCGTATTTCGCCATTTTTTCGTTCAACGTGCGCCGTGGCAGGCAAAGCTCATCCATCACACTGGCGATTGAGCCTTTGTGTCGGCGCATGGTGTTGTCGATCAGCATCCGTTCGAAGGCTTCGACGTATTCTTTCAACGGCTTGCCTTCTGTCGTCATCACGGGCTGCATCTCGTCGTGATCGCTCATCAAAAGCGAGGCGATGGTGCCGGAGCCTCGGCGAGATTGCAGCACCGCGCGTTCTGCAACGTTGATCAACTGACGTACATTGCCGGGCCACGGCGCTTGCAGCAGTTGAGCCGCTTCCTGAGCGCTCACCTGAGGGGCTTCGCAGCCGTATTCGTCCGCAAACTGATCGCTTAGGCGGGTGAAGAGCGTCAAAATGTCCTCACCACGCTGGCGCAGCGGTGGCACGGTAATCCGCAGCGCAGCCAGACGGTAGAACAGATCAGACCGCAAGGCATCTTCAGAGGTGCGGCCTGCTTCTTGCAAGTTCGATATTGCGACGATGCGCGTCTCAGCCGGGGTGCCCTGCTCGTTGATCGCGCTCAGCAGCCGCGCCTGAAGGCTTTCGGAAAGGGCTTCGATATCCTCAAGCACCAACGTGCCGCCGCGTGCTTCTTCTATGGCAGGTAGCTGCGCATCCTCAGGCTGCATCGGGCCGAACAGCCGCTTAGCCAATGCGTCTTCCTCCAAGGCACCACAGGACACGAGGACGAACTTCTTGCCGGCCCGGCTGCCAACGGCGTGCAGTGCATGGGCGACCAGCGTTTTGCCAGTGCCGGTCTCCCCGTCAATGAGCACGTGACCGTCCGCTTGACCGAGGTCAAGAATATCCTCGCGCAAACGTTCCATCACTGGCGA
The DNA here is from genome assembly GCF_013346665.1 of Sulfitobacter maritimus. GTDB lineage: Bacteria > Pseudomonadota > Alphaproteobacteria > Rhodobacterales > Rhodobacteraceae > Sulfitobacter > Sulfitobacter maritimus. The sequence continues at coordinate 284,551 of NZ_JABVBB010000021.1, forward strand.
CTGGCCGATCAGCTTTTTCATCAACTGGCCGCCATCAGACAATTCCCGCCGCAGGGCGCGGTTGTCCATCACCAAACGGCGCGCATTGGTCGCTTTCTTGGCCAACTCGCTCATTCGGTCGGGGTTAAAAGGTTTCTCCAAGAAGTCGAACGCGCCGACGCGCATCGCCTCTACCGCCATGGGGACATCACCATGTCCAGTGATCATAATCACCGGCAGGGCCGAGTCGCTGCCCATCAGCTTTTTCAAAAACTGCATCCCGTCCATTCCCGGCATCTTGATGTCAGAAATGACGATGCCCGGATAATCGGGGCCAAGCGTCTTTAACGCGTCTTCGGCGCTGCCGAAGGTCTCCGTGTCATAGCCCGACAGGGCCAGCCATTGGCTGATCGACTGTCGCATGTCTTGTTCGTCGTCAACAATCGCGATTTTCATTGCCTGAGCCATGCGTTCACTCCGCCGCTTCAATCTTCGTTTCATCTGCCAAGATAGGCAGTTGCATTTCAAACACCGCGCCACCGTTTTGGCCGTTGCGCGCTGTCAGCCGTCCGCCGAGGTCGTTTACGATCCCCGATGATATGGCAAGACCCAGCCCAACACCATCGCCGGGCTGTTTGGTCGTGTAGAAAGGTTCAAACAGCGCATCCAAGTCCTCGATACCCGGGCCATTGTCACGCACCGTTAATGTCGCCGTTTCCCCCGCTGATAGTATAATGTCTACCTGCGGGTTTCGTTCCGATTTAGTCGCATCTAACGCATTTCGCAGCAAATTCACCAAAACTTGTTCGATCCGCATACGGTCACCCATCACCATGACGGGGGTGTCGGGCAGGATACGACTGATTTCGACCTGACGCTGGCGCAACTGTGGCTCCATCATGGATAGCGAAGACGCCAGTGCGGCCCCCATATCGACGGGCGAGAAGGCCTCCTGCCCCTTACGGGCATAGGATTTGAGCTGCCGCGTGATCGCGCCCATACGTTCGATCAGGTCGTCAATACGCCCGAAAGAGGACAGCGCCTCATCTTGACGGTTGCGCTGTAGCAGCAGCCGCGCACCCGCCAAATAGGTCTTCATCGCGGCCAGAGGTTGGTTCAACTCATGGCTCACGGCGGCGGACATTTCCCCCAAGGCCGCAAGTTTCGAAGATTGCTCCAAGGTTTGCTCGGCCACTGCAAGGGTCTGCTGCACGCGTTTGCGCTCAGCAATCTCGCGTTGCAGGGCAAGGTTCAGGGAACGCAGCTTGGCCGATTCCCGTTGGAAAATCGCAAGACGCCCCGCCGTGCGCCGACTAAGGAAATAGAAGGCCAACGCCAACAGGATGGCAAAACCCATAACCTCCAGCGCCAGCACGCCATTCACCTTTTCACGCACCGAGGCATAGGTGGTGTAGCTGCTCATTCGCCAACCGCGGAACGGAATACGGCTTTCCAACCGCATCACCGCTTCGCCTTGCAGATAGGCATCTGGCGGCAAAGCGGTCCAATCAGTGGTGGCTTGAATGGCGCGTTCAATGGCGCTTTGCGGGGTGTGGTTGGACAGCGCTTCGGGTTCGGTCAAGCCACGCCAGCGGGGTTCGGTTGCCAGAATAATCTCGCCGGTGCTGTTCATAACGATCACTGCGTCAGAAATGCCCGCCCAGGCCCGCTCGAACTTTTGCAAATCCACTTCAACCGCGATCACGCCAAGCGTCGTACCGCCCGACTGAATCCGCCGGGAATAGAGAAAGCGGTAACCCCCCTGCTCGCGTTCAATCGTCGAAAAGATCGTCGCGTTGGACCGGATGGCATCGACAAAATAGGCTTCGGACTTATGCGCGGAGCCGAGCTTGTTGCGGTCTGTGGCCGCAACCGTGCGCCCGTCGATGTCATAGAGCATCAAGGACGCGGCTCCGATCTCTTCTACAAACGAAATCAGCCGTTGTGTAGAGAGCGAATAATCCGCTGATTGTAGCGCGCCGATCAATGTCGGGTCACGGGCAAGCAGTTGCGGCACGATGGCGTTCTGCCGTAGCTCTGCCAGCAGGTTGCCACTATAAAGCGCGATGCGCAGTTCAGCGCGATTGCGGGTGCTTTCCGTAAAACGGTCCGTCAGCAACTTATTGGTGATCGAGATCGTGACCACCGCCAAGACCATCAAAAGACCAATGGCAATCCGCACCCGCCAAGAGACGGCCATGGTATTTCGAAGGGTTCGAGATGCATCGCTCATTGGGTCAATCTATGCCCTGAGGCCGATGCGCTCAAGTCACGCCGTTGCGAGCGCGCCGGTCAAGCTGCGAAACAGAGCTAAACCGTCGATCCCACCATGTACTGGATCAGCCGCCCGCTCGGGGTGCGGCATCATGCCCAAGACACGCCGGTTTTCCGACAGGATACCCGCGATATCGTCCTGCGCGCCATTGGGGTTTTCGGCATAGCTAAAGGCCACCCGATCCTCACCGCGCAGCCGCGCGATGGTCTCGGCATCGGCAAAATAGTTGCCATCGTGATGCGCGATTGGGATGTCGATGATCTGTCCCGCCGTATAGTCGCTGGTGTAATCACTGGCGGTAGTTTCCACCTTCAGACCGATGGTCTTGCAGATGTACTTCAGCCCCGCGTTGCGCAGCAGCGCACCGGGCAGCAGGCCGGTTTCCGTCAACACCTGAAAGCCGTTGCAGATCCCAAGCACATAACCGCCGCGTTCCGCATGGGCAGCGACACTGCGACAGACCGGAGATTTCGCCGCAATCGCCCCACAGCGCAGGTAGTCCCCATAGGAGAACCCGCCGGGGATGCCCACGATATCAACGCCTTGCGGCAGTTCGCTGTCCTTGTGCCAAACCATTGACACCTTGGCGCCCGCAGCTTTGAAAGCCACGGCAAGGTCACGGTCGCAATTGGACCCGGGAAAGACAACTACCGCTGCATGCATCAGCCCAGCTCCACCGAATAGGATTCGATCACCGTATTGGCCAAAAGCTTTTCGCACATGGCGGTCACATCAGCCTCGGTCGTGCCCTCGGCGAGGTCCAGCTCAATCACCTTGCCCTGACGCACACCGTTCACCCCGTCAAAGCCCAAGGCTCCGAGCGCGTGGCGGACAGCTTCGCCCTGAGGGTCGAGCACCCCGTTCTTCAGCATCACATGCACCCGTGCTTTCATGGCGCGACACCCCTTTGTAACATCTGCAAATTGAACGGCGAAGCCGCGTTAGTTGATCAGCGTCGGTTTTGACACCGGCGCGTTGTTCTTGGGCATAACGCCCAGACGTTTGGCCACTTCGGTATAGGCATCGGTAAGCGAGCCCAGATCGCGGCGGAACACGTCCTTGTCGAGCTTCTGGCCGGTTTCGATGTCCCACAGACGACAGCTGTCGGGGCTGATCTCATCGGCGACGATCAGGCGCTGAAAGTCACCATCGTAAACACGGCCAATCTCGATCTTGAAATCCACCAGCTTGATGCCGACGGCCATCATCACGCCGGACATAAAGTCATTGACCCGCAGCGCGAGGCTCAGGATATCGTCCATGTCTTGCTGGCTGGCCCAACCGAAGGCGGCGATATGCTCTTCGGTGACCAGCGGATCGCCAAGCGCGTCGTCTTTGTAGCAATACTCGACAATCGGGCGCGGCAGTTGCGTGCCTTCTTCGATGCCAAGGCGCTTGGACATGGAACCGGCAGCATAGTTGCGCACGATCACTTCCAGCGGAATAATCTCAACCTGACGGACGAGTTGCTCGCGCATGTTCAGGCGTTTGATGAAATGCGTCGGCACGCCGATGTTGTTCAGCCCGGTCATAAAGAACTCAGACAGGCGGTTGTTCAACACGCCCTTGCCCTCGATCGTGGCTTTCTTCTCGGCGTTAAAGGCCGTCGCATCGTCTTTGAAATATTGCACGATGGTACCGGGCTCAGGACCTTCATAGAGGATCTTTGCCTTGCCTTCGTAGATCTTGTTGCGCCGGGCCATGGGCATCCTTTCCAACAGGGGGCCGGGAACATCCCCGCCGCTTGCGCTTCTCTTAGTGCAACCACTCTGATGCTGCAAGCGGGGCGCATGCTTTCCCCGCGCCCTTGTGCGAAGGTCGGTGCAACCGCATATTAAACTGATGACAACAACCGCTGGAGCGTCCGATGAGTAGCTTTGATGACCGCCTGAACGCCTTTGAAAGTAAATTCGCCCATGACGCTGACATGCAGTTCCGCGCAGAGGCGCGGCGCAACAAACTGCTAGGCCTTTGGGCGGCGGAGCTTCTGGGAAAATCCGGCAGCGATGCCGAAGATTACGCCAAAGAGGTCGTGCGCTCGGACTTTGAAGAGGCCGGTGACGAGGACGTGTTCCGCAAGGTCTCAGGCGATCTGGGCGACAAGGCCGATGAGGCCACCATTCGTGCCAAGATGAAAACGCTGACTGCCGAGGCCAAAGCGCAGCTCATGCGCGAGGTGGAATGACATAGCCTGCGCAAGACTGCGTAAGTTGCGTTAAATTGGACTAAGAAACCCCGCCTTTCGCCGTCGGAAGGCGGGGTTTTTCCATTTGGGCGCCCGTGCCTTAACCGTTTAGACGCGCCCTCTGCCCTAGTCTCGCCGGACTTAGGTGAGGGTGAACATGGATTGGTTGAATGTAACAAGGCAGCGGGCGTTGTCGCGCATGATGCGGGTCGGTCTGCCGCTGGGGGTCACGGCGCTGGCCTTGTGGCTGCTGGCGCGTCAGATTGCGGGCGTAGATGTACGGGCCATCACGGGGACCATGTGGCAAGTCTCAGCCGGGCAAATCCTTGGGGCGCTTGGCCTCACGGCGCTAAGCTTTGCGGCCATCGGGCGCTATGACCTTGTGGCGCATCGGCATTTTCAAAGCGGGATCGATGATAAATCAGCCAGCCGCAGCGGCATTGCAGCGGTGGCATTGGCGCAAACGCTTGGTTTTGGTCTATTGACCGGGGCGCTGGTGCGCTGGCGGATGTTGCCCGACCTCACTCTGACCACGGCGATGCGGCTATCAGGCTTCGTTTGCCTATCGTTTCTCGGAGCGCTTGCACTCGTTACCGCTGCGGCCTGCCTGATTCTGCCCGCGCCGAAAGGGGCATTGTTGCCTGCACTTGGCCTTCTTATCGCGCTCCCGCTGATGATTTGGCTTTTGCTTCGTCACCCCATTCTTCGGTTTGGTCGGCTCACTTTGCGGATGCCCAGCCTTACAGCGGTTTCGGCCATTCTTTTCTGGGTCGCTTTGGATACCACCGCAGCGGCGGCAGCCTTCTATCTACTGTTGCCTGCAAGCGGGCCGGATTTTGGCACTTTGCTGCCCGTCTTTCTAATCGCATTCGGTGCGGCGCTGCTGTCTGGTGCGCCGGGGGGCGTGGGACCGTTTGAACTGGCGCTTCTGTCGCTGCTGCCACAAGTTCCCACCGCAGATCTCTTGGCAGCCATCCTGATGTTTCGCGGGGTCTATTATGCGTTGCCAGCGGTCATCGCTTTGGCCGCCTGTGCGGCACCGCGCCGCGCCACCCCAGTTGCACGCGCGTCGGTCCAGCCAGCGCGTCGGTCTATGCTTTGGCAAGCGCCCCGTGCCGAGGTCGGGGTGATCCGACAGAATGGCGGCACCGTCATCGCCCGCCAAGGTGCGGCTATGGCCGTCTGGCCCACAGCGCAGAGCTGCGTGGGGCTTTTTGATCCGGTAATGGGGGATATGGTCGACCTGTTGCCAGCCCTGCAAGAAACGGCGCAGCGCACCAATAAGCAGCCCTGCCTATACAAAGTCAGCGCCCCCGCCGCACTCACTGCACGCCGAGCGGGTTGGATTGTGATGCGGATTGCGCAGGAAGCGGTGCTTGCCCCATCGACCTTTAATCTTAACACGCCCGCACGTCGCGGCCTGCGGCGCAAACTTCGGCAGGCGGCGAAGGCGGGTGTTGAGCTGCAAGACGCGGGGCTGCTCCCGTTGCGGGAGATGGCAGAGGTTGACCGCGCGTGGCAAAAACGCCGGGGCGGCGCACGGGCCGGGTCGATGGGGTGTTTTTGCCCTAACTACGTGGCCGGTCAGCGCGTGTTTCTGGCCTATCGAGGGGGTCACCTGCTGGGCTATATCAGCTTTCATGTCTCGGCGCATGAATGGTGCCTCGACCTGATGCGCAGCGCCGATGACGCGCCGGATGGCATGATGCACGCGCTGGTTTACAAGGCTCTACAATCCGCCGCTGCGGCGAAGGTTGCGCGGGTTAGCCTTGCAGCCCTTCCTGACCTTCTCGGAAGCGAAAAAGGGGCATTCGCGCGGCCTTGGGCCGCCCTTATGGCACGCTATAACGCAGATGGGTTGCGCCAGTTCAAGGCCAGCTTTGCCCCCCACTGGCAGCCGCTCTACGCCGCTGCACCAAACCGCTTAGCGCTCTGGCTGTCTCTCACCGATATTGCCCGCGCCATTCATTGTCCGGCGCCACTTAGCCCGGCTCATAATGAAGATGAATATAATGAGGTTGCCCCCATAATTGCATCGTGACATCAGGCGCAGTCTAAACGTCCCCAAAAGGAGCATCCTATGAGCAACGCATTCACCGATCTTCTGGCAGAGAAAGGTACGTTGCTCGCCGACGGTGCGACAGGCACAAACCTGTTCAACATGGGGCTGATGTCAGGCGATGCGCCTGAGTTGTGGAACACGGATGAGCCACAAAAGATCACCAAGCTCTATCGCTTTGCGGTGGATTCGGGCAGTGATCTTTTCCTGACCAATTCTTTCGGTGCCAATGCGGCGCGGCTCAAACTGCACGATGCGCAGGCCCGCGTGCATGAGCTTAGCCGCGTCTCTGCCGAACTGGCGCGCGAGGTCGCGGACACCGCCGGGCGCAAGGTGCTGGTGGCTGGGTCTGTGGGGCCGACGGGCGAGATCATGGAGCCGGTCGGCACCCTGACCCATGCGCTTGCGGTCGAGATGTTCCATGAGACCGCCGATGGGCTGAAAGCCGGTGGTGCTGACATTGGCTGGCTGGAAACCATCAGCGCCCCGGAAGAATACCGCGCCGCCGCCGAGGGCTTTGCGCTGGCGGGGCTCGACTGGTGCGGCACGATGAGCTTTGACACTGCCGGACGCACGATGATGGGTCTGACCTCCGAAGGCATGGTTGATCTGGTGCATGGACTGGACAATACGCCGCTGGCTTACGGGGCCAACTGTGGCACAGGGGCGTCTGACCTGCTGCGCACGGTACTTGGTTTCGCCTCCAAGGGCGGCACGCTGCCGATCATTTCCAAGGGCAATGCGGGCATCCCTAAATATGTCGAAGGGCATATTCACTATGACGGCACACCAGAACTCATGGCGCGTTATGCGATTATGGCCCGCGATGCCGGGGCCAGCATCATCGGCGGCTGCTGCGGCACCCTGCCCGAGCATCTGGTCGCCATGCGCGCTGCGCTCGACAGCACGGAAAAAGGCCCCGCCCCTACGCTGGAACAGATTGCCGAAGAGATCGGCCCGTTTTCGTCCGACAGCGACGGCACGGACGGCAATGGCCCCACCCGCGGCCCACGGCGTGGGCGTCGTCGTGCCTAAGTGTCAGAACAGGCTCAACTGATCCGTTTTCACTTGGGGTGGGCGGAACAAATCACACCGCAGCGGCACGCCGCTGCGCGTCAATCCCAAACGCTTCACCGCCAAGTCAAACCGCTGCGCCACCATCTGCGCATAAGGCCCCTCGCCCCGCATCCGACGGTGCCACGCCGCGTCATATTCCTTGCCCCCATGCATATCGCGCAGCCGCGCCATGATCCGCTCGGCCCGGTCGGGGTAATGTTCGGCCAGCCAGTCTTGCACCAGGGGGGACACTTCACGCGGCAGCCGCAACATGCTCCAACTGGCATGACGCGCACCCGCATCGCGACCCGCGGTCAAAATCGCCTCCAACTCCGGGTCCGTCAAAGCCGGAATCATGGGCGACGCCATAACGCGCACCGGCACGCCTGCCGCTGACAAATGCCGGATCATCTGCAATCGCCTTTTCGGTGCCGGCGCGCGTGGCTCCATCAGCCGGCTCAATTTTGCATCCAACGTGGTGATAGAGATCCCCACCGCCGCAAGTCCTCGCGCGGCCATATCGCTTAAGATATCGGTGTCTCGCTCAATCAGGCTGCCCTTGGTGACGATGGCCACCGGGTGATTGGCCTGCGATAGAACCTCCAGACAACGGCGCATGATTTCATGCGTCTTTTCGATCGGTTGGTAGGGATCGGTATTGGTGCCAATGGCGATGGGGGCCACGGCATAGCGCTTTGACCGCAGCTCCCGCGCCAGCACATCAGGCGCATCGGGCCGCGCGACAAGCTGGGTTTCAAAATCGAGCCCCGGCGACAGACCTAGGTAGGCATGGCTCGGTCGCGCAAAACAGTAAACGCAGCCGTGTTCGCAGCCGCGATAGGGATTGATTGATCGGTCAAAGGGCAGATCGGGCGAGCGGTTGTAGGTGATCATCCGGCGCGGCACTTCAATGCTGGTCTGCGTGCGCAACACCGGCAATTCATCTTCGCGCGCCCAACCATCGTCCTCAGCCACCCGTCTATGACGCTCAAATCGGCCAGCATCATTGCTGCGTGCCGCCCGGCCCAAGACCCGAAAACGCTGATCCTCTTTATCCATGAAAGAAGGGTAGAACATTTCGCGAACACGCGCAAGTATCGGCGCTCAAACCCTTGTCCTTACACCGCAAAATAAGATAGTTTCAGCCGAACACGTCGCGCAAGGCGTGGACCATGTCGCAAACCGTGGTCCCGCCCGACACGTTTCGTGAGATAAGGGCGGAAGTGCCTAGCACCTGCATGCCCAGCAGAAGGAAATACCATGTCCGAAGAAGACGATATCATCCTCTCCGAGTTGGACGATGAAGAGCTTGTTCAACAAATGTTCGACGACCTTTATGACGGTCTAAAGGAAGAGATCCAAGAAGGTGTGAACATCCTGCTTGAACGCGGTTGGGAACCCTATGACATTCTGACCAAAGCGCTTGTTGGCGGCATGACGATTGTTGGCGCCGACTTCCGGGACGGCATCCTGTTCGTGCCCGAAGTGCTTTTGGCTGCGAATGCGATGAAGGGGGGGATGGCGATCCTGAAACCCCTGCTGGTGGAAACCGGTGCGCCGCGTGTGGGCAAGATGGTCATTGGCACGGTCAAAGGTGACATTCATGACATCGGCAAGAACCTCGTCGGCATGATGATGGAAGGCGCCGGGTTCGAGGTGGTTGATCTTGGCATCAACAACTCCGTCGAAGCCTATCTGGAGGCAATGGAAGCCGAAGGGCCGGATATTCTTGGCATGTCCGCCCTGCTCACCACGACCATGCCTTATATGAAAGTCGTGATCGACACGCTGGTCGAACAGGGTATCCGCGATGACTATATCGTTCTCGTGGGCGGGGCGCCGCTGAACGAAGAATTTGGCAAGGCGATTGGCGCAGATGCCTATTGTCGGGACGCCGCTGTTGCGGTGGAAACGGCAAAGGAATGGATGGGGCGCAAGCACAACTCCGCCGCCACTGCCTGAGCCAGCGCCCCTGTGACTGTCCCCGCTGGCCACGGCGGGGACCAGATGCAAAGGTATGGCCATGTCTGAAACTTCGATCCCAGATGACCGCACCCTTACGGATGAGGGGCTCGCCCCTGCCCGCGCGGGTCGTATTTTGCTGATCGCCTGCGGGGCATTGGCGCGGGAGATTCTTGATCTGAAAAAGGCGAATGGCTGGAGCCACTTAGACCTGACCTGCCTGCCCGCGAAATATCACCTCTACCCCGAAAAAATCACCGATGCGGTGCGCGAAACCGTTGCGAAACACCGCGCGGAGTATGACGACTTCTTTGTCGTCTATGCGGATTGTGGCACGGGCGGTGGCTTGGAACAGGCCTGCGAAGAGATGGGTGTGCAAATGGTCGCCGGGCCGCATTGCTACAGCTTTTTTCAGGGCAACGAGAGCTTTGCCCAAACGGCGGAGGACGACATCACGACCTTCTACCTCACCGATTTCTTGGTGCGGCAGTTTGAGGCGTTTATCATCAAACCCATGGGCTTGGACCGTCACCCTGAGTTACGCGACATGTATTTCGGTAATTACGAGAAACTGGTCTATCAAGCGCAGACCGATGATCCCGCGCTTACCGAAAAAGCGCGTGACTGCGCAGACCGCCTGGGCCTCGCATTTGAACGCCGCTTCACCGGCTATGGCGATCTCGAAACTACGCTAAAGGCGCTTTGAACACCTACGCCTCTTGAGCCGCGGTTTCGCGGATGCGCTCGATCATTGCCCGCAGCCCGTTTGAGCGTTGCGCCGACAGATGATCGTTCAATCCCAAACGGGCGAGTTCAGATTTCGCATCGACCTTGCCAACCTCGGCGGGGGTCAAACCGTTGAAGAGCAAACGCAAAACTGCGATTAATCCCGATACGATCATCGCATCGCTTGCGCCATCGAAATGCAGCTTTCCACCGTCAAACTGGGCGTGCAGCCAGACCTGACTGGCGCAACCGTCGACCTTGGTCGCAGGCACGCGCAGCGCTGCGGGCAGCGGGTCCATCGACTTGCCCAGATCGATCACATGACGGTAGCGGTCTTCCCAGTCGTCCAGAAACTCGAAATCCTCGACCAATTCTTCAAAGGCGGGCGTGGCCATGGGGGGACTCTCTTTGGTCTATTGCACTGGCAGAGAGGTAGGATGCCAATGTCCAAAGGTCCACCCCCTTCCCATGGCTGGCGTGATGGGGTAGCAAAAGACAATCTAATTGAACGGCGGAACTTATGCGCAAGACACTAATGGCTCTTTCAGCTTCGACCCTTTTGGTTTCCGCCTGCGGTTTCAGCGACAGCCGTGCGAATCCGTTGAACTGGTTTGGCCCGTCTCAGCCCGCCGCCGTTAACGCGCAGGCAAGCACCAACCCCTTGATTCCAAAGCGCCGCGGCCTGTTTGCGAAACGCCGCGCTGAGGTGAGCACCTATGAGGGACGCCCGTTCGAGCAGATCACCGATCTGACGGTGGAACCGGTGCCGGGTGGCGCGATTGTGCGTGCCACAGGTTTGGCGGCGCGACAGGGTATTTATTCGGTCCAACTGACCCCTGCCAACGTCGATGAACTGCCGGTGAATGGCGTTTTGACCTACCGCCTTGAAGGGGTCCGTCCGAACAAGGCAACCCCGCAGGGCAGCCAGCCCACACGCGAGGTTATCGCAGGCCGTCATTTGACCAATCAAGATTTGCTCGGCGTGCGTGAAATACGGGTCGAAGGCCAGACCAACGCCTTGGTTTCCCGCCGCTAAACAGTTGGACGTTGTGCCGAGCCGCCCCTGACGGAGCGGCTTTGGCACCGGGATTAAACCTTCACAGTCTTCACGTCATTGCCATCCGCTGCAAGCGCGATCTTGCCCTCGCAAAGCAGCAGCGCATCCGCACCAAAGACCTCATGCCGCCAACCGCGCAGCGCCTGCACATCGCGTAGCCCCGCCGACAGCAGATCAAGGTCCGCAGCCGAGGCGATGAGTTTGGCGGCGACACCCGCACTCTCGGTCTTGGATTTCAACAAAACCCGCAGCAGGTCGGCCAGCGCAGGGTTCACCTGCAGCTTGTCGCGGCGCAGGTCAGGCTGCGGCATATCGGCGGGTTTACAGGCCACGCCAGCGGCAACCGCTTTCAAGATCCCCGCCGCGATCTCACCCTTGCGGGCATCGCGCAGCAACAGCCGGGCGCGGTTTAATTCTTCGCCATTCGTCGGCTTAAGGCTTGCCAATTCAACCAGCGCGTCGTCCTTGAACACCCGGTTGCGGGGGATATTACGGGTGCGGGCATAGTCCTCCCGAAAGGCCGCCAGTTCCCGCACGATGGCCAGAAACTTGGGCGAGTTTGTCCGGGTCTTGACCCGTTTCCACGCATCCTGCGGCTCGGTCACGTAGGTTTCGGGGCTCAGAAGCGTTTCCAGTTCTTCCGCCACCCACCGCGCACGGCCGGTTTTTTCGAGCTTGTCGGCAAGGAATTCGTAAATCTGGCGCAGATGTGTCACGTCTGCCAGCGCATAGGTCTTTTGCGCATCGGTCAGCGGACGGCGTGACCAATCGGTAAAACGCGATGTCTTATCAAGCGATTGATGCGCGACTTTGCGCACCAGCGTTTCATAGCCCACTTGTTCGCCAAAGCCGCAGACCATCGCGGCGACCTGGGTATCGAACAAAGGTTCAGGGAACACTTCGGCGTCAACGTAGAAAATCTCTAGATCTTGGCGGGCGGCATGAAAGACTTTCACCACTGAGGTATCGCGGAAAAGGTCATAAAGCGGCTCAAGCGAGATGCCCTCTGCCAGAGGATCAACCAACACAGCGTTACTGTCGTCCGTACCGGGCATGGCAAGCTGGACCAGACAGAGTTTCGAATAATACGTTCGCTCGCGCAGAAATTCGGTGTCGACGGTCACATAGTCATGGCGGGCCGCCTCTTCACAAAATTGGGCGAGATCGGCTGTGGTGGTGATGGTTTTCATATACGCTCTTTGACAATTTGGCACGCCCGGTCATCGGGCTTGAGTTCAGAGGTACATCACGTTCCCGCGTTTGACCAGCGTCACCCCGTGAGCATGACCGGCTGCCGCTCACCCGCCGCAAAGCGGCGCAGCACGGCGGGATAAAGTCGATGCTCCTGCACCAACACCCGTTCGGCCAAGGTTTCAGCGGTATCGCCCGGCAGCACCGGAATGCGCGCTTGCCCAAGGATCGGCCCATCATCCAGCGCTGCGGTCACCTCATGCACCGTGCAGCCATGTTCGGTATCGCCTGCCTCAAGCGCGCGGGCATGGGTGTGCAGCCCGCGGTATTTCGGCAGCAAAGACGGGTGGATATTGATCATCCGACCGGCCCAAGCATCGGTAAATCCTTCGGTCAGCTTGCGCATGAAACCGGCAAGGCAAATGATGTCGGGAGCATGAGCCTCAAGCGCGGTGGTCAGAGCCGCTTCAAACGCCGGGCGGTCCTTGCCGAAGGGGCGGTGATCGACCACTTCAGTCGCAATCCCCTGCCCCTGCGCCCAAGCGATACCGCCTGCCTCCGCATTGTTCGACAGCACCAGACAAGGCCGCCCTGCGTGGTCGCCGGTCATATCCTCGACCAGCGCCCGCATATTAGAGCCGCCGCCCGAGACGAAAATCGCAACCCGCTTGGTCAAAGCAGCGCGCCGGAGTAGGTAACGCCGTTGCCGGTCGTGATACGTCCGATCTCAATGGCGGCGTGGCCATCCTCGGCAAAGGCAGCTTTGGCTGCCTCAACCTTATCGGCAGACACCACGGCGACCATGCCGATGCCGGCGTTGAAGGTCTTGAGCATTTCGGCCTCGGCCATGCCGATTTCGGCGGCCAGCCATTTGAAGACTGGCGGAAGGTCCCATGCATTAAGATCAACTTCCGCGCCGAGGCCTTCAGGCAGCACACGCGGCAGGTTTTCAGTCAGGCCGCCGCCGGTGATATGTGCGAGCCCCGACACCGCATTCGCACGCAGAGCAGCCACGGCCCCTTTGACGTAAAGCTTCGTAGGTGTCAGCAACGCGTTGCCCAGATCGCCCTCGCCCCATGGGCAATCGTCGCCCCAGCCCAGTCCACTGCGCTCAACTATCTTGCGCACAAGGCTGTAGCCGTTGGAATGCACCCCATCACTTGGCAGGCCCAAGAGCACGTCGCCCTCTTTCACATCGCGCGGCAGCTCGGTACCACGCTCCATCGCGCCGACCGAAAAACCTGCGAGGTCGAAGTCGCCCGCGTTATACATGCCCGGCATTTCTGCCGTCTCGCCCCCGATCAGGGCACAACCGGAATCGGCGCAGCCCTTGGCGATGCCTTCGATGATCCGCGCGGCACTGTCGAGTTCCAGCTTACCGGTCGCGAAATAGTCGAGGAAGAAGAGCGGCTCGGCCCCCTGACAGACCAGATCGTTGACGCACATGGCGACCAGATCGATGCCGATGCTGTCGACATTGCCGGTGTCGATGGCAATGCGCAGCTTGGTGCCGACCCCATCCGTCGCGGCCACCAGCACCGGATCGGTAAATCCTGCGCCTTTTAGATCGAACAGCGCGCCAAAGCCGCCAAGACCGGCCATAACGCCAGGCCGCGCGGTGGATTTCGCCGCAGGCTTGATCCGCTCTACAAGCGCGTTGCCTGCGTCAATATCCACACCTGCTTCGGCATAGGTGATTCCGTTGTCGGATTTCGTCATGGTCATGGCCCCCGGCGCGCATTTTCCCTTGCGCGCGGGGTTAGAGTATTGCGCCGCCCACTGCAATGATTTGGTGCAGCTAATGTCTTGACGCCCCGGCTGCGGCGTCATACCCAAACGTCATGGCGGGCCTGTAGCTCAATTGGTTAGAGCAGAGCGCTCATAACGCTTTGGTTGCGGGTTCAAGTCCTGCCGGGCCTACCATACTTCCAGTCATCAAGCTGGAACCGCCAATCAGCCGATAAACATGCAGTGCAATGGGTCTCTGACTGCGCATCCGGCCGCATAGTTTGAGCAAAAGACCCCTTGCCAGCACAGCTCGCCCGCTCCCAACAGGCTTGACCTCCCCGCGATTCCGAAAGATCGTAAAGATACGAAGTTTACGCGCGTATTATTTGTGGCAGCGAGGCACAAAATGCCCCCATCCAAAATCCGTAATATGGAAGAGTTCGCGACCATCAGCGGGATCTCCCGCCCGACGCTTTCGAAATATTTTAACAATCCCGAGAGCGTTCGAAAGTCCACGCGCCAGCGTATCGAAGCTGCCTTAAAGTCGCACGACTATAAGCCAAATGTCTATGCGATGAACCAAAACAGGCAGACCACGCGCAATATCGGCGTTATCGTCCCTAATCTGGCCGACCCGTTCTTTAACGAGATCGGGCGCGCTGTTGAGGTGGCTTGCATCAAGGCCGGTTACAGCCCGATCCTGCTTGGTTGTCACGGTAAGCCTGAACTTGAGGCCGAAAACCTTGAATCGCTGCGCTCACTGAAACCCGCTGGGGTCTTGCTGGCGCCGTTCGGGCGCGGTTCTGACCGCAAAGCGATTGAGAAAATTCTCAAAGAGGTCCCGCTGATCCTTTTTGACGCCAATATCGGCGAGATTGGTGCGGAGTTTGTCGGCACCGACAATCTTCAGAGCGTGGGGCTGATTGTCGAATACCTCTGCCGTAGTGGCGAGCCGCCGTCCTTTTTTGAAATGGAAACCCCCGCGAACCCGAACGCCAGCAAGCGGCGGCAGGCCTATTTGCGGAGTATGGAAGTGCATGGGTTTGCCCCGCATATCTTACAGGTCAAAGGGAGCGGTTGGAATTTCGAGGAAATCGGCCAAATCGAAGGTGGCGCGGTTCTGCGCGAGGGCGGCTTGCCGACCAATACCGTCTTATGCAGCAACGACCGATTGGCCATCGGCATGTTGTCGGCGGCTTATAAACTGGGGCTAAAAGTAGGTCATGGGCCCGGTTGCGACATCCGTATTGCAGGCCATGACGACCATCCATTCTCGCGGTTCACCTGCCCCTCTTTGACGACCATTGCGCAGGATTACGCAGCCATTGCGGAGCGTGCCGCCAGTTCGCTTTTTCGAATCATCGACACGAACGAGAAGCCTCCCCAGCGTGTTGAGACGCTTTTCGAAGGAAAACTCGTGTTGCGCGACTCAGCCTAACTGTTGATCACGACGCAATAAAACGATTAATATTTACGCGCGTAAAATTAAAATTGACTTCGCGTAGCGTTGGCACTTAGGGTTTTCTCACACCGGACGTTTAGGGAGGAACGAATGTCCCAGATCAAATCACTCTATGCCGCCACGGCGATTTCTGCGCTAAGCGCAACTGGCGCCTTCGCTGAAACCACCGTCACGATCGCCACCGTTAACAACGGCGATATGATCCGCATGCAGGGGCTCGCATCCGAGTTCGAGGCGCAGCATCCCGATATCAAACTCGAATGGGTGACGCTTGAGGAGAACGTTCTGCGCCAGCGCGTGACCCAAGACGTGGCAGCCAAGGGCGGCCAGTTCGATGTGATGACCATCGGCACTTACGAGGTTCCGATCTGGGGTCAGCAGGGCTGGCTGGTGTCGCTTAACGACATGTCTGATGAATGGGACGCCGACGACCTGCTGCCTGCGATCCGCGACGGTCTGACGGTGGATGGCGAGCTTTATGCCGCCCCCTTCTATGGCGAAAGCTCGATGGTCATGTACCGCAAGGACCTGATGGAGAAAGCGGGTCTGGAGATGCCCGAGGCACCGACTTGGGAGTTCATCCAAGAAGCCGCAGCGGCCATGACCGACAAGGAAAACGAGATCTACGGCATCTGCCTGCGCGGCAAGGCTGGCTGGGGTGAGAACATGGCCTTCCTGACAGCCATGGCGAACTCCTTCGGCGCGCGCTGGTTCGACGAGAACTGGCAGCCGGAACTGAATGGTCCGGAGTGGACCGAAGCGGTCAATTTCTACATGGACCTGATGCAGAACTACGGCCCTCCGGGTGCCTCGACCAACGGGTTCAACGAGAACCTCTCGCTGTTCCAACAGGGCAAATGCGGCATGTGGATCGACGCCACCGTGGCGGCTTCCTTTGTGACCAATCCTGACGATTCCACCGTTGCCGATCAGGTCGGTTTCGCTCTGGCCCCCGACAATGGTCTGGGTCCGCGCGGCAACTGGCTCTGGGCATGGTCGCTGGCTGTTCCGGCAGGATCGGATGCAACCGAAGAAGCCAAGAGCTTCATCGAATGGGCGACCTCCAAGGAATACACTGCAATGGTCGCTGAGAAGGAAGGCTGGGCCAATGTGCCTCCGGGCACCCGCACCTCGCTCTATGAGAACGCCGAGTATCAGGAAGCGGCCCCCTTCGCAGAGATGACGCTGAGCTCAATCAACGCTGCCGATCCCAAGAACCCTTCGGTCAAGCCCGTGCCTTATACCGGCGTGCAGTTTGTCGCGATCCCAGAGTTTGCAGGTATCGCCACGCAGGTCGGGCAGGAAATCTCGGCCGCTCTAGCTGGGCAGCAAACCGTCGAAGAGGCGCTTGAGAAAGCCCAGGCGTTGACGCTCGACGAGATCGAAGCCGCCGGCTACTGACACAGCGATCCTCGGGCGGTGCAACTGGCACTGCCCGCGGTCCCCCTGTTCTTTTTCGCAAAACCACCGTTTGATCCAAGGTGGCCCCCGGGGCCATCAACAGGAGAGATCAGCCATGGCGACACAAAACTCCCGATCTGCGGCCCGCCTAATGATGGCCCCCGCTGTGATCCTGCTACTGGGATGGATGCTGGTCCCGCTGGTCATGACCTTGCTGTTCTCCTTCAAAAAATATCTGCCCCTGCGGGGTGGTGATTTGGGCTGGGTGGGGTTCGACAACTACGTCCGTTTCGTGACCTCCAGCGCCTTCTGGCCCTCGGTCTCGGCCACGCTCATCATCGTCGGCGGGGTGCTGGCGATCACCGTGGGTCTTGGCGTATTGCTGGCGATCCTGCTGAACCAGCCGATGTGGGGCCAAGGCATTGTCCGTATCCTCGTGATCTCCCCGTTCTTCGTGATGCCGACCGTCTCGGCACTGGTGTGGAAGAACATGTTCATGGACCCCGTGAACGGTCTTTTCGCTCATTTGTGGAAGTTCTTCGGTGCGGCCCCGGTGGAATGGCTCAGCCAAGCCTCGCTGCAATCCATTATCCTGATCGTCTCGTGGCAGTGGCTGCCATTTGCCACGCTGATCCTGCTGACGGCGATCCAGTCGCTCGACCGCGAACAGTTGGAGGCCGCTGAAATGGACGGTGCTGCCCCGCTGCAGCGTTTCGGCTACATCACCCTGCCCCATCTGGGCCGCGCGATCACCGTTGTGGTGCTAATCCAGACGATCTTCCTCCTCGGCATCTTCGCTGAGATCTTCGTGACCACCCAAGGCTCATTCGGCACCCGCACGCTAACCTACCTGATCTATCAGCGCGTGTTGGAAAGCCAGAACGTCGGGCTCGGCTCCGCCGGCGGTGTTTACGCCATCATCCTCGCCAATATCATCGCCATCTTCCTGATGCGCATGGTTGGCAAGAACCTCGATAAGTGAGGAGACCAACATGGCACGCGCAGTCACTTCGAAACGCAAGATCATCAACACCGCTGCCGCATGGACGGTGGGTCTGCTGATCTTCTTCCCGATCCTCTGGACGATCCTCACCAGCTTCAAGACCGAGGCCACGGCGATCGCCGATCCACCGGTCTTCATCGGCTTCGAATGGACCTTGGCAAATTACGCCACAGTGTTGGAGCGGTCGGACTACGCACGGTTCTTGTGGAACTCCATCATCATCGCCGGCGGCTCGACCATTCTGGGTATTCTGGTCGCCGTTCCCGCGGCATGGTCCATGGCCTTCGTGCCGTCCAAGCATACCAAGGACATTTTGCTGTGGATGCTCTCGACCAAGATGCTGCCAGCGGTGGGGGTGCTCTACCCGATCTACTTGATCTTCATCAAACTGGGCCTTCTCGACAGCCGCACTGGTCTGGTGATCGTCCTGATGCTGATGAACCTGCCGATCATCGTCTGGATGCTCTACACCTACTTCCGCGAAATCCCCGGTGAGATTCTCGAGGCCGCGCGCATGGATGGGGCAAGCCTGAAGGAAGAAATCCTTTACGTGCTGACGCCCATGGCGGTGCCCGGGATCGCTTCCACGCTGCTTTTGAACTTCATCCTCGCGTGGAACGAGGCCTTCTGGACGCTGAATCTCACGGCGGCAAAGGCCGCGCCGCTCACGGCCTTCATCGCCAGCTATTCGAGCCCCGAGGGTCTGTTCTACGCCAAGCTCAGCGCAGCATCGACCATGGCCATCGTGCCGATCCTCATCCTCGGCTGGTTCAGCCAGAAACAACTTGTCAGCGGTCTGACCTTCGGCGCCGTCAAATAGGAGACACGGGAACAATGGGACGTATCACACTGGACAAGGTCTCCAAGAGTTTCGGCGACGTGGAAGTGATCCCGCCGCTGGACCTGACCATCGAAGACGGCGACTTCACGGTTTTCGTTGGCCCCTCGGGCTGCGGCAAGTCGACCCTGCTGCGGCTGATCGCGGGGCTGGAAGACACCTCGGGCGGGCATATCCGCATCGACAGCCAAGACGCCACCCATGTGCCCCCGGCGAAACGGGGTCTGGCGATGGTGTTTCAATCCTACGCGCTCTATCCGCATATGTCGGTGCGCAAGAACATCGCCTTTCCGATGAAAATGGCCGGGGTTTCCGAGGAGGAGCAGAGGCGCCGCATTGATGCCGCTGCCAAGGCGTTGAACCTCACCGATTACCTTGACCGCCGTCCGGGGCAGCTTTCGGGCGGGCAGCGCCAGCGCGTGGCCATTGGCCGGGCCATCGTGCGCGAGCCGGCGGCTTTTCTCTTCGACGAGCCTCTGTCGAACCTCGACGCGGCGCTGCGTGTGGGCATGCGGCTGGAGATCAGCGAGCTGCACAAGCGCCTGCGTACGACGATGATCTATGTGACCCATGATCAGGTTGAGGCGATGACCATGGCCGACAAGATCGTGGTGCTCAGAGCAGGCCATATCGAACAGGTCGGCAGTCCGCTGGAACTCTACCGCGCGCCGCGCAACACCTTTGTCGCGGGCTTCATCGGCTCGCCCAAGATGAACCTGATCGAAGGCCCCGAGGCCGCCAAACATGGCGCCCATACCATCGGCGTCCGGCCTGAGCATATCGACGTGGTCGAAGAGAACGGCATATGGCAAGGCACGGTTGGCGTGGCCGAACATCTTGGCTCCGACACCTTCTTCCACATCCATAACACCGGCCTTACCGATACCCTGACAGTACGCGCTTTAGGTGAGGTTACGCTCAGCCATGGCGACACGATCCATCTGTCGCCGCGGGCCGAACAGATCCACAAGTTCGACGCGCAGGGCCTGCGGATCGAATGACGCGATATACCAAAATCTCCGGGTTCGGGCTGGCTGACATGACGACAGATCTTTCGCTCTCCACGCTTTCGCAACTTCCACAGCGCGTCTCCGTGCCATCTTATGATCGCGCGCAACTGTCGCCGGGTATCTTGCACATCGGCATGGGGAACTTTCACCGGGCTCATCAAGCGGCCTATCTGGATCGGCTGTTCGATCTAGGCGTGGACCATGACTGGGCCATTGTCGGGGCTGGTGTCATGCCTTTCGACGCTGAACGACGTGCCATGCTGCAGGCGCAGGACTGGCTGACCACTGTGGTTGAACTAAGCCCCGAGACATACGCCGCGCGGGTGACGGGCGCGATGATAGACTTCTGCCCGATTGACGCCCAAGCCATCATTCAGCGCATTGCCGATCCCGCGATCCGTATCGTGTCTCTGACAATCACCGAAGGCGGCTATTTCATCGACGCGGCGACCGGCGAATTTGACGCAGCCCATCCCGACATTCGCCAAGACGCGGCAGCCCCTGACGATCCAGTAACGGTCTTTGGCATCTTGCTTGCTGGCCTGCGCCAACGCCGCGAGAGAGGGCATCCGCCGCCCACCATTCTGTCCTGTGACAATATCCCCGAAAACGGCCATGTCACCCGGCAAGCACTGGCCGGGCTGGCGGGGCTGATCTGTCCTGAGGTGCAGGGGTGGGTCATGGATGAAGTGGCTTTCCCCAACTCTATGGTGGACCGTATTACCCCAGCCACATCAGCGGCCAAGCGTACCATGGTGGCCGAAACCTTCGGCATAATCGACGCTGCTCCGGTCGTCTGCGAGCCGTTCACCCAGTGGGTCATGGAGGACAATTTCCCCTTGGGCCGCCCGTCTTTGGAGAAGGTCGGGGTACAGTTCGTCGACGATATCGCCGCCTATGAGACGATGAAGCTGCGGATCCTCAACGCCAGCCATGCTGCGCTGTCTTATCCGGCGGCCCTGATGGGACACGACTGTGTGCATGACGCGGTGGCCGATCGGGACATATTTGACTGGGTGCAACAACTGATGCGCACGGAGGTCATTCCAGTGCTCGCACCGATCCCCGGCGTGGATTACGACCATTACCTCGCAACCTGCCTTGACCGTTTCGCCAATCCGGAGGTGCGCGACACCATCGCCCGGCTGTGTCAGGACGGCTCGAACCGCCAGCCAAAGTTCATTCTGCCCACCATCACGGATGCGTTGGCGCAGGGGCGTCCGCTCGACGGGCTCGCGCTTGAAGTGGCGCTGTGGTGTCGCTATTGCGCCGAGAGTGACGCGCTGGACGATCCGCGTGCCGACCGGCTGCGCGAGGCCGCGCGCCACGCACAGCAGAGCCCGGCAGGCTTTTTGGCCCTGACCGATGTTTTCGGCACCCTCGGCCAGCAGGATCGATTTGCCCAAGCCTTCGCCCGACAGGTCGAAGCGGTCTGGAACGGAGACGCCCGTTCAGTCCTGCGCGGCTTTTTGGACAGGAAAGCAGCCTGATATGATCCTATGTTGCGGAGAAGCGCTGATCGACATGATCCCCGCGCCGACGGCAGAGGGGCGCACTGGCTTTGTTCCTCATCCCGGCGGCGCGGTGTTCAACACCGCCATCGCCCTTGGCCGACTGGGGGCAGCGGCTGGACTGCTCACGGGTCTTTCGACGGATATGTTCGGTGCGCAATTGGCCGAAGCGCTTACCGCCAGCCATGTGGACGCCAGCCTTGCCATCCGGGCTGACCGTCCAACGACACTCGCTTTCGTGCAGTTGATCGATTGGCAAGCCCAATACAGCTTTTACGACGAAAATTCAGCCGGACGCATGTTGACCAGCGCAGACATGCCGGCCCTGCCAGAGCAGATCACGGCTCTCTTCTTCGGTGGCATCAGCCTTGCCTGTGAACCAGCCGCAGATGCCTATGCCGCCCTTCTGGCGCGCGAGGGCAAGACCCGCGCGGTCATGCTGGACCCGAATATTCGGCCTGGTTTCATCGAGGATGCAGAGCGCTATCGCACCCGGCTGAACGCGATGCTGCAAGAGGCTGATATCGTAAAAGTTTCCGACGAAGATCTGGGTTGGATCATCCCAGATGCCCCATCGCTGGCCGAGAAAGTCGCGGTCTTGCGAGAGCGCGGACCCGCTGTGGTCATCGTGACCCGCGGTGGCGAAGGCGCGACCGGCCATCTCCCCGACGGCACGGAAGTGCAGGTGCCTGCCGAGCGCACGGCGGTTGTCGATACCGTCGGGGCTGGCGATACATTCAACGCGGGCGTTCTGACAAAGTTGTCGCAGATGGGCCGGTTGACCAAAGACGCGCTGGCCACCCTATCGGCGTCGGATTTGCAAGAGGCCATGGCCTACGGCGCGAAGGTCGCGGCTGTGACGGTTTCTCGCGTCGGCGCCGATCCCCCTTGGAGCAGCGAGCTGTGATAATCGTTCAACTTAGTTTTCCCTCATTTTTTTGGTGCCAAAATGTTAGCGCTATCAAGTCTGCGATATTCTGTCCTTCGACAACGAAACGGGCGCAGTAGCATTTCGGTGACAGCAAAGCGTGTCGTGTCGCTCCGTACCTGCCGTCCACAACAACGGGCATCCTGATGGTATCGCGTGTTATCCCTGTCGACCCGTTTGACCTCGTCATCTTTGGCGCGACTGGTGATCTTGCGCGCCGCAAGATTATTCCGGGTCTGTTCCATCGTTTCGCCGTCGGGCAGATGCCTGCGGGGGCCCGTATCATTGGGGCGGCCCGAAGCGAGATGAACCATGAAGCCTTTCTCAAACTGATCGAAGACAGCCTCAAAGAGTTCGTGCCAAAGTCGGCAGAGCAATCTGCCCAAATCGCCGCGTTCCTCAAGTCCCTACGCTATGTCTGCATCGATGCCACCGGTGAAGCGGGCTGGCGCGAATTGGGCGAACACCTGCGCCCAGAGACGGTACGCGCCTTCTACCTTTCCGTCTCGCCCACGCTCTTTGGTGCAATCGCGGATAACCTTAGCACCCATGGGCTTACCACCCCGCAGGCGCGGATCGTTGTCGAGAAACCCTTTGGCCGCGACCTCGCCTCAGCAAAAGCGCTGAACGCCGACTTGAGCCGCGTCTTTGACGAAGGCCAGATTTACCGGATCGACCATTATCTGGGCAAGGAGACCGTGCAGAACCTCATGGTGCTGCGCTTTGCCAATGCGCTTTGGGAGCCGCTGTGGAATTCCACGCATATCGACCATGTGCAGATCACCGTGGCCGAAAGTCTCGGTGTCGAAGGCCGGGGCGAATATTATGACCGCTCCGGTGCCATGCGCGATATGGTCCAGAACCACCTGATGCAGCTTTTGTGCCTCACGGCGATGGAGCCACCCTCCCGGTTCAGGCCCGACGCGGTGCGCGACGAAAAGCTGAAAGTGATCGAGGCCCTTGATCCTGTAGCGCCTGACAGTATCGCCCGCGGGCAATACCGCGCCGCCAACGGCGAAGGCGGGTATCGCGATCATGCTGGCGATCCGCAAACGCTGACCGAGAGTTTCATCGCCATGAAGGTGAACGTCAGCAACTGGCGGTGGGCAGGCACCCCTTTTTACCTGCGCACCGGAAAGAAACTGCGCGCCCGCACGTCTGAGATCGCGATCACCTTCCGCGATCCTCCGCATATGATCTTCCCGAAGTTGGAAGGCCGTCGCGGCAACGCCCTGATCATTCGGCTGCAACCTGACGAAGGCATCACCCTGCGCACCACGATCAAAGAGCCGGGCCCCGGCGGCATGCGCGTGGTCGAGGCCGCGCTCGACCTGACCTTTGCCGACGCCCATGGCCCCGATGTCGAAGCCCAAGATGCCTACGAGCGGCTGGTGATGGAAGTCATTCGCGGCGACCAGACCCTGTTTATGCGCGGCGACGAGGTCGAGGCCGCATGGGCTTGGGTCGATCCGATCATTCGCGGCTGGGAAGAGACGCGCGAAAGGCCCGCCCTCTATGACGCGGGGAGCGCCGGGCCAGAAGACGCGCTGATGCTTCTGCACCGCGACGGGCGGCGTTGGCGCGATCTTGAGCCATGAGCACGCGTCCGCCGCAACCATCACGCCCGGCGCCCTGCCCCTGCACGCGCGCCGACGGAAAGGAGACCTAAGATGACCACCATGAACGACACCGTGAAACGGGTGACCGACCGGGTAATCGCCCGCAGCGAAGCCTGCCGCAGCGCCTATCTGGCCCGAATGGAAACGGCCCGCGCGAAAGGCCCCGCCCGCGCGCATCTGTCCTGTAGCGGACAGGCCCATGCCTATGCCGCCTCCGGCCCCGACAAGGACCGCCTGGCCACCACCAGCGCCGGCAACCTCGGGATTGTCACCGCTTATAACGACATACTTTCGGCCCATCAGCCGTTTGAGCGCTACCCGGAGCTGATCCGCGCAGCGGCCCGCGAAATAGGCGGCACGGCGCAGGTTGCAGGTGGGGTGCCGGCCATGTGCGATGGGGTCACGCAGGGCGAGGCCGGGATGGAACTGTCGCTGTTTTCGCGCGACGTGATCGCGCTGGCCGCCTCTGTGGCGCTCAGTCACAACACCTTCGACGCAGCTGTGTTTCTAGGCGTCTGCGACAAGATCGTGCCGGGCCTGGTGATCGCGGCGCAGGCTTTCGGCCATCTGCCCGCGGTCTTCATGCCAGCGGGGCCGATGAAAAGCGGCTTGTCCAATGACGAGAAGGCCAAGGTCCGTCAGCAGTTCGCGGCTGGGGAAGTGGGCCGCGAGGCGCTGATGGCCGCCGAAATGGCCGCCTATCACGGTCCGGGCACCTGCACCTTTTACGGCACGGCCAACACCAACCAGATGCTGATGGAATTCATGGGGCTGCATCTGCCCGGCGCCAGCTTCGTCCCGCCCAGTTCTGGTCTGCGCGAAGCGCTGACCCGCGAAGGCGCCAAACGCGCGCTGCGCCTTAGCGCGCTCGGCAATGAGTACACCCCGGTCTGCGATATTCTGGACGAGCGCGCCTTTGTGAACGGAATCATTGGGCTCAATGCCACCGGCGGCTCCACAAATCTGCTGATCCACCTGATCGCCATGGCCCGCGCGGGCGGAATCATCCTCGACTGGGAAGACTTCTCCGAGCTTAGCGACATCACGCCCCTGATGGCGCGCGTCTATCCCAACGGTCTGGCCGATGTGAACCACTTTCACGCAGCGGGTGGGCTCGGCTACATGATCGGAGATCTGCTGGGCGCGGGTCTACTGCACCCAGACACCAAGACAGTCGCCGGAGAAGGGTTGGAACATTACACCAAAGATCCCGTCTTTGCCGAAGATAAGCTGGAGTGGCGCAGGGGCGCGAGCGAAAGCCTGAACGACAAGATCCTGCGTCCAGCCCGCGACCCGTTTCAAAGCTCCGGGGGGCTCAAGCGTCTCTCCGGCTCACTTGGCACCGGCGTGATCAAAGTCTCAGCCGTGGCTCAAGAACACCGTATTGTCGAAGCACCTGTGCGGGTGTTCCATGATCAGGATGCGGTGAAAACTGCCTTCAAAGCGGGCGAGTTGACTGGCGATCTGAACGTCGTCGTGCGCTTTCAGGGGCCCAAGGCCAACGGCATGCCCGAATTGCACAGCCTCACGCCGCTCCTGTCGATCTTGCAGGGGCGTGGGCAGAAGGTGGCTCTTGTCACCGACGGGCGCATGTCCGGCGCGTCCGGCAAAGTGCCTGCGGCCATTCATGTCTGTCCGGAGGCAGTAGACGGCGGGCCAATCGCGCAGCTTCAGGATGGCGACCGGCTGCGGGTCGACGCTGAGCAAGGCACGCTCGACATCCTGACAGATGGGGTTTTGCAACGGCCTGTCCCGACGGCTGACCTCTCCGCCAGTGCGACCGGGACGGGCCGCGAGCTTTTTGCAACATTCCGCGCCACGGTGGGCTCTGCCACCACCGGTGCTACCATATTCGGAGGTTAGACCCATGACCTTGTCCCCCACAGAGGCAAGCCGGCACATGCGCGAGATCTGCGGCTTGGCACCGATTGTTCCGGTGCTGGTCGTTGAGGATGCAACAACCGCGCGCCCCATGGCTGAGGCCTTGGTGGCTGGTGGCCTGCCGGTGCTTGAAGTCACGTTGCGAACACCGGCAGCATTGGACGCGATCCGCGCCATGCGCGAGGTCGCAGGTGGACATGTCGGGGCCGGAACCCTGATCACGCCAGAGGACGTGCGCGCAGCCAAGGCGGCGGGCGCGAGCTTTGGTGTGTCGCCCGGTGCCACAGACGACCTTCTGGCCGCCTGCGCGGCAGAAGGCCTGCCGCTTTTGCCCGGTGCCGCCACTGCCAGCGAAGCGATGCGGCTCTTGGTGCGCGGATACGACATGCAGAAGTTTTTCCCTGCCGAAGCCTCCGGCGGCGCACCAGCCCTTAAGGCCATTGGCGCCCCCCTACCCCAAATCGCCTTTTGCCCCACCGGCGGGATCGGACTGGAGAAGGCAACAGGCTATCTGTCACTGCCGAATGTGCGCTGTGTTGGGGGAAGCTGGGTCGCGCCAGCGGCGCTTGTCAGCGCGCGGGATTGGGCCGGGATCGAGGCCCTCGCCCGCGACGCTGCAGGGCTGGGGGCGCGGTCTGATTGTGTAGAGAGCTAAGATCGGCAGTCTGTATGACCGATATGACTTTCAACGCTTTAGGCCAACCACAACAAAGATCGGGAAACCCCGTTCCTTTTGTTCAATTTACGCGTTCCCATCCGCGCCTTCGCGGTTGCGGGTTTCAACCGACGCGCTGCCCGTCGGCGTCAATCAACAGCGTGCCATCCTCTTTTGACATCGGACCGGGTGGCAGGTGGTCGAGAAGCTCCAGCACGGTCTCGCTCGGGCGGCACAGCCGCACGCCCTTGGGCGCGCAGACAATGGGACGGTTGACCAGAACCGGATGCTCCAACATGGCCGCGAGCAGCGTTTCGTCATCGACAGACGGATCAAGCAGCCCCAGTTCCTCCGCCGGTGATTTCGTCGTCCGCAGAGCACTGCGGGGCGTCAGGCCAGCGGCCGCGAAGAGCCCCAGAAGCTGCGGGCGGGTCCAGCCAGTTTTCAGGTAGTCGATGACCACTGGCGTCTCGCCCGATGCCTCAATGATCGCCAGCACATTGCGCGAGGTGCCGCAGTGGGGGTTGTGGTGGATCACGATGCTCATGCAGCACTCCCTTCCCTAGGAAACCAATGTTGTGTCCGGTTCGCAAATGCGACGAGAGAAAGCATCACCGGCACTTCCACCAGAACGCCGACGACAGTCGCCAAGGCAGCCCCCGACCCCAGCCCGAACAAGCTAATTGCAACGGCAACCGACAGCTCAAAGAAATTGGACGTACCGATCAGGGCGCAGGGTGCGGCTACGTTGAACGGAATGCGCCATGCCCGCGCCGCAGCATAGGCCAGAAAGAAGATGCCGTAGGACTGGATCAGCAGCGGCACGGCGATCAGCACGATGACCAAGGGACGGTCCAAAATGACCTCGCCCTGAAACCCGAACAGCAGCACCACCGTCACCAACAGCCCGATGATCGAGAACGGTTGCACGCGGGATTTGAAGGCATCCACCGCCGCCTCACCACCCTGAGCCACCAGTTTCCCGCGCGTCAGATACCCGACCAGCAGCGGCAGCATGACATAAAGGCCAACCGACAGTAGCAGCGTATCCCACGGCACGACAATATCCGTGACACCAAGCAGAAAGGCAACGATCGGCGCAAAGGCGAAGACCATAATCACATCGTTTACGCTCACCTGCACCAGCGTATAGGTCGCATCCCCCCGCGTCAGGTTTGACCACACAAAGACCATCGCAGTGCAGGGTGCGGCCCCCAGCAGAATAACCCCCGCAAGGTAGGCCTGCGCGTCGTCCGGCGGGATCAGGCCCGCAAAGACATACTCGAAGAACAGCACACCAAGAGCGGCCATTGTGAAGGGTTTGATCAGCCAGTTGACGACCAAGGTCACGACCAGCCCTTTTGGCTTGTCTCCGACCTGACGCAGCGCGCCAAAGTCCACGCCGACCATCATCGGATAGACCATGGCCCAGATCAGCAGCGCCACAGGCAGGTTGACCGAGGCCACCTCCAACGCGGCGAGAAAGGAGAACAGCTCCGGAAAAATATTGCCCAGCAGCAACCCGCCACCGATGGCAAGCGCCACCCAAATGGACAGCCAGCGTTCAAAGGTTCCCAGACCCGCCGCTGCAGGAAGTGTTGTATCGGTCATATCGGGCAACTATCCAATTGAAAGGTTTTTGTATTAGCAGGCGCAAGCGATCTCATTAATGACGGGCTGACACTGATCAGGCCGCCCACCGCAGCAATCTTCCATGAGGAAGGCCAAGAGCCCGCGCATCCCATCCATGTCAGCAAAATAGCGGATGCTGCGGCCCTCTCGCTTACTCCGGATCAGATTGGCGCGGGACAGGATGCTAAGGTTGGCGGACATTGTGTTCTGACGCACCTCAAGGGTGTCGCTTATCTCACCTGCTGTCATCCCTGTCTCGCCAGCCTTTACCAGCAGACGGAAGACATCCAGCCGAGTAGGCTGACTGAGCGCGGCGAAAGCATCGAGGGCGAGATTCTTATCCATATATCGTGAACTATTGATACGTCAGATCTGGGTCAAGCGATTTTTGCGCATGTAAGGTACTCCTGAACCCTCCCCTTCGGTGCAAGGCGACAAGTGGCGGTCAGGCATCCGCCTTTGACACGAACCATTCGAGAACAGTCTGAATAGCTGCGCTCCGTTTGGACCCTCGCCGTGCCAGCAGGTAAAAGTGATCGTCGCCAGAAAGCGTCTCAGGACGCAGTTGGACCAAATGATTTGCCGCAATATCGCGCTGCGCAAGGAAGCTGTTGACCAGAGCCACGCCCTGCCCCGACAGCGCTGCGTCCATGGCCAGAGCGGTTTGGCTGAGCCGCAACCCGTGGCCCCCAAGGTCTTCGATCTTCAGGCGTTTTAGATAGGCGGGCCAAAGGTCATGCGCATCATGCAGTTTCGGGATCTGCGCAAGCACATCCGGTGCGAGGGGCAATTGCTGCGACCCGATAAGCGATGGGGCCGCTACGGCGATGATCTCTTGGTGAAATAGGCGGACAGCGTCCAGCGATGCACCGAATGGCGGTTGCCCCTGCCGGACGGCCAAGTCGATCCCGTCGCCGTGGAAACTGGAAACCTTCTCAGTAGCAAGGATTTGCAGATCAATGTCAGGATGGGTGACAGCAAAGTCCGGCAGGTTTGGGATCAGCCATTTGGCTGCAAAGGTTGGCGTGACGCTGACCAAAACCCGATCAGGTGCCGGGCGCAGGGCGGCGGTCGCCACACGCAATTCCTCAAACGCCATCGCGACTCGTCCGTGGTAGCGGCGCCCCGCCGACGTGAACGCCAGTCCTTTGGGCAATCGCTCAAACAAGGCGACTCCTAAATGCGCTTCTAGGTGCCTGACATGCTGGGCGACAGCAGCTTGCGTCACGCCCATCTCATCAGCGGCGGCGCGAAAGTTAAGGTGCCTGCCAGCTACTTCAAAGGCACGCAGACCGTTCAGTGGCGGGATTTGGGTCATCTGGCGATAGTATTGCTATTATCAGATAACATCAATTCTTGCGCGTAATAATCGTCAAATCTCCCTAAGTATGGATAAGAACAATAGCGGAGAGTCCAATGTCAGTAGAGAAAATAGCCCTTATCACCGCAGGCGGCAGCGGCATGGGAGCAGACGCGGCCCGCAGATTGGCCGCAGACGGATTTCGGGTCGGGATATTATCGTCGTCAGGCAAAGGCGAAGCGCTTGGCGCGGAATTGGACGGTTTCGGCGTCACCGGGTCAAACCAGTCAGATGATGACATTACCGCCTTGGTGGACGGCGCAATGGAACGTTGGGGACGCGTCGATGTCTTGGTGAACTCTGCCGGGCATGGCCCCAAGGGACCGGTGCTGGATATCTCAGACGAAGATTGGCACTTGGGCATGGAGGTCTATCTGCTCAACGTTATCCGGCCCACCCGGCTTGTGACGCCGCTCATGCAGGCGCAGGGTGGCGGCGCGATTGTAAATATCTCAACCTTCGCTGCATTTGAGCCAGATCCGCTCTTTCCCACCTCTGGCGTGTTTCGCGCGGGGCTGGCGGCCTTTGCCAAGCTGTACGCTGACAAATACGCAATAGAGAACATCCGCATGAACAATGTCCTTCCCGGTTTTATCGACAGTCTGCCTGAAACCGAGGACCGCCGCGCACGTATCCCTATGGGGCGGTATGGGAAGGCGGATGAGGTATCGTCGTTGATCTCATGGCTGGCTTCCGACGGGGGCGCTTACATGACCGGGCAAAACCTGCGGATCGATGGCGGGCTGACCCGTGCCGTCTGATATTACGATGGCTGCGCCCTCAACGGGGCGCGCCGCATTCTTGGTAGAATGGGCAGCGTCGCTGATTCAGATCATGGGCTATACAGCGACTGCATTTGGCTGGACACCTTGGAACCTCTATCTGTTCCTAGTCGGCGTTCTTGGTTGGTTTGCGGTGGGCGTTCTTTGGAATGATCGTGCAATCATGTTGATTCACATCGCTGCCCTTGGGGCGATGCTGGTGGGGATGAGCCAAGGTTAGAGGGGCGTCCGCGCACCCTGCCCGATATAGCTATATGACGTCACGCAGTTGCCCCCGCGCCAACCGTTTCAGGAAAGCTCCTTTGGTCTAATGTTTCCCCGGTTCCCACTTCCACAGGTGGGAACTGACATCACGGTGACCCGTTAACCTATTATAAGGGAGCATTGGAACCGTCCTAGGCGCCTATGGCGAGCGTGATTTAGCAGCTCATTTGCCCGGCGATTTTTAGCCCGCTGCCCCGAGATACCACGGCGCAAAGGAACATCCTGCGCTCATATTGCAAAGGAGACCACCCCATGTCCTACTGGCGTTTTGCCGCGATGATCGCGACCTCAACCATCGTGATGTTCGGTTTGATGTATTTAAACACCTACGCTTTCGAACACGTCTTCTTTAGCGAAACGCGGACCTATATGGCACTGTTGATGGGGGCCGTTATGGCGGTCATCATGTTAAGCTTCATGTTGTCGATGTATGCGAATAAGGCGATCAATATCGCGATTTACCTCGGCTCTATCTTGGTCTTCGCGCTGACCCTATGGCTGGTCCGCAGTCAGGTCACCGTGGGCGATACCAGCTATATGCGCGCCATGATCCCGCACCATTCGATTGCGATCATGACCTCCGAGCGGGCGGACATCTCTGACCCGCGGGTGCGCAAGCTTGCGGACGACATCATCGCGGCACAGCGCAAAGAGATCGCCGAGATGCGCAGTCTGATTGCCGATATCGAGGAGAATGGTGATGCGGTCGATCCGGAGCTGGGCGAGACAGGAAGCCAGCCCGAAGTCGGTACGCTGGATGCCGCGCTTTCGTCAGCGGAAATTGCCAGACTCGACCCGGCGGGGCTGACCGCTGAAGATGTCGAGAGCCTGCTCGGCACTGCCACCTGTCAGTTTAGCCGGACCAACGAAGGTGAGCCAAGCCTCGTGATGGCTGGAAATACCGGCGGCATCAAACTGTCAGGCACCTTGATCGAACTGCAATCCGATGAGGATATCAACGAAGCCGCACTTGCGGATGGGGCTCGGTTCACCGCCGATGGCGTCGATGTTACCGTTACACCCATCGCCGGCGCTGACTGGACCGACACCGAAAGCAATCTGCGCCGCTCGGAAGCTGAGATGAAGTTCCATCTCGACCGTGGTTTAACCGTTGGCTATCGCGGCTTTTTGGACTGTCAGAACGAAATGTAAGTTTGGCGAGGGCGAGATGTGCCGGAAAGCGCGCGGTTCACTTTTGATATTGCGCTAGCGGTGGTGATGTTCCGGCCAAATTCCGGGTGATCTCGATTGTTGCAGGGAATGGCCGCTTTGCCGTCGTAACCTCAACGCTTGGCGCTAACGTGCCAGTTCACCATCATCTCCACCACGGTGTCGCCTGCCTCATTCTGAATGTCGACTGTCACGTCAAAGGCGACTTTCCCCTCTTCTCGGAGGGTCAACAGCAGATCAGCGCCGGGACGAGAGGTCTTAGCATGGGCTGTCAGCGTGCCTTCGGCGATCTTTTTGAACGCGATCTTGCCCATGGCCGCGACGGGCCGCATGTCCATGATCACCGGCGCAATCGCCCCGGCCATGGCAGCACCCGAAGCCGCCTCGCCCAAGGTAAACATCGCACCTGCGTGCTGTGTGCCGATATGGTTGGACGTCTCATGCCGCTGCACCAACTTGGCGCTTGCGGTCCCGTCACCGATGTCGAGCAGTTTCACCCCGACATGGGCCGCAAAGGGGACTGCTGAATCGAGGTGGGCTTTGATCATGTCATAAGGGGTCATGGGTGCGCTCCGCTTGCGTATGGGCTTACTCTGGCAAAGGTCTGCCCAGCACACAATCATGCCGCCGGGTCACCGTGCGATCACGATATCCGCCCGCAGACCGCCAAGCCGTGTCGACTCGCCTAAACGCAACACCCCGCCATGGGCGCGCGCGATGTCTGTGGCGATGGCCAAACCAAGGCCAACTCCGCCGCCCTTGTCCTGATTGCGCGCAGGATCCAGGCGCGAGAACGGGCGAGTTGCTTCCTCGCGGCGGTCTTCGGGAATACCGGGGCCATCGTCCTCAACCCGAATACGCAGGGTGCGGTCGCTGAGCATGACCGACACTTCCGCTCGCGCGCCATAGCGCACGGCATTCGAGATCAGGTTGTCCACCGCCCGCCGCATAGCCACACGCCGCAGTTTCACTGTGCCTTCGCCCTCACCCTCAGGTGGCAGGAGCACCACGGCACGCCCGCCGCGCTGCGCCTCTTCGACGATTTCGGCCACGAATTCATGCGGTGCCACGCGCTCTGGCTCACCCTCTGACGCGCCTTTGGCGAAATTTAGAAACTCATCCAACATGCGCTGCATGTCGTCCACATCAGCCATCAGTGGGGCTGCGTCTTCTTCGTCAATCATCGACAGGCCCAAGCGCATCCGTGTCAGCGGGGTGCGCAGATCATGGCTTACCCCCGACAGCATCAAGGTGCGCTGTTCAATCTGCCGCTCAATGCGCGCACGCATATCGACAAAGGCATTGCCGGCTGCGCGAATTTCGACCGCTCCTGCCGGGGTGTAAGGCTCATGGCGCCCCCGTCCAAACGCCTCTGCCGCACGGGCGAGCCGTTTGATCGGACGCAGTTGATTGCGCAGGTAAATCGACGCGATGATCGACATCACCACCCCAAAGAACACCGTATGGACAAACAGTTGGTGCGGGTTGGAAGCGGAGATCCGACGTCTGTCGAACTGGATGCGCAATGGGCCGTGCGGGCTTTCCACATAGAGAACGACAAAGTCATCATCTGCCAGATCGACCGCCTCAATCCCCTCCATGTTGGCTCTCAGCCGTGGGATGAGCACGCGGCCCGAATAGTCATACCACAGCATGCTGTCGCGCTGCGGTAGCGGGCGGTTCGCGGGGGTGACGACCATATCAAGCGGCCCGGCGCGGGCCTGCACCGCCATTGGCACCGATTGTGCATCGGGTGCTGTGCCCACGGCGAGCATGATCAGTTCCAACTCCCGCAGGACCGTGTCGGTCATCTGATTGGTGACGCCTTCGAAATGTCGCTGGGCAAAGATCACCACCACAACCAGTTGCAAAAACACAACCGGCAAGAGCAGGATCAGCGCAGCGCGTCCGTAGATGCCGCGCGGCACATATCGTTTGAGCCAAGCAAAATTCATGGCTAGACCTTAGCCAGCCCCCTGCCCCTGCGAAAGGTGAAACCATGTTGCCGCCCGATGACTTTGACCCCAAGATCGGCCTGCCCGAGACGCTTGAGCCCGGACTGCGCCGCATCGTTGCGCCAAATCCATCGCCTATGACCTATCGCGGCACCAATACCTACCTGATCGGAGAGACGGATATCGCGGTAATCGATCCCGGTCCTGACAGCGCGGCGCATCTGGATGCGATCCAAAACGCGATTCAACCGGGCCAGCGGATCAGCCATATCATCGTGACCCATACCCATGTCGATCATTCCCCCCTCGCGCGGCCCTTAGCGGACGCCTGTGGGGCTCCGATCTATGCGTTTGGCAATGCGACTGCGGGGCGCTCGCCCATCATGCAAGAACTGGCCCGCGCAGAAGAGATCGGCGGCGGCGAAGGAGTTGACTTGAGTTTTCAGCCGGACCGTTTGCTGGCCGATGGTGACGTTGTCACAGGCGAAGGCTGGCAACTCGACGTGCTGCACACCCCCGGTCATATCGGCAACCACATTTGTCTGGGAATGGGAGACGCCTGTCTGACGGCGGATCACGTGATGGGCTGGGCCACATCGCTCGTCTCGCCCCCGGATGGTGATTTGACAGATTTCATGGCGTCCTGCGAACGGCTCGCCGCGCGGGACTGGCGGGTGTTCTACCCCGGTCACGGCGCCCCGGTTCACAATCCTGCGGAACGGCTGGCGTGGTTGATGGCCCATCGCCGCGCGCGAGAGGCGTCAATACTGGATGCGCTGCAAGAGGCAGATGCGACCGCCGCCGAGCTTGCCAATGTAATCTACGTGGATACCCCTTCGGCGCTGCTGGGGGCGGCGACGCGAAATGTGCTGGCCCATCTGGTCGATCTGACCGGGCGGGGCAGCGTTCACCCCCTTGGTTCGCTACAAGCGACTGCCCGTTTTCGTCTTAACTGATCTCGGATACGCGCAAACCGTCGCAAATTAGCAACGATGGCCGCATTCTCGGCAGTATCTGGCCCTTTTTTGGACCTTTCCCCCGGCCAAGCTCGTTTCATGGGTGAACCAACTCACCCACCGAGCAGCAAAGGAGCTACCCGATGGCCCAACATAGCAGAACCCAGCAGCCGCCAAAACCCGCGCCCAATCCGCAGCCGACTTCGAGCACGACGCCGGCGCAGCCACCGCGCAACCCAAAGCCGATCTTTACCGATTACGCGAGCATCTAACCGTCGCCGTCTACCCTATAGGGCTTGCTGATTACGGAACCGAATAACCCCGCGTTGCGTTTGGCTTCCAGTGCAACAACGCAGGTATCCTATGGCTCCGCAACCTCACGCCCATGACGCTGATCTCGCCCGCTTGCGCCGTTTGGCGCAGAGCATGGATAGCGCTTTTACACTCCCCATCATCGGCGTGCGTATGGGGTGGGATTCGATCCTCGGCCTCGTTCCTGTGGTCGGAGACACGATCGCCCTCATCCCTTCGGCCTATATTATGAAAGAGTCCCATCGTATGGGCGCACCCAAAAGCGTGTTGGCGCGAATGGCCGTTAATGCTGGGGTGGATTACGTGATTGGGTCAGTGCCGCTGGTGGGGGATCTTTTCGACATTGGGTGGAAATCCAAGTTGCGAAATGTCGATCTACTAGAGAGACATCTGCAAAAGGAAGCCGCCAAAGCTCCGCGGGATGGTGATGTTGAAGGACGCATGTCCTCCCACCATCCGACGCTGAATAACTAAATTTTAACTAGATCGAAACGAAAAAGGGCTGCCCTAAAGCAGCCCTTTCGCATGTCTTGTAAGCCGAAAGCTTAGCCAACCAGTTCAAGACCGGAGAAGAAGTAAGCGATCTCAACCGCTGCGGTTTCCGGTGCGTCGGAACCGTGAACGGAGTTTTCGCCAACGCTTTCAGCAAATTCTGCGCGGATGGTGCCCTCTGCCGCATCGGCAGGGTTGGTCGCGCCCATCACTTCGCGGTTTTTCGCGATGGCGTTTTCACCTTCGAGAACCTGAGCCACGATCGGCGCGGAAGCCATGAACTCACACAGTTCGTCATAAAAGGGACGCTCGGCGTGCACTTTGTAGAACTCGCCCGCCTGCGCTTTGGTCAGGTGGATGCGCTTTTGTGCGACAACGCGCAGGCCGGCGTCTTCGAATTTCTTAACGATGGCGCCGGTCAGGTTGCGGCGGGTTGCGTCGGGCTTGATGATCGAGAAGGTGCGTTCGAGGGCCATTGGCTGTACTCCATAGCGGGTGTTGATTTGCGCGCTCCCTAGCATGGGGTCTGGCCCATGAAAAGCCGTGATTGACCTTCGGCCCCGCTTGCTCCAAACGGCTTTCATGTTACGCATTTCAGAAATCAACTACTCCGTCGAAGGCCGCCCTCTGTTCGAGGAAGCCTCCGCCGTGATCCCCGAGGGCCACAAGGTCGGCATCGTCGGGCGCAATGGCGCGGGCAAAACCACGCTGTTCAAGATCATCCGTGGCGAGCTGTCGCTCGACAGTGGCGATATCTCTTTGCCGTCGCGGGCCAAGATCGGCGGCGTGGCGCAAGAAGTGCCATCGTCAGAGACCTCGTTGATCGACACGGTGCTTGAGGCCGACGTCGAACGCGCACGATTGATGAAAGAGGCGGAGTCCGCCGAGGATCCGACCCGCATCGCTGACATTCAGACCCGTCTGGCAGATATCGACGCATGGTCCGCCGAAGGGCGCGCGGCGTCGATCCTCAAAGGGCTTGGTTTCGACGACGAAGAACAACAAATGCCCTGCTCCGCCTTTTCGGGCGGCTGGCGGATGCGCGTGGCGCTGGCGGCGGTGCTTTTTGCGCAGCCGGACCTGCTGCTGCTCGACGAACCGACCAACTACCTCGACCTCGAAGGCGCGCTCTGGCTGGAAAGCTATCTGGCGAAATACCCCCATACCGTGCTGATCATCAGCCACGACCGCGGTCTTCTGAACCGCGCCGTGGGCGGCATCCTGCACCTCGAAGACCGCAAGCTGACCTATTACCAAGGCCCCTATGATCAATTCGCCCGCCAACGTGCCGAAAAACGCGCGTTGCAGGCGGCGATGGCCAAAAAGCAGCAGGCGCGGCGCGACCATATGCAAAGCTTCGTTGACCGTTTCAAAGCCAAGGCTTCTAAGGCGAAACAGGCGCAATCGCGTCTGAAGATGATCGAGAAGATGGACATGATCACCGCGCCCGAGGACGTGGCGCGCAAGGTATTCACTTTCCCTGAACCCGAAGAGCTTTCACCGCCGATCATCAACATCGAGAACGGCTCGGTCGGTTACACCGACGACAACCCTGTGCTAACGCGGCTAAACCTGCGCATCGACCAAGACGACCGCATCGCGCTTTTGGGCAAGAACGGTCAGGGCAAGTCGACGCTGGCCAAGCTGTTGTCAGACCGTTTGCCACTGATGGCGGGTAAGCAGATCAATTCATCCAAGCTGCGTGTTGGCTTCTTTGCCCAGCATCAGGTGGACGAGTTGATCGTCGAGGAGACGCCGCTACAGCATATGATTGCCGCCCGCCCCGGCGTGCTGCAGTCGAAACTACGCGCGCAACTGGCGGGCTTTGGCCTTGGCCCCGAACAGGCGGAAACCGAAGTGGGCCGTCTGTCGGGCGGGCAAAAAGCGCGGCTGTCGCTGCTCTTGGCAACGCTGCACGCGCCGCATCTGCTGATCCTCGACGAGCCGACCAACCACCTCGACATCGAATCCCGCGAAGCGCTTGTCGAGGCGCTGACACGCTACTCGGGTGCTGTGATCCTCGTCAGCCACGACATGCACTTGCTGTCTCTGGTCGCCGACCGGTTGTGGCTGGTGTCGAACGGCACGGTCAAACCCTATGAGGACGATCTCGAAGCCTACCGCAAGATGCTGCTGACCCCGGAAAAGCCGGTCAGCAAGAACCCTGCGAAACCAAAAGAAGCGCCCAAGCCCAAACGTGCCAGCCGAGACGAGGTATTGGCGCTGCGCTCCGAAGTCCGCAAGGCCGAAGCGCGGATGGAAAAGATCAACGAAATGCGCGACAAGCTGGCCAAGAAATTGGCTGATCCTGCGCTCTACGAGGACGCCAAAACCGGTGAGCTTGAGGTCTGGAACAAGAAATACGCCGAAGTGATGGACGCGCTGCACCGCGCCGAAACGCTTTGGATGGGCGCTCAGGAAAAGCTGGAGAAGGCCACCGCCTAGCGCGGCGAGACCTATCTACCGCCACGGCATGGCAAATTTTGCATTAAGGGGGGTCGCTCGTTCGGCCCCCCTCGTGCAATCTGATGTCGCTTACCTCATAAAGGACAGCAGATGACCTTCGACACCGCCTATATGATCACCGCTCTTGTCACGATGTTCGTGGTGATTGACCCCATCGCCATCGCACCGGTTTTCTTGGCGCTTACACAGGGCATGAGCAAGGCGCAACGCCGCCTGATTGCGTGGCGGGCTGTGGGGGTCGCTGGGCTGATCCTGTTGATCTTTGCTGCCTTTGGCGAAGCGGTGCTGAACTTCGTCGGCATTTCCATGCCCGCCTTCCGTGTGGCTGGAGGGATTTTGCTGTTTATCACCGCGCTCGACATGCTTTTCGACCGCCGCACCAAACGCCGCAAGGATCGCGCGGATGAGGATGAGCATGACGACCCTTCGGTCTTTCCCATGGCGATCCCGCTTATCGCCGGGCCGGGGTCGATTGCTTCGGTCATTCTGCTGACGGGCGAAAAACCGGGCGGCGAAGGGTTGATCACCATTATTGTTATCTCTGCGCTGACGCTGGTGGTCATGGCGCTGACCATGCAGGTCAGCAGCGCATTGGAACGGGCGATGGGCAAAACCGGGATCAACATCGTGACCCGCCTTTTGGGGATGTTGCTGGCCGCCCTTTCCGTTCAATTCGTGCTGGACGGGCTCGCGGCCTTTGGCTTTGGCCCCGGCCCTATGCCCGGCTGACATTCGACTGCTGCCTTCCTATATCTATAATAGGTTAAGGGGGGGCATCATGGCCACTATCGACACTGCGCATCTGATCTACCTTATCGTTCTGCTGGCCATGGTGGCGGGCTGGTTCTTTTTGCAAAGCCGTCCATCGATGAACAAGACACTGCAGCAAGCGGCGGTCTGGGGGCTGATCTTTACCGGCGCGGCGGCGGGGGTTGGGCTATGGCAAGACATCACCCGCGATACCGCAAGCCAGCAGCTGCGCATCGACGCACAGGGCGAGATCGTCCTGCCGCGCGGACGGGATGGGCATTACTACCTTACCGCACAAGTGAACGATGCACCTGTCCGCTTTGTCGTTGATACGGGCGCGACCGATATTGTGCTTACCAAAGCCGACGCCGCACGGATCGGGATCGATCCCGAAGGGCTGAAATACCTTGGCCGCGCCGGCACTGCCAATGGGGAAACCCGCACGGCTTACGTGAAGCTGGACAAGGTCGTGGTGGGCAATGCGGTGGATCACAACGTCCCTGCGGTGGTGAACGATGGGGAAATGTCGCAGTCGCTTCTTGGGATGGGATACTTGCAACGTTGGGGCCGGATTGAGATCAGCGGCGGCGAGCTACGGCTTAGCCGCTAGACTCTCCGGTCGGGCAGCATCAAAAGAATTCGCCGCAAAATGACGCCATATTTGCCGCGACTTCGACAGGGTTTCGCCCTGTTCCTCAGATATTTCGACAGGTTAATATAACCTTATAAAGGATACATTATCTTGTTACTTTCAAGCCTTACTGGCGGTTCATACCCTCAGTCACAGCCCCCCAAACCTGCGGCAAGCTCCGAAAGCACCGAGGACTCACAGACATCTGCGCCCGCTGCGGAAGACAGCGCGTCTGACGCGCCGTCGCAAACGCAAGCCAGCGCCGCGCCTCAGGAAGCGAGCAAGGCCCAATCCGCTCCGGCACCAAGCAAAGCCGAAGCCGTGCAGCCAGCACAAAAGACGAATTCTGTCGAAACGACCAACAAGCCATCAGCAGCCGACGAAGAGGCTTTCGCACGGGCGGCTGCGCAACGCGGAGTCGACAGCGCCCGCACACGCGCTTTGTTGGATACGATTGATCCGGTGAACAACTCAGCGGTGCAAGCGGCAAAATCCTATGTCAGCAAAGCCCCGCAAGACGTACCGGCTGAAAAGGCCAGCAACGCTGCTGCTGCGCCCAAAGCCGAGATGGACAACGCGGCTTAATGCTACGGCCGGCAGCGGGGGCCATTTGGCCCCTGCTTGCACTGGGTTAGGTCTCTGCCTTCTTCTCCCACCGTCCGCTTTCTTCTGACCAATATTGCGCCGAGGCGCCTTCGGCTTTGAGACGCCTCCACAATCCGCGCGCCTGATCCAACGCCATCGGGTCATGCCCGTCAAACAGCACGCAGACCCGCTCAAGTGCGGCGACTTCCTCGGCGGTGACATTTGCGCCGTGAACGGCCATCACACAATTGGGCTGATTGGCCGCGCTCTCTTCTAACGTCAACAGCACCGGCTGATCCGCATCCTGAGCCCCGCCGGCCATGCCATGCGGCAGAAAGCTGTCCTCCGAAAAAGTCCAAAGGGCTTGATCCAGCGCCTCCAGCCCTTCGCGGTCCGTGCCACGCAGGGCCACACGCCAGCCATTGGCGAGCGACTTTTCCAGCAGCATCGACAGCGTCTCAACCAAAGGTCGCTGGGTCAGGTGATAGAAAAAAGCCGCTCCCATGTTGCGCTCAGCCCTTCTCGAAGCGGTCAGCTACGAGGCGGTTTAACGCCGCCACGCCCCAGCCTGTCGCCCCTTGAGGTGCAAGCGTGGTTTCGGATTTCACCGAGGCGACCCCGGCGATGTCCAGATGGATCCAGGGCGTTTCGTCTTTGACAAACCGCTTGAGGAACTGCGCTGCGGTGATGGAGCCCGCCGGGCGACCGCCGACGTTCTTCATATCAGCGATGCGGCTTTTCAACTGGTCATCATAGCCCTGCCCCAGCGGCAAGCGCCATGCGCCCTCATGCTCGCTTTCGGCAGCCTTAAGAAACGCATTGCACAGCGCGTCATCGTTGGAAAAGACCCCGGCATTCTCATGCCCCAGGCCGATGATGACCGCCCCTGTCAGCGTCGCCAGATCAATCATCGCAGCGGGTTTGAACCGCTCCTGCGCATACCACATGACATCGCAAAGCACCAAACGCCCCTCGGCGTCGGTGTTGATGATCTCAACCGTGTCACCCTTCATAGATTTGACCACATCGCCGGGGCGGATGGCGTTGCCTGACGGCATGTTCTCAACGATGCCGACCAGCCCTACGACATTGGCTTTCGCCTTGCGCCGCGCCAAGGTCCGCATCACGCCGGAAACTACGCCCGCGCCGCCCATGTCCATGGTCATATCTTCCATGCCTGCGCCGGGCTTGAGGCTGATGCCGCCGGTGTCGAAGACCACACCCTTGCCCACAAGCGCCAATGGGGCGTTGTCCTTTGCGCCGCCTTCCCACCGCATCACAACCACTTTGGAGGGGCTGTCGGACCCCTGCCCTACGGATAAAAGCGTGCGCATACCGAGGCTTGCAAGCTCATCTTCATCCAGCACTTCAACTTTCAGGCCAAGGCTCTCCATCGCGACCAACTGTTCGGCAAAAGCGCTGGTGGTCAGCACATTGGCGGGCGCGTTAGTCAGATCGCGGGTCATGAAAGCGCCTTCAGCCACGGCGAGCATAGGTGCTGCGGCCTCGCGCGTGTCGTCGGGCTTGGCGCACATGACCGTAACACTGCCCTTTCGGGGTTTGGCTGCTGATTTGTGGTCTTGGAAGGTATAGTCCCGCATCACCAATCCAAAGGCGACATCTGCAACGCGATTAGTGCTCGCGGCCAGCAACAGCAGATCACTATCGCTGCGCAGTTTGGCCAAGGCCGCCCCGGCCTTGCGCGCCAGAGCAACATCCGCGCGGCGCGGCAGATGCACCACATCGACTGCCTCAGCCGCCATGCCTGAGGGATAGGTCAGGCTCAGAACCTCGCCCGGCTTCAGATTGGCGAAACGCGCCCCTTCGACGAGACGTGCCAGCGCACCTTTCGTCAGTTTGTTGATCCGCCGCGCACCGACATCTAGGCGCCCCGAAGGCTCAAGAAACACCGCCAGTCGCCCCGCGTGACCTGCGATTTGGTCAATGTCAGTCTCGGAAAAGGTGATCGGTGTCAGGTCAGTCATGGCGTGCCTCTTGTTTGCTTTGGCCCAGACCTAGCCTGCCCGGAGCGGCATGACCAGATAGCAGTTTTCCCGGCTCTCAAATTGCATTAACATCCCCGCAAACGCCGTTAGAGCATCAAGGGGGATCGCAGTGGCACGCATTGATCGCTACATGCTATCGCAACTTTTGGTGATGTTCGGCTTTTTCTCACTGGTTTTGGTCGCGCTGTTCTGGATCAACCGAGCGGTTGTCCTTTTCGACCGGCTGATCGGCGATGGTCAGTCTGCCATGGTCTTTCTTGAGTTCACCGCCCTTGGTCTGCCCAAACTTATCGTGACAGTGCTGCCCATCGCGACATTTTCGGCCTCAGTCTATGTCACCAATCGCATGACCGGGGAATCCGAACTTACGGTGCTACAGGCGGCAGGCGCCGGACCTTGGCGGCTGGCGCGGCCCGTTTTTGTTTTCGGTCTCTGTGTGGCTGCGATGATGACGGTACTGAGCCATTTTCTCGTGCCGATGGCCGAAGGCCAGCTAAAGCAGCGCGAAGCCGAGGTATCGCGCAATCTGACCGCCCGGCTGCTCACCGCTGGAGTGTTTTTGCACCCGACCGATGATGTGACATTCTACACCCGCGAGATCGACAGCGACGGGGTGCTGCGGGATGTTTTCCTGTCAGATCGCCGCAATCGCGAAGAAGGCGTGATTTACACCGCAGCCGAAGCCTATCTGACCCGCAACGGGGACGCGACAACGCTGATTATGGTCAACGGGATGGCACAGCGGCACAACACGGTTAGCAAACGGCTGGCAACGGCCAAGTTCCGCGATTTCTCCTTTGATATCTCCCCCTTGGTGGGCGAGGACGGCGCGGCTAATCAGACCCCGCGCAGCATGATTACCCCGGAACTGCTGTGGAATTGGCCGGCGATCGCCGCGCGCTCGGGCAGCAGCGAAGGCGATGTGGCCGAGGAGCTGCACGGTCGGTTTGCACAGCCATTGTTCTGTCTGGTTGCAGCGATGATTGGCTTTGCCACGCTGATGCAGGGCAGTTTTTCACGCTTTGGTGTCTGGCGCGAAGCGGTGATTGCCTTTGCACTGCTCATTGCGATTGACGGGATGCGCGGGACTTTGGTGACGCAGGTGCGCGAGGCCGCAGCGCTTTGGCCCTTGCTCTATCTGCCCGCTTTGATCGGCGCGCTTCTCAGCTTGGCGATGCTTTGGCAGGCCGCCCATCCCGGCTGGACCCGCAGAGTCGCGCGCAAGGAGAGCCGCGCATGATCCTGCATTTCTATTTTGCCCGTCGTTTCCTTATCAGCTTCTTAGTTATTACCAGCGTGCTGGGTGCCTTGGTCATGCTGGTGGACGGGGTGGATCAGGCCCGGCGGTTTGCCAATGACGAAGTCAGTTGGGCGCAGGTTTTTGGCATGACCCTCCTCAATCTGCCGCAAACGGTTAATCTGATCCTGCCACTGATCATGATCCTGGCAACCGTCGCGCTTTTTCTGGCGTTGGCACGGTCTTCGGAATTGGTTGTGACCCGCGCCGCGGGGCGGTCGGCGATGGGAGCGTTGATTGCGCCGGTGATGGTCGCCCTTGTGATCGGCGTGTTGGCGGTGGTGGTGCTAAACCCGATTGTCGCAGCCACAAGCGAACGTGCCGAACAATTGACCCAGCGGTATCGCTCGGACGGGCGCTCTGCCCTGTCGGTGAGCGACGAAGGGCTCTGGCTGCGCCAAGGCAATGCAGAGGGTCAATCGGTGATCCGGGCGTGGCGCACGAACAGCGATGCCTCGGTGCTGTATAATGTGACGATCATTACCTATGAGCCGGACAAAGGCCCAACACGACGCATTGAGGCTGAGACCGCGCGGCTGGTCGATGGCGAGTGGCGCTTGCGGGGTGCGAAGGTTTGGCCGCTCGCTGCCGGGGTCAACGCCGAAGGGGCGGCGGAAATACATGAGAGCCTAGCGATCCCGTCGTCTTTGACGGTTGAACGCATTCGCGAAAGCATTGGTCGTCCGTCAGCCGTGTCGATCTACGAACTCCCCAGTTTTATCCGTCAACTTGAGCAGGCAGGTTTTAGCACGCGACAGCATGAAGTCTGGTTGCAGGCCGAACTGGCGCGGCCTCTGTTTCTGGTGGCGATGGTTCTGGTTGCGAGCGCTTTCACCATGCGCCATACCCGTTTTGGCGGGACCGGCGTGGCGGTTCTGGCGTCGATTTTGCTGGGGTTTGGTTTGTATTTCATTCGCAGTTTCGCTCAGATCCTTGGCGAGAACGGCCAGATCCCGGTGGCGCTGGCCGCTTGGGCGCCGCCGCTGGCCGCGATCTTCCTCGCACTTGGTCTTTTACTACATGCAGAGGATGGCTGATATGCGTGCTGCCCTGTTTGGTCTTGCCTTAA
Source organism: Sulfitobacter maritimus (assembly GCF_013346665.1). Taxonomy (GTDB): domain Bacteria; phylum Pseudomonadota; class Alphaproteobacteria; order Rhodobacterales; family Rhodobacteraceae; genus Sulfitobacter; species Sulfitobacter maritimus. Next base: position 328,804 of record NZ_JABVBB010000021.1, read on the forward strand.
TCGTCGCCCCTGCCACCCTCTTGGGGCAAAGCACTTCGGTAGCGGATCGCCCTGCTGTTTTGGTGGCAGACCGGGTGTTTATCACGCGTGACCGGGTGCTGGTGGCTGACGGGAATGTTGAGGCTTTTCAAGGCGAAACCCGACTGCGTGCCTCAGCCATCCGCTATGATCAGGACCGGGGTGCGCTGAGTATCGAAGGGCCGATTGTCTTGTCCGAAGGTGACAGCACCACGATCCTTGCCGATGCCGCCGAACTGGACGGTGAATTGCAATCGGGGCTGCTGCGCGGTGCGCGGATGATCCTTGAACAACAGTTGCAGCTTGCGGCGGTCCAGATCAACCGGGTCGAGGGGCGTTATAGCCAGCTTTACAAAGCTGCCGTGACGTCTTGCAAACTGTGCGAGGACGGCGAAGCGCCGCTTTGGCAGATCCGCGCCAAACGCGTGGTCCATGATGAAGTGGCCCAACAGCTTTATTTCGACGAAGCACAGTTCTTGATCAAGACCGTGCCAATCTTCTACCTGCCGCGCCTGCGTCTGCCCGATCCGACGCTTGACCGCGCGTCCGGCTTTTTGGCGCCCACTGTGCGCTCCACATCGCAGTTGAGCGTGGGGCTCAAGCTGCCCTATTTCATCAAAATCGGGGACCACCGCGACCTGACGTTGACCCCTTATCTGTCGAGCAAAACCCGCACGATGGAGTTTCGCTACCGGCAAGCGTTTGTGGCAGGGCGGATCGAGTTTAACGGTGGCATCACCCGCGACGATCTCCAACCGGATGACACCCGCGGCTATCTATTTGGCTCCGGCACCTTTGATCTGCGGCGCGACTACAAGCTCGACTTTGGCATTGAGACGACCAGCGACCGGTCCTACCTGAACGATTACGGCTATTCTGTTGCAGACCGGCTGACCAGTGAATTGACCGTCAGCCGGACGCGGCGGGACGAATATACCCGCGCCAGCTTGCTGAACTACCAATCCCTGCGCGACGGCGATGTTAACGACTATCTGCCGACGCTGGTGTTGGATGGTGAATACCAGAAACGCTATTTCCCCGCCCGGATCGGTGGCGAGGTGAGGCTCTCGCTCGAAGCGCATAGCCATCGGCGCGCGTCGGACGTCAGCGCGAATGGACTTGGACGCGATGTGTCGCGCCTTAACGGCGATCTTGATTGGATGCGGCGTTTGACCTTCGGCAATGGGCTGGTGAGTGATCTGCAACTCGGCACCAGCTTTGGCCTGTTCAACATCGCACAGGACGCTGACTACACGCCGCGCCATAGCGATATGGTGCCAAAAGCCGCCGTTGCATTGCGCTACCCGATGCAGCGGCGCGAGGCTGGCGGCGCGGTGCAACAAATCGAACCTCTGGTGCAACTGGCATGGACCGGCGGGGACCGTCTGGACATTCCCAACGAAGAAAGCACGCTGGTCGAATACGACGAAGGCAATCTGCTCGCACTCAGCCGCTTCCCGCGCCCCGACCGGCGCGAGCGGGGTGCCGTGATGGCCTTTGGCGTGAACTGGGCGCGAATTGACCCCAATGGTTGGGACGCCAACCTGTCTGTAGGGCAAGTCATCCGCGACAAAACTGACGCTGACTTCTCTTTTAGTTCCGGCTTGGAAGGCACCCAGTCCGATTTCCTCATTGCAGGACAATTGCGCAACGACAATGGTTTCGCCGTCATCGGGCGCGGGCTTGTCGATGATGATTTCCAAGTCGCCAAAGCCGAATTGCGGGGGGTCTGGAACTACCAGCGTGGGCAGATCGCGGGGAGCTATGTCTGGCTCAGCGCAGATGATGATGAAGAGCGCGACGACAATGTCTCTGAGATCACCTTCGACGGCAGCTATGCAATCAACAATCAATGGCAGGCTACCGCCGACTGGCGCTTTGACGTCGAAGATGAACGCGCCGCAAGAGCGGGTTTGGGCCTGAGTTACAACAATGAATGTGTACAGGTCGACGTTTCGGTCAACCGACGCTATTCATCCTCAACAAGTGTTGAGCCCTCAACCGATTTCGGATTTAACATCGGTCTGCGGGGCTTTGCAGCCAACACCGGAACAGAAAGATACGTGCGCTCATGTGGGAAGTAACGAAACAGAAATTCCGTGTCGTGATGCGGGGAGCAGCGGGCGTCGCGCTTGCTTTGATGATCAGCCAACCCGCCACGGCGCAGAACCTTTTTGCCCCGGTCGTGCAGATCGACGGTGCGGTGATCACCGAATACGAAGTTCAACAGCGCCAGCGTTTTATGCAATTGCTGGGCGCCCCCGGCACCGACCGTGAGAGCGTGATTGACGCCCTGATTGAGGACCGTTTGCGCGGCGCTATCTTGGAACAGGCAGGGCTGGAAGTTACCCCAGAAGGCATCCGCGCTGGTATGGCGGAATTCGCCGCACGCGCCGATTTGACGACTGACGAATTTCTCAAAGCGCTTGCGCAGGCGCAGGTCTCTGAAGAAACCTTTCGTGATTTCATCCTGATCAGCTCGGCTTGGCGCGACCTGATCCGCGCACGTTACAACAACCGTGTCACGATCACGGACGCCGAGGTGGACCGGGCGCTCGGCAGCAGCCGCGGCAGCACCAGTCTGCGCGTGCTCTTGTCCGAAATTATCATTCCCGCGCCGCCCCAGAATGCGGATCAGGTGAATGCGCTGGCCGAAAAAATTTCTAAGACGCGCAGTGAAGCCGAATTTTCAGCCTATGCCCGGCAGTATTCCGCAACAGCGTCGCGCGGTCGGGGTGGCCAAATGCCTTGGACCGAATTGGATAAACTCCCGCCCTCCCTGCACCCGATCCTGCTTGGATTGGCGCCGGGTGAAGTGACGAAACCGCTGCCGATTCCCAATGCTGTGGCCCTATTCCAACTGCGCGGGATCGAAGAGACCGACGCGCCCTCTGTCACCTATTCCGAGATTGACTACGCCGCCTATTACATCCCCGGTGGGCGCTCTGAAGCCGCCTTGGCGCGGGCCGCGCAGTTGCGCGGGCAGGTTGATCAATGCGATGACCTTTATGGTGTGGCCAAAGGCCAACCCGCGAATGTCCTTGACCGTGAGGTCAAAGCGCCTTCGGAAATCCCGCAGGATGTGGCGATCGAACTGGCAAAGCTGGACCCCGGCGAAGTGTCCACCACACTGACGCGGGCCAATGGTCAGACGCTGATGTTCCTGATGTTGTGCAAACGGGTCACGGCAGCAAACGCTGATGTAGACCGTGAGGCGGTGATCAGTTCGATCCGTCAGCGCAAACTGCAAGGCTTTGCTCAGCAGTTGGTCGATCAGGCCCGCGCTGACGCCCGCATCATCCGCCAATGACCGGCGCCACCCGGCCGGTGGCCATTTCCTGTGGTGAACCCGCAGGGATTGGCCCCGAAATCGCGGCCCGCGCATGGGCTGCGCTGGCCAGTGATATCCCGATGGTCTGGATTGGTGACCCGCGCCATCTGCCAAAGGATGTGCCGCACCGGGTGATTGAGAGGGCCGAAGACGCAAGTCTTCCAAGTGCGGACGCGCTGCCGGTTCTGCCGCATGATTTTGGCAGCGCTGCCCTGCCCGGCGTGGCGCAGCCCGGCCATGCGCAGGGTGTGATCGACGTGATCGCACAGGGTGTTGATCTCGTTCAACAAGGCGCGGCGTGCGCGCTTTGCACCGCGCCCATTCACAAGAAAGCGCTGCAAGACGGTGCGGGTTTTGCCTATCCCGGTCACACCGAATACCTCGCGGCGCTTGCGGGCGTTGATGATGTGGTGATGATGCTCGCGTCAGAGCAGTTGCGGGTGGTCCCGGCAACCATTCACATCGCCCTGGACCAAGTACCACAGGCACTCACACCACACGGATTGCGGCGCACGATTGAGATTACGGCAGAAAGTCTGCGCGCGCGTTTCGGCATTGCGCGCCCTCGGATCGCCGTTGCGGGTCTGAACCCCCACGCTGGCGAAGGCGGCAGCATGGGCCAGCAAGAGATCGACTGGATCGCGCCACTGATCCTTGAGATGCAGGGCGAAGGATATGCGCTGACCGGCCCCCTGCCGGCCGACACGATGTTCCACGCCGCAGCACGACAGAATTACGACGCCGCCATCGCCATGTATCACGACCAAGCGCTGATCCCGATCAAGACGTTAGATTTTGACCGCGGTGTGAATGTGACCTTGGGCCTGCCCTTCGTGCGGACCTCACCCGATCACGGCACCGCCTTTGACATCGCAGGCCAAGGTCGCGCCAATCCGACCAGCATGATTGAAGCGATCAAACTGGCTTGGCGGATGGGGAGCACCACATGAGCACAATCGACAATCTTCCGCCGCTGCGCGAAGTGATTGCAACGCATGACCTCGCCGCGCGGAAATCTCTGGGGCAGAACTTTCTGCTCGACCTGAACCTTACCGCCAAGATTGCCCGACAAGCGGGCGATATGGCCGATTGCGATGTGCTTGAGATCGGCCCCGGTCCTGGCGGGCTGACCCGCGGTCTGCTGTCTGAGGGAGCGCGCCATGTGCTGGCGATTGAGAAAGACCGCCGTTGCCTGCCTGCCCTTGCCGAGATTGCCGATCACTACCCCGGTCGGCTGACCGTTATCGAAGGCGATGCGCTTGAAGTTGATCCCTTGACGCATCTGACGCCACCGATCCGTGTCGCGGCGAACCTGCCCTATAACGTCGGCACCGAGCTTTTGGTGCGCTGGCTGACCCCGCCTGAATGGCCACCTTTCTGGCAAAGCCTGACGCTGATGTTCCAGCGCGAAGTGGCCGAACGCATCGTGGCCACCCCCGGCTCCAAGGCCTATGGCCGCTTGGCGGTTTTGGCGCAGTGGCGCAGCGATGCACGGATCGTTTTGCAACTGCCACCCGGCGCTTTCACGCCGCCGCCTAAAGTCTCCTCCAGTGTCGTGCACCTTACTGCCCTGCCCGAACCGCGCTTTCCTGCGGACCCCGATGTGCTGAGCCGTGTCGTCGCGATGGCCTTCAACCAACGTCGCAAGATGCTGCGGTCGGCGCTCAAGGGTGCCGCGCCCGATATCGAAGACCGTCTGCGGGCGGCAGGGCTGAGCCCAACAGAACGGGCCGAGCAAATCTCGCTCGAAGGCTTCTGTGCGCTCGCCCGTGAAATTGCCAAAGGTTAATCATGTTCCACCGTCTATTGTTGCTCTTTGCCCTGCTCTTGGGCCTTGCTGCCTGCGCTTTGCCCCGGACCGGACCACCTCCGCTCGGGACAGAGGCAGAAATCGCTGCCCTTACGCGTGCCATTGAAGAGCTGTCGCCCGCCGTTGACCCCGCAGAGGCCGCCCGCGCGGCGCGTATCGCCTATCGCCACACGCATGAACTCGCCATCGCTTATGAGATCACCGACCCCCCGCTGGTCCACAACATTAAGGTCAACAGCGGACGCAAACCGCGTGGGCTGTGCTGGCATTGGGCAGAAGATCTGGAAAAGCGGCTTATGGCAGAGGGGTTCGCCACATTGGACATGCACCGCGCCATCGCCAATGGCGACACACGGTTGCTGATCGATCATTCTACAGCGATCATCTCAGCCGTCGGCGCGCCTATGGAAGAAGGTCTGGTGCTCGACCCTTGGCGCAAGGGCGGTGAGCTGTTCTGGTCCCCGGTGCAAAGCGATCCGCGCTATACGTGGGAGCCACGGGAAGAGGTTTTGCGCCGCAATGGGCGCGTCAGATACGTGCAAGCCGGCATGACCGACGACTGACGCCTTTCACAGCGCAAGTGCAAAAGAAAACCCCGCCAGTTTGGCGGGGTTTTTGTTACTCAGCGGCTTTAGGCGTATCGCCGTTGCTTTCGCTGCCGTTGTCCTGCGGTTGTTCTTCGGCCGCTTTAGGCTTGGGCTTGCGGCGCGGGGCGCGCTTGGGTTTAGGTTTGCTTTCCGGTGTTTCCACGAGATTGCTTTGCTCAGCGTCATTCGCAGCGGGCTCAGCCTGCGGCTGCGGGTTTTGCTCTGGTGCGGCGTCTTGTTCGGGCTGCTCAGCTTGCGGCTGACCGCCTTGGTTGGCTTCACGTTCCTGACGCTCGGCCCGCTCACGATCGCGCTCGGCCTGACGCTCGCGGTTCTGGCGCTCTTGCTCTTCGCGGCGCTGGTCCACCTCGCGCTGTGCTTCGCTCAGCAAACGCAGGTAATGTTCGGCATGCTGCTGAAAGTTCTCTGCAGCAACGCGATCGTTGCTCAACTGCGCATCGCGGGCCAACTGGTTGTATTTCTCGATAACCTGCTGCGGCGTGCCGCGCACCTTGCCCTCGGGGCCGGAACTGTCGAACACACGGTTCACGACGTTGCCGCCGCCACCACCATGCGAGGAGCGTTTGCGATTGTTCTTCGACCGGGAGCGTGATCTGGGAGAATTCATGGAATGATGTCAGCCTTGTGTGCTGTGTGTCGTTTACCGGGGGTGCAAAGCACGTCATCGTCCCGGCTTAAGCGATATGTTGGGCATAGTGCCGCGCGGGACCGCCCAAAGGCATCCACCGCTGCAACACCTCTGACTAACCATGCCAGCCGTGCTACGGCAAGAAGAAACTGCAATTTAACCTGCTAAAACTGTGGATTTCCGCGCATTCATGCCGGTTTTCTGGCACAAACCACCCGCGGGCGGCCATCCAGATCCTCGGCCAAAGTGACTTGGCCCCAGCCCGCGCGGGTAAAAATCTCTTGCACAGCTGCGCCCTGCTGCCAGCCGATTTCCACAAGAACCCGGCCATTAGGCGTGAGATACCCCTGCGCCTGTTCTGCGATAATGCGGTAGACGCTCAGCCCGTCCTGCCCGTCCGTCAGCGCCATTTCAGGTTCATGCTGGCGCAATTCCGGTGCCACATCGGCCATTTCCTGCGCGGCGAGGTAAGGCGGATTGCTGACGATCAGATCAAAACGGCCCGTGACTGTACTGAACCAATCCGACTGCGAGATATCCGTGCGGTCCGCGATCCCATGTTGCACCGCATTGGCACTGGCTTGCAGGCAGGCCGCCTCAGATAGATCGACACCCAAACCGGTGGCCTCTTGCCGCTCGGCCAACAGTGTCACCAATATGCACCCCGACCCGGTGCCAAGATCCAGCACCCGCTTGAAACGCGCGCTTAACGCGAGATCGATCAGCGTCTCCGTCTCTGGCCGGGGGTCCAGCACATCGCGGGAGATGGCAAAGTCACGCCCATAAAACGCCCGCCGCCCCACCAGTTGCGAGACCGGCACCCGCACGGCACGCAGAGAGATAAGCTGCTCAAAACGCTCGGCAACATCGGGCGCGATTTCTTCGGGGGCGATCAGGGTTACGCGGGTCGCATCGACAGCCGCCGCATGAGCCAGCAGCAGACGCGCATCGCGCGCGGGGTCAGGCACGCCAGCGGCGCGCAGCCGCCCAGCAGCGGCGGCCATAGCTTGGGCTGCGGTCTGCGGGCTCACCCTTCCATCTCCGCCAATTGCCGCGCCTGCGCGTCGGCGGTCAGGGCGTCAATGATCTCATCCAGATCGCCCTGCATCACGGCGTCAAGCTGATAGAGGGTCAGATTGATCCGGTGGTCGGTCATGCGGCCTTGGGGGAAGTTATAGGTGCGGATACGCTCTGATCGGTCGCCCGAGCCGACCTGTGCCGCGCGATCGGCAGAGCGTTCGCTGTCCATCCGGCTGCGCTCCATGTCATAGAGCCGTGCCTTGAGCACCTGCATCGCTTTGTCTCGGTTCCGGTGTTGCGATTTCTCGGAGGAGGTCACAACGATTCCGGTGGGGATATGGGTGATGCGCACCGCAGAATCGGTGGTGTTCACGTGCTGCCCGCCCGCGCCGGAGGAGCGCATCGTATCAATCCGCAAATCATTCGGATTGATGTCGATATCCACATCCTCGGCTTCAGGTAGTACCGCCACCGTGGCCGCCGAGGTGTGAATACGCCCGCCGCTTTCCGTGCTCGGCACGCGCTGCACCCGGTGCACACCGCTTTCGAACTTGAGCCGGGCAAAGACGTTCTGCCCGGTGATATGAGCCACGACTTCTTTTACACCGCCAAGCTCGGTCATCTGCTCTTCGATCAGATCAAACCCCCAGCCCCGCGCTTCGGCATAGCGTTGGTACATGCGCAGCAGATCGGCGGCGAAAAGCGCGGCCTCATCGCCCCCTGTACCGGGGCGAATTTCCAACATCGCAGGCTTCGCATCTGCCGCATCACGCGGCAGCAGGGCGAGTTGCAAAGCGGCCTCCACCTCCGGCAGGCGCGTACGCAGGCGCGGCAATTCCTCGCGCGCCAGTTCGGCCATTTCGGGGTCGTTCAGCATTTCTTCGGCGTCTTCAAGGTCGCGCTGTAGTTGCTGATAGAGTTCAATCTGATCGACCACCGGCTTCAGATCGCTGTATTCTTTGGCAAGCTTGGCGAAATCTGCCCCGTCGGAGCCCGCAGACATGCTGGCCTCCAGAAACTGAAAGCGCTGCGTGATTTGTGCAAGACGAGGCATTGGGATCATAGGGTTCCTGTCGCCTATGCAAAGGCTTTGGTCAAGAGGCCGATTGTGCTAGAATACAGCATGAAACGACTGTTGCTTGCGCCCATTTTGCTGGCGTTGATGGCCAGTGCCCCTGCCCGCGCCGATGTCAAAGCGCCGGGTGGCAAGACGATTGATTGCTATTGCACAGATCGCCAAGGGGCGCGGGTGGAACTAGGCGAAATCATTTGTTTACAGGTAGATGGGCGAATGTTTATGGCGCAATGCCAAATGTCGCTTAATGTGCCGATGTGGCGCGAGGTGCAAAAGGGCTGCTTATCGTCCCGCCTCGACCTGCGCACGCCAGCCAGCAACCCGCTTGGCATTTACCCCCATATCTGACTTGCCGAAACGCGAGCGGCCATAGACCTCAACATAGCGCGGATTTTCGCCATAGACGCCGATCGTTGTGTAATCAGGATAGCCCATCAGCGCGGTGCGGGTGACATAGGTCGCTTGGCCCGTCTCCACCGATCCGGCTATCCGTTCAGTGCGCGGGGTCTGTTGGATGACCGCGTCATAGCGCGTGAGTAAATCTGCGCCTGCAGGCTCACGCCAGATGACCGAGTTCTCGCCCCGCGTCTCACCCATAGCCTCTCCCGACGCTTTTTGATGCCACCGCGCCACGTCTGTTGGCGCAAAACGCACATAGGCCAAGAGCGCCAGCAGCGCGATCACGATCAGCCAAAATACCATTCTAATCACCTCTCTCGTGTCATCGGTAAACGACACCGGGCAGCACGCAGAGCAGTTCATACAAGATATTGGCCCCCGTGAGCGCGGTATTTCCTGTCGTGTCATAGGGCGGCGAAACTTCCACCAGATCACCTCCGACGATATTGGCACCCTTGAGACTACGGACCAGTTCGAGCGCTTGAGGCGAGGTCAGCCCGCCGATCTCGGGCGTGCCGGTGCCGGGGGCGAAGGCCGGATCAAGGCTGTCGATGTCAAAGGTCACATAGACAGGCAAATCCCCGATATCGCGGCGGATTTCGGCACCGAGTTCGGATAGGCTGCGATGCCAAAGCTCATGAGCTGGGAACTGCTGAAAACCCCATTGCGCGGCTTCGGTGAAATCCTGAGCCAAATAGCCCGACCCGCGCAGACCGATTTGGTAGGTTTTCTCTGCCTTTACGAGCCCTTCTTCATAGGCGCGACGCAGGAAAGTGCCGTGGGTTTCCCGCTCGCCAAACATATCGTCATTCACGTCTGCATGGGCATCAACATGGACCAACGCCACCGGCCCATGCCGCCGTACGATCGCACGCAGAATGGGAAGCGTCATCGAATGATCACCCCCAATTGCCAACGGCAGTGCATCATAGTTTAAGATTGCATCGTAACTCTCTGATATGATGCGCAAAGAATCCGATAGCGAGAACGTGTTAATCGCCAAATCGCCAATATCCGCCACCTGTAGACTGTCGAAGGGTGCCGCGCCAGTGGCGAGGTTATAGGGCCGGATCATCGCGCTTTGGCTGCGGACTTCTTTGGGGCCAAACCGACAGCCTGAGCGCCACGAGGTGCCAATATCCATCGGCACCCCAAGAACAGCCACGTCTAACCCCTTCAAATCATTTGCACTCGGCAAACGCATAAAGGTATTGGGCCCAGAGAACCGCGCCAGATCGTTGCCACTAATTGGTTGGTTCTTTGCGCTCATTTTGTCCTCAAGCGGTGGCCCAGCAAGGATAGAATTTCAGTTGCGACATGAGCGCCTGCAATGGCTGTCGCACCGGTTGTGTCAAAGGGCGGTGAGACTTCGACCACATCGCCGCCCATGATATTGATCCCCGCCAGATCGCGCAGCATGATTGATGCCTGTGCGGAAGTCAGCCCACCCCACACAGGTGTGCCGGTGCCGGGTGCGAAAGCTGGGTCCAAAGCGTCGATATCAAAGGTGAGATAGCAAGGCCGGTCGCCCAGTATCCCTTTGATCTTGGCCACAGTGGCCTGTGGCCCCTGCTCATGGACCTCCCGCGCGTCGATGATATTAACACCCATCGTGTCTTCATTGGTGGTGCGGATGCCGACCTGAACACTGGTCGCGGGATCGACGATGCCGGATTTTACCGCCTTGTAGAACATCGTGCCATGGTCGATGCGGTCCATATCGTCGTCTTGCCATGTATCCGTATGAGCATCGAACTGTAACAGGCTGATTGGACCGTATTTTTCGGCATAGGCCTTGAGGATCGGGAAAGAAATATAATGATCCCCGCCTAGCACGACCGATGCGGCACCTGCATCCAGAATGGTCTTGATATGCGCGCTTAACGCCGCGGGAAACTGGCTTACGTGACCATAATCAAACGCCAGATCACCGTAATCTGCGATGGCAAACTCGCTCAGCACATCGAAATCCCAGCCATAAGGCGCATCGGGCGCCTGCAAAGCACTGGCTTCGCGAATGGCGCGGGGGCCGAGGCGGGTTCCGGGGCGGTTGGTCACGGCTTGGTCAAACGGCACGCCGGTCACGGCGATGTCTACGCCGGTTAGGTCTTTGGTGTATTTACGCCGCAGGAAAGACGTCGCCCCGCCAAAGGTCAGCTCATAGCTTGGGCCTTTTAGGTCCTCGCGGGTAAAGGCCATGTCCATCTGCTTGGCCGCGTCTTCCAATGCCATTATTTGCCTCCTGCTGGCTGCGCCCGCTCGACGAGGCGGGCAAAAAAGGATGCTCCTACTGGAGCGATATCATCGTTAAAATTGTATTTAGGATGGTGCAGCCCCGCGCCCTCTCCGGTCCCGAGAAACAGATAGGCGCCGGGGCGTTCTTCGAGCATATAGGCGAAATCCTCGGAACCTGCGAGCTTTGGGAAAGCGCCGTCTACCGCGGCTTCACCGGCCACGTCCTGCGCCACGCGGGTGGCCAATGCGGCCTCATCCGGGCTGTTGACCGTGGCCGGATACCCATGTTCATAATCAAGTTCGGCCTCCAACCCAAAGCTGGCCGCCTGTCCTGCCGCGATCTCTCCTAAACGGCGCTTGATGAGCGCCTGCGTGTCCTTGTCAAACGTTCGCACGGTGCCGTTTATCATCGCTGTGTCAGGCACGATATTGCTGGCGGTGCCCGCATGAATTTGGGTGACGGAGACCACTTTCTCTGCCGCTGAATGGGTGTTGCGGCTGACGATGGTCTGGATCGCTTGCACGATGGAGCAGGCAGCCACTACCGGATCTGCTGTCTCATGCGGCATCGCACCATGACCGCCGCGCCCTTTGACATGGATGGTAAAGCTGTCCACCGCAGCCATGATCGGACCGGGCGTGGTGAGGAATTTGCCAAATTCGACGTTGGGAAAATTGTGGATGCCATAGACCTGATCGATCCCGAAGCGCGCCATCATGCCTTCGTCGCACATCACCTTGGCCCCGCCCCCGTCTTCTTCGGCTGGTTGAAAAATCAGCGCAACCTTGCCCGAGAAATTGCGCGTCTCCGCCAGATACTTTGCCGCGCCCAACAACATTGCCGTGTGGCCGTCATGCCCACAGGCATGCATTTTCCCGGGATGGGTCGAGGCATAGTCGACGCCGGTTTCCTCGGGGATCGGCAGCGCATCGAAGTCAGCCCGCAAACCGATGGTGCCGCCCTCTGTTGGCCCTTTGATAATTGCCACAATGCCAGACTGCGCAATCCCCTCGTGGATTTCATCCACGCCGATTTCCTGCAACCGCTCCTTGATAAAGGCCGCCGTTTTCGGGCAATCAAAGCTCAATTCGGGGATTGTATGCAAATGGCGTCGCCATGCGGTCATCTCATCGGAGAGAGCGGCGATACGGTTGATGACGGGCATGGGCTGGACTCCTTGAGGCTGGTTTGCTCAGGGTGCATCTGACACCAGACATGCGGGGCCTGCAATGCCAGACAAAACGAAAGCTGATCTCATTCACGATTACGATGCGGGGATCGAACGGCTCTTGGAAATCATGCGCCGTTTGCGCGATCCTGAAACCGGCTGTCCGTGGGATATTGAGCAAGATTTTGACAGTATCGCGCCCTATACCATTGAAGAAGCATATGAAGTCGCTGACGCCATCGCCCGGCGTGATTGGGCAGAGCTTGAGGGCGAATTGGGCGATCTATTGTTGCAATCGGTCTATCACACCGCAATGGGCGAAGAGGCCGGGCATTTCACGTTCCAATCCGTGGTGCGCAATATCAGCGATAAGATGGTGGCGCGACACCCCCATGTTTTTGGCGATGAATCGCGGGACAAAAGCGCCGAACAGCAGACCAAGGATTGGGAGGCCATTAAGGCTGCCGAACGCGCCGGCAAGGCGCAAGGTGGCTCGCTGGATGGGGTCGCCATCGGCCTGCCCGCGCTGCTGCGGGCGCTCAAGCTGCAAAAGCGTGCGGCGCGGGTCGGGTTTGACTGGCCGGAAACCACACAGGTACTTGATAAGATTACCGAGGAAGCCGCTGAACTGGTCGAAGCTAAGGATAAGCTTACCTCCGATAAGGTCGAAGAAGAATACGGCGATCTGCTTTTCGTTATGGCGAACCTTGGGCGTCACCTTGGCCTTGATCCAGAAGCCGCGTTGCGCCGTGCGAACGCCAAGTTCACCCGGCGTTTTGAAAGGATTGAGGCGCGTCTGGCCGCTCATGGTAAGACTCCGCAGGACAGCGATCTGGCCGAGATGGACGCGCTTTGGGACGAGGTTAAAGCGGCGGAACGCAGCTAATCACCCGGCCCATCGCTGGACAATCAGCCCCCCCTCCGGCAAGGCTCTGGCGCAAGGAAATTCACGAAAGAACACCCCATGACCGCACGTAAGATCATTATCGACACAGACCCCGGCCAAGACGATGCCGTTGCGATCCTGCTGGCCCTCGCCAGCCCGGAGGAGATCGACGTGCTGGGGATCACCTGCGTTGCGGGCAACGTGCCGCTTGACCTGACCTCCAAGAACGCCCGGATCGTCTGCGAATTGGCCGGGCGGAGCGATATGAGCGTCTATGCGGGCTGCGACCGTCCGCTGGGGCGTGATCTGGTGACGGCGGAACATGTGCACGGCAAAACCGGGCTGGATGGTCCCAACCTGCCCGACCCGACGATGCCGTTGGCCGAAGGCCATGCGGTCGACTACATTATCGAACAACTCCGCACCCATCCGGCTGGCACTGTGACGCTCTGTCCGCTTGGGCCGCTGACCAATATCGCCACCGCGCTGCAAAAAGCGCCCGACATCGCAGAAAAGGTGCAAGAGATCGTGCTGATGGGCGGCGGCTACTTTGAAGGGGGCAACATCACCCCCACTGCCGAGTTCAACATTTATGTCGACCCGGAAGCCGCTGATATCGTTTTTAAATCCGGTATCCCGATCGTGGTTATGCCGCTCGACGTGACCCATAAGGCGCTGGTGACCAAGCCGCGCAACGACGCTTTCCGCGCCCTTGGCACGCCCGTTGGCGTTGCCGTTGCAGCGATGACCGATTTTTTCGAGCGCTTCGACAAGGAGAAATACGGCTCCGAAGGCGCGCCGTTGCATGATCCTTGTGTGACCGCCTATCTGATTAATCCAGACCTTTTCTCTGGCCGACATATCAACGTCGAGATCGAAACCCAGTCTGAGCTTACCATGGGCATGACCGTGGCGGACTGGTGGCGCGTGACTGACCGCACGCCAAATGCACTCTTCGTGGGGAATCTGGACGCGGACGGTTTCTTCTCCTTGCTGACCGAAAGGCTGGCCCGTCTATGAGCGCACATCTGACCCTCGGCGCGCCCGAACATCTTGATAAATTGGTGGGGTTGGTTGCGGCCTTCCATGCCGAAGCGGGCATTGAGATGACCGATGAGCAGCGCCGGACGGGGCTTGCGCCCTTGCTCGAAGGCATCCCACATGGGGCTGCCTATTTGATCGGCCCGCCCCGTGCGCCGATTGGCTATGTGGTGATCTGCTTTGGCTGGTCGGTCGAATTCGGCGGGCTGGACGCGATGATCGACGAAATCTATGTCCGCCCCGGTGTCCGCAAACGCGGCATTGCGAGTGAAGCCATGATCGCCCTGCCCCGCGCCTTGGCCCAAGGCGGGCTGCGAGCGGTGCATCTTGAGGTCGACCGTAACAACACCGCCGCGCTCAAACTCTATCAACGTGCGGGCTTTCAAAGCCGAGAGAATTACATGCTCATGTCGCGGAGACTGTGATGAAAATACCCTTCGACAACAGCTATGCCACACTGCCTGACGCCTTTTACGCGCGGCTTAATCCGACGCCGGTGAAAGACCCCAAGCTCTTGGCGTGGAACGCTGATCTGGCAAAGGTGCTGGGGATCGAAGGGGAAGATCGAAACGTCTTGGCGCAGGTTTTCGGAGGCAATCTTGTGCCCGAAGGCGCCGCCCCCTTAGCGCAGCTTTACGCCGGGCATCAGTTCGGCAACTACAATCCGCAGTTGGGCGATGGCCGTGCGATCTTGTTGGGCGAAGTGATTGGCCAAGACGGTATCCGCCGCGACATTCAGCTTAAAGGCTCTGGCCCCACGCCCTATTCGCGCATGGGCGATGGCCGCGCATGGCTTGGGCCAGTGCTGCGCGAATACGTTATCAGCGAAGCCATGCATGCGCTTGGCGTTCCCACCACGCGCGCGCTTGCCGCTGTGAGCACAGGCGAGCCGGTGCTGCGCGAGACCGGCCCGCTGCCCGGCGCCATCGTCACCCGCGTGGCACAAAGCCATCTCCGCGTCGGCACCTTTCAGGTGTTCGCCCATCGCGGGGAGACGGACCACCTCAAGACCCTCACCGACTATGCCATCGCGCGGCACTATCCGGATGCGGAGGGCCCGATGCGGCTTCTGCGCAAAGTCTGCGCCGCGCAGGCGGAATTGGTCGCACAGTGGATGTCCTTTGGGTTCATTCACGGCGTGATGAACACCGACAATTGCACGATTTCTGGCGAGACGATCGACTATGGCCCCTGCGCCTTCATGGATGCGTTTCACCAAGGCCGGGTGTTCAGCTCTATTGACCGACAGGGTCGCTATGCCTATGGCAACCAGCCGCAGATCGCGGTCTGGAACATGGCGCAACTGGCGACCTCGCTGTTGCAGCAGATGGACGACAAGGAATCCGCTGTCGAAGAAGCCACCGAGATTGTCCACGCCATGCCTGATTTGCTTGAAGCCGCGTGGCTCCGCCGCTTTGCGGCCAAAGTTGGAATTACACAGACCACGGAAGAGGATGTGGCGCTGATCAATGAGCTTTTGGGCCTGATGCAAACGGATGGCGCCGACTTTGCAAACACGTTTCGTGCGCTTTGCAAAGATAACGCCCGCGATCAGTTTACAAACCGCGAGGCTTTTGACGCTTGGGCCGCCACGTGGCGCGCGCGGATTGAACGGGAACCAGAACCATACGCAAAGATGCAAAGTGCAAACCCCGCTGTGATCCCGCGCAACCATCGCATTGAACAGATGATTGAAGCTGCCGTCGAAGGCGATATGGCGCCGTTCGAACGGTTGATGAAAGCGCTCGCTACGCCATTCGAGGAAACCGATCCGGAATTGCAGCGCCCGCCCACCCCCGACGAGATCGTGCCGGCGACATTCTGCGGCACCTGATCAGAGTGGCACGCGTGGCTTACGGTTAATCAAATAGATGCCCGCCGCCACCAGAGCCAACGCCGCCCAGACATTCGCGGCGATATCCTCTGACAAGATTAGCCATCCCAACAGCACGGATGAGATCGGCGACAGGAAGCTGAAGGACGCGACAGAGGACGCGGGGTAGATGGTCAAGAGCCAAAACCACGCGAGAAATCCAAAGCTTGCCACCGCGATGATCTGATAGACCAGCGCAGCCAAATGTAGGGGCTCAACCCCCCGGAACAAATCACCGAACAGCGGTGCGATCAACAACAGGATCGGCGCGGAGATGATGAGTTGCATCATCAATTGCTGCGCGGGTGGCACTTTGGACAGCGGCGTGATCCGCACACAAAGGGCGATCCCGGCCCAACAGAATGCCGCGAGCAAGGCCAAAACATCACCGGTCCAGCTCGCCCCCTCTGCCCCGGAATCACTCAGCGCAAGCGCGACACCACTCATCGCCATGCCCAACCCGAGCAGTCGCAACCCGCTGAGCCTTTCCCCCGGCAGCCATAGATGCGCCGCAAGGCCCAACCAAACCGGCATGGAATAGAGCAGCACCGACGCCCGGCTGACCGTGGTTAGATCGAGCGCGAGAAACAGGCAGATAAATTCCAGCGTAAAGAAAACGCCTGCCGCCACACCGCCCCAAAACGCTTCGCGTGGGAGCAACAGGCTGATCCCCCGCAACCGCATCCAAAGCAACACGACCAACACGGCACCGGCGGAACGCAGACCTGCTAGAAAGACGGGATTAAAACCTCCCGTGCCGATTTTAATGACAACTTGGTTAAAGCCAAGATTCAGCGCGAAAAGCACCAGCGCAATCGCGCCGAATGTATCAATCTGAGATTTGCGTTCCATGGCGCTAGAAACGCCGCCTGCCGCAGATAAGTCAATGGCGCGCCGAGGTTTTTCCCGGCGCGCCGTTTTGATCGTTCAGTCGATTGGTCGCAGCTTAGGCCGCTTGCTGGCCACCCGGCTTGCCACCACCGCCACCGCGTCGCCGACGGCGACCACCGTTCGGCTTGGCAGCACCTTCGCCGCCGCCACCGCCACCGGGGCGACCACTGCCACCGGAACGTCCGCGACCGCGTCCACGGCCCTTAGGTTTGGACGGCTCGTCGATCACTTCCCACGGACGACCCGAGGCCACGGGGATCGAAATGCCCATGGTCTTTTGAATCGCCTTCAACTCGCCCATCTCATCCGGTGCGCAGAAGGCCACGGCCGCGCCATCTTTGCCTGCCCGCGCGGTCCGGCCGATGCGGTGGACATAGTTGTCGGGCACATTTGGCAGGTCGAAGTTATAGACGTGTTTCACATCTGGAATGTCCAAGCCTCGCGCGGCCACATCGGTCGCCACCAGCACGGTGATGTCACCATTCTTGAAGCCAGCAATCGCCCGGTCGCGCTGACCTTGGCTTTTGTTGCCGTGGATCGATGCTGCGTCAAATCCGGCCTTCACCAGCGTTTTCATCAGCTTTTCGGAGCCATGTTTCGTGCGGCCAAAGACAAGTGCCCGCTCGCCTTTGTGCTTGGCGAGCAACTCTTTCAGCAGCTCGGTCTTCTCGGCCTTCGCGATGAAGTGGACCTCTTGTGTCACCTTGTCCGCAGCCTTGCCCGGAGGCGAGACTTCGATGCGGATCGGGCTTTTGAGATAGCTGTTGGCGATCTCATTCATCAGCTTGGGCATGGTCGCCGAGAACAGCATCGTCTGACGCTCTTTCGGGATCAGGTTCGAGATTTTCCGCAGGTCATGGATGAAACCCATGTCGAGCATCTGATCGGCCTCATCCAGCACGAGGAAGGTCGTCGTGTCGAGCTTGACCGCCCGGCGATCGAGCAGGTCCAGCAGACGGCCCGGGGTGGCGATCAACAGGTCAACGCCGCGTTCCAGACGTTTGATCTGGGTGTTGATCGACTGGCCACCGACAACCATCGCCACTTTGATCTGCGTACCTTCGGCATAGCCGCGCAGGTTCACAGCGATCTGCTGCGCCAACTCGCGCGTTGGTGCCAGTACCAGCCCGCGCACAGACCGCGGCGCGGGGCGGCCTTCAAGTTCCATCATCTGCGCCAGCAGCGGCACACCAAAAGCCGCCGTTTTGCCAGTACCGGTCTGGGCAAGGCCCATCACGTCACGGCCATTCATCGCCTGGGGAATTGCTTGGCGTTGGATCGGGGTCGGGTCCTTCAGACCCATTTCATTCAACCGGGCTACCAGTTTCTTTGGCAGGCCCATCATGTCAAAATCGCTCATTCGTTCACTTTCCGGCACACGAAGACGCGCGCCATCCTTAGTCGCCGCGCCCGTCAAGGACGCCACGGGGTCGCGCAAGCCAGATCGCGGGCGCAGGCCACATGCCTCACACCCGTCTGTTGCGCTTGGCCCCACGCGTGATTTTGGGAACATCGGCGGGCCTTGTCGTCAGCATCCAGTGGCCCCCTCGGGACTTGGCGCTGATACTGCTCACGCGGCAGAAGGCTTCGCTTGAGGTCCAAATGGGCGCTTTGGAGATGAAAGTCAACCGTCCGCTTCAATTGCTGTGGCCTATCGTGGCGCTAGAATGTTAGGAACGTGGTCCGACGGACGAAGGGCAAGACGATGCGCAACCCGATCATCAAACGCTGCGAAGCCATGGGGCTGCGCATGACCGGCCAACGCCGGATTATCGCTCAGGTCATTCAAAACAGTGACGACCATCCCGATGCCGAAGAACTGCTGGCGCGGGCCACGGCGATTGATGACGGCATCTCCATTGCCACGGTGTACCGCACTGTGAAGCTCTTTGAAGAAGCCGGTATCCTCGACAAGTTGGAGTTTGGCGATGGCCGTGCGCGCTATGAGGACGCCGAGCGCGCCCACCACGACCATCTGATCGACATGAACTCCGGCGAGGTCATTGAATTCGTTGATGCCGAGATTGAGGAATTACAGGAACGGATCGCCCGCAAGCTGGGTTATGAACTGCGGGGGCACCGGATGGAGCTCTACGGCGTACCGTTAAAGAAGGACAAATCATGAATGACCGAGATCGCCCGCTGCTGGCCGTGCTTATCGATGCGGACAACGTGCCAGCCAAACATGCTGAGGCGATCATGCGCGAGGTTACCACGATAGGTGAGCCCGCTCTGCGCCGAGTCTACGGAGATTGGTCAAACGAGCATCTGAAAGGGTGGAAAGCGCCGATCCGCGAGTTGGGGTTGGTGGCCCATCAGGAGACCGCCAACACCAAGGGCAAGAACGCGAGCGACATCGGCCTCGTCATTCAGGCAATGGACATTCTGCACAGCCGTCGCTTTGACATCATCGTGATCGTCTCCTCCGACAGTGACTTTACCGCCTTGGTCAACCGCCTGCGCGAAGATGGGGTAACCGTTATCGGCATTGGCGAGAATAAGACCCATGATTCTTTGCGCAATGTCTATAACCGGTTCATTCTGATCGAGAACCTTGATGGCGCGGAAGCCGACACCCCGCCTCGTGCCAGCGCCAAAGTGGGTGACGCTCTGCCCCTGTTCAAATCGGCGATGAATAAGATCGACACCGAAGATGAGTGGTACAACCTTGGGCAGATCGGCCAGACCATTCAGGCGGCGCATCCGGATTTTGACAGCCGAACCTATGGCCATGGCAAGCTAAGTGCGCTGGCGGCGGACCTCAAAGCGCTGGAGACGCGTAAAGAGGGCAACCGTTTGATGGTGCGGCTCAAGTCCTAAGAAATCGCGCTCATTCGGCGGGCCGCTCTTCCCGCCGGGCAACCCTTGCCAGCATCGCGGGCAGCAGTACGCTCAACACCACCAGCCGCATAATATGGCAGGCGGCAACAAACCCCGGCACAACCGCCAGCACGGCACCGAGGGCGATCATCGTTTCCAGCCCGCCGGGCGCGAAGGCCACCAGCACATGCCCAAGCGGCATCCCGAGCGCCCAAGCCACCGGGACCGCGCCCAAACCTGCCAGTCCCACGGCCACCCCGGTGATCGCAAGCCCTGCCCCAAGCCCGCTGCGCAAACGCGCGAGTGTCATGCCAGAAAACCGGCTGCCAATCAGGCTGCCCAGCACCAGATAGGCGGTAAAGGTCAGCCACTGTGGCAGCACCCCGGTCTCTATTTGCGTCAGATGCGCCATGGCCGAGACAACCATCGCCCCCATCAGCAGCGGCGCAGGCACCGAGAAACGCTTAAAGGCCAAGCCGACCAGCACGGCCAGAGCCATCAGCAAGAGCATCGCAAACGGTCCGATCCCTGCCCCGACCGGAGTAATCTGACCCGTCATATCGACCCCCATCAGCATGGCCACAAAAGGCACCACAATCGTGAGCGCCAAGAGCCGCACCGATTGCGTGATCGAGATCCGCGCCACATCCGATCCACTGTAGCTGGCCACCGCCATGACAAAGCTCAGATGTCCCGGCGCCGAGGCCAGCAAGGCTGAGCGCCTGTCAAAACCAAAGAACCGCGCGAGCATCCAGCGGCAGATCGCCATGATCGCCCAGATCACACCAGTCATAAAGACAAAGGCCAATGGCCACCGCACCATCGCATTCACCGCGTCATGGTTGAACCCGGCCCCAACCGTGAGGCCCAGCACGATGAAACAAGCGTCCCGCAGCCGCGCATCGACCCCGGTTCGCACCCCGGCGAGGCTTAGAACGCTGACCGCAATCACCGGCCCCAGCAACATGTAGACCGGCGCGTTCAGCCACCAGAACAGCAACGCGCCCGCAGCGCCCACGGCAAGGGTCAGCGGGGTATCACGCGGGCTAAGGGCGAAGTTGGGCCATCTCATGCCATAGGGCTAGCACTTGGCTGTGACGCGCACCAGAGATACACGCATGACGCGCATTGCCCACTCTTGCCCTTTCGCAACAAAAGGTTCATGGCCGAATGGCAAGACCAAGGGTGAAAGGACTGAACCATGGACAACCTACGCGGCGCGATTCTGATGGTGCTGGCCATGGCCGGTTTTGCCATCGAGGATATGTTCATCAAACTCACCAGCGATGCGCTCCCCGTGGGCCAGATCATCGCGACACTTGGGGCGGGCGGTGGCACGGTCTTTGCGATCATCCTTTTGCTTCAGGGGCGGCGGTTGTTCTCTGCGGATATGTTGACCGGGCCAATTCTGTTGCGGGCGGTGGGCGAAGTTCTTGGCACGCTTTGCTTTGTAACCGCCATTGTCCTGACCCCGCTTTCCTCGGCTTCTGCGATCCTTCAGGCGACGCCACTGGCGGTTACCCTTGGCGCCGCGCTGTTTTTAGCAGAGCCCGTCGGTTGGCGGCGTTGGAGCGCAATCATCGTAGGCTTCCTTGGCGTTTTGCTCATCATCCGCCCCGGTCTCGAAGGCTTCAACGCGCTGTCACTTTTTGCCGTAGCCGGGGTGATTGGCCTCGCGCTGCGCGATCTGGCGACCCGCAAAGTGCCGCCGAGCATCAGTTCAATGCAGCTCAGTTTTCTGGCCTTCATCGTCTTGGTCCCGGCGGGTCTGATTCTGATGCTCGCCACGCGCTCGCCGGTGGCAACACCCGGCAAGGCAGAGATGCTCTATCTCGGCGGCGCGGTGGTGATTGGCGTCTTGGCCTATTACGCCATCGTCGCGGCGATGCGGGTTGGTGAGGTGAGCTTTGTCACCCCCTTTCGCTACATGCGGATGCTGTTCGCGCTGGTCGTGGGTATCATGGTCTTTGACGAATCCCCCGACACGCTGACGCTGGTCGGCGCCGCGATCATCATCGCATCAGGCGTCTATACCCTCTGGCGCGAACGCAAAATTCGCCCCCGGCCCCGGCGCGGCCTTTCCAAGCCGGGCCTGCCGGGGTAAACCGCCTCAAATCCGAACATGAGGACATTTCCATGAGCACGATCATCGACATCCACGCCCGCGAAATTCTCGACAGCCGGGGCAACCCGACGGTCGAAGTCGACGTTATCCTCGAAGACGGCACCATGGGCCGTGCGGCCGTGCCATCGGGCGCGTCGACCGGTGCCTATGAGGCCAACGAGCGTCGCGATGGCGACAAATCGCGTTACATGGGCAAGGGTGTTCTGGAAGCCTGCGCGGCCGTGAATGGCGAAATCGCCGAGGCGCTGGTGGGCATCGACGCGACCGAGCAGGTCGAGATCGATGAGATGATGATCGAACTGGACGGGACCGAAAACAAATCCCGCTTGGGCGCGAATGCAATTTTGGGCGTATCGATGGCCGCGGCTAAGGCCGCTGCGGACTATTGCACACAGCCGCTCTATCGCTACATCGGCGGCACCACCGCTCGTGTTCTGCCCGTGCCGATGATGAACATTATCAACGGCGGGGAACATGCGGATAACCCGATCGACATCCAGGAATTCATGATCATGCCGGTCGCCGCGGACAACATCCGCGAGGCGGTGCGCATGGGCGCCGAGGTGTTTCACACGCTGAAGAAAGAACTCTCCGCCGCTGGCCTGTCGACGGGTATCGGCGACGAAGGCGGCTTTGCACCTAACATCAGCTCTTCCCGCGACGCGCTTGATTTCATTCTGAAGTCGATCGAAAAAGCTGGCTACAAGCCGGGCGAAGACCTGTATCTCGCCCTCGATTGCGCGGCGACGGAATACTATAAAGACGGCAAATATGTCCTCTCCGGCGAGGGTAAAACCCTGTCGAGCGAAGAGAACGCTGACTATCTGGCGGCCCTCGTGAAGGATTATCCCATCATCTCAATCGAAGACGGTATGGCCGAGGACGATTGGGACGGCTGGAAGGCCCTGACCGACCTGCTCGGCAACAAGGTGCAACTGGTGGGTGACGATCTTTTCGTGACCAACCCTGCGCGGCTGGCCGACGGTATCAAACGCGGCTGTGCGAACTCCATGCTGGTCAAAGTGAACCAGATCGGCACCCTGACCGAAACTCTTAAGGCGGTCGATGTCGCGCATCGCGCAGGCTACACAAACGTGATGTCGCACCGCTCGGGCGAGACTGAGGATGCCACGATTGCCGACCTCGCCGTGGCGACCAATTGCGGCCAGATCAAGACCGGCTCGCTGGCGCGTTCTGACCGGCTGGCGAAGTACAACCAGTTGATCCGTATCGAAGAAATGCTGGGCGAGACCGCACAATACGCTGGCCGCTCGATCCTGCGCGGCTGATGTCGCGGGTCACGGTCAAAGCCGCCACCACCGCTGCGGACCTCGCGGCGGTGGTGGATCTTTGCTGGGCCTACCGCGATTTTCTCTACACTTTCGCCCCGGCCGAGCGGCGGATTGTTGAGATTTTCTAT
The DNA here is from genome assembly GCF_013346665.1 of Sulfitobacter maritimus. Lineage (GTDB taxonomy): Bacteria > Pseudomonadota > Alphaproteobacteria > Rhodobacterales > Rhodobacteraceae > Sulfitobacter > Sulfitobacter maritimus. Next base: position 352,153 of record NZ_JABVBB010000021.1, read on the forward strand.
CCTCAAGATAAATACAGCGCCCTGATGGACCGTTTGGCCGAGGAACACGCCCGTCCGCGTGGGATTATCCTGCTGGCCGAACGGGATGGCGAAGCCTTGGGATGCGGGATGTCTCACGCGCTGAGCGATCGAGAGAGTGAGATCAAGCGTGTCTTTGTCACCGACGCGGCCCGTGGCAGCGGTGCGGGCCGTGCGATTTGCCAAAGGCTGATCGATCAGGCGCGCGAGGATGGGTTTGAAAAGGTCTATCTCGACACGTCCATCGCCTTTGCCCCTGCCCGCGCGCTCTATCAATCGCTCGGCTTTATCGAGCGCGGCCCCTATCAGCCCACGCCCGCTTTCGCGCGTGAAGCGATCTGCTTTTACGAGTTACCCCTCGCCCCGGAGCCACCGAAAAGGGAACCAGCGCCTTAAACCCGGCTAACAGTGCCGCCGCCCACGGCGGCCCTTACGCCAGTGGTGCCGGGACAGGAGGTTGGCAAGCCGCGCGCAACTCGCACGGCAAGATAGGCAAAAGCCTGAGCTTCTAACATATCACCATCCAGCCCGATCTCCTCCACCTGTGCGACGGGGCAGTCAAGACTGACGTCCAGCATACGCATCAATACAGGGTTATGGCGTCCGCCCCCGGTCACATAGACGCGCTCAGGCGGGGCTGGGCAGTGCTGCATCCCCTCGGCCACCCCGGCGGCGCACATGGCAGTCAGCGTGGCGCAGGCGTCGGCGTCCGACAATTCGCCAACCAATGCGATCATGTCGGCAAAGTCGTTCCGATCAAGGGATTTGGGCGGCATCCGTACGAAATAAGGTTCGGCGAGGAACAGTTCCAACGCGCCCTGCTCTACCCGCCCCCGCGCCGCCAGTTTGCCGCCTTCGTCATAGGCTTGGCCAAGTCGGGCCTGCATCAGATCGTTGATCGGCGCGTTGGCCGGGCCGGTGTCGAAAGCCAGCAGCGCGCCTTCTTCTTCGGGCCGAGAGATGCGCGGATCGACCCAAGTGAGGTTGCCCACACCGCCGAGATTGAGAAAAGCTACCGGCCCGGTGCGCCCCGCATAGCGCGCACAGGCATGGTGAAAGAAGGGGGCCAAAGGCGCGCCCTCTCCGCCCAGTTCAACGTCTGCGCTGCGAAAATCCCAGACCACGGGCAAGCCAATGTCACGCGCCAATTGCGCACCGTCGCCCACCTGTAGCGTCCCCTGCATCCGTGGCGCATGGGCCAGAGTCTGGCCGTGAAAACCGACCAGTTCCACAGCGGTGTCTTCTTCCAGAATCTCCCGCAACAGCTCGAGATGCGCGGCTTCGACAGCCGCACGCGCGGCCTCAACCTCAGGCCCATGCCAATGGCCAAAGCCCGCGGTGATCACCTCGCGCTCTTGGTTTGTGTAGCTTCGGTATGCGCTTTTGCCAAAGCTGGTAATATCATGCCCATCGGTGCGCAAAACGGCGGCATCGACCCCATCCAACGAGGTCCCCGACATCATTCCCAGAGCCGTCACCACCCCGGTTCCACTACGTTGCCTGTGCATGGCCTTATTCATGGCCTTTTCCTTTGTCGCTTGTGCGCATATAGATTGCCCCGCAACACAGTTTTGAGGCAAGTCACCATGACATACCATCCCAAATCGGAGTTCATCCACACGATGATGCAGCGCGGCTTTCTGGCCGATTGCACCGATTATCAGGGGTTGGACGAAGCCCTGCTGAAGGGCGCGGTGCCTGCCTATGTCGGCTATGACGCAACCGCCAAATCGCTGCATGTTGGCCATCTGGTGAACATTATGATGCTGCGCTGGCTGCAAAAATGCGGTGGCAAGCCGATCACGCTGATGGGCGGCGGCACGACCAAGGTGGGCGATCCGTCGTTCCGTTCGGATGAGCGCCCCCTGCTGACGCCCGAGGCGATTAACGAAAACATCGAAGGCATCCGTCAGGTTTTTGCGCGCTACCTTGATTACGGCGACGGACCGAGCGATGCGCTCATGCTCAACAATGCCGAATGGTTGGACGGGCTGAACTACCTCGAATTCCTGCGCGATATTGGCCGGCATTTCTCCATTAACCGGATGCTGAGCTTTGAAAGCGTAAAATCGCGGCTCGACCGTGAACAGTCGCTGTCGTTCCTTGAGTTCAACTACATGATTCTTCAGGCCTATGACTTCATGGAGCTGCACCGGCGCTATGGCTGCCTGTTGCAGATGGGCGGCTCGGATCAATGGGGCAATATCGTCAACGGGATCGACCTAACGCGCCGTGTGATTGATGGCGAGGTCTACGGGCTGACTTCACCGCTTTTGACCACCAGCGACGGCAAGAAGATGGGCAAATCGGCAGGCGGCGCGGTATGGCTGAATGGCGATATGCTGAGCCCTTACGAGTTCTGGCAGTTCTGGCGCAACTGCACCGATGCTGACGTGGGCCGTTTCCTGAAGCTCTATACAGAGCTGTCGGTCGAAGAATGCGACCGTCTGGGTGCGCTGGCCGGGTCCGAGATTAACGAGGCCAAAGTGCGTTTGGCCAATGAGGTGACCAGCCTTCTGCACGGCGCAGAAGCGGCGCGGACAGCCGAGGCCACGGCCCGCGAAGTCTTTGAAAAAGGCGGCGTCGGGGATGATCTGCCAACGCTGACCCTTTCGGCGGCGGATGTGGGCGATGGTATTTCGATTGTGCAGCTTATCGTAAAGTCCGGCCTTGCCGGGTCGGGTAAGGAAGCGAAACGTCTGATCGCCGAAAATGGCGCGCGTATCGACGATCAACCGCTGACGGACGCCGGGATGATGCTTGACGCGACGGCATTGGCCTCACCGATCAAACTGAGCGCCGGTAAGAAACGTCACACTCTGGTGCAGGTTGGCTAAGCGGCAGGGTTAATCTGCGCGCATTTGCACGCTTTAACGGTGGATTAACCAACATCGGGCTCAATAGCCGGATGTTGGATGTTGCCACCTCTGCGCCAGAAAGCTTGATGCAGGACGCTGCTTTCGCTGCGGCCCTTCGATCCTGCGGACAACAGCCACTGCGGCTTCCGGGTGGTCTTACTGTCTTGCAACGGCGCTTTTGCGGACTACGGGTGGCGATGTTGCCACGCGCCCGTCCGCCCCCTGATCTGGCAGAGCAATTGCGGGCGGCGGGGCTGCATACTGTGCCGCTTATTCTCTCGCCGCCTACGCCTTGCGCGATGCCACACGCCATGCGCCTGCGTCGGCCTCAAAGCTGCGCGGTGCTGGACCTTACACCACCGCAAGACGCCCGCCGCGCGGCCCTGAACGGCAAATGGCGCAACCAACTGCGCCGCGCGGAGGGTGCTGGACTGCGCGTTCATCACGCCAGCTTTCCACCAGACCCGAATCATCCCCTGCTTATGGCCGAAGCCGCGCAGGCCCGGACCCGCCGCTATGCGGCTTGGCCACCGAATCTCACAGCCGCCTTCGCGCGTGTGGCCCCGACGCAGACCCGGCTGTTTACCGCGCGGCTGGGGCGTCGACCCATCGCGCATATGCTCTTTCTCCGCCATGGCCGGGGTGCCACCTATCACATCGGCCACAGCTGCCGCGAGGGGAGAGCGCTTCATGCGCATAACCTCTTGTTATGGCAGGCTGGGAACTGGTTGGCCGAGGTTGGCCATAGCCATCTTGATCTGGGCCCGCTGCACCCGCGCACGCAGGGGCTGACACGGTTCAAACTGCGCAGCGGCGCACAGGTCCAGCCGACGGGCGGCAGTTGGCTCTACTGGCGGCCCTTTGGTTAGCCCCGCTTGCACCGCGCAGCGCTTCGTGATGAACTGAACAAGCGTTCATATTCGGGGGAAGCAGCATATGAAACTAGACACCACCGCCGCCATTGTCACCGGAGGCGCTTCGGGGCTTGGAGAGGCCACAGCGCGTCATTTCGCAGAACAGGGCGCGCAAGTGACCCTGCTTGACCGCGACGCCGAGCGCGGCGCGGCCGTGGCCGAGGAAATCGGCGGCTATTTTATTGAGACCGATGTGACGGATGAGACTTCGGTTCAGGCGGCGGTTGATTTTGCCGCCGAAAAAATGGGGCGCATCACAGCGGCTGTGAACTGCGCGGGCATTGCGCTTGGCATCAAAACGATCGGTCGCGATGGCGCGCACCCGCTTGACGCGTTCCAACGCACGGTCGACATCAACCTTGTTGGCAGCTTTAACGTGGCGCGTCTGGCCGCGATGGCAATGGCCCGTAATGAGCCAGAACCGGATGGGGCGCGGGGGGTGATCATCAACACGGCCTCTATCGCCGCCTTCGATGGGCAAAAAGGTCAAGCGGCCTATGCGGCGTCCAAAGGGGGGATCGTCGGCATGACCCTGCCCATGGCCCGGGATTTGGCCAAGGATGGCATTCGCGTTATGACCATCGCGCCGGGTATCTTTAAAACGCCCATGCTCGCCGGGCTGCCTGAAGAGGTGCAGGCCGAACTTGCCAGAGATGTGCCAAACCCCGCTCGTTTGGGTGATCCGTCTGAATATGGTCGGCTGGCCGCGTTCATTGTTGAGATGGGCTATCTTAACGGCGAAGTGATCCGGCTGGATGGCGCGTTGCGCATGCGCTGATGCCCCTGCAAAACCGTGTTCAGCCTACCGGAGAGATCCTCGCGCATTCTGCGCGGGGTGGCTTTATGGGCAATCGCGGCATTTTGCATGACGCGAACGGTCTGCTCCCCAAGCGCCGTTGGGCGCATCAAAACTGGGTCTGCTGTCAGCTGAGTTTCAAAGGTAGGCGGCGGCAGCTTATGGCCCCGCGACGCTACACCGAACTGTTCTTTCTGGATGAAGCCGTGGCTTTTGCTGCCGGGCATCGGCCCTGTGCAGAATGTCGCCGCGCATCGTACCAGCAGTTTCGCACCTGCTGCCCGATCCCCGGCCCCGCCGCAGCACTGGATCGCCAGTTGCATGCAGAGCGTGCGGAACCTCGGGTCTTTCGACAAAGACGGCATACAACAGTGGGCGCACGCAGCCTGCCGGACGGCAGCTTTGTTTTAGATAAAGGCGGCGCAGCGGGTGTCATCGCGGTCGGGAAATTTCACCCCTATGCGCCCGAAGGCTACGGTGCCGCGCAGAGCGCGCCTGAAGGCCCGGTGACCCTGCTCACCCCGCCCAGCATCCTTGCGGCGTTCCGGGCGGGCTACCGGCCACAGATTGCCCTTACGCGAGCAGACGGTTAGCCCCCCGCCTTCTCTTCCAGCGTCATCCATTCTTCTTCGGCGTCCGACAGTTTTTCATGCCGCTGTACCAAGGCATCAGTCGCTTTTTGGAATTTCACCGGCTCACGGGTGAACAACTCGGCATCGCTGAGCAATTCTTCGAGCTTGGCAATCTCGGCCTCCAATCGCGCAATCTCAGCGGGGAGTGCTTCTAGCCGGTGTTTTTCGGTAAAGCTCAAGCCACTGGAACTTTGCTTCTTTTCCGGTTTTGCGTCGGCTTTCGACGGTTTGGCCTTGACCACGCTGTCCGAGAAATCATCCTGCCCGCGCTGCGCGATATAGTCGCTCCAGCCGCCCGCATAGACCGTGGCACGGCCATCGCCTTCCATCGCGATGGTGGTGGCAGCGACCCGGTCGAGAAAGTCGCGGTCGTGGCTGACCAGCAGCACCGTGCCGTCGTAATTGCCCAGCAGTTCTTGCATCAGGTCGAGCGTTTCGACGTCCAGATCGTTGGTCGGCTCGTCAAGCACCAGAAGGTTCGAGGACCGCGCCATGATCTTGGCCAGCAGCAGCCGCGCCTTTTCCCCGCCTGAAAGCGAGCGCACCGGGGCGCGGGCCTGTGCCTCGTCGAAGAGGAATTCTTTCAGATAGCCGACCACATGTTTTGGCTGGCCCCGCACCAGCACCTGATCCGCCTTGCCGGATACGCGCATTTCCGGATCGCCGGTCAGGCTGTCCCAAAGCGTCATATCGCCATCCAACTGCGCCCGCGCCTGATCAAACAGCGCCAGTTCCAAATTGGTGCCGAGCTTGATCTCGCCCTGATCCGGTTCTTCCTTACCGATCAGCATGTTAAGCAGTGTTGTCTTGCCCACGCCGTTCGGCCCCACTAACGCGATACGGTCGCCGCGTTGCACGGTGATCGAAAAATCGCGGAGGATCTGTTTGTCGCCGAATTTCTTGGCCACGCCGGTTGCTTCGATCACTTTGCGGCCGGATTTCGGTCCGGCTTCCAGCGCCATAGCGGCGGTGCCTTGGCGTTTGATCTGGGCCGAGCGTTCGGCGCGCAATTCCTGCAGCGCGCGCACACGGCCTTGGTTGCGCTTGCGCCGGGCCGAGATCCCCTCAACCGCCCAACGTGCTTCCGCCTTGATCTTGCGGTTGAGCTTGTGGCGCTGCATGTCCTCTTCTTCCCATACCTGATCGCGCCATGCTTCAAAACCCTCAAACCCGATCTCTTGGCGACGTACCGCGCCGCGGTCGATCCAGAGGGTTGCGCGAGTCAGGTTGCACAGAAAAGCGCGGTCGTGGCTGATGATGACAAAGGCAGTGCGGGTGGCCTTTAGCTCGGCTTCGAGCCACGCAATGGCCTCGATGTCGAGGTGGTTGGTCGGCTCGTCCAGCAGCATCAGTTCAGGCTCTTCGGCCATCAGACGCGCCAGTGCGGCGCGGCGGCGTTCCCCGCCAGAGGCGGTCGCGACAGGGCGTGCGGGGTCGAATTTGAGCCCCTCGCCCGCGCGTTCGACCTTATACATCTCGCCGGGGTCCAGCCCATGCGCGGCGAAATCGCCCAAGGTCTCAAACCCTGACAGATCGGGTTCCTGTTCCATATAGCCGACCGAGACACCCGGCCCGGTGACGACAGCGCCGCTGTCGGCCTCGACCAGCCCGGCCATGACCTTCATCAACGTGGATTTGCCAGAGCCGTTTCGCCCGACCAAAGCCAGCCGGTCGCCGGTCTGAACCACCAGCGAAAGGTCTTCAAAAACAGGATCGCCGCCAAAGGTCAGCGAAATGTCGGTGAGTTGTAAAAGGGGTGCGCGTGCCATAGCTGCCAGCTATCCCCCGGCGGGGATAAGGTCAATGTCCCGCGCTCTCTTTCGACATTGCCAATGCGCGCAGCAGACGTTTGCGGCCCGGCGGGATGGCCGCGATCTCTAGCCCGGTAAAGACATGGATCGTGTTCATCGCCCGGTCGACTACCGCGTGATCGCTCACCCAGCCCCCCATCGTCAGATAGCTGCGCAACAAGGGGGGGAGAAGGCGCAGCCCTGCCCGCATGTCGGTCGCGTCTTGCGATGCAAAGCGGATCACCTCAGACGCTTTGACGCCGGGCTGCCATTTGGGGGGGGCGAGATGTCGGCTGTTGAGGAGCGCAAAGGCATCGCGGTAGCGCGCAGCATCAACCCCCGCAAAGGAGGAACACCCAAAGAGCAGTTCCGCCCCTTGGGCATCAACCTGCCCCGCCAGCCAGCCCCAAGCCAGTCGCAGAATGTCAGGATCATGCCAATCCGGGTGGATGCAAAATCGCCCAAGCTCTAGCATCGGACCGTCAAAGTGGCGAAGGGCAGAAAGGTCATAAACCTGTGCGGAATAGCTTCGGTGCAAGGTCGCCGCGCTGAAAGTGGTCACGCGAAAGCAGCAAATGGCCTCTTCGCTGTCGCGGTCTTTCACGACGATATGACGCGCGGCCTGATCGAAATCGTCGGCCTCTTGCAAGGCCAGATTGCGAAAGCAAAGCGCCCGCAGCGTGCGGGCCTGTGCAAGATCATCGGCCGAGCGCGCCTCAGTAATGTGAAAGCGGCCCGGGGGGGCATGGGTCATCGCTCAGATCGCCCCCTCTGCCCCGTCCAAGCGGTCACGTCTTAACTGCCAAATGCAGCCGGGCTGAAGCGACCCAAATTGCCCAAAAGCTGACGTAGGAAGGAATTGTCCTGCACCGGAGAGGACGTCACCCGCCGCGACAGTGGCACAACGCGCCCATCCTCAAGCCCAAAGCGTTCGACATTCTGAACGACACCCGCATCGCTAAAGCTGATCGCCACGACTTCACGCTCAATCTCTTCAGGCGCGAGGAAGCCGAGCGCCCGTTTGCGCATCTTTACATAGTAAAAACTGTCATCATTCAGCACGCCGCCCGCTGTGGGATTGCCGATTTTCGCGGTCACGCTTTCCTTGGTATCGCTGCCAACCACCACTTGCTCCAACTGATCGGCTGGCGGCACATAGCCGTGGTTTTCATACTGCGGCGCACAGGCGCCCAGCACGAGCAGAAGGCTCAGACATCCGGCCCGAAAAATAGGGGTGCCGGTCTGTTTCGTGATGCGCATTTGGTCTGCCCTCTTGCCCTGACGGATTATGGCTTTTATCTCGCATACACCAAGGCACCCTCAGTGTTCAAGAAACGAAAGTCGGTTCTCATGTCGCGCACGCCCCCTTCTGCCACCGCCCTGCGGGTCTCTGACCTGTCTCAGACGGAGGCCAATAGTTTCGCTTTGCGCCCCGAGGCGGATGTTCTCGCCCGTATTGCGGAGGAACTGGATATCTCGGCCCTGCGCAAGCTCAGCTTTGCGGGAGAGATCACACCGCTTGGCAAGCAGGATTGGCAACTTAACGGCAAATTGGGCGCCACAGTGGTTCAGCCCTGTGTTGTCACGCTTGAACCGGTCACCACACGGATTGACGTGCCGGTCACGCGCCACTTTGTCCGCGATTTCGAAGTGCCGGACGAAGAAGAGATCGAAATGCCCGAAGACGACAGCAGTGAGCCTTTGGGCCAGTGGATCGACCCCGCCCAGGTGATGATCGAGGCGCTGGCGCTGGAAGTGCCGGAGTATCCGCGCAAAGGTGATGCCGAACTCGGCTCGGTTGTTCTAACTGAACCTGGCCAAAAACCGATGACCGACGAAGACGCACGGCCTTTTGCGGGGCTGGGCGCGTTGCGGGATGCGCTAAGGAAGGGCGAAAGCTAAGCCCACGCGCGGAAAACCGCAGATATTCCGGGTTGCATCGGGGGGTATTCGCGTTATTTTGCCGCCCTTACCCGAATTAAGGTTGGACATTGTGCGGCTGCGGCCCTAAAGCACCGTCACGCCCGAAACGGGGTCCGAATTGAAACACGGTTGCGGCATGTCCTGTGCAGGTCAGCAACCCCGAAGGCAAAGGCACCAGACATGGCTGTCCAACAGAATAAAGTATCCAAATCGCGCCGCAACAACCGCCGCGCGCACGATTCGCTCACAGCGGCGAACCCGAACGAATGTTCGAACTGTGGTGAGCTGAAGCGCCCCCACCACATCTGCGCTGCTTGCGGTCACTATGACGACGCCGAAATCGTTGCCCTGACCGAAGAAGTAGACCTGGAAGACGACGCAGCTTAAGCTGTCGTCATTTCCCAAGTTTTTTCTAAGGCAAGTGAGGCATTCGCACCGATGACGGCCCAGCCCGATCACCCCGACGCGAAAGCCGGTCACACCCTGATATCGGTTGATGCGATGGGCGGTGACGAAGGCCCGGCAGCAGTTGTTGCCGGGTGTGCGCTTTCTGCGCAGGCGAACCCAGACATTGGGTTCATTCTGCATGGCCCCCAAGAGCAACTAACCCCGCTGATCGCCAAACATAGCGCGCTGTCGGGACGTTGTGAGATCCATCACACCACAGACGTGGTCACGATGGAGGACAAGCCCAGTCAGGTCGTGCGCACGGGCAAGAACACTTCGATGTGGTCTGCCATCGAATCTGTCCGCAGTGGCGCTGCCGCTGTGGCAGTTTCCTGTGGCAATACCGGCGCGCTTATGGCGATGTCGACGATCCGGCTGCGCAAGCTGCCGGGCGTCAACCGCCCCGCGATTGCCGTGCTCTACCCCTCCTCCAACCCGCAGGGGTTTAACGTGATGCTAGACGTCGGCGCAGACATCCGCGCCGATGCCGAAGATCTGTTGCGCTATGCGCTGATGGGGACGTCCTATGCCCGTAATGGGATGGACTTACAGCGCCCGCGCGTTGGCCTGCTGAATGTCGGCACCGAAGAGCATAAGGGCCGCACGGAACTCAAAGAAGCCTATGATCTGATTCGCGCACAAGGTGACGCGGCTGGGTTTGAATTCGTGGGTTTCGTCGAAGGCGGCGACATTTCGGGCAATCGCGCAGATGTGATCGTGACCGATGGGTTTACCGGCAATGTCGCGATCAAGACCGGCGAGGGCACGGCGAGCATGATCGGTAACCGCCTGCGCGAAGCGTTCAAATACTCGCCCCTGTCCCGCTTGGCCTCGCTGCTCGCCTATACTTCGTTGCGGCGGCTGAGCAAAAAGATTGATCCGCGCCGCGTGAATGGCGGCGTCTTTTTGGGCTTGAATGGCACGGTGGTTAAGTCGCATGGTTCGGCTGATGCGACGGGCATCTCTGCTGCGATCAAACTTGCGGCTCAGTTGTCCGAGAATAAATTCAATGACAAGCTGGCCGCCCGCGTCGCCGCGACGCTGCCTGCCGAGGAGTCCCCGACATGAGCCTGCGCGCCGTTGTCACTGGCTGTGGCCACTACCTGCCCTCCCGTGTTGTCGAGAATGCCGAGTTCGAAGCCACGCTCGACACCAATGACGAATGGATTCGGTCCCGCTCGGGCATTGAGCGCCGCCATTTCGCCGCCGAGGGGGAAACCACCTCGACCATGGCCGCGGCGGCGGCGCGCGATGCATTGAAAGACGCGGGCTGCGAGATTGCGGATGTCGATGCCATCATCGTCGCGACCTCTACGCCCGACCTTACCTTCCCATCTTCCGCCACCATGGTGCAGGCCGAGCTTGGCATGACCAATGGGTTTGCTTTTGACGTGCAAGCGGTCTGCGCGGGCTTTGTCTATGCGCTGGCCAATGCCAATGCGTTGATTGTTTCTGGCCAAGCCAAACGCGTGCTGGTGATTGGGGCTGAGACCTTTAGTCGGATCATGGACTGGACGGATCGCTCTACCTGCGTGCTTTTCGGCGATGGTGCCGGTGCGCTTTTGCTGGAGGCGCAGGGCGGCGAAGGCACCGCACAGGATCGCGGCATCCTTGCCACCGATCTCAATTCCGACGGACGCTTCCGCGATCTGCTTTATGTTGATGGCGGCGTCTCGACCGGCAACACCGGCTATCTGCGTATGCAGGGCAATCAGGTGTTCCGCCACGCGGTTGAAAAGCTCGCCGCCACCGCCAATACCGCGATGGAGCGCGCAGGTGTCACAGCTAATGATGTCGATTGGATCGTGCCGCATCAGGCCAATATTCGCATTATTCAGGGCACGGCCAAGAAGCTGAACCTGCCGATGGAGCAGGTGGTAGTGACGGTTCAAGACCACGGCAACACCTCTGCCGCATCGATCCCGCTGGCGCTTTCTGTGGGGCGCACGCGCGGGCAGATCAAACCGGGTGACCTGATCGTGACCGAGGCCATCGGGGGCGGTTTGGCATGGGGTGCGGTGGTCCTGCGCTGGTAAGTGACTGACGCAACGCGGAAAATTACCGCCGAAATTGGTACAATCCGGCCAATGATGTTGACTCTAAAAATGGCAGCAGCATATTCTAACCCAAAGCATGGGGGATATTATGCCGAACAAGACATTGACGCGCATGGATTTAAGCGAAGCGGTCTTCCGCGAAGTCGGTCTCTCGCGCAACGAAAGTGCCCAGCTTGTCGAAGCCGTGCTAGAGCATATGTCTGATGCGCTGGTGAGCGGGGAACAGGTGAAAATCTCTTCCTTTGGCACCTTTTCGGTGCGAGACAAAACCGCGCGTGTGGGTCGCAATCCCAAGACGGGCGAAGAGGTCCCGATCAACCCGCGCCGTGTGCTGACTTTCCGCCCGTCGCATCTGATGAAAGACCGCGTCGCCGAAGGTAACAAGTCCTGATCCATGGTCAAATCGCCGGACGCTTTCCGCACCATTTCTGAAGTCGCTGACTGGCTTGGGATTCAAGCTCATGTCCTGCGGTTCTGGGAAAGCAAATTCACCCAAGTAAAACCGATCAAGCGCGCCGGAGGGCGGCGCTATTATCGTCCTGCGGATATGTTGCTTTTGGGTGGGATCAAGAAACTGCTGCACGACGATGGGCTGACCATCAAAGGCGTGCAAAAAATCCTGCGCGAAGAAGGCATGACTCATGTTTCAAGCCTGTCTGCACCGCTGGATGAATTGCCAGACACGGAGGGTGAGGCAGAGTACATCACCGCCCTCCCCGTAGAACGCGAGCGTGGTGTAGTGCTGAAATTCGGCGCAACGACCAGCGATTCCGAGCAGACAGCGCCGCTCGCCCGCACAGCCACCCCAGATTTCGAGCCGGCAACGCCCGCAGCGGCGGCCCAAGAGTCCACCTCCACTTTGGACGATGCGCAACCTGCCATGCCCACCACAGAAACAGTCTCGACCCCCACGACTGAGCGGGTTTCCGAACCTGCTGCCGAGGCGGCGCCGAGCTATTCCCCCGAGCCACCGGCCGACGATCACCCACGCGCCACGCCGGACCCGCTGGGACCATCGACATCCGAGACTGAGGACGCGCCGCACCTCGATCCGCCGCCCCATGTGGCCGAGCGCGAGACTGCGCAATCACAGCCTGAACCTGCGTCTGACGAAGCGTCTGAGGATACAGAGACCGCGACCCTACCCGACTTTATCCAGCGCCCCATGAGCAAGGCTGCGGCCCCGTCTGACACAGACGACAGCGCATCTGAACAAAGCGCTGAGGGCGTCGAAAACATTGATGATTCTGAGGATCTTGCCGTGCAAGATGACACCTTAAAGCCTGCTGTGATCGATCTGCCTGCCTTTACGGCCGAAGCAGACTTTCCAGCCTCCCCCGGCCTGCTGACCCGCATTGGCCGCGTGCGCCGTTTGCCGCGCGAAGTGCAGCCGGATGTGGCAACCCTGCTGCTGCATCTTGCCGACATGCGCGGTCAGATGGATGCAAACAACGACACGACCAGTAATTTCTGATCTCAATGAAAAACCCGGCAATTCCCTCTTGCACCGCCTGCGAGATCGGGTATGAAGCCCACGTAGTCGGGCTATGGCGCAGCCTGGTAGCGCGTCCGTCTGGGGGACGGAAGGTCGCAGGTTCGAGTCCTGCTAGCCCGACCAACCGACTACATCAAACCGCCCGTGCCTGTCAGGCGCGGGCGTTTGTCATTTGAAAGGCCCCCAATGCCCCATGCGATGAACGGCGTGCTTCCCAACCAGCAAATTTCAGCCATGGTCGAAAGCGGCGCGATCCGCGCCGAACCGCCTGTGACCGAAGCTCAGATTCAACCTGCGAGCCTGGATTTGCGTCTGGGTACAGTGGCCTACCGCGTGCGGGCGTCTTTCCTTGCGGGACAAGGGGCCAAGGTCGCGGACAGGCTTGCCGAGTTCGAGATGCACCGCGTTGATTTGAGCGATGGCGCAGTGTTGGAGAAAGGCTGCGTCTATGTCGTTCCCTTGATGGAGGAATTGGCGCTGTCAGAAGGGGTTTCTGCTGTCGCCAACGCCAAAAGCTCCACCGGGCGGCTTGATCTTTTGACCCGGACCATCACCGATGGTGGCACGGAGTTTGACCGCATCGCACCGGGCTACCATGGGCCGCTTTATGCTGAAATCTGCCCCCGCTCCTTTTCCGTGCTCGTGCGTCCGGGGATGCGGCTCAACCAGATCCGGTTTGGTAATGGGGATGCAACGCTAAATGACGACGCCCTGCGGGCGCTCCATGCTGAGACCCCGCTCGTGGATGGCACGGCGGTGATCGACGAGGGCTTGGGTTTTTCAGTCGATCTCAAACTCCCCGGCACCAGCCTCGTAGGCTACCGTGCCAAGCCGCATACCGGCGTGATTGATCTTGATAAAATCGGTCACTACGACCCGGCGGCCTATTGGGAAGAAGTGCACAGCACGAATGGTCAGATCATTCTTGATCCCGGCGCGTTCTACATTCTGGTCAGCCGCGAAGCAGTGACGATCCCCCCCGCCTATGCCGCTGAAATGGCGCCCTATCTGGCGATGGTTGGTGAATTCCGCGTGCATTATGCGGGTTTTTTCGATCCCGGCTTTGGCCATGCGGAAGCCGGTGGCGCAGGGTCACGCGGGGTGCTTGAGGTGCGGTGCCACGAAGCGCCCTTTGTTCTTGAGCATGGTCAGGTCGTGGGCCGTTTGGTCTATGAACATATGGCGCAGGTCCCGAACCAGCTATATGGCGCGGATATTGCCTCTAATTACCAAGGCCAAGGTCTGAAACTCTCGAAACATTTCAAGCCTGCTTGAACCCGCCTGTCCCGGCCTTCAAAACCGCTTGAAACGGCGCAGCATACGGATGCCTTGGCGGATACGGCTGCTGTTCAACCCGGCCCCTTTCCGCGCGCCCTGCCCGCCACGTCGCATACCCGCGCGCAGCCCGCGTGAGGCGAGTTGACGGATCACTGTCCGTAGGATCATGGAGGCGATCTTGTTCATCGGTTGGTCCTTCCCGGTTGCTTTGGGCCAGATATAGGACCGCTGAGGGCGGATTACAGCCTCGGCCCCGTCAATCTTCGAACAACTCGCTTTGGCCTTCGGTGGCCTCTGGCTCGTCCTCTCCGTCGCCAACGGTTGGAGCAAGCGCGGGCAAGGGCCGGTTTTCCAGCAGCCCGGCAGAGCGCAATTCCTTCAAGCCCGGCAAATCGCGGGCGCTTTCCAGTCCGAAGTGATCGAGAAACTCTTGCGTGACCACGAAAGTGACAGGGCGACCCGGTGTCATCTTGCGGCGGCCAAAGCGGACCCACTCCATCTCGAGCAGTTGATCCACTGTCCCGCGCGAAACCGACACGCCCCTGATTTCCTCAATCTCGGCGCGGGTGACAGGCTGGTGGTAGGCAATGATCGCCAAGGTTTCAATCGCGGCACGGCTGAGCTTGCGGGTCTCGACTGTTTCCTTATGCATCAAAAAGCCAAGGTCGGGCGCGGTGCGAAAGGCGTAGGCATCGCCCACTTTCATCACCTGCACGCCACGCCCCTGATAGCGGTGCCGCAGGAATGCCATCGCCTCGCCCACGTCCGAGCCGCGCGGCAGACGGTCCTCTAGCTCGCGCAGCGTGATTGGCTCGGAACTGGCGAAAAGCACAGCTTCGATCATACGTTCCTGTTCGGCCAAGGATGGCGCATCAAACAGCTTTTTCTCTTTTGGTTTGGTATCTTCCGACACGCATCAATCCTTTTTGCGCAGTTGGATCGGGGCGAAAATCTCTTTCTGGCGGATTTCCAAATGCCCCTCTTTCACCAATTCAAGCGAGGCCGCAAAGGTCGCTGCCGTCGCAGAGCGCCGCCGTTGAGGGTCATCGCCCCACCCATCTGGCAGATAGCTCGTCAGATCGCCCCAATCGCCTGCATAGCCAATCAGCCCGCGCATCCGTTCCAACGCCTCCTCCATGGTAAAAACCGCATCGCGGTCCATCACAAAGGGGCGGAACTCGTCGCGGGTGCGGGTGCGGGCGTAGCCCTGCATGAGATCCAGCAAGGTGGCGGTATAGGTCACCTTTTTGACGCGGGTGATCTCATGGGTTTGGCCACGGGCAAAGAAATCTCGCCCCAGTTGGTCGCGCCCCATCAACCGCGCCGCCGCGTCGCGCATGGCTTGCAGTCGTTCCAACTGAAAGGCCAGATGCGCGGCCATTTCTTCGCCCGACGGCCCTTCTTCGGTCGGATCAGGCGGCAGCAGCAGGCGCGATTTCAGAAACGCCAGCCAAGCCGCCATCACCAGATAATCCGCCGCCAGTTCCAGCCGCAGCGCCTTAGCGCGTTCGACAAAGTCGAGGTATTGCCGGGCCAGTTGCAAAACGGAGATTTTGCGCAGATCGACCTTTTGCGTGCGGCTTAGCGAGAGCAACAGATCAAGCGGACCCTCATAGCCTTCGACGTCGATGATAAAGGCTTCAGCAGCCAGCCGACCGGCCACGCTGCCTGCGGCCTCGTTGCTGTCTTGCACAAAATCGGTATCAGCCATGTAATGCCCCGCCCAGAAGCGCGTCAAATTGGGCATTAAGAGCGTCGATGTCAATCTCATCGGGCCTGCGCCGGGCGGCCATCGCACGCTCTGCGCGGATTTGCGCCTCGGGCGTCATCTCTCCGGCGGCCTCAGCAACTGCACGGCGTTCATCCAGCGTGCCGTTGCAGAACAGCGTCACATCACAGCCCGCCGCAAGCGCCGCACGCGCACTTTCGGCAGGCGCCAGCGGCAATGCCTTCATCGAGATGTCATCGGTCATCACCAAATTGTCGAATCCGATGTCTTCGCGGATCAGACGCATCATTTCAGGCGATAGGGTCGCTGGGCCATCGGCCAAGTCTTCATAAACCAGATGCGCGGTCATCCCCATGGGTAAGTCTGCCAGCGCGCGGAACGGCGCGAAATCAACCGCCTCCAATTCTTCACGCGGGGCCGAGACTTTGGGCAGATCATGGTGGCTGTCGAGCGTTGCGCGCCCGTGACCGGGCATGTGTTTCATGACAGGAAGCACCCCGCCGCGCAGCAAGCCCTCGGCGGCGGCGCGGCCAATGCGGGTCACTTCTTCGGCGGAGTCACCGTAACAGCGGTTGCGCAGGAAGGGATGGGTCTGCGGCGTGGCAATGTCCAGCAAAGGCGCGCAGTTGCTGTCGATCCCGACCGAATGAAGCTCATGCGCGATGAGCCGGTACATCAGATAGAACACTTCCGTCGCACGCATACCAACGCGTTGCGCCAGTTCAAGCGGTGGCTGCCAGTCCCGCCAATAGGGCGCAGACATGCGCTGTACGCGACCGCCCTCTTGGTCGATCGTGATAACCGCATTATGCCCTGCCGCTTCGCGCATTTCTTCGCAAAGCCCACGCAGTTGATCGGGGGTGTCGATGTTGCGGCCAAAGAGGATGAAACCAAAGGGCCGCGTCTCGCGAAAAAAGGCTTTCTCCTCGGCGCTGAGGCGGTGGCCTGTGGCGTCGAGGATGGTCGCCCCAAAGGGGCGCATCAGCGCATCACCACCGGGATGCAATCCGCATTCTCTGCCACCAGAGCCGAGCAGAAACGGCGGGCATCGGCAATGTCTTCAAAGCCCAGAGCCCGCAGGCGGTAGAACACACGCCCGCCGCTGGTGGCTTTCTGAACGACACGGTCCTTGCCTTGCAGATAGGGGCCAAAGCGGCCTTGTAGGCGTTCCCATTGTTCGCGGGCGACTTCGGGGCTGTCGAAAGCGCCAAGCTGCGCCATGCGGGTGCCTGCGGGGAGCGTAGCTGGGTCCACTTCGTTGGCGGCGGCGGCAACTGGTGCCGTTTGCAGTGCGGCTTGCGTGACAAC
Source organism: Sulfitobacter maritimus (assembly GCF_013346665.1). GTDB lineage: Bacteria > Pseudomonadota > Alphaproteobacteria > Rhodobacterales > Rhodobacteraceae > Sulfitobacter > Sulfitobacter maritimus. The sequence continues at coordinate 369,398 of NZ_JABVBB010000021.1, forward strand.
CGCCCCGCCCGCAGGACGGTTGCGCGGCCGCAGCGAATTGCGTACGCCGGGGGCGTTGAGCACGGCCTTGACGATTTTGGGCTTCACGCTGGTATCGGCCATCGCCAAAGCCACCGCAGCGTCAACCGAATTTCCCTCCGCGTCCAGATCGGCCACTGCGCCGCTTAATGGGGCGACACCGTCGGTCAGCTGGGCAACAAGATCCTGCACATTGCCCGTCCGAATGGCCTCGGATGCGTCGATCAGGGGCGCGTCGGTCTCTGCGGTTGCATCCTGTGGCTTTGCCGCAACCATTGCCACCTGAACGGGTTGATCTTCGGCCTCTAGCTCCATCGGATTGGGGGCGAGACGGAGCTGATCCGCCGGGCGCCCGGCGCTCCCTTCGGCAGCGACCACATTGACCGACAGGCCTTGATGACGGGCCAATTCGCCGCCCGGCTCTTCGGGGCGGACGCGGATTTCGCCTTGGACGGCACGGACGACCGGGATGCCGGTCACATCGCGCACAAGCAGTTTATAGCCCCAAACGCCGATCCCCGCGACAAGGGCCAGCGACACGGCAGCCCCCGCGATATTGGTCAGCGTTGTCAAAGCCTTAGGCCCGGTTTCTACTGCGTATTCCTGCGTGGAATCGGGCGCATAGCCCGTCATCGTCGGGGAAGACGTGAAATCTGCCATCTGTGCCTCTTTGCCCGACGTGATACATCGCCACGCGGGTCTGTCTTGGGGTTGCCTGTTTTCGGCGCGTTGGTGCGGTTATCGCATCTCTTGCGCCGGTGTGACGCCAAGAATACCAAGACCCGCCGCGATTACAATCGCAACGGCACGCGACAGGGCAATTTTTGCCTGCGACGTTTCGGCGTCCCCTTCTTGCAACGCCCGCAACCCATCCTCGGACCGGCCTAAGTGGTAAAGGCTGTGGAAATCTGACGCGAGCTCATAGAGGTAGAAGGCAACGCGGTGCGGCTCATTGCTGCGTGCGGCGGTTTCTACCAGACGGGGCCATTCCGCGATTTTGCGCAGGAGACCGATCTCGGCCTCATGGTCGAGCTTAGACAGGTCAGCCTCCATCAACGCCGCATCCGCCACGTCGATCTCTGCCGCTTCGGCTTTGCGTAGGATCGAAGCGATCCGAGCATGGGCGTATTGCACATAGAACACCGGGTTCTCGCGGCTTTGCTCAAGCACCTTGTCGAAATCAAAGTCCAGCATCGCGTCGTTCTTGCGCGTCAGCATGACAAAGCGCGTCACATCTGGGCCGACCTGATCCACCACATCCCGCAGAGTAACAAAGGTCCCTGCCCGCTTGGACATCTTGAACGGCTCGCCGTTCTTATAAAGCTTCACCAGTTGCGTCAGCTTGATGTCGAGCGGCACATGACCGTCGCTGAGCGCCGAGACCGCTGCCTTCATCCGCTTGACGTAGCCGCCATGATCCGCGCCAAAGACGTCGATCAGCATATCAAAGTCGCGGCTGACCTTGTCATAGTGATAGGCGATGTCGGGGGCGAAATAGGTCCAAGAGCCGTCGGATTTCTTGACTGGCCTGTCCACGTCATCGCCGTGTGCGGTGGATTTGAACAACGTTTGTTCGCGCGGTTCCCAATCCTCCGGCTTTTTGCCCTTTGGCGGCTCCAGCACGCCTTCGTAGATCAGCCCTTTGGCTTCGAGCGAGGCAATCGCCGCTTCGATCTGGCCGGTGCCGTAGAGGGATTTCTCGCTGTAAAAGACATCCATCTCAACGCCGAGTGCGGCCAGATCCTCACGGATCAGGTTCATCATCGCATCGGTCGCGAACTCGCGGATATGATCGAGCCATTCGCTTTCAGGCTGGTCCACCAGCTTATCGCCATACATCTTGGCCAGCGCCTCGCCGAGCGGGATCAGGTAGTCGCCGGGGTATGTGCCATCGGGGAAGGCCACCTCTTTGCCATTGGCTTCGAGGTAACGCAGGTACACAGACCGCGCCAGCACATCGACCTGCGCGCCGCCGTCGTTGATGTAGTATTCACGCGTCACATCGTAGCCGGCGAAGTCCAGCAGGCTCGCCAGCGCGTCACCAAAGACCGCACCGCGGGTGTGACCCACATGCAGCGGGCCGGTGGGGTTGGCGGAGACATATTCCACATTCACCCGCTGACCCGCGCCAAGGATCGCGCGGCCAAAATCGGTGCCTTGTGACAGCACCTGCCGCGCCACATTCTGCCAAACCGAAGGTGCCAACCGCAGGTTCAAGAAGCCCGGCCCCGCAACCTCAGCCGAAGTGATGCGCTTGTCTTGCAGCAGTTGCGCGGCCAGTGCCTCCGCGATGTCGCGCGGCTTCATGCTCGCCGGTTTTGCCAGCACCATGGCGGCGTTGGTGGCCATATCCCCATGCGCAGGGTCGCGCGGTGGCTCGGCGGTGATCGGGTCGAAATTCAACGTCGCGGGCAGAGCGTCCTGCGCGACCATGTTTTCGAGCGTGGTGATGATCAGATGGCGAATTTCGGCAAATAGGTTCATGTCGGGTATCCTTGTTCCCCGTCCGTTTATCATCTGCGGGGATGCAGTCAATCAAGCCGCACGGGCGGTGTAGAGATAGGTCTTCGCTGCCGATAGGCCGCGGTCGCTTCAGTCCAGATCAATCCGGCGACTGCGCAGCCGTTGTCCCGCAGGAGAGGCAAGGAAAAGCGCGGTCTCAACTGACTGATCGGCTTGCCCTTCTGGCACGGTCACAGTGTAGAACCGAATGCCGCGCGGGCCAAAGACCTGCGCCAAAGCCTCATTCGCGGCGGCAACGGCGGCGATCATGCCATGCGCGCTCAGCGCCAGCGGCTGCTGAGAGCGCTCAAGCACGGAGACAACGGCCCCCTGCCCTGCGGCCAGCCCGCGCCCCAACGCCCGCATCAGCGCCGAGAGGCCGCGTATCTGCGCGTCTATCCCTTGGGCCTGTGTGTTGGACCACTCCAGCGGCATCAGGTTCAGCACCATATGCAGCGGCGTGTCTCCCCATGTCTGGCGCAACGGCTCCAACCGCGCGACCGGGTCTCCGACAAGTGCGAGCCCTTCGATCTTGTCAGGTGCGGCGCCCACAACCTTGGCCAGCCCGGACGGATCACTGTCCATCGCGATCACGTCCGCCCCGAGCCCAGCGGCCCGCTCTGCCAGCGCAGGCCCCGGTCCATGTGAGGCGGATAGGATTGCGAAAGTCGCATCCTGCGCAAGGCTATCGGGAAGAACCGGGGTTTGTATCATGGATCACCTATTGAACGGGCCAGAGATAGCATGACCCCCATACCAACGAAAGCACCGCATCTAACGGAAATCGCGCAGGTCACTGCCGAACAAACGGGCATGCTCCTGAAGCGCGAAGCGGTCGGTCATCCCAGCGATGTAATCCGACACCATCCGCGCCAGCGTCACATCATCCTGTGCGGCTTCCACCGCATCGGCCCAATGGCGTGGCAGGAGGTCAGGCCGCGATAGGAACAGCGGAAAGAGGTCCTTGACCACTTTGGTCACCTTCTCACGCTGCTCCATCACCGACGGTGCGCGGTACATGCGGGTAAAGAGAAACTCGCGGATTTGCCGCAGATCGCGCCAGACCGGGTCAGAGAAACGGATCACCGGGCGGCCCAGATGCCGGATGTCGTCGGGCGAGCGCGCCCCGGAGGCTTTCAGCAATCCCGCCGAGGTTTCGATCACGTCGCTCACCATCACGCCAAAGACCCGCCGCAGCGCCTCATGCCGACGGCGGTAGGAATCGGTATCGGGGTATAGACGGTCAACCTCGGCATAGGCGGGGCCGACCATGGGCAGTTCTGCGATCTCGGCCTCGGTGAACAGCCCGGCGCGCAGCCCGTCGTGCAGGTCGTGGTTGTTGTAAGCGATGTCGTCCGAAAGTGCGGCCACCTGCGCCTCTGCGCTGGCGTGGGTGTGCAGTTCCAGATCATGCCGCGCGTTGTATTCCGCCAAAGCATGGGGCAGTTCACCCACCACCGGGCCATTGTGTTTGGCAATGCCCTCCAGCGTGTCCCACGTCAGGTTCAGCCCGTTAAACTCGGCATAATGGCGCTCCAGCGCGGTGACGATCTTGATCGCCTGTGCGTTGTGGTCAAAGCCGCCATAGGGCTGCATCAGCGCATGAAGCGCGTCCTCTCCGGTGTGGCCAAAGGGCGTGTGGCCCAGATCATGGGCCAGTGCCACGGCCTCGGTCAGTTCGCCATTCAGACGCAGCGCCCCGGCGATGGTGCGGGCCACTTGCGCGACCTCAATCGAATGGGTCAGACGGGTGCGAAAGTAATCGCCCTCATGCTCCACAAAGACCTGCGTCTTGTGTTTGAGCCGCCGAAAGGCGGAGGCGTGGATAATACGGTCTCGGTCCCGCTGAAAGCAGGAGCGGAATGTGCTTTCCTCCTCGGGCACCAGCCGTCCCCTGGCGGTGTCCGGATCGGAGGCGAAATCTGCGCGCATTGCGGCTGGTCCTTTTTCGCGGTCCTTGTGACCTGTCCTTACGCTTTCTATATGTTAGGTGAAGACAGAAGAAAACCGATGCATCGGAGCCCAGCAGATGAACCTGCCCCCCAAAGTCACCCCCCGCGCGTTTGAACGGCTTGCCGAGATCGGGGCCGCAGACGAAGGCAAAGCCCTGCGCATCGCTGTCGAAGGCGGCGGATGCTCGGGCTTTCAGTATGAGATCGCCCTTGATGAACCTGCCGAAGACGATCTGGTCTTGGAAGGATCGGGCCAAAAGGTCGTGGTCGACAGTGTGTCGCTGCCATTTTTGGCGGACGCGGTGATCGACTTTACCGAAGAGCTGATCGGCGCACGGTTTACCATCGAGAACCCCAACGCCACGGCGGCCTGCGGCTGCGGTACGTCCTTCTCTATGTAAGATGGGGATCTCGCCTATTGCGCCTTCGCTCGGGCGAACCCTTCGAAAAAGGCGTCGAACCGGGGGCTTGAGCGTTCGGCAGAGATCAGGATGGCATGGCTGTCTGGGCTAAGATAGGACAGCACACGGGGTCGCATCCGGTCCCAGTCGGCGCTTCGCGCGGGTCCCATATCGCGCAGACAAACCGCCAGATCGCGCAGGGCGCCCCCGATGGCACGGTCTTTGTGAAACCGTATCGCCCCCGCCGGCACCCGGTGATGCAGCACCGCCCGCCCTGCGATGCGGGAGGCCCAGCCGGTGACGAGCCATTCGTGAAAAACATCTTCCTGTGAGGCGCCGTAATCGGCCCTGATCTGACATTCTCCATGCGCTTTCGCGACCGCGGCTTCCCAAAGCGGGCTGGGCGTGGCCTTGGCAAAGCGGAGCGCGGCACAGACTTCGGCCAACAAGTCCATATCTTGGTCAAGAAACGCAAGCAGGCCGGTGTATTCCAAACTGATCAATGCTGCCGGCGGCAGATCGGGGTCTTGGCGGCCATAGTCCGACAGGTAATAGACAATATGCGTTAGTTCATAGGCAGCCTTGCGGTTGGGTAGCGCAAACGTGTTGCTGTGTTCGATAAAACGCCGCAGACGCCCGCCAAGCGCACCGTCATCAACACGTGGCCCGACACCGCGCCGCCGCAGCAACCGCCGCGCTTCGGCACGCTGCAAATCGGACAATTCCGCATTGACCAGTCCCGCCCGATCAACCTGATCACAAAGCGCCGCCCCTTGGGTCTGGGGCAAGCCCAAATCCTCCAGATCAAGCACGATTGACAGGATGAACCGATAATACTGCGGATAATCGCGTAAGCTCTGGCAGGCTTCGGCGTGGAAACCGGCAAGGGGTGCCAAGCCGGGCTCATTCACCTTCGTTCCGAGAGACGCAAACATCCCCAACAGTTCCGCATTCTCCTTAAGCCAAAAGACATCTCCCCGCGAACGCCGGCCCGTCGCGACCGCTTCGATCAGTTTTGCGAGGCTGGTACCATCCTCCGTGTCCGCTGGTCTAAACCTCACAATATTGGTCATCATAATCCTCCCATATTGAATGCGGACCGCGCAGCGGCCCGCTTTCCTGTGGTCCCGCCGGGGTTACGCCAAACCGGTGGTGAACAAGCCTACCCCGCCGCCGCTGGTCATGCGCGTCTGTCGCCGTTGCAAACCAGTGGTGAACAGCGCCACCCCGTCGCCACACATCATGTCGCCCCCCTGACGGCAAAGCCCTGTGGTGAACATTTCCACACCATCCCCACAATCCATGGTTCCAGCGGTTGGCAAAGAAGTGGTGCGGCGGGCGGAAATTCGTGCTGCGTTCAAAGTCATCTTGGTCTCCTCCAAATCAATTTTTGCAATCTAAAGATGTAGCAATCGCATTGATGCAGCCTGAACGTGTTAGACCAAGATGTTTTTCCCTTCCGCTGTTGTACTGCTGGTTTTGTCCACATTAACATTGGCCTAGAGGATCGCCGAACCCCACCAAAACTTTCGGGTAACGCGCTTGAAAATAAAATTTACCCACAGGGCTGGGTCAGAACAATCTAGGCAAGCGATTGCTTTAACTTCCCTTTTTACGAGAATCGAATGAGCCGAATCATCCCAAAGGAGAGGCCGCTTCCACCCTTGCCCCATGCCTTCGTTTGCGCGATAGCGGTCCTGTAGCACGACGGAGGCAAAGATGAAGATCGCGAGTTTTAACATCAACGGGATCAAAGCGCGCGCCACGGCTTTGCCCGACTGGCTGGACGAAGCGCAGCCCGACGTCGTGGTTCTGCAAGAGATTAAATCGGTGGACGAAGCTTTCCCGCGCGAAATGTTCGAAGAACGTGGATACAACGTCGAAACCCATGGTCAGAAGTCCTTTAACGGCGTGGCGATCCTGTCAAAACTGCCGCTCGAAGATGTCACGCGCGGCCTGCCGGGCGATGAGGCCGACGATCAAGCCCGCTGGATTGAGGCGACGGTGATGGGCGATGACATGGCGGTCCGGGTCTGTGGGCTCTATCTGCCCAATGGCAACCCGGTGCCGGGGCCGAAGTATGACTATAAGCTCGCGTGGATGGAACGTCTGCAAGCCCGCGCTGAGGCGCTTTTGGCTGAAGAAACGCCGTTTCTCATGGCGGGGGATTACAACATCATTCCGCAGGCAGAAGATGCCGCCAAACCCGAAAGCTGGCGCGAAGATGCGCTGTTCCGGCCAGAATCCCGCGCGGCTTGGCGGCGTTTGGTGAACCTTGGCCTCACCGACGCCTTTCGCGCGCGGACCCAAGGGCCGGGGCATTATTCTTTCTGGGATTATCAGGCAGGTGCATGGAACCGGAACAACGGCATCCGAATCGACCATTTCCTGGTGTCGCCCGCCTGTGCGGATCGGCTTCGGGATTGTCAGATCGACCGTGATGTGCGCGGGCGCGACAAACCGTCCGACCACGTGCCGATCTGGGTTGAGTTAGATATCTAACGCGCGGACTCCGTCCTCCGCCCGCCAACCGTGTCATCACTGCTGTCAGGCTTCGAGTTCGGCGTCCCAGTACAAGAAGTCCATCCAGCTTTCGTGCAGATGGCCGGGCGGAAATTTGCGGCCCATGTTGCGCAACTCCTCCGCTGCAGGTTGGCGTGGGGGTTTGCGCAGTACCAGCCCGGTGCGGTGCAACGGGCGCGATCCTTTGCGCAGGTTGCAGGGGCTACAGGCCGCCACGACATTTTGCCAACTGGTCACACCGCCCGCCGCACGTGGCACCACATGGTCAAAGGTTAAATCCCCCTTGGCGCCGCAGTACTGACAGCGGAATTCGTCCCTTAAAAATAAATTAAAGCGCGTGAAGGCCACGCGCTTTTGAGGTTTAACATAGTCTTTGAGGACGACAACGGAGGGGATTTTGATCACCGTCGAGGGGCTGCGCACCACATCGTCATACTCCGCTACGATCTCAACCCGGTCGAGCCATTTGGCCTTGATAGCCTCCTGCCAAGGCCAGAGCGATAAGGGATAGTAGGATAAGGGCCGATAATCCGCGTTGAGCACCAGCGCGGGGCGGTGTCTCAACGCCGCCGGCTGGCGGGTAAATTCGGTCCTGAAATCGCCGTCCATAAGGTCGCGTCCTCTGCCCGTTTACTTTACTATATAACGCGGTTTCGCTCTTGCAAGACAAAGCTGCGCCATGGATTTGCACCGATTAAGTCTGGTAAATACGACAGGCGCGTGACAGCGCCGCGCAAATTGTTAAGCTCTGACCATGACCAATCACGCCCTGCCCCATGCTCCGGCCCCGCGCGCGCTGCTCGAAGCGGCGCTTTATGTCGATGACCTTGACGCGGCGCGGCTATTCTACTGCGATCATCTGGGGTTACAGTTGTTCCAAGAGGTGCCGGGACGGCATATGTTCTTCGCGCTTGGCCCGTCAGTTCTGCTGATCTTCAACCCGACAGCCACCGCGCAGCCGCCGGGCAATCCGCAGATTCCGGTGCCGCCCCATGGTGCGAAAGGGTCGGGGCATGTTTGTTTTGCCATGGCGCGAGACGAAATCGCGCAGATGGAAAAGCGGCTGCGTGCCGCCGGGGTCAAGATCGATACGGCGTTTGACTGGCCAAACGGGGCGCGCTCGCTCTATGTGCGCGACCCCGCTGGCAATTCGGTCGAGTTTGCCGAACCTTGGCTTTGGGATGAGCTGAAGGGTTAAAGCCCCAGTTTGTCACGCATAAAGGCCAGTGCGACGCTAAGCCCATCGGGCGCAATGCCGTGGCCGGTGCCTTTCATCACATGGGCATAGACGTCCTGCCAGCCCGCAGCTTGCAGCGCTTCAGCGGCTTGCGGCAGGGATTGCGGCGGCACCACATCATCGGCGTCGCCGTGTACCAGCAGCACCGGCGGCTTGACCCGCGCCTCCTCGGCCAGTGCCTCGGGGTTCAGCAAACGACCCGAGAAGGCGACGATACCTGCCACCGCATCCTCGCGCCGGGGCGCCACATGCAGCGACATCATCGTGCCTTGGGAAAAGCCAAAGAGCACGACCTGTTCGGGCAGCACGTCTTCATCCACCATCAGCGCGTCGAGGAAGGCGTCGAGATCTTCGATAGCGCTCATCATGCCGCGCATCGATTCCTCTTCGGACGATCCGTCGATCCATGGGATCGGGAACCACTGGAACCCCATCGGCGCACCGGCGCAGGCTTCGGGCGCGTCGGGGGCGATGAAGAGCGTGTCGGGCAGATGCTCGCTCAGCGGATCGGCCAGCCCCAGCAGGTCAGCGCCATTTGCGCCATAGCCATGCAGGAACACCACAACCGACCGCGTGGTGCCAGAGACCGGCTCGCGGCGCTCGGCGTTCAAAACCCGTGTCATGACAATCCTTCCTTTTGTTTCAACACCCGGTAGTAGGCAAAGAGCAAGCGGGCCGCAACCGACCGCCAAGGTGACCATGCGGCGGCCATGGCAGAGAGGTTTTTTGGCGTTGGGCGCGCGGACAGGTCGAACAACACTCTCGCCGCTTCTTGCAGGGCCAGATCGCCCGCCGGAAAAATATCGCGGCGGCCCATGCAGAACATGACATAGACCTGTGCTGTCCAAGGGCCGATGCCGGGCATCTGTGTTAACGCTGCAGTGGCGTCGGCGTCCGACATCCGGTGAAGCGCTTCAAAATCGAACGCACTCGCCGCCAAGGCCATGACATAGCGGGCTTTGGGACGGCTGAGGCCCGCGGCACGCAGCCCATCCTCTCCAGCATCAATCACCCCCGCCGGATCGTCCAATCCTGCCGCCACGAGCCGCGCATGGATTGCTCTGGCCGATGCCACGCTGACCTGCTGACCCACGATAATATCAAGCAACCCGGCAAAACCCGGCGGGCGTAAACGCAGCGGTAAGGGGCCGGTCCGCTCAAGTGCTGCGGCAAAGCGGGGTTCGCTTTGCGCCAGCCACCGCGCCCCTTCGGCCACATCGGCGGCACAGGTGATGGGGGGATGGGCTGTCATAACTGCGCGACCCAGTTGAGCATGGCGTCGAGTGACATCAGATGCGGGGCATTTGCAGGATGTGCCGGTCGGTCGATCAGGATAACCGGCAGGCCAAGCGCTAATGCGGCATCGACTTTAGGCCGGCTGGCGCTGCCGCCCAGATTGCGGCATATCAGCAGGTCGACCGAAAGCGCGTGAAACAGGTCGGTTTCTTGGCGCGTGACAAAAGGCGGGTCACCGAAGATCAGATCAACAAAATCATAAGGCGCAGGCCGATCATGGCGGTGAGTTTGGCGCAGCATTAAGCGACTGCCCCGGAACGGGGTGAACTCCGGCAAGCTGGCCCATCCAGTCGCCGCAAAGACCCGCGCGCCTTTGGGGATCGCTTTTGCGGCGCTCGCCACGTCCGGAGCGGTTGTGATGAGCGGATCATCTGCAGGCCATGCGGGACGCTCGAAGCTGACAAAGGGCAGACCAAGTGCTGTGGCTGTAGCAAAGCCTGCGTGGCTCAGGGGCGCATCAAAGCTATGGCTCAGATCAAGAACAGCATCATATCGGGCCATATCGCGCCGCAGGGCGACACAGTCCTTTGGGTCACGCAGTTCGACAGGCACCGGCATCGGTGTTTGCCCGCGTGGCGGTTCGGTCATCCAAGCCGTGACGCTATGACCCGCAGCAGTTAGACGCTCGGCCAATTCACGTGCCTCGGCGCTGCCAGCGAGCAGCAAAAGGTTCAGGGGAAAGGCGCGTGCAGTGGTCATCCTCGCGATCTTCTGCGAGGTTTCATTCGGGCGCAAGCGCCAACCCGTCCCATCTCTACACCGTTCCTGAAAACCCCGGCCCCACTTGCCCTTATCTGCGCGCAGGGCTACGCCTTGGCGGTAAGTGAGGAACAGTGACATGATCGACGACAGACGCGCAAAGCGCAATGTGGCGGTGCTGGTGACAGCGCAGGCTTTTCTTGGGGCGCAGATGCCGATGATCTTTCTTGTTGGCGGGCTTGCCGGGCAATCGCTGGCCACCAATGTCTGCCTTGCGACCTTGCCGATCTCGATGATCGTTCTGGGCTCCATGCTGTCGGCCACGCCAGTCTCGGCGATCATGCAGCGGTTTGGCCGTCGCGCGGGGTTCTTCCTTGGGGCTTTGGGTGGTGCTGCGGGGGCGGCACTGGCGGCCTATGGGCTCTATCTGTCGTCCTTTCCGGTGTTCCTTGCGGGCTCTTTGCTGACCGGCGTCTACATGTCTGCGCAAGGGTTCTACCGGTTTGCCGCCGCCGACACCGCGTCAGACGACTTCCGGCCCAAGGCGATTTCCTATGTCATGGCCGGGGGGTTGGTCTCTGCCGTGCTGGGGCCGCAACTGGCCAATGCGACTTCTGAGAGTTTCGTCGTGCCGTTTTTGGGGACTTATATGGCCGTGGTGCTGGTCAATGTGGTCGGCGCCTTGCTGTTTTTGTTTCTCGACATTCCAAAGCCGCCTGTGCCTGCCCATGATGCGCCCAAGGGCCGCAGCCGTTGGGAATTGCTGACCACCCCGCGCATCGCCGTCGCGGTAATCTGTGCCATGGTGTCTTATGCGCTGATGAACCTTGTGATGACCTCGACCCCGCTGGCCGTCGTGGGCTGCGGGTATAGTCAGGACAACGCGGGCTATGTGGTGACCGGCCATGTGCTGGCGATGTTCGCGCCGTCGTTCTTTACCGGCCATTTGATTTCGCGCTTTGGCGTAGAGCGGATCATGGGGCTGGGCATTGCAATCCTCGCGGCGGCTGGTTTGGTGGCTTTGCAAGGGGTCGAGCTGGGTAACTTCTTTGTTGCCTTGATCCTGCTCGGACTGGGCTGGAACTTCGGTTTTATCGGCGCGACCACAATGCTCGCGGGTGCGCATGAGCCGCATGAGCGGGGGCGGATGCAGGGGTTGAATGATCTGCTGGTCTTTGGCGGTGTGACGGTCGCCTCGCTGGCCTCGGGCGGGTTGATGAACTGCTCAGGCGGCACAGCGCAAGAAGGTTGGGCGGCGGTGAACCTCGCCATGGTGCCTTTCCTTGTGCTGGCGGGCGGGTCACTGATCTGGCTGGTGATGCGCAAGCGGCGGGAGGCCCGGCTTACCTAAGTCGGAGCTACCAACGCGAGACCAGCGCCCGCAGTGCGAAATGGCGTCGGGGGTCGGGCAATGCGGCCTCTGAAACTTTCTGTGGCGCAGCGGCAGCCGCGCGCAGCACTGGTCCGGCATGGGCAGCAGGAAGAAGCGCCATCTGCGCTTGCCCCTCAACCTTGCTGCGGTTCGCACGCGCCGCCCGCAGCCTGTCGAGCGCCCCCTGCGCCAAGGTAGAGACACCCTGAGACGTGCCATCAAGCAAAGGCACCCGCCCCGCCTCTTCCAGCGTGGGAATGGCACAGAGCCATGCCGCGATGCCGGTCGCATAGGCCGCATCACGGACAACACCTTCGTCCGCAGTGCCAAGCCGACGGGCTGCGACCCACATCAGGTGACCGGCCGTCTGGTCGATATAGCGCTCAAAATGAGCGGCGTCCTCAAACGGGTCTTTGTAAATGTCCCAACGGCGTGCGGCGACGAGTTCATCTAGCAGCCGGGCGTCATCGGCTGTAATGGCACTGGCCAAGGGCGTGGTGACCTCATGGCGGCGCACCGGCTTGCCCTCAGCGATTTCTTCCAGCGCGTCGCGCCACCATTGCAGCCGCATTTCAGCGATCATGGTTTCTTGGGTCACCCAAGGGGCGCGGGCGACCTCGACGTTGAAGGCATAAAGCGGAAACAGCAGCTTGCGCAGGTCCACCGGGGCCGCCATCGCCGCGCGAAACCGCCATGGATCGCCGCGCTCGACGAGCGCAGCGCAGGCGTTCAGGTCAGCGTCAAAGGTCATACCGGGCGGGCCACGGTTAAAAGATAGCCAAATTCATCCCGGTGCGCGCGCCAGCAGGCGATTTCCGCTTCGGCCTCATCCAATACCTGTGCCAGCGGCCTTTCGGCACCGGAGCGCAGCCGTTCGATCCGGGCCTCCAGCGGGGTGTAGTAATTCTCCCAAGCCTCATCGGACAGCAGCCGGGTGGCGATCACCTCATAGCCTGCGGCCTCGACCCGCTCCGCGATCCCCGCACCATCGCTCATCGCTGGATAGCTGTCCCAATGTTTGCGCGCGGCATCTGATGGCGTGTCGGTCAGCCAACAGGGTTCAGAGAAGGCCACGACGCCGCCCTCGCGCAACGACTTGCGCCAGCGGGTCAAGGCCTCTGTCACCCCAAGGAAATAGACCGCACCTGCGCACCAGATTAGATCGTAGTCATTGGCAATTGCGGCCATATCCGCGCATAGCAAGGTGACATTCGCATCTGCCACAAAACGCCCCCGCGCGGCATCTACGAAATGCGCGGTCTTATCAAGCGCGGTGACATGGCCCTGCGGCAGCGTCGCCCGCAACGCGCCGATGTCGCTGCCGGGTCCGCAGGCGACATCCGCAATCTCGGCCCGGGCGGGCAGATCGGCCTGCGCCACGGCCCAAACCACATCCGCAGGTTCGCCCGGCCCTTCACGCGGCAGGTCGCGGTGCAGCGTGAAAAAAGCGGTCATATCGTTGTCAGTCATTCAGCGTGGTCCCGGATCAGTTTCCAACGAATTGCATCAAGCAGCGCCTCGAAAGAGGCATCAAGTATGTTCGCGCTGACCCCAACCGTGGACCAGCGCCGCCCCTGCCCGTCTTCGCTGTCGATGATGACGCGGGTTGTGGCTTCGGTGCCGCCTTGGGTGATGCGCACTTTGAAGTCAACCAATCGCATGTCGTCCAAAAGGCTGCTGTATTTGCCCAAGTCTTTGACCAATGCTTTTGACAGCGCGTTGACCGGGCCACGGTCAGACCCATCCGCATCAAGCGACTCCGAGACCGACAGACGCTTCTCGCCGTCGACGTTAACCACAACAACCGCTTCCGACAGGCTGACCATCCGGCCTTCTGCGTTGCGGCGGCGTTCCACCGTGACCCGGTAGCGTTCGACTTCGAAAAGATGGGGCAACTGGCCCATGACCTCACGCGCGAGCAGCTCGAAACTCGCCTGCGCCGTGTCATAGGCATAGCCCTGCGCCTCGCGCTCCTTCACCACCTCCAAGATTTGGCCAAGTGCCGGATCGCCCTTGGTAACGGACAGCCCAGCATCACTCAGCCGCTTGAGCAGGTTGGATTGCCCGGCTTGGTTCGACATCGGAATGATACGGGTGTTCCCGACCAACGCGGGGTCAATATGCTCATAGGTGGTGGGGTCTTTGGCAATGGCGCTGGCGTGCAGCCCCGCCTTATGCGCAAAGGCCGAAGACCCCACAAAACCCGCCTGTTTCATCGGCACCCGGTTGAGGATCTCGTCTAACATCCGACTGATGCGCGTCAGACCGCGCAGCGCGTCATGCGTAACACCGGTCTCATAGCGGCTGGCATAGGGGTCTTTTAGCAGCAGGATTGGGATCAGCGTGGTCAGGTTGGCATTGCCGCAACGCTCGCCCAGACCGTTCAGCGTGCCTTGAATTTGCCGCGCCCCGGCGTCGACGGCGGCCAATGTGCAGGCGACGGCGTTTTCGGTGTCATCATGGGTGTGGATGCCCAGCCGATCACCGGGGATGCCTGCGGCGATCACTTCGCGCGTGATACGGCCAATCTCTTCGGGCAGCGTGCCGCCATTGGTGTCACACAGGACAATCCAACGCGCACCCGCTTCATATGCGGCGCGGATCGCCTCAAGCGCGTAGTCCGGGTTCGCCTTATAGCCGTCAAAGAAATGTTCAGCATCAAACAACGCCTCGCGCCCCTGCGCGACCAGATGGGCGACGGATTTGGCAATGTTCTCGGTGTTTTCTTCGAGCGTGATGCCGAGGGCGGTCTTGACGTGGAAATCATGGGTCTTGCCGACGATACAAACCGATTGCGTCCCGGCGTTAAGCACGGCGGCCAAGACATCGTCATTCTGTGCCGACATCCCTGCGCGTTTGGTCATGCCAAAGGCGGTGAGCCGTGCCTGTGTATCCGGGGCCGCGTTAAAAAAGGCGCTGTCGGTGGGGTTCGCACCGGGCCAGCCGCCTTCAATATAGTCCACCCCGAGCGTGTCGAGGGCGCTGGCGATCTGGCGCTTCTCGTCGGTCGAGAATTGCACGCCTTGGGTCTGCTGCCCATCGCGCAGGGTGGTGTCGTAGATGGTGAGGCGTTCGCGGGTCATAGGGCGGCCCCATACTGATGGCCTTCACAACAGGCGCGCAGGTGCCATGCCCGACCCTGGGGGGGCCACGTCGAATAGAACAACCGGCTGTTTTTCGGACTTTGGCCACAACGCGCGCGAGAGGTGTTGCAAGATGCCCTCCCGGGGGGGAGGTCGGGCATGGCACCTGCGCGCCGGGCGGTGATTGCAGTTAAGGTCACAATACCCCCTCCAACTGGCTGCGATCGAAACCGGGAGGCGGGGTCAGCTTCACCCCATCCTTGCTCATCTGCACTTCGATACCCACCGAGGTCAGCGCCGTTTTGATCCGATCCACCTCGGCAAAATCCTTGGTCTCCATCGCCGTCGCACGCGCATCGCTAAGGAAGGCTTCAATGTCGCTGAGATCCAGTGCCTGCACCGCTGCCCATTCTGGGATCAGCTCATCCATCAGCCCTAACAGCGTGAGCGCCCCGCGCAGTCGGACTGTATCGCCCGCGTTCGACAGACGGTGACATTCGGTCAGCGCACCGTGGGTGTTAAGATCATCGGCCAAGAGCGCAACCAGTTCAGGACCAGGAACCGCCGCTTCGGCCTCAGCCGCTTGAAGATACCATTTGCGCAGGGTCTTCTCGGCTTCCTCGCGCTTCTTCTCGGTCCAGTCCATCGGCTTGCGGTAATGGGTCGAAAGCATCACGAAACGGATCACCTCGCCCGGTACGCCTTGGTCCAGCAAATCACGCACGGTAAAGAAGTTGCCTAAACTTTTGGACATCTTCTTGCCCTCGACCTGCAACATCTCATTGTGCAGCCAGTAATTGGCAAAGCCGTGGCCTGCGCACTTCGATTGGGCGATCTCATTCTCATGATGCGGGAATTGCAGATCAATCCCGCCGCCGTGAATGTCAAATCGCTCGCCCAAGAGATCATGCGCCATGGCAGAACATTCGATATGCCAGCCCGGACGCCCCTGCCCCCAAGGCGAGTCCCAACCCGGTGCGCCCGCTTCTGAGGGTTTCCACAGGACAAAATCCATCGGGTCTTCTTTGTAAGGTGCGACTTCGACCCGCGCACCGGCGATCATATCGTCGACCGAGCGGCCGGAGAGCGCGCCATATGCGGCATATTTGCGGACCCGGAACAACACATGGCCCTCGGCCTCATAAGCGTAGCCGTCATCAATCAGCCCTCGGATCATAGCGACCATCTGTGGGACATATTGTGTGGCGCGGGGCATGTGGTCAGGCTCCAACGCGCCGACGGCGGCCATGTCGTCCAGATACCACTGGGTCGTCTCGGCGGTGATTTCGCCAATGCTGCGCCCGCTTTCAGCAGCGCGGGCGTTAATCTTGTCGTCCACATCCGTAAAGTTGCGCACATAGGTGACGTGATCGGGGCCATAAACATGCCGCAGCAGACGGTAAAGCACGTCGAACACGATCACGGGCCGTGCGTTGCCCAGATGCGCCCTATCATAGACGGTCGGGCCGCAGACATACATTCGCACATTTTCCGCATTGATCGGTGTGAAATCCTCTTTCTTTCGAGTGGCAGTGTTGTGCAGCTTGATCGTCAGGTCACGGGTCATGGGCAGGCGTCCTTGCGCGGTGTGACGCGGGCTTGGCATAGTTTGGTCAGAATGGGAATGACGTGAACAGCAGCCCGCGAGAATGTCTCAGCGGGTAATGCAGCAAATAATGAGCGTTGCGGTGTTCATGAAAGGCTTGTAGCAAGCGCACCGTCCCGCGCCAAGACCTGCGTTGAACGATATTTGACCGCGTTTCGCGTAGCGCTGACCATAAAAAAGGGCCGGCCCCTTTCGAAGCCGACCCCAAAATCCGCGCGAGAAACCTCGCAAGGATAGATTAGAAGCGCATGGAACCGCGCAGCGAGATGGTTGTCGCGTCCAGATCGTTGCCGGCTGTTCCGCCTACGTCGTCAAACTTGTGCTGCAGAACTTCACCACCGATGGTGTACTGATCGGTGACTTTGTATGTCACGCCCAGACCTGCAAAGGGACCGGTTTCATCACCAACACTAGTGTCAGCGCGGGCTGCACCGGCTGTTGCATAGACCAGCGTGTTGCCGAAGTCGTAACCAGCTTTCAGCTTGGCGCGTGCGACGGAGTCGACATTTGCCGCTCCATTGCCGAGATCGATGTCGGTCTTGTCGTAGTCCAGTTCACCACCCAGTACGAATGTACCGAAGTCGTAGTCGTAACCGGCGTGCACACCGTAGGAAGTATCGTCACCGTCCAACTGACCGGAATCGCTGTCCACATCGGTGCGGCCAACCTGCAAACCGCCGTAGAACCCTGTCCAGTCGCTACCAGTCGCAACAGGTGTAGGCGCGGGAGTGTAGACGGGTGCTTCTACGGGTGCGGTTTCCAAAGAACCGGCTGTAGCGACACCGGCCAGGCCGGATGCGATCAGGGCGAGGCTGGAGATAGTTGTAATGCGTTTCATGTTCTGCTCCTTAGTTACAGGTGATTGCCTACGCTCATTGGCGCAGGGTCACTCACGCAACGCCCCATATAGGTTCCGGTTTCCTAAAATTCACATCACGGAACTGCGATCAGCGCTTTGTCGCACATTTGCAACAGAGGGGCGGGCCGAGGTCCGCCTGAGGACGGGTGAGCCGAGTGAAAGCCGATTGCAAAGCGATCCATTTTATGGCCAAGGCTTCAAACTTGCGGCTCGAATCTTGGGGACCCCGATACAGACTTGAATGCCGGGCGCTTGCCTTATAGCGCAAAGCGTTATCTGCTTGATGTGGCAGTCTTAAGGAGCAGGCGCGGGCATATGTCCTGGATTACTACCCATCTGGAAATCGTCGTCATCGTGTTGCTCACGCTGCTTACAGCGGTCGTGATCTTGCAACAACGGCGGACGCCTCAATCCACAGCGGCATGGCTCTTGGCGATCATCGTGCTGCCATGGGTCGCGGTGCCTTTGTTTCTGGGCTTAGGCTTTCGTAAACAGTCGACACGCTATTCCCCTGTGCATTTCCTAAAGGGTGACACGGGTGGGCCACCGCCACGCCCTGTGCATACGCTGGATGCCACCATGCAGTATTTCGGTCTGCCTGCTGCTGCGCCGGGGCAGAACCTGCGGCTGCTCGCCGATCCTGTCGCGGCTCATGAAGCCGTACTGGCGCTCGTTAATGGTGCCGAGAAATCAATCGATGCGCTGTTTTATATCGTTAGCAATGACGCCACCGGGGTCGCCTTTGTCGATGCACTGACCGAGCGGGCAAAGGCAGGAGTTAAGGTGCGCCTGCTGATGGACCGGCTTGGCACCTTTCGCGGACCACCTGCCGCGCTGCGGCGTCTGCGGGCTGCGGGGGGCGACGTGCGTTTTTATTCGCCGCTGCTTCAGGTGCCGGGCTCTGGCCATTTGAACCTGCGCAACCACCGCAAGATGATCATCGCCGATGACGCTCGTGTGTTCTCAGGCGGCATGAACATCGGCGCGCATTACCTTGGCCCTATGGCGCTGGAGGACGGCTGGGCCGATCTGGCATTCCTGCTTGAAGGTCGCGCGGTGCAGAGTTTTGGAGATGTCTTTCGATCAGACTGGGAGGTCGCCAGTGGCGAAAAGTTGGAGCCCACGCCGTTGGTTCCCACGCATACCGGCGGCAACGCCACTGTGCAGCTGGTGCCATCCGGCCCTGACATTGCTGAAGACCCGCTGCATGACGGCCTAATCCGCGCCTTGCATCTGGCGGAATCGCGGATATGGCTGGTCACCCCCTATTTTGTCCCCACCGAAGCGCTTGGCGCCGCGCTCACCACTGCCGCACGGCGCGGGGTTGATGTGCGTGTGCTGGTGCCTGATCGGTCCAACCAACGACTCGCGGACTTTGCGCGGGGCGCCTATCTGCGCGACCTGCACGATGCGGGCGGTCATGTGCTTTATTACCAGCCCGGGATGATCCATGCGAAAGCCGGGATCATCGACGACATGGGTTTTGTCGGAACGGCTAATTTCGACGTGCGCAGCATGCTCTTAAACTTTGAGATCATGCTCTTGATCTACGACGCTGGCACCGTAGGTAGCCTCTGTGATTGGTTTGAACATCTGTCGGAACATTGCGCGATGGAGAAACCCCCAACTGGCATGGCCCGAAAAGTGGCCGAAGGCCTGTTCCGTCTTGGAGCTCCTGTCCTATGATCCCACCCGCAGCGCCCCAGACCCTCCGTGTCGTCAGCTATAACATTCGCAAGGCACTGGGCACAGACCGCCGTCGCGACCCGGAACGGATTATGCGCATCATACGCGGGATGCATGCTGATGTGGTGATCCTGCAAGAAGCCGACCGCCGCCGTGCGCCGCGCCCTTCGGCCCTGCCCCTTGAGCGCGTGGAGGCGGCCACTGGTCTGCGCCCTGTCCCGACCCCAAGTGACGTCAGCATCGGCTGGCATGGCAACGCGATCTTGGTCCGTCCCTCTACGCGGATTGACCATGTGGCCCATCTCACCCTGCCGGGGGTAGAGCCGCGCGGGGCGATGGTGGCTGACCTACATCAGGGGGCGAGGAAAATTCGGGTGATTGCCTCCCATCTCGGCCTGCTGCGCCCCTCGCGCAAAGAGCAGCTTAGCGCCATGATCGCCCATCTTGACGCCTGCGACGCCTGCCCGACCCTGATCGCCGGTGACCTGAACGAATGGTCGCAAAAGGTGGGGCTGGGCCGCTTGGCCAAACGCTTTACCATCCACGCGCCGGGCAAGAGCTATCACGCAAGGCTCCCGGTGGCCTTTTTGGATCGGATCGCCTTGGATCAACATCTGGAAGTGCGGCAAGGTGGGGTGGTCGAGACTGCGCAGACACGGCAAGCCTCAGATCACCTGCCGATCTGGTTGGACGTAGCGCATCGGTAGCGCGCTTTGGATCGGCGCGAAACCGTCAGGTCTTATCCGGATCGCTGTCTGACTTGGTTTCGGGATCGTTATAATCACTGGGATCAAAGTCACCGGGATCAAAGGCCTCCTCGTCTTCAGCAATGCCCGAGACATGGGTGGTCCCGGTTTCCTCGTTATAGACCAACCCATAGGTCGCTTTGCCCTCAGATTTATAGCGCCGATACTCGTGAATGCCTGCGTAGACAAAGACGATCGTAATCGGGAGCAGAATCAATGCAGCGATCAATTGGGGTTCCATGTAGGCTCCTTGGTTGCGGAATGGCGTTGGCACAGGGGCGATCTGATGCAGTGACAGGCCGCCCTCAGGTGCCAAGCGCCTTTCTATCAGATGGGGTCGCGCGCGAAACCGTCAACCTTTGACCGAGCGCAGCTCGGACGCGCGAGCGGCCCGCGCCTCGCTTAATGACCGCCGCACAGCCATCGCCGCCTCGGTAAAAGCAAGCAGCGCGATCAGGATCAACAGCGGGCGCGCGCCTACCTCGACGATCATCCAGCCTGCGATCAGCGGGAAGCCGAAAATCCCAATAAAATAAGTCAGAGCAAAGAGTTGCAGGGTCTGTGCGCTGAGGTCCTCTTGGGCGTCATTGGCTGCAGCGGTCACCAGGATCGGATAGGACACCCCGTAGCCAATGCCAAAGAGCACGGCCACCAGCAGATAAAGCGGCACGCTCGTGCTGCTAAAGATAAACAAAACCACGCTTGTCCCCATGACACATAGCAAAAAGGCGATTGTCCGATAGGGGTTATCGCCGCCCCTGAACCGCGCCAAAATCAGCCGGAAGAAGACGACAGTCGCGGTATAGACCAGAAAGAAGTTGGCATAGTCCAACCCCCTCGCATCGGCGAAAACAGTCTGAAAGTTGATCATCCCCGCAAACACGCTGGCGCCCAGACAGATCATTGTGATCGGCAGCAAGGACCGGGATCTGACGACCCCGGACAAGGCGCGAAGGGTGATACGCGACGGCGCTTCCGGGCGTGGGCTGATGGCATGGGCTTTAATCGGATGATCCAACAGGTAAAACAACACCGCACTGATGATGCAGAGCGCTCCCGTAAGGTAAAAGGCAAAGCGCACCGAATAGCCGGCCCCTTCAAGAGCCGAGGCGAGAACGGGCGATAAGCCAAAGCCAGCCATGTTGAAAGCCGACAATAGCGTGAAATAGCGCACCCGGTCGGCGACTGTCACAAGGCGCGACAGAACGATCGGGCCAAGCGAATAAGTCAGCCCCCAGCCAAACCCCATCAGCAAGCTGGCGACGACCAGCCCAACGCCGACCGTGTCGATGTACCCAAACAGAAAGAGCGACAGCGAGATCGCAAGACAGGCGCCGCTGAGCGTGCGTAGGCGTCCGAAAAGATCGGACAGATGCCCAGAGAAATAGACCGTTACGAGGGTCGCGATAGTGGTCGCAAACAACATGCCCCCGACCACTTTTTCATTGGCGCCGAAACTGTCAAAAAGCCGCGGAAGCAGAAAGGTCAAACCGTAGGCACCTGCTTGCAGGAAAATTGCGATCAGATACAACGCAAAGAGCAATGGTCGGTTCATGAGAAAACCTTAAAATACCTAGTCTATAGGTCGCCCCGCATCAGGAAAGCTTTATCTCCTGCTGCGTCGAATTCCGCGCGATTTTTGGCTATGAAAACACAACCGTGCGCTGCCCGTTGAGCATAACGCGCCCTTCGAGATGCAATTTCACCGCTCGCGCCAGAACACGCGATTCAATATCGCGGCCTACAGCGACCAGATCATCGGGGGTCATCGAATGGACCACGCGCTCGGCCTCTTGTTCGATGATCGGCCCTTCATCAAGGTCAGCGGTCACGTAATGCGCGGTGGCACCGACCATCTTCACCCCACGTTCATGGGCTTGGTGATAGGGTTTCGCCCCTTTGAAACTGGGCAAAAACGAATGGTGAATATTGATGACCCGCCCCGACAGCTTGCGCGACAGATCGTCGGACAGCACCTGCATATAACGGGCCAAGACGACAAGATCGACATTGCTTTCATCCACAAGTTGCATCAGCGCCGCTTCGGCTTCGGCCTTGGTGTCTCGACTGACAGGAATGTGGTAAAACGGCAGCCCCTCTTGCGCCGCGACCCGCGCAGCTTCGGGGTGGTTCGAGACAACCCCCACAACCTCAGCGTTCAACCAACCCACGCGAACCTGATACAGCAGATGCAGCAGCGCATGATCAAAGCGCGATACCATAATCAGCACCCGAGGTTTGCGCGCCGCATCGGTTAGGCTCATCTGCATATCAAAACGTGTGACCACCGGCGCGAGGGCCGTTTCGATCTTAGCGGCGGTTGTCCCTTCCGCCCCGTTAAAGGCCAGACGCAAAAAGAACCGACCGCTTGGACGGTCCCAGAACTGCGCTGTTTCCACAAGGTTTGCGCCATGCCCTGCAAGCACATTGGTCACAGCCGCCACGATCCCCGGCTCGGCCTTGCAGGTCAGGTTTAAGATGAAACGGCGCTCGCTTGGGATGCCAGCGGTCGGTTTCTCAGCATTCGGGCAAGTTAACGGCAAGGCCTCCAAGGCTCGTCTCCTTATATTTTGTGTTCATGTCTTCGCCGGTCTGGCGCATGGTTTCGATGCAATTGTCGAGCGGCATGAAATGTGTCCCGTCGCCGCGCAGCGCGAGACTGGCCGCGCTCACGGCCTTGATGGCCCCCAGTCCGTTGCGCTCAATGCAGGGCACTTGCACCAGCCCCGCAACCGGATCGCAGGTCATGCCAAGATGGTGTTCCAGTGCGATTTCGGCAGCGTTCTCGATCTGGGCGTTGCTGCCACCTAACGCCGCGCAGAGCCCCGCGGCGGCCATGGCAGAGGCGCTTCCGACTTCAGCCTGACAGCCACATTCCGCGCCCGAGATTGAAGCGCGATGTTTGATCAATCCGCCAATTGCGGCGGCGGTGAGCATCATCGTTTCCACCCCCGCATCTGACGCGCCAATGCAGTGGTCGCGGTAGTAGCGCACCACAGCGGGCACCACCCCCGCCGCGCCGTTGGTGGGTGAGGTAACGACCCGCCCCCCTGCCGCGTTTTCTTCGTTCACCGCCATCGCGTAGACCGATAACCAATCGTTGGATGCATGAGGTTGGCGTTGGTTGCTCCCGCTCTCGGCCAGAAGCTGTTGGTGAATGGCTTTGGCACGGCGTTTGACACTCAGCCCGCCCGGCAAAAGACCGTCGAGTTGCAAACCGCGGTCGATACAGGCGTTCATGACGTCGCAGACGCCTTTGATCTGGGTCGACAATTCGCGCGGTTGAATGGCCTGATGCGCACATTCGTTAGCACGCTTCATCTCGGCGATGGTCTTGCCCGCTTCCGCGCCCATCTGCAGCATCTCAGCCGCTGAGCCAAAGGGATAGGGATAAGCGCGGGTTGCCTGTTGGGGCTGTGATTTTGCGTCCTTTTGCGCCCTCAGCTCTGCATCCGTCACGACAAAGCCGCCGCCTACGGAGTAATAGGTCTGCGTGAGATAGGGATTGCCGCGCTCGTCAAAGGCACGCAGCACCAGCCCGTTCGCATGGCCCGGCAAAGGCGGGCCATAGTCAAAAACCAGATCTTTGTCGGGATCAAAGTCCAAGGTTCCCAGTCCCGGCGGGCTGATGCGTTTGGAGGCGCGAACCTCCGCCTCCAACGCTTCGGCGGCGTCTGGCTCAAGCGTTTGCGGCGAGTAGCCAAGCAGCCCAAGGATCACCGCCCGGTCGGTCGCATGGCCTTTGCCGGTAAAGGCGAGCGAACCGTGCAGGGACGCGCCGAGACGGGTCAGGGTGCCCGCACCGGGGATTTTCTCCGCCCCGCCGCGCAGATCGTCCAGAAACCGCGCGGCGGCGGTCATCGGCCCCATCGTATGAGACGATGAAGGGCCAACGCCGATTTTGAAGATATCAAAGACGGACAGAAACATCGGGCTAGACGCCGTCGGCGTAGATCGGATGAGCCGCACAAAGCGCCTGCACCTCTTTCAGCACCGCCGCTTCGACTTCGGCATCGCCTTCGGGGCTATCGGCCAGTGCGTCGATCACCCGCAGGACCAGTTCACCAACCTTGCGGAACTCCGCTTCGCCAAAGCCGCGCGTGGTGCCAGCAGAGGTGCCAAGCCGCACGCCCGAGGTCACGAAAGGTTTTTCAGGATCAAAGGGGATCGCGTTTTTGTTGCAGGTCAGGCCCGCGCGTTCGAGCGCGATTTCCGCGACCTTGCCGGTAACCCCTTTTGGGCGCAGATCGACCAGCACCATGTGGCAATCCGTGCCGCCAGAGACCACGCCAAGCCCGCCCGCGACCAGCACCTCGGACAAGGCACGCGCATTGGCGATCACATCTTGTGCGTATTGTTTGAACGACGGGGCGAGCGCTTCGCCAAAGGCCACCGCCTTGGCAGCGATCACATGCATGAGCGGCCCGCCCTGGTTGCCGGGGAAAACAGCGGAGTTGAACTTTTTGGCGAGCGCTTCGTCATTGGTCAGAATGATCCCGCCGCGGGGGCCGCGCAGGGTCTTATGGGTGGTCGATGTCACGACATGGGCATGGGGCACCGGGTCCGGGTAGTGACCGGCGGCGATCAGCCCCGCGTAATGCGCCATATCGACCATCAGATAGGCGCCCACCTCATCCGCGATGGCGCGGAAGGCGGCGAAATCCATATGCCGTGGATAGGCCGATGCTCCGGCGATGATGAGCTTTGGCTTGGTCTCCTGCGCGACTTTGCGCACATTGTCCATGTCGATCAGGTGATCGTCCTTTGACACTTCGTAGCTGACCACATCGAACCATTTGCCCGACATGGTGACCGGCGAGCCGTGGGTCAGATGGCCGCCGTGCGCCAGATCCAGTCCCATGATCCGATCGCCCGGCTGCAGCAGGGCAAGGAACACCGCCTGATTGGCCTGCGCTCCGGAATGGGGCTGCACATTGGCAAAGCCCGCGCCGAAGAGTTCTTTCACTCTGTCGATGGCGATTTGCTCGACCGTATCCACATGCTCGCAGCCGCCGTAGTAGCGCCGCCCCGGATAGCCTTCGGCGTATTTATTGGTCAGCACCGATCCTTGTGCACGCAGCACATCGCGGCTCACGATGTTTTCTGACGCGATCAGCTCGATCTGGTTCTGCTGACGGTCAAGCTCGTGGCTGACCGCATCGGCCACGGCGGTGTCGGTAATCTGGTTTTTATCAACGGTCATAAGCATGACAAATATCCTTTCGAACACTCGGGAAGAGCGCGCTCCCGTCAGAGAGCGCGGCATTGTTGAAATGTGGCGAAGCCTTAGTAGCCGGCGGCAAACTCGCGCGTTGCGATCTCAAGTATGCCCTGCACATGCGGCATGTAGGAGCGCCAGACTTCGAGCCGGAAAGCCTCCTCCGCATCGCGGATCAGCACGACCTGCGCATAGTCAAAAACGGTGCGTTTGGCCCCGCCAATCGGCAGACGTGACAGATCAATGGGACAGCCAACCGACAACAGTTCGGCAGCCGCTGGCCCCTTGATGCTCAAGGTCAACTCCCGGTCAGAGATCACCACCAGACTGTGCGGCGTAGTGGCGCGCACCTTGTCAAAAGCAGAGACAATCGCCTGTTGGTCGCTTTCTGCCGCGTGAAGCAGCCATTCATCCGGCCCCATACAATAGGCGGCGCGGTCCCCGTTTTGCGCCCCCTCCCCGATCTTGGTCGGAAGGGTCAGGCCAAAGGCAGAAGCAGCGGCGGAGAGGTCCTTGGGGTCAATGCGAAGGTTGAACCGCGCCACAGGGGGCAAAAGCGTGACACTCACTGCATCGAAAGAAGTTACTGGTGCATTCATGGTCTCGTCCTCCTTATTCGACCTTCAAGCGGTCGCCCGCAGGGTCGTAGAACATGGTTGAGGTGACTTTCGCCGTGATCGGTTTGCCGGACTCGCCGGGAAGGTAGAGGGTCTGATCCATCCGGTCGAAGCCCCCTTCGACCACCGCCATCGCGATGGAGCGGCCAAGCGCTTCGGACCAATAGGAAGAGGTCACATGGCCGATCATCTTCATCGGCTTGGGCTGGTTCGGATCATCTACGATCTGCGCCCCTTCGGTCAGCACGGTCTTCGGGTCATCGGTCAACAGGCCAACCAATTGCTTACGCCCGGGTGCCACGATATCGGGCCGCTCAAGCGAGCGTTTGCCGACAAAGTCCGGTTTCTTCTTGCCAATCGCCCAGCCGATGCCGGCATCGAGCGGGGTAACCGTGCCGTCGGTGTCTTGCCCGACGATGATGAAACCCTTCTCGGCCCGCAGAACGTGCATCGTTTCTGTGCCATAGGGGCAGATGTCGTATTGCTGTCCTGCCGCCCAGAGCTTCTCCCACAGCGCTTTGCCGTGCCGCGCCGGGACATTGATCTCGAACCCCAACTCGCCGGTAAAGCTGATCCGGAAGAGCCGCGCCGGGAAGCCGCCAACGGTGCATTCGACCACTGACATATGCTGCATTGCCTCGGCCGAGATATCGGCCCCCTCAACGAAGGGCGCCAGCAGTTTGCGGGCATTGGGACCGTTGAGCGCGATGGTCGCCCATTCCTCTGTGGTTGAGGTCAGCCAGACCTTGAGATCAGGCCATTCGGTCTGAAGGTAATCCTCCATCATGTTGAGCACCCGTGCCGCACCCCCGGTGGTGGTGGTGACATGGAACAGATCATCGCGCATCCGGCCAATCACACCGTCGTCGCGGATGAAGCCATCCTCTCCCAAAAGCAGGCCATAGCGGGCGCGACCGACGCCCAGTTTGGTCCAGGGATTGGTGTACATGCGGTTCATGAATTCGGTGGCATCAGGGCCGGAGACTTCGATCTTGCCAAGCGTTGACGCATCGAAAATGCCGACGCTTTCACGGGTCGCCTTACACTCCCGCGCTACGGCCTTGTGCATGTCCTCCCCCGCTTGGGGGAAATACCAAGCCCGCCGCCAGAGCGCTACCGGCTCAAAGGCCGCGCCGTGTTCTTCGGCCCAACTGTCAATCGGCGTGCGCCGCGTGACTTCAAAATGCTTGCCTTTGTGATACCCCGCAAACGCGCCGAAAGTGGTGGGCGTATAAGGCGGGCGGAAGGTGGTGAGCCCGACCTGCGGCGCCTCTTTGCCAAGCGCGTCAGAGGCGATGGTCAGCCCGTTCATGTTGGACAATTTGCCCTGATCCGTGGCCATGCCATTCGTGGTGTAGCGTTTAACATGCTCGATCGACTTCATGCCCTCGCGCACCGCAAGGCGAATGTCCTTGGCTGTCACGTCGTTCTGGAAGTCGACAAAGGCCTTGGCCTTGCCCGCGCTGCGGTCGGTCGGCAGTTCCTTTTGCGTGATCCCCGTCCCGGCCCGGTCGTTGGACACCTCATAGGTGGCGGTTCCGGTCATACGTCCCAAGGCTTTCACCGCGTCCGTGCCAGCCTTCGCGCCGTCCTCAAGCGCCGCGGCAATGCCCCAGAGGCCACGGCCCGCGCCCGCAATATGGACGTTCTCAGTCTTGTGGCCCGGCAGGTAGACTTTCGCTTCGGGGTCCCAGTGCAGCGAGCCTTTGGTGTGCGAGAAAAGATGCAGCGATGGGGTCCAGCCGCCGCAGACCAGAACTGCATCGCAGTTCAGCATTTGCGCCGGGCCGACTTTCCCGTGCCGGACCGGATTGACACGCAGTGCTTTGACCCGCAAACGCCCTTTTGCGCCGGTGGCCGTATGCCCCACCAATGTGTCGATCCCGCGCTTCATGGCTTGCTGCACCAAGGCGGCAGGGACTTCGGGCCGCGTATCGACGATAGCCACCACATTGGCCCCGGCATCGGCCATGTCAAAGGCGCTATACCACGCGCTGTCGTG
Source organism: Sulfitobacter maritimus (assembly GCF_013346665.1). Classification (GTDB taxonomy): domain Bacteria; phylum Pseudomonadota; class Alphaproteobacteria; order Rhodobacterales; family Rhodobacteraceae; genus Sulfitobacter; species Sulfitobacter maritimus. The sequence goes on from NZ_JABVBB010000021.1 coordinate 397,215, forward strand.
ACTGGTCAGAACAACAGGGTTCTCTCCCACCAAGACGCCAAAGCGGTTCAGGAAGGTCTGTGCCGCGCCTGCCATCATAATGCCGGGGGTGTCATTGCCGTGAAAGACCATCGGGCGTTCGATGGCACCCTGGGCCAATACGACCTCCTGCGCACGCACCCGCCACATACGTTCGCGCGGCGCGGCGGTCGGCGCATCAGCAAGGTGATCAGTCAGCTTTTGCACCAGCCCGATCATGTTCTGGTGGTAGTAGCCCATCGCCGTGGTGCGGGTCATGCGGGTCACGTTGGGCAGATTGTCAAGTTCCGCCAGCGCAGCTTCCAACCAATCCCAAGCCTCTTTGCCGTCAATGGTGATCGATGGTTCTGACAAAAGCGTGCCGCCCATTTCGGCATGTTCGTCCAGCAGCACCACCTTGGACCCAGCCCGCCCGGCAGACAACGCCGCAGCAATGCCCGAGGGGCCAGAGCCGACCACCAAGACGTCACAATGCAGATAGCGGCTGGCATAGCTGTCGGGGTCGACCTCACTCGGGGCCTTGCCCAGACCGGCGGCCTTGCGAATGAAGGGCTCGTAGACCGAGTCCCAAAAGCTGCGCGGCCACATGAAGGTCTTGTAATAAAACCCGGCAGAGAACAGCATATAGAGACGGTCGTTGATCGCGCCGAGGTCAAAGGCCAGCGAGGGCCATTTGTTCTGGCTCTCGGTTTTCAGCCCCGGATAAATCTCTTGCATCGTGGCGCGGGTGTTCGGCTCGAACTGTCCTTTGCCGCGTGTGGTGCCGATGAGCGCATTTGGCTCTTCCGATCCCGCCGTGACCACACCGCGCGGGCGGTGGTACTTGAAACTGCGGCCCATCAGATGCACGCCATTGGCGAGCAGAGCGGATGCGACGGTATCCCCTTCAACACCCTCGAACCGGTCCCCATCAAAGGTGAAAGACACCGGTTTTGCGTGGTTGACCCGGCCTTTGCCCTTTACGCGGTACTTTGTCATTCTGCTGCCTCCAGCTGTGTCATATCGGGCCGGGCTTCGCCTGCCTTATAGGTGGTCAGAAAACGGTCGCTGACGGTGTCGCGCAGCGCGTTGAAGAAGCGTCCGCAGCCGTTGATGTGCCGCCAGCGCTCAGCGTGGACGCCTTTGACGTTGGTGCGAATGAACAGAAAATCGCGCCATTCTTCGTCGCTGAGCTTCGAGGGATCTTCGGGCCGCACGATATGCGCCTCGCCCGCATAGGCGAATTCCAGTTCGGGCAGCGTATCATCGCAATAGGGGCAATGGATCAGTAGCATATCAGGGTCTCCTCAGTGCGCCACGGCTGCCGCGGCGGCCTCGTCAATCAGACGGCCAGTTGTGAAACGTTCGAGTGTGAAGGGCGCATTGATCGGGTGCGGCTCGTCCTTAGCGACGGTATAGGCCAAGGTATGCGCGGCCCCCGGTGTCGCCTTGAACCCGCCCGTGCCCCAGCCGCAGTTAACGTAAAGCCCCTTGACGGGGGTTTTCCCAAGAATGGCTGAGCGGTCCGGCGTAACATCAACGATACCCCCCCATTTGCGCAGCATTCGCATCCGGTTGAATATCGGAAAGACCTCGCAAATCGCGGAAACCGTATGCTCGATCAGCGGCAACCCGCCCCGTTGGGAATAGCTGGTGTATTGATCGGTGCCAGAGCCGATGACCAACTCGCCCTTGTCGGACTGGCTGATATAGGCGTGCACGGTGTTAGACATGACAACACAGGGGAAAACGGGTTTCACCGGCTCCGAGACCAGCGCTTGCAACGGGTAGCTTTCCAGCGGCATCCGCACGCCCGCGCTGTCCATCACGACCGAGGTATGGCCCGCAGCCGAAACCGCGACCTTCTTGGCTTTGATAAAGCCCTTGGCCGTGTCGACCCCCTCAACCGAGCCATCGGCGGCGCGTCGGATCGCGATCACCGGGCAGTTCTGAATGATATCGACGCCACGCTTCGCCGCGGCCCGCGCATAGCCCCAGGCAACCGCATCATGCCGCGCGGTGCCAGCGCGTTTTTGCAAGGCAGCGCCCATCACCGGATAGCGCGCATCAGGCGAGATGTTGAGCGGTGGGCAGAAGGCCTTGGCCTGCTCCGGCGTCAGCCACCGGTTGTCGACCCCGTTCAGACGGTTGGCGTGAATGTGGCGCTGGAAGCTCTGCACGTCATGGACGTTATGGGCCAGCATCATGACGCCCCGTTTGGAGTACATGACGTTGTAGTTCAGCTCGGTCGATAGGTTTTCCCAAAGATCGAGCGCATGGTCATAAAGCTTGGCGCTTTCGTCATAGAGGTAGTTCGAGCGGATGATCGTCGTGTTCCGCCCGGTGTTGCCACCGCCAAGCCAGCCTTTTTCAATGACCGCGACATTGGTGATGCCATGCTCTTTGGCCAAGTAGTAAGCCGCGCCCAGCCCATGACCGCCTGCCCCGACGATGATGACGTCGTATTCGTCCTTGGGCTGTTTGTCGGGCCACTGCTCCGGCCAATTCTTATGGCCGGTTAGCGCATTTTTGAGCAGCGACATTGCAGAGAAATGGGTCATTTTCAGAACCTCGAATGAAAGAAGGGAGCCGTTAAACTGACCTTGGCGAAAGGGCGAAATTTCTCATTGTATCTTTGCGCCAAAAGCATGGTATATTCGCGCCAGTGATCGCTTTTAGGAATCCGCTAAATGTCCTCAAAACCCGCGCTGAGAGTCGGCTTTATTCTGGCCCGTCAATTCACGCTGTCGGCATTCGCAAACTTCGTCGATGTGCTGCGCCTCGCGGCGGACGAAGGCGACAGATCACGCCCGATCCGCTGCTCTTGGCGCGTGCTTTCGGTGACGATGGACCCAACAGTGTCAAGCTGCGGGATTCCGGTGCAGCCCGATGAACGACTGGGCGATCCGCGCGAGTTTGATTACATCGTCGTCGTCGGCGGGCTGATCCCCGCGATGCAGGACCTCAACCCGGTCTATATTGAATACCTCAAGCGCTGCGCGCGGGCCGATGTGCCGATCATTGGTGTCTGCACCGGCGCGTTTATTCTCCACCGCGCCGGATTGATGGACGGTTACCGCTGCTGCGTAAGCTGGTTTCATCATGACGATTTTCTAGAGCAGTTTGAGGAGCTTATTCCCGTCTCCGACCAGATTTTCGTCGTCGACCGCGACCGGATGACCTGCTCGGGCGGGGCGAGCTCCGCGCATCTGGCGGCGTTTCTCGTGGACCGGCATATCGGACAGGCCGCAGCGCGCAAAAGCCTGAACATCATGATTATCGACGAAGCCCAGACCCCCGAGAACCCGCAGCCGGGTCTGCCTTTGGAATACAACACCTCCGACAAATTGGTGCGTAAAGCGCTGCATTTGATACGTCAGAATGTAGCCACCCCGCTGACGGTGGGCCAATTGGCCGAACGGCTAAAAGTCAGCCGCAGGCGTCTGGAAAGGCATTTTGAGGAAGCGCTGCAACTGTCGCCTGCCGAAGCGGGCATCTCGGTGCGGCTGAATGTGGCGCGTCACCTATTGCGCGGTACGGACCGGACGGTGACCGACATTGCCGCGGCGACCGGGTTCTGTGATGCTTCGCATTTCGGAAAGGTGTTTCGCGGTCGAGAAGGGTCTCCGCCGGAGGCTTGGCGGCAGAAAGCCTGCCTTCTTGAACCGGAAATGTAGATCGGCGGGCGCAACCCACGCCCGTCGATCCAAAAGGCTTAGATTGCCGAATGTGCCGTGGTGATTCCGTCTTTGGAATGTTCCCGCGACAGGCAGCGCAGAATGGCGAAACACATCAGCACCATGATGACCGAGAACGGCAAAGCTGCGATGATCGCTGCGGTCTGCAACGTGCTAAGCGCTGCGCTGCCTCCGGCCACCAACAAAACGGCCGCCACTACGCCTTCGAATGTCCCCCAAAGAATACGGTGACGGAACAGCGGGTTCTCGTTCCCTTCGCTGAGGATTGTCGCCACAACCAGCGTGCCGGAATCCGATGAGGTGACGAAGTAAGTGGTCACAAGGATCGTACCAATCACGCCCGCGACAACAGCAATCGCGCCGACGTCCATCGCCTCAAAGGTCGCAAAGAGCGCCATCGAGATATTCGCATTCACCGCGTCAGACACGCCGCCCGGCCCAAAAAGCTCAGCCCAAAGCGCTGTGCCACCGTAGGCCACGATCCAGACAAACGACAGGAGCGATGAGACACCGACCACGCCAAAGATGAATTCCCGAACTGTTCTGCCCCGCGAAACCCGCGCCACAAACACACCAACGAAAGGCGCCCAAGAAATCCACCAACCCCAATAGAATGTGGTCCACCACCCCTGCCACATCGCCTGCCAATTGGTCGCATCAGCGGGAACACTTTCAACAAAGACATTAAACCGGAAGAGGTTCGTCACATAGGACAGCGTGGCTTCGCCAAGACTAACCAGCAGATACCTTGTCGGCCCCCATGCGAAAAAGAAGACCAAGAGCAGGATGGTCAACCACATGTTAACCTGAGACAGCCATTTGATGCCGCGATCAAGGCCAGACAGCACCGAGCAGAGCGCTACGCCGGTGATCACGGCAATCAAGATCAACTGCACCGCCTCTGTGATCGGAACCTCCCAGATATGGTTCAGCCCCGCGTTAATCTGGGTAACACCCAGTCCCAAAGAGGTCGCGATGCCAAAGATGGTCGCAAAGACCGCAATCACATCAATCACCACGCCAAGCCCGCCTTCGACACGGTCACCGAAAAGCGGATAGAGCGTGTAGCGGATGCCCAACGGTTTCTTCAGACGGTAGCTGACCAGACAAAGCGCCAGGGCAACAATGCAATAAATGGCCCAGGCATTCAGTCCCCAGTGAAAGAAACTGACCTGAAGCGCCATATCCGCGGCGACCGCGTTGCTGGTCCCCTCTGCGAAGGGCGTGCCGCCCGTGTAGTGAAACATCGGTTCTGCGATGGACCAAAAGATGATCCCAATCCCCTGTCCCGCCGCATAGAGCATCGCAAACCAAGTGAAATAGCTATACTTTGGCCGCTCATTCTCGTCACCTAGCCTGAGAGCGCCGTATTTACTGACGGCAATCCCCACCAGAAAGATCAAAAAGACGCAGGACAGAAGGACATACCACCAGTTAAAATAAAAGGTGACAAAGGTCCGGGCGCTGTCGATCCAAGCGGCGGAATCCGTTGGAAAGGCAAGCACCAAAAAGACAAACAGCAGAATGATCCCGGCCGATATTAACGACGAATACGGGTTCGCTCCCCTGAATACTCCCGATCGAATAATCACAATTTTCCTCCCTGTGATCGAAAAAACGAAAAGCGGCTCCCCCTGCTCACCGTCTAACGCTTTTAGTCAGGTCACTTATTTTCACCCGGCAGAATATGGCAGTGCTCCGCTGCCCAATGGACGACCAGCTTGGCGCCCGCCTGACGGTTCAGCAAAGCCAGTTCGTCATGCGATTTTTGCACCTTAAGCTCTTGGCCTGTGTCCGTCTCCAAAAATAGCATCGCCGTGCCACCGATGAATTCTTCGCCCGCAATCGTCGCGGCAATGCCGTCTTGCCCCGCGTCGGGCCGACTGAGCTGCATGTTCTCCGCGCTGACAATAAAGGTCACGGCCTGCCCCGCCGATGCGTCTGGCAACTCGGCCTTGGGCAAGACGGTCTCGCCCCCGTCAAAGGTAACCCGCCATCCATCTGCGCCCGACGGTCCTGCAACCGTCCCGTCAAAGATATTCGCAGAGCCCAAAAACTCCGCCACGAAACGGTTATAGGGTTCGCGGTAGATTTCCTCTGGCGTGCCGATCTGTTCGATCTGTCCCCGGCTCATGATCACCACCCGGTCGGCCATCGAAAAGGCTTCGGACATGGAATGGGTCACATACACAAAAGTAATGCCAAGGTCCTTTTGCAGGTTCGACAAAACGGCCTGCATCCGCACTTTCAAATGCGCATCAAGGGCGGACAGCGGCTCGTCGAGCAACAGAATTTTCGGCTCGGTCACCAAGGCGCGGGCCAAGGCGACGCGTTGCTTTTGCCCGCCCGACAGTTGATTAATATTCCGGCTGGCGAACTCTGTGATTTGCATCTTTTCCAGCCATTTTTCGGCCCGGCGGCGGCGCTCTTCTTTACCGACTCCGCGCATCTTAAGCGCGAATTCGACGTTTTCTTGCACCGTCAGGAACGGGAACAAGGCCAGCGATTGCCAGACCATCGGCGTGTCGCGGTCCCATGTGGCCTTGCCGTTGACCTTTTCACCGTCGAGGTAGATCGCGCCCTCACTGGGGTCCTCCAGCCCGGCTAACATGCGCAGCGTCGTCGTCTTGCCACAGCCAGACGAGCCCATGATTGCAAGGAACTCGCCCCGGCCAATCTCAAAATCGGCCTTTTTGACAGCCACAAAACTCCCGAACCGCTTTACCACATTGTCGAACCGAACGATCGCTTCAGACTGAACTTCCATCTGTGTATCCACTTTCATTTCTTTTGGTCCTCAGGGCTGCGCAGCAAAAGCTGGGCCAGAATGATCAGGGTCATGGAACTGAGGAAGGCGAGAGACCCAATGGCGTTGATCCGTGGGCTTACTTGCCCTTGCAAAAAGCCGAGGATCTTGACCGGCAAAGTCTCGTTCAGCCCCGAGACAAACCACGCGACCGCAAACTCATCGAATGACACCGCCATGGTGATAAAGAGCGCCGCAAAAATCGCCGGTTTGGCGAAGGGAATGATGACATAGCGCAGAGTCTGCCATTGGTTCCCGCCCATATTCCACGATGCCGCTTCAAGGTCAGGGTCCATTTGCGACAACCGAAGCCGGATAATCGCCATGGCAAAGGGCGCGCACATCACCCCATGTGCAATGATGACAGAAATGGTCGTGCCAGATAGGTTGATGCGGCTGAGGAAGGCCAACATCGCAAGCCCCATAATCACCACCGGAATGGTCGGCGGCAGCAGCGCCAGCGCCACGTAGATTGACTTACCAGTGAAGTTATACCGAAAGTCCGTGTAAGCGCCGCCAAATCCTAGGAGCGTGGCGATCACCGCGACGGTCAGACCAACAATCAGCGTATTGCCAAAACCCTGCCAGACCAACGGATCCTCCCAGATCGCACGATACCAATCGGTCGAGAATGTCCCAAGCGGCAGCGATGGGAACCGGTCGGAGTTGAGCGAAAAGACGAAACTCCCCGCGATTGGCGCAAAAATGAACAACAGGCATAGGACGATATGCAGCTTCAGCAGGCCGTTGATAATCCGGTTTTCATTGCCCATTTTACTTGCCCCGCTCTTTGTAAGCGTAAGTGATAGCTGCAAAAGCTGTCGTCAGAAGTGTGGCAATCATCATGATCGCCACGACCGCCGCGCGGGGCCATTGCTGGCCTGATTTGGTGAAGTCTGTGATCATGATCGACAGCGTAGGCGGATTGCCACCGCCGAGATAAAGCGGGCTCACGAAATCCCCAAAGCTAAGAATAAAAGAAAATAGCGCCGCAATGACCAGACCAACTTTGGCAGAGGGCGCGATCACCGCGAAAACCGTCCGAAGCCGCCCGCAGCGCAGATTATGCGCAGCTTCGATAAGGTCCCGGTTTACAAAATTCAGACTGAAGGTCTGCAAAAGAATAACCAGCGGCAGAGTAAGCGTTACCATGCCCACGATCACGCCAAACGCGTTGTTCAACATCGAAAATGGGCCAAGCCCGATATAGGCGAATGCGGCGTTTATGATCCCTGCGTCAGATAGAAACACCTGCAAAGAATAGACGCGCACGAGGTAGCTGGTGAAAAACGGGATGATAAGGATAAAGATCATCCAGCGCTTTGCCTTCTCGCTCATCTTGAAGGAAATCGCATAGGAGGCCGGAAAAGCAATGGCGCTGGTGATCGCCGCAGCCGCCGTGGCAAGGATAAAGGTACGCAAGTAAGCGTCCCAGAACACACCCCGCGACAACACTCTTTCCCAGTTCCCGAAATTAAGGTCAGGGGTCATCTGGAAGTTCCGCACCGTCCAGAAGCTGATCGCAACCAGAAAAAGAAGCGGGAATAGAAAAAAAGTCAGCTGCCATATCAGCAGCGGAAGTGACAGGATCAGAGAAAAAAATGTCGGTCGCTTGGTCATATTATATCCCATGGACTCGCAGGTGAGACGATGAGGAGCGCAGTCTGCCCACGCTTCTCAAGTCTCTGTCAATCAAGCGCTTTTGTAGTCTGACCAGAAGTCGTTCCACTCTTCCAAACTTTGCTGGATCGGAAGCTGGCGATACTGGATCAAGCCTTCGCGGATCATATCCATCGCGTTGCGCTCGCCCAAAACCATGTTCTGCCGTTTCGCTTCGGCAAGGTTGGTCTCGTTCAAAACTTCCCAGCCCTTTTTTGACGGGATCATCGCAGGATAAGCGGCCATATCCGCGGATTTTGCCTGCCCTTGGGGCGAGGTGATCCACTGGATCCACTTTTTGGCCATTTCCTGATTGCGAGAGCCTTTGCCGATTGAGAAACTCTCAGTCCATTGCAATCCGCCCTGCTCAGGAATCACGCTGCGGACCGGGCTGCCGTTTTTCTCCAACGTGCCGGTGATCCAATCGCCAATTCCGGCAAAGGCGAGCATTTGACCATTATCGAGCGATGAGAATGTCCCGCCGTAGTCAAAAAAGCCTCCTGCCTGCCGGCGCAACGACATTGTATGCTCTTGCACCTTTTCCCACGCCGCTTGGTCGATGTCATAGGGCGACGGATTGCCGACATGCAGGCTGGCTTGCCCTAGATTTGGCAGATGCCAATCAAAATGGCCCAGCTTGCCCGTCAGGCGCTCATCGGCGAAAAGATCATAGCTTGAGGCTTCTTTTTCCGAGAATGTGTCGGTGTTATAGGCAACCCCAAGGAAGCCGAAACGCGTGATAACGGAATACAATTTGTCATCTTGCCAGTGGCCGGGGAACTTCTGGAATTCAGGGAAAAAGTCGTCAAACGGGTAGTCCGCGGGGTCAAGCTCTTCGATATAGCCTGCGGCATTCAACTGCTGAACATATTCCCCGTCGGATAGAATGACATCAAACGTGCCGCGCGGAGATTGCGCAATCAAGCCCAGCATATTGTCACCGCCGGTGTAATACTTCGGCACGAATTTGACGTTATTCGCCTCTTCGAACTCACCGACGATATCCGGTTCGGCATGGCCATACCACGCCAACATCGAAAGCTCAGTTGTCTGCGCCGCGGCGCGAATGGACAAAAAGGGCGTGGCCAGCGCGGCCCCCCCGGTAATTTTTAACAAGCTACGCCGATTGGGTCTGATAAGTCTGTTAGACATTCTATTTCTCCTTGTTGGGTCGTTTGTTATTTATCCTGCGTGATTGATCCGCAGGTTATCTTCAAAAGGCTTAGGAAAATTCGTCTTGCAGAGCCTTAACGATCCCCTTGGTGCAGACCTCAAGCAAAAGGTCCCCCTTTTCCGCCGTGGCTTCTTTGGGGGAAGACAAGGTGCCGCTCGCGGGTGTCCAATCGGGCTTAGCTGGATAAACATCATAGGGTGGGAATGTGGCTGGCGCATGTTCAACCGCATTCTGCAAAGACACCAGTTCGGGGTGCAACCGAAGCATCAGTGACGTTTCCAAAACGCCCCCATGCTCAATATCCCAGCCGTGAAAACCATTCGGGTAGAGCTTTTCGATTGAGGCTTGATCAACGAAATCCCAATAGGACAGCACCACGAATTTCACGTCATGAATATCGGCCCAGTCGAGTTCGCGCAGGGCAAGGTCGATCGCCTCTGTGATAAACCAAGAGTTCTCGAAATGCCCGTTCACAATGCAAAGGTTGCGCGCCCCGTGGCGCACGAATTCTTTGACCACGTCTTTGAGCGCATTAACGAGGCTTGCCCCATCAAGACTGGTTGTGCCGGGGAAGAAATTACCGCCACCCGACTTTTGATGTGATTTGTAGCCGTAGGTGAAGGGCGGTGCGACAAGCCCGCCCACTTCCTCGGCCGCTCGCCGGGCGAATTCTGTGGGCAACAACACATCAACATGCATCGGCATATGGTGGCCATGCTGCTCCATCGAGCCGAGCGGAATCAGAATAGGAACGTCGCCGCCTTTCACCTGCTCTTGATAGTCTGGCCAGGCCATTTCGGCTGCGAAAACGGTAGAACGCGGCATAGATCCCCCTGCATCTTGCGTTAACGAAAGCCTAAGACAGCTTGCGGAATACAAAAAATTCATAGTAGCAATAACTGAATAAGGATAATTTATGATGCGTAAGTTCACGAACCTACAGACTGACCTGCTGCGTACTTTTGTGACCGTGGTTGACCTGCGCAACTACACCGAAACAGGCAATGTGTTGGGCCGAACCCAGCCTGCGATCTCTCTCCAAATCAAACGGTTAGAAGAAATTGCAGGTGTTAAGTTGCTGTTGCATGAAGGCAAGAAAGTCGAGCTCACCCCCAATGGGCAAGCCTTGCTGGGATACGCTAGAGAGATTCTGCGGCTGAACGATCGCGCAGTTGCCAACCTCCAGCAAGCTGCCTTTTACGGTACGCTGAGGGTCGGCCTACCGGTGGATTACTCGATCGAGTATTTCCAAAGCATCATTTCTGAATTTTCCCACAACAATCCAGACGTTACGCTTGATATCCGCTGTGACCGCAGTGTCGATCTTCTGTCCGCCTTGCATGTTGATGATCTGGACCTGACCATCGCGCTCACCGACACGATGTCGGCGCCGCATGTCTCAGTCTATTGGTCAGAGCGTCCGGTTTGGGCCTGTAGCCGTGACTATAAGATCGACCCCACGCAGCCGCTGAAACTCATCGCCCACCCCAACGGCTGCTTTTACCGCCGCCGGATGATCGAGGCTTTGGACACTGAAGGCCGCGATTGGCGCGTTTCATTCGAAAGCCTCGGTGTTTCGGCGCTGCAAAAGGCGGTGCTCGACGGGATGGGCGTGACAGCATTGACCCGCAAAACAATGCAGCCCGGGATGCGTATCCTCACACAAAGCGACGGTTTTCCGAACCTGTCTAAAATCCACGTCGGTCTATTTTATAAACACATCAAAATGTCAGACGCGGCGCTAAAGCTCATTGAGAAGATTACTGAGAACATCTCTACCTTCCGTATTCCCACCCGAACCCGGGCCGAAACGGTAAAGTCCCGCCATTAACGATCCTTATGGTTAAATGATTTCAATTGATTTTTCTCCAGTCGCGGCCTGCTGCTAGTCAAACGCATAGAAAAGTTAGCAGAGAGGACTTCTTATGTTGGATGACATGCTTCACGTCATGGAGTGGCACAATGGCGAGAAAGAGTTTTCGCCATTTTCGGATAGTGAGATGGCCCGCCGCCAGAATGAATTGCGCGAATGGATGAGCAAGAATGACGTCGATGCGGCGCTGTTCACCTCTTACCATTGCATCAATTACTATAGCGGCTGGCTCTACTGTTATTTCGGCCGGAAATACGGCATGGTCATCGACCAGAAAAACGCCACGACCATCTCTGCCGGGATCGACGGTGGCCAGCCTTTCCGCCGCAGTTTTGGCAATAACATCACTTATACAGACTGGCGGCGCGACAATTTCTACCGCGCGATCCAACAGCTAACAAAAGGCGCGCGGCGTGTCGGGATCGAATACGATCATGTATCGCTCGAATACCGCCAGATGATCCAGGATGCCCTGCCGGGCGTCGAACTGGTGGACGTTGGTCAGCCTGCGATGTGGATGCGGACCATCAAATCCGAAGAAGAGATTAAGCTGATCAAAGAAGGCGCACGTGTTGCCGATGTTGGCGGTGCCGCAGTGACAGCCGCTGTTAAAGCAGGCGTGCCCGAGCACGAAGTGGCGATTGCAGGCATCAACGCCATGATCCGCGAGATTGCGAATTCATTTCCCTTTGTCGAATTGATGGACACTTGGACTTGGTTCCAATCGGGCATCAATACCGACGGTGCGCATAACCCGGTAACCAACAAAAAGGTGCAGTCGGGCGAGATCCTTAGCCTGAACACTTTCCCAATGATCTTTGGCTATTACACCGCCCTGGAACGGACGTTGTTCTGCGATCACGTGGATGATGCCAGCCTCGATATCTGGGAAAAGAACGTCAAAGTGCATGAGCGCGGGCTAGAGCTGATCAAACCCGGTGCGCGTTGCATGGACATCGCAATTGAGCTCAACGAGATGTACCGCGAGTGGGATCTGCTGAAATATCGCTCCTTTGGCTATGGTCACAGCTTTGGTGTGCTGAGCCATTACTATGGGCGCGAGGCTGGCGTTGAACTGCGCGAGGATATTGAGACAGAACTGAAGCCCGGTATGGTCGTATCGATGGAGCCGATGGTGATGATCCCCGAAGGTCAGCCCGGCGCTGGTGGTTATCGGGAACACGACATTCTTGTGATTGGCGAAGACAAAGTGGAAAACATCACGGGCTTCCCCTTTGGTCCCGAACACAACATCATCAAGAATTGAGACCTGCGACTTTGATCGCCCGAAATCTCGCTATGATCGGTGTCATCTTGGCACTGATCATAGCGATCATTGCTTTCGCCCCGCTGTCGCAGCAGAATGGAAATTCTATCGTGCTACGCGGGGCGGGGCTCGCTGTATCTCTCGGACCCTTTAGCGATGAGAAGCCAAACTGAACTTCGGTCATCTTAACGGCCTGAGCCAAAATCCGCTTCGGATAAAAGGGACCTATGACCAGCAGAGATCCCAGCCTCGAAGCATTTTTAGACGCAGCTAGAGAGGCTTATTTTCACCGCACCAATGACCCACGCGCGCTCGCTTCCCTGCATCAAGCCTTTGATGCGCTGGAAGGGGTCAAACCGCAATCTGTCCGACCAAGTCAGCGCCTTCCGGTATGTCAGTTACTCAGACGCATGGGGTCTGAAACCTTACACGCACCCGACCTGACCCGACTTATGGACTCGTTCTTTGCGTTGGAACCCTCGCTTAATTGGGCGCGACGTGCAGGCGACCTGACAGGCGCGAGCGAAAACTTTACCGACAACCACGCCAACGCTGTAATCTTTGGCAAGAACGGCCTTGAACCCAGAGACGATGTCACACTCGGCATATCGCTGGTGGGTCCTGACACCCTCTATCCGGACCACCGCCATAAGCCGGAAGAAACATATCTGGTCATCAGCCCCGGTGACTTTCGTCAGGGACATAGGCCATGGGTTAAGGTCGCCTCAGGCGACACGTTTTACAATCCATCAAACATCCTACATTCCATGCGCTCCTCTACCGTACCCATTCTGGCCTTTTGGGTCTTGTGGCATGGAGCATAGGGCGGATTTTCCTAACAAATCCTTTACCGACGAGCGAAAGAGACAAACCGCGCGTCGTTGAACACCTTTACAACGGGGCAGGCTTTCCCCACCTACCCCGCTGCAAGTCAGGCCAAGTACAAATCAGCTACAGCCGCTCGTGCCGCCGCAAGTGTTGCACTTCATGCATGTCCCGTTGCGTACCAACGTGTAGTTGCCGCACTCACCGCAGGCCTCCCCTTCATAGCCCTGCATCTTGGCCTTGGCCCGCGCGTCGATCCCGACCGCACTTGCGGACGTCGAAGCTGTCGCGCTGACCGCCACCGCCATATCGCCCGCGCCCGTCATTTGCGGCGTGACGGTTTGCAGGGTCGCGCCGGTTTCCGCGCCCTGCCCGCCTTGCAGCACCACCAACTCCTGCGGAAGACGGTTGCGCAGATAACCTGAGGAACTGATTTGTTTGAGCACTTCGAGCGACTTATTCGCAGCGGTTTCGCTTAACTCGGTGACGTTAGAGAGGTTCTCTTCCTCACCACGACCGAGATCATCAAAGGTAGCGCCTTCAGGCTTCACATGCGCCAGATCAGTCCGGTCAAGGTAGGACACCGCCAACTCGCGGAACACATAATCAAGGATCGAGGTCGCCTGTTTGATGCTGTCATTGCCCTGCACCATACCCGCGGGCTCGAACTTGGTGAAGGTGAAGGCATCGACGAATTCCTCCAGCGGCACGCCGTATTGCAGACCGACCGAGACCGCGATGGCGAAGTTGTTCATCATCGCCCGGAAGCCCGCCCCCTCCTTGTGCATGTCGATGAAGATTTCGCCCAGCTTGCCGTCTTCATATTCGCCGGTGCGCAGATAGACCTTGTGCCCACCGACGTTGGCCTTCTGCGTATAGCCCTTGCGGCGCTGCGGCATCTTCTCGCGGTGCGATTTGATGATCTCTTTGACGATGACCTTTTCGACGATCTTTTCGGCCAGCACAGCGGCTTTCTCATGCGCGTTGCCGCTTTCCAGCATTTCGGCGGCATCCTCATCGTCCTCTACGAGAGCAGCGGCCAAGGGCTGGCTCAGTTTCGACCCGTCGCGGTAGAGCGCGTTGGCCTTGATGCCCAAGGACCAGCTCAGCTCGTAAGCCTTCTGACAGTCTTCAATCGTCGCGTCATTCGGCATGTTGATCGTCTTGGAGATCGCCCCTGAGATGAAGCTCTGCGCCGCCGCCATCATGTGGATGTGGCTGTTGACGGACAGGTAGCGCTTGCCCTTTTTGCCGCAGGGGTTCGCGCAGTCGAAGATGCCGTAATGCTCTTCGCGCAGATGCGGCGCGCCTTCGAGCGTCATGGTCCCGCAGACGTGGTCGTTGGCTGCTTCAATGTCCGCCTTGCTGAAGCCGAGCGAACGCAGCAGGTCGAAGGTTGGGTCGTTCAGCTTTTCCGTCGGGATGCCCAGCACCTGCGTGCAGAAGGCCTCACCTAGCGTCCATTGGTTAAACACGAAACGAATGTCGAACGCCTGTTTCAGCGCGGCGTCGATCTTGGCCAGTTCATTGGCGCCAAAACCGTGGCCCGCCAGCGTGGTGTGGTTGATCGCGGGCGCATTGCCGATGGTGCCATGGCCCACCGCGTAGCTGACGATCTCTTCGATCTGGGCCGAGCCGTAGCCGAGTTTCTCAAGCGCGGCGGGCACGGACTGGTTGATGATCTTGAAATAGCCACCCCCCGCGAGCTTCTTGAACTTCACCAGCGCGAAGTCGGGCTCGATCCCGGTGGTATCGCAGTCCATCACCAGACCGATGGTGCCGGTGGGCGCGATGACGGATGTCTGCGCGTTGCGGTAGCCGTGGGCCTCGCCCAGTTTCAGCGCTTCGTCCCAGCAGGATTTGGCGATGTCGACCAGTCCGGCCTGCGGGCAGTTGGCGTGATCCAGCGGGACTGGTTTGACAGACAGCTGCTCATAGCCATCCGACTTGCCATAGGCCGCCGTGCGGTGATTGCGGATGACGCGCAACATATGCTCGGCGTTCTTGGCATAGCCCGGGAAGGCGCCCAATTCGCCCGCCATCTCCGCTGAGGTCGCATAGGCTACACCGGTCATGACCGCCGTCAGCGCCCCACCAAGTGCGCGACCCTCGTCGCTGTCATAGGAATAGCCCATGTTCATCAAGAGCCCGCCGATATTCGCATAGCCCAGCCCCAACGTGCGGAAGTCATAAGACCGCTGGGCGATTTCCTTGGACGGGAACTGCGCCATCATCACGCTGATCTCCAGCGTCACGGTCCAGAGGCGCGAGGCGTGCATGTAATCGTCGACTTGGAACTCACCATCCTTGAGGAAGGTCAGCAGGTTCATCGAGGCGAGGTTACAGGCCGTATCGTCGAGGAACATATATTCCGAACAGGGGTTCGAGCCACGGATCGCACCGTCTTCGGGGCATGTGTGCCAGTCGTTCACGGTGTCGTGGTACTGGATGCCGGGATCGGCGCAGGCCCAAGCGGCATGGCCGACCTGATCCCAAAGGTCACGGGCGCGGACGGTCTTCACCACTCGGTTCTCGGTGCGGCTGATCAACTCCCAGTCGGCATCCTTTTCGACGGCTCTGAGGAAGGCATTGGTGACGCGGATCGAGTTGTTGGAGTTCTGGCCAGAAACCGAGTTATAGGCTTCCGAATCCCAGTCGGTGTCGTAGGTCGGAAATTCGATGCCGGTGTGCCCCTGCTTCGCGTAATCCAACACGCGCTTGACGTAAGTTTCGGGAATCGCGACCTTTTTAGCTTCGCGGATCGCCTGCTTCAGCTGCTCGTTCTTGGCGGGATCATAGGCGTCTTCTTCCACCCCGTCCCATGCTTTGATCGCGTCGAACAGCAGGTTCAACTTCTGCTCGTGCATCTTGGAGCCGGCGACGATGCTCGCCACCTTCTGCTCTTCGAGCACCTTCCAGTTGATGAAATCCTCGATATCTGGGTGGTCGGCGTCGACAATCACCATCTTGGCCGCGCGGCGGGTGGTGCCGCCGGATTTGATGGCGCCAGCGGCGCGGTCCCCGATCTTGAGGAACCCCATCAAACCCGACGACTTGCCGCCGCCCGACAGCTTCTCGCCCTCTCCGCGGAGCGATGAAAAGTTAGTGCCTGTGCCTGATCCGTATTTAAAAAGCCGTGCTTCGCGCACCCAAAGGTCCATGATGCCGCCGTCGCCCACCAGATCGTCCCCGACGGACTGGATGAAGCAGGCATGCGGCTGCGGGTGCTCATAGGAAGATTTCGAGCGGGTCAGTTTGCCGGTCTTGTAGTCGACATAGTAATGCCCCTGCGCCGGGCCATCGATGCCATACGCCCAATGCAGGCCAGTGTTGAACCACTGTGGCGAGTTCGGCGCGGCGCGTTGGCTGGCCAGCATATGGCGCATCTCGTCATAATATGCGCGGGCGTCTTCCTCGGTGGTGAAATAGCCGCCCTTCCAGCCCCAATAGGCCCAAGCGCCCGCGAGACGGTCGAACACCTGTTTGGACGACGTCTCACCGCCCATCTCTGCGCCCTCGGCAGGCACCGAGCGCCACAAGAACTCCGGCACGCCTTTTTCTTTGACCTTGCGCGTCGCGCTTGGCACGCCCGCTTTACGGAAATATTTCTGCGCGATCACATCGCTGGCGACTTGGCTCCAAGCCTTGGGGACTTCAACATTGTCGAGCTTGAACACCACCGACCCGTCAGGGTTGCGGATTTCAGACACCGTAGTGACAAAATCCAAATCCGCATAGGCGTCCTGCCCGACCGTCGTGAATTTCCGTTCAATTTTCATTGTCGCTGCCCCGTTTCCAGCATTTCCAACTGCCAAGCGGATCTGCATATCGCAGAGCGCTTCACCGTGATCGTTATGGGCCGCAGAACGCTTTCCAGCATCGGCGTTGCAACCGATGACGGCTGTCCCTGCGAGACAAAATGATCCTGTACCCAATCCCTTTGCCGGAAAGCGCGGCGGCTGCCTGCTACTACATATTGTAGCATCTCTCCCGACCTCCACAAACTGGCGTAGGTCGCCCTATTTGGTCAACGGTTTTTTTGTAAACGAGTTTGTATCTTTAGGTTGACCGTAATGTTTGAATGCAACTTCGCGAACCGCACGCGATTCACCCCATAAATATCCCCAGAGTTACCCGCAGGGCGGATAAGGGGCGGCACTGCGAATAATCCAATGAGACGATAAAGTTAGCGTGGGGAACTGGTGCGCTCTGCTGATCCATCCACAGGATCGGGATGTTTTAGCGGCGATGCGCAGCGTTAAAGCAACGTTGTTTAATAAATCTAAACAACGCGCCGCAAATCCAAGCTGCGCAGCTAAAGCGCGACAGAATCATCACGGTCAGACGCTCCCTGAAAACCACAACCTGTAGCGGCATAGAGGCTATCTCAACAATATATAGAGAAGTGATCTACCAAGCTGCGTGCCACCGAACGATCGGCCTATGCAACTTTAAAAAGTGGTCGGAGCGAGAGGATTCGAACCTCCGACCCCCTGTACCCAAAACAGGTGCGCTACCAGGCTGCGCCACGCTCCGACTGAGGCTTCTTTAAACATATGACAGCGGATTGAAAAGCCCCGAATGACCTAAAGATGCGGCAATATTCGATTTCGTTGAAAAACCTTGCTCAACAAGGCCAAGCTGGGTCGTTCTCAGTAAAGGCAGGGTGGCGCAATTGTGTGCCTTCGGTGATCCCCATGCGCCGTGACAGCCCGCCATTGATCTCAAGCACGGCCAGCAGATCGTCGCCGCCGGGAATCGGTGTCTCGTCCAGCGGTTTGGCCGAATGGTGGATGTGCTGCACAACGCCCTGTGCGTCGATGAAGAGCAGGTCCAAAGGAATCAGCGTGTTGCGCATCCAGAAACTGAGCGGCTGGGGCGCTTCATAGATAAACAACATGCCCGCACTCAGCGGCAGTTCTTCGCGGTACATCAGCCCTTTTGCGCGTTCCGCGTGGTCGTCGGCAATCTCAACCGAGAATCGCGCTGTTCCCCAATCGCCGCGCAGGCTGACCGCATTGTCTCGGCACGCCCCGGCCATCGCGCTGCTGGCGGTCAACACCCCCGCCAGCACTGCCCCGCCAATCGCGGCAGCGCTCAATCCTCGCGAACGACTGTTTCCCATGCCCGAACCTCCGCTGCCAAATAGCCCCGTTCGCCGTTCACCACCCGCATCGCCAAGGCTTCGCCCGACTGCGGATCGGCCAGACCGGACTGGCGCAACACATCTATATGTAAAAACACGTCTTCATAGCAGCCAAAGACATTGGCAAAGCCGAAGCCTTTGGTCTTATCGAACCACTTCACACGGGCGGGCTTGAGGTCGGTTTGCGCCAAAGTCTCGGCATCGAACCCGGCGCGTTCTATGACGACGGGTGGCAGGTCGGCAGGTGGGGTGACCGACAGCACCTGCGCGGCCTGCGCCCCCCGATCGGTCTGCTGGACCTTAATCTCCACGCGCGCACCATCGGCCACCGAACTTTGCCCAAAGCTGCGCAGCACATTGACGTGCAGCAAAATATCCGCCCCGCCGTTGTCAGCGACGACAAAGCCGAACCCCTTGGAGGGGTCGAACCATTTTACCAGCCCTTGCACTGTGTCGGCTTGCTCAGCGGTTGCCGTGTCCTGCTTATCTAACACCGTCGTCATCTCTCTTCATTTCACCCTATGGGTTTAACCGTGTGACCTGCCAAGGGTCCGCAGGATCAGAGCGTCGCCATTGAAAGCGATCATGCAAGCGAAATTCTCCGTCCGCCCAAAATTCGATCTCAAGCGGAGTGATCCGGTAGCCGCCCCAGAACGGCGGGCGCTTTGGGTTCACGCCATGTTGGGCCGTCACCTTGGCGACTTCGGCCATTAGCGCCCCGCGCCCGGACAGGGGCCTTGACTGACGCGAGGCCCAGGCCCCCAGCCTGCTTTTAAGCGACCTTGATGCGAAATATTCATCTGCCTTCGGCCCATCTTCGCGGCTGATCAACCCGCGCACGCGGATCTGCCGCCGCAATGATTTCCAATGCATGACAAAGGCCGCCTTTCCCGTCGCGTCCAACTCCTGCGCCTTGGCGCTTTCATAGTTGGTGTAGAAAACGAAAGCCGCCGCTTCGATTTCCTTGAGCAACACCATCCGGGCATTGGGCATTCCGGAGGCGTCCACGGTGCTGAGTGCGATGGCGTTGGGGTCGTTGGGTTCTGACGCCTCGGCCTCCCGCAGCCAGCTTTGCGCGATGACAAAAGGGTCTTCGCCTTGAAAAATGCCGCTGCGCGCTTCCATTTTGCGTCTCTCCTAAGCCATCGGCCCGCCCTTTGGCGTTCCCACCTACCCGATCCTTGTCACATCGAAATGTGAAAAAACTTGGGTAAGCCTGTTGTTTTTACTCTTAATATCCCCCCGCCCTGCAAAGCACAACTGGGCCTGTATCGCTGCGCAGGCGCCCGCTGTGGGATCTGCGCCATTGGACCTGCCGGCGGCCGCTCCAGCCTTGCCGCTTTGCGCACAATCGCCTAAACCATGCCCAACAAAACAGAACATGGACAAGGCGCCGGTATGGGAAACGAACTGATGAAGGGCAAACGCGGGCTGATCATGGGCCTTGCGAATGACAAATCCATCGCATGGGGCGTGGCCAAAGCGCTGGCCGATGCGGGGGCTGAACTGGCCTTTTCTTATCAGGGTGAAGCGCTGAAAAAGCGCGTGGGTCCTTTGGCGGAGCAGTTGGGCAGCGACATCGTTCTGCCCTGCGATGTGGGCGACGAAACCTCGATAGACGCGCTGTTCGATGGGCTGAAAGACCGCTGGGATGGCCTTGACTTCATCGTCCACGCCATCGGCTTTTCTGACAAGGGCGAGCTGCGCGGGCGTTATATCGACACCAGCCGTGGCAACTTTGCCATGTCGATGGATATTTCCGTCTATTCCTTCACCGCTGTCATGCAACGTGCGGAGAAGATGATGTCGCCCGGTGCCAGCGCATTGACGCTGACATACTACGGCGCGGAAAAGGTTATGCCGCATTATAATGTGATGGGCGTGGCCAAGGCTGCGCTCGAAGCATCCGTTAAATACCTCGCCGAAGACCTTGGCAAAGATGGCATCCGCGTCAACGCGATCTCGGCCGGGCCGATCAAGACGCTGGCCGCTTCCGGCATTGGCGACTTCCGCTACATTATGAAGTGGAACGAGTACAATTCGCCCCTGCGCCGCAATGTCACCACCGAAGACGTGGGCAAAGCCGCGCTCTTCCTGCTCTCGGATCTTGGCAGCGGTACAACGGGTGAAAACCTGCATGTCGACGCGGGCTATCACGTCGTTGGCATGAAGGCGGTTGACGCGCCGGACATGTCCAAGGAATAACGCGCCTCAACATCATCGCGCGGGTTCCCGCGCCAGCCGCAGCAAAGGAACGTTATGAGCAACCCGAAAGACGCCTCGCGCCTGCCCCATGAAAAGGGCTTTCATATTTCTTGGGATCAGATCCACCGCGACAGCCGCGCGCTGGCGTGGCGGCTGGATGGGCTCGGCCCCGACAATGGCGCATGGCGTGCAGTGGTCGCAATCACCCGTGGCGGCATGGCCCCCGCGATGATCGTCGCACGGGAGTTGGACATTCGCACCGTCGATACGATCTCGGTCATGTCCTACCATTCGGGCGGCGGCGCGGCTGACCAACGCCGTGACGCCAAGGTGCTGAAATCACCGGATGCCGAAATCATGGGCGATGGCACCGGCATCCTGATCGTTGATGATCTGGTCGACAGCGGCAAAACCATTGAACTGGTGCGGGCGCTTTACCCTAACGCGCATTTCGCCACGGTCTATGCCAAACCCGAAGGCGAGCCACAGGTTGATACTTTTATCACCGGCGTCAGCCAAGACACATGGATTTTCTTCCCCTGGGACATGGCGCTGCAATATGTCGAGCCCTATCGCGGCAAAGACTGACCAGCGCAGCGCCGCGCCCTACTCTCCCTTCTGTTCCGGACTGCCCCTATGACGCTCTCGCGCACCGCCACCACATTCTTCCCCCCGGTGATGGAGGCGCGGCGTTGGCTTGATGGCCTCGCCTTTTCTGCGGATCGTCCGCTGATCAACGTCAGCCAAGCCGCCCCTGTCGATCCGCCCCCCGAAGCCTTGCGCCGGGCAATGGCGGAGGTGGTGCTGAACAACGACGAGGCGCATCTCTACGGCCCGGTGCTGGGTCTGCCGGAACTGCGGGCGGAACTGGCGCGGCAAACGGCAGAGAAATACGCGGGCGTTGTGACCGACGAGCAGGTCTGTATCACGTCGGGCTGCAACCAAGCCTTCGCCGCAGCAATCGCCACGCTGTGTGGTGAGGGCGATGAGGCGATTCTGCCGACGCCGTGGTACTTTAACCACAAAATGTGGCTCGACATGAGCGGCGTCACTGCCCTGCCCTTGCCGGTCGAATCCGACATGCTGCCCGATCCTTCCCGCGCCGAAGCGCTGATCACCCCACGCACACGCGCCATCACGCTGATCACACCGAACAACCCGACGGGCGTCGAATATCCTGCCGCCTTGGTGCAAGAGTTCTTCGACCTCGCCCGCCGCCACGGCATCGCGCTGATCTTGGATGAGACCTACCGCGACTTTCACAGCCGTCCCGGCCCGCCCCACGCGCTGTTCAGCGATCCTGATTGGGATGACACGCTGATCCACCTGTATTCCTTCTCCAAAGCCTACCGTCTGACCGGCCACCGGGTCGGCGCGATGATCGCCAGCAAAGCGCGGCTGGCGGAGGTTGAAAAATTCCTCGACACCGTGGCGATCTGCCCGGCGCAAATCGGCCAGCATGGCGCGCTTTGGGGGATGCAGAACCTCGGCCCTTGGCTCGCGGGCGAACGCGAAGAAATCCTTGCGCGCCGTGCAGCAATCTCTGACCTGATGCCTAAGCTTGAAACGCTGGGCTGGGAACTGCTCGGTCTGGGCGGTTATTTTGCCTATATGCGTCATCCGTTTGACATCTCATCCGCTGATCTCGCCCCGCGTTTGGTGCGCGATGCGGGCGTGCTGTCGTTGCCCGGCACGATGTTCACGCCGGAGGGCGACGACAGCGGCGCGGCGCAGTTGCGCATCGCCTTTGCCAACCTTGATGCGGCCGGTCTGACCACCCTTTTCGACAGGCTTGCAGCCCTGCCATACAGCGCATAGACAGGTCCGAAATTAACGAGGGACCGTGTCATGGCCAAAAAAGGCTTCAGCTTTTCGAAAACCGCCGTTTGGGCCTTGATGGGCCTTTTGATCTTGGGTCTTGGCGGCTTTGGCGCGATCAACCTTAGTGGCAATCTGCGCAGCATTGGCAGCGTCGGTGACAAGTCGATCTCGGTAGATCAGTACTTCCGCCAGTTACAGCAGGAAATCCGCGCGATTGAGGCACAGACGGGCGAAAGCTTGTCCTTTGCCCGCGCTCAGGAAATGGGCCTTGACCGCGCCGTGTTGCAACGGATCGTGCGCAACCGGGCGCTTGATAATGAAGCCGATGAGATGGGCATCTCCATCGGTGACGCGACCCTGCGCGACGAAGTGGTCTCGATCTCGGCATTTCAGGGCATTGACGGCAAATTTGACCGCGAAGGCTACCGTTTTGCTCTTCAGCAAAGCGGGATGAGCGAGGCGGAGTTTGAAACCTCCCTGCGCGAAGAGGCCGCCCGCGGCCTGCTCCAACGCGCTGTTCTTGGTGGCGTGTCGATGCCCGATACCTATGCCCGCACCTTGGTCGATTACGTCAGCGAAGCCCGCAGCTTCACTTGGGCGCAGATGGATGCCGATGACCTCGACGCACCCCTGCCAGCGCCCACTGAGGAAGAGTTGAAAGCCTATTACGAGGCCAACCAAGACGCCTTCATGCTGCCCGCGAGCAAGAGCATCACCTACGCCTGGCTCTCGCCCGAAGACCTGTTGGACGAGGTCGAGGTGCCAGAAGAGGAACTGCACGCCGAGTATGAAGCCCGCAGCGACGAATATGACCAACCCGAACGGCGTCTGGTCGAGCGTTTGGTTTTCGCCAATGAGGAAGCTGCCGATCAAGCCGCTGCCGCGCTCGAAGTGGACGGCACAACCTTTGAAGCGTTGGTCGAAGAACGCGGTCTGGCGCTGCAAGACGTTGACATGGGCGATGTGGCGAAATCCGATCTTGATGCCGCTGGCGACGCGGTCTTCTCGGCTGAGACAGGCGATATCGTTGGCCCTCTGCCCACCTCGCTTGGACCGGCGCTTTTCCGTGTGAACGCCGTGCTGCCCGCCCAAAACGTGCCCTTTGAAGAGGCCCGTAAAGTGCTCGAAGAAACCCTCGCCATCTCCCGCGCGACCCGCGCAGTTGAGGCCCGCGCCCAAGAGATCGACGACCAACTTGCAGGCGGCGCCACGCTGGAAAACCTCGCTGAGGAAACCAAAATGCGCTTGGGCACGATCGACTGGACCGAAGACAGCAGCGAAGGCATCGCCGCCTATGGCGCCTTCCGGCAGGCCGCCGCATCGCTGAGCGAGAACGACTTCCCGCAGATCGACCAGCTTGAAGACGGCGGCATCTTTGCCATGCGCCTTGATGAAACCAAACCCGAGCGCCCCAACCCCTTTGACGCCGCCCGCGCCGAAGTCGAAACCGCATGGCGCAACGCGCAGATTGTGGAGCGTCTGACCGAAAAGGCCGATACGCTGACCGCGCAATTGGCCGAAGGCGGTGGTTTTGAAGCTGCTGGTCTTGAGCCAAAAATCGGTGAGAATATGACCCGCGGTGCTTACGTTGATGGCACGCCCGAAGGCTTCATGGATCAGGTCTTTGACCTTGAAGAGGGCGGCGTCGCGGTGCTGCCTGCGACGGATCACGTCGTCGTCCTGCGTCTCGACAGCATCACCCCGGCGGCGGAGAGCGATGAGACCAAAGCGCTGATGACGCGCCTGTCTGAGCAGTTGGATCAAGCCTTGGCAGAAGATCTATTCAACATCTACAGCGAGGCGGTCCTGCGCCGCACCGCGCCGCAGATCGACCAGCGTGCGGTGCAAGCCGTGCATGTGAACTTTCCCTGATAGGCACGCCCATGGCCCTGACCCCGGATTTCGACAGTTTCGCCCGCGCCTATGACGCGGGGGAAAACCAGATCGTCTACACCAGACTTGCCGCCGATCTCGACACGCCGGTGTCGCTGATGCTCAAGCTGACCGGGGATGGTGAGAACGCCTTTGTTCTGGAATCCGTCACTGGCGGCGATGTTCGGGGCCGCTACTCGATCATCGGCATGAAACCCGACCTGATCTGGCGTTGCCGGGGCGAGACGGCGGCGCTGAACCGCGCGGCCCGCTATGACGCGGATGCCTTTGAACAGATGCCGGGCAATCCGCTCGACTGTCTGCGTGAGGTTATCGCGGAGTCGCGTATCACCCTGCCCGATGACCTACCCCAAGCCGCTGCCGGTCTCTTTGGCTATCTCGGCTATGACATGATCCGGCTGGTCGAACATCTGCCCAACGTAAACCCCGATCCGCTCGGCCTGCCCGACGCGCTGATGCTGCGCCCCTCGGTCGTGGCGGTGCTAGACGGTGTGAAGGGCGAAGTGACCATCGTGTCGCCCGCTTGGGTGTCTGACGGCCAATCCGCCCGCGCCGCCTATGCGCAGGCCGCTGAGCGGGTTATGGACGCCGTGCGCGATCTGGAACGCGCCATGCCGCCGACCTCGCGCGAGATGGGGCAAGCCGCCGAATTACCAGACCCGGTCAGCAACTTCACCCGCGACGGCTATAAGGCCGCGGTCGAAAAGGCGCGGGACTATATCGTTGCAGGCGACATTTTTCAGGTGGTGCCGAGCCAACGTTGGGCGCAGGGGTTCACCCAACCGCCCTTCGCGCTTTACCGCTCGCTGCGGCGCACCAATCCCTCGCCGTTCATGTTCTATTTCAACTTTGGTGGCTTCCATGTCGTTGGTGCCAGCCCTGAAATCCTCGTCCGGGTTTTTGGCAATGAAGTCACCATCCGCCCCATCGCTGGCACCCGCAAACGGGGGGCCACGCCAGAAGAAGACCGCGCGCTTGAAGCCGATCTGCTGAGCGATCCGAAAGAACTGGCCGAACACCTCATGCTGCTCGACCTGGGCCGCAACGACGTGGGCCGGGTGGCCAAGATCGGCACCGTGCGCCCAACCGAAGAGTTCATCGTCGAACGCTATAGCCATGTCATGCACATCGTTTCCAACGTGGTGGGCGAGTTGAAAGACGGCTGCGACGCGCTCGATGCCTTCTTTGCCGGGATGCCCGCTGGCACGGTCTCCGGTGCGCCCAAGGTCCGCGCGATGGAGATTATCGACGAGTTGGAGCCCGAAAAGCGCGGCGTTTACGGCGGCGGTGTGGGCTACTTCAGCGCGGGCGGCGACATGGACATGTGCATCGCCCTACGCACCGCTGTGGTCAAGGATGAAACACTCTATATCCAAGCAGGCGGCGGTGTGGTCTATGACAGCGACCCCGAGGCCGAGTTCATGGAAACCGTGCATAAATCCGGCGCGATCCGCCGTGCTGCCGCTGACGCGGCGCGTTTTGGCGGCAAAGGCAACGGCTGACCATGCCCCCCCGCGCTCCCTTTCAGATTGCGGGACATTCCGTTGCCCCCGGCAGCAGCCTCGCTGTTGATCTGCCGGTCTCGATCCTGCCCGATCACACGCCAGTGCATCTGTCGCTTGAAGTCTTCCACGGCAAACGCGCGGGGCCGACGATGTTTGTCTCTGCCGCCGTGCATGGCGATGAGGTCATCGGCGTCGAAATCCTGCGCCGCCTGCTGCGTGCGCCGCAGCTGAGCGCCCTGCGCGGCACATTGATCGTGGTACCGGTGGTCAATTCCTTCGGCTTTCTGAACCGCTCGCGCTACCTGCCCGACCGCCGCGATCTGAACCGCTGTTTCCCCGGCTCGCCCTCGGGCAGTCTTGGCGCGCGGCTCGCGCATATCTTTTTGCATGAGGTGGTGCAGCGCTGCGATTTTGGCATTGATCTGCACTCCGCCGCGATCCACCGCACCAACCTGCCGCAGGTGCGGGTCTCTCCGGCAGACACGGTCACCCAGAAAATGGCGCTCGATTTCGGCGCTCCGGTGGTACTGACCTCTCCCCTGCGCGATGGCTCGCTAAGGGCCGTGGCTGCGCGCGAAGGCACGCCGATCCTGCTTTATGAGGCCGGTGAGGGGCTGCGCTTTGATGAAATGGCCGTGCGGGCGGGGCTTGCGGGCATCCTGCGGGTTATGCGCGGGCAAGACATGCTGCCCGCCAAGGGCATCGCCCGCGCCCGCTCTGCGCCCTACATTTGCACCGCGTCCCATTGGCTCCGCGCTCCGGCGGGTGGCCTTCTGCGGACCTTCCGGGCCGAGGGCGAAACCGTGGCTGAAGGCGATTTGTTGGCCATCGTGTCCGACCCCTTTGGAAAAGAAGAGGCCGAACTGCTGGCCGATGCGCCGGGCATCTTGATCGGGCGTGCCATGCTGCCTGTGGTAAACGAAGGCGATGCCGTCTTTCACCTCGCCAAACTCGGCCCCCGCGCTGCTGAAGCCACGGTGGACGAATTGGTCAGCCAGTTGGAAGAAGACCCGCTCTTTGACGAAGACGAGATCATCTGAGTCGGGTTTATTCCTCGCGCAGTAGCACGGATGACACCGGCACCAAGGCCACATCGCTCGCCCGGTCCTGCAACCCCCAGAGCAACAGCGCCGAGACTGTATCGGGGCGCAAACGGCCCAGCATGATCACCGCGCCCTCCTGCCCGGCTTTGAATGCGGCCTGATCGAGAAAACGCCGGATCACGCGCGCAGTCTGACCTTTGCTGTCGAAATCACGGAACACCGGGTCCGCAGGCACGCCATCCTTCCGCGCGAGCTTGGGCATGGTGTTGAGCCCTTTGTTCTGTGTCACCAAGCCCAAACCGGACAGCCGCAGAATATCGGTCACCTGATCGGCCAAAGCGCGACTGCCCTGAAACCCGGCTTCGGTGCCTTCAAGAACGCCGACAACGCCTTCGATCCGGTCCAGCGTTGCGGCAAAGCTTGTCTCGGCATCACTGGGCTGCGCGCCTTGCGGCAGATCAACCATCGCCAGAACCTCGAACCCCGCCTCACGGTAGGTCGCGATACGGTCCGCCACATCAGGCAGGCTGCTATCAACAGCAAAGCTAAGCGGATAGGGAAAGCTGCGCAGCGCGGCGAGACCCGCGTCCCCGGTAATCACGGTGGAGCCATCATCAATGAGAACAACGCTCATCAAAGGTTTACCGTCGGGCACATCAACAGCAACGCGGTTGGCAACGATGGGACGGGTATCCGCCGAGGTCTCAGGCTGGGCGGCGTCCTCGGTCTCTGTTGCGTCCTGCGGGTCAGCCTCTGCCGCGTCAGGTCGGTTGATCACCACAGCGCCACCGCGATCGGTGAGACGGGTCGCGGGGGTGCCTATCGAGGGGCGGGGCTCAGCCGTTTCAGCAGCAGCCCCCGCCTCACTCTCATCGCCCGCATCTCCTTGGGCCGTGTCGGCTTCCAGAATCGCTTGTTCCAAAGGCGGGCGCAACGCGGTGTCGGGGGCCTGCGGCAAATCAGGCACATTCACCTCGGTCTGCGCCTCCGGTCCGGGACCGGGGACGACTTCAGTCACGCGGTCGGTCTGCGTGGCGGGCTCAGCCGCGCTCTCATCGACGCGCTCTTGCGGTGCTGCGGGCGCGGGCTGCTCGGCTTCGCCCTCTTCTGCAAGGGTCGGCTCTGGGGCCTGCTCCTGCGCGGGAAGGGTAATGGCCTCCTCCTCAACAACCTGCGGCGCTTCGATCTCTGCGGGTGCGTCGAAAGCTCCTTCAATAGCGGCGATCTCAGGCGCCGGGGGCTGCGCGGGTTCGGTACTGATTGACAGTTCTTCGGCAAGCGGTGGCGTGGCTGGAGCAGTGGATTGGGGGTTGGGCAGCACAGGCTCCTCCCCACCGGGTTGGGCGGGGCTTTCGCCCGTGGGATCAGCAGGCGTGCTCAGCCCTTCGGCCTCACCCGTTTCAGGCAATCCAGCCGGCGCTTGTGCATCGGCATCCAGCGCGGCAAGGTCGTCTTGCTCGGGCGCGTCAGTGCGCAGCACGGCGCGGTTTGACGCAGGCGGTGTCTCGGGCAAACGGTCTTGCTCGGCGACATCACTTAACCGAATACGCGCGGGAGCGGGGCCAGCGCCGGGGGCCGCATCACCGACCTGCGGCGGCAAAGGAAGCGGCGCGATCAATGAAAGCGTGCTAACAACGCCAATGCTCGCGACGCCGCCCCAAATCAGCCCGCTCAAAAATCCGCGTGCCATGTTCCCTACTCCCGCTGCCTGCGCCACGTCTTTCGCTGTGGCGTTTCCTCAAATGCCTTGGCCCACACTCTTGACGATAGGGTCCAAGCCTGAACATGTATGCTCAAACCTATACCGCGCTCCGGCGTGGTTTCTCCAGACCTAATACAAGAAATGGCTGCCCCTTGCTGCTGCTTATCGATAACTACGACAGCTTTACCTACAACCTTGTCCATTGCCTTGGCAGCCTCGGTGCGGATGTGCAGGTGCACCGCAATGACGCGCTGAGCGTGGCCGATGCGATGGCGCTGAACCCTGCGGGGATCTTGCTGTCCCCCGGTCCTTGCGACCCGGATCAGGCGGGCATTTGCCTAGAGCTGACCCATGCCGCAGCCCAAGCCCGGCTGCCGCTTTTGGGCGTCTGTCTGGGGCACCAGACTTTAGGTCAAGCCTTTGGCGGCAAGGTCGTGCGTGCGGATGACATCGTGCATGGCAAACTGGGACAAATGCAACATCAAGGGAAAGGCGTCTTTGCGGGGCTGCCTTCGCCCTTTGGCGCCACGCGCTACCATTCGCTGGTGGTTGAACGCGCCAGCCTGCCCGATTGTCTTGAGGTGACTGCGGCGCTTGAGGATGGCACGATCATGGGGCTGCAACACCGCGAACTGCCGTTGCATGGCGTGCAGTTTCACCCTGAATCGATCCGCTCCGAGCATGGCCACGCCCTGCTGCAAAACTTCCTGAATGAGATGAAGGTCCCGGCATGAGTAGCGCATTAAAACCCCTGCTGGACGCTGCCGCCAATGGGCCGCTGACATCTGACCAGGCCGTTGAAGCCTTTGAAATCCTGTTCGATGGCGAGGCGACGCCCAGTCAGATCGGCGGCTTTCTCATGGCGCTGCGCACGCGGGGGGAGACGGTGACGGAATATGCCGCAGCCGCTCAAGTGATGCGCCACAAATGCAATCCCGTTCATGCGCCCGAAGGGGCGATCGACATCGTCGGTACAGGCGGAGACGGCAAAGGGACGCTGAATATCTCCACCGCTGCGGCCTTTGTGGTCGCGGGCGCGAATACCGTCGTGGCAAAACATGGCAACCGGAACCTCAGTTCGAAATCCGGCGCGTCAGACGCGCTGACCCAATTGGGGATCAATGTCATGGTCGGCCCAGGCGTTGTGGAACGCGAACTACAAGAAGCCGGGATCGGGTTTATGATGGCGCCCATGCACCATCCTGCCGTCGCCCATGTAATGCCCACCCGCTCCGAACTTGGCACCCGCACGATCTTTAACATCCTCGGCCCGCTCACCAATCCCGCCGGGGTGAAACGGCAGCTGACCGGCGCTTATTCCCGCGACTTAATCGAGCCGATGGCGCTGACCTTAAAGAAGCTTGGGTCGGAAAAAGCATGGCTGGTACATGGCTCCGACGGAACCGACGAATTAACCATCACCGGCGTAAGCTGGGTCGCGGCCCTAGAGAACGACGTCGTGCAGATGCGTGAGTTACACCCCGAAGATGCGGGCCTTCCGGTCCATCCGTTCGAAGCCATCGCAGGCGGCGCCCCAGAAGAAAATAGCAAACATTTTGCGGCCTTGCTGGAGGGCGCGCCGTCCGGCTACCGTGATGCGGTGCTGCTTAACGCGGCTGCGGCTTTGGTCGTGGCTGACGCCGCCGCGGACCTGAAAACCGGCGTCGAAATGGCGCGAGAGAGCATCGACAGCGGTGCTGCGCGGGACCGGGTTGAAAAGGTCGCTCGGATCAGCCACGAAAAATGACAGCCGCCCCGCGCCCAAAACTTGGCGCATGGGGCGCTTTGCCGTTTTTTGACCAAGACTGGCCGCGCATCGCCAAGGCACTTGCCGACGATCCGCGCGAGATTTTGCCGCCCGCACCACAGATCTTTGCCGCGCTAGAACGCACCCCGCCCGACGAAGTTAAGGTGGTGATCCTCGGCCAAGACCCGTACCCGACGCCCGGCCACGCCCATGGTTTCGCCTTTTCCGCTGAACCCGACACACAGCCCCTGCCCCGTTCGTTAGCGAATATCTACAAAGAGTTACAAGCTGACTTTGATGTCCGACCCCAAACCGCTGATCTGCGATTCTGGGCCGATCAGGGCGTGCTGCTCTTGAATAATGTCCTGACCGTGCCTGCAGGCGAGCCCAACGGCCATGCAAAGCTGGGTTGGCAAAATCTGACCCAAGATGTGTTGGAGCGCCTGTCTGACACCCCGCGTGCCTATCTGCTCTGGGGTGCGCAGGCCCAAAAGGCAGCACGCATGGTCGATCCGCGAAGAAATCTCAAAATCGAGACCCCACACCCCTCACCGCTCTCGGCACATCGCGGGTTCTTTGGCTCTCGTCCCTTCTCCAAGGTCAATGATTGGTTGCAGCATCACGGCAAGCCCGCCATACAATGGGCAAAGCCGTGAGGATGCCATGACCGCCACAATTCTGGAAAAGATCAAAACCTATAAACTGGAAGAAATAGCCGCAGCCAAGGCCGAAAGACCCTTGGCTGACGTCGAATCTGCCGCGCGTGCCGCCTCACCTGTGCGCCCCTTTGCCCAACGGCTTCATGAAGCGTCGCGCGAGGGATATGGCTTGATCGCCGAGATTAAAAAAGCCAGCCCGTCCAAAGGCTTGATCCGCGACGATTTCGAACCAGCCGCTTTGGCCCAAGCCTATGCCGCGGGCGGCGCGACGTGCCTGTCGGTCCTCACTGACACGCCAAGTTTTCAGGGCGCGAAAGAGTTCTTGGTCGAGGCCCGCGCGGCCTGTGATCTGCCCGTCCTGCGCAAGGACTTCCTTTACGATCCCTATCAGGTAGCCGAAGCACGGGCCCTGGGGGCCGATTGCATATTGATCATCATGGCCTCGGTTTCAGACGCCCAAGCGGCCGAGCTTGAACAGGCTGCGCATGAATGGAACATGGACGCGCTGATCGAGGTGCATGATGCGGCAGAAGTGACCCGGGCAGAGAAGCTTACCAGCCGGATGATCGGCATTAATAACCGCAACCTCAATACCTTCGAGACGTCTCTTGATGTAACACGTCAACTGTCCGAAGCGGTTCCGCATGACCGGATGCTGGTGTGTGAGTCCGGGCTCAACACCCCCGCCGACCTTGCCGATATGGCGATTTATGGGGCCCGTTGTTTCCTGATCGGCGAAAGCCTGATGCGACAGGAAGACGTTGAACAGGCCACCCGCGATTTGCTGGCCAATCCGCTGGCCCCGGGGGGGATGTAATGGCCCTAACGCACTTTGACGCCGAGGGCGATGCCCATATGGTTGACGTGTCCGAAAAGCCTGTCACGTCTCGTATTGCCAGCGCCGAAAGTCACATTAAGATGGCGCAGGAAACACTTGAAATCATTACCGAAGGTCGTGCTAAAAAGGGTGATGTCATGGGTGTGGCACGACTTGCCGGGATCATGGCCGCAAAACGCACCGCGGATCTGATCCCTCTGTGCCATCCGTTGCCCATCACGAAGGTGAGCGTTGACCTGACACCCGATGCCGATCTGCCGGGCGTGCGGATCACAGCAACCGTCAAGACAACCGGCCAAACGGGCGTAGAGATGGAAGCGCTCACAGCCGCAAGCGTGGCTGCCTTAACGGTTTACGATATGGCCAAGGCCGTTGACAAGGAAATGGAAATCGGCGGCACGCGGGTTTTGCTGAAAGACGGCGGAAAATCAGGCCGTTACGAAGCGCCATGATTAGCGTCGAAGAGGCGCTAAGCGCCGTTCTTGACCTCGTCTCCCCCCTTCCTTTCGAAAACGTGCCTCTGCGCGCGGCAAACGGTCGGGTGCTTGCACAGACCCTGACCGCCCGCCGAACCCAACCGCCCTTTGCCGCCTCTTCCATGGATGGATATGCGCTGCGCCGGTCCGAGGTAGAACCAGATGCGATGTTCAAGGTCATCGGCGAGTCCGCTGCTGGACACAGTTTTTCGGGGACGGTGCGCGCTGGTCAAGCGGTACGGATTTTTACCGGCGCACCGATCCCTGAAGGTGCTGACTTCGTCGTCATACAAGAAGATGTTACGCGGCGTGGCAACCTCATTACTCTTGGCCACAATATTGATTCAAAAGATAATATTCGACCGGCAGGTGGGGATTTCAAAGAAGGCGACCAGTTGACCGCGCCGCGTTTGCTAAGACCCGCAGATATCGCTCTGCTGGCCGCCATGAACCACGCTGTTGTGCCTGTCACGCGCAAACCCGTTGTCGCAATCCTTGCCACCGGGGATGAGCTTGTCCAACCGGGCGAGACTCCCGGACCCGACCAGATCATTGCCTCAAACAGCTACGGTTTGGCCGCGATGTTCGAAAACGCAGGCGCTGACGTGCGTATTCTCCCCATCGCGCGGGATACAGAAGCCTCGCTTAAACAAGCTTTCGCGCTGGCTGCGGGTGCCGATCTAATCGTAACCATTGGCGGTGCTTCAGTGGGTGATCATGATCTTGTGGCCCCCGTCGCAGTCGAGCTTGGGTTGGAGCAATCTTTCTATAAAGTCGCCATGCGCCCCGGCAAGCCGCTGATGGCTGGCAAACTGGGCGCCGCTGCAATGATCGGCTTGCCGGGAAATCCAGTGTCTGCAATGGTTTGCGGCTTAGTCTTCGTGTTGCCGATGTTGCAGCGGCTCTTGGGGGTCGAAGCTGTGCATCCCGAAGGATTTGATGCGCCACTTGGTCGAGATCTCGGGTCAAATGGCCCCCGAGCACATTACATGCGTGCAACCCTGCGTGAGGGCAAAGTTTTTCCTGATGACCGTCAGGATTCCTCACTTTTATCAGTCCTTTCGACCGCCGATGTTCTAATGGTCCGTCCGCCTCATGATCCCCCTCGCGAAGCGGGTGAAATGCAAAAGTGTTTCCCGCTTTGATTGTTGGGTATTGACACAAAACGGGAACGTCCATAGAACAAAAGGCAGAATTCATCAGGGGGCGCATATGCTGACTAAGAAACAGCTCGATTTGTTGGCTTTTATTCATAAGAGAGTGCAGCGCGACGGTGTCCCGCCGAGTTTTGATGAGATGAAGTTGGCTTTGGATCTGCGCTCTAAATCCGGCATCCATCGGTTAATTACCGCCTTGGAAGAGCGTGGTTTCATTCGACGTCTGGCGCACCGTGCGCGCGCAATAGAAGTGGTCAAATTGCCAGAGAGTCTTGGAGGCGCTCCGGGGTTTGCGCCTCGGGTGATTGATGGCGATCGTCCTGATACTGCCCCCCCTGCCGCTGCCCGTAATGTTTCGACGCAGCATGCGTTCGACGTGCCAGTTATGGGCCGTATCGCGGCGGGTGTTCCGATTGAGGCAATTTCGCAAACGTCTCACAACGTGACCGTGCCCGGCGGGATGATCGCAGGTCAAGGAGAGCATTACGCGCTTGAGGTTCAGGGCGACTCGATGATCGAAGCGGGTATTAACAATGGCGATATTGTCGTGATCCGCGAGACATCGGTGGCCGATAACGGGGATATCGTTGTGGCACTGGTCGAGGACTTGGAGGCGACGCTGAAACGATTCCGGCGTCAGGGCTCCTCTGTCGCATTGGAAGCGGCTAATCCAGCTTATGAGACGCGCGTGTTGCCATCCGATAAGGTCAAGGTACAGGGGCGATTGGTTGGGCTGATTAGAACCTACTGATCGTCTCTGCCTCTTTTACGTTGACGGTTCCATAGTCGGTTCCCAGCCAGTTCTCGCGCTGTCACGACGTGCCAGCCTTGAGATGTCTGATGTAAGGCCACCGCACCTGTCACGCGCAGGCGCGGTGGGTCATAGACAGCGCAGTCAGAGGAGCGGTCCTTATCCATGGGCACTGAAGCCACCACCAGCTGTTCGAACTTGCAGCCTGTGAATTGAGCGACGGCGTGTTTTCCGGACAGGTGGATGATGGGCAAGCTGCGCTTTGCAGCCGTCCACCGGGCCGCGGCCCGGATTTGATCCGCCCCATCCCCGTCGTTTTCCAGCCAGTTGCGTGCGATAAAGCCAGCGCCCTTTGATTTGCTCAGAGCCCTGCCTTGAAGCGTCATTACGCCCACCAGTGTTCCGTTGTCCGCGATCAAGACATCGGGCCGGTCATTGTCTTGCCACAGCACTAGAGCAGCCGTCATCATCAGAGCCCCGCTCCACCGCAGCCGTCCTTGCCACAGGACCAATAGCAGAAACCCAAGTGTCAGCAGCGGTAAGACCCAAGAATTGGGACTTGTGACATGTCCCTGTGCGCCCGGCAGCGCGGCGACGATTTCGGCAACGCCAAGTATCCAGTGCAGTCCTAAGCCCATCGCCCAAAGCCCGATGTTTTCCAAACCTAAGGGGGCAAGCAGCAATGCGATCACTGCGGCGGGGATCACCAAAATGCCCATCAGCGGGACCGACAACAGGTTTGCCGCCAACCCATAATGCGCAAGCGTATTAAAATGCGCGGCAGAGATTGGTGCAGTGGCCGCACCGGCGATCGCCGACGAGAGGACAACCGCCGCCACCGGGCGCAACCGGCGCGGAATTAAGTTTGCCTCCGCATCGCGTATCCAACTGAACACCGCGACCAGACCCGTAGTGGCGGCAAAGGACATTTGAAATCCCGGTCCCAAAAGCGCCTCGGGCCGAAGGATTAGAACTATGGTTGCCGCCACGGCCACTGCGCGTAGCGATATTGCACGGCGTCCGATCATCAAGGCGCAAAGGGCCACAGCCACCATAATATAGGCGCGTTCAGTGGCGACGTTCCCGCCTGACAGGGCGAGATAGCCAGTTGCCGCCACCAGAGCGACCGCCGCTGCGATGCTGCGGCTCGGCAGATGCATCGCGGTGAACGGGTGCAGCGCGAACAACAGCCGGATGGCGGCAAAGACGACACTGCTCAGCAGCCCCATGTGAAGGCCGGAAATCGCCAGAAGATGCGCGAGATTGCTGTGGCGCAGGTCGCGCAGGGCGTCTTGGGATATAGCGCTGCGGTCTCCGGTTGTAATGGCGGCAGCGATACCGCCGACGTCGCCCGGGAGCGCTCCCCGCACGCGCGTCGAAGCCGCCATGCGCAAGCGAAACAACAGCAATTCTGTCCCCCCCCCTCTCAACCGCTTTCACCCCCAGCAGCGGCGCATGGGTATAGCCGACAGCTCCCAGCTGCGCGAACCAAGCTTGGAGCTGAAAGTCAAAACCGCCGGGTTCGACCGGGCCACTCGGGGGCAGCAAATGTGCCGTGGTCATCACGCGGAAACCCGGCTTTGGCACGATCCCTTCGATTTTTCCATGAAATGACACGCGCACACGGTCCGGGGTTCGCTGAGGCGGTACGCGATCAAGCCGGACCTGATCCAGCGTCACACGCGGCGCGTCAGATTGGCTTCGGTCCAGCGCCACAATACGCCCCTCCACAGGGCCGTAATAGCGCCAACCGAGGACTGGCCCTGCAACCAAATGCGCGCGTGTTGCGGCCAGCATCAACCCGCTCAGCACCAGCGCCACGCCAAGGGCAAGCGGGGCCGCGGCTTCGGGCAACCGCCGGCTCAATAGTGTGAGCGCCACAACTCCCGCAGCTACCGCGGCGAGAATTTGCAGCGAAGGCTCTTCCAGCAGCGCAAAATACCAACCGATCCCGACCGCGAGACAAACCGGCACCCAATTGAACAGATGCCCGCGTTGGCGCAGCATCATATCGCGTATCTGGATCAATAGCCCCACGCTTGCCCCCGCGGATCGCACTGGGTAGACAGGCTGAAATGCTAGGGTGTCTGTGGTTAGCAAATGGTAAACACCACCCTGCGCCATTCATATTTCTGACCGAAAGGCCTTGCCATGAACGCCCCTGTTGTGACCCGTTTCGCCCCTTCGCCCACCGGGTTTTTGCACATCGGGGGCGCGCGTACGGCCCTATTTAATTGGCTCTACGCCCGCGGGCGTGGTGGGAAATTTCTGCTACGGATTGAGGACACAGACCGCGCGCGCTCGACCCCGGAGGCGACCGAGGCGATTCTGAAAGGGATGGCGTGGTTGGGGCTGGACCACGACGGCGAGATCGTCAGCCAGTTCGAGAACGCCCCGCGTCATGCCGCCGTCGCGCAGGAATTGCTGGCCGCAGGCAAGGCCTACAAATGCTTTGCCTCGCAAGATGAAATCACCGCGTTTCGTGATGCGGCCAAGGCCGAGGGCCGCAGCACGCTGTATCGCTCCCCCTGGCGCGATGCGGATCCGGCGAACCATCCGGATGCCCCCTATGTCATCCGTATCAAGGCGCCGCTCGAAGGCACCACCGTGATCCGGGATCAGGTGCAGGGCGATGTCACCATCCGCAACGACCAGTTGGATGACATGATCTTGCTACGCTCGGACGGCACGCCGGTTTATATGTTGGCGGTAGTGGTCGATGACCATGACATGGGCGTGACCCATGTGATCCGGGGCGACGATCACCTCAACAACGCCGCGCGACAGATGATGATTTATGAAGCGATGGGCTGGGACGTGCCAGTCTGGGCGCATATCCCGCTGATCCACGGCGCGGATGGCAAGAAACTTTCGAAACGTCACGGCGCCTTGGGCGCGCAGGAATATCAGGTGATGGGCTTTCCCGCCGCTGGCATGCGCAACTACCTCGCGCGGTTGGGCTGGAGCCACGGTGATGACGAGTTCTTTACCGATGCTCAGGCGAAAGAGTGGTTTGACCTTGATGGCATCCGCAAAAGCCCCGCGCAGTTTGACCTTAAGAAACTGGAAAACCTTTGCGGTCAGCACATTGCACAGGCTGATGATGCCGCACTGCGGCGCGAAATTGAAGCCTATCTGGATGCCGCTGGCAAAGCTGCCCTTACGGAAGCGCAAGCCGACGGCTTGGAACGGGCGATGTATTGCCTGAAGGATCGCGCGAAGACCTTCCCGGAACTTCTTGAAAAGGCAGCCTTTATTTTGGCCAGCCGCCCCATCGAGCCGGATGAGAAGGCCAGCAAAAATCTTGATACGGTATCCCGTGGCATACTGTCGGAATTGACGCCGCATTTGCAAAATGCTAGCTGGAACAAGGAAACGCTGGAGGAGGTGCTGAACGGCTTTGCTGCTGCGCATGACACCAAGTTCGGCAAGCTGGCGGGTCCGCTTCGGGCGGCACTTGCTGGCAGGGCAGTCACCCCATCGGTTTTTGACATGATGTTGGTGCTGGGGCGCGATGAAACCCTTGCCCGACTGACAGACGCCGCCACGTGAAGTTTGGTTAACCACTTCTCAAGGCAGCACGATATAAGTGACCGGGTCGGCCCTCTTTTGCGGGGCCTAGCCCAGACGGCGGGGCCTACCTCGCAGCCAACATTCGGGAAGGGACTTCATGACCAATAAAAACAAGACCGCAACGCTGACGATTGATGAACAGAGCTTCGATCTGCCGATCCACAGCCCGACCGATGGGCCTGATGTTGTCGACATTCGCAAGCTCTATGCGCAGGCTGGCGTCTTTACCTATGACCCCGGCTTCACCTCAACTGCCGCTTGCGACAGCACGATCACCTTTATCGACGGAGATAAGGGCGTGCTGCTGCACCGGGGCTATCCGATTGAACAGTTGGCGAGCAAATCGCACTACCTCGAAGTGTGCTACCTGCTGCTCTACGGTGAGCTGCCCTCCCCCAAGGCGCTCGAGGATTTCGAGCGTCTGGTGACCAATCACACCATGCTGCATGAGCAGATGATGTATTTCTTCCGTGGCTTCCGCCGCGATGCGCACCCGATGGCCGTTATGGTGGGCGTGGTTGGCGCGATGTCGGCCTTCTATCATGATAGCACCGACATTACGGACGAGCACCAGCGCGAAGTCGCCTCGATCCGTCTGATCGCCAAGATGCCGACAATCGCTGCGATGGCCTATAAGTACACGATCGGTCAGCCGTTCGTCTATCCGCGCAACGATCTGGACTACGCGTCAAACTTCCTGCGCATGTGTTTCGCGGTCCCTGCCGAGGAATATGAGGTTAATCCGATCCTGAGCCGTGCGATGGACCGGATCTTTACCCTCCATGCCGACCACGAGCAGAACGCTTCGACTTCGACCGTGCGTTTGGCGTCTTCTTCCGGTGCGAACCCATTTGCCTGCATTGCTGCCGGCATTGCCTGCCTTTGGGGCCCGGCGCATGGCGGGGCGAACCAAGCCTGCCTCGAAATGCTCAAGGAAATCGGTACACCTGACCGTATCCCCGAATTCATCGCCCGCGCGAAGGACAAGAACGATCCCTTCCGTCTGATGGGTTTTGGCCACCGCGTTTACAAAAACCACGACCCCCGCGCCACCGTGATGAAAGAAAGCGCGGATGAGGTTCTGGAGCTTTTGGGGGTCGAGGACAATCCGATCCTTCAGGTTGCCAAGGAACTCGAAAAACAGGCGCTTGAAGATCCGTATTTCGCCGAGAAGAAACTCTTCCCCAACGTCGATTTCTATTCGGGCATCATTTTGGAAGCCATGGGCTTCCCCACATCGATGTTCACGCCGATCTTTGCGCTCGCGCGGACCGTTGGCTGGATTTCGCAGTGGAAAGAGCAGATTAGCGATCCGCAACTGAAAATCGGCCGTCCGCGCCAGCTGTACCTTGGCGAAGATTCCCGCGATTATGTGGATATCGAGAACCGCTGAACGGCATTGATACCGAACAAACAAACGCCCCGCCACGCGGGGCGTTTCGCGTTTTGGCGGCGCTTTTTTTAAGCGGTCTTAAACCGTTGTTGCCACCACGGCGACAATCAGACGTGGCGCCCTGCCCTGCACGAATCGCAGGTGCACGGGCCTAACAGTTAAGCTTTCCGCAATCCGCCCGGAAAAGCGCGAATGTTTCCAAGCGTTTTGCCAGTTTCGAAACACCGCCTGCCAAAATAAGGCTAATTTTAGGCATTGTTGCGCGCTGGTTTACAATAATTCCGCCCGCTTGACCCGATTCACAACTTCCCGTTACCGTTAAGCTTAACGCCTCTTTCCGGGGTCGCATTGTTGCAGTGTTCGCGGGCAATCCTGTGGCGGCGCTATGGCAGCTTACCCGGACTCGATAAACCCGCAGTGGCGAATGCCGCCTCAACACCAAGGATTGCGCTATGGCCGTATTAGATCGGACAAAGAGGCTTCGCTGGGACTGCGCGGTTGGCCTGACGCAGCCCTCCTCCGGCGACGTACCGGCACCGCATGGCGCGCTGGTGCCGGACACACAGCATGATTGCGATCAAATCGCCGTGGTCTACGACAAGGGACAAAGGCCGCCCAAGATCACCATCCGGCGCGTGTCGGGGTCGGTGCATACCGTTCTGGCGGATGGTGTCGCTGTGGCGGTGGTGGCGCGGGCCGGTGGCCCGGCGCCTTCGGCAAAAGATGTTTTGCTCGTCGAACGCAGTTGCTAGCCCTTAGCGTCCTTCGAATTTTGGCGCACGCTTTTCAGTAAACGCCCTGACCCCCTCCATGAAGTCATGCGACTTGCCGCATTTCCCTTGGGCTTTGGCCTCCAGCGTCAATTGATCCTCAAAACCGTTGTCCCAGCTTGCCCGGATCGCCCGTTTTGCTTCGGCATAGGCTGCTGTCGGCCCTGCCGCCAACTGCGCGGCCTTCGCCCGCCAATGCGCATCAAACTCCGCATCGGGCACCGCTTGCCAGATCATGCCCCAGTCATCGGCCTGCTGCGCGGTGATCTTGTCTGCGAAAAGCGCGGCCCCCATGGCCTTTGCCATGCCCATTTGGCGCGGCAAGACATAGGTGCCGCCCGCGTCTGGGATCAGCCCAATGCGGGTGAATGCCTGCATGAAGTACGCGCTTTCGCTGGCGAAAACCACATCCGTGGCCAAGGCTAGATTAGCCCCCGCGCCCGCCGCTGCGCCGTTCACAGCGGCGATGGTCGGCACCGGACAGTTGACGATCGCCCGCAGCATCGGCGCATATTCCTCGTCAAGGGTTTGCTCAAGATCGATGGCAGCGCCGCCTGCCCGATCCCCGAGATCCTGCCCCGAGCAAAACGCGCGTCCCGCCCCGGTCAGCACGACAACGCGCCCTTCCTCGCCACCCTGCGTCACCGCTTGGGTAATCTCAGCCCGCATCTGCGTGGTCAGCGCGTTCATCTTGTCCGCGCGGTTGAGGGTGATCAATGCGATGCCATCGTTCAGCGCATAGGTGATCGTTTCATAGCTCATCAGGATACCTCGATATTTGCTTGGCCGCAGCATAGCAAAGCCCGTCGGCGCGACCAGAAGAACTGCGCGTCAGCGATTGAGAATATCGCGCAGCCGGGCCTCTTCTTCTGCGTT
The DNA here is from genome assembly GCF_013346665.1 of Sulfitobacter maritimus. Lineage (GTDB taxonomy): Bacteria > Pseudomonadota > Alphaproteobacteria > Rhodobacterales > Rhodobacteraceae > Sulfitobacter > Sulfitobacter maritimus. Next base: position 438,069 of record NZ_JABVBB010000021.1, read on the forward strand.
AAGCGGCGCTTCTGTCGCCGCCTTGCCGCCTGCGCGACCTCGAAGATAGACCAGCCCAAGCCCACCAGCCAGCAAGAGCATCAGCGGCCCTGCCCCCCAAAGCAACCAGTTCGCCCCGGTGGCACGCGGATTGAGCAAGACATATTCGCCGTAGCGGCCAACGATGAAATCGACTGCCTCCTCATCACTGTCGCCCGCCACCAAACGTTCGCGAAGCAAAAGGCGCAGGTCACGGGCAAGGCTCGCGTTGCTCTCATCAATGCTTTCGTTCCGGCAAACGAGGCAGCGCAGCCCTTGGCTCAACTCGCGTGCGCGGGCTTCCAAGGCAGGATCGTCCAACACTTCGTCAGGCTGGACCGCCCAGAGGGGGCTGGCGAGTAGGGTCAGGATCAGCAGCAGTCGTTTCATTCCGCAGGCACCCCTTCGGGCTGTTTGCGCGCCCCTGCGGCCACCCGAAAGCGCCGGTCACTAAGGCTCAGCAGTCCCCCAAGGGCCATTAAGGCGCAGCCGATCCAGATCCAGTTCGTCATCGGCTTGATGTAGGTCCGCACGGCCCAACCGCCGCCATCCTGCGCGTCGCCGATAACCACATAGACGTCCCGCGCGAGGTTGTAGTCGATCGCCGCCTCAGTGGTGGGCATCTGCGCCACCGGGTAGAAACGTTTCTCGGGTCGCAGGGTCGCGATTTTCGCGCCGTCTTGTGCCAAAGTCAGTTCTGCGATGGTGGTGAGGTAGTTTGGACCGCGCTCTTCACGCACTTCGTTCAGCGTGAGCGTGTAGCTGCCGACGTCAAATGGTGTGTCGATCTGCGCCACGCGGATGTCGTCCACCGCCCAAGCCATCAGCCCCGCGATCCCCGCCATGGTCACACCAAGGCCGCCATGCGCTGTGGCTTTGCCCCAATCCGCACGCGGAAGACGCCGCAACCGGCGCAGCTTGCCCGGCCCGCGGCCCAACCGCTGCATCAGGTCAACAACCGTGCCCATGACCAGCCAGGCGCCAAGGAACATACCGATTGGCCCCAAAAGCCCACGCCCGCTCTGCATGGCAAAGGCCAGCCCACCGAGCGCCAGCGCAAGAACGAAGGCATAGCGCAGCGGATAAAGGGCGCGCATGATCTTGGCCCGTTTCCACGGCATCGCACTGCCAATCGGCAGGATCAGCCCGAGCGCTACCATGAAAGGAGTAAACGCAGCGTTAAAGAAAGGCGGCCCCACGCTCAGCTTACGGTCAAGGAACATCTCAGCGACCAGTGGCCACATGGTGCCGACGAAGACCACAAAACAGGCCACCGCCAGCAGCAGGTTGTTCACCACCAGCGCGGTCTCACGGCTTAGCAGGCCAAAGACGCCCTTGGCCTCCAACACGCTGGCGCGCATCGAATAAAGCACCAAAGCGCCACCTGTGAAAAAACCAAGGATCGCGAGGATAAAGACCCCACGCTCAGGGTCATTGGCAAAGGCGTGAACCGAGGTCAGCAGGCCCGAGCGCACGATAAACGTCCCGATCAGCGAAAAGCCAAACGCCAAGATCGCAAGAAGGATCGTCCAGCTTTTCAAACTCTCGCGTTTCTCGACCACAATGGCCGAATGCAGCAGCGCGGCGGCCAAGAGCCACGGCATGAAGGAGGCATTCTCGACCGGGTCCCAGAACCAGAACCCACCCCAGCCCAGCTCGTAATAGGCCCACCACGAGCCAAGCGCGATGCCGATGGTCAAAAACACCCAAGCCGCCAGTGTCCAAGGCCGAACCCAACGGCCCCACGCCGCGTCCACACGGCCTTCGATCAACGCTGCGACGGCGAAACTAAACGACATGCTCAGGCCGACATAGCCGAGGTAAAGAAAGGGAGGGTGGAAGGCCAAACCGGGGTCTTGCAACAGCGGGTTCAGGTCTTGCCCGTCAAAAGGCGGCGTGCCCATGCGCAAAAACGGGTTGGAGGTAAAAAGGATGAACGCCAAAAACGCCACCCCAATCGCCGCCTGAACCGAGAGCACCCGCGCCCGCAAACGCGGCGGCAAATTGCCGCCGAACCAAGCGGCCATAGCACCAAACAGTGCCACGATCAGTACCCAAAGCAGCATGGATCCTTCGTGGTTGCCCCATGTGCCGCTGATTTTATAGAGCATCGGCTTGGCCGAGTGACTATTGGCCACCACCAGACGCAAGCTGAAATCCGAGGTGATAAAGGCCCACATCAGCGCGCCAAAGCTCAGCGCGATCAGGGCAAACTGTGCGCCTGCCGCAGGCTCGGCCACCGCCATCCAACTCGCACGGCCGCGCCATGCGCCCCACATCGGCACCACCATCTGTACCAAGGCCACGCCAAAAGCGAGCACCAGCGCGAAATGTCCAAGTTCTGTAATCATGGGCCGAACTATAGGGGGCCAGCGCCCCCTAAGCCATGCCAAATTACGCGGGGAAGATGGTCAATCGGTCGCAGCTAACGCCCGGCTGCGACGCCATGCATCGAGTGCCGGATTGTCGGAGGGCTCCAATGCGGCAAGGGTCAGACGGCTGTCTTTTCCAGTGTTCGCGACCTGCGGGGTATCGGTCCTCAGCGTCCGCAGCGCTTCGATATTGTTGACCACCTGCGGCACCCGCGTGATCGTCCCGACGATGGCTTGCTGAAACGCCTGTGCCTTGGCCTGTTGCCGGGCACCAAAGTAGAAGGAAACGATCACGCCCAAGAGCCACCAGAGCGGCTCTGGCACCAAGGCGATGCCCTGCATACGCTCGGCAAACCACAGTGGATTGATCATCGCCGTCACAAACAGCCCCAAGGTGCCAAGCGCCAACATCGGGCGCGGCAGGCGGTTAACCCCATCCATAAAGCGGTCAAATCCACCTTGCCGCGCCACGGCGAACTCCGCCCCATATTGCGCCATGGCTTGACCCTGAACAGTATGCGCACGCTCTGCGCTCGCTTCGGCGTTTTCGCGGAACACTTCGACGGTGTCGCGCACAATGTTACGCTCGCCGCCGAAAACCATTGTAAAGATACGTTCGATCAACCCCATGCTGCCACCCTCTGCACGAATGCCGCCGGTGTCATATGATATTGCGGTGCGATAAACTCTTCGGCCCGACGGATCCAACCACCTTTGCCCCCCGCCTGATTGCGCGCATATTTGCGGCTTGCGGGGCGGCGGTCGGCCAGACGGAAATAGTAATTGCGCCGGGCAATACCGTAGGCATCGACCAGATGATCTGGCGCGGCACGCAGCGCCCCATGCGCGGCGCGTATGGTCTGGGGGCCAATAGCGCCGTCGACAGCGATATCGTGACCCATTTCTCGTAGCAGCTGTTGCAGGATCTTAACGGCGTTGCTCCCGGCGTTCACATACATATCAAAGACGCTCGCCTGAAGCGGCTCAGGCAGTTCCGCGATCAGCGGTGCGTCAAAGTAATGTTTGATAAAAATATCCACCGCCTGGGCTTGGCTCAGGCTGCGCACGTCCGAGAGATCGACCTGCCCATCTCCGGTCAGGTCCAGCCCCAGCCGCCGCATTGTGTGAATGGTGACACCAAAATTCGTCGCCCCGCCCGGATCGTCCGGGTCATTCACAAACCCGCCCTCGCGGGCGACAATTGCTTGGGCGATCTCTTTGACTGACTGCATCTCTGCCCTCCTGTTCTGCGCTAGAACAGGCTGAAGAGGAACGGTTAACACACCGTCTGCGCAACGTGCGCAGCAGAGCTAGATCAGCTATCGCCCTCGCGGTAGACACCCTGCGCCTTCAGCGCATCCGTCACCTCTTTGGGCATGTAGGTTTCATCGTGTTTGGCAAGGATTTCAGAGGCTACAAAGACGCCGCTCACATAGCGCCCGGTCCCGACCATCCCTTGGTTTTCCTCAAAAAGATCCGGCAGCACGCCAGTAAATACGACCGGCACAGACGCGCCGCCATCGGTGACAGAAAAGCGGATCGACTCACCCTGCCCGCGTTTGAGCGAGCCTTCTTCGACCAGTCCCCCGATGCGGAACACCTCTGTCGGTCCGGGTGGCTCTGCGATGACTTGGCTCGGCGCACGGAAATAGTTGATACCGTCCCGTAACGCATAGCCGATCAGCGCGGTCGACAGCACCAGTGCAACGGCTGCCACTGCGATGATCTGGATGCGACGTTGTTTCTTAAGGCTTTTCATAACGCCCTCATGGGAAGAGCGGAGCCATCATTAGCCCCTCGGTTTCATCCAACCCCAGCATCAGATTGGCGTTCTGCAACGCCTGCCCGCTGGAGCCTTTGGTCAGATTGTCGAGCGCCGCGACCACGGTGGCGCGGCCGGCCTGACGGTCCGCCACGACGCCGATATGGCAAAAGTTCGAGCCGCGCACATGCCGCGTGCTGGGGGCTTCGCCCAAGGGGAGCACTTTGATAAAGGGTTCTTCGGCATATGCGGTTTTCAGAGTGTCATGAATGGCTTGCGCGTCACCCTTAACGTAACAGGTCGCCAGAATACCCCGGTTTGCTGGCACAAGATGCGGGGTGAATTGCACCTGAACGGGCCGACCCGCAATGGCGGAGAACTCCTGATCGAACTCGCCTAAATGCCGGTGCGTGCTGCCGAGCGCATAGGCATGATACCCCTCGCTCAGCTCCGCATGCAGCAAGTTTTCTTTCAGCGAGCGCCCCGCCCCGGATACCGCGCATTTCAGGTCTAGTATGATGTCATCAAGATCAATCACGCCTGCAGCGATCAGCGGGCGCAGAGCAAATTGCCCGGTGGCTGCATTGCACCCGGTGCCCGCCACCAACCGCGCGGCGGCGATTTCTTTGCGGTAGAACTCGGTCAGACCGTAGACCGCCTCTTTCTGCTGCTCGACCGCGGCATGGGCGTTGCCGTACCATTTTTCATAAGCCTCAGGGTCGCGCAGGCGGAAGTCGGCGGAGAGGTCAACGATCTTCAGGTCCTTCGGCAGCGCCGAGATCACCTCCTGCGACGTCTTATGCGGTAGAGCACAGAAGCACAGGTCAATCTGCGAAAAATCGATCTCGTCGATCGTGACCAACGCAGGCAGGTCAAGATGCCGCAAATGTGGGAAAACGTCAGCCATGCGTTGACCCGCCTTGGAGTTCGCGCCCAAAGCGGCAATGCGCATTGACGAATGACCAGCAACAAGCCGGATAAGCTCTGCCCCGGTATAGCCGGAAGCGCCAAGGATTGCGATGTTCTGGGTCATGGTTTGCCCCTCGTTCGGACGGTAATTACAGCAGGCTCAGGCGGCGGTGAAGGTGATCTGACGTCGCAGGAACTGCGTGGCACGGTCGCTCACACGGGCCGGATCGCCGGTGGTGAGGAATGCCGCTTCGCCCTTGCCGATCATTTCAGGACGCCGCTCAAGGTAATCCGCGAGCGACTCTGCCACCAATTCCGCTTGGGAGAACACTTGAACCTGCGGCCCGAGTGCGGCCTGAAATGCCTCTTGCAGCAGGGGGTAATGGGTGCACCCCAGAATGGCGGCATCCGGCTCTGGCATTTTTCGTTTGAGCGCATCGACATGGCTGCGCACCAGCGCTTCGGCAAGGATCATATCGCCCTCTTCGATGGCATCCACCACGCCGCCGCAGGCCTGCGCTTCGACGTCTACGCCAATGGCGCGGAAGGACAATTCGCGTTGGAAAGCGCGGCTCGACACTGTGGCGGGCGTGGCAAAAAGCGCCACATGGTTCACCGCAACCTCGCGCGGCGGGGAGTTGTCGCCCCACTGCCGCTCGGTCATTGCCTCAATCAGTGGCACAAAGACGCCCAGCACGCGCTTATCGCGCGGCACCCAGGTCTCTTGCATCCGCCGCAGCGCCGCCGCTGATGCCGTGTTGCAGGCCAGAACGACCAAATCACAGCCCGCATCGAACAACCGCTGTACCGCAGCGCAGGTCAGCTCATATATATCGTCCGGCTTGCGTACGCCGTATGGCGCATGGGCGCTGTCAGCGAGATAGACAAAATCGACGTCAGGAAGACGCTCTTGCACCTTGGCCCAAACGGTCAGCCCGCCGAGACCGGAATCGAAAATACCAACTGCCATGGTTCGTTGTCACCTAAACTGGGGCCGGACCTGCCCGGCTTCAGGAGACTCATAAGAGGCTTTGGCAGGGAAATCCATGGGCGCCGTGGCATGTTCCGCAGGGCGACCACGTCCACCTGTCACCTAAGCATCACCAGCCAAAACAAAAGCGCCAGACCCGTCGTAGGTCTGGCGCTTTGCCACAGTCATCGCGCCCCAGTCGCGGGCGATTAACTTTCGCAGGTGATTACTCCGCCGCCTTGGCCGTTGCGGTGCCACCCGCGCGGATCACCGCCAGCAGTTCCTCGCGGCGTTTGGCGGCTTTCAACTCGGCAGCCTGTTTCACCGGCCCGAACCCGCGAATTTGCAAGGGCAGTTCCGCCAAGGCCACAATTGCCTCACGCGTTTGATCGGTCAGCTTGGGCAGCACCTCGGCCATATCCGCTTCATATTGTTTGATCAGCGCCCGCTCCATCTTGCGCTCAGCGGTATAGCCGAAGGGATCAAAGGGCGTGCCGCGCAAGCCCTTGAACTTGGCCATGACCCGCAGCGGCCCTTCGAGCCACTGGCCGAACTCGCGTTTCTGCGGACGGCCATTTGGCCCCATCTTGGACAGCAGCGGCGGCGCCATGTGGAAGGTCATTTTAAAGTCGCCGTCAAACTCAGCCCGCGCCTTGTCGCGGCTGGTGATGAGCAGACGCGCGACTTCGTATTCGTCCTTGTAGCTCAACAGCTTATGATAGCCCAAAGCCACTGCCGCTTTGACGTCACGATCTTCAATCCCGTCGAGCATCTTAGCGTAACGCTTCGCCAATCCGCTGCCTTGATAGGCGGTCAGATGGTTCTTGCGGAAGGCGATTTTGTCGTTAAGCGACTTGGGCAGTTCCACCACTTTCGGCTGGCTGACTGCTTTTGCATCCTCAGGATAAAGCACCGCCCAACGGCCAATCTCAAAGGCCCGCATATTGCGCTCAACAGCGGCCCCATTCATGCGGATTGCTTCGTGCAGGCTCTCCAAGGTCAACGGCAGCAAGCCCCGCTGCCACGCCGCGCCAAAGATCATCATGTTGGAAAAGATCGAGTCGCCCAAAGCCGCTTTGGCCAGATCAGAGGCGTCGAACATCGCCACATCGTCCTTCAACCGCGCCTCCAATGCCAAGGACAAACGGTCGTAGGGCATCTGGAATTCGGTATCGCGGGTGAAATCGCCGGTGATAATCTGATGCGAGTTCACAACGGCCCCGGTGCGGCCAGCACGGGTCAGCCCCAGCGTCTTGTGGCCCGCCGAGACCACCAGATCGCCACCGATCAGCGCATGGGCCTCGCCCGTGGCCACACGGATCGCGCTGATGTCCTCAGGCCGCTCAGCCAAACGGCAATGGATATGCACCGCACCGCCCTTCTGCGCGAGACCGGCCATCTCCATCATGCCCGCACCCTTGCCATCTAATTGTGCCGCCTGCGCCAGCAACGCGCCGATGGTCACAACGCCAGTGCCGCCCACGCCGGTGATGACGACGTTATGAGTGCCGTTGATTTCTGGCAGGTCAGGCATCGGCAGATCGGGGATGGTCAGTTCTGTGGTGGGGTCTTTACGCACCTTCGCGCCTTCCAGCGTCAGGAAGGAAGGGCAGAAGCCGTCGAGGCAGGAGAAGTCCTTATTGCAGGAGGATTGGTCAATCGCCCGCTTGCGGCCCAACTCGGTCTCATTGGGCACTACGGCCACACAGTTGGATTGCACGCCACAATCGCCGCAGCCCTCACAGACGTCCTCATTAATAAACACCCGCTTGTCCGGATCGGGGAACAGTCCGCGCTTGCGGCGGCGGCGTTTTTCGGCGGCGCAGGTCTGAATATAGACAATTGCGCTGACGCCCTCATGCTCCCGGTAGGCCTTTTGAACATTGGGCATCTCGGCCCGCTCATGCACTTCAACGCCTTTGAAGCGCGTGAGGTCGACATCTTCTTTCTCGTCATAGACCACGGCGATGTTCTTCACGCCCATCGCTTTGAGTTCTTCGACGATGCGGTACGCGTCGAGATCGCCCTCATTATGCTGGCCGCCCGTCATGGCAACCGCATCATTGTAGAGGATTTTGTAGGTGATATTGGTCCCCGCCGCGATGGCCGCGCGGATCGCCTGCACGCCGGAGTGGTTGTAGGTGCCGTCGCCAAGGTTCTGGAACACGTGTTTGGTGTTGGAGAACGGCGCCTCCCCGATCCAGTTCGCGCCCTCGCCGCCCATATGGGTAAAGCCGGTGGTCTCGCGGTCCATCCACTGCACCATATAGTGACAGCCGATGCCCGCGTAGGCGCGTGACCCTTCCGGCACTTTGGTCGAGGAGTTATGCGGGCAGCCTGCGCAATAGTACGGCAACCGTGCCGCTATATCCTCAGCATTGTCCGAGCGGCGTGCCTCGTTCAGCGCCTCCAGCCCGGCGCGGATGCCATCGGTTTCGCGGCCTTCTTCCAAGAGAATACCACCAATTTTCTCAGCAATCAGGATCGGGTCCAACGCGCCGCGCGTCGGGAACAGTTCCTCCCCATGCTCCATGCCCGCGCCACCCTTGTGCCAGCCATAGACGCGGCGATGGGTATCGTTGAACAGCGCTTCTTTGATCTGAATTTCGATCAGTTTGCGCTTTTCTTCAACAACCACGATCAGATCGAGCCCTTCAGCCCATTCATGGAAGCCCTGCATGTCCAACGGGAAGGTCTGGCCGATCTTATAGGTCGTGATCCCAAGCCGTTCGGCCTCGTTCTCGTCGATATTCAGCAGGCTCAACGCATGGACCAAATCAAGCCAGTTCTTACCCGCAGCCGCAAAGCCAATCTTGGCCCCGCGCTTGCCCCACATTCGTTTGTCCATCTTGTTGGCGTGCGAAAACGCCTCCGCCGCGAAACGCTTGTAGTCGATCATCCGCGCCTCTTGCAGGTGCGGCGTGTCGCCCAAGCGGATGCTCAAGCCGCCATCGGGCATGTCAAAATCTGGCGTGATCAGTTTCATCCGGTTCGGATCGCCGTTGACGACACTGGTGGCCTCCACGGTGTCCTTCATCGTCTTCAGGCCAACCCAGAGGCCAGAGAACCGGCTCAGCGCCCAGCCATAGATACCGTAGTCCAAGATTTCCTGCACACCGGCGGGCGAGACGACAGGCATATAGGCATCCACCATCGCCCATTCCGACTGGTGTAATACGGTGGAGGATTCGCCCGTATGGTCATCCCCCATCGCCATCAACACACCGCCGTGGGGCGAGGTGCCGGCCATATTGGCATGACGCATCACATCCCCGGTGCGGTCCACGCCCGGCCCCTTGCCGTACCACAGGCCGAAAACGCCGTCGTATTTCCCTTCGCCGCGCAGTTCCGCCTGCTGGCTCCCCCAAAGCATCGTCGCCGCGAGGTCCTCGTTCAAACCCGGCTCAAAGCGCACGTTATGCTCGGCCAATTTCTTCTCGGCCCGCTGCATTTGCAAGTCCACCGCGCCCAGTGGGCTGCCGCGATAGCCGGTCACATAGCCTGCCGTATTCAACCCCGCCGCCTTGTCGCGGGCCGATTGCATCATCATGAGCCGCACCAGCGCCTGCGTGCCGTTCAGCAGCACCGGGCTTTTCTCAAGGTCGAAACGGTCGTTGAGTGAAATCTTCTGCGTTGTCATGGCGGGCCTCCCTAGCACGTCAGTCTTGCGTCATTTGCCCCTATATAGGTCACACTTGCTGACCTGTATAGCAGGTTTTCCGCTGCGGCATCGCGCGATGCGATGCTTTGTGCTGTTTTCTCCCTGTTATTAAGATAGGAGAAAGGCTGGGCAAGGAAAGTACGCGTCATGGATTGGGACAAACTGAGAATTTTTCACGCGGTCGCGGATGCAGGGTCACTGACCCATGCGGGTGACAAGCTGAATCTGTCGCAATCCGCTGTCAGCCGGCAGATTCGCGGACTTGAGGAGCAATTGAACACCAACCTCTTCCACCGCCACGCGCGCGGGCTGATCCTGACCGAACAGGGCGAGCTTCTGTTCGACGCAACCTCGGCCATGGCCAAACGGCTCGACGCCGCCGCCGCGCGTATCCGCGACAGCGAAGAAGAGGTCTTTGGCGAGTTGCGTGTCACCACCACAACCGGTTTCGGCACCCTCTGGCTCGCCCCGCGCCTGCCCAAACTCTATGAGCAATACCCCGACCTCAAAGTCGATCTGATGCTTGAAGAGCGCGTGCTTGACCTGCCCATGCGCGAGGCCGATGTCGCGATCCGCATGAAAGAGCCAAGCCAGGCCGATCTGATCCGCAAGCGCCTGATGTCCGTGCGCATGGGGCTCTACGCCAGCCCCGAATACCTCAAGACCCATGGCACCCCAAAACGGCTCGAAGATATGGCCGATCACCGTTTGATCTGCCAGAACACCGACAGCGATCAAGTCGGCGCGGGCCTGCAACTGGTCAAAGAACTGATGATGTTCGACCTGCGCTCAATGCTAACGGTCAACAACTACTTTGGCGTCTTGCAGGGCGTGGTCCACCACCTTGGCCTTGGTGTGCTGCCTAACTATCTGATTCAGGATTTCCCCGATATCGTGCAAGTGATGCCAGACATTGAATCCGCCGAAGTGCCGGTCTATCTCGCCTACCCAGAAGAACTGCGGCAGTCCAAACGCGTGGCGGCTTTCAAAGATTTCGTTCAAAAAGAGATCATTACCTACCGCAAGCAGTGGCGTGAGCGCACCGAGGGCGAGAGCTAGACCGTCCCTAACCCGGCCCAGCCATGCAGAAAACGCATAGCGGCCATGATGACTTGCCATGTTAAATAGCCTTGATCTGAGCAGCACTGCCTCTTATTTGCTCGTTATGAAGATTGACAGCCCGAGGGCGCGTCGCTTCATACCTCCCTGTTGGACTTGGCCGAGCTTTTAGCTCGGCCTTTTTTTTGCCCATGCTTTTGGGGTGGCTGACGTCTTTCCGCCCCAAGGGGTGCAAACCCCCTTCCCCCCCGGCAATCCCCCTTGTATGAGGGCGCAAACGCGCCAGTCGGGGAATTTCCATGCAAGATCCAGCCATCACGCCTGACCTCATCGCCAGCCACGGGTTCACGCCTAGGGAATACGACGAGGTCGTCAACATCCTCGGGCGCGAGCCGAACTACACCGAGATGGGCATCTTCTCGGCCATGTGGAACGAGCATTGTTCCTACAAGTCGTCCAAGAAATGGCTCCGCACCCTGCCCACCGACGGCCCCCAAGTGATCTGCGGCCCCGGCGAGAACGCGGGCGTCGTCGACATTGGCGACGGTCAAGCGTTGGTCTTCAAGATGGAGAGCCACAACCACCCCTCCTACATCGAACCCTACCAAGGTGCTGCAACCGGCGTCGGTGGCATCCTGCGCGACGTCTTCACCATGGGTGCGCGCCCGATCGCTGCGATGAACGCGCTCAGCTTTGGCCGCCCCGACCACCCCAAGACGCGCCAGTTGGTGCATGGTGTCGTCGAAGGCATCGGTGGTTATGGCAACTGCTTCGGCGTCCCCACCGTGGGCGGCGAAGTGCGCTTTGACGCGGCCTATGACGGCAACTGTTTGGTCAACGCCTTTGCAGCGGGCCTCGCGGATGCCGACAAGATCTTCTACTCCGCCGCCTCCGGTGTCGGGATGCCGGTGGTCTATCTCGGCGCGAAAACCGGCCGCGACGGTGTCGGCGGCGCAACTATGGCGTCGGCTGAATTCGACGACACCATCGAAGAGAAACGCCCCACCGTCCAAGTCGGCGACCCTTTCACCGAAAAACGCCTGATGGAAGCCACGCTTGAGCTGATGGCCACGGGTGCCGTGATCTCGATCCAAGACATGGGCGCTGCGGGCCTCACTTGTTCGGCGGTTGAAATGGGCGACAAAGGCGGCCTCGGCGTGCGCCTCGACCTTGAAAAAGTGCCGACGCGCGAGCCGCATATGACCGCCTATGAGATGATGCTCAGCGAGAGCCAAGAGCGAATGTTGATGGTCCTGCGCCCCGAGCTTGAAGCCGAGGCCAAAGCCGTCTTCGACAAATGGGACCTCGATTTCGCCATCGTCGGTGAGACCCTGCCCGAGGACCGCTTCCTCATCTGCCTCGACGGCGAGGTGAAAGCCGACCTGCCTCTGTCGAAATTGGCCTCCACTGCACCCGAATACGACCGCCCTTGGGTCGAAACGCCCGCCGCCGCCCCTCTGACAGAGGCGCCGACCATTGATCCGATCGAAGGTCTGCGCGCGTTGATCGGCTCTGTGAACCACGCTTCCAAAGCATGGGTCTATGAGCAATATGACACGATGGTCATGGGCGACACCCTCCGCCTGCCCGGTCTTGGCGCTGGTATCGTCCGCGTCCACGGCACCAACAAGGCGCTGGCCTTCACCTCTGACGTAACCCCGCGCTATGTCAAAGCCAACCCGACCGAGGGCGGCAAACAAGCCGTGGCCGAAGCCTACCGCAACCTCTGCGCTGTAGGTGCCAAACCACTGGCCACGACTGACAACCTCAACTTCGGCAACCCCGAAAAACCCGAGATCATGGGTCAGCTCGTCGGCGCGATCAAAGGCATCGGCGCGGCGGTCGCGGCGCTCGACATGCCGATCGTATCTGGCAACGTCTCGCTTTATAATGAAACCGATGGTAAAGGCATCCTACCGACACCGACCATCGGCGCCGTGGGTCTGATCGACGACATCGACGGGGTCATTCACAACCAACTACGCGAAGGTCATGTCGCCCTGCTGATCGGCGAGGCAGGCAGCCACCTGGGCCAATCCGCGCTTCTGGCCGAAGCCATGGGTCGCCGCGAGGGCGACGCGCCGCAGGTCGATCTCGACAAAGAACGCCGCCACGGCGAATTCGTCCGCGCCCAAGCCGCGCATATCTCCGCCTGCACGGACCTTGGCGATGGCGGCCTCGCGCTCGCCGCTTTTGAACTGGCCGAAACAGCCGGCATCGGCGTTGAGGTTGAGAGCGACGACACCGCCATCCTCTTTGGCGAAGACCAAGCCCGCTATCTCATCGCCTGCACCGCCGAAGCTGCCGAGACCCTGATCGCCGCAGGTAAAGACGCGGGCATCCCGGTCACCCAAGTCGGCGCCTTCGGTGGTGAAAAGGTCAGCTTCGGCAGCGCGTCCGCCCTGCTTGCCGATCTGCGCGCCACCTACCGCAGCACCTTCGCACGGACCTTTGCCTAAAAACTCTGGTTTCGGAGCCGCCCTTGCTTGGGACCAAACGGTCGCGCGCAGGGCGGCGGGGCAAGTTAAATCGCCGAGGGGCCCCTTTAGGGGATGCGGCTATTTCGCTTGAACCGACGACAGGCGGGTGACAGGCCGGGACCGAGTAAGGGTGGCTTTGAAACCTTCTGGTTTTGGTGAGCCCCGCAGCCCCGCGCCCGCCAAGTTCAGCGCCCTTCTACCGTTCTCCCCCCGGCCCGCCGGCCGCGATGCCTGCCATCATACGTGCTTTCTCTCCCAAATCGTCAGGCCGGGAAATCGCCTCTGCCAGTGCTTCCAGCGATGCGATGGAGTGGCCTGCGCGAAAACTATCGACAAAGGGCATCATCGCACGAATGCCCGCCGCCTTCGGCGCAAAACCGTCCCAGCGAAGCAAAGGATTAAGCCAGATCACCCGCTGTGCGCTGAGCTGCAACCGTTGCATCTGCCGCGCTAGCGCCTCGGGATCGTCCCTGTCCAACCCATCGGTGATCAACAGCACAACGCTGCCGGAGCCCATCACACGGCGAGACCAATCGCGGTTAAACGCAGCCAGAGCCGCGCCAATGCGGGTACCACCCTCCCAATCCTGCGCCTGCGCCCCGGCGGCGGCGAGGGCGGCATCGACGTCGCGTGTGGTCAGATGGCGGGTGATATTGGTCAACCGCGTCCCAAAGGTAAATCCATGGACCTGCGCCCAGCCCGCGCCTTTGCGGTTGGCGACGGCATGGAGGAAATGCAAAATCACGCGGCTATATTGGCTCATAGAGCCGGAAATATCACACAACACCACAAGGTTCGGCAGACGCGGCCGCGGGCGGGTGCGGTGGAGCTTGGCCATCTCGCCCCCCCGGCGCAACGCGGCCCGCATGCTGCGCGCTGCATCAATGCGCCCCTGAGCGCAGGCGTTATGGCGTCGGCTCGGCATGGGCGGCACGGGAAGGTCAAGCCGTGCCAACATCCGTTTGGCCTGCGCCATTTCCGCAAGGCTCATTTGCTCAAAATCAAGGGTCCGGAGGCGCTCGCGGGCGGACATGGTCAGGCTAGCATCGACTTCCACCAGCGTCTCTTCGGTATCCTCAGGCGTGTCGGGTTGAGGTGCCATCGCGCCATCCAACAGCGCCTCCGCCGCGCGTTTTTCTGCGGGCGAGGCCGGGCGGTCTTCCTGCACGCCGCGGATCGCGGGCAGCATGGCGGCCATCATATGTTCCAGATAGCGCGGATCGCGCCAATAAAGGCGAAAGATCTGCGCAAAGACCCGCGACTGTTCCGGGCGGCTTACGAAACAGGCATGGAGGGTCCAGTAAAAATCGCGCCTGCTGGTAAAGCCGACCGTCGCCACCGCCTGCACTGCATCAACCACACGCCCCGGTCCGATCGACAGGCCCGCCCGGCGCAAGGCGCGGGCGAAATGAGTGATATTGCCCGCAAGTTTCGGATCATCCGGCAGGTCGAGAGGAAGCTGTTCAGCCATACAGAGCCGTCTGGAAGCGCTGCCCCCACCCCTCCCATGTTTCTTTTGCCAAAACGCGCATCATTGCGGCGGCAGTGCTGCGCGGGCCTGCGCGAGAATGCGGGCGGCCTCAGAGCTTTGCAATTTGGCGATGTCGTCTTGGTATTTCAGCACCGCACCGAGGGTATCGGCGATGACGTCAGGGCTGAGCGTTGTCACATCAAGCGCGAGGAGACATTTGGCCCAATCAATTGTTTCGGCAACGCCGGGTTTCTTGAACAGATCCTCCGTGCGCAATTGTTGAACAAACGCCACAACCTCGCGGCTCAGATCGGCAGCGGCTTCTGGCGCACGCGCTGACAGGATCGCCATTTCGCGCGCCGCATCTGGATAGTCGACCCAGTGATATAGACAACGGCGTTTGAGCGCATCATGCACTTCACGCGTTCGGTTAGATGTCAGAATGACAATCGGCGGCTCCGGCGCTTGGATGGTGCCAAGTTCGGGAATGGTCACCTGAAAATCGCTGAGCGCTTCCAGCAGGAAGGCCTCAAACGGTGCATCCGTGCGGTCGAGCTCGTCGATCAACAGCACCGGGGGGCCGGCAGGGTCTGGCCGCAGCGCTTGCAGTAGGGGGCGTTCAATGAGGTAGTCGTCGCTAAATAACTCATGCGTCAGCGCTTTGCGGTCGGCACCCCCGCCAGCCTCTGCGGTGCGAATGGCGACCATCTGCGCGGCAAAGTTCCATTCGTAGACGGCACTGGCCGCATCAAGCCCCTCATAGCATTGCAAGCGGATCAATCGGCGGTCCAACCCTGCTGCCAACGCCTTGGCGATCTCCGTTTTGCCCACGCCTGCTTCGCCCTCCAGAAACAAGGGCCGTCCGAGCTTCAGACTCAGAAACAGCACCACCCCAAGCGCACGGTCGCAGACATAGCCTTGGCTGTCGAGCAAGTCTTGCACGGCCTCGATGGTATCTAGGTTTTTCATAGACCTAGTGGTGCATTCCCACTGGACGCCGTCAAGGGCTTTGCACGCCACGCCGATTGACGTGAATTGGGCCTGATGCCATAGTCTTAACCAATAATTGACGGCCATCGGGGACAACAGCCGGGGCCACAGGGGCAGATATGGGCAGAGCAACATCTCCAGCAAACGGGGCGCGGTCTGACCTGCGCATCACCGCTGTGACCTGCGTGAAGAACGAAGGACCGTTTCTGTTGGAGTGGATCGCCTTTAACCGCGTCATCGGGGTGGGCGATTTTCTGTTCTACTCCAACGATTGCAGTGATGGCACGGATCACCTGCTCGATTGCTTGGAAGATCATGGGATCGTCACGCATCTGCCGAACCCGGCCTCCAACCGAAACTATCAGATGCAGGCGTTAAAGGACTCGCGCCGTCATGCTGTCGTCAAAGAGGCCGATTGGGTCTGGGTCGCGGATGTGGATGAGTTTTTGAACATCCATGTCGGGGATCACAGCATCCCTGCCCTCATTGCGGCTTGTGGCAATCCACAGGCCATCTCGCTGAACTTTCAGTTTTTTGCCAATGGGGGTGTGCAAGACTTTGTCGACACGCCCATTATTTCGCAATTTCTCTTTAGCCATAACCCCGACATCTGGGGGGCGGAAACGGCGATTGAGGTTAAGACACTGGTGCGACAGGATTTCCCGCTGGGGTATTACGGCGCGCACCGTCCTTTCCACGACGACAGCAAGAGCCAACCCCATTGGACCGACGCATCAGGTCGGCAGGTGCCGGTGCCCTTTCGCGCTGCGGCCAACAAGCGCCGGATCCGCGCTTTCCCAGCCCGCGGCGCGCGGCGTTTTGCAACGTTGAATCACTACGCGCTGCGGTCCTTGGATAGCTATCTGGTCAAGAACGACCGGGGCGATGTGAACCGTGCGCATCGCGCCTTTGACGACAATTATTGGCGGGATCGCAATGATGCTGCGTGGCGGGATGAGAGTATCCTGCGCTATCTGCCCGCTTTAAAAGCGGAAATGGCGCGGCTTGCGGCCCTGCCCGGCGTTGCTGATTTACATGCCCGTGCGGTACGCGCGCACCGGGCGAAATGCGATGCCCTGATGGCCGACCCTGGCTACCGCGAAATGCGCCAGCTGCTTCTGGCAACCAGCCCCTATTGCGCCGCTGAGGCCGCCTTGCGCGCAGAGATCGGTCTGACATGAGCGGCCCGCGTATTATCAATCTCGGCCTGCCCAAGACTGGCACCACCACGCTGACCGATGCGCTGCGCCATGCCGGGCTGCGGGTTGCAGATTGGCGGATCCGCAAAGGTCAAAGCCGCCGTGAGGACATTACCGGAGAGCATGTTGGACGCATCATCTATGCGGATTACTTTGCCAACGGCGATCCTTTGGCGCGGTTGAACGAGTTTGACGTTATCAATGAGATGAGCGCCGTGCGCCATGATCGCAGCCTTTGGCCACAGACCGATTTCGGTATCCTGAGCGCCATTCAGGCGCATCACCCAGAGGTGAAATTCCTGCTGTCGCACCGTGACCCCGCTAAGACCGCCAACAGCATGATGCGTTGGAACAATCTGGGCCGACGGCGCCTGCCTGCGGCGGACGTGCCGGGGCTGCCACGCGGCTTTGGCCGCAGCGAAGCAGAGCTTGCCCGTTGGATCGAAGCGCATTTCGCCTTCTGTCGGAAGGTCTTTCAGGGCTGCGAAAACTTTATGGAGTTTGACATCGAAGACCCCGATGCGCAGTCCCGTATCGCCGCCTATCTTGGTCTCGAATTGCCGTGGTGGGGTCAGAGCAACAGCGGCAAAATGCCATCGGCGGAGGCTGGGTGATGCGTCTTACCCTGCTGATCGGACCGTCGGAGAAAGGCGCGGCACGCCTGCGCAACATTTTGCAGCAGCAGCGTGACGCCTTGTTAAAACAGGGTGTTTGTGCCCCTGACTGGAACCATGTGCGCCTCTATACGGCCTGCGCATCACCAAAGGCCGTGGGTATGTTGCGCTACCGCCGAGGCTTGGACAGCCCGCTGATCGGCGCCACGCTGCGTGACGAATTCGCAGCATTGATCCCCCGCGATCTGAGTGAGACCCGCGCAGATCACGTGGTGCTGAGTGCTGCGCAACTGGGCAATCTGCTGTCAGACCCTGCGGAAATCAGGCGATTGCAAGCGCTGCTTACGCCCTATTTTGATAACATTCAGATTGTCGCGCATGTCGATGAACAGGCGCGGTTGCTGGCGGCGCATTATGATTACGCGGTGACTGAAGGACGCCGTCATTCGCTGGAGCAAGAACTGACGTTGGCCGAGAACGCGGACTGGTGGCAGGCGGCGTTGCAAGGCGGTGACGCGGACCCCGATTTCGGCCTGTTTCCAGACATACAGAACCCGCCGTTCTGGTTGGACTTTGCAGCCCTGCACCGCCATTGGGCGCAGGTCTTCGGGGAGGATAACGTAACCTTCAGACCGCTTAACCTTGACCATCTGACCTCAGAAAAAGGCGCGTCAGAGATTGCGGATATTCTAGGCCTTGATACGTCACTTGGCCCTGTAAAGCCGGGCCGCCTGATCGCCCCCCTGCCTGCGGCATGGCTGGCCAGAATGCGGCAGTTCAACGCGGTCCTGGTCCGCTACCTGCAAGCGCAGGACCTGTCTTGCCCGCGCAGCACCTGGAACCCGATGTTGCAAGCATTGCAGATCGACGGAAAGCCAACAGCACCGGGCAGCCTCACACCGGTGTCCGAGCGGTTTTCGCACGACAATCAATCACTTGCCACCAAATTTCCCGCCCTGCGCGAGGCGCTTACACCGGATGCACCCTTACCGAATTGGGTTGAGCCGGACCCCGAGTTTGGCTTTCGCGCCACGCAATATCTCACCGCTTTCGCGCATCGTATCCGTGCGACCTCTACCCCGCTGAGCGAGAAACGCGCTGATGTTGCTGAACTCGAACGCTCGGCTGCAAAGTTTGAAACGATGCTCTCATTGTCGCCACAACACCCTGACCCTGCGCGGCTGCTCAATCGGATCAAAGTGAACCATGAGATGATCCTGCGCGGCCCCTTCAGGCCGCATAATGCCGCGACCGTTGAGGGCGAAGATCAGCCTGCCTCCCCCTTTACCCCAGTGCCCCCCCGCAGCCTCCCATCCGGGAGCAGTGGAAATGTCATCGTCGGCTGTATGAAAAACGAAGCGCCCTATATTCTTGAATGGGTCGCCTATCACCGTAGCATCGGCTTCGACAATTTCCTGATCTACACCAACGACTGCACCGACGGGACGGATGCGTTGCTATCGCATTTGCAGGCTTTGGGGATCGTGGAGCATCGCACCAACGACAACTGGAAAGGCAACTCGCCGCAGCAGCACGCGTTGAACCGGTCGCTCAAAGAGCCGCTTATCCGCAATGCCGAATGGATCGCGCATATTGATGTGGATGAGTTCGTCAACATTCGCACCGGCAATGGCACGCTCAACGATTTCTTCGCCGCTGTGCCGGATGCCACAAATGTCGCGATGACATGGCGGCTGTTTGGCCATAACGGCGTGACGCGGCACACTGATGCGCCGGTCATCGCGCAATTCGACCACGCAGCCCCCAGCTTTTGCCCCAAGCCGCATACCGTATGGGGCTACAAAACCCTGTTCCGCAATATCGGCGCCTATGGCAAGATTTCCTGCCACCGGCCTAACAGGTTGGACGAGGCTGCAACAGCACGCGTCAAATGGGTCAACGGCTCGGGGCGGGACATGACCAAAGACGCACTGCACAACGGGTGGCGGTCGTCTAAAAACACCATCGGCTATGATCTCTTGCAGCTGAACCACTACGCGCTGCGCTCGGCTGATTCATTCCTGATCAAGCGCCAGCGCGGGCGCGCGTTGCATGTGGATCGCTCAATCGGGCTGAATTATTGGATCCGCATGGATTGGAACGACCACCGCGATGTGTCGATCCAACGCAACCTGCCGCGTCTGCGGGCCGAGATGGACAGATTGCTGGCCGACGACAAACTGCGCAGCCTACATAACGCGGGTGTGGCATGGCACCGCGCGAAGGCCGACGAGCTACATAAAACGCCGGAGTTCAGCGATCTCTACCGAAAGGCTCTGGCCACCCAGCTGACCGCAAGCGAACGTGTGGCCTATGCGCTGGCCCTTGATATGGAAAGCTAAACGATGAGCGACAGCCCCCCGGCCAAAGACCAGAAATTCATCCGTTCACGCGGTATGAAATTCCCCGATGACCCCAGCATCCTGCGCGGCCGTTTGCGAAAAATGCTACGGCAAAACGATTACGAGACCAAGGAAACCCAAGCCGTCCTCCGAGTTGTGCGCGAAGGAGACCGGGTGATCGAATTGGGCGCTGGTGTGGGCTATATGTCCACGTTGGTGGCCAGCAAACGCAAGGTGGCCTCTGTCCATTCGTTCGAGGCCAATCCGAACCTCATCCCCTATATCCGCCGGGTCTATGCCGCCAATGGGTTGGACAACGCTGAGGTCACCAATGCAATCCTCGGCGCGCGAACAGGCCGCGTTGATTTTCATGTCCGCGCCGACATCCTGTCCTCTTCCATGACCCGTTTTGACGGCGAAGAGCCGCCCCAAACCCATCAGATCGACGTGCTTGATGCAGGCGCGGTATTTGCCGATCTAAAACCCAATGTCCTGATCTGCGATATCGAGGGCGCCGAGGTCGATCTGATCCCGGCCCTTGATTTGTCCGGGCTGCGCGCGGCGGTGATAGAATTGCACCCGCAATGGATCGGCCCCGAGGGGGTGAACAAGGTGTTCGCCGCTTTCATGTCCGCCGGTCTCGCCTATTACCACCGCGGCTCGCAGAACAAAGTCGTCAGCTTTCGGCGGGAATGGTAGCGGCGTGACCCATCTCGCGATCCTTTGCGTCCGCAATGAGGCCGCCTTTCTGTTGGAATGGCTCGCCCATCACCGTGCGATCGGGTTTGATCATTTCTTAGTGTTTTCCAACGACTGTAAGGATGGCACCGATCAGATGTTGGACCGGTTGCAGGACTTAGGCGGCCTCACCCATATCCGCAATGCTGGTCCCTATGATAAGGGCGGCATCCAGTTCACCGCGCTCAAGGCCGCCGCCAAACTGCCAGTGGTGCAGCAGGCCGATTGGATTTTACCGCTTGATGTCGATGAGTTCGTCAACATCCATTGCGGTGATCACAGCCTCGCAGCACTTCATAATGCCCTGCCCGACGCCACAGCGATCACATTGACATGGCGGCTTTTCGGCAATGCAGATCAGGTCCGTTATGAGGACCGCCCGGTGACCGAGATATTCACCCGCGCCGCCCCATCCGTCATGCATTGGCCATGGCGTGCGGCGATGTTCAAAACCCTCTACCGCAACGACGGCACCTACGCCAAACCCGGTGTTCACCGCCCCCGCGACCCGGATCTGACACGGCTCGACGCGGCCCACTGGTTCGACAGTCATGGGCGGCCACTGGGTGCGCAGTTCAAGACCCGGCGCATCTTTTCCAACTTCGGACGCGACAACTATGGGCTGGCGCAGATCAATCACTATCCCCTCGGCGCGATGGAGACCTATGTGCTCAAAGCAGACCGAGGCCGCGCCGTGCACAGCGAAGACATGCTGGGGTTGGACTATTGGGTCGAGCGCAACTTCAACACCGATAGTGATACGACGATCACCGCCACAGCCGAGGAACGCAATGCAGCCTTGGCCGAACTCAAAGCCGATCCCCGGTTGGCCAAGCTTCACGCACAGGCCGTTAAATGGCGCCGCGCCCGCTTTGACGCTCTCATGCAACGCGAACCCTTTCGCGCTCTTTTTGGCCGCTTGCTGATGACCCCGCCCAGCCGGCCAGTCACCGAAAACGCCGCACGGTTTATGATCCGACATGCCAATCTGGCCCGGCAATCCGACGCAGAAAACAGCTAAATCGCTGCATCTCCCGCAGGCCAGAGCCACAGTCTACGTCACATTCTCTTCAATTTCGCACGGATTTTCCGTATTTCTGCCCTATTATCCGATTAGACCGAGCAGAATAGGCGGGGTCTCCTCCGTCATAGCATAGTCGAGGATGCCAGATGCCGCGTGAGACACCTACAATTGAAAGCTCATTGGCCGATCTGCCAAAGCGCAAATGGCTGCGTGCAGTGGAAGCAGTGGCCGAAGAAGATGGCTATTTCGAATCTCTGGGACAAAGCCATTTTTCCGCGTTTATCGAACGCGAAACCACCCTCCTCGTCACATTTGAAACCTATCAAGGCATGCATGCGCTTTCGGACAAAGCGCAGCCCTTGGGCTGGGACATGGTGCGCAACCACGATTGGTCGCATCTGTGTCTGGCCAGCGATGGCGACACTTGGTTCCGCGCTGAAGAAGTCTATGCCTATTTCGACCGGCTGATCGACGATGGCTTCTTTGATGAATTCGAGCAGGTCTTGTTCTACGGCGCTGGCCCCTGCGCCTATGCTGCCGCTGCCTATTCGGTCGCGGCCCCCGGTGCTGCGGTCGTGCTCATTCAACCGCAGGCCACGCTCGATCCGCGCATCACCGAGTGGGATGACCGCTTTGTCGACATGCGCATTCACGATTTCACGTCCCGCTATGGCTTTGCGCCTGATATGCTCGACGCCGCCGAGCGGGCGTTCGTACTCTACGACCCGAATGAGACGCTCGACGCCATGCACGCCGCGCTCTTCACCCGCCCCAACGTGTTAAAGCTGCGCATGCCGCGCATGGGCGATGCGTTGCAGACCGATTTACTAGAGCTTGATCAACTCGACCCGCTCTTACAGGCTGCGGCAGATGGCACATTGGACGCCGCGCGCTTTGCCGCGCTCTACCGCGCGCGCCGCGACTACCTGCCCTATCTGCGCAACGTGGCCCATGCACTCAACAGCAATGGGCGCGAACGGCTGCTGGAAGCACTCTATGCCAATGTCACCGCACGCATGAACGCCCCCCGCTTTGCCCGACGGTTGGAACGCATCCGCGCCCGCCGCGCCGCCCGCGCAGAAGAGACCCGCACGGCCGCCGGATAAGGTTTTCAATCTGGCGTGCGGCAACGCACTGTGCTAGCCCCGCGCCCATGACACAAAGCCTCACGATCCGCCGTCCCGACGACTGGCACCTGCACCTGCGCGACGGCGACATGCTGCGCGCTGTGCTGCCGCATAGCGCCCGCGACTTCGCCCGCGCCATCATCATGCCGAACCTTGTGCCTCCGGTGGTGACCGGTGCCCAAGCCGCCGCCTACCGCGACCGGATCATGGCTGCCCTCCCCGAAGGTGCCGATTTCACCCCGCTGATGACCCTCTACCTGACTGAGGATACGGACCCCGACGACGTCGCCCGCGCCCATGCCGACGGCTTGATCCACGCCGTCAAACTCTACCCCGCCGGGGCCACGACAAACTCCGCCAGCGGCGTGTCGAACTTCGATAAAGTCGCCCCCGTGCTGGACCGTATGGCCGAGATCGGCCTGCCGCTTTGCACCCACGGCGAAGTCACCGACAATGAGATCGACATCTTCGACCGCGAAGCCGTGTTCATCGACCGCGTGCTCGACCCGATCCGCCGCGCCCACCCCGCGCTGCGCGTCATCATGGAGCATATCACCACCGCCGAGGCCGCCGATTACGTGCGCAGCAACGACAGCGGTCTCGCCGCCACGATCACCACGCACCACCTCGTAATCAACCGCAACCACATCCTCGCCGGCGGCATCCGCCCGCATTACTACTGCCTGCCGGTCGCCAAGCGCGAGACCCACCGCCGCGCCCTGCGCCAAGCGGCCACCTCTGGCGACGCGCGCTTCTTCCTTGGCACTGACAGCGCGCCCCATACCGATGGCGCCAAACTGCAACCCTGCGGCTGCGCCGGCTGCTTCACCGCGCCCAACACAATGTCGATCCTCGCCCATGTCTTCGAAGAAGACGACGCGCTCGACAATCTCGAAGCCTTCACCTCGCTTAACGGCCCTGCCTTCTACGGCCTGCCGCCAAACGAGACGCGCATCACCCTGCGTCGCGAATCCCCTCAGCATCCCAGCAGCATCGACACTCCCGACGGCCCGGTCACGGTCTTCGATCCCGGTTTCGATCTGCAGTGGACCTCTTAATCTTCATCCTTTCTTAAATACCGATCCGACCTCTCCCTAGCCAAGGACGCCAGCCATGATCCCCACCAGCCACCCCAGCCCCGAAGAAATGGCCCGCCTCGCCGCGCGCATGCTGCTGGAGATCGGCGCGGTGCATTTTAACGCGGATGAGCCCTTCACGCTGGCCTCAGGTCTGCCTTCCCCGACCTATATCGACTGCCGCAAGTTGATCTCTCACCCGCGTATCCGTTCGACGCTAATGGATTTCCTCACCGTCACCGTGATGCGCAACGCGGGCTTCGAGGCGTTCGACAACATCGCGGGCGGCGAGACCGCAGGCATCCCCTTCGCCGCGATGGTGGCCGAGCGTATGGCCCTGCCCATGACCTATGTGCGCAAAAAGCCCAAAGGCTATGGCCGCAATGCGCGGATCGAAGGCGAGATGACCGAAGGCCAGCGTGTCCTGCTGGTCGAAGACCTGACCACCGACGGCGGCTCGAAGCTCAGCTTTGTCGACGCGATTCGGGAAACCGGCGCCACCTGCGCGCATACCGCCGTGATCTTCCACTACGGCATTTTCCTGCAGACAGAAAAGACCCTTGGTGACCATGGCGTTAGCCTGCACGCGCTCTGCACCTGGTGGGATGTTCTGGCCGAGGCCCGCAGCCAGAACGCCTTTGACGCGGCCACGCTAGCGGAAGTCGAAGCCTTCCTCAACGCCCCCCGCGAGTGGCAAGAATCCCGCAAAAAGTAAGCCTTTTTGCGCCAGATGTTGACGCAGGCGCCCAGCACAATGCAAGATGTGGTGGGCGCTGACAATTCGTCACATATCCACAGAAACATACAATTTGCGCCGCATTGCCCCAGTGGCTAAGACGATCCTCTGGGTAGATATGGGTGAGGCCATGAACGAGATTACATCGCTGAACGCGAACCAATTGGCTGTGCAGGCCCCGGAAACGATGCCCCATTCGATTGAGGCTGAACAACAGTTGTTGGGCGCGATTCTAACCAACAATGACGTCTATGACCGCGTCGCCTCCGTGATCGGTCCTAAACATTTCTATGAGCCGGTTCACGCCCGCATCTTTGACATCGCCGCCCAGCGGATTGCCAAGAACAATCTTGCTTCGCCGGTCACCCTCAAAGCCTTCATGGAAGACGATGAGGGGCTCAAGGAACTCGGCGGCCCAGCTTATCTTGCTCGCCTTGCAGGGGCCGCGATCAGCGCCTTTGCCGTGCGCGACTATGCGCAGATGATCTATGACCTCGCCGTGCGCCGCGACCTGATCCAACTGGGCCGGGATATCGCGTCCAAGGCGGCGCAGGTCGATGTCTCTTCCGAGCCACGCGAGCAGATCGTTGAAGCCGAACAGGAACTTTATAAACTGGCCGAACAGGGTCAGGTCGAGAGCGGCTTTCAGTCCTTCCTTAAGGCCGTAACCGACGCCGTTAACGTGGCCAACGCCGCCTATCAACGTGACGGTGGCCTGTCGGGCGTCTCCACAGGGTTGATTGACATGGATAAGAAACTGGGCGGTCTACACCGCTCTGACCTTCTGATCCTTGCGGGCCGCCCCTCTATGGGTAAAACCTCGCTTGCCACCAACATCGCTTTCAACGTGGCCAAAGCCTATAAGCGCGGGATCAAGCCTGATGGCACCGAAGGCGCGATTGATGGTGGGGTTGTGGGTTTTTACAGCCTTGAAATGAGCGCGGAACAGCTTGCCGCGCGTATCCTCTCGGAAGCAGCTGAGATTCCCAGCCAGCAGATCCGATCCGGTGACATGACCGAAGCCGAGTTCCGCCGTTTTGTCGATGCCGCCAAGGCGCTGGAAGCCTGCCCGCTCTTCATCGATGACACCCCCGCCCTGCCGATCAGCCAACTGGCCGCCCGCGCGCGGCGGCTTAAGCGGACGCATGGGCTTGATGTGTTGATCATTGACTACCTTCAGCTGGTGCGTGGCACGGGCAAGTCCGAAAACCGCGTAAACGAAATTTCCGAGATCACCATGGGCCTCAAGGCCATCGCCAAGGAACTCGACATTCCGGTGATCGCCCTGTCGCAGCTCTCGCGTCAGGTGGAAAGCCGGGAAGATAAACGTCCACAGTTGTCGGACCTGCGTGAATCCGGCTCGATCGAGCAGGACGCGGATGTCGTAATGTTCGTTTACCGCGAAGAGTACTACAAAGAGCGTGAAAAACCCGGCGATCACGAACTTGATAAAATGGCGGCATGGCAGGAAGAGATGGAGCGCCTGCACGGTCGCGCTGAGGTGGTGATTGGCAAGCAGCGTCACGGCCCAATTGGCACGGTTGACCTCAGCTTTGAGGGCAAGTTTACCCGCTTTGGCAACCTTGTGCAGCCATGGCAACAGGGCGGCGGCGACGATCAGGAGTTCTGATCCGCCCGGGCCTCCCGCAACTCCCAACAATCGCGATCCACGCATAAATTCGCATTTGTGAATAAAAGGTTTGGATCGCGCCATTGCCTTGCTACTCTGGCAAGGCCAGCCGGGCGTCACGCGCCCGCGCCTGCAACCAACTTGGGAGGAACCATATGATCAATATCATCCGCGCAATGTGCTTATTGCTGGCCACCAGCCTCGCCTTTGCCGTTCAGGCCGAAGAGACCGAGCGCTATGGCAAGCAGAAGGTTGTCTATCATATCAATTATGAAGGCGGCGACGGGTCCAAGAAACACCTAGGCGCCATGCGCAATATCCAAAACCACATCAACGCCGTTGGTGCTGAAAACATCAATGTCAAAGTCGTGCTGCACGGCAATGGTCTGAGCCTGCTGGCGGATGCCAAGGGAAACGATAAGATGCAGACTTCCGTGTCGTCCCTTAAGGGTCAGAACGTGAGTTTCCACGTCTGCAACAACACCCTCAAAGGGCGCAAGATCAGCTACGAAAGCGATCTTTATGACGTTTGGGAGGAGGACATCGTGCCTTCCGGTGTGGCCGAACTCTCGCGGTTGCAGCAGATGGGCTATACCTACATCAAGCCCTGAATTGCATCGCCCGGGGCTGACCCCGGGCGACCGGCTGACTACTCGCCCGCCTTGCGCAGTTCATACATCAGCCCCTTGGCCGTCCCTTCGGGGAAACCTTTCCAATAGCTGTGATCTTCTTTTTCGGTACCGTCCTCGTCCACCGACCAGACGCCCGCGTTCGAGTCTTCCACCAGATCGAAATAGTCGGCTTTCTCCGCCTCACCCTTAAGGTAATGATCCAGCCAAGCGGTGACGAAATGCTGCGCGATATTGTTCATGCGCGCCGTGTCCCAGACCGCATCGGTATAGTGATCTGAGATGTTGAAACCCTTTTCCTCGTTAAAGTAATAGGCCTCTTTGGGCGCGGGCATTGGCGCGCCGGCGTTGTGACCGGCGTTCATATAAGTCAACAAGCCGCGGTCGACGTTCGAGGTGTTCTCCCAAATCGCCCGCACACCGTCCTCATAGAGCGATACATCGTCCTGCGACCCGGCAATAAAGAGCATCGGGATTTGCACCCCGGCCAGCCCTTCGGCGTCCCAAAAGCCACGGTTCATTCCCCAAGGCCCGAATGCCACGGCGGTCTTGATGCGCGGGTCGGGTAAGGTGTTGTGGCTATCAGAACCTGCCTGATGGATGCCCAGCGTCCCATGTGGCGCGCCCCACGCATAGCCTACGGACGTTTCCGTCACCCCGCCCCCGGCGGTGATAATGGCGCCGTAGCCACCCATGGAGTAGCCGATCAGGCCGGTGTTCTCGGCGTCATAGAGCCCGGCAAAAGCGCCACCCTCGGCGCTTTTCTGCGCCATCTGCTCCAACACGAACAGTTGGTCGAGGGAGCGGTTCACCAGTGTCGAGCCAAAGGCGGCCTGCGTGCGATAGGTGCTGTCGGTATGGTCGATGGAGGCGACGACATAACCCTTCGACGCCAGATTTTCAGCCAGATGCGACAGCAGATAGCGGTTGCCGGGGTAGCCATGGCTGATCAGCACCAGTGGAAAGGTCTCCCCCGTCGCGGGGACGGCGTCGCGCATGGCTTGACCTTCGAGCGTGACCTCCGTCGTCCCGTCGCGCAGATAGGCTTTGAACGCAGTCTCGCCCTCTGCGCCCTCATCGGCAGGGTAATAGACCTCCACCTTCAGAGGGCGGTCATAGCGCGGCATCTCAGCGGGTTTGTCAGCGGCTGGGTCGATTGCAAGGATGTCGATCTGATCAGGATTGGTCATGTCCAAACTGCGCACACCAACCGCATAATCGCCATAGGCCGCCAGTTCCGGCGCATTCGGCAGTTGCGTATCAATCCGATTTTCCGCTCCTGCAGCACCGGCCACAAGGCCGAGCGCCATCGCCCCGGCGGTTTTTCCTATATGTTTCTGCATGGCTGATCCTCTCCCTCTCCTGATGGAGACAGCCTAGTCCTGCGCACTCATCGCGCAAGCATGCTGCGCGTGACGTTACGGCACTTGGCGGGTCAGCTTCGTGCCGCGCGGGCGATCTCGGCAGCGCTCAACTCGTACTTGGGCGCGAACCTATGTCGTGCGGCCACAAGTCGGGGATCGTCGGGCTGAAGGCCTAAGGTGCGGATAAAGGCGATGCGCTGTTGTTGTTTCAACGCTTCTGTGTCGATATCGGTCCCCATCGCGCGATCTATGATTTGCCCACCGGGGCTGACGTGAAACCATTTGTTGAAGTCGCGAAAGTGGTGCTGGTTGTGCAGTCGGGTGACGTGGCGCTCCAGCGCCGTTTTCGGCAGGTTGAGGTGCGCTGTCATATGGAACCATTCGTAGCTTAGAAAGGTCAGCACCCCGCCCACCGGCACAACTGCAGTGGCGATCCAAACCGCGGTCTCTGCCCCCAGGAGCGTCATCACACCCCACACCAGCAGAAAATTCCCGACGAGCATCGGCAGGGCCACCCAGACTGGGACAAAGAACAGCCCGTGGTTGGTGGGGAAATCATGATGCCCGTAATGCGCGCGGTAGAGCAGATCGAAAGCCCATTGTCGCTTCGGCGGGTGCAAGTGAAAGACATAGCGATGCAGGTTATATTCATTAAGCATCTGCGCCACGACCCCGAGCGGCACCAGCGCCCAGCACCAGACCGGCGCATGCAACAGCATCGCGACGACACCTACGGCACAAGCCAGCGCCATCAATGCCACCCCGGCATGGCCAAACATAATTTTGATACGCGTCACACCACCGCCCCTCCCGGCTAGGTGTCTCAACTGTATCAAAACTGGGACGCTCCTGTCGCGCTTGACGTGGCGTTGATCAGTGCCTCTTGACCTTAGGCAGCGCGCCGCCCAAACCATCGGCCATGAGCACCGCGACCCTGACAATCGACCTCACCGCCCTCGCCGACAACTGGCGCGCGCTTGATAGAAAAACACAGTGCGAGACTGGCGCTGTGGTAAAGGCTGATGGCTACGGTCTGGGGGCCGCTCAGGTCGGCAAGACGCTGGCGAAGGCCGGGGCGCGCAAGTTCTTTGTCGCACAGGCCGAAGAAGGGCTGGCCCTGCGCGACGCGCTTGGCCCCGGCCCGGAGATTAACGTATTTTCTGGCCATATGGCCGGTGATGCAGAGGTGATCCGTGGCGCGGCGTTGACCCCGATGATCAATTCCACCGATCAACTCCTGCGCCAGATGGAGGCCCTGCCCGGCCACCCCTTTGGCATTCAGTTGGACAGTGGGATGAACCGGTTGGGGATGGAGCCTGCGGAATGGGCGGCGCTGCGCGATATCGTTTTGGCCCAACGGCCAACTCTCGTGATGTCGCATCTTGCCTGTTCGGACGCGCCAGAGCATCCCACCAATGCCGCGCAGTTAAAGTGCTTCCAAGACATGACCCACGGTATCGACGCGCCGCGCTCGCTGTCGGCCACCGGGGGGATCTTGCTCGGCGCGGACTATCATTTTGACGTGACCCGCCCCGGAATTGGTCTTTATGGCGGTCGGCCCTTTAAGGACGCACGGCCCGTGGTCACACTGGACATTCCGGTAATCCAGACTCGCGAATTGGCGGCTGGCGAATGTGTGGGCTACGGTGACAGTTGGACCGCGCAGGGGCCGACTGTGGTGGCGACCGTCTCAGGCGGCTATGCGGACGGATTGCTGCGCGCCATCGGCAAGACGCCGGGTCGGGCTGGCTTTTATCACGAAGGACAGCGCTTGCCGATTTTGGGACGTGTCTCGATGGATCTGATCACTGTCGATGTAACCGCACTGAGCGAGGTGCCAGACACGCTGCGCCTGATTGGTGAAGCGCAAGGCGTCGATGATTTGGCTGATTGGGCTGACACGATTGGCTATGAAATACTGACATCGCTCAGCGCCCGCTACGCTCGATACTATCAGGGGTAAGCGCGGCCCGCATTTCGCGCACAGGCAGAATTAGCGGTGCAGTGCAACCCTGTCAACTAAAGTCCTTACGCGATTTTTCACCGATCACGACAGAGTGAAAAACCTAAATATTTCATTTACGGCCAGACACTTACGCAAGCGCACTCAGTTTGTGCAGCGATTTTTCGCGCATTTATGTTAGGATAGGCGGGAACAAAGCGAGTCAAATGGGGTTTTCTCGGCAGAAACTCGCTTATCTTCCAGGGGGGAGAATGAATGACCCAGCTTCGTGATTTTACGCATATCGTACAATATATTTTCCAACGAATTGCCCTCGCCTTATTTCTAATTGCGGCGGTGGCCTTAACTTTCGCCAGCGCAATGGCTGCGTTTGGCCTGTGGAATTGGATCAGCCTGCCACTTGAATACAACGGCGCAGTTGTCGAAAACGCCGGCATGTATGCCCAACTGGCACTGACCGCTCTGGCCATTGGCCTTTGCTTTTTCCTACCCACCAACCGCCGCGTGATGCAGTTGGAGAATTCGCACCGTCAATTCGCTGTCGGCATGCAGGATGTGGCGCGGGCCTATGCGGCTGTTCATGCGGCAGACCGGGCCGAGAATTTTCAGCTCAGCTCTGAGTTTGACTCGGTGCGCGAGCGTCTCGCCTATCTGCGGGACCACCCTGATCTGAGCACGCTTGAGCCTGCGGTGCTTGAGATGGCCGCTCAGATGAGCCATGTGGCTCGTGATTTAGCGGAAGTCTACTCGGACGATAAAATCGCCCGCGCCCGCAGTTTCCTCAAACAGCGTCAGGAAGAAGTTGAACTGTTCAACGACCGCCTTGATCAAGCCAAAGCCATTTCTACTGAAATGAAACATTGGCTGCACGAAGTCGAACTCGAAGAAAGCGTTGCTATCGCCCAGCTTGAGCGTCTGCGTGATGAGATGCAGGAGATCATGCCGGAACTTGGTATGGAGCGCGTCGTTCCTACGGACGACAAAGCCCCCACGGCAACGCCGTTTAAGGCCGATCCGACCACGTTGGATAACATCGTGATCGATCTGCCCCCGAAAGCCGCAGAGTAAGTCCCGCGGCTGTAGCCCGACCGTTGGCGTTCCACCCCCTGGAACCAAAGCGCCAACGGCCGGGCGTTTTCCCTTTGACGCTGCTCAAACCCTGCGCGACAAGGGCCTATGGCAAAATCCTCCTCAAGTTTTTCGTGCACCGAATGTGGTGCCAAACATTCCAAGTGGTCCGGGCGCTGTGACGCCTGCGGCGCTTGGAATTCCATCGTTGAAGACAAGGGCATTTCCTCTGGCCCGCCCAGCAAATCGCTTGGGGCAAGACGCGGCTCTAGTATTGAGTTGACCGATCTTGCAACACAGGAAACCCCGCCCCCCCGCGCCCATTCCGGCATCGCCGAGCTAGATCGCGTATTGGGCGGCGGATTGGTCCCTTCCTCAGCCATTTTGGTGGGCGGTGATCCGGGTATCGGTAAGTCAACGCTGCTGCTACAGGCGGCCGCGCATTTCGCGCAATCCGGGCTTAAAACCATCTATGTCAGCGGCGAGGAAGCCAGCGCCCAAGTCCGCATGCGCGCGCAGCGTCTTGGGCTTGCCGACGCCCCGGTGAAACTGGCGGCGGAGACCAATCTGCGCGACATCCTAACCACACTCGAAGCAGAGCGGCCCCAATTGGCGATTATCGACTCTATCCAGACCATGTGGGCCGATAACGTCGAAAGCGCCCCCGGTTCGGTTAGTCAGGTGCGTGCGGCAGCGCATGAGCTGACCAGCTTTGCCAAACGGCGCGGTGTGGCGGTCATACTGGTCGGCCATGTCACCAAAGAAGGCCAGATCGCCGGTCCCCGTGTGGTTGAGCATATGGTCGACACGGTACTTTATTTCGAAGGCGAGCGCGGCCATCAGTTCCGCATCCTTCGCGCGGTTAAGAACCGTTTTGGCCCGGCGGATGAGATTGGCGTATTTGAAATGACCGGCGGTGGCTTGACTGAAGTGACCAACCCGTCAGCGCTGTTTCTGTCAGAGCGTGGCCAACCCTCGCCCGGCTCCGTGGTCTTTGCAGGCATCGAAGGCACCCGGCCTGTCTTGGTCGAACTCCAAGCATTGGTGGCCCCTTCCCCACATTCACAAGCCAGACGGACCGTGGTCGGCTGGGATTCGGGGCGGCTGGCGATGATTCTGGCCGTTTTGGAGGCGCGCTGTGGCATCCCCTTTGCCGGGCTTGACGTCTATCTAAACGTCGCCGGCGGTATGAAGATTTCCGAACCCGCCGCTGATTTGGCGGTGGCAGCCGCCATTCTATCCGCCCGCGAAGATGCCGCCTTGCCTGCCGAAACTGTGGTTTTCGGGGAAATAAGTCTTTCGGGTGCGCTGCGTCCTGCCAGCCAGACCGAAAACAGGTTGAAAGAGGCGCAAAAACTTGGTTTTACGAGCGCTATTGCACCGCGTGGCGGCAAAGCCGTTGGTGCGACCGGAATTGCGCTAAATACCATGAGCGATCTGACCGGTTTTGTTGGCGAAATCTTCGGGGCGGGCTGACCTCCCCAATATAAGGGCAAGACGCGCATGGACGGTTTTACCATTGTTGACGGAATTGTGGCGGTGGTCATCGTGCTTTCAGCGCTGCTGGCTTATGGCCGCGGGCTGGTGCGCGAGTTGATGGCCATTGTGGGCTGGATCGCAGCGGCGGTTCTTGCCTTTCTCTTCGCCCCGCAGGTGGAGCCTTTGGTGCGGGAGTTGCCCTATGTTGGTGAGTTCCTGGCCGATAGCTGCGAATTGTCCGTGATTGGCGCCTTCGCGCTGGTCTTTGCGACTGCATTGATCGTGGTCTCGCTCTTTACGCCGCTGTTTTCCTCGCTGGTGCATCGCTCGATGCTGGGCGGTGTCGATCAGGGCTTGGGCTTCATCTTTGGTGTGGTGCGCGGCGTGGTGCTCGTGGCGATTGCCTTCTTTGTCTATGACACGGTGATCACCGGCGAGCGTGCCGAGACTGTCGACAACAGCCGTTCCGCCGCTGTCTTCTCGCAGTTCACTGGCCAGATCGACGACCAAGACCCGCAAGAGGCGCTTGGCTGGATCACCAACCGCTACGAAGCTTTGGTTGGTAAGTGCAGCGCCTAAGCGCGTTAGCCATTCCTTAACCCCATGCATTTAATCAGGCGCCCCGTATTCGAGGGCGCCTGTGTCGTTCTATAGACCGAAAAACGGGATTTTATGCGTTCGGCACGGTGTCCACGCCGCTCATCATCCTGCGGGATGACGAAAACCTGCGAGAAACAAACAGGTCATCGCCTTGATGAACCTACAGTATTCGGCTTGAGCGTGACCGAGCGTCACATCCGGGGTGACAGGGGCGCGCGAAGCCCCTACATAGGCCGTGATCTCACCCGGAACCGGAGTTGCCCCGTTGTCCAAAATCATGCCACCCGCACATCCTTTCGACACATCCTATCTTCGCGACAACGATGATGAGGACAAACTAAAGGAGGAATGCGGTGTTTTCGGTGTCGTCGGCCTTGCCGATGCTGCCAATTTCGTAGCCCTCGGGCTGCACGCGCTCCAACACCGGGGGCAAGAAGCCGGCGGAATCGTGAGCTACGATCCGAAGGTTGGCTTTCAATCCGCCCGCCGGTTTGGCTATGTGCGGGACAATTTCACCTCGCAGGACGTGATGGAAACCCTGCCCGGCGAAATCGCCATTGGTCATGTGCGCTACTCCACCTCCGGCGACAGAGGCCCAACCGCGATCCGCGATGTGCAGCCGTTCTTTGGCGAATTTGCCATGGGGGGTGCAGCGATTGCGCATAACGGCAATATCACCAACGCCAACGCCCTGCGGCGTGAGTTGATCGAGCATGGCTCGATCTTTCAGTCTTCCTCGGACAGTGAATGCATCATCCATCTGATGGCCCGTTCCTTGCAGCGCAATATTCCTGAGCGGATGGAGGATGCGTTGCGCCGGGTTGAGGGCGCGTTTTCTGTTGTTGCCATGACCCGCACCAAGCTGATCGGTGTCCGCGACCCGCTTGGGGTGCGCCCGCTGGTGTTGGGCCGTGTTGGCGATGGTTGGGCGCTTAGCTCGGAGACCTGCGCACTTGATATCATCGGGGCGGAATTCGTCCGCGAAATCGAGCCCGGCGAAATGGTTGTCATCACGGAAAAGGGCGTCGAAAGCCATTTCCCCTTCCGCCGCGTCGCCTCGCGGTTCTGCATCTTTGAGCATGTGTATTTCAGCCGCCCCGACAGTATCTTGGGTGGTCGCTCGGTCTATGAAACGCGCGAGAATATTGGCCGCGAACTGGCCAAGGAAAGCCCGGTGGATGCCGATTTGGTCTGCCCCGTGCCGGACAGCGGCACCCCGGCGGCGATCGGCTACAGTCTGGAATCGGGCATCCCCTATGCGTTGGGCATTATCCGGAACCAATATATGGGCCGAACATTCATCGAGCCGACCGAGCAGATCCGGAACATGGGCGTGCGGCTCAAGCTCAACGTCAACCGGGCACTGATCAAGGGCAAGCGGGTGATCCTTGTGGACGACTCAGTGGTGCGCGGCACAACCTCGCGCAAGATCAAAGAGATGATTTTGGATGCTGGCGCTGCCGAAGTTCACTTCCGCATCGCCTCTCCGCCCACAGCTTGGCCCTGCTTTTATGGGGTCGATACGCCGCAGCGCGAGAAACTTCTTGCCGCTACGATGTCCGAAGAAGAGATGCGCGATCATCTACAGGTCGACAGTCTGAAGTTCATCACGCTGGATGGTCTCTATCGCGCCGTGGGCGAAGCCGAAGGCCGCAAGGCCAGTTGTCCGCAATATTGCGATGCTTGCTTCTCTGGCGAATATCCGGTGACGCCTGCGGATAAGGTCAAGGAAGGGTTTCAAATGAAACCCGCCGCTGAATAAACGTTCGCTGAACAAAAGGCCGCGTCTCCGAATGGAACGCGGCCTTTGACCTTTCCGGCGCTGCGATTACGCTCGCGTTTACTCGGTCACTTCCTGTGCCGCGTCATTTGCGCTTTCTGTGGCGCCATCTACCACGTCAGAAATCGCCTCCCCGGCCTTCTCGGCTGCGTCAGTCACCTCATCCGCCACCGCCGGCGCATTGATCGCATCGGATGCCTCTGTGGCCACTTCTTGCGGTCCCTTGCCGGTGAAAAGCATGTAGCCTCCAAGCGCAATCACCGCCGCGACGACCAACCAGACCAAATTCTTCATGTTATTCCCCTATTCACGTAGCCACGCGGCGCGAGATTACCCGCGTGTCTGTTCCTTCGTCAATTACGCCACAATCGCCCAACGGCAAGGGCAAAACCGCGCAAACCCCACCAAGAGCGTGATTTTGCGGCTTGAAGAACCATGCGCCCGGGTTTACCTTGCAATCTCGGAATAGGTAACAATCAAAGGACCATCACCATCGCTCGCAGACCTCATAACGCGCCGCCGCAACGCGACACCGGCCCGCGCGTCAACGAAAAGATCCGCTCAAACGAAATCCGCCTGATCGGTGCGGACGGTGAAAACGTCGGCGTTGTGACCCCCTCGCGCGCCATGGAAATGGCCGATGAAGCCGGGCTCGACTTGGTCGAAATCTCGCCCAACGCCAACCCGCCTGTCTGTAAGATCATGGATTTTGGCAAGTTCAAATACGAACAGCAAAAGCGTGAGAGCGAAGCCCGCAAAAAGCAAAAGATCATCGAAATTAAGGAAGTCAAATTCCGGCCGAATACCGATCAGGGTGATTACGATGTGAAAATGCGGAATGTTTTCAAGTTTCTTGATGGCGGCGACAAGGTGAAAATCACGCTGCGCTTCCGCGGCCGGGAAATGGCGCACCAGAACCTCGGTCGTGAGCTGTTGGAACGGGTTGCAGAAGACACCAAAGAGCATGGCCGGGTGGAGAACTTCCCGAAGATGGAAGGCCGCCAGATGGTCATGGTGATCGGCCCACTGCCGAATAAGTAACCGAACATTCGGTCGCCTGCTTTCGCCAGAGTCTTTGAGGAATACAAAAACGCCCCCGGAGATCTCCGGGGGCGTTTTGCGTTCACGTTGTCTTGTGCGGCTTACCGAAGCAGGCCGGTAATGTTACGCACAACAGCACGGCGGTTTGCTGGCTCCGGACCGTTTGTCGGCACCCGCAACTGGCTTTCACCATAGCCCTGCGTGACAAGGTTCGCTGGCGGTACGTCAAAGTACTCGGTCAGTGCCAGAGCAACGGTTTCCGCACGGCGGTCCGACAGCGCCAAGTTGTAGCTCGCATCACCCACTGCATCGGTATGTCCTTCGACGAGAATAACCGTGCGCGGGTCTTTCTGGATCATGTCACGCAGCGTGGCACCAATGTTGGCCAGTGCTTTTGCTTGCTCAGGCTGGATTGCAGCCGACCCGGTTGGGAAGCGCACTGCGTCCAGTTCCAACTGGGGTGCAAGAGACCGCACCTCTTGGATTTCACGCACCTGACGCAGCGAGAACGTGCGACCTTGGTCTGACCGCTGTTGAGCCTGCAACGCACGCCGCAGTGCTTCTTCGTCCTGCTGGCTGGCAACAACGGTCCGCTGCGTTTCCTGTACTTTGGGCAGTTCCGAGACGATGACCTCTTGCTCATCAACGAGATCGTCAACCAAGACATATTCGCGACCCTGCGCATCAAAATTGGTTCGACGCAGAACCGAGCCATCGCGGGCGCGAATGGTTTCAATGCGGCTGCCGTCGGCTTTCGTCACGATCGTACGGGTCGAACCGTCGTCGAATGTCTGCGTTTGCACTTGGTCGCCGGGGCGACGGATAAGCGCGTTATCGTCTTTCAGCACGCGCAGTTCGCCATCTGGATCCTGAACCACAACACGGTCGCCCGTGCGGCTCACGATCTTCTCACCATTGTTCAGCACAGAGCCTACGGCAACAGCGCCCAGACCCAAAAGCAGGGCCTTTTCGAAGTCCGACATGCCGCTGTCGCTGTCATTCGCTTGCGGCGCGGCTTCACCGGCTGCGGTCACTTTGGTGTCGAAGTCCTCGTCCGAGCTGCGCACGTCTTCTTCGGTGACTTTTTCTGTCACCACTTCGGCCTCCGCACCCGTTTCTTCCGCAGCGGCGGCGGCGGCGGCAGCAGCGGCTTCACGTTCGGCCCGACGTTGCGCGCGGCGCTCTTCACGACGCTGCTCACGACGCTCTTCACGGGCCTGCAACTGTTCGTCGGTCAGGGCAGCTTCGGCTTCTGCATCAGCCTCACCGTCCGCTACAGTGGCGGTGTTCTCCACTGGCGCTTCGGATTCAGTGGCTGTTTCGGCCTCAGCAGCCGTGTCGCCTTCTCCAGCGGTTTCGGCTTCACTAACGGTGTTAGCCTCACTCGCAGTGTCAGTCTCGACAGCGGTGTTGGCCTCAGCAGCAGTGTCTGCTTCAATAGCTGTATCGGCATCAACAGCAGTATCGGCCTCAGCAGAGGCTTCTGCCTCAGTTTCCGTACCAGTCTCATTCAGGGGCGTTGCGGCTTCGTCCTCGGAGATCTCCTGAGCGTCGCTATCCGCGGCCTCGTTCATGGTTTCGTCGTCAGCGGTCGCCGTGTCAGCCGCAACAGCATCGCCTTCCGGCGCATCGGTCATGACCGGCGCGTCAGCGGTATCGCTGTCACCCTCGGCTCCATCAGCAGGCGCGACTTCCTCAACGGTCTCGACGGGCGCGTCGGCATTTGTCTCTGCCTCTGCTTCAGCGCCGTCGGTGGAAACGGTTGCGTTGACATCAGCTTCAGCCTCGGTCGCTTCCTCAACCACCTGTGCTGTTTCATCCGCAACATCATCTGCCGCGTCGGCCGCATCAGAACCGGCTTCCGCGGCTTCCTCTGCCGCCTCGTCCGCCATATCTTCCACAGCGTCTGTCGCATCGTCGGCAGCGTCAGCCGCGTCGTCGATCACTTCGTCTGCTTCCGCGTCTGCCGTTTCTACGTCAGCCCCTTCAGCTTCGGCATCCGCCTCTACATTTGCGCTCAGATCTGCCGCGATCCGAAGTTCTTCCGCTGTTTCTACGGTCTGATCCTCAAAAGCGCAGGGAAATTCACTTGCCTCACCAACAGGACCGCAGGCCGGCACGTCTTGCTGCTGTGCAAAAGCGCCTTGCGGAAAGGCGAGCGCAAGGCTCAACCCTAAAGAAGTTGTTGATTTGAGAAGATTTTTCATTCTTACGTCCTCATTATTACGGGAACGCCGTTCGGGCAGCGCTTGTCACCTAACGCATAATGAGCATGGAGGTTCCGCTATCCAATATCACAGCGTTACCCCATAAAAATACCGCGCCCCAGCGAGGGGCGCAGTCAGAGCAGAAGCGACTGTTATCGCCTATCAAACGATGGATTGGACCGCACGGCGCGTCATCACCCCGCAAAGGTGCGCTCGGTAAGCGCCGCTGCCGTGCAAATCACTGATCATTTCGCCGCCATCCAAGGTTAGACCATCCAGCGCGCTGGCTGCGAAAGTGGCCCCAAGCGCAGCCTCCGCTTCGCGCCAACGGAACACCCCTTCGTTCGACGCCCCGGTGATCGCGACCCGCACGTGACTGTCAAAACGCGCAACGAATGCCGCAACCAAGGGGAACCGAGAGGCCGGCTGAATGAACTTCTCATAATGCGCTGCCTGCGGAATGGGGAAGCGCACGCCGGTTACGATTTCCCCCTCCTCCAGCGCGGTGGTGAACATGCCTTGGAAGTAGTCATCCGCAGCGATCTCACGCCGGTCGGTCTCAATGGTCGCCCCGCTGGCCAGCGCACCCGCCGGATAGCAAGCGGAAGGATCGTTGTTGGCGAGCGATCCGCCGATCGTGCCCCGGTTGCGCACCGCAGGGTCGCCGATCCGCGCAGCAAGGCTGGCAAGGGCCGGATAGCTATCCGCCGCCTCGCGCATAACGGTCGCATGGGTTGTGCCGCCACCGATCCAAAGCGCACCATCGCGCATTTCCACGCCCTTGAGTTCATCAATCCCCGCCAGCGACACCAGAACCGAGGGCATCGCCAGCCGCGCCTTGAGCGTTGGGATCAGTGTCTGCCCCCCGCTGAGTGGCTGCGCGTCCTCTTGCCCCAGAGCCTTGACCGCATCCGCCACATTGCCGGGGCGTTCTATTTCGAAATCATACATCTCTCATCCTTCCCAGAGGCCGCCGAGCGTCGCCTCTTCTCTCAATCCAATATTCAGCAGGCCGTGGCGCTTAGACATTCATCGCCTCCCAAACCCGCGCGGGGCTGACCGGCATATCGATATGGCCGATGTCCTTCCCGCCCGAGCGTATGGCGTCGAGCACTGCGTTGACCACAGCAGGCGGCGAGCCAATCGCCCCCGCCTCCCCGCAGCCTTTCACGCCCAAGGGGTTGTGTGTGCAGGGTGTCTGGCAGGAGTGGTCCACGTCATAGAACGGCAGATCGCTGGCCCGCGGCATGGCGTAATCCATGTAAGATGCGCTGAGGAGTTGGCCGTCCTCATCGTAAGCGCAGTTTTCTAGCAGCGCCTGACCAATGCCTTGAGCCAATCCGCCATGCACCTGGCCGGTCACGATCATCGGGTTGACCACATTGCCGAAATCATCGGCCGCCGTGAAGCGCTCGACGGTGACATGGCCGGTTTCGGGATCAAGCTCGACCTCACAAGCGTAGGCCCCCGCTGGATAGGTGAAGTTCGACGGGTCGTAGAATGCCGTCTCCTCCAGCCCCGGTTCGATCTCCTCGAGCGGGTAGTTATGCGGCACATAGGCTGCGAGCGTCACATCGCCCCAAGCCACGGATTTGTCGGTCCCTGCCACGCTGAAGGCACCATCCTTCAACTCGATATCCCCTTCCGAGGCTTCGAGCAGATGACTCGCAATCTTCTTGGCCTTAGCGATGATCTTTTCCGTCGCGCGGACCATGGCGCTGCCACCCACCGCCAGCGAGCGTGAGCCATAGGTGCCCATGCCCATCGGCACCTTGGAGGTGTCGCCATGGACGATCTCGACCATATTTTCGTCGATCCCGATCATGTCCGCCACAACTTGCGCAAAAGAGGTCTCATGCCCCTGCCCGTGGCTGTGGCTGCCGGTCATCACGACCAAGCCGCCGGTGGCGTTGACCCGCACCATGGCGCTCTCATAAAGCCCCGCCCGCGCGCCGAGTTGTCCGACGAGGTTCGAGGGCGCGATGCCGCAGGCCTCGATATAGCAATTCACACCGAAACCGCGCAGCTTTCCCTTGGATTCACTCTCGCGGCGCCGCGCCTCAAAGCCCGCGTGGTCGGCGATCTCTTCGAGTTTGTCCATCGTCGCGTTGTAGTCGCCCGTGTCATATTCCACCGCTACCGGCGTGGCATAGGGAAACTCGGTCACGAAATTCTGGCGGCGCAGTTTGATCGGGTCGACCTTTAACTCATGCGCAGCCTTGTCGATCAAACGCTCTAGTTGATAGGTCGCCTCGGGCCGTCCGGCACCGCGATAGGCGTCTACTGGCACGGTATTGGTAAACACCGCCTTAACGTTCACATAGATCAGCGGCGTTTTGTAGTTCCCCGCCATCAGCGTACCGTGCAGCCACGTCGGCACCGAGGGCGCGAAGGTCGAGAGATAGGCGCCCATATTTGCATAGGTATCGGTGCGCAGGGCGGTGAAGTTATTGTCTGCATCCAGCGCCAGTTCGATCTTGGTTACGTGATCCCGGCCATGAGCATCCGACATGAAAGCCTCGGACCGGCTGGAGGTCCATTTGACCGGTCGGCCAACCGCCTTGGCGGCGAAGGTGCAGAACGCTTCTTCTTGATAGTGGAAAATCTTGGTGCCAAAGCCCCCGCCCACATCCGGGGCCACCACACGCAGCTTATGCTCAGGGATGCCCAGCACGAAAGCGCCCATCAGCAAACGGATCACATGCGGGTTCTGGCTGGTGGTGTAGAGCGTATGCTCGCCATCCGAACGGTTATAGTCGCCGATGGCCACGCGCGGCTCCATCGGGTTGGCGACAAGACGGTTGTTCACCAGTTCCAACGTGGTGACATGAGCGGCCTGTTCAAAGGCCTTGTTCACCGCGTCTTTGTTCTCCTCAACAAAACCCCAGTCATAGCAAAGGTTGCTTGTCAGATCGTCATGCACCTTGGGCGCGCCGTCCTTAACCGCATCCTTCATATTCACCACGGCGGGAAGCTCATCGATATCGACGACAATCGCCTCGGCAGCATCGCGGGCCTGCGCCAGCGTTTCGGCCACCACGGCGGCGATGGGCTCGCCCACATGGCGGACTTTTTCATGGGCCAGTACAGGGTGTTTCGGCTCTTGCATCGGTTGGCCGTGTTTGTCGGTCACCTGCCAGCCGCAGGGCATCCCGCCGATCTCGGCGAAATCCGCGCCGGTGAAAACCTTGAGCACGCCGGGCATGTCTTCGGCGGCAGAGGTATCAACCCCCGTCAGCCGCCCGTGCGCCACATCCGAGCGCAGGAAAAACACATGGGTCTGGCGGCGCAGGTTGATGTCATCGGTGTAACGCCCTGACCCGGTGAGAAAGCGTATGTCCTCCCGTCTCTTGCTGCTGGCGCCAATTCCGCGCGTCGGTTCAAAATCCTTAGGCATAATGTCCTCCCGTTTGGTGGCGGTGCGGATGCACCTGATCTGTCACGCGGCGTCCGGTTCTGGCGGTCCTCCCCCGCCATCACCGTCCTGCTCAGCGTGACACTGTTCTCGGCGTTACTCTGCCGCGAGTGCGCTGACCTCTTGGCCGCTGGCCGCCATGATTGCTTTGACGATATTGTGGTAGCCGGTGCAGCGGCAGATGTTGCCGTCTAGGTAATGCCGCACCTCAGCCTCGCTCGGCTTGGGGTTTTCCTTGAGCAGGGCCGCCGCGGACATCACCATGCCCGGCGTGCAAAAGCCGCATTGCAGACCGTGGTGGTCCTGAAACGCCTGCTGGATGGTGTTGAGCGTGCCATCAGGGGCCGCTTGGCCCTCGATGGTGTCGACCTCGGCGCCGTCGGCCTCAACCGCGAACATGGTGCAGGCCTTGACCGCATTGCCGTTAACATGCACCACGCAGGCGCCGCATTGGCTGGTGTCGCAGCCCACATGGGTGCCGGTGAGTTCCAGATCATCGCGTAGGAAATGCACCAGCAGCGTGCGCCCTTCGACCTCCCCTGACGCGGGTTTGCCGTTCACGGTCATCTTGACCTGTGTCATGTTCATCCTCCCGTTTTATACGCTTGTTAAGGGCAGTTAAGCACGACACGCCTACGTTGAGAACAAATTTTTTGCAGGGGCTGGGGTCAGCGCTTGCCTTTGCCGGGGTTGCGCGGTTGAGGTCGGGTGGGAATTTCCTTGAGCAGCCCGCCCACGCCCATGGCAGCAATATCCTGACTGCTGACCGGGATGCCGCAGATCACCCGCGAGAGGACCCAATCGGCGCCATTGAGCGCGGGCGAGCGCGCACATCCCGGCAGACCGATAACAGGCCGTTCGCCATATTCGCCGATAAAGAGCAGGTTACCGGGATCGACCGGCATGCCAAAGCGTTCAACCCGCCCGCCTGCGCGGCGCAGGGCTGCCGGGGCGACATCGTCAATGTCTGAAGTGGCTGAGGCAGTGAGGATCAAAATCAGATCGGTGGTGGCCTTTTCAATTTCTTGCGTCAATGGCGCCGCCTGATGGGGCACGTTGACCACCGCTGTCAGGCGCACGCCAAGCGCGTTCAGCCGTGCTTCGATGGCCGCGCGGCCTTTGTCTCCTGCGCCACCGTCGACCTCAGTTACAATCAGCGTGGCACTGCGCAATTGGGGCGTGCGCAGGTACAGGGCATCGGTTTTTGCTGCGGCGCAGGCGGCTTGCAAAGCCGCTTCGGGTACCGCGTAGGATATGATCTTGATCGTCGCTACCATGCCACCCGCGGCCATTTGCTGAAACGGCGGCACCGTGGCCAAGGTGATCATCGGATGCGCCGCATTGACGGCTTCCAGTGCTGCGCGGTCAAGCATGACGACCCCCGGCCCATCAGCGAGCAAATTGACCCGCCCGGTAAAGGCGTTCGACATGCGCAACCCCGGCCCCCGCAATCTCTGCGCAAGCCGCGCGGCGGCGGTGTTTTCGTCAATGTCCTGCGGGTCCAGACGGGCGACAATGACATTTGACACGCCCGCTGCTGCCAAGGCGGCAATGTCTTCGGCGCTCAACACCCTACCCTTGCGCAACCGGCCTTTTTGCAGCGCGACCGAATGGGCCAGCGTCGCGCCTTCGGCATCGCGCAGGGGGACCGGACCGAACTTCATGGCCGGCGCAGGGTTTGGATGATTTCAGCGAGGATCGAGACCGCGATCTCCGCCGGGCTGGCCGCGCCGATATCCAACCCCACCGGACCGTGGATACGGGCAGTCTGCACGGTGTCAAACCCAGCCTCTGCCAACCGCGCGAGGCGGCTGGCCTGCGT
Source organism: Sulfitobacter maritimus (assembly GCF_013346665.1). GTDB lineage: Bacteria > Pseudomonadota > Alphaproteobacteria > Rhodobacterales > Rhodobacteraceae > Sulfitobacter > Sulfitobacter maritimus. The sequence continues at coordinate 481,615 of NZ_JABVBB010000021.1, forward strand.
CCGGGTCGAGCCGAGCGCGCCGATATAAAACGCCTCCGACCCAAGCGCCACATGCAGGGCCGGATCGTCGAGTTTCGGGTCATGTGTCAGCAACACCACAGCAGAGCGCGCATCCAACCCGATCTCGCGCAAGGCGGCATCGGGCCAGTCGTTCATTAGCGTGCAATCAGGGAAACGCGCAGACGAGCCAAAGGCGTCGCGGGGATCGACCACGACGTGGTCAAAGCCCGCCTCCCGCGCCATGCTGACCAGATGCTGCGCGATATGCACCGCGCCTACGATCACCAGACGCAATGGCGGGTTGTGGATGGCGATAAAACGTCCGGTTTCTTCATCCACGCCCGAGCGGTCGCGGCGGAACCTGTCGGCATGGCCTACGCGGGTCAACTGCCGTGCGCTGCCGTCAAGCGCCACCTCATAGGCGACGGCTTCGCGTGCGGCCCGTGCCGCCACCAGATCGCCCAACAACTCGATGCTCAACCCGTCTGGCCTCACCGGCTCGGCCAGCACTTTGATCGTCCCGCCACAGGCCAGCCCCACGGCAAAGGCGTCGCCATCGCTGACGCCATATTCCAACAGCCGTGTCTTACCGTCTTCCAGCGCCTCTAGCGCCTCCACAACCACCGCGCCTTCGACGCAGCCACCGGAGACCGAGCCCATCATCGTCCCGTCCCCCGCCACCACCAATTGCGCCCCGGCGCGGCGCGGTGCGGAGCCCCAAGTCTCAACCACAGTGGCCAATGCGACGGGTTGTCCGGTCTTGGCCCATGCGAGTGCCTGTTCGGGTATGCGGTCCATATTGTTTCCTTTCCAGTCGCCCCAGAGTGTCGCGCTTCGCGTCCAAAGGTCAATGCGTGAAACCCCGGCGCCATCGGCTTGCACGCAGCGCTGTGCGGCACTACATCTAACGCAAGATCATACAACAGCCGGAGCCACTTGAAATGCCGATGCAAGCCAGTGAAATCGAAGACCTGATCCGCGCGTCTTTCCCGGATGCCAAGATCACCGTCGAGGGCAATGACGGTGTGCATATGGCCGCGATGGTGGTGGACGAAAGCTTTCGCGGCATGAACCGGGTGCAACAACAACGCGCTGTCTATGCTGCGCTCAAGGGCAAGATGGACGGCTCGAACGGCGACCTACATGCGCTGGCGCTGACCACGCGCGCGCCGGACTGACCATGTGGATCTGGGGCATAGGCGCGGTTCTGGGCGTTATTGCCGCCGTGGCCTATGCCCAGCACCGTGCGCGAGCTGGGCGTCATGTACCCCTGTCACAGCGCCAGCCTGCCCGCCCTGAGACGGGCAAAGTGCCGCTGGGGATGGAAGCGCTCGATCTGGATGCCGTGGCGAGCGCCGCGCGGCGCAATGAGAGCCTTGAGCGCGGGCATACGAACTGGACCCGGAAACGGGGTGGGTTTTTCCTCGGCGGTGCCGAGTTGGACGTCAAACCCTGGGCCGATGATGAAACCTATGCGCGGCGCTATCACGCTGCGTTCAAGAAATCAGATAGTAAGGACAAATGACATGAGCGATGCTGCAAGTCAGATCAAAGAGCAGATCACTAAGAACGACGTGGTTCTGTTTATGAAGGGCACCAAAGAGATGCCGCAGTGCGGGTTCTCCAGCCGCGTGGCCGGGGTGCTGAACTATATGGGCGTTGAGTTTTCAGACGTGAATGTGCTGGCCGACGAAGGTCTGCGTCAGGGGATCAAGGATTTCTCTGACTGGCCGACCATCCCGCAGCTTTACGTCAAAGGTGAGTTCGTCGGCGGCTGTGACATCATCACCGAGATGACGCTGTCGGGCGAGCTGGACACGCTCTTTGCCGAAAACGGCGTGGCCTTTGATAAGGACGCTGCGGATAAGATCCGCGAAGCCAACGGCTGAAGCGCCGACAGGTTAAACGAAAAACACCCCGGACCGGCTTTGCCCTTCGGGGTGTTTTTATATCTGACATCAGCGCCCTTCTGCCCGGCACCGCCGGGCCACGCCCGACCTCCCCCCGGAGGGCGTGATTGCAACGTAGCACCTTGCAGCAAACTCAGTGCTTGCAGCAATTGATCCGCAAACAGAACCGTCCCGAACGCCCCCAGGTCGGGCGCGTCCCGGCGATGCCTTTGTCTCAGTCTTCAATCGCGGTAATCATATCCACGCGGCGGCCATGGCGTCCGCCTTCGAACGCGGTGTCAAGAAACGCATCGACAATCTCAAGCGCGAGACCGCCCCCGATCACCCGCGCGCCCATCGACAGCATATTCGCATCATTATGCGCCCGGATCATCTTGGCCGAAAACGTATCGGAGCAGACCCCGCAGCGAATGCCTTTGACCTTATTCGCCGCCATCATGATCCCCTGCCCGGTGCCACAGATCAGAATGCCAAGGTCAAACTCCCCCGCCGCGATGCGCCGTGCGGCAGCTTCGCCGTGTTTGGGGTAATCGGTGCTCTCAGCCGTCTCGGGACCAATGTCCTCAACCGCAAAGCCACGCTCGGCCACATGACGCGCGATGTCTTGGCGCAGGGCGATATCGGCATGGTCACTGGAGATGATGATGCGGGGCTTGTCGGTCATGGGGAACATCCTGCTGCTGATGATAAAGGTCACCGCGATGCGGTGCTGATGCCGCCCCAGAGCATATTCACAGGCGCGGCGCAATCCGACGAAAGGACGCGCCGCGCATGTCGTTTAGTCGGCGGTCTTTTCGTCCACCTCATCGGCCAGGGCTTCGGCCCGCGCGGCGAGTTCGGCCAGAGTATCTTTGACCCCCTGCGGCACGACTGGCACTTCGATGCGTTCAGGCTCGACCTTCACGTTGCGCAGGGCGGCCAATTCAGCCTCCCGCTCGGCCAGTTCGGCCCGCACTTCGGCAATTTGGTCTTCGACGCTGGCGGTTTTGTCGGCCAAGAGCAGACCGGCCATAAGCAACATGCGCGCTTCGGGCATCCGGCCAACCTGATCGCTCAGCACCCGCGCTTCATCGTCGAGCATTTTGGCGGCGGCGTGCAGGTAGCTCTCTTCGCCCTCCTGACAGGCAACTTCAAAGCCCCGGCCGCCGATGGTGATCCTAACTTCTGGCATCAGTGAGCCTCTTCTGTTTTGCTGGCGGTGGTCTCTTCGCTGCTGGCGTCGGCGGGGCTGTCTTCGGCCTCGGTCTCTTCGACCAAGGGGGCCAAGGCGCTCAACACGGCGTCAATCTCTGCCATCTCAATGGCGCGGGTGGCGCGCAGGCTCTCCAACTCAGCAATTACGGCAGTGTCGATCAGCTTAGGGTCCGCCAGCCCTTCAGCATTCGCTTCACGCAGCTTTTCGCAAGCTTGCGACAACTGCTCATTGGCCTGCCGCACGCGTTGCAGATCCAGATCAATCTGCCCCATCTGCGCCGCGCTGGATTCTACCCGATCCCGCAGAGTCGCCAGTTCAACCTCATATCCCTCGCGCAGGGTCTTTATCCGTTCGTTCAACTGAGCATTCGCAAGACGCTCTTCTTCCAACGCCTGAACGATATCCTCATCCGGCTCGGCGGGCGCCGGTTTGATCCGGTCCACCCCCTTGGCGACCCGGTCCATCGCGGCCGTGATGCGGCGTTGATACTCGTCAAGTTCGCTCATCAGCATGAAGTCTCCTCACTCGTTCTTATCCTGTCGGTCGTCTGCCGACATCTTGCCACGGGATACCCAGCCACAAGGCGCAAAGCACCGCGCGGCGAATCGCCCCAAAGGCCGGTTTCTGCGATCCTAGCCAAAGCCGCAAGCAAATGCGCCCCCCCTCTTTTGATTCAGCGGCTTGGCCGGCACAGTTCAACCGAAGCCTGTGCCGATCCGCGCTGCTCTGCCGAACCATAGCCCGGTTATGCTTGAACTTTGCCCGTTCGCTGGTATGCACAGGCCAAATCTGCCACAGCCCCAAAGGAATGCCCTCGTGGATCTGCAAGCCCTCGCCCGCGCCAACCCTGATCATTGGTCCAAGGCCACCGCCATCCGCGCGCTGACCCTTGATGCCGTCGCTGCTGCGAACTCTGGCCACTCCGGCATGCCGATGGGCATGGCCGATGTGGCCACCGTTTTGTTCGAAAAGCACCTGAAGTTTGACGCGGCCAACCCGCTGTGGCCCGACCGCGACCGGTTTATCCTGTCCGCAGGCCATGGTTCCATGCTGCTCTATGCGCTGCTGCACCTGACAGGCTACGCGCAATTCCCCATCGAAGAGTTAAAGAACTTCCGTCAGATGGGCGCACGCACTGCCGGCCACCCGGAAAACTTCCTTGCCGACGCGATCGAGACCACCACCGGCCCGCTCGGTCAGGGCATTGCCAACTCGGTCGGCTTTGCGATGGCCGAAGAAATGCTCCGCGCGCAATATGGTGCCAAGGTTGTCGACCACCACACCTATGTCATCGCAGGCGACGGCTGTTTGATGGAAGGTGTCAGCCAAGAGGCGATCACGCTCGCTGGCCGCCATAAGTTGAGCAAGCTGATCGTGATGTGGGACAACAACAACATCACCATCGACGGTCCTGTCACCCTGTCCGACAACACCGATCAGGTTGCGCGCTTCAAAGCCGCGCAATGGCATGTCATCGAAATCGACGGCCACAACCCCGATGAGATCGACGCGGCGCTGACCGAGGCGAAAGCCACCGACCTACCAACGATGATCGCCTGCAAGACCCATATCGCCCTTGGCCATGCCGCACAGGACACCTCCAAAGGCCACGGCGCGCTGACCGATGCTGACCAAATGGCCGAAGCGAAGAAGGCTTACGGCTGGACAAGCGGCCCCTTCGAAGTGCCTGCCGATGTGAAATCCGCATGGGAAGAGATCGGCAAACGCGGCGCCGACGCCCGCCGTGAATGGGAAGAGCGCTTTGACAATATGCCGCGCAACAAGCGCGAGACCTTCAACCGCGCCTTGGCCTTGGACGCGCCCAAGAAGATGAGCGCAACGGTTAAGGCGTTTAAAAAGCAAATCTCCGAAACCGCCCCCAAGATGGCCACCCGCGCGGCGAGTGAGAAAGCGCTCGAAGTGTTGAACCCGATCCTGCCCGAAACAGTCGGCGGCTCGGCGGATCTCACTGGCTCGAACAACACCAAGACCTCTGATCTGGGTGTCTTTGACGTCGACAACCGTGGCGGGCGCTATGTCTATTGGGGCATCCGCGAGCATGGCATGGCTGCGGCAATGAACGGCATGGCGCTGCACGGCGGCCTGCGTCCCTATGGCGGCACCTTCATGTGTTTCACCGATTACGCACGCCCCGCGATGCGTCTGGCAGCGCTGATGCAGATCCCCACGGCCTTTGTCATGACCCATGACAGCATCGGCCTTGGCGAAGACGGCCCGACCCACCAGCCGATCGAGCATCTGGCGATCAGCCGCGCCACACCCAACACTTACGTCTTCCGCCCCGCCGATGCGGTGGAAACGGCAGAGGCTTGGGAGATTGCCTTCACCTCGAAGACTACACCCTCGGTTCTGTCGCTGACCCGTCAGGGGCTGCCGACTGTGCGTCTGGAGCATAAGAACAACAACCTCACCGAAAAAGGCGCCTATGTGCTGGCCGATGCTGAGGGCAAACGTCAGGTGATCCTGATCGCCACCGGCTCGGAAGTGCATGTCGCACTGGCTGCGCGCGACCTGCTGCAGGCCGAAGGCATCGGCACCCGCGTCGTCTCCATGCCTTGCATGGAACTCTTCGCAGCGCAAGACGAAGCCTACCGCAAACGCGTCCTGCCCGGTGGTGCTGTGCGTGTCGGGATCGAAGCTGGCGCACGTCAGGGCTGGGACCAGTGGCTCTTTGGTGAGCGCGGCAAATACGGCAAGGCGGATTTCGTCGGCATGGACCGTTTCGGCGCCTCCGCTCCGGCAGAGGAACTGTTCGAGCGGTTCGGCTTTACCGCCGAGAATGTCGCGGAAAAGGCCAAAGCCCTGCTCTGATCGCCATATCCCGAAAAACCAAAAGCCCGCCCGGTCCAGCCGCGCGGGCTTTTTCTATGACGCTAACACCAACCGCAGATTACCTTACGTAAAGCCCCTCAACCCCAGATTGTCACCTTGAGCCTATAATGCTTTCATAGACGGAACGGCGCCCCTCTTCGCATAGGACACTTCATGGCCCTTGCCTACATTCTCAGCGGCATCACCACCGGCAGCCTTGCGGCTGCGATCTGGCTTGGCTCCGGAGGCAGCATTCTCGGCGCTTTCGGCAGCTATACGCTCATAGGAACACTTGCCGGACTGCTGGTAGCAATTCACAGCCTAACGTCACATTCGCGACGATAGATAACACCCCTCAAAGCGCTGCCTTGTGAAAGACCTTGCGCCAAATCGGCGTGACGATCTTCTCACCCACAGGGATCAAAAGCAGCCCAAGCGCGAGCCCGAAGATACCATCAATCGCAGCGGTCGTCGTCCACTCTACCGCGCCCATCAAACGCTCCGGCGCCGCATGACCGACCGCAACCGCAATATGGTGAATCCATTCGTAAGGCGCAGCGAAACCCATTTGCTCCATCCCATGGATAATGATCGAGCCGCCGACCCAAAGCATTGCCGCCGTGCCAATCACCATCAGCAATTTCAAGAATCCAGGCATGCCCCGCACCAAGGCCCGCCCGATTGAACGCGTGGCCGCAAACCGCCCGCGCTCCGCCATGAGCAACCCCAAGTCATCCATCTTTACGATCAAGGCGACAGCGCCATAGACCGCAACGGTGATCATCACCGCCACCATCGCCAGCGTCGCCGCCTCCATCCAAAACGAACTTTCAGGGATCGCCGCCAAGGCAATGGTCATGATCTCGGCGGAAAGAATGAAGTCGGTCTTGATCGCGCCCGCGGCTTTCTGCTCTTCCAAGAGCGCCGGGTTTTCGGGGACTTTCTTTTTGTCGGGGTAGTCCGCATGCCCTTCCGCCAGCCCGAGGGCATGGGCCACCTTCTCGGCCCCTTCGAAACATAGGTACGCCCCGCCCAGCATCAGCAAAGGGGCAATGGCCCAGGGCGCGAAGTTCGATAGGATCAGCCCGGCGGGCAAAAGAAAGACAAGCTTGTTCTTCAGGGAGCCTTTGGTGATTTTCCAGATCACTGGCAGTTCACGTTCAGCGCTGAACCCCTGCACGTATTTCGGCGACACCGCCGCGTCATCAATCACCGCGCCCGCCGCTTTTGACCCAGCTTTCGCAGCCTGCCCAATCACGTCATCCACACTGGCCGCCGCAACCTTAGCAATCGCTGCAACGTCATCTACAAGTGCCAGTAATCCGCTCATTCTACGCCCCTTCGTTCCATTCTGTCCGAAGTAGCATGTGCCTCACATCTGACAAGTCCTGCCCACACCAAACCGCTACCGCTAACACAAAGGTTTAACGCTAACATATCGAAATCAGACGGTTTTCCCTCTTTCCCCTTCCCACGTCCGACAGATATAGAGCCCGCGACCCCCGACATACGGCCCGACATCGGCCCGAGACAAGGATTGCACCATGACCATCAAAGTTGGCATCAACGGATTTGGCCGGATCGGCCGCTGCACACTCAGCCATATCGCAGCGTCAGGCCGCGATGATATCGAGGTGATCAAGGTCAACGCCACCGGCCCGCTCAGCACCGCCGCCCATCTGCTGAAATATGATTCCGTCCACGGGCGTTTTCCCGGCGAAGTGAATGTGGACGACGGCTATATGAACCTCGGCCAGAACGACATTGAAATGATGTCCACCTACAACCTTGAAGAGCTGGATTGGTCCGGTTGCGACGTGGTGCTGGAATGTACCGGCAAGTTCAACGACGGTAACAAAGCCAACGTGCATCTGGAAAATGGCGCCAAGCGGGTCCTGCTGTCTGCCCCCGGCAAGAACGTCGACAAAACCATCGTTTTCGGCGTGAACGACGATCAACTCGTCGCGTCTGACCGGATGATTTCCAACGGCTCTTGCACGACAAACTGCCTCGCCCCGCTGGCCAAAGTGATGCATGACGCCGTGGGCATCGAAAGCGGCCTGATGACCACTATCCACAGCTACACAGGCGACCAGCCAACGCTGGACCGCCGCCACAACGACCTCTACCGCGCCCGCGCCGCCGCCATGGCGCTGATCCCCACCTCCACAGGGGCAGCCAAAGCGCTTGGCGAAGTGCTTCCCGCGCTCAAAGGCCGGCTCGACGGCACCGCCATCCGCGTCCCCACCCCCAACGTCAGCGCGGTCGACCTCACCTTCCAAGCCAGCCGCGATGTCACGGTTGAAGAGATCAACGCCGCCGCCCGCGCTGCCGCAGACGGGCCAATGAAGCGCGTGCTGGCCTATGATCCTGAGCAAAAGGTCTCGATCGATTTCAACCACACCGAACACAGCTGCATCTTCGCCCCCGATCAGACCATTGTCGTCGCAGGCCGGACGGTGCGCGTGCTGGGTTGGTATGACAACGAATGGGCCTTCTCTGTGCGCATGGCCGATGTTGCGGTAGCCATGGGCAATCTGGGCTAAGCCTTGCACGGCGGAATTGTCCCTGTAATATCAGGGGCAACCCGCCGGGAGCGCTCGTATGACCAACCGTATCGCCATCGTGCTCGCCCTTCTCATCATCGCGGGCATTCTGGTTGACGGCTATTATTACGGCAGCGATCACATGATCTATCTGGGCAAGAAATTCTTTGCCCTGATCGAATGGATGGCTTTCTGGCGCTAACCCCAACCCGGCCAAAGCTCAAGCGCGGCGCCGCCTTCAAGGCACCACCCCCCTTATCTTCATCCTTTTAAAAAATACCGTGCACATCGCCTGCGTCACCCGCAACGCCCGCGCTTCCTGCGCAGAGCTCTAGCCCTGCGCAAACCGCTTGATCAGCTCATCATTCACCGCTGGCGTCACAAATTTACTGACATCCCCATCCAGCCGCGCGATTTCCTTGACCAGTTTACTGGCAATCGCCTGATGGGTCGCCTCGGCCATCAAGAACACCGTCTCAATCGAATCGTCAAGCTGACGGTTCATGCCAACCATCTGGAATTCATACTCAAAATCGGACACCGCGCGCAGCCCGCGGACAATGATCTGTGCGCCAACATCGCGGGCGCAATCGATCAATAGGTTCTCAAAAGGATGTACGACAATCTCAACGCCGGTTTCTTGGGCCAATTGCACACATTCCGCCTCGATCAAGGCCACACGCTCTTCGAGACTGAACAGCGGTCCCTTGTCGCGGTTGATCGCCACGCCAATGACCAACCGGTCGACCATCCGCGCAGCACGGCGGATAATGTCGATATGACCCAAGGTGATCGGATCAAACGTACCGGGGTAAAGGGCTATGCGCATTGGGATATCCTGATTTGTGCCGCGTTGCGGCATAGCCAAGCATTTCACCGGGCCGAGCGCAACCCGGTTCGCGTTCACCATCCCCCGTTTTTACGGGCGCGCTCAATGTCCCATGATCATGCCCTCAAGGGCCTGTTTCTCCATCGACAATTCTTGCAACTGCGCTTTGACCACATCCCCGAGCGAGATCAGGCCGACCATTTCACCATCCTCCAGCACCGGCATATGGCGGAAGCGGCCGTCGGTCATCTTTTGCAAAATCGCATCCGAGCGGTCATCGCGGCTACAGGTTACCAGTTTGGTCGTCATCATGCTTTCAACGCTTTGGTCCAAACAGCCCGCGCCCTGACGGCCCAACTCCCGCACAATGTCACGCTCCGACAGGATTCCGTCCGGTGTCTTGCCATCCGCAGAGATCACTAAAGTCCCGATTTTCTTTTCAGACAGCATCTGCGCCGCCTCAGCGACAGAGAGCCCCGGTTTGGTCGTTACCACCTTGTCATCCGGTTTGGTCTTGAGAATCTGCGATACAAGCACCTGGCCCCTCCTTCGTTGCACGGCGATCAGAGTTCCAGCGTCACCGCGAAATCCTTTTCTGTCAAGCTTTTGGCGCAGTACGTCCTGCGGCTATCGCTTCCAGCCGCGTGGTTTCCGCACGCAGTCCGGCGGCCAGAGCTTCCGCAAAGGCGGAAAGGCGCGCATTGCGGCGGTCGTCTGCGTGGCGGATCAGGTAAAAGGCCCGCTTCAGGCTGACGTCTTCGGTCAGGATCCGCCGTACCCCTGCGGTCGCCGGCAGCGAGAAGTCATGCGCGATGCCAACCCCCCCACCTTGCTGGATCATCCGCACCTGCACAGAAACCGAGTTTGACGCCAGCGCCACGCGTTTGATGCCAAGGTCAGCAAGGTAATCAAGTTCTCGGTCAAAGATCATATCGGGGATATAGCCGACAATACGATGCTGCTGTAAATCAGCGACCGATGTGATGTCTGGGTGGGTTGCAAGATAGGTTTCGGCAGCAGCAAGATGCAGCTTATAATCCGTGACCTTTTGCACCACCAACCGTCCCGCTGTAGGGGCGCTGACCCCAATCGCCATATCCGCCTCGCGCCGGGACAGGTTAAACACACGCGGCAGAGCAATAATCTGCACGTCAAGGTCCGGGTTCTGCGCTGCAAGCGCGGCACAGACCTGCGGCAGCAGATAGTTCGCCGCCCCATCCGGCGCGCCCACGCGAATCTGACCAGACAGACGGTCGCTTTGCACCGGCACCCCCGCCGTTGCCGCCCGCATGGCCTGTTCAGCCTTTGTGGCACGTTGCATCAGATCGCTACCTGCCTCTGTCAGCGCATAGCCCTGTGGCGATTTGACGAAGAGCACGGTCTGCAAGGACTTTTCCAGCCGCGCCATACGCCGCCCCAGCGTAGCCGGATCAAGCCGCAACAGTTTGCCCGCCGCAGAAAGACTCTGCTCGCGTGCCACGGCCAGAAACAGGCGTAAATCGTCCCAATTCTGTTGCATCGTGCGGCCTTTCTGCGCTTTGCAAATATGCAAGGCGGTTTTGCCATCCTTCCTCTGTTCCATTGCTTTTTGCAAGGCTATCGTGCCGCCAACCATAAAGGAGACCGATCATGCAAGAGATGACCCATTACCTGAACGGCGAACACGTCAAAGGCACCTCCGGGCGCTTTGCCGATGTGATGAACCCCGCCACTGGCGAAGTGCAGGCGAAAGTGCCGCTCGCCAATGCTGACGAGTTGAACAAAGCTGTCGAATACGCCGCCGCCGCCCAGCCCAAATGGGCCGCGACCAACCCGCAGCGCCGCGCCCGTGTGCTGATGAAATTCGTGGGCCTTCTGAACCGCGACATGGACAAACTGGCCGAAGCGCTGAGCCGCGAACATGGCAAGACCCTGCCTGACGCCGCCGGTGACGTACAGCGTGGCCTCGAAGTGGTGGAATACTGCATCGGCGCGCCCGAACTGCTGAAAGGTGATTTCACCGACAGCGCAGGCCCCGGCATCGACATGTACTCCATGCGTCAGCCGCTGGGTGTCACTGCGGGCATCACGCCTTTCAACTTCCCCGCCATGATCCCGATGTGGATGTTCGCGCCTGCCATCGCCTGCGGCAACGCCTTTATCCTCAAGCCGTCTGAGCGTGACCCCTCCGTCCCCCTGATGCTGGCCGAACTGCTGGAAGAAGCCGGTCTGCCCAAGGGCATCATCCAAGTCGTCAACGGCGACAAAGAAGCCGTAGACGCGATCCTGCACCATGACGTGATCCAGTCGGTGGGCTTCGTGGGCTCGACCCCGATTGCCGAATACATCTATGCGACCGGCTGTGCGAACGGCAAACGCGTGCAGTGTTTCGGTGGTGCCAAGAACCACATGATCATCATGCCCGACGCCGACATGGACCAAGCCGCCGACGCGCTGATCGGTGCGGGCTACGGTGCCGCTGGCGAACGCTGCATGGCGATCTCCGTGGCTGTGCCGGTGGGCGACGAAACCGCCGACCGCCTGATCGAAAAACTGGTGCCACGCATCGAAAAACTGAAAGTTGGCCCCTACACGGCGGGCAATGACGTGGACTATGGCCCCGTCGTGACCGCTGCTGCCAAAGCCAATATCGAACGTCTGGTACAGTCCGGCATCGATCAAGGCGCAGAGCTTGTCGTCGACGGGCGCGACTTCAAACTGCAGGGCTATGAAGACGGCTATTTCGTCGGGCCACACCTGTTTGACCGCGCCACCAAAGACATGGACATCTACAAACAGGAAATCTTTGGCCCCGTGCTGACCTGTGTGCGTGCTCAGGACTACGAAGAGGCGATCGGCCTTGCCATGGACCACGAGTATGGCAACGGCACCGCGATCTTCACCCGCGACGGCGACGCAGCGCGTGACTTTGCCAACCGGATCAATGTCGGCATGGTCGGCATTAACGTGCCGATCCCCGTGCCGCTGGCCTACCACACCTTTGGCGGCTGGAAGAAATCCGTCTTTGGCGATTTGAACCAGCACGGCCCGGATGCGTTCAAGTTCTACACCCGCACCAAGACCGTGACGGCCCGCTGGCCGTCGGGCATTAAAGAGGGTGGCGAGTTCTCCATCCCGGTGATGGAGTAAATCATCACGCCGGCTGCCCTTGGGGTGGTCGGCCCTAAAGAACGAGGCCAGCGCCATGCAAAAAGAATTCACCATCGGTATCGAAGAAGAGTATCTTCTGGTCGACAAGGATTCACTGGCGCTGGCTGACACCCCCGAAGGGTTGATGGAAGATTGCCGCAAGGACCTCGGCGAACAGGTCAGCCCCGAAATGCTGCAATGTCAGATTGAAATCGGCTCGAAACCTTGCACCACCGTGACCGAGGCCCGCGACGACCTGCGTCACCTGCGCAGCACCATCGCCAAACATGCGGCCAAACATAACCTCGCGCCCATCGCTGTGTCTTGCCATCCTTTCTCGGATTGGAAGAACCAGGAGATCACCCACAAGGAACGCTACGCCAAAATCGAAAGCGAATTGGAGGACATTGCCCGCCGGATGCTGAGCTGCGGGATGCATGTGCATGTTGGGATCGACGGTGATGACCTGCGTGTCGATCTGATGCCGCAGTTCTCTTATTTCCTGCCGCATCTGCTCGCCTTGTCGGCCTCCTCGCCCTACTGGCAAGGCGAAGACACCGGGCTGGCCTCCTACCGGATGTCGGTGATGAACAGCATGCCGCGCACCGGGCTGCCGCCGCAGTTGCACAGTTGGGGTGAATATGAGCGCAGCACCGAGACGCTTATCGACCTCGACATCATTCCCGACCAGTCGAAAATCTGGTGGGATCTACGCCCCTCAACCCACTACCCTACGCTGGAAAGCCGCATCTGCGACGTGCAGCCGCGCCTGTCACATGCGCTTGGGCTGGCCGGATTGACGCAGTCCCTCGCCCGCTTCCTGCTGCGCCTGCGCGACAGCAACCTGCGCTGGCGTGAATATGACCGTTTTCTGATCGAGGAGAACCGTTGGCGCGCGCAGCGTTACGGTGTGAATGAGACACTGATCGACTTTGGCGGGCCGACCCTCAAACCCTTCGATCAGATTTTCGAAGAGATCATCGGTATGATCGCGGAAGACGCCGAAGCGCTCGGTTGTCTGGACGAGGTTTGCGCGCTGCGCGATGTGGTCAAGGAAGGCACCTCTGCCGACCGGCAGCGTAAAGTTTGGGCCGAAGCCCCCGAGGGCAAGGGCGGTGAGGCTGTCGTGCGGCATCTGATCGAGGAATACCACGCCGATCTGTGAGCCTTGTTGCGGCATCCGTCGGCTGTTAGAATTAAACAAGTGTTCAGTTCCAAGAACACCGAGACATTCAGGGAGAGAGCCGCGATGGATTTCGCATTAAACGAAGAACAGTCAGCCATTTTCGACATGGCCTATGCCTTTGGGCAGGACAATATCGCCCCCCATGCCCATCAATGGGAAAAGGACGAGACCATTCCTAAGGACCTGTGGCCACAGGTTGGCGAGCTTGGGTTTGGCGGCCTGTATGTTTCGGAAGAAAGCGGCGGCGCGGGTCTGAGCCGCCTCGACGCTACGCTGGTCTTTGAGGCGCTGTCGATGGCCTGCCCTTCGGTCGCGGCATTTCTGTCGATCCATAACATGTGCGCAAAAATGCTCGACACTTTCGCCAGTGACGAGATGAAGGCCCGCGTCATGCCGGGTGTGGTAAGCATGAATACGGTGCTGAGCTACTGCCTGACCGAACCCGGCTCCGGCTCGGACGCAGCGGCGCTCAAAACCCGCTGCGAACGCACCAACGACGGCTATACGCTCAACGGCAATAAGGCGTTTATCTCAGGCGGCGGCTATTCTGATGCCTATGTAACCATGGTGCGCACGTCGGATGACGGCGCCAAAGGCGTCTCGACCGTGTATGTCGAGGATGGCGCGCCGGGGCTGAGCTTTGGCGGACTTGAGGACAAAATGGGATGGCGCAGCCAACCGACGGCGCTGGTACAGTTTGACGACTGCAAAATCCCGGCAGAAAACCTTGTCGGAGAAGAAGGCCAAGGGTTCAAATACGCCATGGCCGGACTTGATGGCGGGCGGCTCAATATTTCCGCTTGCTCCTTGGGTGCCGCGCAGACCGCGCTGACGAAAACGCTGGAATATATGGGCGACCGCAAGGCCTTTGGCAAAAGCATTGACCAGTTCCAGGGCCTGCAATTCCGCCTAGCGGATATGGAGACCGAACTTCAGGCCGCCCGCACCTTCCTGCGCCAAGCCGCGTGGAAGCTCGACACCGGTGCGCCGGACGCGACGAAATTCTGCGCCATGGCCAAGAAATTCGTGACCGAGACAGGCAGCAAAGTTGCGGATCAATGTCTGCAACTGCACGGCGGTTATGGCTATTTGGCCGACTACGGGATCGAAAAGCTGGTGCGCGACCTGCGGGTGCATCAGATCCTCGAAGGCACGAATGAGATCATGCGCGTCATCGTCGCCCGCGACATGCTGAAAAACCGCTGAGGCTGGCCATGAGCGACATCAACATCCGCAAAACAGGCCGCGCCGGGCGTATCACCCTAACCCGGCCCAAGGCGCTTAACGCACTGAGCTATGACATGTGCCTCGCCATCGAAGCGGCCGTGGACGACTGGCGCGACGATCCCGATGTGGCGGTGATCGTGCTGGATGCAGAAGGTGAAAAGGCCTTCTGTGCAGGCGGTGACGTGGCGCAGCTTTACCAGACAGGCAAAGAAGGCGACTACGATTTCGCCCGCCGTTTCTGGGCCGATGAATACCGGCTGAACAACAAGCTGCACAGCTATCCCAAACCGGTGATCTCTTTCATGCAGGGGTTCACCATGGGGGGCGGTGTCGGCATCGGCTGTCATGGCTCGCACCGGGTTGTGGGCGAAAGCAGCAAGGTGGCCATGCCTGAATGTGGCATCGGACTGGTGCCTGATGTGGGCGGCACGCTGCTGCTGGCACAGGCACCGGGGCGGATGGGCGAATACCTCGGCACGACCGGCGCGCGGATGGGACCAGCTGATGTGCTGCACGCAGGCTTTGCCGATTATTTTATCCCCGAAGATCAATGGCCGGCACTTATCGCACAGTTAGAGGAGAACGGCGATCCTTTCATCCTCGACAAGGCCGCAAGCCCGCCGCCTTCCGGCAAGCTGGCCGAGATCCAGACCGAAGTGGATCGGCTCTTTGCGGGCGAGACCCTGTCGGAGGTCACAGCCGCGTTGAGCAAGGATGAAAGCGATTTCGCAGCCGAGACCCTCAAGACCCTGCGCCGTGGATCGCCGCTCTCTATCGCCTGCACCATTCACATGCTCGGCAACCTGCGCGGCCCCGGCATTGGCATGATCCCTGCCCTGCAACAAGAATACCGCTTCACCTGGCGTGCCATGGAGAACGGCGACTTTATCGAAGGTGTGCGCGCCGCGATTATTGACAAAGACCGCGCCCCGCAGTGGCAGCATCAGGGGGACGTCCCGCAGGCCGATGTCGCTGCCATGCTGGCCCCCTTGGGCGATAATGAATTGAAGTTGGAGGAAAATACATGAGCAATCTCACAGTCGGTTTCATCGGTCTGGGCAATATGGGCGGTCCGATGGCCGCCAACCTTGCCGCCGCTGGCCATACCGTTCGCGGTAACGATGTGGCCGGCACCACGGCCCAAGGGGTGACACAGGCGGCAACTATTGCTGAGGCGGTTGAGGGCGCGGATGTCGTTATCACCATGCTGCCCAACGGGGCCATCCTGCGCCAAGTCGCTGAAGAAGCGATCGGCAATATGACCGCGGGCGCGCTTTTGGTGGATTGCTCAACCGTAGATGTCGAAAGCGCGCGGCATGTGGCCGACACAGCCGAGAAAGCAGGTCTGCTCTTTGTCGACGCCCCTGTTTCCGGCGGCATCGGCGGCGCTCAGGGCGGCACGCTTACCTTTATGGCAGGCGGTGCAGAAGCGGCGTTTAAAAAGGCCGAACCTTTGTTTGACATCATGGGGCAAAAGGCCGTGCATTGCGGCGAGGCCGGTGCCGGACAGGCCGCGAAAATCTGCAACAACATGATCCTCGGCGCGACAATGATCGCCACCTGTGAAGCCTTCGCGCTGGCTGATAAATTAGGTCTGGATCGCGAGCGGATGTTCGATGTGGTCAGCACCTCTTCGGGCTATTCGTGGTCCATGAACGCCTATTGCCCTGCCCCCGGCGTTGGTCCCAAATCGCCTGCTGACAATGACTATCAGCCCGGTTTCGCGGCAGAGTTGATGCTCAAAGATCTTGGGCTGTCGCAACAGGCCGCGGAAATGGCAAACGCGGACACACCCATGGGCGCGCTCGCGCGGGATCTTTATCAACGTTTTGTCGAAGAAGAAGGCGGCAAGGGCAAAGACTTCTCTGCGATGCTGCCCCGTTTTGAAAAGCGCGGCTGGAACGGGTAAATTCTCATTAAAGGAACTGGAGTTGCAATCAGGCGTTGTCCTCGGAATTCTATCTTAAAGGAGAATATCGATGCGACGCCTGCTCTACTCTACGGTGCTATGCTCTCTCTACGCGGGCTCTGCCATTGCGGCCACGCCCTTGGCTGCACCCGCTGCGTCCGATCTGCATTTGGCGTTTTCAGAAACAGGCCCCGATACGCTGTGGCTTGCTAAAAACGACAAGGACAAAGGCAATAAGCCCCATAAGGGCAAGAAAGATAAAAAGCCGAAGAAGGACAAGAAGGACAAAGCCGATAAGAAGGCCGGTGACCACGGCAAAAAGGACAAGCCTAAGAAAGGCAAACCTGAAAAAGCCGACAAGCGCGATAAGCCCAAAAAGGATAAAAACAAAAGCGCTCGGGTTAAGATCGACAGACCCGACCCCGCGCGCATAGAAGACCGCGTCGCGCGCTTTACCGCTGACCGCGCAGAAACGGTAGAGCGGGTGCTAAGAACGCAGGCCCCCGAGGGGCGCGATATGGCAAAAATCCTCGGCGCAGCAGCTTTGGCGCTCGCAGCCCCAAACCTGAACATCGCGGCCGCCCCCGATGACGAAGTCATCACCTATCGCAACTGCCCCCCCGGCTTGGCAAAAAAAGATCCTCCCTGTGTACCACCAGGCCTCGCTAAAAAAGGCGTGACTTACGAGCAATGGGCTAGCTATTCGGACGAGGAACTTGACGAATTGCTCACTGAGCGGCGGGAGCCCTATGTGACTGCCGAACCTGTGACCGATCAGGATCTTCTGCTGCTGAGTTCCGAGCAGATTGGCGCGCTATATGCCCTCGCCCCTGCGCCAGAGGGACACCGCTATGCCCTAATCGACGGACAACCGGTTCTGCTGTCGGCAGAGGATCACACCGCCCTTATGCGCATTAACGAACTCGCTAGAATTCCTGCTCCGGACGCGGATTTTACCGTCGCACCGACAGCCGCGCTTACACAGTCGGAATTGGTACAACTTTACCGCCTGCCCGCGCCAGAGGACGGCTATAATTACGCTGTGTTGAACGGCCAAGTCGTGTCACTGCGCGACGATGCCTATGAGACTTTGCAGCTGATCCGTGTGGCACGTGCCGTGCTTTGAAGTTTTAGCGCAAGAACAATAAGATGGCGGCGGCTATTCCGCCGCCATCTTTTGTTTGGTCAACATCGGTTTGAGGTATTTGCCGGTGTAGCTTTCAGCAACCTCCGCCACTTTTTCAGGTGTGCCAGTCGCCACCACACGTCCACCCCCATCGCCACCCTCGGGGCCAATATCAATGATATGGTCGGCAGTTTTCACCACATCCAAGTTATGCTCGATCACCACGACAGAATTGCCCTGATCAACCAATTCATGCAGCACTTCTAAGAGTTTGCGCACATCTTCGAAATGCAAACCTGTGGTCGGCTCATCGAGAATATAGAGCGTGCGCCCGGTTGAACGTTTGCTCAGCTCCTTGCTCAGTTTCACCCGTTGGGCTTCCCCTCCGGACAGGGTCGTCGCCTGCTGGCCCACTTTGATATAGCCCAATCCCACACGCATCAGTGCGTCCATCTTCTCGCGGATTGAAGGCACGGCGGCAAAGAAGGTCTGTGCATCTTCTACTGTCATATCAAGCACATCCGCGATGCTCTTGCCCTTAAAGCGGACCTCCAGCGTTTCGCGATTGTAGCGTGCGCCCTTGCAGGTTTCGCATTCGACATAAACGTCCGGCAGGAAGTGCATCTCAATCTTGATGACCCCGTCGCCCTGACAGGCTTCGCAGCGCCCGCCTTTGACGTTGAAGCTAAACCGCCCCGGCTTATACCCACGCGCTTTCGCTTCCGGCAGACCGGCAAACCAGTCGCGGATCGGCGTGAAGGCTCCGGTGTAAGTCGCTGGATTTGAACGCGGCGTGCGACCAATCGGGCGCTGGTCAATGTCGATCACCTTATCAAGATGTTCCAACCCTTTGATGGTTTGGCAGGGCGCTGGCGTTTGCCGCGCACCGTTCAGGTTCATTGAGGCGGTTTTGAACAGGGTCTCGATGGTGAGGGTCGACTTCCCGCCGCCCGAAACTCCCGTGACACAGACAAATTTCCCAAGCGGGAAATCTACAGTCACATTCTGAAGGTTATTTCCCGTCGCCTTAACGACCTGAATCTTTTTCTTGTTTCCTTTCCGACGTTTCGCAGGCACAGCGATTTCACGAACCCCGGTAAGGTACTGGCCCGTCACAGAATTCGGGTCATGCGCAACCTGCTCCGGCGTGCCATGGCTGACCACTTGACCGCCGTGAACACCTGCGCCCGGCCCGATGTCAAATACGTAGTCGGCCTCGCGGATCGCCTCTTCGTCATGCTCCACGACGATCACGGTGTTGCCCTGGTCACGCAGGTTCTTCAACGTTTGCAAAAGACGGTCATTGTCGCGCTGGTGCAGACCGATTGACGGTTCATCCAACACGTACAGAACACCCGTCAGACCCGAGCCAATCTGGCTTGCCAAACGGATACGCTGGCTTTCACCGCCACTTAAAGTACCGCTTGAACGTGACATCGTAAGATACTCAAGTCCCACATTATTCAGGAACCCAAGGCGCTCGCGGATCTCTTTCAGGATGGCACGCGCAATCTCGTTCTTCTGCTCGGTCAGATGCTCCGGCACCGACTTGCACCAGGCATAGGCCTCGCGGATCGACATTTCAACGACCTTGCCCACATGCAGCAGTTCATCCTCGCCCCCATCGGCGGGACCGATCTTGACTGCCAGCGCCTCCGGCCGCAGGCGATAGCCCTTACAGGTGCCACAGGGGCGGTTGTTCTGATACCGCTCAAATTCTTCGCGGACCCAATTGCTGTCGGTCTCGCGGTAGCGGCGCTTCATGTTTGGGATTACCCCCTCAAACACGCGTTTGACCTCATAAACCCGGCCACCTTCGTCATAGCGAAAGGTGATTTCTTCGTCGCCAGACCCACGCAGGAACACTTCTTGCACGTGTTCGGGCAGATCTTTCCAGCGCGTTTTCTGGTCAAATTTATAATGCTTCGCAATGGCTTCGATGGTTTGCTTAAAGTAAGGGGACTTCCCCTTACGCCAGGGTGCTATGGCGCCGTCATATATCTTGAGGTTCTGGTCCGGCACGATCAGGCGTTCGTCAAAGAACAGCTCGACCCCAAGACCATCGCAAGACGGACAAGCCCCGAAAGGCGCGTTAAAAGAGAACAGGCGCGGCTCAATCTCAGGGATTGTGAAACCACTAACCGGACACGCAAATTTCTCGGAGAAGGTAAAACGCTCAGGCTCACCCTCGCTTGGCGCGGTTTCCAGAATGGCGATCCCATCGGCAAGATCAAGCGCCGTGCGCAAAGAGTCAGCTAACCGCGTCTCCAACCCTTCGCGGACCACGATCCGATCCACGACCACATCAATGTCATGGCGGAATTTCTTGTCCAAGGTGGGCGGTTCATCGAGGTCATAGAAAGCGCCATCGACCTTCACGCGTTGGAAACCCTGCTTGCGCAGCTCGACAAATTCTTTGCGGTACTCACCTTTGCGGTCTCGGATCATCGGGGCGAGCAGATAGGCCCGTGTCCCCTCCTCCATCGTCATGA
The DNA here is from genome assembly GCF_013346665.1 of Sulfitobacter maritimus. GTDB lineage: Bacteria > Pseudomonadota > Alphaproteobacteria > Rhodobacterales > Rhodobacteraceae > Sulfitobacter > Sulfitobacter maritimus. Next base: position 501,996 of record NZ_JABVBB010000021.1, read on the forward strand.
TCCGGTCGACCATATCCTGCACTTGCTGAGCCTCGATCGGCTTGCCAGTCGCGGGGCTATAGGGGGTGCCCACACGCGCAAACAACAGGCGCATGTAGTCGTAAATTTCGGTCACCGTGCCGACGGTCGAGCGCGGATTCTTCGAGGTGGTTTTCTGTTCAATCGAAATCGCCGGGCTAAGACCCGAAATATGGTCAACATCCGGCTTTTGCATCATGTCGAGGAACTGCCGCGCATAGGCGGACAGTGATTCCACATAGCGCCTCTGGCCTTCGGCATAGATCGTATCGAACGCGAGGCTCGATTTGCCCGAGCCAGAAAGCCCAGTGATCACAACCAGTTGGTCGCGTGGGATGTCCACATCGATGTTCTTTAGGTTGTGTTCGCGCGCGCCGCGCACTTCGATATTCTTTAGCTCAGCCATCACATGCCCCTCTTAACGGTTTGTACATAGGTGCTGATGCAGTGTTTTCCAACGGTAAAATGAGAACTAAACAGGAACGCGCTCAGAGCGCCGTGCCACTGCCAAAAGGAGGTGCACCGCCAAACCCAAAACGAAAGCCCCACCCGCCAGCAGCGGGAGCGCTGATGCACCGATTGAGGCGAGACCGAAGGCCATGATCGGGGTTCCGATGCTGTTGCCCAAATTGCCCATCTGCGCCATCGCTCCATTGGCTTGCGCCTGAGCCGCAGCACCGTGGTTGAGTTGTGGCACGGCGGCAAAGCTGGCCCCCTGGATCAACCCCATCGCCCCCGCCAGCGCAAGACAGGCCAAGGGCGCGCCGGGGCTTGCCCAAAGCCAGCCCATGCTAACGGCGGAAAGGCCGAAGCCCCATTGAACCACTGTTACCGCAGGCAGACGGCGCAGCAAAGCCACGCCAAGGGTCATAGAGACCGCGATGCTGGCCAAGGGCATCGCCGCCATCACCGGCGCGCGCCAAACCTCGTCGAGATACGGCGGAAGGACAGTCAGAATGGAGACAAAGCTAAATGTGTAGAACAACCAGCCCGCCGCAGGGGCCGCAAGGAATGGGGATCGATAAGTGGTGATGTGATCGCGTAGGATTTGAGGAACTGAAAAGGGCGGCTGCGGTGTCTCTGTGGGTAAGCGCTGAAGGCTGACGGTCAGCACGATAGCACAGGCGGCCATGTAGAGCGCATGTGCGGCAAACAGCGCGGGCAACCCCCATGACAGGGCCAAGGGACGCCCGGCGAGGGCCAGCACTGCAAAAGCGACGCCAAAGAAGGTTCCCCAAAGGGTCAGGGTAAAGCCGCGATCTCGAACGGCGCTAAGCTGGGCGATTAGCGTAGGGGCCGCGACCACGATCGCCAGATGCGACAGGCCTTCTAGCAGCCGGCTGGCCAGCATCCAGCCAAAGCCGGGGGTGAGCGTCTGAAACGCAGAAATGGCAGCTCCAAGCCAAAGCGCTGACAACAACGCCCGCCGATAGCGAATACGCGCGACGACCAATCCCGCGACGACCCCAAGGAGGATACCAACACCGCCGACCAGCGACACCAAAAACCCAAGTGCAACACCGGCCTGCGGGTAAAGCTCTGGCAGCAAATCAAAGACGACGCTCATCTTGCCGTATTGCGCCGCCGCACCCAACCCCGCAGCCCAGAGCGCAAAGACGCGCGGGAATGACGTGGTTTCGGCCACGGTGCCGCTAGTTCAATTGGGCCGCGTCTTGCGGCATCATGAGTTTGTCTGTGACGTGATCTTTCGGCAAGCCAGAATCTTTTGGCAAGTCAGACCGGGCCTCATTTCCGCAGCAAAACGCGGTGAGCGACGGTCGGCGCAAGTAACAGTAAAACCGCGCATCGCTTTTAGAACCAGCGCGATTGCACAAGGGTCCGGCCGCCCTCGATGTCTTTACTCCGCGCCGCCGAACAATCCGGCGTTTGGAACAGTGCATTATGCCAGTAGAATGGCTGACCATGACGGTCTCCTGCAGGGCCGCCATTCGGCGTGGCGGTTCGGACAGACAGAGCGGGACCGCCTGGCCCAGTTGCATCTACATATGGATGACGCGGTCAAAGGCGTCGAGTACCGATTCATGCATCATTTCGCTCAAGGTCGGATGCGGGAAGACCGTGTTCATCAGGTCTTCTTCCGTGGTCTCCAACTGACGCCCGACGACATAGCCTTGAATGAGCTCTGTCACCTCGGCCCCGACCATATGCGCGCCCAGCAACTCGCCCGTTTTTGCGTCAAAAATGGTCTTCACCAGCCCTTCAGGCTCGCCCAAAGCGACTGCTTTGCCATTGCCGATAAAGGGGAAACGCCCGACTTTGATGTCATAGCCTTGCTCTTTCGCTTTGGCCTCGGTCAGACCGACAGAGGCGACCTGCGGGTGGCAATAGGTGCAGCCGGCGATGCTTTCGGGTTTGACGGGATGCGGCTTTTTACCGGCGATCAACTCCGCCACCATAACGCCTTCGTGGCTGGCCTTATGTGCAAGCCACGGCGCGCCAGCGATGTCCCCGATGGCGTAAAGCCCGTCGACCCCGGTGCGGCAGTATGCGTCAGTCACCACATGGGTCCGGTCGACTTTGACGCCGAGGTCTTCCAGCCCCAGCCCTTCGGTATTGCCGACGATGCCGACGGCAGAGATCACCGTGTCGAACTCCAGTTTCTCAACCTTGCCGTCGCGCTCAATATGGGCAGTGACCTTGTCCTCGGCACGGTCGAGCTTCTTAACCGTCGCCTTTTGCATGATCTTCATGCCTTGTTTCTCAAAGGCTTTCTTGGCGAATTTCGAGATTTCCTCATCCTCAACCGGGAGGACGCGATCCATGACTTCGACCACGGTCGTATCCGCACCGAGCGTATTGTAAAAGCTGGCAAATTCGATGCCGATGGCGCCAGAGCCGATCACCAAGAGCTTCTTGGGGTCATGCACCGGTTGCAGAGCGTGGCGGTAGGTCCAGACGCGTTTGCCATCCGCCTCAAGCCCCGGCAGTTCGCGGGCGCGGGCGCCGGTGGCCAGCACGATGTTCTTGGCGGTCAACTCTTCGCTGCCCTTGTCGGTCCTGACGGAAACCTTCCCCTTGGCGGGGATCGAGGCTTCGCCCATGAAGACCTCGACCTTGTTCTTCTTCAGCAGGTGTTTGACCCCGCCTTCCATCTGTTTGGCCACCCCGCGCGAGCGTTTGACGACCGCTTCGAGATCATAGTCGATCTTATCCGCCGCCAGACCAAAATCCTTGGCGCGGTGCATCAGGTGGAAGACTTCGGCAGAGCGCAGCAGCGCCTTAGTGGGGATGCAGCCCCAGTTCAGACAGATGCCGCCAAGGTTTTCCCGCTCGACAACCGCAACCTTCAGGCCAAGCTGTGCGCCACGGATCGCGGCAACATAGCCGCCCGGCCCCGCACCGATCACGATCAGATCAAAGGATTTGGCAGCCATGGCACGGACCTCGCGTTAGGGTTTTGCAAATATAGTTTACCGCTAAACTATATTTGCATTCGCCACAACAGCGGGCTTATTCCCACGTCCAAATTTGCGCTCAAGCGGCTTTGGCAGTTTGAAGCTCTTTCACCGTTTTGCCGTAGCCGCCCTGTTCAAGATAGCGCACTTCAGGAGCGGTAAAGCTGCGCGACAGCGCCTCGTTGCGGTAGGGGAATCGCCCGAACTGCCGAATAACTTCGCGGTGCGCGCGGGCGTGGAGCATGTTGTTCTTGCCGCTTTCCGGCATCCGCTCACACATTAACCGTACGCAGCGTTCTTGATCGCAGAGGTTTTCGGAATGCATCAGCGGCATGTAGAAAAACTGCCGCGCCGGTTCTTCGATGCGCATGTCCCAGCCCTTGTCGATGGCGAGTTTCGCCGCCGCAAGCCCCTGTTTGTCGCTGGCAAAGGCCTTGCCCGTATCGCGGAACATATTGCGTGGGAACTGGTCCACCAAGATAATAAAGGCCAGCGCTCCCTTCGCATAGGTCAGCCAATGGGCAAGCTTGCCCGCACATGCAGCCTCCCACGCGCCTTCAAAGCGGTCGCGCAGGGTGGCGTCCAGTTTGGCGGTGCTATTGTACCAGTCAGACGGGGACACCTCCTCCAACCAGAACTTCAATACATCATCAGGTCGAATTTCTGCGCCAGTCATCCTGCACTCTCCTCTGCCGTGCGTCGGCCTATGCCGTGCTTCGGGCTAATTCCAATGTTAGGAACGTCTTACCCCAAAAGCCCAGTCACGAATTGTATCAACAGCGACATAGTTATCGCTATCAGGGGCCGTTTTTCGCCGAGGTGTCATTTTCCTCCGCCTCGGCTTCCTCAGCATCCTGTTCTGATTCAATGGCATATTCCTGCGCGATCTCCACCGCCACGCGGGTGGCAGAGGGGTAGATCGGCACGTAGTTGCCTGTCTCGTCGACCGGAACGGCAGCACGCTGCGTCTTACGATAGGACGCATATCCCGCGAGCGCGGCAAAGAGCACGGCGGTAAAGAGGTAAAAGCCCCCCGGTCCGAGCGATGTGCCCATCATCCAACCCGTGATCACCGGCCCTAACACCGCCCCTAAGCCGTTGATAAATATCATGCCGCCAGAGGCCGAGGCCATGTCCTCGTGTTCCAGAAAGTCATTCGTGTGGGCCATGAGCAGCGAATAAAGCGGGTTCGACATGCCCCCGACCAGAAAGGCCGTGGCGAGCAGGATTGGGAAGACATGGCCAAGCATCATGCCGATGACCGAACCGATGCCGCCGAGGGTTGCTACGATCACGATCAGGCTGCGGCGGTCCATGCGGTCCGAGATCCAACCGATCGGATATTGCAAGATCACCGAGCCCACGAAAAACATCGCCACAAAAAGTGAAATCTGTCCAACGCTGAGCCCCGCTTCGGCGCCGTAAACCGCAGCCATGCCGAACTGCGCCGAGAAAACTCCGCCCAGAAGGAACATGCCGACGCAGCCCAATGGCGAGAACTCCATGAGGGTGCGCAGGCTCATGGGTTTGGTGGTGTCAAAGGGCGGTGTGGGGCTGATCGACAAGAGGATCGGCGTAACCGCGATGCTCACCAGCACCGAGGGGATGACAAAAAGTACGAAACCCGAAGGGTCAGCGGTCAGAAGCAGCGCCTGCGCGATCACGATGCCCAATGTTTGAACGATCATATAGGCCGAGAGCGCTTGCCCGCGGTTTTCATTGGTGGCCGCATTGTTCAGCCAGCTTTCAGCGGTGACGTATACGGCTGAGAAGCAAAAGCCGATCAGCACTCTGCCAAGGGACCAAACGATTGTGTTTGGAAACGTCGGATAAATGATCATCACGGCTGAGATCAGAGAGGCCAGCGCCGCAAAGACCCGCACATGCCCGACCCGGCGGATCATGCCCGGTGCCATCCGCGAGCCGCCAAGGAAGCCCAGGAAATAGGCCGACATGACGATCGACATTTGCAGGGTCGAGAACCCCTCAATGCCGCCGCGAATACCCAGCAAAGTGCCTTGCATGCCGTTGCCGACCATCAGCAGGCACATGCCCAGCAAAAGCGCCCATGCGCTTGAAACCACTTGAATCATTTGGCCGTTTCCTTGTTCGCCCCGGCCCTCCCATGAACCCCTATTGCAGGCTAGTCATCCCCTGATACGACATTCAAGCGGGTTTTTGCGTCTCGGGCAGCAGAAGGGAGGAATCGCCATAGGAAAAGAAGCGGTATTTCTGCGCGATGGCATGGGCGTAGATGTCTTTGACCGCCTGTACACCCATGAGGGCAGAGACCAGCATCATCAGGGTGGACTTGGGCAGGTGGAAATTCGTCATTAGCCCGTCAGTCACGTTAAAGGTGAAACCGGGCGTGATGAAAATATCGGTGTCGCCTTCCCAAGCTGCAATCTCTCCGCCCCGCGCCGCCGTCTCGATCAGCCTCAGCGCCGTGGTGCCGACAGGGATCACCCGGCCCCCGGCGGCGCGGGTGGCGGTGATCTCCTCGGCGGCCTTGGCGCTGACCTTGCCCCATTCGGCGTGCATCTTGTGGTCCGAAATGTCGTCAACCTTGACCGGCAGGAAGGTCCCCGCGCCCACATGTAGGGTGACATGGCTGAAGTCGACGCCCTTCTCGCCAAGCGCCGCCAGCAGCGCTTCATCGAAATGGAGCGAAGCCGTGGGCGCCGCGACCGCCCCCGCGTGGCGGGCAAAGACCGTCTGATAGTCGGTCATGTCCCGCGCATCTGCCGCACGTTTGGCAGCGATATAGGGCGGCAGCGGCATGGCACCCGCGGCATTGAGTGCGGCGTCGAAATCATCACCTGTGCAGTTAAACCGCAGATGCCCCTGCCCGTCTTCCACCGCCTCCAACGTGGCGCGGAGGTCGTCGGAGAAGATCACTTCCTCGCCGATCTTCAGCTTGCGCAGCGGTTTGATCAACGCCGACCATGTGCCATCGCCTCGCGGCTCCAGCAGGGTCACTTCGATCTTGGCCTGCACATTGCCCTGGGCCGAGGCGCGGTGGCGCAGGCCCGAAAGCCGTGCCGGGATCACGCGGGTGTCGTTCAGCACCAAGCGGTCGCCGGGGCGCAGCCAGTCTGTCAGGTCCGTCACGCGTTGGTCGTGCAGTTGGGCGCCCTCGGCCACCAGCAGCCGCGCTGAGGAACGCGGGTTGGCGGGGCGTGTGGCGATCAGGTCTTCGGGCAGATCGAAATCAAAATCTGAAAGTTTCATGGCGGCATCCCGGCTGGCTGGCGTCAACTGTCGCCTCGGCGCTTAGCGGTCCTCTGGCACCCGGGCAACCGGATTCGCTTGGCCCCGCACCTCGGGCACCGCCGGGGCGGGCCTACGAAAGATCTCGCGGAACATGCCGGGCGTCAGCGCCGAGAGCGGGTTGACTGAGACTGCGGGCTTTTTCGCAGGCCCGGTCAGCCGGTAGTTAAACCCGATCAAACCCTCGCCTTTGCGGGTGAACAGCGATCCGATCCCGTTGAACAGATAGACCGGAGAGATCACCCCCTGCATGTCGATCACCCCCTCATCCAGCCGATAGATCCCGTCCATCGACAGCCCCATCGACGCGCCCACGGCACTGGCTTGCGTCAGAACCAAACTGTTCGGCGTCAGCCGAAAACTCGCCTCTACATCGTCGAAATAGATACCGTCCCCATTCAGCTCATTGACCAGACCGACCACCGAGACCGCATTCAGCAGCGCCGCGATGGCCGGGGCGTCCTTGATCCGCACGCCGTTGACATTGAGTTGCCCGTCAAAGGCCCCGCCCGCACCCACGGGCAGCAGAGTCAGCGAGAGGTTGCCGCCGACCACCTGTTTGACCAGCCCGGCCGAGCGCAGCACCCCGCCCGCATCGTCCGACACCACCCGCACCGCACTACGCCCGCCTTGGGGCAAGAGCCGCCCCTGAACCGGGGTGCCGCCGTTGAGGCGTGCTTGGAATGAGCCGTCCATCCCCTTGGCGGTGTCAAAGCTGCCCGCCACATCGGTCAGGTAAATCGTATCGGTGATCTGCAAGCGGTTCAGCCGCACCTGCATCGGTGGGCCGGGCTGCCCGCCTTGCGACGGGCCGAATTCCGCCCGGCGCATGTCCAACGTGCCGCCGCCCAAGACGACCTGAAGCGGCTTGCCCTTGCCTTGGCCCACCAGTTCCACCGGAATGTCGAGCCAATCGCCCCGGCGCAATCGGTCAATCCGCACCCGGTCCAGCGATCCATCTGGCTTGAGCGCGATTGACCCGGCCAGTCGCAGTCCGGGCGCGGTGAGTTGTAGGGCTTCGATGTCCGGCGTCTTGCCCAAACGCCCGGCAATGCGCAACTCGCCTTTGGTGGCGGGGGCTTTGGACCACGTTAACTGGGGAATGGAGACACCCAACCCCGAAAGATTGCTTTCCAAGGTAAAGCGCGGCGGGGTGTTCTTTTTCAAATCTACCGTGATCTGCCCCGTGGTGCTGCCCCGAACACTGCCGGGCGGCAGGGCGATGCCAAAAGCGTCGAGTGCGGCAGGGTCCAGTGCGACCTTGCCTGTCAGACGACTCTCATCTGACCCCGGCCCGATCGCTTGGGACCACTGCCCCTCAAAGGCGACACCATCGATCAACCCTTCTCCGCCGATGCTCACCCGGTCATTGTCTGCCGTAATCGTCATTTTCCGCGCCCGCAGGCTGCGGTCTTTGACCAGCGTGTCACTGGCGACCGACAGCAGCTCCCCTGCCACGTGATAGCGCACGTCCGACGGTTTGCCGCCCTTTTTCAACGGCAGCGCCAGCGTACCGCTGAGCACAGCCTCCCCATCCGCTAGCGTCACCGGCAGACCGGCCTTGTCCATCACTTGCATCGGCGCTTGGTTCAGGAGCGACAGCGCGGCGGTCAGGGTCGAGCGTGTGTGGAGCCGGATCACCGCCGGGCTGCCGTCTTTGACGCGGACATCGGGGATGATAAAGGACGAGCCTCCGAGCGCCACAGCGCCGCCTTGCGGCGCGATCACCTCGCCCCTGTCCACGGTCACGACAAGACGGTTGTCGAGCAGGCTCATATGGCCGCGCCCTTCGGTGATATGGGGCCAAGTTCTGAGGAACCGCACCTCGGCACCGGAATAGTCAAAGGCCACATAGGTCTGCGGCGCTTTTCCTGGTGCTGTGCGCAGGGCAATATCGAGGTTGCGCATTTCGCCTGCGTAGAGGTTTTCCTCCACCCATTTCCGGCTCTTGGGCTTGATCCCTTTGGGCCAGAACGCCAGCAGCCGATCTGGCTTTAGCGCATTCATCGCGCCATCAAGCGCCAGTTTCCAACCCTTCGGATCGGCGGTTAACGTCCCGTCCAAATGCAGGCTGCGCGGCCCGTCGCGCAGTTCCACCCGGCCAAGGCTCAGGCGAAACGGGTTGAGGCTAAGCTGAAAGTCGATGTCGGCCTGATCCAGCGCCACCGGTTCGGGATAGACATCCTTTGGGTTGGCCTTGAGGTCTCGCAGGGTGAACTGCCCGGTGAGCTTGCCCGGAATCCCCCCTGTCACAGCACCCAATTGCGCCGTGCCCGTCACCTGCCCCGACACCCATTTGCTATTAAGCGACATCTCGTCAAACCGCAGCGTCTGCCGGGCGGGGTTGTAACTGAAATAACTGTGCGCACCCTCAAAAGGGATCGGCTTGGTCTGGGCATTGGGCTGCACCGCGCCCGCCCCGATCTGCAACGCGGCACTGATCGGCGCGAAACGGCCCGAACTGTCGATCCCGCTGCGCACCGCGCCTGAGATGGGCGCGTTAAGCACTTCAAGCCACGAGAATGCCGGCCCCTGTGCGGCGATGTCCCCCGCCGCGATGTCGTCGAATGTGACACCGAACGTCGCCGCGTTCTGGCCGATCCGGCTGCTGTAATTGGCCGAGAGCGTCGCCACCCCCGCGCCGCCGCTGAGCACCGCAAGGTCTGCCGACAGGTCCAACTGCGCGCCCTCACGCGACAGGCGCAGACGCCCGCCATCGCCGGTCCAAGCGCGGCCTGCACGGGCATCTTCAAAGCGCAAAGTCAGGGCGCGCAACTCCACCGACCGCAGGGCCGAAAGCGCGGGGGCGGCAAGCAGTTTGTCGATCTCCCCGATCAATTCAGGCAAAGTCGCGGCCTCGCGCTCGGGCGGTGCAATCCCGGCCCCCGCGCTCAGGCTCACCCGCCCATCCGTGCCGCGCCGCAGCTTGGCGACCACGCCCGACAGCGCGATTTCGCGGGGCTGCACCACGCCGTTAAGTAATGAGCGCATCGACAGGCTGGCCTTGAACTCGTTGAAGCTGACGATCTCATCGCCCTCGGGCGTGGTCACTGAAATGTCTTGCAGACGCACACGGGGCCGCCAGCCTTCGTCCACGACAAACTCCATAGCGCCGAAATGCACCCGCGCTTGGGGCAACGCACTGGCGATCCGGGTTTCGATACGTTCCTGCACCCACAACGGCGCGGGTATCGTCCGTCCGGTGAAATAGACCGCCGCCCCCGTGGCCAGCGCCGCCAGCAGCACCAAGGCCACCAGCGACCACAGCCCCGCACGCCGCAAAGACCGGCGAGGCGCGCGCGCTTTGCCTGATGGGTCGGGCGAAGTGGGAGGGGGCGCGTCGCTCATCGGGCTCCGGTTCGGCTGGGGCGGCTGGGGCTGCTTTGACGTTGTCAAATCAGATGCAGTATGACAGCCCTCAATGATGCTTCACAAGCCAAAGGAACCGCGCCATGTCACAGATCGGCCCACAGCCCGGCCAACCGGCCCCAGATTTCACCCTGCCCGTTACCGGCGGCGGTGATGTGACCCTGTCTGATCTACGCGGCGCGCCCGTGGTGCTGTTCTTCTATCCGCGCGACGACACGCCCGGCTGCACCAAGGAATCGATCGGCTTTTCTGAGCGTTTGGCGGAATTCGTCGAAGCCGGTGCGCAGGTCTTTGGCATTTCGCGCGATAGCATGGACAAACACGAGAAGTTCGCCGCCAAACATGCGCTGACGGTGCCGCTGCTGTCGGACACCGATGGCGCGGTGACCGAATCCTATGAGGTCTGGGTCGAGAAAAACATGTACGGCAAGAAATCCATGGGCATTGAACGGGCGACCTATCTGATCGACGCTGAAGGCCAGATTGCGCAGGTCTGGCGCAAGGTGAAGGTGCCGGGCCATGTGGATGCCGTGCTCGACGCGGTGCGTGGCGCATGATGCCGCTGGCGGAGATGGCCGAAGCGGTGCTGCGCACGGCGGATGGCCGCGAAAAGACGGCGCTGTCACGCGCCTATGCGGCGCAGTGGCTTTCGGCCCGCGCGGCTGGCGAACGCCCCGAGGTGGGCCGCGCCGATCCGCCCTTGCACCCAGCCCGCCCCGCAAAACCCGAATTACTCTCCCCTCGCGAAGTGCCGCGCCGCCGCCCCGGCACGCCCGAGGGCCGCGCGGCACTGCTTCACGCGGTGGCGCATATCGAATTGAACGCGGTGGACCTGCATTGGGACGTGATCGCGCGGTTCTCCCATGTGCCGCTGCCGCTGGGGTTCTATGACGATTGGGTAAAGGCCGCCGACGACGAATCGAAACATTTCAACCTGATGTGCGACTGCCTGGAAGAGATGGGCAGCCATTATGGCGCCCTGCCCGCCCATGCTGGCATGTGGCGTGCAGCCGAGGATACGGTGGATGATCTGATGGGCCGTCTCGCCGTGGTGCCGATGGTGTTGGAGGCGCGTGGCCTTGATGTGACACCGGGCATGATTGAGATTTTCCGCAAGGCTAAGGCCGATAACGCTGTGGCGGCGCTGGAAACGATCTATGCCGAAGAAGTCGCCCACGTGGCCTATGGTAGCAAATGGTTTCACTTCCTCTGTGGTCGCCATGATGAAGACCCGAAAGACCGTTTCCATGCCCTTGTCCGCAAGTATTTCCACGGCGATTTGAAGCCACCGTTTAACGAAGAAAAGCGGGCTGAAGCGGGGATTCCACCGGACTTTTACTGGCCCCTGACAGCCAGCGGCGGGCCGGACGCCGCCTAAGCCAGACAGGCAAGTGATTGGTATCGGCGGATTTTTGCCACTCTGATCGCCCATCGGCGGAGTCCTGTGTGAGCAGACTGTTGCAAACGACCAACAGGGTTGCCCCCTTGTGATAGGCTGGCTATTGACGTTCGGGACGCGGGTCCGGGCGTGGACGGCTCCCCCCGCGGCGAGGGACGGGATAAGGACGACAACGTGCGCACACGGCTTGCCATTAAGACCAATGCTTTGCTGGAGCATTACTTCCCCGAACGACGAGTCTTTCTAAAATCTGACAGCGATACCCGTTTCATTCGCCTGCGCCCGGCGACTCAGGTGATCGGCTTTGCTGGGTCTGCGTTTCTGATTTCCTGGGCGATCATCGCCACGGCGATCATCTTGATGGACAGCATCGGCTCTGGCAATTTCCGCGAGCAGGCCAAACGCGACCAGCGCACCTATCAAGCGCGGCTCAACGAGCTTTCCGCTCAACGGGATCTACGCGCCGAAGAAGCCCTTGCCGCGCAAGACCGCTTTAACGCGGCGCTGAAGCAGATTTCGGTGATGCAGTCTGAACTGCTGTCCTCTGAAACCCGCCGGCGCGAGCTTGAGACCGGGATCGAGGTCATCCAATCCACCCTGCGCGACACGATGAAGGACCGCCAGACGGCACGTCTGAAGCTCGCCGAATTGCAGGGCAGCATCGAAAATGGCGAAGCGGGCAGCGTCCGCGCCGATGCCAACCAAGCGCCGGTTGATTTTCTGGCCCAAGCCTTGGCCCGCACTGCGGCAGAGCGTGATAAGGTCGTGGTGGATGCACAGGATGCGCTGTTGCAGGCTGATGAGATGGCGCAGGAAATTGCTTTGATGCGCGATCAGAACGACGCGATCTTTCGCCAGTTGGAAGAGGCGATGAGCGTCTCTGTCGCGCCGTTGGACAAAATGTTCCGCAGCGCGGGCATGCCGACCGACCGCATCCTCGCCACCGTGCGCCGGGGCTATTCCGGTCAGGGCGGCCCGATGACGCCGCTGTCTTTCTCGACACGGGGTGAAGAGCTGAGCGCCGACACCCGCCGCGCGAACAAGCTGCTGGACCAGATGGACCGCTTGAACCTCTACCGTATTGCCGCTGAAAAAGCGCCCTTTGCCAACCCGGTGAAAAACGCCTTCCGCTTTACCAGCCAGTTCGGCTATCGCCGCGACCCCAAAACCGGCGGGCGCCGGATGCACAAGGGTGTAGATTTTGCCGCAGGCATGGGCACGCCGCTTTATGCCACGGCCGATGGGGTCGTGACCCATGCGGGTTGGTCCTCGGGCTACGGCCGTTTGGTCAAGATCCAGCATGAGTTTGGCATTGAGACCCGCTACGCGCATATGTCCAAGCTTCGCGTGAAAGTTGGTCAAAGAGTCTCGCGCGGGCAACATATCGGTGATATGGGTGCCTCAGGACGGGTCACCGGTGTTCATCTCCATTATGAAGTCCGCGTAGGTGGCAAAGCTGTCAATCCCATGATCTATATCAAGGCTGCAAACGATGTTTTCTAAGAGCAAAATCAACGATCCCGCGCCCAATGATGCCGATGCGAACAAGCCGGCCTCTTCTGGTCACACAGCGGCCCCTGCCGCGCCCAAGCAGAACGAATTCAAGGCCAGCGCCCCGAAGGCAAAGCCGCCTGCTTCTGTACTGTCCTCCGATCTGCATGTGACCGGCAACATGAAAACCACCGGCGATATTCAGGTCGAAGGCACGGTTGAGGGCGACATCCGCGCGCATCTGTTGACCATTGGCGAGACCGCGACGATCAAGGGCGAAGTGGTTGCCGATGATGTGGTGATCAATGGCCGTATCGTGGGCCGTGTCCGTGGCCTCAAAGTGCGTCTGACATCGACCGCACGGGTTGAGGGTGACATCATCCACAAGACCATCGCAATCGAATCCGGCGCGCATTTCGAAGGCTCGGTGCAGCGTCAGGACGATCCGCTGAACCCCGGCGCAAAGTCTGCCCCTGCGCAAAAGCCGAACCCAGCTTCCTAAGCCCGCGACTGGGTCCAAGAATGCACGGGCGTCGCAGGCAACTGCGGCGCTCGTTTTCGTTCTAGGGTATCGTTTGGGGGGGCGGTTCGTCAGACTCGCTTAGCGCCCCAACATCCAAGTGCCGTTCGGCCAGAACGCATCAAAGGCGAAAGCGAACATCACGTCATGCGGCACATCGCGTCCGGCGCTGTCGCGCACACGGATGCTGCCGACGTCGCGCCCTTCGCTGATCTGCCCCGCATCCAGCGCAGAGGCCTGCCCTGCCCGCCATGTGATGGTCACACCGGCCTCACGCACCTCTCCCTCCTCGGCCAGTCGGTTGAGCCGCCACGCCCGCTCCCCAACGCGAACCACGCGTTCCAGCGGCGCAATACCGTGGGGCGGTTGAGCGCCGTCGTAGAGGAAGGGTCTGGCCGACGAATCATAGCCACGGTACGGGTTGCGCCCATAGGCGCGGTTGTAGGACGGCTCCTCCATCACCAGCCCATCCGGATGACGCGCGGTGTAATCGGCCCAGCTTTCCAGCCAGCTTGGCAAGTGCTTTAGCTCGGTGCCTGTCAGCGCCCCGACGATGGCGCGACCCTCTGCCTGTTGCCACCAGCTTTGCGTCTCGCGGTCATACATCACCATATCTGAATGACGCAGCTTGCCCGAGACGCCAAAGCGCAACACTTGCCCGGCAACGCGACGGTCAAAGACCAGCGCAGAATTGCACAGCGGGCAGAAGGTCACGGCAATGGGGCGACCTTGGACCGTGTCGTTCACGATCTCATGCCACGTCAGATAGCGAATCGGATAGGCCCGCGGCTTGGCTCCGTCGATCTCAACCGTGATGACCGGCTCGCGCGGGGCGATGCGGGTCTCAGAGGCAGCGGTTCGGAACGCAGGCGCATCGAGTGCAGGAATACCGTCTTTCGGCGGGCCACCTGAGATGATCTCAGCCCAATCGGTGATACTTGTTTTTGTGAAATCAGTCTGAGGCCACTCCCCCTGCCAGCGGGCGGGATCGGCAGTGGCGGGCATGGCCGCAAGGCCAAGGGTCAAAACAATGGCGCATAGTCTGATCATCTGACCAGCTTGGCGCACAGGGGGGTGGGCAAGCAAGCCCACCCCACGCAATCGGGAACAGTTGTTACTCGGTCACGGTGACGGTTTTCATCACATCGGGCGTGCCTACCACCGCACCATTCGGGCCTGTGCCACGTTTGATGGCGTCCACCACGTCTTGGCCTTCGGTCACTTTACCAACGACCGTATATTGGCCATTGAGGAAAGGTGCCTCGTCGAACATGATGAAGAACTGGCTGTTGGCGCTGTCCGGGCTCTGGCTGCGGGCCATACCGACAACGCCCTTTTCATAAGCGATGTCCGAGAACTCTGCGTTGAGGTCCGGCTTCTCGGACCCGCCCATGCCAGCACGCGCGGTATCGCCGCCGGATTTGCCAAATTGCACGTCACCTGTCTGCGCCATGAAGCCGTCGATCACGCGGTGAAAGACCACACCGTCATAGGCGCCTTCTTCGGCCAGTTCGGTGATCTGCGCGACGTGGTTGGGGGCTACGTCTTCGAGCAGGTCGATCTTGATCGTGCCATTCGCCTCGCCCGCGACCTCGATCTCAAGCCCGGTGGCCATCGCCGCCGTGCCGAGGAGCGCGAAAACCGCGCTGGTGGTTGCCAGCTTACGCATCTGCGGCCACCTTGACGGAGATCATGCGGTCGGGGTTCGCAGGCGGCTCACCGCGTGTGATCGCGTCGACGTGCTCCATGCCGGAAATGACCTGCCCGTAAACGGTGTACTGACCGTTGAGGAAGTCATTGTCTTTGAAGTTGATGAAGAACTGGCTGTTGGCGCTGTCGGGGTTGGCCGAACGGGCCGCACCGATGGTGCCGCGAGCATGTGGAACTTTAGAGAATTCCGCCGGCAGGTTCGGCAGGTCGGAGCCGCCGGTGCCAGCCGCGCGCAGGTTGAAGTTGTCTTCCATATTGCCGTTGGCGACATCGCCGGTCTGGGCCATGAAACCTTCGATCACGCGGTGGAAAGCGACATTGTCGTATTTCCCGGCGCGGGCCAGTTCCTTCATCCGCTCGACATGCTTGGGCGCAAGGTCGGGCATCAGTTCGATGGTGACGGTGCCGCCTTTCAGCTCCATCAGGATGGTGTTTTCGGGGTCTTTGATCTCGGCCATTGGGCAATCCTTCAGTTAATCTTTGCCAGATACCTAGGCGGCTTGGCGGCGATTGCCAAGCCGCGCATTGACGTCACGCCCGATAACAGCAAAACACAGCGCAAGTGATTGAACGGGAGAAGAGTGATGGGCTGGAAAACGCTGGACGACATGGATCTGAACGGCAAACGCGTACTGCTGCGCGTGGACATCAACGTGCCGGTTGAGGATGGCCGCGTGACCGACGCCACCCGGATTGAGCGGATCGTCCCCACGGTAAACGACATCCTCTCGCGCGGCGGCAAGGTCACGCTACTGGCGCACTTTGGGCGTCCCAAGGGCAAAGCCGTCGATGCGATGAGCCTCAAGCAGATCCTGCCCGCGCTGAAAGAGGCATTGGACCGCGATGTGAGTTTTGTGCCGTCGCTGGAGGCCGCAGCCACGGCAGAAGACGATCTGCAACTCATGGAAAACATCCGCTTCTATCCCGGCGAAGAGGTCAATGACGCTGATTTTGCCGGCCAACTGGCGGATCTGGGCGATATCTATTGCAACGACGCCTTCTCTGCTGCCCACCGTGCCCATGCCTCAACCGAAGCGCTGGCGCGACTGCTGCCCGCCTGTGCAGGCCGCTTGATGCAGGCCGAACTCTCGGCGCTAGAGAAGGCATTGGCCAAACCCGAACGCCCGGTTGGGGCCGTGGTCGGTGGGGCCAAGGTCTCGACCAAGATCGCGCTGCTGGAAAACCTCGTGAACAAGCTCGATCTGCTGGTCATCGGCGGCGGCATGGCGAATACCTTCTTGGCAGCCCTCGGCGCTGATCTGGGCAAGTCGCTACAAGAGCCGGATTACTTCGACACCGCGAACGACATCATGGCGCAGGCTGAAAAAGCAGGCTGCCGGGTGATCTTGCCGGTGGACGGCCTGGTCGCGCGTGAGTTTGCCAAAGGGGCCGCGCATGAGGTGGCCCAGCTTGGCCCCGATGCCAAGTTGGCCTCCGATCAAATGGTGCTGGACGCTGGCCCCGACACGGTCGCACTGGTCGAGACCGCCTTTGCCGGACTGCGCACGCTGATCTGGAACGGTCCAATGGGCGCCTTTGAAATCCCGCCATTCGACACGGCAACCGTCGCCGCTGCCCGCGCGGCCGCTAAGCAGACTCGTGATGGCACGCTGACCTCGGTCGCGGGCGGCGGGGACACGGTTGCAGCACTCAACCAAGCAGGCGTGGCCGAGGACTTCACCTATATTTCCACCGCTGGCGGCGCGTTCCTTGAATGGATGGAGGGCAAAACCCTGCCCGGCGTCGCGGCCCTTGGCGGATAAGTCACGCCTGCCGAAAAACTGGTTAATATCCTATGGCATAGGCGTGCGAGGGGTTCCCCTGAGCGAATCGCCTGTGCCATAAAGGTTGCACGCCCGGTAAGAGGCGACAGAGGCAGAGACATGACGCGCAGCACCCGCCCCGCATTCGGTACCCTACTGTTCTTCGCGATCGCCTTCGCGCTGAGCCTGTATTTTACCTTTGCCGCCGTGCAAGGGGATTTCGGGCTGTTCCGCCGGACGGAGATCGTAGCCGAGAACCAAAAGCTAAGCGCGCGTCTTGAAGAAGTCCGGGCCGAAGTCGCCCGGATGGAAAACCTTACCAAGCGCCTGTCTGACGACTACCTCGACCTTGATCTGCTTGATGAGCGCGCGCGCAAAGTTCTAGGCATGGTGCGCACGGACGAGATCGTCATCCGCTAATCTTCCTTTCTGTAAGGTTGCAATTCTTCCGTTCTTCTGGCCCACTTCGGCTTGCCAGAACCGATACGCACGCCAGTTTACAAAGTCTCTCGCAATCCAGCGCGGAATGCGCTAGAGAATAGTTTAACGCTAAACTACTTTTGGCACCTGACCAGAGCCGACGGAGGAGACGTCCATGGCCGCAAAGAAATCGAGCAAGAAATCCAATGTCTCGGCGGAGGAGTTAACCAGCTATTACCGCGACATGCTGTTGATCCGGCGCTTTGAGGAGAAGGCGGGACAACTCTATGGCATGGGGCTGATCGGCGGGTTCTGCCACCTCTACATCGGTCAAGAAGCTGTCGTCGTCGGGCTCGAAGCAGCGGCTGAGGAAGGTGACAAGCGCATCACCTCCTACCGCGATCACGGTCATATGCTGGCCTGCGGCATGGACCCCAACGGCGTGATGGCTGAGCTTACGGGCCGCGAAGGGGGCTATTCCAAGGGCAAGGGCGGCTCGATGCATATGTTCTCGAAAGAGAAGCATTTTTACGGCGGTCATGGCATCGTTGCAGCACAGGTACCGCTCGGTGCGGGCCTCGCATTTGCCGATAAGTACAAGGACAACGGGCGCGTCACCTTTACCTATTTTGGTGATGGTGCGGCGAACCAAGGTCAGGTCTATGAGACCTTTAACATGGCCGCCCTGTGGAAGCTCCCGGTGGTTTTTGTCATTGAAAACAACCAATACGCTATGGGGACCTCGCAGCAGCGCTCGACCTCTTCGGCAGAGATTTGGGAGCGCGGCAAGGCTTTCGGCATCCCCGGCGAAGCGGTGGACGGGATGGACGTGCTGGCCGTCAAGGAAGCTGGCCAGAAGGCGGTGGCACATGCCCGCAAAGACGGCCCCTATATTCTTGAGATCAAAACCTACCGCTATCGCGGCCACTCTATGTCCGACCCGGCAAAATACCGCACCCGCGAAGAGGTCCAGAAAATGCGCGACGAGCGTGACCCGATTGAGGCCGTGCGCACCCTGCTGCTGGAGGGCAACCACGCCAGCGAGGACGATCTCAAAGCCATCGACAAGGAGATCAAGAAGATCGTGAACGAAAGCGCCGATTTCGCCAAGGAAAGCCCAGAGCCGCATCTCGACGAGCTCTGGACCGACATCTACGCAACCGAAGTTCCGCAGGAGGCCTGAAGCAATGGCAACTGAAATTCTCATGCCCGCCCTCAGCCCCACCATGGAAGAAGGCACGCTGGCCAAATGGTTGGTCAAGGAGGGCGACGAAGTCTCCTCCGGTGACATTCTGGCCGAGATCGAAACCGACAAGGCCACGATGGAATTCGAAGCCGTCGACGAAGGCACCATTGGCAAAATCCTGATCGAGGAAGGCACCGAAGGCGTTAAGGTGAACACCGCCATCGCCGTGCTGCTCGAAGAAGGCGAAAGCGCAGACGACATCGACACGGCGAAATCCGCCCCCTCCGAAGACAAGAATGACGAGGCCAAGCCCGCGCAGGCGAAATCCTCGAACGAGGGCCGCGAGACGCCCGCTGAGGGCAAGAAACAGCCCGAGCCCGACACCAGCCCCGACTGGCCCGAAGGCACGCCGATGAAGCAGCAAACCGTGCGCGAAGCGCTGCGCGACGCCATGGCCGAAGAAATGCGCCGCGACGAGGATGTCTTTCTCATGGGCGAGGAAGTGGCCGAGTACCAAGGGGCCTATAAAATCTCGCAAGGTCTGCTGGACGAGTTCGGCGCGAAACGTGTGATCGACACGCCGATCACCGAGCATGGTTTTGCAGGCGTTGGCGTAGGTGCGGCCTTTGGCGGTCTGCGCCCTATTGTCGAGTTCATGACCTTTAACTTCGCCATGCAGGCGATGGACCAAATCATTAACTCGGCAGCGAAAACACTTTATATGTCCGGCGGCCAGATGGGCGCTCCTATGGTGTTCCGTGGCCCCAACGGTGCCGCCGCCCGCGTGGCGGCGCAGCATAGCCAAGACTACGCCGCATGGTTCATGCAGATCCCCGGCCTCAAGGTCGCGATGCCCTATTCGGCAAGCGATTACAAAGGCTTAATGAAAACCGCGATCCGCGACCCGAACCCTGTGATCTTCCTTGAGAACGAAATTCTCTATGGCCGCAGTTTCGATGTACCGGATGTCGAGGATTACACGGTCCCCTTCGGCAAGGCCCGCATCTGGCGCGAAGGCAACGACGTCACCATCGTCAGCTTCGGCATCGGCATGACCTATGCGCTTGAGGCAGCAGAGAAACTCGCCGAAGAGGGTATCGAGGCAGAGGTCATCGACCTGCGCACCCTGCGCCCGATGGACACTGACTCGGTGCTGAAATCGGTGATGAAAACCAACCGCTGCGTCACCGTCGAAGAAGGCTGGCCGCAGGGCTCGGTCGGCGGCTACATCAGCAGCGTCATCATGCAAGAGGCGTTTGACTACCTAGACGCTCCGGTCATCAACTGCACCGGCAAGGACGTGCCAATGCCCTATGCCGCCAACCTCGAAAAACACGCGCTTGTCACCACGGATGAGGTGATTGAAGCCGTGAAACAAGTCACCTACCGGTAAGGAGCGGATCATGCCCACAGAAATTCTCATGCCCGCCCTTTCGCCTACGATGGAGGAAGGCACGCTCGCCAAATGGCTGGTCAAGGAAGGCGACGAGGTCTCCTCCGGCGACATTCTGGCCGAGATTGAAACCGACAAGGCCACGATGGAATTCGAAGCTGTCGATGAAGGCACCATCGGCAAGATCCTGATCGACGAGGGCAGCGAAGGCGTGAAGGTGAACACGCCGATCGCCGTGCTGCTTGAAGAAGGCGAAAGCGCGGACGACATCGACACGTCCTCCGCCCCCACCAAGGACGCGAAACCGCAGGCCGAGGAAGCGCCGAAAGCCGCCGAGGCCGAAACGCCGGAAGCGGGCTATGGCCGCGGTGCGACGGATGCCAACAACGCGCCGGTCAAAAGCGATACCAAGGCCCCCGCCGCGCCCAAGACCGACAAGGGCGAGCGCATCTTCGCCTCCCCCCTCGCCCGCCGCATCGCCGCGGACAAGGGTCTCGACCTGTCGCAAATCGAGGGCAGCGGCCCGCGCGGTCGGATCGTGAAAGCGGATGTCGAGAATGCCCAGCCAACGGC
Organism: Sulfitobacter maritimus; assembly: GCF_013346665.1. GTDB lineage: Bacteria > Pseudomonadota > Alphaproteobacteria > Rhodobacterales > Rhodobacteraceae > Sulfitobacter > Sulfitobacter maritimus. The sequence goes on from NZ_JABVBB010000021.1 coordinate 522,524, forward strand.
TGCCAAGGCAGATACCCCCGCCGCCTCGAAGGACGCGGCCCCGGTTGCGCAGCCGGCCCCCGCGGGTCCCTCGGCAGACGCCGTGCGCAAAATGTACGAAGACCGCGAGGTCGAGGAGGTCAAACTCGACGGGATGCGCAAGACCATCGCCGCGCGCCTTACCGGGGCCAAGCAGACGGTCCCGCATTTCTACCTGCGTCGCGACATCCAGATCGACGCGCTGCTCTCCTTCCGCAGCGATCTGAACAAGCAGTTGGACTCGCGCGGGGTGAAGCTCTCGGTCAACGACTTCATCATCAAGGCCTGCGCGCTGGCGCTGCAATCTGTGCCCGACGCAAATGCCGTCTGGGCCGGGGATCGCATTCTCAAGCTGAAACCTTCGGACGTGGCCGTGGCCGTGGCCATCGAAGGCGGTCTCTTTACCCCCGTGTTGAAGGACGCCGACAGCAAGTCGCTCTCGACCCTCTCGGCCCAGATGAAAGACCTCGCCACCCGTGCCCGCGACCGCAAGCTCGCACCGCATGAGTATCAGGGCGGCAGCTTTGCGATTTCTAACCTCGGCATGTTCGGCATCGACAACTTTGACGCGGTCATCAACCCACCGCATGGCGCAATCCTTGCGGTGGGTGCAGGCGTTAAGAAACCGGTCATCGGCAAGGATGGTGAGATCACCGCCGCCACTGTGATGTCGGTGACCCTATCCGTGGACCACCGCGTGATTGACGGAGCATTGGGCGCGGAATTGCTGAACGCAATTGTCGAGAACCTCGAAAACCCGATGGTTATGTTGGCCTGATCGACGCAGTCTCTTTGGCCAGAAATACTTTGCGGAGTTTGGGGGCCGACAACCCTCAACTCCGCCGGTAGGTCGGCACTTACAAAATTAAAGCCGGAGCAAATGCTCCGGCTTTTTGAATTAGTGCTGACAGTAAAACCTATTCGTAGTCTGGACCAAACAGATGGTTCATCGACATTGACGGCTGATCACAACCCGCCTCTCCCACGATCCGCGCAGGGATGCCTGCCACGGTTTTGCAGGCCGGCACTTCTTCTAACACCACCGAGCCCGCGGCGATACGGCTGCAATGGCCGATCTTGATGTTGCCCAGTACCTTCGCGCCTGCGCCGATCAAAACCCCATCGCCGATCTTTGGGTGGCGATCCTCTTCTTCCTTACCCGTCCCACCAAGCGTCACCGAGTGCAGCATTGAGACATTGTCCCCGACCACAGCCGTTTCGCCGATCACGATGGAATGGGCGTGGTCGATCATGATCCCTTTGCCGAGCCTTGCCGCAGGGTGAATATCAACGCCGAAAATCTCGCTCACCCGCATTTGGATGAAGTAGGCCAGATCGCGTTTCCCCTTGGTATAGAGATGATGCCCAACCCGGTAAGCCTGCACAGCCTGATACCCTTTGTAATACAAGATCGGCTGCAATAGGCGATGGCAGGCCGGGTCGCGATCATAGACTGCGCGTAAATCAGCGCGTGCGGCAGTGACCAGGTCGGCGTCTTCGGCATAGGCCTCTTCTACCATTTCGCGCACCACCATCATCGACATTTCATTCGAAGACAGCTTGGCCGCAATACGGTAAGACAGTGCGTTTTCAATGGACTTATGGTGCAAAATACAGGCATGGACAAAGCCGCCCATCAACGGCTCATCGCGCACCGTGGCCTCGGCTTCTTGCTGGATGCGATCCCAAACCGGGTCCATTTTTGAGATACTACTGCGTGTCTGTGCCATGTCCATCTGTCCTTCGCGCTAAGGCCATAGTAGCTCATGCAACAGCGCGGGACCAATTGTAAATCCGTCCCGCGCAGAAACGTGAATTGAGGATGCGGCCTTTGCGACGCGGAGTCGGCTGCATTTCACCACTCACGGCACGACCTGAAGCCTCGCTGCCAAACCCGCGCCATAGGCTGCTGACACCTGCGCTACCTCAATGGAAAAAGGCGCGGCAACCCCATCCGCTGTCTGTTCTGCCTTGCTGTAGGACCAATTTGGCGCGTTTAGCAAAACCTCGCGCCGCTGCTCGCTACCGACGGCTACGCGGACCAGATAGCTCTCTTGTTCCTCGCCCAAAGGCACGTCAGGCCCCTCCCAAGGGTCGCCGTCGACCCGGGTGCGGCGGACCCAACTGATGTGGACATCCCCATTCGCACCGGTCTCACTGCGCAGATGGCAGGGGCTATAGGGGCGCAGCCCATTGCCGTCAAAGGCGTGTTGTCGGTGCAGATAGGAGGGATCGCCCACTGGCCTTTGCGCGGGTCCAATACGGTAGTGCTGCGCCACCCGCCGCTGATGGCGGCCAAGTTCAAGCTGTTGCGGATGGCCGTCCATCAGGACGAAAACCGATTCCGCCGGCCAAGCGTCAGGCATCAGGGCATCGGTCCCCGCCTGCCCCCGAAGCCGCCCGCTCAGCCAATAGGTGAGCGGGGCGACCAGCTCGGCCTGCTCGAATTGAAACAACTCCCAATTGTCTGCACTTCCATCGCCGATGGCCGCAAGGTTCGCCCCATTCAACAGGGCCTCACGGCTCACCGATTGCAAAGTGCCACTGGTCAACTTGACCTCCAGAACCGGCCCATGCTCCAGCAAGCCCGAAGGCGCCTTTAGCAAAGGCGTCCCTGTCGTTCCGATGGTCGCGCGGGCGGGTAGAATTCCGTTCAACGCATAATCGCTATCGCTGGCCGAACGGTAGACCGCCACCGATCCGGGCCATGGGTTTGCGGTCACCGCCAAATGGGGCGCGTAAGGCACCTCATCCCCGCGCATCAAGGGCAAATCCATGAAGTGCGGCAACACCGGCACGGGCGGTACAAAGGGCCGCAGGCTCGCCAACTGCGCATCAAATGGGAGGGTGTCATACACTTCCGGTTCGATCCGCACCCCCTCGACCAAGAGCGCGCCTGCCTTTTCAACCCGGTCAATCCGGTAGCGTGCGCTGCCTTCCTGCCCGTCGCCCGGCAGTTCGATCACATCCCCCGCGCCAAGCGCCATGCGCGATGGTGGCAGCGCCAATCGGACGGTTTCGCGGGCAACTCGGCTTTCTGTCAGCCAGCGCTCGACCAGCTGCCGCCCTTCGCCGCGTGTCAGGGCCATATTCAACTCTGACCCGCTGGCCGCATGGGTCGCCTCATCCGCCAGAACCGCCTCTTCGGACACAACGTCAAAGTCGCCATCCGCTTCGACGAAACGCAACCGCACCCGACCGGCGATTTCCGCCTCAGCTTCGCGAAGCTGTTCGGTGATCCCTGCGAGGTCGGGACTCACGGCGAGCTCCGCCGGGTCCAGCGGCATAGCGTCCGCGCCGTCGCGCATCTGAAATGTTAGCACCCCTGCCCGCTCTATCGCGTCAAAACCATAGCGCAGCATCAAAGGCTGCAACGCCTGTCGCCCTTCGCCCACGTGATCGACCGCATAGCCGCGCACATAGCCGAAAAGCTGCGAGGTATCGAAATGCTCCACCCCCGCCCGTCGGCAAATCTCACCGACCACGGAGGCCAAAGTCCGCCCCGAAGCACGCCCGTTCAACCAATGCCCGCGCGGATAATTTTCGCCATCGCTCCACAGTCCTACGTTGTTTGGAAAATACGGGAATGGCCGCATGTCCCAAGCCCAAACGAAGGCGCGTAACAGGTCGAGCATCCGGCCCCCGTATTCCTCTGACATAGGATTATGGGCAGGATCGCTCCAATATTCGGACATTGCCCGCAGATATTGTATCTGCATCAGGTCATCCCGCGCACCATTGGAATACCGCGGCAAGGCGCTTTCCGAGCTTTTCAGGTCGAGAAACTTATTGGGCTGGTTAGCGCCCTTATCAATGGCCGCACAGCCGTATTCCGTGAACCAGATCGGCTTGGACATCGGCACCCAGTCTGTTGGCTCAGCGTCCCGTATCCCGTTGATCCGGTTATGGTGCGAATTGCGCCACCAATTGCGCAGATCTTTGTAGCGGTAGACCCAAGGTTCGCCGTGGGCGCCATCGGTGATCGGCGTTCGGATCTGCGCCGCGCGGGCCTCGGGGGAATGATAGTACCAATCATATCCCTCGCCGCCTTCGATATTGGCTTTGAGGTAGTCGACTTCATGGATCGACGACCACTCAGCAGCGTCCAGATGTTCATCGCCATCGCGCCAATCGGCCAGTGGCATATAGTTGTCGATCCCGATGAAATCGATATTGTCATCCGCCCAAAGCGGATCGAGATGAAAGAAGAGGTCCCCGCTGCCGTCCTGCGGATGATAGCCAAAGTACTCCGACCAATCCGCTGCATAGCTGATCTTGACTGAAGGCCCGAGCAAAGCGCGCACCTCAGCCGCCAGTTGACGCAGTGCAGCCACGGCAACAAAGGCATTCCCAACGCCGCGAACCTGCGTGATCCCGCGCATCTCGGACGAAATGCAAAAGGCATCCACCCCGCCCGCTGCGGCGCAAAGTGCCGCATAGTGCAGAATGAACCGTGACAGGCTCCATTCCTCTGGCCCGCTGTAGCTTACCGTCTCTCCGGAAATGGTAAAATCCGCCGCCGTGACCGTGCCAAAGAATGCCGCGACTTCATCTTCCGCCACCGCTGATCCATCTGGACTGCCCGGTCGGCCCGGCGCTTTCGATAGGGTGATCCGCCCCCGCCACGGCAACGCGGGCTGAGACAGAGCATCGCTGTAGGGATCGGGCAGATCATTTCCCTCGGTCTGATCCATCAGAATGAAGGGGTAGAACATTACCGCTTTGCCCGCTTGCCGCAGCGCTTGGATCGCTTCCACCACCGCAGCATCGGCGGGGGTGCCGCCGTAGATCGGCCGATCATTCGAAGTGGCGATAACCTCTGCCGCGCTCCGCGATAGGCCGGACACGGCCCATGGCATGTTTTCGCCCTCGATCTCGGCGTCTTCCACCTTAGGGCGTAAGCGACATTCGCCACAGCGCAGATCACTGCCGAACCAGCACACCACGAGCGAGGCGGCCTCCAACTTAGGCAGTTCCTCTGTCAGGCTCTCCAGAGACACCGAAAAGTCCGTCTTGCCTGCGGGCGTGTTAATATTGGCCGACCAATTCGCCCCCGGTCCATTGCTATAATGCACCGGCGTTGTTGCGAGACTGTATTCCCCCGTTCCGGGGATCAACGCCACCCCCTTCACCCCGAAGGGCGGCACATGCTGCCACCCCGGCGTGCTGGTCTGCTCAGGCCGCATTACCTCAAAGGAAAACTGCGGCACCCGGTTGCCAAACTGCGCGAGCGGCAGATCTTCGAAGACAACATAGGCGGTGCCGCGATAGGCAGGCACTTGGTCCCGGCCTTCGATCGCGGCAATTGTCGGGTCCGGTTGCTGGTCCCTGCTGCCTGTATAGACACGCATGTTCAAATCATCGGGCGCGACCTCCACACCGTCGGCCCAGACCCGGCCAACGCTGGTGATCTCCCCCTCACATAGGGCGATGGCAAGGCTGACGGTATAACTATAGCTGGTGGTCTTGGGCTTCGGCGGCCCACCCTTGCCGCCGCCGCTAACGCTGACATCTTCTTTGAACTGCGACGCCCAGATCACATGACCGCTCAACCGCATACGGCCATAAAGCTGCGTAATCGCTTCGCCCTCTCCCGATCCCGTCAGGCGAAAGCGGTCAACCCGGCCGGTCTCTACCGCTTGCCCGCCCTGGCCCAACAGACGTTGATCGACAAGGCGGCCCAGCGTGGCACCCACCGCGCGACCAACCGCGACCGAAGACAGACCGGCCAGAGTGCCACCAATAGAGCCGCCGAGAGCAGCGCCCGCAGCCGAAAGAACAATCGTTGCCATTAGGTGACCTCCTTAGGAAATTCAAATCGCGCCACGATGCGCCGCCGCCACGGCCCGCTCAGCGGGCTTTCCACGACCCCATGCCCGAATAGGCATGGATAAAAGTAGGCTTGGGCGCGATGCTGGCCTGTAACCCAAGATGTTTGGCCACAGATCCGTGCCGCATCCGAAACAACAGCACATCTCCCGCTGCCATATCTTCGGGCGACTTTGACCGCAGGTGTCGCTGCACCGCCGCCCAAAGTTGTTCTTCGCCTTGGGGCTCGGACCAATCCATCGAATAGGCAGGGACGGGCTCAGGCTCATCCCCCAGCAGTTCGCGCCACAGCCCCCGCAGCAGCCCCAGACAATCACAACCCGCGCCCCGCGTGGCGGCCTGATGGACGTATGGTGTCCCGATCCAACGGCGTGCTGCGATGACCAACCGCTCCTCAGTCATCGCCGCGACCCGCCGGTATTCACGCCATCAGACTGCGGCACCGCCATCATCCAGTCATCCTCCGGAAGATCGGGAAATCCTTGAAAATTGAGGAGGTTGTTGAACTTCAGCCGGCAGGTCTCCATCCGCTTGTCACAGCCTGCGGTGATCCGCACCATGGTCCCTGTGGCCATCGGCCCCCGGATCGGTTCCCACAGTTCGATGACCCGTTGGCCGTCTTCAAACCGATCTTGCTTGATCATCCCCCAAAGCCCGGCAGCAGGCCCATCCAAGACATCCAACCGACCACGCTCGAACCAGCCGTCGTCGAAGCCTGCGAAGTCGGCCCATCGAAATGTCTGCGCCCCTTCCACCGTTTCGACGGTCCGCGCATCGCTATAGCCCGGCGCGCTCACGTCAAACCCGCAGTTGCCGTCGCCCAATACGGCAGAACAGGGTTTTTGATAGACCCGCCCCATCGGCTGGTTGAGCGGTTCACTCAGACCCCGCAACTCTGCGCGGAAACTGCCGCCCGCGCGGTGCAACTCACCAATGCTTCCGCGAAACTGCAAGAGCCGTTGCGCCGGGTCTGTCCAGTTTACCAACCAAGCCTGCACCTCCGCACCGTCAAAGCGGCCCTGCTCTATCTCATCTTCGCGGATCGCATGGTCGCTAAGCGCGCCAATTGCCTCAGTGTTGTCCACCGACAGGCCAGTCGTTTGCGCCAAGGCCCGCGCGCTCAACCCGGTGTCGGCGCGAAACGTCACGCCGTCAAACTGCAGCGGCAGGTCGTGATCGGTAAAGGCGAAAACTTCTCCATCCGCCCGCGTCAACCTCCAGCAATGGCACAGCGTTGTCACGCCGCTGCCCAAATGCGCCGCGAAGGACGGCTCCACCCCGGCCATCAGACCCGCACCTCAATCACCGGCACATCAGGCACCTGACCCGCCTGAAAGCTCTCGACCGACACAAGGATACGATCCGTGTTGAACCGCACCGGCACGTCAAACTCATAGCCAGCAAAGATCTCAACCGCCGGGTCTGGCGGATGGGCAAAGGTGATGATGCCAGTCGCCGCGTCAACGTCGTATTCGACACCCTCTTGCAGCTCATCCTGCTCCAACCCCACACGCACCGTTCCGGCAACCGGCTTCGAAATGGGGCGCCGGTAGCTCTGCCCGCCAGAACGGTAGGTCTTGTAAATCTGGAAACTGGCCGTTTCCCCGTCGCCAAAACCGATACTTTGATCGTCAAAGGCCACCGGCACCTCCGCCTTGCCGGACTTGTAATCGGCCCAGTCTTTCCAGCGAAATGCGTACATCTGCCCCATACGCGCTTCAAAGAAGGCGACCAGTTCTTGCAGATCGTCGATAGACCGCATCCCCAACCCGGCGTCATAGCTCCGCCGAGAATGGGCCCATGGCGTGTTGCGCTCTTCAAAGCCGTTCGCCAGCGTGACAACCTCGGTCTGCCGCTGCGGCCCCCCAAGCGCGCCGAAACTCAAGGATGGGGGGAATCTGACGTCGTGAAATTGCATGTCCTGCACCTCTCTTCTCTGCCCACTTCAGCGATTGCGGTTGCCGCTGCTGAGCGCCCGGCTCACCTGCGCGGCGATTTGGCTTTGGCTGCGTTGGAAACTCTGCACATCGGGGGTGTTGATGTTCATCACAATGGTCGTGCCACCGCCGCCTCCGCCGCGCACCCCCAGCTTTCCATCCGCCCCCCGGGCCAAGGGCATGATTGCTTCAGGCCCCGCCTCGCCCATGATCCCAACGCCGCCCCGCATCGGGAAAGCCGTTGCCTGAGACACCACGCCGCCCTGCGCGAAGGGGCGCACTTTGCCCTGCGAGAAGGCAGCCCCCTGTGCAAAGGGCAACAGGTTTTCCATCACATTTCCAATGCCTTGGCTCATCATCCCGCCGAAATGCTCAGTCACTGGCCGCATTGCTGCATTGTAGGTCGAGCGGATCATCGAATTGGCCAGATCGCCCAGAGCGTCCGACAGTTTGGCGCCGTCAAACACCACACCGTCAAAAGCGCGGCGCAGGCCACGGCTCAGCCCTTTCTCCAAGGTCGCCACGTCCTTGCCCGTCGCGGCCAAAGACGCCCGCATACGCCGCAGTTCGCCGTCAAATCCTGAGACCAAGTCCCCGGTCTGCGCCAGCGTCTGGTTCAAATCCGCAGCCCGATCCTCCAGCCCGTCGAAATCATCAAAGTCAGCCATACTCGACCCCTTTCTTTGTATCCGGATAGGCCGCCATCAGCGCCGCCAATCCCTCGCTCAAAAGCGGAGCCGTGTCGCCAACCGGGCCTAGCATCAATTGCAGCTCCGCAGGGGTAAGCGCCCAGAACTCAGCCGGTCGCAGGGCCAGCCGCGACAGACCAAGACGCATAAGCCCAGGCCAATCGAAAGACGGCACCTGGCTCATGCCTGCACCGTAAAGGCCCGTGCCAGCAACTCGGCCGCCGCCCGCGCCGCTGCCATCGGTCCGCCCTCAATCTGCGCGTGTTCAATTTTCGCCGCGTCGATCTTTGACCCTCCACCGCGCAGGCCTGCGGCCAACAGCGCAACCACATCGCGGCTGCTAAAGCGGTTCCCCTCGAACCGTTCCACCAGCGCCAACAGGCTGTCAGCCTCCATCGCTGCCTCCAGTTCAGCCAATGCGCCAAGGGTCAGCCGCGCTTCATACCGCTCCCCGTCGATCACGATGGAGACCTCACCACGCCAAGGATTGCCCATGCTCACACCACCACGTCGGGAGTGAAGACCAGTTCCCCAGCCGATTGCAGGCTCAACTCAAACGTCGCCTCTCCGTTAAGCGACCCGGCGTATTCGATCGCGCTCACCTGAAACGGCCCCTCGACCACGCCGAAGTCTGGAATGATGACCTGAAAATCCGGCGTCATCCCATCAAAGAACAACTGCCGTGCGCGTTCATCCGTGCCGGCATCGCGAAACACCCCCGACCCGCTGATCGCCGCCGAGCGGACCCCGGCGCCCACCAGCAACTCCCGCCATCCGCCTTGGGAATCGAGTGTGGTCACGTCCACGGTTTCCGCGTTGAAGCTCACCCGTGTGGCCCGCAGCCCTGCAATTGTCTCGAACTGACCATCGCTGGTCATATCCACCTTGATCAAAAGATCCTTGCCCGCTTGAACAGCCATGTTCTTCTCCTGCAACTATCTGAAATTATGCGCTTTGCTCATCAGCAAGCAGCGCCCGGAACTGAAGGTCGATCTGTCGCGCCTTGCCGCCCTCGGTCCGCCTTGCCTTGGCGCTGTGAAAGTAAAGATCGACCACACGGCCCCGGCTTAACGTCGGCCGCACGTCCCGCAGCGCATCGCAAACAGCGGCGGCGACCTTCTTGGCATGGGCAAATCCGGGCGCGGTGGTAATCACGGACACGCCAAAGCGATGCTCTGCACCTCCGCCAAGGCGGTCCCCGATCCCCATCGCCTGCTCGCTGCCAAGGCGCACATAGGTCTCGGCCAGCGTGCCATCCGGCACTGCGTCATAGACCGCATCTCCAACGAGCGCCGTGACACCCGCATCGGATTGGAGCAGATTGTAGAGCGCCCCCTGAAGGGCTCCTGCAAGTGCATAGGTCATACGACGGTCTCCTCTTGGGCAAAGCAGGTCAAATAGCGGCCTGCACGGTCTGCCTCTGCCACGGCTTGGATCGTGAAAACGCGTGTGCCGTCGCGAAACCGTTGGCGCGCTGTCGGACGTTGCGCTGCGCCCTGCGGCGCCGCACGGACGGTGATCTTAAAGCTCATTCGGCTCACTGCCGTGGCGCTCTGCGCGGTCTCGCGCCCCGTCCGGGGTGTCACCTCAGCCCAAAGCGTGCCTAGAGGCTGCCAGCTTTCGACAAAGCCCCCGGCACCATCGTTGACCCGCTGAGGCGCTTCCAGCGTCAGCGCCCGGTTCAGATGAGGCCGCTTCATGCTGCACCTCCGAAACCCACACGGACTTTGCGATGCCGCTCAATCAGACTACTGACGCCGAAGGGCATACAGCCTTCGCCAAGCGCCGTGTCATCGCGATATTCGTAGTAATGTGCTGCCAGCAACATAACCGCCTGCGCCAGATCATCTGGCAGCCCTTCCCACGCGCTGGCAAACCCCGCGTCAAAGCTGATCAGTGCCGCGCCCGCGCTTGGAATGCGCGGCAGGGTCGGCGTGCTGCTGCGCAACCGCGGCGCCTGCGTATCGCGCTCCAGCCAGTAGCGCTCCGGCTCCACGACGGTTTCAGTCCCGTCGCGCGCCACCAGCGCCAGTCGCGCAATCGTCTGCACTGGCGCGATGGGCAAAACCTGCACCCCTGCATCCCGCCAAAAGGTCAATGATAGCGCAAAGCGCCGCATCAAGAGCGCCTTGCCGGTTCGCGCCTCCACCGCCGCCATCGCCGCCCGCAGGAAACCACGCAGCACCGCATCCTGAAGGTTGTCCTGCGCAAACCCGCTGCCGAGACGCAGATGCGCTCTGAACGCCTCCACCGGCAGCGCCGTATCCGGGACATTAGTTTCCTCGATCAACATCATCGAACGTCTCCAAATTTCGCCCCTCGACCCGGCCACGGGCTTTTCGCAAAATACCGGACGTGCGCCGGTTGCATTGCTCGGTTGGAGGGGAGCAGCTAGACAACACAACCTTCGCAGCGCACGCCCGGACCGAGGCCAAGTCGCCCCGGCCCCGGTTTCGGCACCGGCTTACGCCAGGCCGAATTTCATCAGCTTGATCGCCGCAAAATCGCTCACGTCACCACCGACGCGCTTGGTGGCATAGAACAGCACATGGGGCTTGGCGCTAAAGGGATCGCGCAGAATGCGCAGGTCGGGCCGTTCGGCCACGGTATAGCCCGCCGCGAAATCACCAAAGGCGATGGACATCGAATCTGTTGCCGGATCGGGCATGTCCTCGGCCACCAGCACCGGGTAACCCATCAGCCGCGCCGGCTCGCCCGCCGCCAGCCCGTCGGACCACAAAAAACGCCCGTCGGTGTCCTTCAACTTGCGCACCATCGCCGTGGTCTTGGAGTTCATCACGAAGACCGCGTTCTTGCGGTAGGCGGCACCCAAAGCATAGACCAACTCAACAATCGCATCGGCCTCGGGGTTGGCGTTGGTGCCGCTGGCGACATAGCCCAGATTACCCCAGCTCCATATGTCGTCATCCACCACTGTGTGGCTCAGAAACCCGGTCGGCTTGTCGATCCCGTCACCACTGACAAAAGCCGCCGCCTCAGCCCGCGCAAACTTGTCTGCGATCCGCCCCGCCAGCCAGCCTTCGATGTCAAAGGCGCTATCGTCCAACAGGCGCTGGCTCGCCTTGGGCAACGCGCTTAACTCATGCAACGGCACGGTGATCCGGTCGATCTGCGGCGTGTCCGTCTCTGCCTGCGCGCCACTCTCAGTAGCCCAGCCCGCGCCAACATCCGTGTGGTCCACCAGCACGTCATAAGACGTCGCCTCCACCTGCACGACCGAGGCAATAGACCGGATCGAAGCGCCGGAATTCAGGACTGACTGCACCCGCTCCGAGGTCTGAGGATCGACAAGATAACCACCGTCGGAATTAACCGCCGTGGACATCGACTTGCCGTCCAGTTCCAACCCGCGCAGCCCGTCGTCGTCCCCGTTGCGCAGATAGGCATCAAACGCCTTCTTATGCGGTGCATCAAAGTCCGTCGCGCCTCCAAGAGGTGTTCGGGCAGGCAGGGTCATCTTGCGATCCATCATGGTAATTCGCTCTTCTGATTGTTGAAGTTTACTGTTCATCTCGGCCCGAAAGCCGTTGAAGTCGCTGACAAAACCGCTCACGGCCTGCCGCACTTCCTCCGCCGGGGACAGGTCTGCGCCTGATTTCGTGCTGACGTTTGCATCGCTTTTGCTCATCACATTTCCTCTGTTGTTGTGCAGATCACTGATCGGCCCGGCGCGGCCCGCGCGTCATCTCGGCCCGCGCCTCTTGAAAGGCCGCCGCCATCTCGCGCAGGACTTCACCAACGGCCCTAAACTCGCCCTTTGCCGCGACCCGCGCCGTGGGCAGCATCGGGAAGGTCACCAGTGACACCTCCCAAAGCTCCAATTCCGAAAGCAGCCGCTGGCCCTTAGTGTTCTTGCCAGCCTTCACGGTGCGGTAACCGATGCTCAGCCCGTCAATCGCGCCTGCTTCGATCAGCGCCGCCGCTTCGCGGCCCCGCGCTACGCTGCTCAGAATACGCCCCTTGACCCACAGCCCGCGCTTGTCCTCACGGACCTCGTCCCAAACGCCGATGGGCTCGGCCGGGTCATGCTGCCACAGCATCTTGATGCTGCGCCCGGCGGTTTTGGCGCGCTTCAGGCAGGCCGCATAAGCCCCCGCCTCAACCACATCGCCCCCCTGATCCGCCGCGCCAAAGAGGCTGGCATAGCCGCTGATCTCGACCCCGCCATCAACCTCGGCCACGTTGCCGAACCTGGCGAACTTATGCTCCAACCCCGCCGCCCCGGCAGGCAAAGCTTCCCCGTTCCCCGGCCAAGAACCGGGGTCAATCACCTGATAACCCATTGTATTTCCTCTTGTTCAGCCTGCTACGGCGCCACTACCAGAAAGGATTGGACCGCCTGCGCCAATATCACCGCCACCACGCCGTAAACCGTCAGCCACAGCCGCCGCTCCAGCCGCTCCATCATCTGCTCGATCCGGTCAAACCGCATTTGCATGTTCTCCCGGTGCACCGCGCTGATGGTCTCATGCGCCTGCAGCCGCAGCCCCGGCGCACATTCAAACCGCTCAATCTCCCGGGGCTCATGCATCGTCCGCCACCACCGGCAGCCCCAACAGGCTGCGCTTTTCCGCGTCGGTCAGGAATTCCGCCGCCGACACCCGCGCCCATTGCGCATCGCGTTCCGCTGACAACGCCGGCACCTGATCAAGGTCCGGCTTCAACGTCACCGCCTCGCCCAAATACCCGCTCAACCAATCCGCCAACGCCGCCGTTACCCGTGTCGCCAGCGGCAGCACGGTCAGGCGGTAAAACGCCCGATGCGCCTCTTGATAGTTCGCATAGGTCGCATCCCCCTGAACCCCGATCAGCATCGGCGGCACCCCAAAGGCAAGCGCGATCTCACGCGCCGCACTTTCCTTGGTCTTCTGAAACTCCATGTCTGAGGGCGAAAAGCCCATCGGCTTCCAGTCGAGCCCACCTTCCAGAAGCATTGGCCGCCCCGCGTTCCGCGCGCCCTGATGGTGGCTCTCCATCTCGCTCACCAGACGGTCATACTGGTCTTCGCTCAACTTGCCCTGCCCCTCGGCCCCGCGATACACAATGGCCCCCGAAGGCCGCGCTGCATTGTCCAAAAGCGCCTTCGACCAGCGGCTCGCCGCGTTATGCACATCCATCGCCATGGCCGCCGCCTGCATGGGGCTAAACCCATAATGATCATCCTGCGGGTGAAAATTGCGGATATGGCAAACCGGCGTCACCGGCCCACTCGCATCAAAGCGATGCTTGCGCCCGCCCACCGCATACTCATAGGCCACCGGCCAGCCATCCGCCCCCGGCACCACGCTCATCCGGTCCGAGCGCAGCACATGCAATTCAATCGGCAGCCCGCCCTCGCCGCCCACTGCCTCGACATAGCCATCGCCGCTCAGCAGCATCTGCCCGTAAAGCGCTTCAAACAACTCAGCCCGGCCCTGCCCCGCATTCGGGCGGCGCATCAGCGACATCAACGGATGATCGTCATAGCGCCGCGCCGCGTCCTGCACGACCAGCGGCAAGGCCGCCGCCGCCTCTGCAATCAGCTTGACCGAACGGAACCCTACCGGATTGCCGCAAAACCCCGAACGCGTGAGGCTCACACTATCCCGCGGGCTCCAGGCAACGCGACCGGAGGTCTGATAGGCCACAACCGGCCCGGTCGCCGAGGCTTTTTGCTCCACCGTCTCAGCCGCGCCGCGCCGTAGAAAATCGAATACCATCTGTCGCTCCTCATTCTGCTCGGCCCCGGCAGCGGCGGTTTGCACCCATGCTGCCCGGCGTTGACAGACTTTCTCAATCAAACCTTAAAACCCGTAAAACCCACCGTGCGCTGCTGTGCGCAACACCACGCTAAAGGCTCCGCACCCCCGGACTACGCCACTGCGACGCAGGCTCGATCATCAGCTCATGCAACGCCCAAACCAACGCATCGACACGGTCCGGGCTGCCTTTGCCTTCGTACCCGCGCGCCGTCATCAGACACATCTGGTCCTCCAGCGCATCCAGCCCCGGCAAATGGCCTACCCGCCCCTGCTCGTATAGCGCCGCCACAGGCTCCGCCCGCGCCACTTTGCCCCGCGCCGCGTGCACGGTCTTAAGCGACACCAGCGGATCGACCTGCCGCAAAACCTCGCTGACCAATTGCCCGCCTTGGTTCACCTCGGCCACCAAGCGGTCCGCCCCATAGCGCGTCATCGCCGCAACCGCCGCCTGCGCCCAGCCGTTGGGCGTGGCCCCCTGCACCGTGCAATCGGCCAGCACCACAGCCCGCCAATCCTGCGGCGGCCCTTTAGCCTGCGCCCCGACCACAACGATCCCACATTCATCCGACCCCGCCCCGCTTGTCGTCGCCGGGTCCAAGCCCACCACGATCCGATCCAACTCCGGTGCCGCGCGCATCCGCCCGGCCTCCAACAAAGCCGAGGTCCACAGCGCGCCTTCAGCATCCGCCAGCAAAACCCCATCCAACTCCTGCCGCCCCAGCCGCGTCCCGCGATAGCGCGCCCGCACCTCTTCGAGGAACGACCCCGCCAAGTTCGCCGCATTCGCCTCCGTCGGCGCATGGGTCGTCACCGTCGAGGGCGATTTCAACAGCGCCTTCAGCACGTCCACGTTGCGCGGCGTCGTCGTCACACAGACCTGAGGCCGCTCGCCTAGGCGCAGCGCAAACTGCAACTGATCCCACGCCTCCTGCCCGCGCTTCCACTTCGCCAATTCATCCACCCAAGCCGCATCAAACTGTGGCCCGCGCAGCCCTTCAGGGTCATGCGCCGTATGCACCGTGGCAATCGCCCCATTCGGCCAAACCAAGCGCTTGCGCGTCGCCTCCCAATCGGGCCGCCGATCCGGCGGGCTACAGGCCAAAATCCCGCTATCGCCAAAAATCATCACCTCGCGCACCTGCTCGATGGTCTCGCCCACCAGCGCCACGCGGCTGCACGCGCCGGCGTCGAGCGGACGGCTCCCCTCCACCTTGCTGCGGACCCACTCCGCTCCGGCCCGCGTCTTACCCGCACCGCGCCCGCCCATGATCACCCATGTGCGCCAATCGCCCCCAGGCGGCAGTTGATGATCCAACGCCCAGAACTCGAACAAAAAAGGGAGAGCCAAAAGCTCTCCCTCGTCTAGGTCATTCAGAAACTGCGCCTGGGTCTGAGCATCGGCGCAGGCGATCCAGCTTGCACCCGATGTCAGCCCGCGCTTTGTCCATGTCGAGGGCATAGCCCCCGCGCGCGATTCCAGCTTGTCGGTTTCGACAGTCATTCAGCGTATTCTCCGCTTTCAGGCAATGCGTCAGCAGGCTCGATATCTTCGAGGTCCTGCCGGACACCGCAGTTTCCTTGATTTCCCCCCCGGACTGGGCCTGTTCCGTCAGACCTTCGATTTCACGACGCAACGCGCCGAGTGCATCTTGCAACCCGCGCAGGATTTCTGCGCTGTCTTCGACACTTTGCTCCGGGGTAACTATTGTCATTTTTCTTTACCTCTCGATTGGGATCTCCAACCGACGAGACACAAAAAAACGACCGTCGGGGATACCCCGAGGCCGTTCGCCCACATCTTCTAGCGTGCCACAAGTTCTACGTCAGACCGTGCGCAAAGTCAAGAAAAACAGTGTTAACAGTACGTTACAGAACCGGTCGCCATGGCCTAGACAGCAAAAGGCCCCACCATTTCCGGCAGGGCCTCCAAACCGTTAGTTGCCGCCGGTAGAGGCATTTCCCGCCGCTTCCGCGCCACGTTCAGCCTCAATCCTACGCCACTTCGCGACGTTGGCGTTATGCTCATCCAAGGTCTTGGCAAAGGCATGCCCCCCGGTCCCATCGGCTACGAAGAACACAAAGTCCGTATCCGCCGGCTGGGCCGCCGCCATCAGGCTCGCCCGGCCCGGATTGGCAATCGGGGTCGGTGGCAGGCCGTCAATTACATAGGTGTTCCAAGGTGTCTCCGCCCGCAGTTCCGAGCGCCGCAGCCCCCGACCCAAGACGCCCTTGCCCTCGGTTACGCCGTAAATCACCGTCGGGTCCGTCTGCAGACGCATCCCTTGGTTCAAGCGGTTCACAAAGACGCTCGCCACCTGTTCCCGCTCCGCCGCAACGCCGGTTTCCTTTTCGATGATCGACGCAAGGATCAGCAATTCCTCCGGCGTCTCAATCGGCAGGTCCTCATCCCGCGCTTCAAACGCCGCCGCCAAAAGCACTTCTTGCGCGGCCTGCATCCGTGCGATCAAGGTCGCACGATCGTCCCCCGGGCGCACTTCATAGCTGTCCGGCGCGAGGCTGCCCTCGGCTGGGACCTCATCCACCGAACCGGTCAACTGGTCCACCTGCTTGAGCGCCTCAACCACCTGCCAGCTTGTGACCCCTTCCGCCAGCGCCACACGAAACCGCGTGTCTGCCTTGGTCGAAAGCTCTTCATAGGCCTCAGGCGCTTCCTCCACTCCGGGGGTGAACTCTGCCTGCTCTACAAAACGGTTCGTCGCGGGGTCGAGCTCGCGCACCTGTACGCTCACCCGGTTCACGCCCACGCGGTAGACAACTTCGGTCCCGCAGGTGCTGGCCCCGCCCTGTGTCACCACGTCAACGATGCCCTGCATCGACGTTCCAGCCGGAACCAGAAAACTCCCGGCTTTCAACCGGTCCGACTTGTCCTCATAATCTGCGCCCATGCGAAAGATCG
The DNA here is from genome assembly GCF_013346665.1 of Sulfitobacter maritimus. Classification (GTDB taxonomy): domain Bacteria; phylum Pseudomonadota; class Alphaproteobacteria; order Rhodobacterales; family Rhodobacteraceae; genus Sulfitobacter; species Sulfitobacter maritimus. Next base: position 539,676 of record NZ_JABVBB010000021.1, read on the forward strand.
CGGGCGAGGACACCGCGCCCTGCGCCTCCAAATCCTCACTGACCTGCCGCATGTTCGAGCCGCGCTGAACCTGCACACAGATCGCCTGCTCCAGCGGCCCTTCAGAGACATACTCTGACTTGCCCCAAAGCACGACGCCGCCAAGCAGAAACAGGCCGACCACCAGAAACGTGACGGCGTTGGACGCAATATGACGCCACATTTAGCGGACTTTCCCGAACAGAACCGATGCGTTGGTACCGCCAAAACCGAAGGAGTTGCTGAGAGCAACATTAATCTCGCGCTCAACCTTCTTGTTCGGCGCCAGATCAATCGGTGTCTCAACCGCCGGGTTGTCGAGGTTGATCGTCGGCGGCGCCACCTGATCGCGGATCGCCAACATGCAGAAGATCGCCTCAATCGCGCCCGCAGCCCCGAGCAAATGCCCGGTCGCGGATTTGGTCGAAGACATAGTGACCTTACCCGCCGCATCGCCCATCAGCCGCTCTACGGCGCCCAATTCAATCGTATCGGCCATGGTCGACGTGCCATGCGCATTGATGTAGTCCACGTCCTGAGGCTCAAGCCCCGCGTTCTTCAGCGCCGCCCGCATGGAGCGTTCACCGCCCTCGCCATCCTCAGACGGTGCGGTGATGTGATGCGCGTCGCCCGACAGACCATAGCCAAGAACTTCGGCGTAAATCTTGGCACCGCGCGCCTTGGCGTGTTCATATTCTTCCAGCACCACGATGCCCGCGCCCTCGCCCATGACGAAACCATCACGGTCTACATCATAGGGGCGGCTCGCCTTCTGCGGATCGTCGCCGCGCTTTGTCGACAGCGCCTTGCAGGCGTTGAAGCCGGCCATGCCGATCTCACAGATCGCCGCTTCCGCACCGCCTGCAATCATCACATCCGCGTCACCGTATTTGATCAGACGCGCCGCATCACCAATCGCATGTGCGCCGGTCGAACAGGCCGTCACCACCGAATGGTTCGGCCCCTTGAAGCCATAGCGGATCGACACCTGACCAGAAATTAGGTTGATCAACGCCCCCGGCACAAAGAACGGGCTCACGCGGCGTGGGCCCTTCTCGGCCATCATCACGGCGGTGTTCGCGATAGAATTTAACCCACCAATGCCGGAACCGATCAGCACACCGGTGCGTTCTTGGTCTTCCGCTTCGGTTGGCTTCCAGCCCGAATCTTCAACCGCTTGCTGCGCGGCAGCCATACCGAACAGGATAAAGGTATCGACCTTCCGCTGCTCCTTCGGCTCCATGTATTTATTGGCATCAAACGTGCCATCGCTGCCATCGCCGAGCGGCACCTCGCAGGCATATTGGGTCACCAATCTGCTGGGATCAAAGCCGGTGATCGGCCCTGCGCCGGACTGACCATCCAAAATTCGTTTCCAGCTTTCTTCCACACCGTCGGCGAGCGGAGTGACCAACCCCAAACCCGTTACTACAACTCTGCGCATTTTAATGCCCCTTGCCGATAATCTCTCGGCGAACCTCTTACCCTGCAAAAGCCTGTAGACACAAGCATCTGTGGCCTGTCCCCCGGCCAAGGCACAAAAACGCCGATGCGCTTTTCATCAGATCAGACCGGCGGCCCGCGCCGGGTTAACAGCCGCACTGGACGGCCCGAAACCTCGGCCTCACGCAGCAGTTCATAGCCCAATGTCCCGGCGATTTTCAGCGCTGCGATATTGCCCGGTGCGATCATGCAAACGGTGCGGCCTGTAATCACCCGGTCAAACCATTCATGCGCCGCACGGGCGGCCTCGAACCCCAATCGCTGGTCCTGCGCTTCGGGGGCCAACACCAGCCGCGCTTCTGGGTAAGTGTCGAATTCTTCGTCGAAATTTCGTGAGCCAAAGAAAAACCCGGTCTGGCCCAAGACCTCGCGCTGGCGGTGCAACTGAACCGCCCATTGCCCAAAGCCGGTGATCTGCCAATGCCCCGCATTGCGCAAAAACGCATCCCAGGACTGCGCCTTGCTGCGCGGCCCGTCAAAGATACGCGACGCCACCTCCGGCAGCGCCCAAATCTCAGCAAAACGCGGGAAATCTTCAGCCCGCATGGCACGCAGAGTTAGTCGGGCTGTGTTGATAGTCGGGATCGTCCGGGACATGGGGGTGAATTGCCTTCACGCTTGGAATTGGCCTACCGCAGACATGCCGCGTGGCGTCCCAATGGACAAGCCCGCCCCCTGTTCACAAACGAAAACGGCGTCATTCCGCTAGGAACAACGCCGCCTTCAAATCTGTCGTTCGCCGGTCGCCCGGCAGAGGCCTTAGGAGGCTTCTTTGATGAACTTGACCGCATCGCCAACGGTCTGGATGTTCTCAGCGGCGTCATCGGGGATCTCGATGCCGAACTCTTCTTCGAACGCCATCACCAGTTCCACGGTGTCGAGGCTGTCTGCGCCAAGATCGTCGATGAACGACGCATTCTCAGTCACTTTGTCCTCTTCCACGCTCAGGTGTTCCACAACGATCTTTTTCACGCGGTCTGCGACGTCGCTCATAATAAGTCCTCATGTCTTCGGGCCATTCAAGGCCCCTTTTGGTTTCCGCCCGCCGGTAATCGGCGTTTGGAGGATGCCCCAAAAGGGGCGGCTATTATCCTTGTTCGCACAAGGCGGAGGGCACAATCAAGCACCCTTCGTTTCGATTCTGCGCCCCCTTTAGCACATGCGCCGGGCTTGGCAAACGCTATTGCGGTGCAGGGTCACAACATGGCCATACCGCCGTTCACATGCAAGGTGGTTCCGGTCACATAAGCGGCCTCGGCGCTGGAGAGGTAAACCACCGCGGCGGCGATCTCGTCGGGGTCGCCCATGCGACCGGCAGGAATTTGCCCCATGATTCCAGACTTCTGCTCGTCTGTCAGCTTGTCTGTCATAGCTGTGGTAATGAAACCCGGTGCCACGGCGTTCACCGTGATGCCCCGGCTGGCAACTTCATAGGCCAACGACTTCGACATGCCCACAACACCCGCTTTGGAGGCCGCATAGTTCGCCTGACCCGGGTTGCCGGTGGCCCCCACCACGCTGGAGATATTGATGATCCGGCCCCAACGCGCCTTCATCATCCCGCGCATCACGCCTTTGCAAAGCTTAAACGTCGCGGTGAGGTTCACGTTCAGCACCGAGTTCCACTCGTCATCCGACATCCGCATAAACAGGTTGTCGCGGGTGATACCGGCGTTGTTGACCAAAATATCGACCGAGCCCATCGCCTCCGCCGCCTGTTTCGGCAGTGCATCGACGGCTTCCATATCGCTTAGGTTACACGGCAGCACATGGGCGCGCTCGCCCAACTCAGCCTTCAGCGCCTCCAGCGGTTCGGTCCGCGTCCCCGACAGGCCGACGGTCGCCCCTTGGGCATGCAGCTTGCGCGCAATGTCGGCACCGATGCCCCCAGACGCCCCAGTGATGAGCGCGTTCTTTCCTGTAAGATCAAACATATGTCTTCCTTTATCCTGTCTCTCAGGGCTGTGTCAGCAGCCCATAGCGGCGAATTTCGGCCGCCGTCATTTCGTGTATCTCGTTCGAAGGCGCGGCCTGCAAGGTAAACCAGTAAAAGGCATCGCTGCCCAGCATCTGAGTCACATAGCGGCGGGTCATCTGATGCTCGGAGGCATTGCGCGGGTAGCTGCTGCCCTCACGGTACCCGTTGCGCCATGAATGCACCCGCAGTTTAGCGCCCGGAGCCATGCGCCGTTCCACTCCGGCAAGAAACAATTCCACACCGCCGGAATCAACAACGCTATTGGATCGCAACTCCGTCGCCAGCCCCATCGCTCGGATGCGTCGCCCCATGCGGTGGGTGGCCGCAGCGTCGATAGACCCGTCGATCCGCCCCAGCACCACCGTATCAACCCGAGGATTCACACGAAGGTTGCGCTCGAAATTCGCGGGTGTTCGGCTGGTGATCGTGCCAGAGACCAGCAGGTAAGGCCCTTGCACCTGCATCCGCATGCCATCGCGGGCGTTCTCCAGCGTCCCGCAAGCCGCAATGGCAAGCAGTAAAGCAAAGGCCGCAACAAGACGGATCATGCGCCGAGCGGCGTCCGCTCGCCCATCATATACCGCAGCACGTCCACCACATCGAAGGCCAGTGAGATCAGCAAGGTCACCAGCACCACGCGGATGATCCACCGCGCCGCAATCGGCATCGCGTCCCTGGCCTGTTTGCGAAACAGATAGACCGCCAGCGGCCCCCAGATCAGCAGATGCGGCAGGCCCAGCAGTTTGACGTATCCCATCTGCCGGAACATGCCGTAAACCGCAGCGCCCGTCAGGATGCTCGCCATCACGGTGATCAGCCCAACCTTACGGCTCTGCGGCCAGAACAGCAGCGCCAGCGGCAGGACAGCCACCGCAAAGACCAGCCAGTAGAACCACCAGATCAGCCAGTCCGGCAAAAGCGTCAGCGTTTCTTGGAGCGTCATGCTGGTCCTTTCTAGGTTCAGGCGTCCCGCGCGGCGGTAACCTCATCTGGCGTGCCAATGCTGCGGGTCGCGACGGATTTGTCGATCCGGCGGATCATGCCTGACAACGCCTTGCCCGCGCCGATCTCCCAGGCCTCGGTCACGCCCTGAGCGGCCATCCATTCAACCGAAGAGCGCCAGCGCACCCGGCCTGTGACCTGCTCTACCAGCAGATCGCGAATCTTTGCAGCATCAGTGACCGCCTCAGCGGTGACATTCGCTACCAGCGGCACGGCGGGATCGTTAAAGGTGACCTCACCCAAAGCCCGCGCCATCTCGTCGGCAGCAGGCCCCATCAGCGGGCAATGGAATGGTGCAGAGACCGGCAGCAACAACGCCCGTTTCGCACCGGCGTCCTTGGCCATCGCCACAGCCCGCTCCACAGCAGCCTTATGGCCCGACAGCACGTTCTGGCTCGGATCGTTTTCGTTGGCAACTTGGCAAACCTCGCCTTCAGCGGCGGCTTCGGCCAGTTTTTCGGTCTCCTCAATACCCAGCCCAAGGATCGCGGCCATGGCCCCCTCGCCCACCGGTACGGCGGCTTGCATCGCCTTGCCGCGAATCCGCAGCAAACGTGCTGTGTCCGCCAACGACAGCGAACCCGCCGCGCAAAGCGCGGAATACTCACCCAGACTGTGCCCCGCGACATAGGCGGCCTTATCTACGGTGACCCCTTCCGCTTTCAGCGCGGCCATCGCAGCCATCGACGTCGCCATCAGCGCTGGCTGGGCGTTCTGGGTCAAGGTCAGCGTCTCAATGTCGCCCTCCCAGATCAACTCCGACAGCTTCTCACCCAAAGCGTCGTCAACCTCTTGAAAGACGGCGCGGGCCTGCGGATAGGCGTCAGCCAGATCGCGGCCCATGCCGATGGTCTGGGCGCCCTGGCCCGGGAAAACGAATGCAATGCTCATGGTTGCGGCCTCTCTTATGCGTTTTGCCTGATGTATCCGCTACGCCAGCGCCGAACAAGCCTTGCTGCGGCTGCTTGGGGCTTGCCGTGCGGCGCAAACCGTGTATACGGGCGCTTCCTTGCACAGCATATGAACCGCGCAGACTCTCGTGGTGGGGTCGCAAGGATTTTGCCCCGCCTATGAAATGCGCCTTGATATAAATATAGGAGTGCACATGCCGCTATATGAGCATGTTATGATTGCGCGTCAGGACCTGTCCAACACGCAAGCAGAAGGCCTCATCGAACACTTTGGCACCGTCCTCGCGGACAACGACGGCAAGCTCGTCGACAGCGAGTACTGGGGCGTCAAAACGATGGCCTACAAGATCAACAAAAACCGCAAGGGCCACTATGCCTTCCTGCGTTCGGACGCCCCCGCGACCGCCGTGCAGGAAATGGAACGCCTGATGCGCCTGCATGACGATGTGATGCGTGTTCTGACCATCAAGGTCGACGAGCACAAAGAACTGCCGTCCGTACAGATGCAAAAGCGTGACGAGCGGTCCGACCGCCGCGAACGCCGTTGATCAACGCTTGAAGAAAAGGACTTAAATCATGGCTGCAAAACCATTTTTCCGTCGTCGTAAAGTCTGCCCCTTCTCGGGCGACAACGCACCTGCGATCGATTACAAGGACACACGTCTGCTGCAACGCTACATCTCTGAGCGTGGCAAGATCGTTCCTTCCCGTATCACCGCCGTATCGGCCAAGAAACAACGCGAGCTGGCCCGTGCCATCAAACGCGCTCGTTTCCTCGCCCTGCTGCCCTACGCCGTTAAGTAAGGAGAGAGCACATGCAAGTTATCCTTCTGGAACGTGTGGCCAAACTGGGCCAGATGGGCGAAGTCGTGGACGTAAAGCCCGGCTATGCTCGCAACTACCTGCTGCCACAAGGCAAGGCGCTGTCGGCCTCCAAGGCCAACGTCGAAGCCTTTGAAGGTCAGAAAGCCCAGCTTGAGGCGCAAAACCTTGAGACCAAAAAAGAAGCCGAGCAACTGGCCGAAAAGCTGAACGGTCAGCAGTTCGTCGTGATTCGCTCCGCTTCTGACGCAGGCGCGCTCTATGGCTCCGTCACCACCCGTGACGCCGCCGAAGCCGCCACCGAAGAAGGTTTTTCGGTTGACCGCAAGCAGGTCGTTCTGGGCCAGCCGATCAAATATCTTGGCGTCCATGAAGTGCAGATCGTTCTGCACCCCGAAGTGACCGTCTCCATCGAGCTGAACGTCGCACGTTCGCCCGAAGAGGCCGAGCTTCAGGCGTCCGGCAAGTCGATCCAAGAATTGGCCGCCGAAGAAGAAGCCGCTGCTGAATTCGAGATCTCGGAACTGTTCGACGACATCGGCTCTGCCGCTGACGAAGACGATGACGACTCGAACATGGTGCGCACGCCTGAGGGCGACGCGCAGGACGACAGCAACAGCTGATCGATCTGTCAGAAGCAAAGATTTAACGCCGTGCGGTCCTCCGCGCGGCGTTTTTCGTGGCCCTCCCTGCCGCCCTGCCATTTGGGCGCTCAAACCCCTGCAAAATCGGTTAAATTTGTGCTATGCTGTCCCCATTCAGCATGGAGGATGCCACATGCGCTACATCACTATTACCACTTGGGAGAATAACGACGGGGCCGACTATGATGTCACCCTGCGCGCGATAGAAGAAAAGCGGCTGCCCGCGCTCAAAGGTTTCGGCGCCAGCCGGATCACGGTTGTGCGCACCTCTGATCGGACCAGCGCGGTCATTACCGAATGGCCCGATAAGGCCACCCGCGACGCGGCGGAGCTCAAGATTGACGAGGTACGCCGCACCGTCAAACGCGACGATCAGACACGGATGACCGGCGAGATGCGAGGCGAAATCGTCGCCGACGTTTGACACCGGCCTGACATCGCTCACCGGACCGAATTATGTGGCAACGCGCCGCGCATCGCTCAGCGCGGCGCTTGCCCGACGGGCGGGTCTGGGCGATCTTCCCGGCGTTCTAACAAGTTTCGGTATTTCCATGCCCCAGACCAAACGCCGCCTGTTCATGATACTCATCGCTGCCACGGCTCTGACCGCCTGCAACGCGGTCCCCACGGCAAACACCGCAGCCGAGGCCCACACGACGCCCGAGCCTGCACTGCCGCTGCACCCGAATGAGACGCCGGAACTGCGGCGCAAGATCAACTACTGGGCCGATCACTACGACCTGCCACGGCCCTTGGTACACCGTCTGGCGATCCGCGAGAGCACCCATAACCCGAAAGCGCGCAACGGCCCCTACTACGGCCTACTGCAAATCCTCCCCGCCACGGCCCGCTCCATGGGGTTTCGCGGCAAAGCCGCTGATCTGCTGAACGCCGACACCAACTTGCAATATGCGCTGAAATACCTGCGCGGGGCGTGGCTCTTGTCCGATGGCGACCATGCGACCGCGATCAAATGGTATGCCCGCGGCTATTATTACGAGGCCAAACGCCGCGGGATGCTGGTGGAAACCGGCCTGCGCGGCGGCTGAGCGAAGTTCACGCTTGCAAGGACGCGGGGGGATGCTCAAGCTGCGGTTGAAGTCTCACCAAAGGATCGCCGCCCATGACCCTCCGCCTTAACCGCCGCCATTTCCTCGCCGGTTCTGCCGGTTTGCTCGCCCTGCACCCCTTCTCCGTCAACGCGGCCGCCAATCAGGCCCATCTGCGCCTGCTGGAAACGACGGACCTGCATGTGCATGTCTTCCCCTACGACTATTACGCAGACAAGGAGGTCGACACTCTCGGCCTTGCCCGCACGGCCAGCATCATCAACGAGATTCGCGCCGAGGCCACCAATACGCTGACCCTCGACAATGGCGACTTTCTGCAGGGCAACCCGATGGGCGATTTCATCGCCTACGAGCGGGGCATGAAAGAAGGCGACATGCACCCCGTCATCCAAGCGATGAACACTGTGGGCTTTGATGCCTCGACTTTGGGCAATCATGAGTTCAACTACGGCCTTGATTTTTTGATGAAATCCCTCGCCGGAGCGGACTTTCCGGTGGTTAGCGCCAATGTGGTCAAAGAAGTCGGCGCGGAGCCCACACAGGACACGACCCTGCTCAAACCCTATGTGATCCTTGAGCGCAAACTAAAGGATGGCGCGGGCGAGGAGCATCCTATCAAGATCGGCCTGATCGGATTTGTCCCGCCCCAGATCATGAACTGGGACCGCCGCCATCTCGAAGGCAAAGTGCAGGCACGTGATATTCTTGAGACCGCCCGCGCTTGGGTGCCGCAGATGAAAGAGGCCGGGGCCGATATCACCATCGCCCTGTCCCACTCCGGCATCGGCGCGGCCAAGCCCGAAGAGATGATGGAAAACGCTTCTGTCCCGCTTGCCGCCATCGACGGTATTGACGCGATTATGACCGGTCATAGCCACCTCGTCTTTCCGTCTGACTCCTATGCCAATCACGAGGCGGTGAATGTGTCACGCGGCACGATCCACGGCAAACCCGCCACAATGGGCGGTTTCTGGGGTAGTCACTTAGGCCTGATTGACCTGATGCTGGAACGCGATGCTGGCGGCTGGCGCATCGCCACCCACAGCGCCGAGGCCCGCGCCATTTCGCAGCGCAAGGAAGACCGCTCGGTCATGCCGCTGGTGCCGAGCGATCCAAAGGTCTTGGCCTCGGTCGAAAAGGAACATCAAGAGACCCTCGCCTATGTCCGCCGCCCGGTTGGCAAGACAAACGCGAACCTGCACAGCTATTTCGCTTTGGTGGCAGATGATCCGTCAGTGCAAATCGTCTCAAATGCGCAGCGCTGGTACATCGAACAGATGCTAAAGGGGACCGAACACGAAGGGCTGCCGATCCTATCCGCCGCGGCCCCTTTCAAGGCCGGTGGCCGGGGCGGGCCGGAGTATTACACCGACGTGCCCAAGGGCGATGTGGCGATCAAAAACGTCGCCGATCTCTACCTTTACCCCAACACCGCCCGCGCTGTGCGGGTCACGGGCGCGCAGGTGAAGGATTGGCTCGAACGCTCTGCGGGAATGTTCAACCAGATCACGCCGGGCGAAGCCGACCAGCCGCTGCTGAATGACAGTTTCCCGAGCTATAATTTCGATGTGATCGACGGGGTAACCTATCAGATCGACCTCAGCCAACCCTCCAAGTTCGGCCCTAAAGGCGAAGTGGTAAACCCCAAGGCCAACCGGATCACGGACCTTCAATTCGACGGGAAACCGATCAACCCAAAAGCCGAATTCATCATCGCAACCAACAACTACCGCGCTTCCGGTGGCGGCGCATTCCCCGGTGCCATGGGCGATACGATCGTCTTCGAGGGGCCAGACACCAACCGTGATGTGATCGTGCGCTATATTGTCGAGCAAGGCACCGTGAACCCTCGCGCCGATGCCAACTGGCGCTTTGCGCCGATGCCCGACACCAGCGTGCTCTTTGCAACCGGTCCCAAAGCTGCGGATTACATGGATGAGGTCCAAAGCGTCGAGATGGAACAAATCGGCGACACAGAAGCGGGCTTTGCTCAGTTCCGCATCACGCTCTGAACAGGGGCTAGCGGCGGCCCACCTTGATTCAGCAGTTCCTTCCGCGGCTTATATCGGAGGGAACCTGCGCGACATCGGTAACGACACTGTAAGCGCCGAATTGGTGCAGGGGCACGAGGAGGAGGCGGGCGATGCCCGCTGTGCCGCTGGGCGGGCGTCCTCCAAAACTCCCGCGCCTAAAACGAAACAGGGGCAACGGTTGCCCGTCGCCCCTGCCCCAATCGCGATCTACGAAAAGGCTTATTCGTCGTCGAGTTCCTCAACGGCCTTCTGAAGCTCGTCCTTGGAGATCTCTTTCTCGGTCACTTTGGCCTGCTCGACCACATGGTCGACAACCTTGTCTTCAAAGATCGGCGCGCGCATCTGCTGCTGCATCTGCTGGTTCTGCTGCACGAACTCAAAGAACTGACGCTCCTGACCCGGATACTGACGCGCTTGGTTCATGATCGCCTGTGTCATCTCGGCGTCGGTCACCTGAACGTCGGCCTTCTGGCCCAGCTCAGCCAAGAGCAAGCCCAAACGCACGCGACGCTCGGCCAGTGTTTTGTGCTCGTCGGTCGCTTCGATCTCGGGGTGATCGTGGCCCTGAACGTCAGGGTTTTCCTCGTGCCACAGCTGATGCGCGATCTGCTTGGCTTCCGCATCGACCAGCGAGGGCGGCAGGTCAAAGCTTACTTGCTTGTCCAGCGCGTCGAGCAGGTTACGCTTCATCACAGCGCGCGAAGCACCAGCATATTCGGCTTCCAGACGCTCAGCGATCTGGCCTTTCAGCGCGTCGAGATCTTCGGCACCGAACTTCTTGGCCATCTCGTCGTTGACCTCAGCTGCGACAGGCTCTTTCACTTCTTTGACGGTGCAAGCGAATGTCGCTTCTTTACCGGCCAGATGCTCCGCCTGATACTCTTCGGGGAAGTTCACAACGACGGATTTCTCATCGCCCGCCTTTGCGCCGACCAGCTGCTCTTCGAAACCGGGGATGAAGGAGTTGGAGCCCAGCACCAGCGGGTAATCTTCGGCCGCGCCACCTTCAAATTCTTCACCGTCGACAGAGCCTTTGAAGTCGATCACAACCTGATCGCCGTCTTGGGCTTCGGCATCCGCATCGCGCGCTTTGAAGTCCTGCGCGGTCTCGGCAAGGTTCGCCAGCGCTTCTTCAACGGCGGCGTCATCGGCTTTGACAACGAGTTTTTCCAGCTCGATCTGGCTCAGATCAACCTCAGGAATTTCGGGCAGTTTTTCATAGGACATGGAAACTTCGACGTCATCGCCTTCTTTCCAGTCTTCATTGGTCATTTTGACCTCAGGCTGCATCGCGGGGCGGTCGCCGGACTTCTCGAAATGCTCGTTCATCGCGCCGTCGATGCTTTCCTGCATCGCTTCGCCCATAACCTTCTGACCGAACTGCTTTTTCAGCAGCGCCATTGGCACCTTGCCCTTGCGGAAGCCTTTCATTTCGACTTCGGGCTGTGCTTCGGCCAGCTTTTCGTTGACCTTGGCGTCAAGTTCATCGGCGGTGACGGTGATGGTGTAACCGCGTTTCAGACCTTCGTTCAGCGTCTCGTTGACCTGCATGTGTGCTCCATAGGGTAAGGCCGCGCAGACTAAGGGCGCGGGCGAAAATTTCCGCCCTTCTATGTGCCTTGCCCTTCACGCGCAAGGGGATTTGCCCTTGTCATGGGCAGTTGGCGGCGAAATTCTGGATGCCAGCCAAGCACGCCAGCGCTCTTACAGCTTTGCATAGCTTCGCGCGGCCTGTTTGGTTTTGAAAAGCAACCTATTGCTAAGTGCAATCATGTCTTCGAGCGCCTCGTGATCAAGGTCCCCCCCCGCCGCGACCTGATCTGCAATCTCTGCCAGTGGGGTCCAAAGAACGCGCACGGCTTTCAACTTGCGTGCCATGGCGGGCGTGGGTTTCAGAATACCGCGCGCCATATTACCGCGCTCCAACGCTGCCTGTGCGGTTTCAAAAGCCTGCAAGGTTTCCTTTAACCGTCGTTGCATGCGAGGGCGGTCGATGTTCAAAGCGGCAAAACATATTTCCTTGGTAAGCTTTTGCGAAAGCATGGTCTGACGCCGCGCCAACTCCACCGTATCGGACAATTGTCGGTTCGCCTTGCTCCCATGGGCCGCGCGTACCCGCTCAACCAGTGCATTGGACATCTCCAGCAACGGATCGCTCAACAGCATGACCTGCGACACCGGAACACTGTGCAAATCTCCCGCGCCTACCTGTAACGTTGCCGCACGGTAGGTGGCGAAGATCGGTGCAACGGCGTCTAAAGCCGTCAGCACCCCCGGATCTTCTTCGGGCAGAATCGCCATGTTCTCATCCCCCGTCCGCAATGCCCGCATGGTGGTATGAAACAGATCCGCCGAGCCGCGCGCCTTGTCCGATTCTGCGCCGGGATCAATGCCGCCCATCACCAAACAGACCGATCGGCCCATCTGCTCGGTCAATAACCGCTGACGGTCGGCGAGCTTTAACTTATTCGCCGCGTTGCCTTGCGCTGTGATCGACTGCACCTGCGCGAATGCGGGATGCGTGAGCATCACCACAAGCGCGAGCACCCAGATCAAGGCCCCCCCGATCCAACGTTTAAATTGCGAACTGCCCATGCAATATCCCGTCCCGACTGATAACCGGGCCAATCTAGGCGCGGGTGTCTTAATATCGGGTAAGCTCAAAACAGGATGGTCATCGGGCGGGTGCCGCCACAAACAAAAACAGCGCCCGCGAGGGGGCGCTGTTATCAACTGGCGACGCTCGTAAAGCCCGGCGGGCTTACATGCCAAGTGCTTCCTTGTACATGTCCAACACGGCCTCTTCTTCGGCGATGTCGTCCTTGTCGCGTTTGCGCAGCGCGATCACCTTGCGCAGCACCTTGGTGTCGTAACCACGAGATTTGGCTTCGGCCATCACCTCTTTTTGCTGCTCAGCAAGGTCTTTTTTCTCCGCGTCCAGCCGCTCGATCCGCTCGACAAACTGACGCAGCTCATTGGCGGTCACGCGGTAGGTTGCATCACCTTCGGATTCGACAACGTCGGGATTGGTGCTGGTATCGCTCATGGGAAGTCCTCACGGAATGGCTGGCTCTGGCGGGTTTGACTACAGCCTGCATGGCGCGCCCGCAAGCGGGACTTGCCCCCCCCGCGCGATTGGCGTAGCTCTGCCGCTATGGAAAGCGCAGATACAACAATTTTCGACCTTCTGGTCTGGCTCGGAGCCACTCTGTCCCTCTTGGGGCTGTTGGGCCTTGGCTGGTGCATAATCAAGGTCAGCCGCGCCAAACGCGCCCAATTGGATGACGAAGCAATGCGTGCGGTGTTGCGCAAGGTCGTGCCGTTGAACATGGGCGCATTGTTCTTGTCGGTTATCGGTTTGATGATGGTGATCATGGGCATTTCGCTCGCCTGATCGCGCGGCAGGCCTAGCATGCTGGACAGACCCGCTGCATCTGCTTAAATCGCTTCATGGATATTCGCCAACTTACCCCCCGCTATTTCGTTGCTCCGCAGATTGATCCGGGCGACATGGAAGACCTGCGCGCGCAGGGCATCACCCGCATCCTGTGCAACCGCCCCGATGCCGAAGTGCCGCCAAGCCATCAGGCCGCCGCTCTTCGCAATGCCGCCGAAGCCGCCGGGATCGCCTTTGCAGAACAGCCGCTGACCCACCAGACCATGACGCCCGAGGTCATCGCCAACAACCGCGCGCTTGGGGTTGAAACCGATGATGTGGTGCTTGCATATTGTGCCTCTGGCACCCGCTCCACCATCGCTTGGGCCTTGGGTCAGGCCGGCCAAATGGACAGCGACGCAATTGTCGAAGCAGCGGCCAAAGCGGGGTATGACCTTGCGAGCATGCGCCCCATGCTGGGGCAGAGCTTCACCTAAAGCGCAGATGGCGACAGGTCAGCCGACATCCAGTTTCGGCAGTTCCGGGAACTCATCATCTGCGCCAAACCCCGGCAGGTCAGACATATCGGGTAAGTCCGGCAAATCCGGGAGGGCGGATGGGTCAGACAAGTCCGGATTAGCAGCCGCGGGCTTGGGCGGTGCAGTCTGTGACGGTCCGTCCGGTACGGCCTGATCTACCTTCATCGCAGGCTCACTCTGATCCGGGCTGCGTCGGTCAAACTGAACTTCGGGCAAATCAAGCTCGGCCCGGTCGCTTGCCCTGCGGCGCGGCTGCATCAGCGGGGCAGCACGGCGTGTCAGACGCACGGCCCGCTGGCCGCCCACCTGCCCCAATGCGCCAGTCGCAACGCTACGCCCTGCCATGGTCAGGACGTTGACAGATTCAAAGCTACTGCCGGGCAGCGGCAACACATCCCCCGCCTTCAGCGCGCCCAACTCGCGCAACGGCAGTTTGAGCCGCGCCAGAGCAATGTTGAGCTCCGCATTTAACGCCAACACGTTATCCAGCAAAAGCTTCGGCGCAGGCCCCGCCTCTTCGCCTTCCTGGGGGTTTGGGGATAACGGGCTGGCCGAGGCATCTAACAGCGGCAGACAGAGGGTCATTTGCCCCTGCCGGACGCCGCCCGCGATATCTATGCTCACACGCATAATACGGTAATTCGGTGCCTCTAGCGCCATGAGGACGAGCCGAGGATCCTCCGCCCGCGCACCGAATTTGTAACCGTCGAGCCACTTTTGTTCCTCCGGCACTTCGGGCAGGGTCGCGGTGCGGGACAGCAGGGCATCCAGAAACGGCACGCAGATCGCCGCATCGGTCGCGGTCAACACCCGCGTGGTCCCGCCGGGATCGGCCAGCACCTGGCCCATCGTCTGCTGTTGGATCAGCGCGCCCACCAGCATCGAATCAAAGGTCACCGCCCCGCGTTGCCCATTTGGCCCGTCCAAGAGGATCATCAAACTTGCGGGATCAAACACCCCGTCCAAGTCGCTGCCCGCGCGTTGCTCCAGCCGCACGGCTAAGGTTGCCATTGCCATGCCGAACAGATCATCCGCCACCTTCGCCAATGTCAGCCGCATCGCCTTTGGCAAGGACATGGCGCGGGCCTGCTGTTCCTGACGTCCGGCCTGTGCTTTGCGGCGCAGCAAAGGCGTGGCCGTGTCTGACGCGGCCGCCATTGCATCGGTCTGTGTATCGAGTTGCTCTTCTGCCATCGCCTCCACCCGGCCTTCTTTGGCCCTTTGGCGGAGGGTTTAGCCGATAATTGGTTACCAACCGCTTTATGCAGACTGGCGCATCTGCGGCAGCGCGCTCATTGGCAGTTGCACCCGAAAGGCCGTGCCGGGTACCTCTCCCAGAAAGCTAATCTCTCCGCCCAACCGGTGCATGATCTCTCGGCAAATCGCGAGGCCCAGCCCCGCGCCGTCGCCTTCACCTGTGATGCGTGAGAACTTCTCAAAGATCAGCGCCTCAGAGCCTGCGTCAATCCCCTGCCCGTTGTCCACAAAGTCGATCCGCAGCCCATGCGGTCCCAAATGTGGCGTGATGACCAGTTGTGGCACCTCAGCAGCGCAGTATTTCCGCGCGTTGCTGACAAGATTGATAAAAACCTGCACCAGCCGGTCGAGATCGCTGTGCAGCACGATATCTTCGGCCTGCGGGTCGCGTATCACTTGCAAGGGGTCGGCTGTGCCGGCCTGCGCTGTGGTCACGGCGAGATCAATCAGATCGCGCAGGTTGCCGTCACGCTGGTTCAGGGTGACTTGGCCGTTTTCTAGCACAGAAAGGTCCAACAGATCATCCAGCAGCCGGGTCAGGCGGATCGTTTCGCTGTGAATGATTGAGGCGTAGCGGTTCTTGTCGGCATCCGAGAGCCCCGGCGCGTCACGCAGGATTTCCGAAAAGGACCGGATCGACGTCATCGGCGTGCGCAGTTCATGGCTAATCTGGCTGAGGAAACTGTCCTTTTGCAGGGACAGTTGCGTCAGTTTTTCATTCGCAGTGCGCAGTTGCGCGGCGGTTTCTGTCAGCTCCCGCGACTTCGTTTCCAATTGGTTCGAGTACTCCAACATCTGCGCAGATTCGTCCGCCACCGCGAGCAGGTCGTGGACCGATACCGACGCGCCACCGACGATCTGCGCCACCATCGCATGGGCAGTCGCGGCCCCCACAGAGGCTGCAAGTTCGCGCTCCAGCGCCTGCACAAAACGCGGGGTCGGCTCCGGCAGGCGCGCACCGTGGCCCTGCCGCGCCGCCTCTTGCGCGAAAAACGCCTGCGCCTCCTCTGCGCCGAGGATACGCTGCGCCATGATCATCAGGTCTTCGCTGCCCGCTGCAGAAGCGGTCCACCCCCGCGCGGGACCAGAGTGGTCAAAGACATTCACAAACTGCGCGCCTTGGAGCCGTTCCAGCGGGGCGGGAAAGCTAAAGAGCGAGACCATGACGAAAACAAAGGTATTGAGCGAAAGGCTCCAGACCACCGCATGAACGGTTGGATCAATCCCGGTGATGCCAAACAGCGCTTCGGGCCGCAGCCATGCCAGCCCCCACAGCCCGTCTTGCAGCGTGGCGCTCGACAATACCGCGTCCGCCCCGAAACTCGGCAATAGCATGGTATAGACCCACAGGACAAAGCCCGTTCCCAAGCCACAGAGCGCGCCGGTCCGCGTCGCCCCGCGCCACAGCACGCCCCCCAACATCGCGGGCAGAAACTGCGCCACCCCGCCGAAAGAGATCGTGCCGATCGCCGCCAGCGCGCCGCTGCCACCGGAGGCGCGGTAATAAAGGTAGCCCAGCCCCACCACGCAAAAGATCGACAACCGCCGTGCAAGGATCACGATATTGCGCACATCGCCCGACTGTGTGGCGCCCTCGCGCCGCAGCGTCAGCCAGATCGGCATGACAATGTGATTGCTGACCATGGTAGAAAGCGCCAGCGTCGCCACGATCACCATCGACGTGGCCGAGGAGAACCCGCCCAGAAAGGACAGCATCGCCAGCCCGTTCTGCCCTTGGCTGAGCGGCAGGCTAAGGACGAACAAATCAGGGTTTGACCCTTCGGGCATCAGGTCCAGCCCCACCACCGCGATTGGCACAACGAAAAGGCTCATCAGCATCAGGTAAAGCGGAAAAGCCCAACTCGCGATCTGCAATTGCCGCTCGTCGTCATTCTCAACCACCATGACCTGAAACATGCGGGGCAAACACAAAAGCGCCGCGCCCGAAAGCACGGTCAGCGCGGCCCAGCGGCTGCCCTGCACCTCCCATTGGCCGATGTCGGACGCATCAATCCGGGCCAGTGTCTCGGTCAAGCCGCCTGCCAGCCCCCAGATCACATAGATGCCGACGGCAATAAGCGCCAAAAGTTTCACGACAGCTTCGACGGCGATGGCGATGACGACACCGTGGTGGCGCTCGTTCACGTTCAGATTGCGCGTGCCAAACAGCACCGTAAAGAGCGTCAGCCCCGCTGCCACCCACAGCGCAGCTTGGCCGCGGTTAATCACATCCCCCCCCGCCTCTGCCAGCGGCATCTCTGGCGCGGCAAAGATCGACAGGGCAAGGATAACCGATTGTAATTGCAGTGCGATATAGGGTGTAACCCCGATCACCGCCATCAGCGTCACCACAATCGCCAGCGTGTTGGACTTGCCATAACGGGATGAGATCAGGTCCGCGATAGAGGTCACGCGGTGGCTGCGCCCGATCCGCACCAGCCGCCGCAAGCCCCACCACCAGCCAATCATCACCAGCGACGGGCCGAGATAGATGGTCACATATTCCAACCCCGACCGCGCGGCATAGCCCACCGCCCCGTAGAACGTCCAAGCGGTGCAATAGATCGACAGTGACAGCGTATAAACCAGCGGCGAGCGCAGCAGCCAGCCGCCCCGCCCTCGTAGCGCTGCGCGTTCGGCGGCGAAAGCGACGATGAACAGCCCCGCCACATACATCAGGCAAACCGCGACAAGTTGGTTAAGCGACACCATCAGCGCGGCTCTACTGTCGGGTCTGGAGCCTCAGCCGATGCGACATCTCGCGTGCGGCGCCACAGCGCCCAGCTGGCAAGGATTAGCAGCAGCCAGACGCCAAAGACATAGCGCAGCGCCACGCTCATCGGCATTACCGGAGCGGTCGGCGTGGTGGCCTCTGGCACAGGCCATAGCAGCGGTACCATCCATAGCATCACCCCCAGAAACGGCAGCAACCGCACCGCATCCATCATTCGCCGCCGGCGATAACTGCGCTTTTCCAGAAAGATCGGCGAGCGGGGCATGGCGGCTTAGCGTGCGATCAGGTCGCGCACTGCGTCCAGCATCTCGGCATTGGAGAAAGGTTTGGTCATGAACCGACTGACCCCGGCTTTTGCAGCCATTGCGCGGTCTCGGCTCTGGCCACGCGCGGTGAGCATCAACACCGGCAGATCGCCCATCGCCGGATCGCCGCGCAACTCATCAAGAATTTCGAACCCGCTTTTGCCGGGCAGCATCACATCCAGCATCACCAGATCAGGCGCAGCCTTGCGGATCACCTCGACCGCGCCGGACCCATTGGCGAGCGTCTCCACCCGCCAGCCCTCTTGGCTCAGCAAAAAGCGGATGGCCTCAGCGATGTTTACCTCATCCTCCACCAACACTACGAGTTTGCTCATCGGCAAATAGTCTCCCCCTCGGTGCCGTGGTCGCGTCTTGTTGCGCGACCTGCACACCGGGGCAAAGCATGCAACGGTTTGCCAGCCCTGTCAAAAACTGCCTGCGCCCTCGCTAAATGCCGTCGCGCAGGATCGAAGGCTCGCGCCGCGCTTGGCAATCCGTGATCGGGCAGATGCGGCAGGTGGCCCCCAACGGCTGCGCCGATGCGACCCCCGAAGGCACGGGCAGCAGCAACATCACCGATTGGCTGAGCGGCGGGGTGTTATAGGCAGGCGCGGCCTGAACCTCACAGGTTGCAATCGCCTCAAACTCTGCCTGTCCGCGTCCCATCTGGGCGACGCGGGATTTCATCACCAGCCCCGGCTGTCCCAGCACAGCAAACAGCGGCCAGAGCGGGCAGCAAGCGCCAAAACGCGGCACCGTGAACCCCGCGATGGATTTGGCAAAGGTCACGCTGCCCGAACGGTCACAGACCACCAGCCCCGCCCCAAGATCGGGCAAGGATGCCAGCCGCCGCAACACGCGGCCCACAGGTTGGCCTAAAGCCTGCGCGATTTCTGCCGGGTCATGTCCCTGCGTGGCCACCGTCTGCTCTAACTGCGCAAGCGGCAGAGCCGCCGCATCTCGCGCGATCTGCTGTAAGACGCCCGTCGCGATATGCTGCGCGGCCTTGCTCTTGAGCGTTTCGGCCTCTGCCACCAGTCGTGCAATGGCTTCCTGAGGGGTCTGGGCCTGCTCAAGTGGCGCAAAGCGGTAGTCATGGGCGGCAAGAAAGCTCTCCACTTCCGCCTGCGGAGAATGGGCCACCTCTCGGGTCTCGGCTGCGTTGTCAAAATAGGTCACCAGCGCCTGTGCGCTGTCGGACAGGCGGCGGCTGTCTTGGTGGATATTGGCTTGAAACCGGTCGCGCCATTCGGGCTGCAGACTATCGGTCTCGGTCAAAATCGCCGCTGTTGACCGGATCGCGGCGGCGGTGCTGAGCAATTCATGCATTGAGGTCGCCAATTGCGGATCATGGGCCAGACGGTCTGAAAGCGCTTCTACCGTCTGTTCCAGTGCTGCGATCCGGCGCCGACAAGCGGCCAACACTTTGGCCCAACCGGGAAAACGCCCGGCAAATTCATCGGCGCGGTCGGCCTCCGCTTCGGCCAACCCGATCTCCCCCGCAGCTTCGCGCAAAGCGGCGATCAAGGCGGCCTCCGCCCCCTCGGTCAGCGCTTGCGGCTCAACCTGCAAAGCCTGGGCGATATTCAGCAGAAGTTTGCCGCCGATTCTGCGCCGGTTGTGCTCAATAAGGTTTAGATAGCTTGCCGATATGCCGATCTGCTGGGCCAGTTCGGCCTGTTTCAGCCCCGCCATCACCCGCCGCTCACGGATGCGACTGCCGGTCAACCCTTCACGCATGTCACGCTCCCGCCTTAGAATTCACAGGCAATTTCAACGTCTTTCTGCGGCGCAATATCATATTCTTTACAAACTCAGCGTGAATATTGCGAACATATTTACAGAAATATCGTTTCCTTCAAGCGCCTTATTGATCGGTTTTCAGTTTCCGCGCCATAGTTTCTTTGCATTCTTGCGCGCCGTGGCACCGGGGGGAGGTTCCGCTGCCATGGCTCATAAAAACATGGGAGGACTTCATGTCGTTTACGAAACTGACACGCCGCGGGCTGATCCAGACCGGCGCGGTTGCCGGTGCAGGATTGGCGCTGCCGACCTATCTGCGGGCCGAAAATCACACGGGCTTCACCAACGCGCCCACGGGCAGCACCGTCACACTGGGCTTTAACGTGCCCCAAACTGGCCCCTATGCCGAAGAGGGTCTGGACGAGTTGCGCGCGCAGGAGCTTGCGGTTGAACACCTTAACGGTGAAGGCGACGGCGGCATGATGAACACCTTCAGCTCCAAAGCGCTGAAAGGGAACGGCATTCTGGGCAAGAAGGTCGAATATGTCACCGGCGACACCCAGACCAAATCCGACGCCGCCCGCGCTTCGGCCAAGGCGATGATCGAAAAAGATGGCGCGGTGATGATCAACGGCGGCTCGTCCTCGGGCGTGGCCGTGGCGGTTCAGGGTCTGTGCCAAGAAGCGGGCGTGATCTTCATGGCCGGTCTGACCCACTCGAACGACACCACAGGCAAAGACAAAAAGGCCAATGGCTTCCGCCACTTCTTTAACGGTTACATGTCCGCCGCCGCCCTCGCCCCGGTGTTGAAGAACGCCTATGGCGAGGACCGCCGCGCCTACCATCTGACGGCGGATTACACATGGGGCTGGACCCAGCAGGAATCTATCGCCGCCGCGACCGAAGCAATGGGCTGGGAAACCGTCAACAACGTGCTGACGCCGCTGGCCTCGACCGACTTCAGCTCCTACATCGCGCCGGTGCTGAACTCTGGTGCCGATGTTCTGGTGCTGAACCACTACGGCGGCAACATGGTGAACTCGCTGACAAACGCGGTGCAGTTCGGCCTCTTGGACAAGGAAGTGAACGGCAAGAAGTTCGAAATTGTCGTGCCGCTCTACTCCGAGCTGATGGCCGCCGGTGCCGGGTCCAACGTGCAGGGCGTTATTGGCTCGATGAACTGGAACTGGCAGTTGCAAGATGAAGGCTCCAAAGCCTTCGTGAAATCCTTCGGCGAGAAATATGGCCGTCCACCCTCCAACTCCGCGCACACCTGCTACGTGCAGACGCTGCTCTATGCGGATGCGGTGGAACGTGCGGGCACCTTCAACCCCTGCGGTGTTGTTGAAGCGCTTGAGGATTTCGAGTTCGACGGTCTGGGCAATGGTCCGGTGCTGTACCGTGGCGACGACCACCAGTGTTTCAAAGACGTGCTGGTCATGAAGGGCAAGGAAAACCCGACCAACGAATACGACACGTTGGAGATTGTCGAAGTCACGCCACGTGCGCAGGTCGAATATGCGCCTGATCACCCAATGTTCGCCGGGGGCGAGTTGGGCAAGTGCAACCCGGGCGCTTGATCTGTTGAACCTCGCGGGCGCGCTGCATCGGCGCGCCCCCTTTCACCACATGAGGCCCGCCCTCATGTGAACGCATCCCTTACAGGTGGGGTCCATGGACGCTGTTCTTCTGCAAATACTTAACGGGCTCGACAAGGGCTCGGCCTATGCGCTGATCGCGCTTGGGCTTACATTGATCTTTGGCACGCTTGGCGTGGTCAACTTTGCCCATGGGGCGCTGTTTATGATCGGGGCCTTCTGCTCGGTCACGCTACAGCGACTTCTGACGCTGAGTGTTGAGACCATCGACGAGACCCAGAAAGACTTTCTGGGCAATCCGCTGAAGGTCAAAACGCCCTATGTTGAGAACTGGTTCGGCCCCGAGATGGGACAGGCCATTATCGACTGGTCGGTGCCGCTGGCGATCCTGTTCGCGATCCCGGTGATGCTGCTCATTGGCTTCATCATGGAACGCGGGTTGATCAAGCATTTCTACAAACGCCCCCATGCGGACCAAATCCTCGTGACCTTCGGCCTCGCCATCGTGCTGCAGGAAGTGGTCAAGTATTTCTACGGCGCCAACCCGATCCCCACACCTGCCCCTGATGTGTTCAGAGGCAGCTTCGACTTCGCCCCCCTCTTGGGCTTGGACACCTCGCTCGCCTACCCCTACTGGCGTCTGGTCTATTTCGGCTTTTCCACCGTCATCATCGCCGCCGTCTTTGCTTTCCTGCAATTCACAACCTTCGGCATGGTCGTCCGCGCTGGTATGGCGGACCGTGAAACCGTGGGCCTTCTGGGCATCGACATCGACCGCCGCTTTACCATCATGTTCGGCATCGCCGCCGCAGTCGCAGGTCTCGCGGGCGTCATGTATGCGCCAATCAACTCGCCCAACTATCACATGGGCATGGATTTTCTGGTGCTGAGCTTCGTCGTCGTCGTGGTCGGCGGCATGGGGTCACTGCCCGGCGCGGTGCTAGCAGGGTTCCTTCTGGGCATCCTCGAAAGCCTAGCCTCCATGAATGAAATCAAGAACATCATCTACGGTATCGACCAGATCATCATCTACGTCGTTGCCATCGTGATCCTGCTGGTCCGCCCGCGCGGTCTGATGGGTCGCCGCGGCGTGATGGAGGAATAAGCCATGTTCGGACTGGAAAAACGCGATACGTTTCTTTTGGGGGTCGTGATCGTTCTCACGCTCTTTGCCCCCTTCATCCTCAACCCCTTCCCCGCAAACTCTGCCATGGCACAGTTCAACGCGGGCTACCCCGACCTGATGCAACGCTTCGTGATCTTTGGCATCTTTGCGATCGGGTTTAACATCCTCTTTGGCCTGACCGGATACCTCTCCTTTGGCCATGCGGCCTTTCTGGGGGTCGGCTCCTACTCCGCCGTCTGGATGTTCAAACTGCTGAGCTACAACGTCGTGCCCGCGCTGGTGCTGGCCGTAATCATGGCAGGGCTGTTCTCGGCGCTCATCGGCTTCATCAGCCTGCGACGGTCGGGGATCTACTTTTCCATCCTCACGCTGGCCTTCGCGCAGATGTCGTTTAACCTCGCCTATTCGGTGCTGACGCCGATCACCAATGGTGAAACGGGGCTACAGATCTACACCTCTGACCCGCAGTACCTTCAATCCGCTTCGGCACCTGCCTTTCCGAACCTTTTTGGCGCGGCGATGAACTCTTCGACGACGCTGTTCTTCGGCGGTTGGACCTTTACCTTCTCGGTCGGCTACTACTTCTGCGCAGCTTTCCTAATCCTCGCCTTCTATCTGGCCATCCGCATCTTCCGCTCACCTTTCGGCATGATGCTGCGGGCGGTGAAATCGAACCAGCAGCGGATGAACTACACTGGGCTGAACACGCGCCCCTACACGCTGGCGGCCTTTGTCATCTCAGGCATGTATGCCGGTCTCGCCGGTGGCCTGCTCGCCGCCATGGACCCGCTCGCGGGGGCCGAGCGGATGCAGTGGACGGCCTCTGGCGAAGTGGTGCTGATGACGATCCTCGGCGGCGCGGGCACCTTGATCGGGCCGGTGCTGGGCGCGGGCTTCATCAAATACTTTGAAAACATCTTTGCCAAGATCAACGACAACGTCTTGCACGGCTGGTTCGCCTTCATGCCCGACGGGATCGAAGACGCGATGGTTGCGATCATCCACCCCTTCGTCGGCAAGGGCTGGCACCTCACGCTGGGCCTCTTGTTCATGCTGGTCGTGATCTTCCTGCCCGGTGGGCTGGTCGAAGGTGGGCAACGTCTGGGCCGCGTCTTCCGCCGCAAGGACCACAACGCAGGCTCGGTTGAATCCGATGCCGCCCAACAACGCAGCGAAGCCGCAGAATAGGAGAGACATCATGGCCATTCTCGAAGTCAAAAACGTCGGCAAGCGCTTTGGCGGGCTGCAGGCGCTGAGCGATGTCAACCTGAGCGTGGCGGAGAACTCCGTCCATGCGATCATCGGCCCCAACGGAGCGGGTAAATCCACGCTGCTGAATTGTCTGGTGGGCAAGCTGATCCCCGACACCGGCTCGGTCATGTTCGATGGGCAGTCCGTGCTTGGGCGCAAACCCTATGAAATCAATCAGATGGGCATCAGCCGGGTGTTCCAGACACCCGAGATCTTTGGTGATCTCACGGTGATGGAGAACATGCTGATCCCCTGCTTGGCCAAACGCGACGGGGCCTTTCAGCTCAACGGTTGGTCGCGCATCGTGGGCCAGCGGGACATGATCGACAAGGCCGAAGAAATGCTGCGCGACATGAACATGATCGACAAGCGGCACATGCACGCGGCCTCCATGTCGCGCGGGGACAAGCGGCGGTTGGAGATTGCCATGTGCCTTGCCCAAGACCCTCGCTTGCTACTCTTGGATGAACCCACCGCAGGCATGGCGCGGGCCGATACCAACAACACCATCGACCTGCTGAAACAGATCAAAGACGAGCGCGACATCACCATCGCCATCATCGAGCATGACATGCATGTGGTCTTTTCGCTGGCCGAGCGCATCACCGTGTTGGCCCAAGGCACCCCGCTGGTCGAAGACACGCCCGACCGGATCAAGGGCCACCCCAAGGTCCGCGAAGCCTATTTGGGCGAGAGCCAAGACGCCGCCTGATCCCCGCCCCATTGATCTTGGCCCGCATGGCCGAACCGCAAGGACACCCCGATGAGCACCGACACGCTAGATAAAAACGCCAACCACGCCCAAACCTCTCCGGCCTTCCTCTCGGTCTGGGACATTCACGCCTATTACGGTGAGAGCTACATCGTGCAGGGGGTGAGCTTTAACGTTCACGAAGGTGAAATCCTCGCGCTTTTGGGCCGCAACGGCGCGGGCAAAACCTCAACCCTGCGGGCCATCGCGCGGGTCAGCAACCCCGAGTTGAAACGTGGCGAGATCTGGCTTGACCATCAGCCGCTGCACAATATGGCCAGTCATCAGGCTTCAGCGGCGGGACTGGCGCTGGTGCCGGAAGATCGGCGCATTATCTCGGGCCTCACGGTCGAAGAGAACCTCAAACTGGCCCAGATTGCCCCGCCCATTGGTTGGTCACTGGACCGACTTTATGACCTCTTTCCGCGTTTGGGTGAGCGCAAGAACCAAGAAGGCACCACCCTCTCCGGCGGCGAACAGCAAATGCTGGCGATTGCGCGGGCCTTGGCGCGGGACATAAAGGTATTACTTTTGGATGAACCCTACGAAGGGCTTGCCCCGGTGATCGTAGACGAAATCGAAAAGACATTGGCGCTGATTAAGGCGCAGGGCATTACCACCATTCTGGTGGAGCAGAACGCCGTGCGTGCGCTGAAACTGGCCGACCGCGCGGTGATCCTCGACACAGGCGGCATCGTCTTTGACGGCACAGCAGCCGAAGTGCTCGAAAACGCCGAATTGCGTGCGGAATACCTCGCGATCTGACTTTTCCGGTCATCTCCCGGCGCGGTGAGAGGCGCGATATGAACCTCTGGCGCCGGGCAGGCAAAAAAACCCATCCCGCCCCCTAGACAACAGTTGCCTTTTCATGGCTTTGCCCTTGGCCTATAAGCGAGCACAATCAATCGCGCAGCGACGGGCTGACAGCCTGTCGAAATCTTCGAGGATCCAATGACAAAAAACACCCATGACAGTGACGTGGCCTTCATCAAGGCCCTCGCCGAGCTGCTGAACGAGAATGACCTGACCGAGCTTCAGGTCAAACGTGATTACGCCGAGGATGACAGCCTGAACGTGCGTGTGAGCCGCAAGCCACCACAACAGATCATGGCCGCACCCCAGCAGCAGCAGTATCAAGCCGCCCCTGCTGCCCCCGCCCCCGCACCCGCGCCTGCAAGCGCACCCAGCAGCACCGCGCCTGCTGCCGCTGCGGATGCTGATCCCGCCGATCACCCCGGTGCCGTGACCTCGCCCATGGTTGGCACAGTCTATCTGCAAAGTGAGCCGGGCGCGCCTGCGTTTATCTCTGTCGGTGCTTCTGTTTCCGAAGGCGACACGCTGCTGATCGTGGAAGCGATGAAAACGATGAACCACATTCCCGCCCCCCGCGCGGGCACCGTGAAGCGTATCCTTGTCGGTGACGGCGATGCGGTTGAATTCGGCGCCCCGCTGGTGATCCTGGAATAAGGGCAGATCATGTTCAATAAAATCCTAATCGCCAACCGTGGAGAGATCGCCCTGCGCGTCATCCGCGCGGCCCGCGAGATGGGCATCCAGACGGTCGCGGTGCATTCCACCGCTGACAGTGACGCGATGCATGTGCGCATGGCCGACGAATCCGTCTGTATCGGCCCGCCCTCTGCCACGCAGTCTTATCTGTCGATCCCCGCCATTATCGCCGCCTGTGAGATCACCGGCGCCGAGGCGATTCACCCCGGCTATGGCTTCCTGTCTGAAAACGCCAATTTCGTGCAGGTGATTGAGGACCACGGCCTGACCTTCATCGGCCCCACCGCCGAACACATCCGTGTCATGGGCGACAAGATCACCGCCAAAGACACGATGAAAAAACTCGGCGTGCCTTGTGTTCCCGGCTCCGACGGGGGCGTGGCGACCCTCGAAGAAGCCAAACGCCTTGGCGAAGAGATTGGCTATCCGGTCATTATCAAAGCCACCTCCGGCGGTGGCGGCAAGGGCATGAAGGTTGCTCAATCCGCCGAGGACATGGAGAAAGCCTTCCACACCGCGCGGGCGGAAGGCAAATCGAACTTCGGCAATGACGAAGTCTATATCGAGAAATACCTCACCACCCCGCGCCACATCGAGATTCAGGTCTTTGGGGATGGCAAAGGCAACGCGGTGCATCTGGGCGAGCGCGACTGTTCGCTTCAGCGCCGCCACCAAAAGGTGTTTGAGGAAGCCCCCGGCCCTGCGATCAGCGACGAAGAACGCGCGCGGATTGGTAAGGTCTGTGCGGATGCGATTGCCAGCATCAACTACATCGGCGCGGGCACGGTCGAGTTCCTTTATGAGAACGGCGAGTTCTATTTCATCGAAATGAACACCCGCCTGCAGGTGGAACACCCGGTGACCGAAGCCATCTATGGCGTCGATCTGGTGCGCGAGCAAATCCGCGTGGCCGAAGGAATGCCGATGTCGTTCACGCAGGATGATCTGACCATCAACGGCCATGCCATTGAGGTCCGCATCAACGCCGAGAAACTGCCGAACTTCGCGCCCTGTCCGGGCCGGATCACGCAGTATCACGCGCCGGGCGGCTTGGGTGTGCGGATGGATTCCGCGCTTTATGACGGCTATTCGATTCCGCCCTTTTACGACAGTCTCATTGGCAAACTGATCGTGCATGGGCGCGACCGGCCAGAGGCGCTGGCGCGATTGGGTCGGGCCTTGGGTGAGCTGATCGTCGATGGGGTAGATACCACTGTGCCGCTGTTCCACGCGCTTTTGGCCGAGGAAGACGTGCAATCGGGTGACTACAACATCCACTGGCTGGAGCACTGGCTGGAAACCAACCTCGGCAACGCCTGACACCCTATGTCGGAGCTGACGCCCGAGATTCTGCTTCACGGCTATGCCATGGGGATTTTCCCCATGGCCGAACATCGCGACGATCCAGAGATTTTCTGGGTCGATCCGCGGCGTCGTGGGGTGATGCCGCTTGACGGGTTTCACCTCTCGCGCTCTTTGGCCCGCGCCATGCGGCGGACCCATTTTACGACCTCGATCAACCGTGATTTCGACGCTGTGGTTGCCGCCTGTGCGGACCGCGCCGAGACTTGGATCAATGGTGAGATCGCCGCGCTCTACGGTGCGCTGCACCGCGCAGGTCATGCCCATTCCTTTGAGGTCTGGGACGGTGAAGAATTGGCGGGCGGTGTGTACGGCGTAACACTTGGGCGGGCGTTCTTCGGCGAAAGCATGTTTTCGCGCCGGACGAATGGGTCCAAAATGGCGCTGGCCGCCTTGGTGGATCGCCTGAACCGCGCGGGCTTTATCCTGTTCGACACCCAGTTTTTGACGGATCACCTAGCATCACTCGGCGCGGTAGAGATCAGCCGCGCGGCCTATCATGCCCAGCTTGAAGACGCCAAATCAGGTTACGCAGATTTCACCGCACCCGCACCGGCAAGCCTTCAGGATGTGGTGCAGCGCATGACCCAGACATCATAGCGAAAATGCTCCAGCGCGTTCAGCGCCGGGGCCGAGCCGATCATCCAGCCCGAAAACAACGCACCGGATTTGCCAGTCTCGGTAATTTCCAAGGCGGCATAGGCATTGGCTGCGGGATCACCTAGGGGGTAACGGCAATCAATCATCGCAATCTGCAAATTGCCCAAGGTGGTCGACGCCCCTTTTGCAATTTCCAGATCGACCGTATCGCCAGAGATCTTGTCCAAGGCCCGCAGAACGCCGCCGCTGGCGCTGGCCACCTCTTCTGCGTCCTGTGCATGGACCGGCCCCAAGGCCGATGCGGCCAAAAGGGCTGTCGCCAAGATTAGCTGTCTCATCACCCTACCCGCTGCTGCTTTATGCTGGCCGTGCCTTACTCGGGCTGCCATGCCTCATAGTCTTTGCGCTCAACCGGCGCGGCGCGGCGCAAAGACCCGGCAGGCGCATAGGCCATTGCTGTGCCAGTGCGATTCTCGACATGCGCCTTTTCCCAGGGCTTGTGAACCAGCGGCTTGTCGGTCGGCGGCTCGTCCCATGTGCGGTGCAACCAACCGTGCCAATCAGGGCTCACCCGGCTCGCCTCGGCTTCACCATTGAAGATCACCCAGCGTTTGCTGTCATCGGCGTTGCGATAATAGATATTACCCTGCGCGTCTTCACCGACCTTGTTGCCCTTACGCCAAGTGAAAAGTTGGGTGTTCAACGTCTGGCCGTTCCACCATGTCACGCTGCGCAAAAGTGAATTGAGAATGCCCATCGAGGTCTCCGTTCCTGTTGTCCGTTATATGCACCATGAGGGCCGTGGCGTCCAGCCTCGGTGCGAACGGGCTTGGCCCCCTTGCGGCAGGAAGCTAGGCTTTGGCAAAACGAAAGGACAGTTATGGCACAGGCACAACCCATCCCGCAGACCGCCGCAGAATGTCACGGCGTACGGGTGCCTGCCTCGCCATTTCTGAATGACATGCGGATCAAGCGGATCAACGCAGGCCGCTATGAGCGCCAAGAGATTGACGGTGCCCTGGCGGTAATCCGGCCAGGTGACCGGGTCTTGGAAATGGGTGCGGGTCTGGGGCTGGTGGGTGCCATTGCGGCACAAGAGGCCGCACCCGCAGCGGTGCTGTCTTTTGAAGCCAACCCCGCGCTTATCCCGCATATCCGTGCCCTCTACGCTCTGAACGGGGTGCAGGATGTTATCTCTGTGCGAAATCAGGTGGTTGTGAGTTCTCCGGACCGGCCAGACACGCTGCCCTTTCACATCCGCAATTCCTTTCTCGGTTCATCTTTGATCGATAGCGACACCCGCGCCACCACGCAGGTTGGTGTGCCGACAGTTGCCTATGACGCGATTCTGCAGGACTTTGCGCCGGACGTTCTGCTGATCGACATCGAAGGCGGGGAGCTGGAGTTTCTGCGTCATGCATCGCTCGATGGACTGCGCGCGGTGGTGATTGAGTTCCATCCCGAAGCCTATGGCCGCGAAGGCATGCGTGAATGCAAAACCATTCTCGAACGCGCAGGCTTTTGCAAAGAGCCGGGCCTATGCACGCGCCATGTCTGGACCTGCACCTTTGACGCTGCGAAACGTCCGCCCGTCCCCGAGGGCGGTTGGACGACACAGATCGAGACCTTCGACAACGCGCTCGCGATCCCCCCGCAAAGCGGCGGATTGGTGCAGGCTGCCGGGGTCTTGCAAAGTGACGGGCGCCCCTGCCCGCAGGCCGCGCTTTGGCGCAATGGCCGGCTCCTCACCACGCCGCCGGAAATGCCCTCCGGAGATTTGGCTGAGCGTGCAGGCACTTGGCTTTGGGGCGGCGTGTTGTGGAAACACTTTGGGCATTTTCTGGTCGAGAGCAGTTCGCGACTTTGGGCGTTGGATCACCTTAAAGAGGACATTGACGGCATCCTGTTTATCCCCAAACGCGCCCGTAACGGCGGCGAAGTCGCCGCCTATCAAAGCGATTTCCTCAAACTCATGGGGTTTGACAAACCGGTCATTAGCCTCGACGCGCCCACTCGTGTGGAACGGCTGATCGTTCCCGGACAGGGTTTTGGGCTGGGGAGTTTGATCTCTGGCACCGAGTTTTTTCGAGAGGCCATTGCCGAGAGGTTTGCCCGCGATGTTCAAGCCGAGGGGGCAGAGAAGCTCTACATCAGCCGCAGCAAACTGCCCGCAGGGCGCGGTAATCTGATTGGTGAAGACGCGCTTGAAATGGCGCTGGCGGCGGAGGGGTACGAAATCTTTCACCCTGAAAAACATGACCTGCGCACCCAGATCGCAGCCTATAAGGCTGCCCGCCAGATCATCGCCGCCGAAGGCTCGGCGCTGCATCTGCTGGCCATGCTCGCCCGCCCCGCCCAGCAGGTCGCGATCGTCGTGCGCCGCCCGTCTTCGGCCACCCGTGGGTTGGAGCAGCATCTGCACAGTTTCGCCGGGATCACCCCCGCCACGCTTTGCCACCTGACCCGATCATGGAAACCGCACGGCAAGGCTAAAACCCGGCTTTGGATGGGGGAATTGGACATGCCCGCCTTGGGACAGGACTTGGCAGCGCGGGGTTTTATCTCTCGCAACGGATCAGACTGGCAGACACTTGACCCCGCAGTGGTAGAGGCGCGATTGGGCGATCAGTATGAAGTGGTCAAACAAGATGGCTAAATGCACAGGTGGTTGAGTGCGCTCGCGTCAGCCCTCACATGCAAAGAGGCGGACCGCATTGGTCCGCCTCTCGTTTACTCCGCCAAACTTAACCGTTCAGCGCAAAGCTTTACCCAGCGGTGGCGGGTTCCTTGCTTTCGCTATCCGCGTGGATCATCAGCGGTTTAGCCTCTGACGTGACGGCCTCTTCGTTGACGACAACCTCGGTCACTGTATCCAGCCCCGGCAGTTCGAACATCGTGTCGAGCAGGATGTCCTCAAGGATGGAGCGAAGGCCGCGGGCGCCGGTTTTGCGCTCAATCGCGCGTTTGGCAATCGCTTGCAGTGCGTCATCAGTGAAGGACAACTGCGTGTCTTCCAGCTCGAACAGACGCTGATATTGCTTGACCAAAGCGTTCTTCGGCTCGGTCAAGATCGTCACCAGCGCGTCTTCGTCCAGATCTTCGAGCGTGGCCAGAACTGGCAGACGGCCCACGAATTCAGGGATCAGACCGAACTTGAGCAGGTCTTCCGGCTCCAGATCGGTAAAGATTTCGCCAATGCCGCGCGCGTCTTGGTCGCGCACATCAGCGCCGAAGCCCATCGCCGAGCCCTTGCCACGTGTCGCGATGATCTTGTCGAGACCGGCGAAGGCCCCGCCACAGATGAACAGGATGTTCGTGGTGTCCACCTGCAGGAATTCCTGCTGCGGATGCTTGCGCCCACCCTGCGGCGGGACAGAAGCCACAGTGCCTTCCATCAGTTTCAGCAGCGCCTGCTGCACGCCCTCACCGCTCACATCACGGGTGATGCTGGGGTTTTCAGACTTGCGGGTAATCTTGTCGACTTCGTCGATATAAACGATGCCGCGCTGCGCCCGTTCGACGTTGTACTCGGACGCCTGCAAGAGCTTGAGGATAATGTTTTCAACATCCTCGCCCACATAACCAGCCTCGGTCAATGTGGTCGCATCGGCCATGGTAAAGGGCACGTCCAAAATCCGCGCCAGCGTTTGGGCCAACAACGTCTTGCCGCAGCCAGTGGGGCCGATCAGCAGGATGTTGGATTTCGCCAGTTCGATATCGCCGCCCTTCTGGGCGTGATTCAGGCGTTTGTAGTGATTGTGCACAGCCACCGAAAGGACGCGCTTGGCCATCGCCTGACCGATCACATAGTCGTCCAGCACGCCGCAGATGTCGCGGGGCGTCGGCACGCCGTCGGTCGCTTTGAGGCCGGAAGCCTTGGTTTCCTCACGGATGATATCCATGCAAAGTTCAACGCATTCGTCGCAAATGAACACGGTCGGCCCCGCAATCAGCTTGCGCACCTCGTGCTGGCTCTTGCCGCAGAAACTGCAATAGAGCGTGTTCTTGCTGTCGTTGCCGGAAGTATTCGCCATCTCAAACCTTTCAGGTCTGTCGTGTATGTCCGCCCTAAAACGTAGGGCCGCGATGTTTGGCCTCAAGCTTAGGCCAGTGTTCCCGGCGCTACAATCGCAAAATATGCAGCGCCGGGTCCGTCAATTATTTGTCTTTCTTGCCCTTGCGAGCAGCATCGGCGTCATCCGCCTTGCCACGGCTCTCAACGATCTCGTCGAGATGGCCCCATTCTTTGGCTTCTTCCGGTGTCATCCACAGATCGCGGTCGAGCGCTTTTTGCACGACGTCGAGCGGCTGACCAGAGTGTTTGACGTAAAGCTGATACATCCGCTCGCGGGTCCGCTCAATATGGCGGGCCGAGATCAGGATGTCTTCGGCCATGCCCTGCGAGCCGCCGGAGGGCTGGTGGATCATCACCTCGGCGTTGGGCAGCGCGAAACGCATCCCCTTCTCACCGCCGATTGCGATGACCGAGCCCATCGAGGCCGCCATGCCGCAGATCAGGGTGGAAACCTTGGGCTTGATGTATTGCATCGTATCATAGATCGACAGGCCCGCCGTCACCTCGCCACCGGGCGAGTTGATGTACATGCTGATTTCCTTGGACGGGTTTTCCGCCTCAAGATGCAGAAGTTGCGCGACGACCAGATGGCTCATCCCGCTGTGGATCGGCCCGTTGACGAAGATGATCCGTTCTTTCAGCAAGCGCGAGAAGATGTCGTAAGAACGCTCGCCCCGGCTGGTCTGTTCAACCACCATGGGGACGAGCGTATTCATGTAAGTGTTGATCGGGTCGTTCATGCGTGCCTGCCTCAGTTCCTGTTCGCGGGACCATACCCGCAAAACTGTTACCCAGAGATTAGTCCCCCCGGTATGGGGGTTCAAGGGGGGCAGGCACGTCAGTTTTCCCTAATCTGTCAGATCACTCCGACGCGTCACGCAGGTAGGCGATCAGCGCGTCGATATCTTCCTCTTTGCGCACACCACGGAAAGACATTTTGGTGCCTTTCATGTAGCCCTTGGGATCCGCCAAGAAGGCGCTCAATTCGTCGTGAGACCAGACGAGACCTTCCTCACCAGCCGCTTCCATCGCTTTGGAATAACGGAACCCCTCGACCGCGCCTGCCGGGCCATCAACGATGCCGTTGAGCACCGGGCCGACCCGGTTTTTCGCCTTGGCGCCGATCTGATGGCAGGATTTGCACTTGCGAAAGGCCTTTTCACCTGCCTTGATCATCGCGGGATCAGCGGCGGGGGCTTCGGCGACTTCGACAGGTGTTTCCTCAGCGGTGGCCTCTTCGGGTGCTGGCGCTTCTTCGGTGGTCGGGTCAGACGCCGCCTCTTCTGTCGCAGGCTCGGTGGTTTCGGCTTCGGCCTTCTCTGCCGCTTCCTTAGCCGCAGTCTCCTCAGGCGTCACATCGAGCACGGCGGCGCGCATTGTGATCTCAACCTCAGGCTTACAGTCCGTCATGCAAGGCTCTTTGCTGAACGCGGGGAATTCGATCTCCATCCGGTCATCCGGCACGAAGCCTTCCTCATTGGGCAAACGCGCCTCAGTGAAGTTCTCGGACGACAGCACGAAATCCTCATCCACTTCATCGTTGAGATAGAGCAGATAGGCCGTGATCGCATAGACCTCATCATCGGTTAGCGACTGCGCATCGCCAAAGGGCATGGCCCGGTGTACGTAGTCGAACACAGTCGACAGATAGGGCCAGTAGCTGCCCACGGTCTTGACGGGGCGCGCGTCGGTCAGGCTGCCCTGCCCGCCCGCAAGCACCGGCCAGCGGCCTGCGCCTTCGCCGAAGACACCGTGACAGGCCGAACATTTCTCGGTGTAGATGCCGTCGCCTGTGGCCACGTCACCGCTGCCTTCGGGCAGGCCCAAACCATCGGGGCGCACGTCGATGTCCCAGACAGCAACCTCTTCGGGGGTCGCGGGGCGGCCAAGGCCCAAAGGCTCGGCCGCGAGCGGTGAGGCCATCGTGCTGGCCAGCAGTGCAAGTTTAAGAAATCTCGACATTTTCGGCCTTTCCGTCAGCATCAACAGCCCAGGTCTGGATGCCGTTGTTGTGGTAGATTGAATTGAGCCCGCGCATCTCGCGCAGTTGATCTTTGGTGGGCTGCACATAGCCGGTGCTGTCATGCGCACGGCTTTGCACCAGCAGCGGGCTGCCGTCCCATTCAAAGTCGTAATAGAAACGGTGCAGCGCCTTTGGCGTGCTTGGCCCGCTCATCCGCGCCTTATGCCAGGTGATGCCACCATCAATGGTCACATCAACGCGCGGGATCGTGCCGCGGCCAGACCACGCCAGACCTGTCAGCACGGTCGGCCCGGGACCATGGGTAATCGGCGCCTGCGGGCTGGGGCTGGTGACGACCGACTTCGCGTCCATCTCCCACGTAAAGCGGCGCGCGGTGCCGTCGTCCAGCAAGTCGGTGTATTTGCTGGTTTCTTCGCGGTGATGCCAAGGCTGATCGCCCACTTCGAGACGGCGCAGCCATTTGACCCACATGTTGCCTTCCCAGCCGGGCACCACGAGACGCACCGGATAGCCCTGTTCAGGCCGCAGCGCCTCGCCGTTCATCTTGAAGGCGACCAGACAGTCGTCCAGTGCCTTTTCCATCGGGATCGACCGGCTCATTGCCGCCGCATCGGCCCCCTCGGCCAGCAGCCATTTGCCCTCGGTCTTGACGCCCGCCTCTTCGAGCAGCAACCGCAGCGGGATGCCGGTGTATTCGACGTTGTGAATCATGCCGTGGGTGAACTGCACACCGTTAAGCTGCGAGCCGCGCCATTCCATGCCTGAATTCGCCGCGCACTCAAGAAAGTAAACGTGGTTCTCACGCGGGAAGCGCATCAGGTCTTCCATGGTGAAGATCAACTCGCGGTCCACCAAACCGTTGATCATCAAACGATGTTCTGCCGGGTCGACCTTGGCCACGCCGGAGTGATGCCGCTCAAAGCACACGCCGTTGGGCGTGATCGTGCCATCAAGCGCATGGATCGGGGTGAAGTTGATCGAACTTACGGGATCGGCAGTCAGCCATTCTACGGTGCGGCGTTTGACGTCTTCTTCATAGGGAGAAGGCATGCCGTAGGGCGAGACATCGACGCCGTCGCCCAGTTCTTGCATCCAAGGTTTAATCGCAATCGCGGGATCGGTCTCGGCGCTGGCTTTGCCCGCCAATGTCCCTGCGGCCACCGCCCCTGCGCCAGTTAGAAAGGCACGGCGCGATGGTCCGTTGTGGTTTTCTTCAGTCATGTCGTGGCCCTCACAAATACAAATTCAGTTTATTGAATTTGTTTGCTTGTGAGAACCCCTATTCTGCTTTTTCTTACTTAGGCAGAACGTATTTCACCGGCGTCCGGGCGCCATCGGAAACCGTTCCCAATTTGGAGATATGGCTTTCCACCACGTCCCAGATCGGCGGCCCTTCGGTGCCTTCGTTGACCGAGGCCCAACCGGCGACAACATAGCTGCGCTGCGGGTCAATCGGCTCACCGGAACTGAGCAGGGTCATCTCGCTGATGCGCTCGCCCTGCGGCTTGGCGATGTCCATCTTGAAGCCCATGCCGCCGACACGCACCATGTCGCCGCCCTGCTGGTAATAGGGGTCGGGGTTGAACAGGTTGTCGCCCACATCCTCTAGCACGACTTTCAGGAATTCACCTGTCATTTCCGTGCGGTAGGTGTTGGGATAGGTCATTGAGGTGACGTTAAAGATGTCCTCGCGCGTGATGTCCTGACCGGGCAGGATCGACGCGCCCCAGCGGACACCGGGGCTCAGCGCGATCTCGGCGTCGCGCTCGGACAGCATGGCGTCGCAGATCAGATCATCCCAGGTGCCATTGAAATTACCGCGGCGGTAGAGCAGCGTGTCGGTCTTGCCGACCACATGGGTCAATTCGTCAAGGAACGGCGCGCGTTGTGCGTCGATCAGCTTGGCGATCTCGGCGTCCGGCGTGATCAGGTCCGAGAAAATCGGGATCAGCTTGTGACGAATACCCATCATCTTGCCGTCGCGCACATCAAGATCGACGCGGCTGACGAATTTCCCGTGCGAGCCGGAGGCGATGATATGTGTCTCGCCCACCAGCACCGGCTCGGGCAGCGCGTCATGGGTGTGGCCCGAGAGGATCACGTCGATCCCCTTGACGATCCCGGCCATCTTCTTATCGACGTCAAAGCCGTTGTGGCTCAGGCAAACGACCACCTCAGCGCCTTGGGTGCGCACCTCGTCGACCATCGACTGCATGTGCTCATCACGGATGCCAAAGGAGTATTCAGGGAACATCCAGCCGGGGTTGGCGATCGGCAGATAGGGGAAGGCCTGCCCGATCACGGCGACCTTCACGCCGCCCCGCTCGAAGAATTTGTAAGGTTTGAACAGTTCGGCAGGCTCATCCCATTCCGCGTCAAAGATGTTCTGGCCAAGCGCGGCATAGGGCAGCCCCTCGACGATCTCCTGCACCCGCTCAGAGCCCAGCGTGAACTCCCAGTGGAAAGTCATCGCGTCAGGCTTCAGCGCGTTCATCACATTGACCATGTCCTGCCCTTCGGTCTTGAGACAGGTCATTGAGCCGTGCCATGTGTCGCCGCCATCCAGCAGCAGCGCATCAGGCCGATCAGCCCGGATTGCGTTCAGCACGGTGGCCACACGGTCCAGCCCGCCGACTTTGCCGTAAGCCTGTGCATGAGCCACGAAATCATCATAGGTCAGCGCATAATCCAGCGGGGTGCCGCCGCCGATGCCATAACGGCGGCGGAAGTCTTCACCAGTGATATGGGGCACCTTGCCGTGGTTCTCGCCCACGCCGATGTTGACCGATGGCTCGCGGAAATAGATCGGCTTCAGCTGCGCGTGGATGTCGGTGACATGCATCAAAGTGACATTGCCGAACTTCCCAAACTCCAACAGCGCGTCTTGGTCAAACTTGTCCTGCGCGGCCAGCCGCGCCCAGTTGCCAAAGCCCGACCCGCCATAGATGGAGGCCGCGGCCATGGACATTTGCAGAAAATCACGGCGAGACAGCATGTCAGGCTCCGTCGGTTAAAAACAAGGAAAGGCCCCGCCCCTTCTGAGGGGCGGGATCATGTCAGGCAGCAAGCCCGGCATTGTGTTTAGTTGCGCACCGAAGGTGCTTCGACCGACAGGCCGTTGCCACGGCTTGCGACGTAAAGCTCAAGCGCCACGAATTCGGGGCTGCCGGGCTTGAAGGTCTCGGCGCGGGTGTCGCGGATGCAGCCTTTGAAACGCGCGTGGCTGCTGTTCAGCTTGGTGTTTTTCAAACGGTACACCGGAAAGCCGTTGATCTGGCCTTGGCTCAGGTGGTCGGCGCGGATCATGTTCCCGTAATTGTCTTCGTGACAATTGGCACAGCTCAGCTCCAGCTGACCGTAACGGGTGTAATACATCTCCTTGCCCTGTTCCCATGTGCTCTGGGCCGGACCGTCGATGGCGACATTCACCGGCATGCCCCGCGACTCGATCGAGATCAGAGCCTCCATCGCGGTCATTTTGCTGCCGGTGTACTTCCAAGGCTCGGCACCCATCTGGTTCTCGCGGCAGTCGTTGATCTGCATCGCGAGCGTGCGCACTTCGCCTGCTTCTTCGTTCCACTTCGGATAGACAGCGCGGACGCCCTCCATCGAAGAGGCCGGCTCATTGTGGCAGGATGCGCAGGATTTGCCTTCGCTGCCCTCGGCCGTGTCCCAAGCAGCTTGCGCTTGGTCCACAAAGATCATGCCAGGGTTGTCGAAGTCATCCATCTGGGTCTGCTGGGTCTCGTCCGAGCGGAACCGCCAGCCAGACATGATTTCCGGCAACGCCCCCTCAAGATGCGCAGGCGGCTCGGTCTTGGTCACCATTTCGATCTCGCCATTAACGACAAGCTCGGCGTCCTCGTCCGCCATCCCCAGCGTCGGTGCGGCTACTAAAAGCGCCGCCACAGCGGTCATTGCCTTGAATTTCATGTCTTTCCTCCCTGTACCACTCGCGACGTGACTGACCTGTCGGTCAGCCCACCGCGACGGATTTGACCTCTTCGTAGATCGAACCGTCGTCATCATACCATGTGAACTTGAAGTCGCCGGCCTCTGGCACTTTGGCATCAAATTCGAAATAGGGGTTGGTCGACATCGCCGGTTCCATCTTGATGTCGATCACATTCTCACCGTTGAATTCGCAGGTGAAGCGGTTGATGATCGACTGCGGAATGACATTGCCGTCGCTGTCTTTACGCTGGCCCGATTCCATCGGGTGGCTGATCAGGGTCTTGATCGTAATGACCTCACCCGCTTCAGCTTTTTTCGGGACTTTGACGCGAGGGGTTACACCTTCTGCCATGTTCTAAACTCCTGTATGGGGGCGCGCGGACTTAACCGCCGCAGCCGCCGATTGTGACTTTGATTTCTGCGCTGGTGCGGGCAAAGGTGCCATCTTCCAGCTTGGCGATGGCGACGACTTCTTGTGTCGTGGCCAAGCGAATACGGGTCGAGGCGCTGCGCGAACCGGCCAGCGGGCCGAATTTGAACGTGCCAACGGGCGGTGTTGGGTTGCCGGTGGCCAGAACCATGATCTCGGACGCGCCTTCGGCTTCGACAGAAATTGGCACGGTGTTGCCGTTCTCAGCAATCTCAGGGGCGGTCAGGGTCACGCCGGTGTCGGCCATATCGGCCCCGCCGGTGAATTCCGCGATCAGTTCGTCCACTGTTGCCGCCGAAGCGCCCATCGGCAGGACCGTCAGCGCCATCGCGCCAAGGCCGAGGCCCAGTGTTTCACGTCTTGAGAAGTTCATCTCTCACTCTCCTTGTTCGTCTGCGGCGCAGCGCGCCGTCATTCCACTCCACGGTGCCGCGCACCGCGATCTCTTGCACCGGCTCAACCCAAAGCGCCCCATCAGAGCGGTGGGCAGGCCGCGTTACTCTTCTTTCAGTGTCGCCAAGAAGGCGACGACATCTTCGATCTGCTGGGCTTCGAGCAGCGGCGGCAGCGGCTCTTCGGCAGCTTTGCCGGTGAAGCCATCGCCCGGCCGGATGTAGCCGGTGGTCTTGTAATAAGACGGCATCATCGAGCCTTCGAATGTCATTTTGCTATTGGCGACGATGCCGCGCAATTCAGCTTCGCTCCAGCGGTCCCCGGCGCCGTCGAGCATTGGCCCAACCTCACCATGGAAAGGCACATCGCTCAGCGCGCTGATTTGATGGCAGGCCACACAGTTGCCCGCTTTCTTATTGCCGACGATGGCCGCGCCATTGGCCGGATCGCCCGGTGTCCCGGTCAGCGATTGCTCCACCGCGCCGTAATCGTCAAAGGTGACATCGGCGGGTGCCACGGTTTCTGCAGCGGCCAGAACCGGCGCGCCCGACACGATTGCAGCGACAATCCATTTCATCATCGAAAACTTCCTCCCAGTGCCGATCACGTTGATGTGTGATCCGGTTACAAAGACCCTAAGGCAGGCGGGCGGCAGGGCGCAACAACAAATTCAAACTTTTGAATAGCTATCTCTCCCGCCCCCTGCACCACTGGATCAGTCAGTGCTGCCATTGTCGCGCTCTTGAATCATTCGCGCATGGTAGCGCTGGAAATCCTCATCGCTGTCAAGGGCATAGCGCTCTTCGTTGACCCAAGTCAGCATGTCCAATGTCGTCCCAACGCCAAAGGCGCCGGGCATCACCGCCACGGCGGCCTGCGGGGCGGTGGCTTGCTCTGGCACCTCTTGGGGCAAGAACATCATCGTAGGCGTAAACAGAATCCCCCACTTCCGCGCCATCTGCTTTTCCGACAGGGTTTCCCTATCGAAATCCGTGACCTCGATGTCGCCATGAAGGTTCAACTGCACCACGAAATAATTCTCATCGATGTAGTTGGCGATCACATCGGTTGGGAAAACTTCCTCATGCATCTTGGTGCAATAGACACAGCCGCGTTGTTCGAACATGAGCAAGAGGCGCTTGTCCTCGCTGTTGGCCTCCTCCAGATCCTCGCGCAGGTCTTTGAAGGTGTCGCGCATCCACGGGGTTTTATGCAGCCCGTCATCGCCCATTTCCGCCGCTGCCAGCGGCAGGGCCAGAACGGCAGCCATGCCAATGGCAAAGATCCTTGAAAAACTCATATCGGCGTCCTCCCTAAGTTAGCCCAATGTTGTGAAGCTGGGGAACCAGCGGATCATCACATCCGCGATCCATTGTACGCCCCCGGTCACGATCAGCACAGCAAAAAGGATCAGCATGGCGCCCATCACCTTTTCGACCTTCTGCACCAGCGCCATATTCCGCGACGCCCAGTTCAGGAACGGTTTGGCAAAAAGCGCCGCCACCCCGAAAGGCGCGGTCATCCCCGCCCCATAGGCCGCGAGCAGCAGACCGCCGTGCCAGATATCGCCCATGCCCGAGGCAATCATCAAAATCGCCGCCAGCGCTGGCCCGACGCAGGGCGTCCAGCCAAAGCCAAAGGCCAGCCCCATAACATAGGCGCCCCAGACCGACGTGGGCTTGCCGCCGCCCTCCAGCCGCGCTTCGCGGTAGAGCAGTGGCACTTTGATCACGCCAAGAAAATGCAGACCAAAGATCAACAGGATTGCCGCCGCGACCCAACTGAGCGGTTCAAGATATTGCGTGAACAACTGGCCGAGAGCCGTCGCCCCCATGCCCAGCAGCACGAAAATCGTCGTAACCCCAAGCGCGAAAAGCACCGACGACAGCACCAAACGCCGCTGCGCGCCGGGCGCAATGGCCCCGTCCCCGCGCAGCTCGGTCACGCTGAGACCGGCCATATAGCTAAGGTAAAACGGCACCATTGGCAGGATGCAGGGCGTGAAAAAGCTGAGCAGCCCCGCCAAAAGAGCGCCCGCGTAGCTGATGTCGAACATGTTTCCCCCTGTTGCGCGGCGTCATGTCGCGTAGCGCTTGATCGGAATTCATATTCAAATTACGTTGAGCGTTCTCCAAACGTCAATCAGGCAACCCGATGATCCGCATATTAACCGCCCTGAGCCTCACGGCGCTGACCGCTCTGCCCGCTTGGGCGGTGGAACTGGTGATGGTTGAGCAACCCGGCTGCGTCTATTGCGAGCGCTGGAACGAAGAGATCGCGCCCGCCTACCCCAAGACCGTTGAGGGCGCTTTTGCCCCGCTGCGCCGGGTCGACATCTCTGACGTGAGAGACGAGATCGACACCGCCCGCGCCGTGGTCTTCACCCCGACGTTTCTTGTGGTCGAAGAGGGTGCCGAATTGGGCCGCCTTGAAGGCTACCCCGGACCGGAGTTCTTTTGGCCCCTGCTTGACCGTCTGCTGACGGATATGACCGACTATAAGGACAAGACCGAATGACCGCCCTGCCCGTCATCACCCCGGATATGTCTGATGAGGACATGGACCGGATGCTCAGCAATGCCGTGACCGCGTCAAACTTCCTCAAGGCGATCAGCCACGAGGGGCGTTTGATGATCCTGTGCCATCTCGTTTCAGGCGAAAAATCCGTAAGCGAGTTGGAAGCGTTGCTCTCCAGCAGGCAAGCAGCGGTATCACAGCAGTTGTCCCGGCTTCGCCTTGAAGGTCTGGTTGAACCCCGGCGCGAAGGAAAGACGATCTTTTACCGTCTTGCCGATGACCGTCCGCGCAAGATGCTGGAACTGGTGTACGAATTGTTCTGCAAGGATGATTGAGCTTTTTGGCCAACCCATGACCGCCGCGCTGCTGGGCGGATTTGGCGGCATCCTGCTTGGTCTTGCGGCCCGTTTGGGGCGGTTTTGTACCTTGGGCGCGATTGAGGATCTGCTCTATGGCGGCTCATCCCACCGGATGCGCATGTGGGGGCTGGCGATCGGGGTGGCAATCTTTGGCAGCTTTGCCCTCGCCGCTTTGAATTTGGCAAACATCGACCGTGCCTTTTACCTCGGCGTTCATTTTGCTTGGGCGCCCGCTGTCGTGGGTGGGCTGATCTTTGGCTACGGCATGGCGCTTACGGGCACCTGCGGCTTTGGAGCGCTGGCGCGTCTTGGCGGGGGC
The DNA here is from genome assembly GCF_013346665.1 of Sulfitobacter maritimus. GTDB lineage: Bacteria > Pseudomonadota > Alphaproteobacteria > Rhodobacterales > Rhodobacteraceae > Sulfitobacter > Sulfitobacter maritimus. Next base: position 581,839 of record NZ_JABVBB010000021.1, read on the forward strand.
GATCTGCGGGCTTTTGTCATCGTGCTGGTCATGGGGCTGTCTGCCTTTGCGGTGCTGAGCGGTCCTCTCGCTCCGGCGCGGATGCTGTTGTTTCCGCGCAGTCTGAACAACGGCCCGCCAGACGGTATCGCCCACACACTTGCGGCCCTTACAGGGGGATCGGTGGCGTTGATCGGCATGGGGTTGGGACTGCTGCTCTGTCTCTTCATGCTGGCCGCGCGTGATTTTCGGCGTGATCTGCGGTCCGTGCTTTGGGGCTGTGTCGCAGGGCTGGCGGTGGTCTCTGGCTGGGCTGGCACCGCATGGCTCGCCCGGAACGGCTTTGGCGCGCAAACACTGCATTCGCACAGCTATGCCGCGCCGGTGGGGGAATCGCTGCTCTATGCCATGCAAGGTTCGGTGCGTCCGCTTAGCTTTGGCATCGGCTCAGTTGCTGGGGTCTGGGTTGGAGCCTTTATTGGCTCGCTCTGGCAGGGTCATTTTCGCTGGGAAGCCTGCGAAGACCCGCGCGAGCTACGCCGCCAGATTTTTGGCGCAGGGCTGATGGGTGCAGGTGCGGTGATCGCAATGGGCTGCACCATCGGCCAAGGCATCTCTGCGATCTCGGTGCTGGCCTTCAGCGGCCCGGTCACCCTTGCCTCTATCGTCGCTGGCGCGGCTCTTGGGCTGCGCCAGCTGATCGTTGGGTTTCGCAGCAACCCGGTTTAACCCGCGCGGGCCTAGTCTGACAGACAGGCCGCCATGCTCTCGGCCATGCCGCGCAGCAGATCGGAATAGAGCGTGGCCCCCGGTGTTAGTTCCGCGCCAATCGGGTCCAGCGTGCCGGTTTTGACCCCCTGCCCTTCGCTTACGGCCGCGATCAGACCGGGGTTGAACTGTGGTTCCGCAAAGACGCATTTTACGCCGCTGTCCTGCACCATCTCGCGCAGCGCTGCGACCCGTGCCGCCCCCGGCGCACGGGCATCGTTTTCGCTGATCGCCCCGATGGCTTCGATGTCAAAACGCGCCTCGAAATAGTGATAGGCATCGTGAAAAACGATAAAGGGCTGATCTTTGACCGGGGCAAGCCGCTCGGCAATCTCGGTTTCCAACTCGACCAACTCCGCCTGTGCCGCCGCCGCATTTGCGCGGTATTGCGCCGCGTTTTCGGGGTCAAGCTCGGCCAGAGCGCCAGCAATCTCTCCGAGCCAAAGCTGCCCATTGCGCGGATCAAGCCAGACGTGGGGATCAACGCCCTCGTGCGTGTGGCCCGCGTGGTCTGCTACGTCATGCGCGTGGCCTTCGTGGTCTGCCCCGTCTTCCGCATGGCGCGCGTAATCCGCATCGTCGTGCGCATGGCCCGCGTGGCCCGCATCGTCATGCGCGTGATCCTCTTCGTGTTCCTCATGCGCATCAGCGCCATGAGGAACACCCTCCGCGCCGTGATCATGCGCTTCGAAACGCGCGCCCTGACGGAATGCCAAAACCTGCGTGCCGGGCTGCGACATTAACTCCAGATGTTCCGCGTTGCCTGCCAGCGTGGTCAAGGGCTCAGCCAACCAAGGCGTCAGCGCCGGGCCGACCCAGACCACCAAATCCGCCCCGCTCAGCGCACGTGCCTCGGAAGGGCGCATGGCATAGCCATGCGGCGAGGCCCGAGGGGGTACGATGAGCGCGGGCGCGCCCACGCCTGCCATCACCTGTGCCACCAAGGCCTGCACCGGCGCGATGTCGGTGGCGACCGCAGGCGCTTCCGCCCAGACCGGGGCCGAAGTGGCAACAAGAACCGCGGCGGGTAAGGTAAAACGAAACATGATGGACCTCTGTAATGTTATAATATCACCTTGCTATCAGTCATGTTATATCATATCAATACGAAACTCACCGGAGGTCCCCCATGTCCGCCATCGAATTCCGCGACCACGACCATGCTGCCTGTATGCGCAGCACAATGCAGGCTGCCGAGGCGCAATGCACCGCGCGTGGCCTGCGCCTGACGCCGGTGCGCCGCCGTGCGTTGGAGATTTTGCTCGCCGAACACCGCGCTCTGGGGGCCTATGATCTGCTGGCGCATCTGTCGGCGGAAGGGCTGGGCACACAGCCGCCCGTCGCCTACCGCGCCTTGGATTTTCTGGTCAAAGCCGGGCTCGCCCATAAGATCGAAGCGCTGAACGCCTATGTCGGTTGTGTGCAGCCGGGGGCGGACCATGCGCCGGCGTTTTTGATCTGTCGTGGCTGCCGCTCGGTGGCGGAGGCTGAAACCACGCCGTCGCAAAGCCGTTTGGGCGATGCCGCCCGCGCCGCTGGATTTCGGATCGAACGCAGCGTGGTCGAGGCCGAAGGCCTTTGCCCTGCATGCCAAAAGGATGATATATGACGCTGATCCAGACCTCGGGCCTGACCCTGCGCCATGACGGCCAGACCGTGCTGCGCAATGTGAATTTCACCCTCAGACCGGGCGAGATCGTGACGATCGTTGGCCCCAATGGCTCCGGCAAATCGAGCCTGCTGCGTGCCTTGATCGGCGCATTGAAACCGGCAGCAGGCAAGATCACCCGCAAACCCGACCTGCGGATTGGCTATGTGCCACAAAAGTTGCAGATCGACGGAACCCTCCCCCTAACCGTGCGCCGCTTCGTCAACCTACCGCGCCGCCGACCGGCTGAGGCGATCCAAGCGGCGCTGACCACCGCCGGCGTGCCAGAATTGGCCGAGCGGCAGATGGTGGACCTCTCTGGCGGGCAGTTCCAGCGCGTGTTGCTGGCCCGTGCCCTGCTGGAAAAACCTGACCTTCTGATCCTTGATGAAGCGACCCAGGGGCTTGACCAACCGGGGTCCGCTGCCTTCTACCGCCAGATTGAGACGGTGCGCCAAGACTTCGGCTGTGCTGTGCTAATGGTGAGCCATGATCTGCATGTTGTCATGGCGGCAAGCGACCGGGTGTTGTGCCTGAATGGCCATGTCTGCTGCGAAGGCACGCCAGAAACCGTGGCCGATGCGCCGGAATACCGTGCGCTTTTCGGTACTGGCACCCAAGGGGCGCTGGCGCTTTACCGACATGACCACGATCATCACCACCACCATCACAGCGACGCCTGTGAAGGCCACCAGCGTGAGACCGAGAATGCTTGACGACTTTATCCTACGCGCCGCCCTTGCCGGATTGGGGGTGGCGCTTGCGGCTGCGCCTTTGGGCTGTTTCGTAATCTGGCGGCGTATGGCCTATTTCGGTGATGCCACCAGCCATGCGGCCTTGCTGGGCGTGGCGTTGGCCTTGGCGACTGACTTGCCCATTACCGCAGGTGTGCTTTTGGTAGCGCTGGTCATGGCGCTGGTGATCAGCACGCTGTCAGGGCGTAATGTCAGCGCCGACGCGCTGTTGGGCGTTATGGCCCATGCTGCCTTGGCGCTTGGGCTGGTGGCGGTGTCACTCTTGCCGGGGCAACGGGTCGATCTGTCCTCTTACCTGTTCGGAGAGATCCTTGCCGTGACCCGCACTGACCTTGTCGTGATTTGGGGCGGCGCGGTGGCGGTGGGGCTGTTGCTGGCATGGCGCTGGTCGGCCCTGCTGGCAGCGACATTGAACCCCGATCTGGCGCAGGCATCGGGCGGGAACCCAAAGCGCGAGCAGTTGATCCTGACCTTGGCATTGGCGATCATGGTGGCCGTCGCGATTAAAGTGGTGGGCGCGCTGCTCATTGCGGCTATGCTGATCATCCCCGCCGCCACGGCCCGCCCCTTTGCCCGCACGCCCGAAACCATGGCGCTCTGGGCGATGGGCTTGGGCGCGCTGGCGGCTTTGGGGGGGTTGATGGCCTCGCTGGAGTTTGACACCCCCACCGGGCCGAGCATCGTGAGCGTGGCTGCCGCGCTCTTTGCGCTGTCCTCGGCGATCTCGGTGGCCCTTCCGGCAATGCGCCGCCGGGGATAACCCCGGCGACGCCTGTTTTATCGACGCAGGGGAGCGCTTAGCGCTTGATCACCGCGTCGGCTTCAATCTCAAGCTTGGCTTCATCCTCAATGAGGTCGGCCACAACCACCATTGCCATGGCCGGGAAATGCTTGCCCAAAATCTCACGATAGGCGCGGCCCACGTCTTTTTGCGCGGCAAGATATTCTTTCTTATCCGTTACATACCATGTCAGACGCATGATATCCTCGGGCGTGCCACCAGCAGCTTCGACGACATCACGGATGTTTTGCAGCGCCTGTTTCATCTGGCCGATAAAGTCATGGCATTCGAATTTCTGTTCGGCGTTCCAGCCGATCTGACCGCCCACAAACAGATGGCCATCCGCGCTCAACATACCGTTGGCATAGCCTTTGGCGGGGGCCCAACCTTCGGGCTGGATAACTTGATGCGACATGTCGTGTTCCTTTTTGTTAACAGTCACACGCCGAGGAATTGATCGGCGATCTGGGAATCGAGCGCGGGCATCGGACCAGTCCAGACCGAGCGGCCACGTTCGAGAATAACGGCGTGATCCGCGACCCGGCGCAGCTCGGCGAGGGATTTGTCCACCACCAAAAGCGCCAGCCCGCTGTCACGTTTCAACTGGGCGACGGCAGCCCAGATTTCTTGGCGCACGACGGGGGCCAGCCCTTCGGTCGCCTCGTCCAGCAACAACAGTTTCGGGTTGGTCATCAGCGCCCGGCCAATGGCCAGCATCTGCTGCTCCCCGCCCGAGAGTGCCCCTGCCGCCTGATCGCGCCGCTCGCCCAGACGGGGGAAAAGCGCCACCACGCGCTCCTCGTCCCACGCGCCGGGCCGGGCAGCGGCGATGAGGTTCTCATGCACCGTCAGCGGTGCAAAACAACGGCGTCCCTCTGGCACCAACCCCAGCCCCGCCTGCGCGGCGCGGAAACTGGGCAGCCCGCCGATGTCGCGCCCGTCGAAAGTCACGCTGCCGTGGCTGTGCTTCATCATCCGACAGATCACCTTGATGGTGGAGGATTTGCCCATCCCGTTGCGCCCCATCAGCGCACAGACCTCGCCTTCCTTAAGCGACAGATCAACGCCAAATAATGCCTGCGTCGGGCCGTAGGACGCCTCGATGCCCTTTAGTTCCAGCAAGCTCATGCCGCGTCCTCCTCGCCCAGATAAGCCACGCGCACCTGTGGGTCGGCCTTGATCTCTGCTGCCGTGCCGGTGGCGATAATCTGGCCGTAAACCAGCACCGAAATACGGTCCGCCAGTGCGAAAACCGCATCCATGTCATGTTCCACCAGCAGGATTGGCGCCTCGGCCCGCAGCCCATCAAGGAAACCGGTCAGCGCTTTCGAGCCGCCTGCCCCGAGACCCGCCATTGGCTCATCCATCAAGAACACCTTGGGCCGCAGCGTCAGCGCCACGGCAACCTCCAACTGTCGGCGTTGCCCGTGCGACAGATCGGCGGTGCGCTTGGCTGCATGGTCCGCGAGGCCCACAAGTTCCAACGCCCGCAGCGCCTCCTCCCGCAACTCCTTCTGCCGCATCACCGGGGCAAAGAAGCGCATCACCCGGCCCGACTGCCCAAGCGCGCCCAGCACGGCGTTTTGCAACACGGTATATTCCATCGCCAGCGAGGAGATTTGAAAGGTGCGGCCTAGCCCCGCCCGCGCACGTTGCACGGTGCTCAGCGGTGTCACGTCCTGCCCCGCAAAATGCACCGTGCCACTGTCTGAGCGTAGCCCGCCCGCGATTTGTTTAATCAACGTCGACTTGCCCGCGCCGTTGGGGCCGATCAACGCGTGAATCTCGCCGGGTTTCAAGGTCAGTGACACATCGTCAGTGGCCTTCAACGCGCCAAAGCTCTTGTGCAGGTTGCGCACATCCAACAGCACCTCAGTCATGGGCCACCTCCCGTCCGGCGATAAGGCCGATCATGCCACCCCGCGCGAAAAGCACGACAAGCAAGAGCAGCAGCCCCAGATAGATGTGCCAGAACTCCGAGAGCCCGCCCAAGACATGCTCCAGCAAGATAAACAACGCGGCACCCGCCACCGGGCCAAAGAGCCGTCCCACCCCGCCGAGGATGACGAAGATCATGATTTCGCCACTGGTCTGCCAAGAGAACATCGTCGGGCTGACAAAGCGATTGAGGTCGGCAAACAGCGCCCCCGCCAGCCCGGTCACAGCGCCAGAGATGACAAAGGCCACCAGCCGCAGTTTGAAGGGCGCAAGGCCCACGGCCTCGACCCGTTCCGCATTCTGCCGCGCCGCCGAGAGGGCCAGACCGAAAGGCGCACGAGCGAGACGCCCGGCAAAGAACAGGACCGCCGCGAGAATGACAAAAGCGATGCCAAAGAAAGTCAGCGGATCGAGCGTGTTCAGCCCCGGAAAGCCATTGCGCACATAGATCGACAGCCCGTCCTCGCCCCCGTAGGCGGGCCAAGAAATCGCGAAGTAGAACAACATCTGCCCGAAGGCCAGCGTGACCATAATGAAATAGACGCCCGAGGTGCGCAGCGATAGTGCGCCGATTAGCAGCGCCGCCAGCGCGGAAACCGCCAGCGCCACCAGCCAGATCACCGGCATGGACTTGGTGCCTTCGATCAGAAACGGGCTTTCCATGATCGGCGTGTAGCTTTGCGCATGTGCCGCGAGGATGCCCATCGCATAGCCGCCCAGCCCAAAGAAAGCCGCATGGCCAAAGCTGACCAACCCCCCGAGCCCAAGCGCGATGTTCAGCCCCACGCCCGCTAAGGCAAGGATCGCAGCCTTGGTCGCCAGCGTGATGATAAAGGGCTCGTCCAGCGCAAAGGCGGCCAGTGCAGTCGCGGGCAGCAGCAGGAAGAGGAAAGTGTTAAGGATTGTTTCGCGGGTCATCTTACGCCTCCCCAAAGAGGCCGGTGGGTTTGAACAGCAAGACCCCCGCCATAAGAATGTAAATTGACATGGAGGCCAGCGAGGAGCCGACCGAAGTGGCTGCCGAAGCCTCCATGAAATTGGCAAAGAACAGCGGCAGCAGGACCGAGCCGAGCGTGTCCGTCAACCCCACCAGCAACGCCCCGATAAGCGCGCCCTTGATCGAGCCGATGCCGCCGATGACGATGACCACGAAAGCAAGGATTAGCACCGGCTCGCCCATGCCCACCTGCACCGATTGGATCGCGCCGACCAGCGCGCCCGCCAGCCCGGCCAGCGCCGCACCAAGGGCAAAGATCAACGTATAGAGCTTGGCAATGTCGATGCCCAAGGCGGCAATCATCTCGCGGTCCGCTTCGCCCGCGCGGATCTGGATGCCGATGCGGGTGCGTGCAATCAGCAGGAAAAGCCCCGCCGCAATCGCCAGCCCAACGCCGATGATCACCAGGCGGTACAGCGGATATTGGATGCCCCCCGGCAGCATCACCGGGCCGGAAAGCGCCGCCGGAATGTCGAGGAATAGCGGAAAGGAGCCAAAGAGAAACCGCGTCCCTTCGGAGAAAATCAGGATCAGCGCAAAGGTGGCTAACACTTGGTCAAGGTGATCGCGGTCATAAAGCCTGCGGATCACCGTCATCTCGATCAGACAGCCAGCGAGCGCCGCAGCGGCCAGTGCCGCCACCAGTGCCAGCAGAAACGACCCCGTGGCCGCCGCCACCGCCGCCGCCGCAAAAGCGCCAACCATATAGAGCGAGCCATGCGCGAGGTTGATCAGCCCCATGACCCCGAAAATCAGCGTCAGCCCTGCCGCCATCAAGAACAGCATGACCCCGGATTGAACCCCGTTTAACACCTGTTCGATGAGCAGGATGAATGACATTTAGCAAAGTCTCCCGGCGCGCCGGAGAGATGGTCCGGCGTGAAAGTGGTAAAACGTCGGCCCCGGCGCGTGTTCAGCACCGGAGCCGCGCGGGATTACATTTTGCAGTCAGCCGCGTAGGCGTCAGCATGATCGGTCAGCGAGGGGCCGATAAGCTTGTTGGTATAAACATCGCCCTCTTTCACCACTTCGCGCACGTAGTAGTCCTGCACTGGGTGCTGGTTGTTGCCAAAGGAAAACTTCCCCCGCACGCTGTCAAAATCCGCTTCTTTCAGCGCCTCACCAAAGGCTTCGGCGTCCGACACGTCAGCCTTGTCCATCGCGCTCAAGAGCAGGTTCGCGGTGTCGTAGCCCTGGCTTGCATAGAGCGATGGCAGACGGTCGTATTCCTCTTGGAAGGCGGCCACGAACTCTTTGTTCGCCTCATTGTCGAGGTCTTTGTTCCACTGGCTGGTGTTTTTGATGCCAACAGCAGCTTCACCCACGGCCTGCAAGATGCCTTGGTCAAAGCTAAAGGCCGGGCCGACAACCGGTAGGTCGACGCCGGAGTTAGCGTATTGCTTGAGGAAGGAAATCCCCATCCCACCGGGCAGAAAGAAGAACACGCTATCGGCACCCGACGCACGGATCTGCGCGATCTGAGCGGCATAGTCGGTCTGGCCCAGATCGGTATAGACCTCCCCCGCAGCCTCACCCTCATAGGTGCGCTTATAGCCCGTCAGCGCGTCCTTGCCCGCTGGATAGTTCGGCGCCAGCATGAAGGTGTTTTTGTAGCCCGCGTCATTGGCATAAGCCCCCGCCGCTTCGTGCAGGTTGTCGTTCTGCCATGCCACGTTGAAGTAAAGCGGGTTGCAGCCCTTGCCGGCCAGTGCCGAAGGACCGGCGTTGGGCGACAGGTAGAACTTGCCCTGCGCGGTCGCCGCCGGCACCACGGCCATGGCGAGGTTGGACCAGATGATGCCAGTCATCACGTCGACCTTCTCGGACTGGATCATCTTGTCGGCCAGTTGCACGGCAATCTCTGGCTTGCGCTGGTCGTCTTCGACCACGACCTCAAGGTTCTCATTCCCGGCCATCTTGGTCGCCAGCAGGAACCCGTCGCGCACATCAATGCCAAGGCCCGCGCCGCCGCCTGACAGGGTGGTGATCATGCCGACCTTCACCTTGCCCTCTTCGGCCCATGCGCCGCCCGCTGCCAATGCCGCGACCGAGGCCGCCATCACGAGTGATTTCATTTTCATTTCCTTCTCCCTTGGTTGGTTTGGGCCTCTTTGATGGGCCCGCTTTGTTGGGTCGTTTTGCCAGCTTAGCGAGGGGATTTGCCCCTGTCAGGTCACCCTCGCGCGGGTCTTGTATTTTTCGTTGTCCCAAAGACGGTTCTCCATCACATCGCGAATGATCGCGACGGCTTTGGAGACATCCTCGGCATCGATATAAAGCGGCGTAAAACCAAAGCGCATGATATCGGGCGCACGGAAGTCGCCAATCACGCCGCGGTCGATCACGGCTTGCATGGCGGCGTAGCCTTCCTCAAACCGGAACGACACCTGACTGCCCCGCTCGGCGCTGTTGCGCGGGCTGGCGAGGGTGAGTTGTGGCACGTCGCGCTCGACTTCTTCGATGAACTGCTCCTGCAACGCGATTGAGGCCGCGCGCAACTCTTGCATGTCCACATCGGCCCAAAGCTCCATCGCCACTTCCAGCGCGGTCAGTTGGATCACAGGCGGCGTGCCAACGCGCATCCGCTCAATCCCCTGTCCGGGCTGGTACGCAAGATCGAAGGCAAAGGGCTGGCGATGCCCCAGCCACCCGGCCAGTGCAGGTTGCACCGCATCCGCCAAATCAGGCCGCACATAGATGAACCCCGGCGCGCCCGGCCCGCCGTTGAGGTATTTGTAGGTGCAGCCCACGGCAAATTCGCAGTTGCTCCCGGCCAGATCGACCGGCAGCGCCCCCGCCGAATGTGCCAGATCCCAGATCATCACCGCACCGCTGGCATGGGCCAGTTCGGTCATCGCCTTCATGTCGTGTTTGCGACCCGTACGATAATCGACCTCGGTGAGCATCACGGCGGCGATGTCTTCGCCAATCACGTCCTTCACCTTTTCAGGTGCGACGCTGCGCAGCTCATAGCCCTGCTCTAACAGCCCGACCAAGCCTTCGGCCATATAAAGATCCGAAGGGAAGTTACCGGTGTCCGATAGGATCACCTTGCGCCCTTGCCGCAGCTTGACCGCCGAGGCCAGCGCCTGAAACACCTTGATCGACAGCGTGTCGCCCATAACGACCGATCCTTCAGGCGCACCGACGACTTTGGCCACCATATTGCCAACCCGCGTGGGCTGTTCCATCCACCCGGCTTGGTTCCAACCACGGATCAACATCTCGCCCCATTCGTCCGCGATCATCTCCTGCACACGTGCCGCAGCGGCTTTGGGCAACGGCCCCAAAGAGTTGCCGTCGAGGTAGATGACCCCGTCGGGTAGAACAAACTGATCCTTTTTCAAAACAGACACTTACAGCGCTCCTCTCACATGCCAAAGCTCGGGGAAGAGTTCCACTTCGAGCATTTTGCGCAGATAGGTCACACCTGACGTGCCTCCGGTGCCGCGCTTAAAACCGATGATACGTTCCACGGTGGTGACGTGGTTAAACCGCCAACGCCGGAAATAGTCTTCGAGGTCGACCAGTTTCTCAGCCAGTTCGTATAGTTCCCAATGGGTTGTGGGGTCTTCATAAACCTTCTGCCAGAGGTCCTGCACCTCCTGCTTCGGCGCCCAACCCTTCGGCTCCGGCGCACCGGCCAAGGGGGCTTCGCCCATGCGCGCGCACATCAGGTCGATCGCCACTTGATAAAGGCTCGGCTTTTCCATTTCCGCCACCAGCGCCGCATGTGGCTCCGGCGTATGCTCATGGAGCTTGGTCAACGCAGCGATACGGTTGCCAAGCAGGTACTCGATCAGGCGGTACTGATAGGACTGAAAGCCAGAGGACGCGCCGAGGTGCGGGCGAAAGGCCGTATATTCACTCGGCGTCATGGTGCGCAACACGTCCCACGCGGAATTGAGCTGCTCAAAAATGCGCGCCACACGGGTCAACATCTTGAAACTCTGACGCAATTCCCCGGCTTGCAGTGCTTCGCGACAGGCCGTCAACTCATGGATCGCCAGCTTCATCCAAAGTTCCGACGTCTGGTGCTGGATGATGAACAACAGCCCATCATGCGCCATGTCGAGCGGGTTTTCGGTGGTCAGGATCTGGTCCAGCCCAAGGTAATCGCCATAGGACTTGTCCTTGGCGAAACTCATCTTTGCGCCTTTGGAGGCTTCGTCGAAGGTGCTCATTTATCCTCTCTCAGCGCGAAACGCTGAATTTTACCGGTGGCGGTTTTCGGCAGTTCTTTAAGAAACCGGATCTCGCGCGGGTATTTATAGGGCGCGATTGTCGCTTTAACATGGTCTTGCAAGGTCTTGATCGTCACGGCATCTTCGGCTGTGCCTTCGACCAGAACCACATGCGCCTGCACGATAGAACCGCGTGCTTCGTCCGGAGCGGCGACCACGCCACATTCGCTGACAAAGGGGTGGCTCAGCAATGCGGCCTCAACCTCTGGCCCTGCGATGTTGTAGCCGGAACTGATAATCATATCATCGTTGCGGGCGGCGAAATGCAGGTAGCCGTCCTCATCCATGGTGAAACTATCGCCGGTGATGTTCCAGCCGTCCTTCACATAGTCCGCCTGCCGGGCATCACCGAGATAACGGCAACCGGTTGGCCCGCGCACAGCGAGCCGACCGACCTCACCCCGCGGCACTTCATTGCCGTCGGCATCAATCACCCGCGCCTCATAGCCGGTGACAGGCTTGCCGGTACAGGCGGCGCGGTGGTCGTCGAAACGGTTGGAAATGAAGATATGCAGCATCTCTGTCGCGCCGATCCCGTCGAGCATCGGCTTGCCGGTCTTTTCCTTCCACTCATAATAGACGGGCGCGGGCAAGGTCTCCCCCGCGGAAACAGCGGCGCGTAGGCTGCTGAGGTCCGCGCCCTCTTCCATCGCCTGTAACATGGCGCGGTAGGCCGTGGGCGCGGTGAAACAGACAGTCGCTTTGTACTTCTCGATGATCTCAATCATATTCGGCGGGCTGGCGGTTTCCAGTAGGGTCGCCGCTGCGCCGAAGCGCAGGGGGAAAACGGCGAGACCGCCAAGGCCGAAGGTAAAGGCCAAGGGGGGCGAGCCCACAAAAACGTCCTCTGGCGTCACACCAAGCACTTCGCGGGCATAGCCATCTGCGATGATCAGAAGGTCGCGATGAAAATGCATTGTTGCTTTGGGGTTACCGGTTGTTCCTGATGTGAATCCCAGCAAGGCGACATCGTCCTGGGCGGTTTGAACCGCCTCGAACTGAACCGGTTTTTCCAGCGCCAGACGGTCGAGCTCGGCGTCATGGTTGCTGGTGCCATCAAACCCTACCACGGTCTTGAGGTACGCGGAGGATTTCGCACAGGTCGTCATCTCATCCATCAGGCGGGTGTCGCAGAAGGCGTGACTGATTTCAGCCTTATCAACAATCGCCGACAACTCCCCCGCCCGCAGCATGGGCATGGTATTGACCACCACCGCCCCCGCCTTGGTCGCGGCCAACCAACAGGCCACCATGGCAGGGTTATTGGCCGAGCGGATCAGCACCCGGTTGCCGGGCCTTAAGCCAAGGTCTTCGACCATCGCGCTGGCCAGACGGTTGGTCCAGTCCGCCAGTTCCTTATAGGTCCGGCGGCGGCCATTCCCGATAAGGGCGGTGCGATCTCCAAACCCTTTTTCAACCATAGAATCAGTGAGTTCGACGCCAACATTCAACCGTTCGGGATAGTCAAAGCCGGTTAGGTTAAAGTCCGGCCACTGATCCATGGGCGGAAGGTTATCGCGGGTGAACGTATCTTCATGTGCGCTTTGGTACAGCTTCATCCCATGGCCCCCAATGTCTGACGCGCGATGACGACACGTTGCACGTCAGACGCGCCTTCGTAAATGCGCAAGGCCCTGATTTCGCGATAAAGCCGCTCAACCGCCTCGCCATGGCGTACGCCGTCACCGCCATGCAGTTGCACCGCCGTGTCGATGACTTTTTGCGCTTGATCAGTGGCAAAGAGTTTTGCCATTGCCGCTTCGCGTGTCACCCGCGGGGCGCCGCTGTCTTTGGTCCAGGCCGCGCGGTAGACGAGCAATGCCGCGGCATCGACGTCGAGCGCCATGTCTGCGATATGGCCCTGCACCAGCTGCAGCTCGCTCAGCGGGGCGCCCTGTACTTGGCGCGTGGTCACGCGGTCCAGCGCTTCATCCAGCGCCCGCCGCGCAAAGCCCAAAGCGGCAGCGGCGACGGTGGAGCGGAACACATCCAACACCGACATGGCGATGGCAAAGCCGCGCCCAGCCTCGCCCAGAAGCGCCGAGCCGGGCAGTTTCACATTGTCGAAATGCAGCGTCGCCAGCGGGTGTGGTGCCATGACCTCCAACCGTTCCTCGACCATCAGCCCCGGCGTGTTGGCAGGCACGATAAAGGCCGAAAGCCCCTTGGCCCCCGGCGCCTCCCCTGTGCGGGCGAAAACGGTGTAGACATCGGCAATGCCACCGTTGGATATCCACGTCTTGCGCCCGTCGAGGACATAGCCGTTGCCATCTGCCTTGGCGGTCATGGTGGAGTTTGCCACGTCAGAGCCAGACTGCGGCTCGGTCAGCGCAAAGGCGGAGATCGCTTGCCCTGAGCGGGTCTTGGGCAGCCATTCGGCCTTCTGTTCATCCGTACCAAAAAGCGAAATCGCCCCGGTGCCAAGCCCTTGCATGGCAAAGGCAAAATCCGCCAGCCCGTCATGGCGCGCCAGCGTTTCGCGGATCAGGCAGAGCGTGCGGACGTCAAGCACCTCGTCGCCTTCCGCCCCGCTATGACGCAGCCAGCCGTCCTGCCCCATCATCGTCACAAGGTCACGGCAAGCCCCATCGGTATCGCCGTGATCGACATTCTTTAACTCTTGCCCGGCCCATTTATCCAGCGCCAGCGCCAATTCTTTGTGGCGCGGCTCAAAAAAGGGCCAGTCAAGAAAACTTTTGTCAGCCATGATTTACGCCTCCCCGCGTAGTTTTTCTTTTGGCTTTTCGTTTGTGGCTCAGTCCCCTTCGAAGACTGGGCGTTCTTTGGCAACGAAGGCGTTGTAAGCCCGCTCAAAGTCGCCGGTCTGCATACAGATCGCCTGTGCCTGCGCCTCGGCCTCAATCGCCTGTTCGATGGACATGGCCCATTCCTGCGCCAGCATCGTCTTGGTCATCATATGCGCAAAATTCGGACCCGCCTGAATTTTTTGCGCCAGCTTCAGTGCTTCGTCTTCCAACGTCTCGCCTGTCACAAGACGGTTGTAGAAGCCCCAGCGTTCGCCCTCTTCAGCGGACATAGCGCGGCCGGTGTAGAGCAGTTCGGCTGCCCGCGTCTGGCCAATGATGCGCGGCAGGATCGCGCAGGCACCCATGTCACAGCCCGCAAGGCCCACACGGGTAAAGAGGAAAGCCGTCTTAGCCTCCGCCGTGGCCAGCCGTAGGTCAGAGGCCATAGCGATGATCGCGCCTGCGCCGACACAGACGCCATCCACCGCCGCGATGACAGGCTTGCCGCAGTTCACGATCGCCTTGACCAGATCGCCGGTCATGCGGGTAAAACGCAGCAGTTCTTTCATGTTCATCCGGGTCAAAGGCCCAATGATATCATGCACATCGCCGCCGGAGCTAAAGTTGCCACCATTGGAGCCAAAGATCACCACATCGACGTCATCAGCATAGACGAGATCGCGGAACCAGTCGCGCAGCTCGGCGTAGCTGTCAAAGGTCAGCGGGTTCTTGCGGTCAGGCCGGTCGAGCCGCACGGTGGCGATCCGGTCTTTAATCTCGCACTGAAAATGTTTGACATCACTGCGCATTGGCTTGTTCCTTTTCTTCCGTTTGAGCGGCGAACGCCTGTAGGCGGTCCGCCATAGCGCGGGCTTCCTCGGCTGAGATGCCGCGCAGTTTTTCGTTGATCCAGTCTTCATGCGCCTGCGCTTGGCGGGCGAATTGCGCAGCACCTTCGGGCGTCAGCCGCAGCAGCATCGCACGACGGTCCCCCGGCACGGCGATACGCTCGACCAGCCCCTCTTCGCTGAGCCGGTCCGCAATGCCGGTGACATTGCCGTTGGACACCCGCAGCACACCGGAAAGCTGGCTCATTTTCAGCCCCTCGGGATGGCGCGACAGGGCGGACATCACGTCGAACCGGGGCAAGGTCGTCTTGTGCTCACGGCGCAGGATGTCGCGCAACTCCTGCTCAAGGCCGCGCACGACTTTCAGCAGGCGCAGCCAGAGGCGGACGCGATCCTTGGCGGCGTTGCTCAAATCTCGCCTCCTGAGAGGGACAGTGTGTGGCCGTTCACCGCCGCGGCAGCGTCAGAGAGGAGATAAAGCGCAGCCGCTGCGACTTCGCCGGTGTCGACAAAGCGGTTCTGCGGGCTGGCGCGTTTCAGGATGGCACGGGCTTCGTCGGCGCTTTTGCCGGTGGTGTTGGTGATGTTCTCGACCGAGCGTTCCAACAGCGGTGTGTCGATGAAACCGGGGCAGATCGCGTTGACGGTGATGCCCGTACGCGCGACTTCCAGCGCCAACGCACGGGTAAGGCCGATGACACCGTGTTTCGCGGCAACATAGCCCGCGACGTAGGGGTAGCCCTTGAGGCCGGCGGTCGAGGCGACGGCGATCAAGCGGCCTCGTTTTGCCTCTTTCATCTCCGCCAATGCGGCCTGCCAGACGTTAAAGACCCCGGTGACATTGACGGCGAACATATCGTTCATGTCCTGCGCGGTGATCTTGTCGAAAGGCGCGGAATGGGCGGCGCCGGCATTGGCGATGACACCGGTGATCGGGCCATCTTCAGCGCGGGCGGCGGCAAAGGCGTCGGCCACGGCCTTGGCATCGGTGACGTCGCAGGTCTGGAACGGCAGCCCTTGTTCGCGCAACGGCGCTTCGCGGCGGCCCATGATGGTAACCTTGGCCCCGCTATCGGCCACGGCGCGGGCGATCTCTGCCCCGACGCCGGAGCCGCCGCCGGTGATGACGATATGGCTCATACTTTCTCCATCTCCGCCGCGCGGTCGGCCAAGCGCCATGTCTGATCGCGGCCCGGCCCATAAGGCAGTGGCCAATCAGCATGGCGGTCGCCAATGGCAGCGGCGGCATGGAGCGTCCAATAAGGATCGGCCAGATGCGGCCGCGCAAGGCAGACCAGATCGGCCCGCCCCGCCATGAGGATCGAATTCACGTGATCGGCCTCATAGATATTGCCCACCGCCATGGTCTTGATCCCACCATCGTTGCGGATGCGGTCGCTGAAGGGGGTCTGGAACATGCGCCCATAGACGGGCTTGGCTTGTTTCGAGGTCTGGCCCGCCGACACATCGATGATATCGGCCCCGGCCGCGCTAAACATCCGCGCAATTTTCACGGCTTCTTCGGGGGTTACGCCGTCTTCTTCAACCCAATCCGTGGCCGAGATACGCACCGCCATCGGCTTTTCTTCGGGCCAAGCGTCGCGCATTGCTTTGAACACTTCCAGCGGGTAGCGCATGCGGTTTTCCAAGCTGCCGCCGTACTCATCCTCGCGCTGGTTCGACAGGGGCGAGATGAAGGACGAGATCAGATAGCCGTGGGCCGCGTGCAACTCAATCATGTCAAAGTTAGCGCGATGGGCCATGCGGGTGGCCTCAACAAATTCGTCGCGGATCACGTCCATGTCTTCACGGGTCGCGGCTTTTGGCACGGCGTTCTTTTCCGACCACGGGATCGCGGAAGCAGAGATGATTTCCCAATTGCCGGCTTTCAATGGCGCGTCCATCTCTTCCCAGCCGACCTGCGTGGAGCCTTTGCGCCCCGAATGGCCGATCTGGCAGCAGATTTTTGCGTCGGTCTCGGCATGAACGAAATCGGTCAGGCGCTTCCATGCGGCCTCATGCTCTGTCGCGTAAAGGCCCGGACAGCCCGGCGTAATGCGACCCTGCGGCGAGACGCAGGTCATTTCGGTATAGACCAGCCCCGCTCCGCCTTTGGCGCGTTCGGCGTAGTGAATGAGGTGCCAGTCGGTCGGGCAGCCATCGACCGCCTTGTACTGCGCCATGGGCGAGACAACGATGCGGTTATTAAGTTTCATGTCACGCAGTTGGAAAGGTGCGAACATCGGGGCGCGGATGGGGCCGTTGGTATCGGCACCCGCCTGTTCAAGGAACCATTTTTCGGCTCCCTCCAGCCATTTAGGATCGCGCTCGCGCAGGTTCTCATGGCTGATGCGCTGGCTCCGGGTTAGCATGGAGTAGTTCAATTGGACCGGGTCGAGGTCAAGGTAACGCTCGACATCTTCGAACCATTCGACGGAGTTACGCGCCGCCGATTGCAGACGCAGCACCTCAAGACGGCGGGCGTCTTCGTATTTCTCGAACGCAGTGGCGAGATTGGGGTCATCGGTGACGTGTTTTGCGAGTGAGATCGCGGATTCCAGCGCTAGTTTCGTCCCCGACCCAATCGAGAAATGCGCCGTGGCCGAGGCATCGCCCAGCAACACGACATTCTCATGGCTCCACTTTTCGCAGAGCACACGGGGGAATTTGATCCAGGCCGAGCCGCGGATGTGGCTGGCGTTGGTCATCAGCTTGTGGCCATCGAGGTGGTCTTTGAAGATTTCCTCGCAGATCGCGATGGTCTCTTCTTGGGTCTTTTCGCCAAAGCCATAGGCATCGAATGTCTTTTGGCTACATTCGACGATGAAGGTCGCCGTGTCTTTGTCGAACTGATAGGCGTGGACCCAGATCCAGCCCTTGTCGGTCTTTTCAAAGATAAAGGTGAAGGCGTTGTCGAATTTCTGATGGGTGCCGAGCCAGACAAAGGGGCAGCGGCGCACGTCAATGTCGGGCTTGAATGTGTCTTCGAACTCCATCCGGGTTTTTGAATTCAACCCGTCTGCTGCGACGACAAGATCATAGTCCTTCATATAGTCAGACGCGGCTTTGACCTCGGTCTCGAACTGAAGATTCACGCCCAACTCCCGCGCCCGGTTTTGCAAGATCAGCAAGAGCCGCTTGCGCCCGATGCCGCAGAAACCGTGACCGGAGCTGTGGATCACATTGCCTTTGTGATGCAGAGCAATGTCGTCCCAATAAGCGAAATGGCTACGAATCTCCTTGGCGGAAACCGGATCGTTGACCTCAAGATTGTCGAGCGTTTCATCCGAAAGCACCACGCCCCAGCCAAAGGTATCATCAGCGCGGTTGCGTTCCAGCACGGTCACATCGGCATCGGGCTGCCGCAGTTTCAGCGAGATCGCGAAGTACAGCCCCGCAGGGCCGCCGCCAAGACAGATTGCACGCATCGAAAATCCCTTCTGGTTCGGTTTGGGGGGAAGCCTAAGTCCGGTTCCGTTTTCGTTCAAGGGTAAATATTTCATGCTTAAAGCAATTAGGCGACGGCAAGCCGATCTGGGCTTCCGGATTGAACACCGCGCCGCTGCGGCCTATGCCAGCGACAGGATCAAGGATGAAAGGCGACAGGATGGCAGAGGTCAAACAGGTAGAATGGCTGGCCGTGGAATGGTTTGAACACCGCCTTTCGGTCTGGGCGATGCAAGGCAGCACCGCGCTGGAGGCAGCAGTTTGCGCCACTTCTGCCGCCGACGAGGACACCTTTGTCGATACGCTGACCCAGCTTATCGCGCCGTTGAACCTGCCCGCAGGTCTGCCTGTCTTTGCAGCCGGTCTGCCGGGGCGGTCGGATGTCTCCCCCCGCACCGTGCCATGCGATGCGATGGCGGCAGAAACGGTTGCGCGGACCAGTGCAGGGTTTGAGTTGCACATCATCCCCGGCCTGCGGCAGCACTCGCCCAGCGGCCTCATGCAGGGTGCAGAAACCCGAATCGCGGGATTTCTAAGCCTGAACAAAGACTGGGATGGCGTCATCTGTCTGCCGGGTGCCACGTCTGTTTGGGCGCAGGTCAGCGCGGGGGAAGTGGTAAGCTTCCAGAGTTTCTTGACCGGCGAATTGATCGACATGCTTGGCGCCGACGGGCCGGCGGAAGTGGATACGGCACTGGATGACACAGCATTTGACGAAGCGCTCAGCGACGGGCTGTCGCGGCCCGAGCGTTTGGCGGGGCGGTTGGCCTCGTTGCGTGCGGACCGCGCCCTTGGCGCCCTGCCCGCCCCCACGGCGCATGCGCGTTTGGCGGGTATATTGATTGGTGCCGAACTTGCCGCCGCACGGCCCTATTGGTTGGGTCAATCCTTGGCCGTGATGGGGCCGGAGGGTCAGGCGAGCCTCTATATGCGGGCCTTGTCGCAGCAAGGGGCGATGGCAACGCAGGCCGATGCCGCGCGGATGGCTTTGGCCGGGATTTGCGCTGTGCGCCGTGCTGTAGGCAACGCAGGCTGACGGCCCTGCCCGTCAGTCTTTTTTGCGCATATCCAGTGCCACGAGGTCTTCGAGCATATCGAGCAGGTTTTCCATCCGCTCCTTGCCAAACCGCGCTTCGAAATCGGCAAAAAGTGCTGCGGCATCCTCGGCATGGTCTTGCAGTATCTGACAGCCCTTGTCGGTCACCGTCACGATAGATTTACGCCCATCGTTTGGATCGCTGGACCGGGTCAGCAGCCCTTCCTCCTCCATCGCACGCAGCATCCGAGTGAGGCTGGGCAACAGCAGGCAGGTGGCATGAGCAAGCGCGGTTTGCTCCATCGGGCCGGATTCGTCCAACACGCGGATCACGCGGAACTTCTGCTCTGAGATGCCGCTTTCGTTCAGGATTTCGCGGATCGGACCCATCACTCGTTCGCGCGCGCGCAGCAAAGCAATCGGCAAAGATCGGGCCGTGCGGCGCAGTGGGGGTTGGGTGACCATTCTTGACGGGCTCCTGATCGCTACTTAACAAGTCAAACGTCGCCCTAAAGGGCGCGATGTCAAAAGCATAGCCTTTGTGCGCGCAATCTTGAAGAGCGGATGCAGACAGTAAGATCAGGGAGCGGAAATAAGATGAGGCAAAAGCGACGGACGGTCTGGCGTGAGGGTCTGCGATGAATTGGGAAGAGTTCCGCCATTGGGGCCGCCGCGCTGCGGATTGGGCCGCAGACTATCACGCAGGGCTGCGCAAACGGCCGGTGCGCGCGCAGGTCGCCCCCGGCGCGATCCTATCGGCCCTGCCCGACGCGCCGCCCGAAGCTGCCGAGGCGATGCAGGCGATTTTCGATGATTTCGAGCAGACCATCATGCCCGGCATGACTCATTGGCAGCATCCCCGATTCTTTGCCTATTTCCCGGCCAATGCCGCCCCCGTATCGGTGCTGGCGGAGTATTTCGTCTCGGCCATTGCGGCGCAATGTATGCTCTGGCAGACCTCGCCTGCCGCGACAGAGCTGGAAACGCGGGTTTGCGACTGGATGCGTCAGGCGGTGGGCTTGCCGGATGGCTTTACCGGGGTGATCCAAGACAGTGCCAGTTCCGCCACGCTTTGCGCCGTGCTGACCATGCGCGAACGGGCTTTGGACTGGCAGGGCAACAAGGCGGGGCTGTCTGACCACCCCCGGCTGCGGATCTATTGCTCGGCAGAGGTACATACCTCCATCGACCGCGCGATTTGGATCGCGGGGATTGGCGAAGGCAACCTGATCCGCATCCCCACCCACGGCCCTCATCGCGCGATGGACCCAGAGGCGCTGCAGGCGGCCATTGCCGCGGACCGCGCCGCAGGTCATCTGCCTGCGGGCATCATCGCCTGCACCGGCGGCACCAGCGCAGGGGCCAGCGACGACATCGGCGCTGTGATGGATGTGGCGGAGGTCGAGGGGCTCTATACCCATGTGGATGCCGCTTGGGCCGGGTCCGCGATGATCTGCCCTGAGTTTCGCACTCTCTGGGCTGGGGTCGAGCGCGCGGATTCTGTGGTCCTGAACCCGCATAAATGGCTGGGCGCACAGTTCGATTGCACCACGCATTTCCTGCGTGATCCTGAGGATCTGGTGCGCACCTTAGCGATCCAGCCGGAATACCTCAAAACGCACGGCGCGGACGGCGTTGTGAATTACTCTGAATGGTCGGTCCCGCTGGGCCGACGCTTCCGGGCGCTGAAATTGTGGTTCCTCATCCGGGCGCATGGGCTGGAAGGGCTACGCGATATGATCCGCAATCATGTGACATGGGCACAAGACCTCGCCGTACGGCTGGACAAGACCAATGGGTTTGAGATCGTGACCGCGCCGATGCTGTCGCTCTTTACCTTTCGCCACGCGCCTGCCGGGGTGCAAGACCTTGACCAGCATAACCAAGACCTCGTCAATCGCATCAATGCCGACGGGCGGATTTATCTGACCCAAACACGGATTGATGGCGCGTTGGTAATCCGCTTTCAGGCAGGTGCCTTCACCGCCACGGCGGAGGATGTGGACATGGCTTATGACGTGATCACTGAACTGGCAGAGGTCTCCGCTAAGGCGTGATCAACGTCACACCGGAAATGGCGCGGATGGCCTCAACATCCGCGTCATAAGTTGCGGTCATCTCAGTCACCAATTCTTCGGTCCAACCGGGCATGTCGATCTCTTGCTCGATCTCTTCTTCAAGCGCGAATTTATCAAGGAACGCTGTGATCACACGCCGCTTTTGCGCTTCTGACATTTCAGGGTGCGCATGCAGATAGGCCCGAAACCGCTGCATCCCTTCGGCTGACATGATCGTGTGGAGCAGGTCAAACCCGCCCTTAATCTTGCTCTCTGGCGCAAGTCCGGCCATCTCGCGGATCACCTGCGCCCAAATCAACGGTGCGTCCTCATTGCACCAGACGGTGATCGGGATTTCCGGCGCTGTCTCACGCATTTGCGCAATGGTTTCAGACCAACGCAGATCCTCTGGCCCCCTGCCCCCCCAGCATCCTTCCGCGCTTTGATCCGCCGCTTTTTCGAAGAGGATCGGCACCAGCGACGCAGGGTTGCGGATCGCCATAAAGACGCGAATCTCATCCTCGGGAAACAGCCGCGCCATGCGCCGCATTCGGATCGGGGCTGCGGGATAGAGCATCCCGTGGCGCAGTCCCGTAGCGGGCGAGCGGAAGAAGTTAGCGTCAGACAAGATCACCCGCTCCGCCCGGCCCTCATCGAGAATCGCGTCAAGCAACACATCCCGCGCAACCTCCGAAGGCTCGGTCTTGTGCATCGCGTTCAGCGTGTCCCGAAACAGGGTTCGATAGGTGCTCGGCCCGGGCACACGCACACCCGCTTCGGCAAACTTATCCTGATTTTGCAGCAAACATTTTAACAGTCGTTCGTCTTCTGTAAAATGAACGCCAGTATGCAAAACGAGCTGCATGATAATCCGATCAACTGTCAAAACCTGACGGCTAAATAGCCCGTCCGGCGGTCCGTGTAAAATCCGAAAGAAAACCGCATTTCCCCTCTTGCACCCCCGCGTGGGTTTCTCTAAATGAGCCTCCAGTGCCCCTATAGCTCAGCTGGTAGAGCAACTGATTTGTAATCAGTAGGTCCGCGGTTCGAGTCCGTGTGGGGGCACCACTTCCTTCCTGTTACTTTTGGTATTCGGTGGTTTTCCACCCTAATCCGCGCTGTATGTGTGTCAGTGCGAAGGGATGTTGCGGCAAACCTTTCCGGCCTCATCTATCGTCTCAAATAAAATCCCCATTTCTCCCTTGACCCTCCAGTGACTGGAAGCCCCATCTTAAGAGCAACTTAACCAAAGGGGCCAAAGATGACCGACGAGACAGCACTGAGATTCGGTGTGGAAAACATGAGCTGCGCGTCTTGTGTAGGGCGGGTCGAAAAGGTGCTCGGTGCCGTCGATGGGGTTCGGGCTGCTGAGGTTAACCTTGCGACCGAAACCGTCACGCTTCGAGCGGCACCAGGGCTGGAGACCGCGAAAGTCTCTGACGCGTTGGCGCAGGCAGGCTACCCCGCCCGTCTTGTGACCCGCCGGCTGCAGATCGCGCAGATGACCTGCGCGTCTTGTGTGGGGCGGGTGGAGCGGGCGTTGTCCGCTGTGCCGGGCGTGGTCTCTGTTAACGTCAACCTCGCGACCGAAGAGGCGCAGGTTGAGATGTTTGACCACCCGGATACGCTCGCCGCAGTGCAAACTGCGGCAGCAGCCGCGGGCTATCCGGCCACGGTCGATAGTGGGGATAATAAAGGCGATGCAACTGCCCGGAAGGAGGCCGAAAGCGCACATCTGAAGCGCAATACCATTTTGGCGGCCATTCTGACCCTCCCAGTTTTCATTCTTGAGATGGGGGGCCATCTGATCCCGAGCTTTCACCGTTGGATCAATGCGACCATTGGGATGGAAACCTCTTGGCTCGTTCAATTTGTTCTCACGACTCTCGTGCTTGCCGGACCGGGGCGGCATTTCTACCTCAAGGGCTTGCCGGCGCTGTTCAAAGGTGCGCCGGATATGAATTCGCTGGTGGCGCTTGGGTCCGGGGCGGCGTGGCTCTACTCGGTCACGGCGCTCTTTGCGCCGGCACTGCTGCCCGAAGGCAGCCGCCTCGTCTATTTCGAGGCGGCTGCGGTTATTGTGACGCTGATCCTTCTGGGGCGCTATCTTGAAGCCCGGGCGAAGGGGCGTACCGGGGCCGCGATTGCCAAGCTGATCGGGCTGCGCGCCCGCAGTGCGCGGATCGAGCGCGAGGGCGATATCGTCGAAATCCCCGTCGAGGAGATCGCGGCAGGCGACATCATCCATCTGCGCCCCGGTGAGAAGATCGCCACCGACGGGGTGGTGCAGTCGGGCCAATCCTATGTCGATGAAAGCATGATCACGGGTGAGCCTGTCCCGGTGGAAAAGACCGAAGGCGCTGATGTGGTGGGCGGCACGGTTAATGGCACCGGCAGCCTGACCTTCCGCGCGACCAAAGTGGGCGGTGATACGATGCTTGCCCAGATTATCCGCATGGTCGAAGAGGCGCAGGGCGCGAAGCTGCCCATTCAGGATTTGGTCAATCGCATTACCCTGTGGTTCGTGCCTGCGGTCATCGCTGTGGCGGTGCTGACCTTTGGCGCTTGGTTAGCCTTTGGCCCCTCACTAAGCCACGCGCTGGTGGCTGCCGTGGCCGTGCTGATTATCGCCTGCCCCTGTGCCATGGGACTGGCCACGCCCACGTCGATCATGGTCGGCACCGGACGCGCTGCGCAACTGGGGGTGCTGTTTCGGCGCGGCGATGCCTTGCAGACCCTGCATGGAATCAAAACCGTGGCATTGGACAAGACCGGCACGCTGACCAAAGGCCAGCCGGAACTGACCGACCTGACCCCTTTGAACGGTTTTTCCCAAGACACGCTTTTGCCGCTTATCGGGGCGGTTGAAGCTCGCTCGGAACACCCTATCGCGCAGGCCATTCTGCGACGGGCAGAACGTGCAGGCCCCCTGCCCGATGATATAAGCGATTTCCAGTCGCATACCGGATACGGCGTCAGCGCCGTGGTCGCGGGACATCAGGTGAGCGTGGGGGCGGACCGTCTGATGGAACGCGATGGGATTGATCTGGGCGATGCCGCAGAGATCGGCGCGGCCTTTGGCAAGGCGGGCAAGACCCCGCTGTTTGCCGCCGTCGACGGCAAGCTTGCCGCCGTCATAGCCGTGGCCGATCCGGTGAAACAGGGCACGCCCGAGGCCATCAAGGCGCTGCACGATCTGGGGCTCAAGGTAGCGATGATCACCGGCGACAATCAAGGAACGGCAGATGCCATTGCCGCTGATCTGGGGATCGACCGGGTGGTGGCCGAAGTCTTGCCTGACGGCAAGGTCGCGGCCATCGACAGGTTGAAGGGCGAAGCGGGGCCGGTGGCCTTTGTCGGCGACGGGATCAACGATGCCCCGGCGCTGGCGCAGGCGGATGTGGGGCTTGCCATCGGCACCGGCACGGATGTCGCGATAGAGGCCGCTGACGTGGTGCTGATGTCGGGCGATCTGCGCGGGGTGGTGAGCGCGATTGACGTCAGCCAGCGCAGTATGCGCAACATCCAGCAGAACCTCTTTTGGGCCTTCGGGTACAACGTGCTGCTGATCCCGGTGGCGGCGGGGGCGTTCTATCCGCTGACGGGTTGGCTGCTGTCGCCAGCCTTGGCGGCGGGGGCCATGGCCTTGTCGAGCGTCTTTGTTCTGAGCAACGCGTTGCGCCTACGCTGGATCACCCCACCGCTGGCCGAGAACACAGCGCCGCAGCCTACCCATACCGCCACCCCAGTCGCCGCAGAATAGGAGCGTCAGATGAACATCGGAGAAGTTGCAGAGCGCACCGGCCTGCCCCCCAAGACCATTCGCTATTACGAGGACATCGGGCTGGTCAAACCGTTGCGGGATTCCAACGGCTACCGCGCCTTCCGCGAGAGCGAAATGCACAAGCTTGCCTTTCTAGGCCGCGCAAGGACATTGGGCTTCAGCATTGAAGACTGCCGCAACCTGCTGGCGCTGTGGGAAGACAGCAACCGCGCCAGCGCTGACGTGCGGGCGATTGCAAAGGATCACTTGGCCCAAATCGAAGCCAAGATCCGCGACCTGCAAGAGATGCGTGATACGCTCAGCACCTTGGTTCGGGACTGCGCAGGGGATGATCGGCCCGACTGCCCAATCTTAAAAAGTCTGGGAACCGAGTTCGGCTCTGAACGGCGCTCGTAATCCAGAGCGAGGGGCGGCGTCCATATGGTCCGCCGCCCTGCCTCTCAGGTGTTCGTGGTCAACCGATCCACGATACTATGCGCCGTGACCGTGCCGATCTGGGCGCCTTTTTCCATTACCGCAACCGCCGTATCAGGGTCGCGCAGCCGGTCCATCAGATCACGCACCGGGCTTTCGGCCATGGTCTCGCCTTGGGTGGGGATATCCTCCACCGGTCCCATGACATCGCGCGCGGTAAGCACTTCCAGCGGGTTCATGTTGGCCACGAACTCCGCCACATATTCCGAGGCTGGGTTCGAGAAAATCTCGCGCGGGGTACCGATCTGCACGATGCGGCCGCCTTCCATAATGGCGATGCGTCCGCCTAGTTTGAAGGCTTCGTCAAGGTCGTGGCTGACAAAGATGATCGTGCGGTTCAACTTACGCTGAAGGTCGAGCAATTCGTCCTGCAACCGCGTCCGTATCAGCGGATCAAGCGCCGAGAACGGCTCATCCATCAACAAGATCGGCGCTTCGGTGGCAAAGGCACGGGCAAGGCCCACGCGCTGCTGCATCCCGCCCGACAGCTCGCCCACCTTGCGGTCAGCCCAATCGCTCAAACCTACTAGTTCCAACTGCCGCTCGGCACGCTCCAACCGCTCGGCCTTGGGCACGTTCGACAGTTCCAGCCCAAGCGCCACATTGTCGCGCACCGTCCGCCACGGCAGCAGTCCGAACTGCTGGAACACCATCGAGACACCCTCGCGCCGCACCCGCCGCAACTCGGCGGCGTTGCTGCCATGAATGTCACAAGACCAGCCCTCCGCATGGACATGGACCGTGCCGCGCACCATCGGGTTGAGCCCATTCACCGCCCGCAAAAGCGTCGATTTGCCCGAGCCAGACAGCCCCATCAGCACAAGGATCTCGCCATTCTCAACGCTGAGTGAGCAATCATGCACGCCCAGCACTTGGCCCGTCTCCGCTTCGATCTCGGCGCGGCTTTGGCCCTCGTCCATCAGCGGCAAAGCCTTCTCTGGCTTGTCGCCAAAGACGATGGAAACGTTGTCAAATTCTACTGCTTTACTCATTTCCGTCCCACCCGCAGGATACGGTCGAGCATGATCGCGACGACGACGATCACCAAACCGGATTCAAATCCCAAGCCTGTGTTGACTTGGTTCAAGGCACGCACCACCGGCACGCCCAGCCCGTCTGCGCCGACCAGCGCGGCGATAACCACCATCGACAGCGAGAGCATGATCGTCTGGTTCAACCCAGTCATGATCTGCGGCAAGGCATAGGGCAGTTCGATCTTCCACAGCGTTTGGCGCGGCTTAGCACCAAATGCCTGCGCGGCCTCCAGTAACGCTTTCGGTGTCGAGGAGATGCCAAGTTGCGTGAGCCGGATCGGCGCGGGCAGCACAAAGATCACCGTAGCGATCAGGCCGGGCACCATGCCGATGCCGAAAAACACAATCGCGGGGATCAGATAGACAAAGGTCGGCAGCGTTTGCATCAGGTCCAGCACCGGGGCGACCCAAGCGTAAAGCCGGGGCCGATGTGCCACGGCGATGCCAATCGGCACGCCCACGCCCATACAGACCACACAGGCCGACAGCACCAGCGTCAGGCTCTCGGTGGTCTCTTCCCAATAGTCTTGGTTTAGGATGAACAAAAACCCCAGCACCACGAAGATCACGGTTTTAAAGCTGCGCTGAATGGCAAAGGTAATCACAGCGAAAACGGCGATGATGATCAGCGGATGCGGCGTTTGTAGCACCCATAGGATCGCCTCAATCAGCCACTCCATGGCGTCGGACAGCCCGTCAAAGAACCACGCCCCGTTTATTTGCAGCCAGTCCAGCGCGTCTTCGGCCACCTTGGCCACGGGGATCTTGTTTTCGGTCAGCCAGTCCATGTGAGTCCTTCAGGATTGGAGAGTTGCCCATGAGAATGCCCGCCCCAAAGCGCGGGGGCGGGCCGTTTTCATCATGTCGTTCGGATCACTTCAGCGAAGCGACGGCTTCCATCGCGTCGCCGCCGTCCACGGTGGTTACACCGTCGAGCCAAGTGTCGAGCACTTCGGGGTTTTCCTTGATCCAAGCCGCGGCGGCCTCTTCGGCGTCTTCACCGTCATCAAGGATCGCGCCCATGATCTCGTTCTCCATCTCCAGCGTGAATTCGAGATTGTTCAGGAATTTGCCAAGGTTCGGGCATTCTTCAACAAAACCAGCGCGGGTGTTGGTATAGACCGTGGCACCGCCAAGATCGGGGCCAAAGTAGTCGTCGCCGCCTTCGAGGTAGGTCAGGTCAAAGTTGGCGTTCATTGGGTGCGGTTCCCAGCCAAGGAATACAACGGGCTCCTCCTTGCGCGAGGCGCGTTGAACCTGAGCCAACATGCCCTGCTCGGAGGATTCGACGACTTCGAAATCCTTGAGGTCAAAGGCGTTGTCGTCGATCATCGATTGGATCAGACGGTTGCCGTCGTTGCCCGGCTCAATGCCGTAAATCTTACCGTCCAGTGCATCGGCATTTGCGGCGATGTCGGCGAATGTCTTGATGCCCATGTCGGCGGCGGCTTTGTTCACTGCCAGCGTATATTTCGCGCCTTCAAGGTTCGCGCGCACGGTGTCGACGCTGCCCTCTTCGCGGTACTTTGCAATATCGCCTTCCATCGTGGGCATCCAGTTGCCCAAAAACACGTCAATGTCGCCTGCCGCCATGGAGGTATAGGTCACCGGCACGGCGAGGATTTTGGTCTCGGTGTCATAGCCAAGCGCGTCCAGTACAACGCTGGCAGCGGCTGTGGTGGCCGTGATGTCAGTCCAACCCACGTCAGAGAAGGTGACTTCATTACACTCGGCGGCGGCGAGCGAGGTCGCAGCGGTCATCGCCAAGATGGAAGTCGAGAGTAGTTTTTTCATTGGTGTTCTCCCCAGAGAAGTTTTTATTGACTGATGGGCCAATCAAAAAGCATCAGCCCCGATATTGCAACCGGATTAATTTTTCCAATCTAAAGCAGCGCTTGGATCAATACCAACAGTTTTGCGCTGATCACTCTCGTGTGACCTGCGGCGGGCGCAAGACCGGTGTGACGTTCTCATCCGCACCAGGTTCAGGGGTCGCGTCGGCTGCGGGTTGTTCTGCGTCAGCGGGTTGTTCTGCATCGGCGGGTTCAGGGGACGCGTCCGCTGCAGGTGGTTCGGCGTCAGAGGGTTCGGCGTCAGAGGGTTCGGCGTCAGAGGTCTCACCCTCTGGCGTCTCCGAGGCTTCAGAGGGCGGATCGTCTGCCAAAGTCGCAGGCGCTTCCCCTTCAGAAGCGTTCTCCGCAGCGGTATCGGCAACAGGCACCTCCCCGCCATAGGCGGCCCTAATCCCGGCCTGCGTGCCGGGGCCATAGTCGCCATCAATCGCCCCATCGTAGAACCCCATCTGGGCCAATTTGCGCTGCAAAGCCTTGCGGGTCTCGCTGTTAAACAACGCCGGCTCGTCAACCATAAGGCTAAGCAGCGTCGCATCCCCACCCCGCAGAGCGCGGTAGAGGTAGAGCGCTGCATCCGGTGCGCCGCGCCCTTCCACTTTGCCATCGTCAATCATCGCTGCATAGTTGAACATCGCCGCCGGGTGACGCCGATCAGCGGCGCGGCGGAAGTAGTTGCGGGCAAGGTCGGGATCGGGGCTCTGCCCCAATTCACCTTGCAGATGGATAAAGCCTAGATCGTTTAGTGCCGGGGCAAACCCCTCCTCTGCCGCCTCTTCGTAGAGCGTCAAGGCGCGGGAGGTGTCCTGCGTGACGCCGGTGCCTTCTTCATAGAGCTGCGCCAACAGGTAGCGCGCTTCGGCTGAGCCCGCGTCTGCCAAACGCGTAAGGTCGGCTGCAGCAGCGCTTGGATCATAGCGCGGATCCTCTGGGTCCAGCCGCAGATAGGCCGAGGCCAGCAAGGCCCGCGCATCGCCTTGCCGCGCCAGCGCCATGAGGGCAGCGTCCTGTGTCTCATCCAAGGCTGACCACATGCGGCGCAGAGAGGTGTTGGTAGGCGTTGGCGTGGCCGCGTCACTGCTAGCAAGGAAATAGGGCGTGGCCTTCAGCGCGCCAAACCGGCGCGGCGCGAGGTCGCCGCCGGTGCGGCTGCGCAGATCCGCACGCAGATGATCCAGCGCAACCGAGATTTCGACATCCGGCTCCGAAAACGCTTCAATCAGCGCTTCGACAAAGATCCCCGGCCCCTCGCCTGCGTTGTCGCACGCACCGATGCGGCCCGAGGTTAACACCAACGTCCCAGCACGCGGCTCTGGCGGGGTGAGCGGGGCCACACTGTCCAAGGGCGCGGCTTGGCAACTGTCGAGGATCACGATCCGCATCTGCCGCGCCTTGCCCGCCGCCCGCAACACAGACGGGAGTGCCACTGCCTTTGACCGCAGTGCTTCTGCCGGGGCCAAGGGACCATCTGCCGGGATCAGAAAGTTCTCCCCCCCTGCCGAGAGTCGGTGGCCCGCATAGTAGATCACCGCGATTTCCGCTGTCTCAGCGCGAAAGGCGAAATCGGACAGCGCCTGTTTCATCTCTTCACCGGGGGTGTCGATCAGGGTCGTTACCTCAAACCCTAGATCGTCCAGCGCCGCGCCAAAGGCCCGCGCGTCGGTTCGTGGCCCGTCGAGGTCTTTGGCTTCGGCATAATCACCGATGCCAATCACCAGCGCCGCACGATCCTGTGCCATTGCTGTGAACGGCAGGCAGCAAAGCAATATGATCGAGGCAAAACGCATAGGTGGCTCCTTTCAGTCTCGCGCCGCGGCGGGGGCAATTCTGCCCGGTCAAAGGTTAACCTATGATGTTACTTAATGGTTTCCACCATTCGCACAAAGCAATTCGGCCGAGGTTTCCCCCGGCCGTCTGTCGTAAGTTGTGTTAAACGCCGCGCAGGCGGGCGTCAGGTGTGACGCGCGGTTTCCTCGATCTCACGGTCTTCCTCAGGCACATTGAGCGTGGCCCATGTATCGCCCTCGGGCAAGGCAGGCGGCTGCATGCAATCGCGGCGGTGAATGTTCGCCTTGGCCATAAAGTTCGCTGAGACGGGCGCGGTGACAAAGATAAAGCCCATGATCAGCAATTCATGCAGCGAGCCTTCGCCAACGGTAAAGGAATGGATCATCGCGGCCAAGAGATAGGCCCCGATCCCCAGCGTCCCGGCCTTGGTCGGCGCGTGCAGGCGGGTCATCGGGTCGTTGAGCTTGAGCAAGCCAATGCTTGCCACGATGATAAAAAAACTGCCGATGAACAAAAACACGGCAACAGCGTAGGTGGCGATCAACTCAAGGCTCATTCGATAATATCCCCGCGCAGGACGAACCGGGCGTATGCGACGGTCGAGACAAAGCCCAACATCGCAATGATCAGCGCCGCCTCAAAATAAATCTGCGTGCCTTGCAAGATGCCCAGCAGCACGATCAGACCGATTGCGTTGATAAACATGGTATCGAGCGCCAGAATACGGTCCCCGGTGCCGGGGCCGATCCATAGCCGGATCATCGCCATAAACTGCGCAATGGCCACAAAAACCAGCGCGGCATAGAGCGACAGGGTGAGAAGTTCACTCGCTTGGGTCACAGGAAAATCTCCTTCAGGCGGCGTTCGTACCGGTCTTTGATCTCATCGCGCACGGCGTCTGGGTCATCCGCGTCAAGCGCATGAACCAGCAGGTAGCGCCCGCAATCGGACAGGTCCGCTGACACGGTGCCGGGGGTCAGGGTGATGGTGCCAGCCAGAATGCTGATGGCCTCTGGCTCTTTCAAGTCCAGCGGGATCACGACCCACGCGGGCTTCATACTGTCGTTGGATTTGGTCAGGATGATCCACGCCACTTGAACATTGGCGACGATAATGTCCCACAGTACCAACAGCACATAGGTCAGCATACGCAGGGGGCGGATCCCTTGGGGCCGGTCGGTCCACCAACGGGCAGTCAGGATCGGGATCACGATACCAAGGATCAGCCCAAAGACCACCATCCCCGCGCTCAATTTGTTTTGCAGCAAAATCCAAACAACAGCGAGCAGGATGGTCAAGAACGGGTGCGGCAAGAGCCAGCGGATCGGTCGCATCATGTTAATGTGCCTCCTCTTTGCCATCCGACAGCTTGCCGGGGGTCTCCAACACCGTGGTCAGATAGCGCTCCGGGCCGAACAGTTGTTGCGAGATCGCGGTGGCATAGGCCGTCGCCGGTCCCGCCAGCAGCGTATGGGCCGCCAGCAATGCCAGCAAGCCGCCCGCACCCACGTAGCATAGCACACCGGGGGCGGTTGCGGGGGCGGTGTCTTCCTCGGCTTCCACGGCGCGGGCTTTCCAGAAAACCGTGCTACCAGCGCGGCCAAAGCCCACAAGGCTCAGCAGGCTCGCGCCCAAGATCACGGCCCAGATCCAAGTCATATAGGGGTTCTGCACCGCTGCATCCATGATCAGCAGCTTGCCGATGAAGCCCGACAGCGGCGGCACACCGACCATGGCAATCGCAGCGACAAAGAACATCGCAGAGGTCAGCCGCGCACCCGCCACCTGTGGCTGGGCGGTCAGATCAAGGTTCGCCCGCCCTGCCCGCACCAGATCGCAGATCAGGAACAACGCCCCCGCCGCCAGTGTCGAATGCACGATGTAGTAAAGTGCGGCGGCAATCCCTTCAGGCGTAAACAGCGCAATCGCCACCATCACCATGCCCATCGACCCGATGACCGAAAAGGCCACCAGACGGTCCAACTGCTTGGCTGCCAAGACCCCCACCATGCCAAGCGCCAGCGACAGCAGTGCCGCAGGCAACAGCCATGTGGTGTGCAGATCGGCGGTCGCGGCCAGTTCCGGGGGGAAGATCAACGTATAGACGCGGATGATCGCATAGGCGCCGACTTTGGTCATAATCGCGAAAAGCGATGCCACCGGGCCGGGCGCTTCGGCATAGCTTGACGGCAGCCAGAAGTGCAGCGGCACCACGGCAGCTTTGATCGCGAAAACCATCAAGAGCAGCACGGCGGCAATGCGGATGCCCACAGTCTCGCCCAGATCAATCAGCGCCACGCGCTGCGCCAGATCGGCCATGTTAAGCGTCCCCGTCTCGGCATAGATCGCGCCAAGGGCAAAGAGAAACAGCGTCGAGCCCAAGAGGTTATAGAGCACATATTGCACCCCGGCCCGCAGCCGCACCGTGCCGCCCGCGTGGATCATCAGCCCGTAGGAGGCGATCAACAGCACTTCGAAAAACACAAAGAGGTTGAAAAGGTCGCCCGTCAGGAAAGCACCCATAATGCCCATCAGTTGGAACTGAAACAGCGCATGAAAATGCCGCCCGCGTTCGTCCCATTTCGACCCGATCACATAGAGCAGCACAAAGAGCGCGAGCACCGCCGTCAGCGTGACCATCAGCGTCGACAGACGGTCGCCCACCAGCACGATGCCGAAGGGCGCGGCCCAATCGCTCAAGCGGTAGAGCATGACCTCACCTGATGCAGCCTCAACCGACAGGCCGAGCCCCACGGCGATCAGCGCCACGGCCCCGAAGAGTGAAAACACCCGCTGAATGGTGATGTGATAACGCGCTGCCAGTACGATGAAGGGTGCAAGGAAGGCAGGCAGCACGATGGGCAGGATCAGCCAATGGATCATGTGCGGTCCTCCGCGTCAGATGCGGGGATCAGATCGTCGACTTGATCGTCATTGCCGCCGAGGTACGCGCCGAGCGCGATCATCACCACCACGGCGGTCATGCCGAATGAGATCACGATGGCTGTCAGCACAAGCGCCTGCGGCAGCGGGTCTGTGTAGCGCGTAGCATCCGTCAGGATCGGCGGCGCGCCCACGGTCAGGCGGCCTGAGGCAAACAGAAACACGTTGACCGCATAGGTCAGCAGCGAGGTGCCCATGATCACCGGAAAGGTCCGCAGACGCAGCACGAGGTAAAGCCCAGAGGCCGTGAGAATGCCAATGGCAGAAGCGACGAGAAGTTCCATTTTATGCCTCCGCCTTGGGGGTGTCTTCGCGGGATGGGTCGATGTCCATCGGGTGATCGGCCTCCGGCACATGGGCGCGGCGGGCAAGACGCGAGAAGCTTTCCAGCGTCAACATCACCGCGCCAACCACCGCAAGGAAGACCCCAAGGTCAAAGAGCGCCGCCGTGGCCAGTTCGAATTTGTAGAAGGGCGGGATGCGCACATAGGTGAAGTCCGAGGTCAGGAAAGGTTTGTTAAAGAACCACGAGCCGATGCCCGTCAGCCCCGCGATCAGCACGCCGGTACCGATGATGCCGTGATAGGGGTACCGCAGCCGCGCCGAAGCCCAGGCAAAGCCGCTGGCCATATATTGCATCACCACCGCGATCGACACGATGAGCCCGGCGATAAACCCGCCGCCCGGCTCATTATGGCCGCGCAGGAAGATGTAGAAGCCCACCAGCAGCACCACCGGCATAATGACGCGGGTCATGACCACCATCATCATCGGATGTCGGTCCCCGGCCCGCGGCTGGTCCGGCTTGCGGTTGAGCAGCCGCGCCCGGACTGGGCCGGAGAGCAGTGTCTCGGTCAGCGCGTAGATCAGCAGGGCCGCGATGCCCAGAACGATGATCTCGCCATAGGTGTCAAAGCCCCGGAAATCCACGAGGATGACGTTGACCACATTGGTCCCGCCGCCGCCTTTGTAGGAGTTGGCAAGGTGGAATTCAGAAATGCTCGGCGCCACCGTGTCACGCAGCAGATAGTGATAGGACAGCGCCATGGTCGCCGCGCCCGCCGCGAGCGAGACCGCAACGTCCCGCGTACGCCGCAGGACGGTGCTTTCGATAGGTGTGCGGTTGGGCAGGAAGTTCAGCGCCAAGAGCAGCAGGATGATCGTCACCACTTCGACCGTCAGCTGCGTCATCGCCAAGTCAGGCGCGCTGAAGAAGACGAAACCAGCCGAGACGATCAACCCGACAATACCGATCAGGATCAGCGACAGCAGGCGGTTGCGGTGCAAGAACACGAGGCCACAGGCCGCCGCGACCAGCATCAGCCAACCCGCGATCTGCACTGCATTCGTTGGCTGCATCGCACGGGTCGCGGCCCCGACCGTGCCGGTGGCCCAAGCGTAATAGCCCACCGCCACCACCGTCACTGCCATAATCGCGGCATAGCGCGAGAAGGCGCCGTTGTGCAGCCGCAGAGCCACCGCCCGCGACAGGCCGACAGAGGCTGCGATGATCCGGTCAAAGATTGACTTCGCTTCTGGCCTTGGCGCGGCATCCCAGATGCGCAGCAACGGGGTGAAGAGCGCCAGCAGGATCAGCCCGCCAATCACCGCGACGATCGACATATAGAGCGCAGGTCCCAGCCCATGCCAGATTTTGAAATGCGCCGAAGGCATTTCCGCCGCGCCGCCCAAGACCGAGGCTGTGACCAGCTTCACGAAAGGCTCAGCGAGGAACGGGGCAAGACCGATGACCACCACCGGGATGATCAGCAGCGCAGGGGGCAGCCAAAGACCGGGTTTGGGGTCATGCGGATGGTCCGGGTAGTCGTCGCGCACCTTGCCAAGAAAGGTATGGCCGATCAGACGGAAGCTATAGGCCGCGGAGAAAAGCGCCCCAAACGTCGCCAGCGCCGGCACCAACCACGGCATGTCGAAAAACGTCGTGTGCAGGCTCTCTTCCAGCATCATCTCTTTCGACAGGAAACCGTTTAGCAGTGGAATACCCGCCATCGACAGCGCCGCCAGCGTGGCGATGACAAAGGTCACCGGCATCAGATGCCGCAGCCCGCCCAAACGCCGGATGTCGCGGGTATGCACCGCATGATCCACGATTCCCGCCGACATAAAGAGCGCGGCCTTGAAGGTCGCGTGGTTCAGGATGTGAAACACCGCCGCCAACGCGCCAAAGGCGGTGCCGGTGCCCAAGAGCATAGTGATCAGGCCGAGGTGGCTCACCGTCGAAAAGGCCAGCAACGCCTTCAGGTCATGTTTGAACAGCGCAATCACCGCGCCCAACACCATGGTGATCAGCCCCGCCGTGGTGACGATGGCAAACCACTCCGGCGTGCCCGACAGCACCGGCCACATCCGCGCCATCAGGAAGATCCCCGCCTTCACCATCGTCGCGGAGTGCAGATAGGCCGAAACCGGCGTTGGGGCTGCCATGGCGTGGGGCAGCCAGAAGTGGAAAGGGAACTGCGCCGACTTGGTGAAACAGCCCAGCAGGATCAGGATCAGCGCCGGCAGATAGAGCGGCGAAGCCTGGATCAACTCGCGGTTTTCCAAGATCACACTCAGGTCATAGCTGCCGGTGATCTGGCCCAGCAGCAACATGCCACCGATCATGGCGAGCCCGCCCATGCCGGTGACGGTCAGCGCCATGCGGGCGCCTTGGCGGCCTTCGGGCAGGTGCTTCCAATAGCCGATCAGCAGGAAGGACGACAGCGAGGTCAGCTCCCAGAAAATGAGCAGAATTAGCACGTTATCGCTGAGAACGATCCCGACCATCGCGCCTTGGAAGAGCAGCAGATAAGTGAAAAACTCACCCATATGATCGCCGCGTGCCAGATAGGAACGCGCATAGGCGATGATCAACAGTCCGATACCAAGGATGAGGCAGGCAAAGAAAAAGCCCAGACCGTCCAGCATCAAGGTCAGGTTCAGACCAAGTTGCGGAATCCATTCAACCCGCGCGGTAACCAACTCCCCCGCCAATACGGCAGGCAGATGCGTGAGCAAGCCCACCAGCGCGACGAGCGTGACCATAAAGGTGACCCCGGCGCAGGCTTGACGCCCTGCGGAATTCATCAGTCCGGGTAACAACGCCCCCAAAAAGGGCAAGGCAACGATAAGGAAGAGGGACACGCGAACTCCTGATCTAGCGGACTGAAAGGTGGTCACCTTCTGTAGAAAATTTCACGGTACCTCAAGCGAAACCGGGCGCTTGCGATCAGATTGTCGCGCCTTGACGGTCCCTGCCCTGCTCTTTTTGGTCAGAATACTTCGGGGGGGGGGGGCTTGTGGCCCGTCCCCCGTTCATCTCACCCAACAGACCTAGGTCTGCGGTTGAAACAAATCCCCATAACGCGCCCGCAGCATATTCTTTTGCACCTTGCCCATCGTATTGCGCGGCAATTCCGGCAAAACGATCAACTTACGCGGCTGTTTGAACTTCGCCAATGCACCGCCCAAATCCGCCGTAATCTGGTCAAGGTCCAGCTCAGCCCCCCGCTTGGCCACCAGAACCGCCACCACGCTTTCGCCAAAATCAGGGTGCGGCACGCCGATCACCGCGCTTTCCAGCACGCCGGGCTGGTCGTCGAGCAGCAGTTCAACTTCCTTGGGGTAGATATTGTATCCGCCCGAAATAATCAGATCCTTGTCGCGCCCGACGATGGTGACATAGCCGTCGGCATCACGCCGCCCCAGATCGCCGGTGATGAAAAAGCCGTCCTCGCGCAGTTCTTGGGCCGTTTTTTCGGGCATCTGCCAATAGCCTTTGAACACATTCGGCCCGCGCACTTCGATGCTGCCGATCTCGCCGTCAGGCAGGGTCTCTCCGGTCTTGGGATCGGTGATTTTAAGCTCCACATCCGGCAGCGGGAAGCCCACTGTTCCCGCCCGGCGCTCGCCTGCGTAAGGGTTGGAGGTGTTCATATTCGTCTCGGTCATGCCGTACCGCTCAAGGATACGGTGGCCGGTGCGCTCTTCGAACGCAGCATGGGTTTCGGCGAGCAATGGCGCAGAGCCGGAGATGAACAGCCGCATATTCGCCGCCACATCGCGGGTGAAACGCGGATCGTCCAAGAGCCGCGTGTAGAAGGTCGGCACGCCCATCAGCGCGGTGGCATGGGGCATGTGTTCGATCAACTGGTCAACATCGAGCTTGGGCAGAAAGATCATCGCGCCGCCCGCGACCAGCGTCACATTCGTCGCCACGAAAAGCCCATGGGTGTGGAAGATCGGCAGCGCATGCAGCAGCACATCGTCCGGGGTAAAGCGCCACAGGTCCACCAGCGTCTTCGCGTTTGACAGCAGGTTGTCCTGCGTCAGCATTGCCCCTTTGGAGCGCCCGGTGGTGCCGGAAGTATAGAGGAAGGCGGCAAGATCATCCGCACTGCGGGCGACTGTTTCGAAATTGTCGTCGGCCCCATCGGCACGTTCGGCCAGACTGCCTTCGCCTTGCGTATCCAAGGTTTCT
Organism: Sulfitobacter maritimus; assembly: GCF_013346665.1. Taxonomy (GTDB): domain Bacteria; phylum Pseudomonadota; class Alphaproteobacteria; order Rhodobacterales; family Rhodobacteraceae; genus Sulfitobacter; species Sulfitobacter maritimus. The sequence goes on from NZ_JABVBB010000021.1 coordinate 619,437, forward strand.
AGCTTTGCGCCCGCCTCCTTGGCCACCAGTTCCATCTCATCCCGCCGGGCGGGCTGGCAGACAAAGGCCGCCGCGCCGCTGTCGGTGACGAAATAGCGAACCTCATCAGCGGTATAGGCCGGGTTCAGCGGCAGGAAAATGATGCCCGCCTGCGCACAAGCGGCATAGACGGCCAAGGCGTCGGCGGATTTATCGATCTGTACCGCCAAACGGTCCCCTGCCTGCAGACCAAGATCGCTAAGCACATGGGCAAACCGTGCGGCACGAGAAAGGAACTCGGCATGGGTCACCGTCCCCCCGTCCGGCAGATGCAGGAAGGGCGTGTGTTGTCCGGCGTGACGACCAAAGAGGGTGTCATAAAGGGGGTTTGCCATCACGATGCTCCTTGCGATCTGTCTTGGAGCGGTGAGCCACCCCGCTTTGATGACAAACGCATATCTTAAGACATTGCAAGCGACAGCCGCGCTGGACCTTTATTAACGGCTTGCGGGGCAATGCCGCGACACTGCCCTGCAAGTAGGGTCATCGGCCCATCAGGCTCGGCAGCCACGTTCCGATCTCTGGCACCAAGACGATCAGCCCCAGCACAAAGAGTTTGATGAGCAAGAATGGCATCACCGCCGCATAGATCTGCGGCATACGGATTTCCGGCGGCGCCACCCCGCGCATCACAAAGAGCAGCAGGCCGAACGGCGGGGTCAACAAGCCGATCTCCATTGTCAGCAGATAGACTACGCCCAGCACCAGCTCGTTGATCCCCATCGCATTGGCGAGCGGGACGAAAACCGGCACCGTAACCATCAGCATTGAGACTTGATCGATGAAACAGCCCAGAAACAGCAGGATCGCGATCATCCCCAAAAGCACCATCAGCGGTGTCGGATCAAAGCTGTTGATGGCGTTGATCAGCCCGTTGGTGGCCCCCGAAAAGCTCAGCACCTGCGCGAAGGTCTGGCTGGCGGCGATGATGAAGAGGATCATCACCGAGAGCTTTAGCGTTTCCATCAGCGCCTTGCCCAGCTTGGCCAAACTGAGCGAGCGGTATGCCGCGCCGATAATGACAGCGGTAATACTGCCCAGGGCCGCACTTTCCGTCGGCGTGGCGATGCCCATGAGCAACGAGCCGATCACCACGGCAAAAAGCACCGACAGCGGCAGCACGTAGATCGCAAAGGGTGTCCAGCGTTCGCGCAGCGACATTTCCTCATATACATCTGGCGGCGCGACCTTGGGGTCGAGCAAGCTGCGCCCGACCACATAGGCCACGAACAGCACCGCCAGTAGCAGCGCGGGCAGCACGCCTGCAATCAGCAGCCCAGCAATCGAGATACCCGCAAGCGAGCCCACCAGCACCGCCAGCGCCGAAGGCGGGATCAGCATGGCGATGGCGCCGGAGGCCATGATTGGCCCCATGGCCATCGACGGGTGATAGCCACGCTTCAACATCCCCGGCAGCAGCGTCCCGCCCAGCATTGCTGTATTGGCGATGGTCGAGCCGGACAGCGCCGCAAAGATCGTGCCGCCAAAGATCGTCACAACCGACATGCGCCCCGGAATACGGGTCACCACGCGTTCAATCGCGTCAATAGCGCGATGCGCCACGCCGGTCTGAAACAGGATCTCCCCCATCAGAATAAACAACGGTATGGGTGCGAGCTGAAAATTTGCCACCGACTGCGCCGAGTTGCGCGCCAATTGCAGGATGCCGCGCTCTCCGCCCAACACAAAATACGCTCCCACGGTGGTCACGACGATAAAGGCAAAGGCGACCGGCAGGCCGATCAGCAGCAATACCGCCAATCCGCCGAGCATTAGGGTCAGGATCAAGGCCCAATCCATGTCAAAGACCACTCAGGCTACGCTCAGCCGTTTCCGGATAGAGCAGACGTCGGATAAAAATGATCGTGCAGAGCGCAAGCGACAGCGGCACAAAGGCCAGCATCCACCATTCGGGGATCACAAAAGACGTGCGGATCATCGAGCCGCGTGCGGCAGAGGCCAGCACCGCTTGCAGGCCATACCACCCCAGCACACCAGAGGTGACCGCGCCGATGGCGCTGGTGATGCGGGTCAGGATGCGCCCCGTCCGGCCCGCCAACGCACCGGTGATCAGGTCAACCTTCACATGCCCGCCAATCGACAGCACCCAAGGCGCGCCTAGAAAGGTGGCAATCATCAAGGCATATTGGATCGCGTCCAACGCGCCATAGACCACCGGCAGCCCCAAATTGCGCAGCAACACATTGATCGCGATAAACACCGCGATCACCCCGAGGATACCGGCCGAAAAGACGGCCAGCCCCCGGAGTGTCCGGTCAAACATTGTTGAGATCATTGGGCGATCACTTGGTCATGCAAGCGCGCATCTGCTGCGCAAGATCGGCATCAACCTCTTCAACCGCCGCCCAACCGGCATCACGTGCGGCATTGGTCCAAGTTTCGGCGTCGGCCTCACCAAAGGTGATGGTTTCGATCCCGGCCTCCGCCTGCGCGGCATATTCTGCCTTGTTGCGCTCGGCGTTGTCGTTGTTGAGCTCTTCCATCCAAGCCGCGCCCTCTTCAAGCTTGGCCCGCTGCGCGTCCGTCAGCCCGTTCCATGTGTCGAGGTTTACCAAGAGGTTTACATCGACATTGTAAAAGCTCGGATCGACACGGTATTTCGTCTGCTCGTCCCAACCCAGATCCAGCACACCCTGCGAAGGCCAGCCATAGCCATCAATCGCCCCGCGCTCCAAGGCGCTATAGACTTCGCCCGGCGCGGTACGCACGAGATTGGCGCCCAGTTGCGTGAACATCGCTTGGTAAACTGGCGTGGTGCGAATGGTCAGACCGCTCAGATCCGGCCCCTCGACTGGTTTGGTCAGATAGAGATGATAGCCGATCCCATCGCCGCCATGGCCGAGGTATTTGACGTTCATCTGCTCTTGGTGAATGCGGTCCACCAGTTCGTAACAGCCATTCTCGCGCTGCTCCTGAATAGTATTTTTCGCCAGATGCAACGCGTCGCCCGTGGGCAGCAGGTTCGGGTAATAAGCGGTCGTGTTATTGGCGATGTCGACCACGCCCGACTGCACCGCATTGCCCAGTTCAAAAGGCGGCACGGCTTCCGGCCCGCCGACCAGATTGATCTGTACGACGCCTTTGCCATTGTCGTTGATCCATTCGACAAAGGATTCAAACTCGCGGCTAAAGGCGGTGCCGAGCGTAAAGGCCGACACGGCGCGCAGGGTGATTTCTTCGGCCTGCGCAGGGGCCGTCATGGCGATGGTGCTTGCGGCAAAAAGCACCGCGCTGAGCGTGGTTGTTGTTTTCATAGTTTGTCCTCCCGGTTGATTGAAAAAGCGCACGATCTCCCCCCCCGGCGCTCTCGTATGCATATGCATAATATGTATCTGCATGTAATTGGTAGCGACAAGATTTCGTCCCGTCAATTTAAACTCTCGCCCCTCCCCGCGCGCCCTTCACGCGCGGAACCCTGCGCAGATTGTCGCGGCATTAAGATAGTTTAATGACACCGCCCCCGTGAGAACATATATAGAACGCATGGCAAAACAGACACTCGATCAAAAACTGGCGATTCTCAGCGATGCGGCGAAATACGACGCCTCCTGCGCCTCCTCTGGCTCGACTAAACGCGACTCGCGTGATGGCAAGGGGCTGGGCTCCAACGAAGGCAGCGGCATCTGCCACGCATACGCCCCCGACGGGCGGTGCATCAGCCTGCTGAAAATCCTGATGACCAATTTCTGCATTTACGATTGCAGCTATTGCATCAACCGCGTGTCTTCTAACGTGGACCGCGCGCGGTTCAGCGTGGATGAGGTGGTGAAGCTCACAATCGAATTCTACCGCCGCAATTATATCGAAGGGCTGTTTCTGTCCTCCGGCGTCATCCGCTCGCCCGATGCCACCATGTCGGACATGGTCCAGATCGCCCGCAAGCTGCGGCACGAGGAGAACTTTCGCGGCTATATCCACCTCAAGACCATCCCAGACGCCTCGCCTGAATTGATCGAAGAAGCCGGGCGTCTGGCGGACCGACTGTCGATCAATGTCGAACTGCCCACCGACAGCGCGGTGCAGCAATATGCGCCCGAGAAGAAGCCCGAACAGATCCGCCGCGCCATGGCGAATGTTCGGATGGTGAAGGACGCAGGCAAAGAGAAATCCTATACCGGCAAACGCCCGCCGCGTTTTGCCCCCGCGGGCCAGTCGACGCAGATGATCATCGGCGCGGATGGCTCGAACGATGCCACGGTACTGGGCCAATCGACGCGGCTTTATTCCAGCTACAAGCTCAAACGCGTCTATTACTCCGCCTTCTCGCCTATCCCCGACAGTTCCGCGAAACTGCCGTTGATCCGCCCCCCCCTGCAGCGCGAACACCGGCTCTATCAGGCCGACTGGCTGCTGCGGTTTTATGACTTTCAACTGGACGAGATCACCTCCGTCACCCGCGACGGCAATCTCGATCTGGAGGTCGACCCCAAGCTCGCTTGGGCGCTGGTGCACCGCGAACATTTTCCGCTCGACGTCAACCGCGCCAGCCGGGAAATGCTGTTGCGGGTGCCGGGCTTCGGCGTGAAAACCGTCAACCGCATCCTCGCCGCGCGGCGTCACCGCGCCCTGCGCTACGAAGACCTCACCCGCATGGGCGCGTCGATGAAAAAGGCCCGCGCCTTTGTCACCGCCGGGGGCTGGACGCCCGGCGGCCTCACCGACAGCGCCGATCTGCGCGCGCGGTTCGCGCCGCCGCCCGAGCAGTTGACCCTGTTCTGATGCACCGCGTCTCCCTGCCCCCCATCGGCACCGCCAAGGCATGGCGCGAGGCCGCGCGCGGTTTTCTCGCCGCGGGCGTGCCGCCTGAGCAGATCCTATGGGGCGATCATTCCGCTGCCCCTGACCTCTTTGGCGGGGAAAGTGCTGCGCCTTCGGGTGGGAAAGTCTCGGTTCCGCGTAGTTTTATCTCCATGGCCGAAACCGCCGTCTGGCACAGCGACCCCGAGCGTTTCGCCCGGCTCTACGCCTTCCTTTGGCGCGTGAAGGACGCGCCGCATCTGATGTCCGACCGCGGCGACGCCGACCTCGCCGTGTTGCGGGGGATGGAGAAGAACGTCCGTCGCTGCCAGCACAAGATGAAGGCCTTCGTCCGCTTCCGTGAGATTGGCGACCCAAACGCCCCGCGCCGCAGCTTCGCCGCATGGTTCGAGCCTACGCATCACACGGTTGAGCCGACGGCGGATTTCTTTGTGCGGCGGTTTTCCGACATGGACTGGCGCATCCTGACGCCAGATGTCTCGGCGATCTTCGAGAATGGCAAACTCACCTTCCAAGAAGGCCACGCCAAGCCCGATCTGCCCGAGGACGCGGGCGAACAGCTTTGGATCACCTACTTCCAGAACATCTTTAACCCCGCCCGCCTGATGGTGAAGGCGATGCAATCCGAGATGCCCAAGAAATACTGGAAGAACATGCCCGAGGCCGCCTTCATCCCCCAGATGATCGCCGAAGCCCCCGCCCGCGCCCGCGCCATGGCCGAGGCGGCGCCCACGCTGCCCCCGGTGCGGATGGACCGTGTGCAGGCGCAGCTTTCGGCCTTCTCATCCGCATGGGACGGCCCGATGGAGGAACTCCCCGTCGCGATCCGCGCCTGCACCCGATGCCCGCTTCATTGCCACGCCACGCAGGCCGTGCCGGGCGAAGGGCCCGCGCGCGCCGATCTGATGGTGGTCGGCGAACAGCCCGGCGATCAGGAAGACCTCGCGGGCCGCCCCTTCGTCGGCCCCGCCGGGCAGATGTTCGACCGGGTGGCTGCCGAGGCTGGCCTTGACCGCGAGGCGGCCTTCGTCACCAATGCCGTCAAACACTTCAAATTCACCGCCCGCGGCAAACGCCGCATCCACCAGCGCCCCGAGACGCCGGAGATCGACCAATGCCGCTGGTGGATGAATGCCGAGGTGGCGCAGGTGCAGCCCAAGCTCATCCTCGCCATGGGTGCCACGGCGGCGCAGAGCCTCACCGGCAAGGGCGCGGGCATCCTCAAACGCCGCGGCACGATCGAGGCGGGGCCCGAGGGCATTCCGGTGTTGATCACCCTGCACCCCTCCTACCTCTTGCGCGTGCCCGATCCCCGCGTGCGCGAGGAGGCCGAGGCGCAGTTCCGCTCTGATCTTGCGATGGCCGCGCGGATGATGGCCGAGGCGGCTTAATCCTCGGGGTCGATGACCTGCAAAGCACCATCCGGCAAGGGACGTTGCAACGCGGGCAGATCGGCAGTCTCGGCGCTCAGCCAGGTCTGCACTTCGTCGGGCGTGGTCAGGATCACTGGCATGGCTTTGGGGTGGACGGCCCCGACCTCGGCGTTGGGTTCGGTGGTGAGAAAGCCATAGAGGTTATCGGTGGTCTCGCCGTCTTTCAGCTTTCGCACGGAGGTCCATTGCGTCCAAACGCCTGCGAAAAACCCCAGCGGGCGGTCCTCGCCAAGCGCGAACCAGATGGGGCGCGAACGCTCTCCGGGGCGGTTCAGCGGCTCGGAAAAGCTGGTGAAGGGCACCACGCAGCGATGCGCAGGCCCCAGCCAGCGCCGCCAATGCGGTGAGGCGATGTTGCGGATGTTCGTGACGCCGCGGTCGGTCTTCTTGCCCTTGAGCGCGAAGGGCGGGGACGGCATCCCCCACCGCATCATCTGCAGGATCGGGCCGCTGTCGCTGCTGCGCACCACCGGGGCCGGGTAATCGGGGTAGATGCCGGGCATGGGCGGCAGATTGCCCGCCTGGTCGTCGATCCCGTCGAACCAGCCGCGGATCGCGTCTTGTCCCTTGGTGAGGGAGTAAAGATTGCACATCGGTCGCCTCCTGTCGCAGCCCTTGGCCCAGTAGATGCGGTTTTTCCGCGCCCCGGCAAGGGCTTCGCGACGCCGCTCAAAATTTTGACAGCAGCGCAGTTCATCGTTTATGAATAGAACAAAATGTGAACATATGGAGTCGTGCATGACAACCGATTCTACATATGGGCAGGTCCTTACCCTGCCGCGGCGACGGCCGTCGACACCCCCCGAACCGGGGGTTCTGGCCACGCATGCGCCGCTGACGGATGTCTTTCCGGGGGCCTTTGCCAGTGCTTCGGCGAGTGGCTTTGTGCTGTCGCTACTGCCGCGCGGCAAGGGGCCGGTGCTCTGGGTGCAGGACTTCCTGTCGCGGCGCGAGAACGGCGTGCCCTATACGCCCAGCCTTGCGGCTTTCGGGCTGGAGCAACCGGTGCTTCTGGTCACCGCCAGCCATGCCCGCGACGTGCTTTGGACGATGGAGGAAGGGGCGTCCTGCGCCGGTCTTTCCGCCGTGATCGGCGAGGTGCATGGCGGGCCGGAGGTGCTGGATTTCACTGCCACCAAGCGGTTGTCGCTCAGGGCCGAGGCCTCGGGCGTGCCGCTCTATCTCATTCGCAGCGGCGATCCGGGGGGCTTGAGTGCGGCGCGGATGCGTTGGCGCATCGCCTCCCTGCCCGCGCAGGCGCATCCCGACGATCCACAGGCACCGGGTGCGGCGCGGTGGGACCTCGAATTGTTCCGCGCCCGCGGCCATGCGCCCGGACGCTGGGTGGCCAGTCATGACCCCGACAAACGCCAAAGCCCCCGCGCCGCGGATCGTCTCCGTCTGGTTCCCTATGCTGACGATGGAGCGGTGGCGTCGGGTGATCGCCCAATACCGCAGCGCTCCGGGGGATGAGGTGCCGGTGGTCCTGTCACGCGACGGCAGCCATGGCCCAGTGGTCCATGGGCTGAGCGCAGCGGCGCAAACGCGCGGGATCGAGGCAGGCGCACGGGTGGTCGACGTGCAGGCCATCCACCCCGATCTGCATGTCGAGCCCGCCGATCTGGAGGGCGACGAGGCGCTGATCCAACGACTGGTGCATTGGGCGCGGCGCTGGTGCCCTTGGACGGCGCGGGACGTGGACCATGGTCTGCTGCTCGACGTCACCGGCTGCACGCATCTCTTCGGCGGCGAGGCCGCGATGCTGCGCGACATCCGCAGCCGTTTCGCCCTGCAAGGGCTGACCGCACGCACCGCCATGGCCCCTACCCCCGGTGCGGCGCAGGCACTGGCGCGCTTCGGCTCCGGCGCGCAGATCTGCGGGGCCGAGGATCTGGCCGCCGCCCTCGCCCCCCTGCCCGTCGCCGCCCTGCGGCTGGATGCCCAGACCACACGGCTCTTGGACCGGCTCGGCCTCAAGACCATCGGCGCGCTGAGCGATCTGCCCCGCGCCGCGCTGATGCGCCGCTTCGCCAGCCTCAAGCCTGACCGCAACCCGCTGATCTTGCTCGACAAAGCGCTTGGCCAAGCCCCTGACCCGCTCAACGCCCCGCCGGACCATCGCCACTTCATGACCCGCAGCCGCCTGCCCGAGCCGGTGATCGACCCCGCCCCGCATCTGCCCGCGCTGGTCGAGGACCTCTGCACCCTTCTGGCCCGCGCCGAATTGGGCGCACGGCGACTGAGGCTCACGATCTACCGCATCGACGGCGATTGGCGCACCCTCGGCGTCGCCACGGCGCGGGCCAGCCGTGACCCGGCGCATCTGCGCCGCCTCTTCGACGGCAAGCTAGAGAATATCGACAGCGGCTTCGGCTTTGACCTGCTGACGCTGGAGGCCACGGACAGCGAGCCGCTGCCGCTGATCCAAGACCACCTCGACGGCAAACGCGACCCTTCGGCGGATGTAGCAGGCCTACTCGACCGTCTGGCGGCCAAGCTCGGCAGCGACAAAGTGAGCTGGCCCGCGTGGCGCGAGACCCACAAACCCGAACGGGTGGAGCACCGCGTCGACGCCCTGCAAGGCACCCCCGCCGCTGCCCCCACCCTGCTGCGCGAGCGCCCGCTGCGCCTGCTCACCCCGCCCGAGGAGGTGCGCGTGATCTACGCCGTGCCCGAAGGCCCGCCCTCACAGTTCAACTGGCGCCGCGTCACCTATAAAACCACGCGCCACGCCGGCCCTGAGCGTATCGCCCCCGAATGGTGGCGCGACCGCCCCGGCACCCGGCTGCGCGATTATTACAAGGTGGAGGTCGAAGGCGGCCAGCGTTTCTGGCTTTACCGCGAGGGGGTGATCCACGATGGCCGCGGGGCCGAGCCGCGCTGGTTCCTGCATGGGCTCTTCGCCTGATGCCCGAGCAAGAAGGACATAAGCGCCGCACACTGGGCGAAGACGGCTTCAGCCCGCCACCCCGGGCGGACTATGTGGAGTTCGGGCTGGCGAGTTGCTTTTCCTTTCTTCGCGCCGCCTCGGACGCCGTCGATCTGGTCGAAACGGCGCATCACCACGGCTATGACAGTATCGGCATCGCGGATCACAACACCCTCGCGGGCGTGGTGCGGATGCATGTGGAGGCCGAGAAGGCCCATATTCGCCCCCTGATCGGCGCGCGGCTGGTGCTGCTCTGTGGGACTGAACTCTTGGCCTACCCGCAGGACCGCGCCGCCTATGCGCGGCTCTCGACGCTGCTGTCGGCGGGCAAGATGCAATCGGTGGACGGGGAATGGCAGCAAAAGGGCGAGACCCATTTGACGCTTGAGATGCTGGCGCAACAGGCCGAAGGGCTGCATCTGATCGTCATGCCGCCCGAGAACCTCGACGTCTTTGCCGCCGGCCTGCCGCGGCTGGTCAAGGCCCTGCCGGACATGCGCTATGTGGGCGCGAGCTTCCTCTACCGCGGCGATGACCGGGCGCGGATCAACCGGCTGGATGCGCTGGCCCGCGCCCATGGTCTCAGGATCATGGCGACCAACGATGTGCTCTACCACGCGCGCCACCGGCGGCCCTTGCAGGACGTGATGGTGGCGATCCGCGAGGGCGTGATCGTGCCCAAGGCGGGCTATCTTCTGGCCGCCAATGCCGAGCGGCATCTGAAATCGCCTGAGGCGATGATGCGCCTCTTCGCCGACTGGCCCCATGCCATCGCCGAGACGCGGCGGCTGGCGGACCGCATCACCTTTCGCCTCACCGATCTGGCCTATGAATACCCGCATGAGATCGTCCCCGAGGGGAGCAGCCCGATGGAGGAACTCGCCCGCCTCACATGGGAGGGCGCTGCGCGGCGCTACCCGCAAGGCGTGCCCGAGGCGGTGAAAAAGACCATCGAGAAGGAATTCGCCCTGATCGAGTCCAAGAAGATCGCCCGCTACTTCCTGACCATCTATGACATCGTCCGCTTCGCCCGCGAGGAAGCACAGCCGCCGATCCTTTGCCAAGGGCGCGGCTCGGCGGCCAATTCCGCGGTCTGCTTCTGCCTCGGCATCACCTCGGTCGACCCGGCGGTGCACAACCTGCTGTTCGAGCGTTTCTTGAGCGAAGAACGCGACGAACCGCCAGACATCGACGTGGATTTCGAGCATGAGCGGCGCGAGGAAGTCATCCAGTACATGTACGGCAAATACGGCCGCCACCGCGCCGGGCTCTGCGCCACGGTGATCCACTACCGCCCGCGCTCGGCCATTCGCGAGGTCGGCAAGGCGATGGGGCTTTCCGAAGACGTGACCTCGAAACTTGCGGGCACGATCTGGGGCAGTTTCGAAGGTGAGATGGACGACTCCCGCGCCCGCGAGGCGGGGCTGGACCTGTCCGACCCCTACCTGCGCATGGTGCTGAAACTCGCCTCCCAAATGATCGGCATGCCGCGGCACCTGAGCCAGCACGTCGGCGGCTTCATCCTGACCGAACGCCCCCTGACCGAGATCGTGCCCATCGGCAACGGCGCCATGCCCGAGCGCAGTTTCATCGAATGGGACAAGGATGATATCGACGCGCTGCAGATCTTTAAGGTCGATATTCTGGCGCTTGGCATGCTGACCTGCATCGCCAAATGCTTCGACCTCATTGAGGCGCATTACGACCGTCCGCTGGAACTGGCCACGGTGCCGGTGGAGGATCACGAGGACGACGCTACGGGCCGCCCGACCTACGACATGCTCTGCCGGGGCGACAGCCTTGGCGTCTTTCAGGTCGAAAGCCGCGCGCAGATGGCGATGCTGCCGAAACTGCGCCCCCGCGTCTTTTACGATCTGGTGATCGAGGTCGCCATCGTCCGCCCCGGCCCGATCCAAGGCGACATGGTCCACCCCTATCTGCGCCGCCGTCAGGGGCTCGAAAGCGTCGTCTACCCCGCCCCCGGCCCGGCCTATCCGCAGGATGAACTCTTTAGCATCCTCAGCCGGACCCTGGGCGTGCCGATCTTTCAGGAACAGGCAATGAAAATCTCCATCGACGCGGCGCGCTTCTCGCCCGCCGAGGCCAACGAGCTGCGCAAGGCCATGGCCACCTTCCGCTCGCGCGGGACGATCGAGAAGCTGCAGGACAAGATGGTGGGCCGCATGACCAAACGCGGCTATGATCCGGTGTTTGCGCAGCGTTGTTTTGACCAGATCAAGGGGTTCGGTGAATACGGCTTCCCCGAAAGCCATGCGGCGAGTTTTGCCAAGCTAGTCTATGTCTCGTCATGGATGAAATGCCACTACCCGGCGGCCTTCGCCTGCGCGCTGCTGAACTCGCAGCCGATGGGGTTTTATGCCCCGGCGCAGATCGTGCGCGACGCGCGGGAACATGATGTCGAAGTGCGCCCGGTGGACGTGAACCTCTCGGACTGGAACTGCACGTTGGAGCCTTGCGGCGACGGTTTTGCCCTACGGCTGGGGCTGCGCATGGTGGACGGGCTGCAGGAAAAGGCGGGCGCGCGGATCATGGACCGGCGCGAGACGCCTTACACGGATGTCGAAGACCTCAAGACCCGCGCCGGGCTGGATGCCAAGGCGATCCGCCAACTCGCCGTCGCCGACACGATGCACAGTATGGGGATCGACCGGCGGCAAGCGCTCTGGCAAGCCCAAGGGCTGCGTGACGCGCCTTCTCTGCCGATCTTTGACCATGCCGAGGCCGCGGCTCAGGGGCCGGAGCCGGAAGTCGCCCTGCCAGTGATGCCGAAGGCCGAACAGGTGGTGGCCGATTACCAGACGCTGCGCCTGTCGCTCAAGGCGCATCCGATGTCTTTCTACCGCGCCAGCCTCGCCGCGCAGGGGTTTTCCTCGGCCCGGGATCTGGCGCGCATGGGCCACGGGCGGCAGGTGAAACTCGCCGGGCTGGTGCTGGTGCGCCAAAAACCCGGCAGCGCCAAGGGGGTGTGTTTCATCACGTTGGAAGATGAATGCGGCGTCGCCAACCTCGTGATCTGGCCGAATATGTTCAAGCTTTACCGCCCCACGATCATGGCCGCGCGGCTGCTGGTCGTGGAGGGGCGTGTGCAGACCGACGGGCGGGTGATCCATGTGGTGGCCGATAGGCTGGAGGACCGCTCTGACCGGCTCGCGGCGCTGTCCGACGCGCCGATGCCCGGCATCACCACGCGGGGCGATCATCCGACCCATCCGCTGCCCGGTCAGGTGGCGATGCATAGCCATCCGCGCGACACCCGCGTGATCCCCAAGTCGCGAGATTTTCATTAATGAATCCTCATGTGATGCGTGAGGTTTGCACTGCAACCAACTGAATTACCTTAATAAGAAATAATTCCATTAACTGCTGTTGACCCTATGAACGCCCCTCGCTAGCCTGCCGGCAATCCGTTGGGGTGCCGCAAGGCTGAGAGGTGAAAACCGACCCATCGAACCTGATCCGGGTCGTACCGGCGTAGGGAACGGAAGCAAGCATCGGCCCTATGCGGCCCGTCGTTTATCCCGTATCCACACGCCCTTGGCCCATCTGACGAATGGGGGCCATATGGCGTTTCAAGCACTGACGATTGCGGGCTCTGACAGCGGCGGCGGGGCGGGGATTCAGGCCGATCTCAAGACCTTCAGCGCGCTTGACGTCTACGGGGCAAGCGTGCTCACTGCCGTGACCGCCCAGAACACCCGCGCGGTGACCGGGGTTGCGATGATCGCGCCTGCGATGATCCGTGCGCAGATGGCGGCGGTGTTCGATGATCTGAAGATCAGCGCGGTCAAAATCGGGATGTTAGGCGATCCTGAAACAATCAATGCCGTGGCCGATGGGTTGGCGGGCTGCCCTGCGCCTGTCGTGCTCGACCCGGTGATGGTGGCGAAATCCGGCGATGCGCTGCTTTCGACCGAGGCGGTAGCGACCCTGCGCGACCGGATGTTGCCCCTCGCCCATGTGCTGACGCCGAACCTGCCCGAGGCCGCTCGGCTGCTCGGCAAGCCGGAGGCCACAGACGAGGCCAGCATGTTGGAGCAAGGCCGCGCCCTGCTCTCTGCCGGTCCCGGCGCGGTGCTGATGAAGGGCGGGCATGGCAAGGGCGAAGTCTGCGTCGACCTGCTGATTACGGCAGAGGAAACCCTGCGTCTTGCCGCGCCACGCCAGCAGACCGCGAACACCCATGGCACCGGCTGCACGCTCTCTGCCGCCATTGCCGCGGGTCTGGCGCGGGGGCTGCCTTTGCCACAGGCGGTGGAAGCCGCCCATGCCTATCTGCAACGCGCCATTGCCGCAGCAAACACCCTCAACATCGGCAGCGGCCACGGCCCGGTGCACCATTTTCATGGCGTTTGGTCGCATGAGTGACGTCACCATCATCGGCGCGGGCGTGGCAGGGCTCTGGGCCGCGCGGGCTTGTCTGGCGCAGGGGCTGCGGCCTCGGCTCATTGACCGCAAAGGCACGCCCGGGCCGCATGGCTGTTCGTGGTGGGCGGGCGGCATGCTGGCGCCCTTCTGCGAAGGGGCGCTGAGCGAGCCTGCGGTGGTAACACATGGTCGACGCGCCGCGGCGCTGTGGAGAGAGGTCACCGAGGTCACGCACAAGGGTACGCTGGTCCTCGCCCCCGAACGCGACCGCGCGGAATTGCAGCGCTTTGCCGCCCGGACAGAAGGCCATAGCATCTGTGACGCCGAAGCCATCGCCACTCTTGAGCCCGACTTTGCCCCCCGCCACCGGCGCGGTTTGTTCTTTGCCGAAGAAGCGCATCTGAACCCCCGCCAAGCGCTGCATGATCTGACCCAAACGCTCGCCGCACAGGGGGTGGAAATCGAGACCACATTTCTCGCCCCGTCGGAAATCGCAGGCCCGGCGATCGACTGCCGCGGCATGGCCGCCAGCGACGCTCTGCCCGGTCTGCGTGCCGTGCGCGGCGAGATGATCCTGCTGCGTGCACCAGAGATCACCCTCACCCGCCCGATCCGCCTGCTGCACCCGCGCCACCCGCTTTACGTGGTGCCGCGCGGTGACGGTATCTACATGCTCGGCGCCACCCAGATTGAGAGCGCGAGCCGCGCCAAAATAACCGCCCGCTCGGCGCTGGAATTGCTCTCGGCGGCCTATGCGCTCGACCCGCGTTTTGCCGAAGGCGAGATCATCGAGATGGGGGCCAACCTGCGCCCCGCATTCGCAAACAACCTGCCCGGCATCGTGCAACGTGGCACCACGCTGCACCTTAACGGTTTGTTTCGGCACGGGTTTCTCATGGCTCCGGCTTTGGCCGAACAGGCGGCAGAGTTTCTAGCAACAGCGGCAACGGGGGATCTATTCCGTGAAGATTGAAGTGAATGGCGAGGCGCGTGAAGTCGCTGCCCCGCAGCTTGACGCGGCATTGGTAGAACTTGGTTGGGGCGCGGCGAAAGTCGCTACGGCGCTTAACGGCAGCTTTGTCCCGGCAGGTGCGCGGGGCGAGACCATGCTAAGCGATGGCGACAGGCTCGAAGTGCTCAGCGCCATGCAGGGGGGCTGAGCGATGCGCGACTTCTACGGCGTTTCCCTGCCCCTGCCGCTGATGCTGGGCACCGCGCGCTACCCGTCGCCTGCGGTGATGGAAGCCGCCTTTCGTCAAAGCGCCGCACCGGTTGCCACCGTTTCGCTGCGCCGCGAACAGGGGGCGGGACAGGCGTTTTGGGACATGGTGCGGGGCTTGGGCGTGCACCTGCTGCCCAACACCGCCGGCTGCCATTCGGCGCGCGAGGCAATCACCACCGCGCAGATGGCGCGGGAGTATTTCGAGACAAATTGGATCAAGCTCGAAGTGATCGGCCATGCCGACACATTGCAACCCGATCCTTTCGGCCTTATCGAGGCTGCCGAAGTGCTCTGCGCCGATGGGTTCGAGGTCTTTCCCTATACCACCGAGGATCAGATCTTGGCCGCGCGGCTGGTCGATGCAGGCTGCCGGGTGCTGATGCCATGGGGCGCGCCGATTGGCTCGGGGCTGGGGCTGAACAACCTGCATGGGCTGCGCAGCCTACGCGCGGCCTTTCCAGATGTGGCGATGGTAATCGACGCGGGCCTCGGCCTGCCCAGCCATGCCGCGCAGGCGTTGGAGATGGGGTTTGACGCGGTGCTGCTGAACACCGCCGTGGCCGAGGCCGAAGACCCCGCTGCCATGGCCGAGGCCTTCGCACTGGCCTGCCGCGCAGGCGCGCTCGCCGCCGCATCCGGCCCCATGGGCCAGCGCGACATGGCCGTGCCCTCCACCCCTGTGATCGGAAAGGCTTGGCTATGACCCTCCCACGTTTTTATCCCATTTTCGACAGCGCTGCATGGATCGCGCGGGCGGTGCCTTTGGGCGTCAGGCTGGTGCAACTGCGCATCAAGGACGCGTCTCAAGACGTGCTGCGCCGGGAAATCACCACTGCTCTCGACCTCTGCCGCCAGCACGGAGCGATGCTCGTGGTGAATGATCACTGGGAACTGGCGATCGATCTGGGGGCTGATTGGCTGCATCTGGGCCAAGAGGATCTGGACACAGCCGACATCGTCGCAATCCGCCGGGTGGGGTTGAAGCTGGGCCTCTCGACCCATGACCACGCGGAGCTTGACCGTGCGCTGACTCTCGCCCCCGATTACATCGCGCTTGGTCCGGTTTATCCGACGATCCTGAAAAAGATGAAATGGACCGAACAGGGGCTTGATCGGCTGACCGAATGGAAGGCGCGGATCGGGGACATCCCGCTTTGCGCCATTGGCGGGATGAGCGTCGCCCGTGCGCCCGGTGCCTTTGCCGCCGGAGCAGACACGGTGGCGGCGGTCACGGATATTACGCTGAATGCAGACCCCGAAGCGCGGATGCGCGAATGGCTTAAGGTGACGGCATGAGCCGCTATGCCCGCCAGACCATTCTGCCAGAGGTCGGCGCGGACGGACAAGCGCGGTTGGCGGCGGCGCGGGTCTTGGTCGTCGGTGCCGGGGCTTTGGCGGTGCCGGTGCTGCAATACCTCGTGGGGGCGGGGGTCGGTGTTAGGGCCGGTGTTGGGCAGATCACGCTGGTCGATGGTGACGTGGTCGCGATCAGCAACCTGCACCGCCAGCCGCTCTACCGGATGAGCGATATTGACAGGCCCAAAGTCACCGCCGCGGCCGGAGCGATGGCGGCGCTGAACCCCGAAGTGACGGTCATGCCCCGCGCCGAATGGCTCACCCCCGCCAATGCACCCGCGTTGATGGCGGAATGTGACATCGTGCTCGACTGTGCAGATACCTTTGCCGCCAGCCTGACATTGTCGGACGCGGCGCGGGTGGCGGGCAAGCCACTGATCTCTGCCTCCGCGCTTGGACTGTCGGGCTATGTTGGCGGCTTCTGCGGGGCTGCCCCCTCTCTTCGCGCGGTTTTCCCTGACCTGCCACAGACGGCGGCCACCTGTGCCACGGCGGGTGTCTTGGGGCCGGTGGTGGGATTGATTGGCGCGGCGCAGACGCAGATGGCGCTTTCGGTATTGCTGGGGCTGTCGCCCTCGCCGCTCGGACAGTTGATGATCTGGGACGCCGCGAAGTGGCGCATGTCAGGCTTCCGTTTTGACAGCGCGCCCGAGCCTGAAACGCACGCGCCTTTCATCGCCGAAAGCCAGATTACTTCGTCCGATCTGGTGATCGACCTGCGGGCCGAAGCCCCCGCCCCCTTTACCGCTCAGGCCTGCCATGTCCCGCCCGACGCGTTGGCGCAGCTGCCGCTGCCGCCTGATACGTCGCGTATCGTGCTCGCCTGCCGCACCGGTCTGCGCGCCCATCACGCGGCCACCGCCCTCCGCACCCGCTGGCCGGGCGAGATCGCCCTGCTCGCCCTGCCCGGTGCCTAACGCTTTCTCAAACACAGTGACTATTGGAGCCATCCCTTGAAAAAAATCCTTGCCCCCCTCGCCCTTACGCTCTTCGCGGCCCCCGCGCTGGCGCAGGATAAGATGACTGTCATGCTCGACTGGTTCATCAATCCAGACCACGGACCGATCGTTCTGGCCGAAGAGCGCGGCTATTTTGCTGACGCGGGGTTAGAGGTCGAGATTGTTACCCCGTCAGACCCCAATGCCCCCCCGCGTATGGTGGCCGCCGGGCAGGTCGATCTTGCCCTGTCCTATCAACCTGAGTTGCATCTGTCGCAACGCGAAGGCCTTGACCTGCGCCGCGTTGGGACGTTGATAGAGACCCCGCTTACCTGTCTTGTGGTTCGGGCTGACGGGCCGGTGCAAACTCTGGCCGATCTGGCAGGGCGCCGGGTGGGCTTTGCCGTGGCGGGGGTGCAGGAAATGCTGCTGGACGCCATGCTAAGCCACAGTGACGTCGACCCCGCCGAGGTTGAGCAGATCAACATCGGGTGGTCTATCACGCCGGCCCTCATGTCCGGTCAGGTCGACGGGGTCATCGGTGCGTTTCGCAATTTCGAGCTGAACCAAATGGCTCTTGAAGGCCACGAAGGCCGTTGCTTTTACCCCGAGGCTGAAGGCGTTCCGGCCTATGATGAATTAATTTATATTGCCGATGCAAAAGGAATGGACCGCGACCGCATCGCGCGTTTCCTCGCGGCGACAGAACGCGCGACGGCTGACATTATCAATGATCCTGCCGGCAGTGGCGAGACCTTCTTTGCCTCGGACGCACAGCTGCGCAACCCGCTCAACATCCGCGCTTGGGAAGATACTTGGCCTCGGTTCGCAACCCGTCCTGCCGCCGTAGATCATGGGCGCTATGACCGGTTCGAAGCCTTTTTGCTGTCGAGCGGTACCGTTGATAGCACGATCCCTGCGGCTGATCTTGTGGTGGATGTGACCGCGCCGGTGGGGAAATGAAGACGCCTACATGTGGCGAAACCTTTGGCAGCAAGCTGGTCGCGCTAGCGGCTGGAGGGGTGATGCACCGCCTCCCCACTGCGGTGCCGCTTTGGTTTAGGCGGGCCACAGTGAACATCCGCCTGTGCGGCAACGCCAGAACGTTCTGCATACAATGACCGCCCCGGCATTACATATCTCGGGACGTCTGGAAGGTCCGGCGGGCCCTTTGATCGCACAGTTCGATGCCACCTTCGCGGCGGGACAGTGGAACGTCCTTCTGGGCCCGTCAGGCGTGGGGAAAACGTCCTTGCTGCGGCTGATCGCAGATTTGCCCTGTGCGGCGCGGCTAACGGGCGAGATTACCGCGACCGACGGCGCAGCACTCGCGCCGCGCGTGGCGATGATGGCGCAGGATGACCAGTTGCTGCCTTGGGCCGATGCTCTGGCCAATGTCGTTATCGGAGCGCGTCTGCGCGGGGCGCGGCCAGACCTTCAGCGCGGACGGGCTTTGCTGGCAGAAGTTGGCCTTGCCGCGCAGGCACAACGTCGTCCGGCCCAACTGTCGGCAGGACAACGTCAACGGGTCATTCTGGCCCGCACGCTTTACGAAGATCGCCCCATCGTGCTGCTGGACGAACCCTTTTCCGCCTTGGACGTGCTGACACGTCACCACATGCAGGATCTGGCAGCGCGTCTGCTCGCGGGCCGCACTGTGGTTCTGATCACCCATGATCCGGCAGAGGCCGCCCGTCTCGCCCATCACGCATGGATCGCAACACAGGCTGGGATTGTGCCTTGTTCTTTGCCCTCAAGCCTGCCGCCCCGCGCCGCCGAAGCAGAAGAGACGCTCGCCGCGCAAGCCATCCTCTCGCGCGAATTGAAACGCTGCGCCACACAGGTGCCCGCGTGATGCGGCATGCAGGCAACCGGCTTGGGCGCTATGGGCTTAGCCTCGCTGTTGCGCTGCTGATTTGGCAGGCAATCGTAAGTTTGAGCGCGGTGCCGCCCTTTATCCTCCCCGGCCCCCTGCGGGTTGGGTCCGCTCTATGGTCCAACGCGAGTTTGCTGTGGCAAAACGCGCTTTGGTCTGCGGGAAACTTGGCCCTTGGGCTGGCGATCGGACTGTTTCTCGGGGTCGAGACAGCCTTGCTCTTGGCCATGTCACGCCGGGCGCGCTGGCTTTTGCGGCCCGTCTTGGTGGCAGCGCAATCTGTGCCCATCTTCGCGCTGGCCCCGGTGCTGACGCTTTGGCTGGGCTACGGCATGCCCTCTAAGGTCGTGACCATCGCGCTGGTGACCTATTTCCCCATCGCCTCGGCGCTTTTTGACCAACTGATGGCCCTGCCCCGCGGTCTGCGGGATCTGGCCCAACTCAGCGGCGCACAGCGGTTGCGCGAAACATTTCTGCTGCGTCTTCCCTACGCCTTGCCGGGGCTCATGTCCGGTCTGCGACTGGCGGTGGTTTATGGGCCTCTGGCGGTGTTGATCGGCGAATGGGTCGGCTCCTCGCGCGGTCTGGGACATTTGATGCTGTTGGCAAATGGGCGCGGTCAGACGGATTTGATGTTCGCCAGCCTGATCGTGCTCGCGCTGTTGTCGCTTGGGCTGTGGAAGGGCGTTGACACCTTGGCCCGTTGGGTTGGTGGTGGCGGTTAGTGGCCTGCCAGTGCTCAGGTAAAGCGCCGGTTAGGGTTCTATAGTTTCTCATCCGCCCGATGGGGCACCAAAGCGCTCGCGCATTTCTGACAAGCCAATGCGCAGAGGCCTTCCGCCAAGGGCGGCTTGCAGCTTGCAAAAATCGACGTTTTATGCCTATAGTTTCATTAGAGCAGACAGAATTGCCAACCCGGCCTACGTCGCAACTCCAACGTTCTATCAAGTTACAACAGACGCCTCGCGCTATCCGAAATGGCGCGCCGTTTCTGCTTCGTTTCTTAGGAGCTGGCCGAAGCTCTATGTGCCATTCGCTTCCTAATAGCTTGAAATTCAACATGGAGATAAGGACATGACCGCATCCACTTGGACGAATATCCTGTCGGGTCTGGCATTCTCGATAGCCTCAATGCTCGCAGCTGGAATGCTATGGCAGCCGCACAACAGTCACATGTCAGTGCAGAACTTTTCCCTCCCCAATTTGTGGTTTCCAGACCCAGATGGACAATGGGGGTGCAAGTTTTACAACTCGTGTAAAGAATAGCGCGTACCGCTGGGGCGTGAGGCTCGGCGGCTCTCTGATCGCTCGCGGTTTCTGTCTGTTTCGTGCAACCTTGCTGTGAGCGACTGGTATGCGCGGCGTGGCGGTAGCTAGCCAAGCGCTGCGATATCAGGATCCGTCTTCGGTTGGGTACGCCAGAACGGATGACATGGGCAGTACCAAGCCGAAAGGCGGCTGACTGAGGATCTCTCACATCATGCAAATGATACGTCTTAGTTTTTCTGAGAAGGCTGGCGGAGGAGGTGGGATTCGAACCCACGGTACGCTCTCACGCACGCCGGTTTTCAAGACCGGTGCATTCGACCACTCTGCCACTCCTCCGCAGCCCGCTCCTCCTAGAACGCTGCGCTTGATTCGGCAAATGCCGATTTCGTCCAAAATCTTAACCTACGGGCGTGGGGAAATTTTGCCGATCCCAGCTTCGCCCTCTTTGCAAAGCGGGTTCAGCCGGGTTACTGTGCCGCAAAACCCCTTTCAGAGGGGTCTGGGACGTGCCGAACCAACGGCGCGGGATTCTCGCGGGAACGGGTCGCGATGGCGCGACGACAGCAGGCAAGGACAGCATGGGCATGAGCAGGGACAATCAACCGTTGCGCTTTAACAAAGGTCGCGCAGCACTAATGGGTGTGAGCATTTTGGCGATGGCGGCTTTGGCAGGCTGCGAAGGGGGCGATTTCAGCCTTCCTTTCGGCGACAAGAAAAACCCCGGCGCGGTGCAAAGCACCTCGACCAAATTGGTTGAGCGCGATGTTGAAGCCCCCGAGGTCTTTTCTGCGACAGAAGATGGTCTTTGGGACGGGCGGCCCTCGCTCGGCGGGGTCTGGGTGGCGCATCCTGATGTGACGGAGCCTGAGCGGGTGATCGTGCGCAATGAGGCCAATGGCAAATTCGTGATCGGTGCGCTGTTCCGCCGCGAGCGGGAACTGCCGGGGCCGAAGTTGCAAATCTCATCCGATGCCGCTGCTGCACTGGGCATTCTCGCCGGCGCGCCTACGCCGCTTAATGTTACGGCCCTGCGCCGTGAGGAAACCGCGGCCGCTGCGGAAACTGTGGCCGATGACGCAGAAAGCACCCCCGCCACCACCGATACGAGCGATCTCTCGGCCCCGGCACCGGTCACTGCGACAGCGCTTGAACCTGTGGCCAAGCCCGCTGCCGCCCCGGTCGCCAAGCCGAAAGCCCCCGCCGCGCCAAAACCGTCGCGTCCCGCCGCGGCCAAGCTGGCCAAGCCCTATATCCAGTTGGGCATTTTCAGTGTTGAGGCCAATGCCACCCGCACCGCAAAACAAATGCGAAGCGCGGGCATGGTGCCCACGGTGAAACGCAGCGAGATTAACAACAAACCCTTCTGGCGCGTCGTGATCGGCCCCGCCACCAGCAAATCCGAACGCGACAGTCTGCTCAAAGCGGTGAAGGCCGAAGGCTTTACCGATGCCTACGCCGTGTCGAATTGATCCTACCGGAGGAAACGCCATGATCCGCCTATTCGCCGCTGCCGTGGCGCTGTTACTGACACTCCAGCCCGCCGACGCGTTCGACACACGCGCCACGGCGGCCTATGTGCTTGACCAAACCACCGGCACTGTCCTGCTCGCAAAAAACGCCGATGAGCCGCTGCCGCCTGCGTCGATGTCCAAGCTGATGACGCTTTATATGGCGTTTGAGGCGGTGGAGCGCGGCAAGCAGAACGGCGGGCTTGATCTGGTTGAGAAGCTGCCCGTCTCGGAGCACGCGATGTCTTATGGCGGCTCGACGATGTTTCTGGACACCACCGACCGTGTGTCGGTCGAAGACCTGATCCGCGGGATCATTGTGCTGTCTGGCAATGACGCAAGCGCCGTGATCGCTGAGGCGCTGAGCCCCGATGGCACGGAATACGGTTTCGCGCGGCTGATGACACAGCGCGCGCAGCAAATGGGGATGACCAATTCGACCTTTGCCAATTCCAACGGCTGGCCGCAGGCGGGGCATCTGATGTCCGTGCGGGATCTGGGGCTGCTGGCCAATCGGATCATCACGGACTTCCCGCAGTTCTATCCGCTCTTCGCCGAGCGGGAGTTCGCCTTTGACGGGCGCGCCCCGCAGAACAAATCCAACCGCAACCCGCTGTTGGGCCTGAACATTGGCGCAGATGGCCTCAAGACCGGCCACACGGCAGAGGCTGGCTATGGGCTTGTCGGCTCGGCCAAACAGGGCGACCGCCGGGTGATCTTTGTGCTCTCCGGTCTCGACAGCGCCGCCATCCGCGCACAAGAGGCGGAATCGGTGGTGAACTGGGCCTTCCGCCAATTCACGCAGCGTGAATTGGGCAAGGCAGGCACGCAGATTGCTCAGGCGCCGGTGGCACTTGGCACCGCGCAGTCGGTGGGGCTTGAACTGAAGGACGATCTGGAGATGCTGGTGCCTGTGACGGGCGGCGATGAGGTTGAGGCGGAGGTGATCTATACCGGCCCGTTCCACGCGCCGATTAGCAAAGGGGCGGAACTGGCAGAATTGGTCGTGGACCGGGGTGAATTGCCTGCGCTGCGGGTGCCGCTGGTGGCCTCTGCCTCTGTTGCGCCGGGCGGCTTTATGGTCAAGATGACCGCTGCTGCGATGCATCTTATGAACCGTCTGAACGCCGGACCGCAGGGCGCGGCCCCTGCCCCTGAAGCCGAAGCCGAAGCAGCTTCGTGAGCCGTGACGCAAAGGCTCGCCAAGCGGGTCTGTTTATCACATTCGAGGGGATCGACGGCTCCGGCAAATCCACCCAAGCGCGGCTTTTGGCAGAGCATCTGACAGCGCAGGGCCACGACGTTGTGTTGACCCGCGAACCGGGGGGCAGCCCCGGTGCAGAGGAAATCCGTGCCTTGGTCTTGCAGGGCGATCCGGACCGTTGGTCGGCACAGACCGAAATCCTGCTTTTCACCGCCGCACGGCGCGATCATTTAGAGCGCACCATTCGCCCTGCGCTTGACGCCGGTAAGGTGGTGATCTGCGACCGTTTCGCTGACAGCACGCGGATGTATCAAGGTCTGTCGCGCGGTGACCTGCGGCAGATGGTCGACGATCTGCACCGCCTGATGATTGGGGTGGAGCCTGACCTGACGATCCTAATCGACATGGACCCGGCCCACGGTCTTGAACGCGCCCTTTCGCGCCAGACCGCCGAGGAGCGGTTCGAGGATTTCGGCGTTGAGTTACAAGCGAAGATGCGCAGCGGTTTCCTTAACCTCGCTGAAGAGTTTAGCGACCGTTTCCACGTGATCGACGGGGGCCGCGATATTGACAGCGTGGCCCGCGATGTGACCGCGACTGTATCGGCGCGATTGGGGTAATCCACGCGCCCTGCCCGCTTCCCTTAGCGGTGAAACATGCTAGACCGATGCCATGACAGATGACGCCCCCCAGCCCGACCGCGTAGAAGGTGCACGCCACCCGCGCGACACGCCGAAGTTGATCGGCCAGACTGCGGCAGAAGCGGCATTCCTTGACGCCTTTAACAGTGGCAAATTGCACCACGCGTGGATGCTGACCGGCCCGCGCGGTGTCGGCAAGGCCACGCTCGCTTGGCGCATTGCGCGCTTTCTGCTGGCGACGCCGGACCCCGACGACGGCGGGATGTTTGACATGCCCAAGGCCGACACGCTCGACATCGACCCCGAACACCCGGTTGCCCGTCGTGTGGCGGCTGGGGCCGAGGCCGGGTTGAAATCTGTCACCCGCACGATCAACCCCGACACCAAGAAGATGCGCAAGCAGATCGTGGTGGACGACATCCGTGCGCTCAACGGCTTTTTCCAGATGTCCGCCGCCGACGGGGGCCGCCGCGTGGTCATTATCGACGACGCGGATGAGATGAACCCCAATGCCGCCAACGCGCTGCTCAAGATGTTGGAAGAGCCGCCTGAGCGGGCCATCCTGCTGCTGCTCAGCCACCAGCCTTCCAGTCTCCTGCCCACCATCCGCTCGCGTTGCCGTACATTGCGGCTTAGCACCCTGAACGCGGATCAGATGGCCGAGGCGCTGGCCGGGTCCGGGGTGGAAGTCGACGCCGACCCTGCCGCGCTGGCCGAACTTTCCGGCGGCTCGGTCGGCGGGGCGCTGCGGCTGTCTCTGATGGGCGGGGTGCGCACCTATGCCGATTTGGTAAGCCTGCTGTCCTCGCTGCCACAGATGGACCGGGGCCGCGCCATCAAACTAGCCGAAGCCGCCGCTCAGCGTGGCGGGGAAGCCAAACTCGACCTGCTCTTTACCCTGCTTGACCTGTTGCTGGTGCGTCTGGCCCGCACCGGGGCCACCGGTGCACCGCCCGCGCAACCTGCCTGCGCCGATGAGATCGCCGTGTTGCAACGCCTCTCCCCCAGCCCGGCGCAGGGGCGCGCTTGGGCCGATGCGGCGCAGCAGATATCCGACCGCGCCCGCCATGGGCTGGCAGTGAACCTTGACCCTGCCGCGCTGGTCCTAGATACCCTGCGGCAGATAGGCCAGACGGCGCCAAGATAGCCGAAAGGACAGCATGACCGACACGCCCCAAATCACCGACAGCCATTGCCACCTCGATTTCGAGAGCCTTGCCGCTGACCTGCCCGGTGTCATCGCCCGCGCGGCTGACGCTGGCGTGACGCGCATGGTCACGATTTGCACCCGGCTGAAGAACGAACCAAACGTCCGTGCCATTGCCGAAGCGCATGCCCCGGTGTTCTATGCCGCCGGCACCCATCCGATGTCTGCCGCTGAAGAGCCGCTGGCCAGCGTCGACGAATTGCTCGCCCTCACCCGCAACCCCAAGATGGTGGGCATCGGTGAGACGGGTCTTGATTACCATTACACCGCCGAGAGCGCTGAGGTGCAAAAGACCTCCCTGCGCATCCATATCGCTGCAGCTCGCGAGAGCGGCCTGCCCCTGATTATCCACGCTCGAGACGCAGATGAGGACATGGCCCGCATCCTGCGCGAGGAGCATAACAACGGCGCCTATAGCTGCGTCATGCACTGTTTTTCGTCCTCGGCCGAACTGGCCCGCGCCGCACTTGATCTGGGGTTTTACCTGTCGATGTCCGGCATCACTGCTTTTCCCAAATCGCAGGAACTGCGCGACATTTTTGCCGCCGCCCCGCTCGACCGTATTTTGGTGGAAACCGACGCGCCCTACCTCGCCCCGCCGCCCCATCGCGGCAAGCCGAATGAGCCCGCCTTTACCGCCCATACCGCCCGCCGCGCGGCTGAGACTTTTGGTCTTGAGTACGCTGATTTTGCCGCGCACACGCAGGCTAACTTTGAACGACTCTTTTCCAAGGCCGCTGAGTGGCAGGGCAAGAGCTAATGGCCGAGTTGCGCGTCACCATATTGGGCAGCGGCTCTTCGGGTGGCGTGCCACGGCTGGGGGGGCATTGGGGGGCCTGTGATCCCCATGAGCCCAAGAACAACCGGCGGCGCTGTTCGATCTTGGTGGAACGGGTGACCGAGAACGGCACGACCACCGTGCTGATCGACACCTCACCAGACATGCGCTGCCAGTTGCTTGATGCGGGCGTGGGGCGGCTTGACGCGGTGATCTACACCCATTCTCACGCGGACCATGTCCATGGGTTGGACGATCTGCGGATGATCGTCATCAACATGCGCGCACGGCTGCCGGTCTGGGCGGATGCCCCCACCCGCGCGGCATTGTTGGAACGTTTCGGCTATGCTTTCGTGCAGCCGGAATGGTCCAGCTACCCGCCGATCTTGGACCTGCATGAGATTACCGGGGATGTCACCATCGACGGTCCCGGCGGGTCCCTGCGCTTTACGCCCTTCACCGTGGCCCACGGCAATATCGACGCGCTTGGTTTCCGCTTTGAGGATGTCGTCTACCTGCCGGATGTTTCTGACATTCCGCAGGATTGCTGGCCGATGATGGACGGGCTGCGCTGTTGGATCGTCGATGCCCTGCGCCGTGACCCGCATCCGACCCACAGCCACCTTGCGCAGACCTTGGACTGGATCGACCGGGCAAAGCCCGAGACCGCCGTCCTGACCAATATGCACAACGATTTAGATTACCGCACCGTCGCCGCCGAGGTGCCGGATCATATTCAACCGGCCTATGACGGGCTCACTCTGCATTTCCCGATCACTGAAACTTATTAAGCGGGTCAAGCTCGCGCCCCACCACGCCGCTTGAAGGCTCCTTTTCGTGCAAACCCTTTTAGATGTCATCCTGCCGGTCTTTCTTGTCATCGGCTTTGGCTATGTTGCCGTCTGGCGCGGGCTTTTTCCGGTATCTGGCATCGATGGGGTGATGAAATTCACCCAGAATTTCGCCATCCCCTGCCTGCTGTTCCAAGCCATTGCCAATATAGATCTTTCCACCAGCTATGACCCGCGCTTGCTGATCAGTTTCTACGCTGGCGCGGGGCTATGTTTCGCGCTCGGCATTTTTGGTGCGCGGGTGCTGTTTCGCCGCGATTGGGAGGACAGCGTAGCGATTGGGTTTTGCTGTTTGTTCTCCAACTCGATCCTGCTGGGTCTGCCGATTACCGAACGAGCCTATGGCAGTGATGCGCTGGCCGGAAACTATGCCATCGTGTCCTTCCACGCGCCCTTTTGCTACGGGCTGGGGATTACTGTCATGGAGTTTGTTCGCAACCGAGGCCAGTCGCGCCGCATGGTGCTGCGCAATGTCAGCCGTGCGATGTTTCGCAATGCTTTGGTTCTGGCGATCCTTGGCGGTTTTGCGGTGAACCTAAGCGGTCTGCCGATCCCCGGTGTGGTGGATGATGCGCTGTCGCTGATCGTGCGGGCCGCCCTGCCCGCCGCGCTCTTTGCGCTTGGCGGGGTCTTGTTGCAATACCGCCCCGAGGGGGACATTAAGGCGATTTTGATGGTCTGTGCGATTGCGCTACTGGTGCATCCCGCATTGGTCTGGACCTTCGGCACAGCATTAGACCTACCGCAGGCAGCCTTCCGCTCGGGCGTGCTTACCGCAGCGATGGCGCCGGGGTTCAACGCCTATATTTTCGCCAATATGTACGGCCGCGCCCGGCGTGTGGCCGCAAGCTCGGTGTTGATCGCGACGAGTAGCTCGATCCTGACAGTCTGGCTCTGGCTCTCTGTCCTTGGCTAGGTGCTGCGCAATGTCGCCGTTTGGCTACGGCAGCTTCGGCTGTCAGAATGAGGCGTCGGAACTGAGGCTAAAATCTGCTATACTCCCCATGCAAAGCTGGAACATGCGACGACCACCAAGAAAGGGATTGGTGCGCAGATGACCGCTCCATTGCCGACGGGTGAAGATCACGCGCAAAAGGAAACACGGGACAAACCGGGCTCTGGCGCGGCTTGGGGATGGCTGTTTATCTTGTCGCCTTTGCCTTGGATTTTATTGATTTGGTGGCTGCTGCGCCCCGCCGCGGAAGGCGACAGCGCAGACATTCATCCAACGCACCCGCCCCCACAAAAAGAGGCGTCGCACGGCAGATGACATCGGGCGATGGACCGACAAAATGCAGCGATTACAACGATATAAAAGAAAAGTGGTGCGGGTGAAGGGACTCGAACCCCCACGCCATAGGCGCCAGAACCTAAATCTGGTGCGTCTACCAATTCCGCCACACCCGCACTGTGCCTTGCAAGACACTGGGGCTGATTAGCAAAGACTGCGGGCAGATGCGAGAGCAAAAAACACAGGACATTAACGTAATCTTCGCCTATGTTGATCGATACCTGAGGCAGGTACATTAGAAAGAGACGCCCATGAAACCGAATACGGTCGGGCGCGTAGGCGGCACAGATCGCCATGCGGGCCAGTTTTCCCACTACGCCGCGCTTGATACCGGTTTGGTTCAAGGCGCTATCATATTGACGCTCGACGGTGAGATGCCGGTTGAATACCTATCTGTTGGGGATCGGCTGATCACCCGCGATAGCGGCATCGCCAAGATTTGTCATCTGCAACGCAGCACCCGCAAGGTGCGGCGCATTTCGCTTGCGGCCGGCTCGCTGGGCCACACCCGGCCTGAACGCGACGCGACTTTGGCGGGCGATCAGATGCTGCTCTTGCGCGACTGGCGTGCGCGTGCGTTGTTTCACTCCGAACGTGCGCTGGTTGCAGCGCGGTCTTTGGTGGATGGCGAATTCATCACCGATCTGGGCGAGGTTGAGACCACGCTGGTGCAAATCTTCTGCGATGGGCCCCATATCATCTACGCCGATGGGTTGGAGCTTGGCACCGCCGACGCCGCGCGCGCGCGGGGCGACGTGTTGCACGCGGCCTAGATACCTAACTGCCGTAGTACCTGCGGTAGCAATTCTGGCAAATCCTCTGCAATCAGACCGGGGCCGTGCTGACGCGCGGCCGCTGCGTGAAGGTACGTGGCAAGGGCCGCAGCATCCAGCGGTGCGATCCCCCGCGCCAATAGCCCTGTGATAAAACCCGATAAAACATCCCCCGCCCCGGCCGTCGCCAACCATGGGGTGGCGCGGTCTTCGGTGGCGCAATGGCGCAGCACCTTGCCCTCAGGCGCTGCGATAACGGTCTCCGGGCCTTTGAGCAGCACGACACAGCCGAACCGCATTGCGGCTTGCTGCGTGGCTTCGGCTTTGGCGTTTGGCCGGTCCTGTTCGGCCAAATCCGCCAAATCAGGGGCCAGCCGTGCGAACTCTCCGCCATGCGGGGTCAGTACAGCGCCGGAATGGAGTCTGTCGCGCAGCGCAGTATTTTGGGCCAGAATCGTGATGGCATCCGCGTCTAGCACCAGCCGAGGTGCCCCAAGTGCTGCCGCGACCAGTTCGCTGGCGCGCTCCCCGACGCCCAACCCCGGCCCGAGGCACAGGGCTGAAATGCGACTGTCTTTCAGCAGATCGGTTAGAGCCGTGCCATCGGCCACGCGTTGCAGCATTACCGCCGTGATCTGCGTCGCGACCTCTAATTGCGCGGCTGGCGGCACGCCGAGGGTAACTGCTCCCGCGCCAATCCTCAGCGCACCCCGCGCTGCCAGTCGCGCCGCCCCGGTCCGTCCCGGCCCGCCGGTCAGCACCAGAGCGTGACCATGGTCGTATTTATGCCCGGCCCCCTTGCGCAGCAAAGACAGGTCAAGGGTGTCTGCGGTAATCTGTGAAATATCCATAGCCCAGACCTAGTGAGCTTGGCAGAAAGGACCAGCCCGCCAGCCGGGCCATATTTCACTTCTGCCTATTTTTTGTGCACCACCGCGCAAAAAACAGACGGCGCTTGGCAAACCGAAACTTCGCCCCATCTTTCCCCCTGCCCCGCGCTGGACCTAGCTGCGGGGGAATGAGATGTCTAAGCCAACGCCTAACCGCGCGCGCAACGTCAGGGGATGACCATGAAGAAGATCGAAGCCATCATTAAGCCGTTCAAACTGGACGAGGTCAAAGAGGCGCTTCAGGACGTCGGTGTGCAAGGCCTCAGCGTGATCGAAGTCAAAGGCTTTGGCCGCCAGAAGGGCCACACAGAACTGTACCGCGGGGCCGAATATGTCGTCGACTTTCTGCCCAAGGTG
Organism: Sulfitobacter maritimus; assembly: GCF_013346665.1. Taxonomy (GTDB): domain Bacteria; phylum Pseudomonadota; class Alphaproteobacteria; order Rhodobacterales; family Rhodobacteraceae; genus Sulfitobacter; species Sulfitobacter maritimus. The sequence goes on from NZ_JABVBB010000021.1 coordinate 649,164, forward strand.
AAGGTCGAAGTGGTGCTGGACGATGACCAAGTCGACGCCGCGATCGAAGCGATCGTGGATGCCGCCAAGACTGAGAAAATCGGCGATGGTAAGATTTTCGTTTCCCCGATTGAGCAAACAATCCGCATCCGAACCGGTGAATCCGGCTCCGACGCGCTGTAACTCGCCCCTTTCGGTGCGAGCAGAGACACGACCCAAAAAGGACCATAAAAATGAACAATCAGGAATTCCTGAGCAAAGTTAAGGATGAAGGCATCGAATATGTCGACATCCGTTTCACCGACACCCGCGGCACGTTGCAGCACGTGACGATTGTTTCCGATCTGGTTGATGAGGACTTCCTCGAAGAAGGCTTCATGTTCGACGGCTCTTCCATCGCTGGTTGGAAAAGCATCGAAGCCTCCGACATGAAACTGATGCCCGATGTCAGCACCGCCTATGTTGATCCCTTTTACGCGGAAACAACGATCTGCGTGCATTGCTCTATCGTTGAGCCCGACACCGGTGAGCCCTATGAGCGCGACCCGCGTGGCACCGCCGAAAAAGCCGAGGCCTACCTGAAATCAAGCGGCATTGGCGATCAGGCTTTCTTTGGTCCTGAGGCTGAATTCTTTATCTTTGATGACGTGAAATTCTCCAACAAAGTCAACAAAGTGTCTTACGAAGTTGATGCTTCTGACGGGTCGTGGAACACGGACACCGACTATGAGATGGGCAATATGGGTCACCGTCCGGGTCTGAAGGGCGGCTATTTCCCGGTCAACCCGGTGGATGAGGCGCAAGACCTGCGGGCCGAAATGCTTTCCACCATGAAACGCCTTGGCATGAAGGTGGACAAACACCACCACGAGGTTGGCTCCTGTCAGCATGAACTCGGCCTGATCTTTGGCGGTCTGACCGAGCAGGCGGACGAGCAGCAGAAGTACAAATACGTCGTGCATAACGTGGCCCATGCCTATGGCAAAACCGCGACCTTCATGCCCAAGCCGATCTATGGCGACAACGGCTCTGGCATGCATGTCAACATGTCGATCTGGAAAGACAACAAGCCGCTTTTTGCAGGCGACAAATACGCGGACCTGAGCCAAGAGGCGCTGTGGTTTATTGGCGGCATTCTCAAACATTCCAAATCGCTCAACGCCTTCACCAACCCCACCACCAACAGCTACAAGCGTTTGGTGCCGGGTTTTGAAGCCCCCGTTCTGCGGGCCTATTCGGCCCGTAACCGGTCGGGCTGTGTGCGTATTCCATGGACGGAAAGCCCCAAGGCAAAGCGTGTCGAGGCGCGTTTCCCCGATCCAGCAGCGAACCCCTATCTGGCGTTCTCGGCCCTGCTAATGGCCGGTCTTGACGGGATCAAGAACAAGATCGACCCCGGTGAGGCGATGGACAAGAACCTCTATGATCTGCCCGCCGAAGAGTTGGAGAACATCCCCACCGTTGCCCACTCCCTGCGCGAAGCGTTGGAAGAATTGAGCGGTGACATGGACTACCTGCTCGCCGGTGATGTCTTTACCCGCGACCAGATCGAGGGATACATCGCGCTGAAGATGGAGGAGGTCGTCAAATACGAGACCACACCGCATCCGGTTGAGTTTGGCATGTACTATAGCTGCTGATCCCGCGCCGAGCTTCGGCTTGGCTGGTTGAGACAGATCGAAAGGGCGTGGCACTGGCCGCGCCCTTTTTGCTTTCTCACTCCTCCAATTGCCAACCCGCGGAACAGAGGGCGGAATTCAGCGTTGGCTCTGCGGGAGTAGAGCATATGAATGATGATACCGGTGCGCTGACCGAGGTTATTGAAGAGTTAAAAGAAGCCTCGGAAGGCCAGAACCGGGTGAAGGTCGGCGCCTTGGTCGACGCGCTTGACGAACGCGGCTACGGGCCTGCGTTGGCCGTGCTTCCCCTGACCGAACTCACCCCTGTGGGCGGCGTGCCGGGTTATCCGACCCTGCTGGCTTTGACCTTGGCGACGATCGTGATCCGGCTTTTGCTGGGGTATGAGCATTTTTGGCTACCCAATTGGCTGCGGCGACGTACGCTTAAGTCAGATCATGTGATCAAGGCTGTCGAGTGGCTGAAACCGGTCTCAAATTGGATCGATAGCAAGTTGCACAAGCGTCTGGCCCCCATTGCCGGACGTATGGGCCAGCGCATCGCCTGTTTCGTCATTCTGGGCATTCTTTTGATTGTGCCACCTTTGGAGTTCGTGCCTTTTGCCACCTCCGCGCCCATGATTGCTGTTTCGATTTTCGGGTTGGGTCTGCTCTACCGCGATGGGTTGTTGATGCTGCTGGGCTTTGTCGGAGCGGCTGCGGCGGTTTGGTTTGGTCTGTCGATGTATCTGGGTACGGGGACCGGATAGCCGCCTCTGCCCCGCATTTTTTTCGCGATACCGCGTCGCAGCCACGGGTTTGCCACGAATTGGCCACATCTGCTCGGCACATTGGACGCCTGACGCAAACCCTTTAGCCCTTGGACCGCCCTTCATGCCGATATCGACCACCACATTCCAAGAACGCGTCACGCGGATCGAAAAGCGGGCGCGCAAGGCGCGGCGCCGCAGCGGTCACGCAGGCTCGCGGGCGGGTGGCTTTGTGGTGCTGGTGAGCATGAGCATGTTGGTGGGGGGCGCGGCCCTCGCTTGGGATGGCAATACACCAGCCTATGAATGGGCCATGCCGGGGCTTGAATGGGCGCTTGCAATGCTGCGCTAAGCCCCCGCTGGCAAAGAATTATGCACCATTCCTACAACTTCGTTTGAACCTTTGCGCGAGCGGGCTAACCTGTTGGCGGTACAGTAACGCAGAGGGTCAGAACCATGCTAAGAACTTTCTTTACCACCACCGCGGCCATCTGCGCCTTTGCAGCCGGTCCCGCGCTTGCCGCGCAATGTGGCAACAACGCGAATGGCTTCGATCAGTGGAAGAACGCTTTCGCTCAGGAAGCCCGCGCCGCAGGTGTTGGTCAACGGGGGCTGAACGCGCTTGCAAATGCGCGCTATGCGAACGGAACGATTGCGGCTGACCGTAATCAGAAGTCGTTCAAATACTCCCTGTCGAAATTTATGCAGGTGCGCGGTGCTGACACGATTGTAGCCCAAGGACGCAAGCGCAAAGCCCGCAATGCCGGTTTCTACCAGTCTCTCGAGCAGCGCTTTGGCGTGCCAGCAGGCGTATTGCTGGCAATCCACGGTATGGAAACCGGGTTTGGCGGCTTTATGGGCGACAGTTCCGTTGTCTCGGCGATCACCACATTGGCCTATGACTGCCGCCGCTCTGATTTCTTTGTGCCACATGCCATTGGTGCGCTGAAACTAGTGGACCGAGGGGCCATCACGCCCAATACCAAAGGCGCCAAACATGGTGAGCTTGGCCATACGCAATTCCTCCCCGGCAACGCGCTACGCTATGGTGTGGACGGCAATGGGGATGGGCGCGTTGATTTCTATAGCGAAGCCGACGCCCTCGCCTCAACCGCCAACTTCCTGCGTCAGAAAGGCTGGCAACCCGGTGCGGGGTATCAAGAAGGCCAACCCAATTTCCGCGTGATCCAACAGTGGAACGCGGCAGGCGTTTATCAAAAAGCCATCGCGATCATGGCATCGCGTATCGACGGCTAAAACCTACGCGCGCGCTGGCACCCCGGCGCGCGCGACCCCTTTAGGCGCATGACGATGAAGCGGCGAAAATCAGCACGCGTTCATCGCCGCTGAGCTGATCTAGTCTACATCAGCCGCGACCGGCCACGCCTGCCCCCCTTCAGCAAAACAAGAGACCACCGCGTCGCGTTCGGAGCGTTTTTCTGAACGGGAAACGCCGATTATCTGCATGAAATCTCAGCGCAAAATGATGGGTCCGACGGTTTATTTCTACATTCGTACCAACAGGCGGAACCGCCTGCACGGTCAATCGTTGGGTCGTAGAGAAAGCAATAGCAATTTCGAACGGAGGGACCCATGCACGGAATTTTCTACCTCATCGGCCTGATCGTGGTCGTTCTCGCGATCCTGAATCTCGTCTTTTGAACAAGGAGGTCAACATGCCTGATAACACAACAACCCCTAACACGCAAAGCGGCTCGGTAAAAGAGCAAGCTGGCGCCGCCAAGGACAAGGCTGCGGCCGCTGCAAGCAGTGCTGCCGAATCCGCAAAATCTCAAGCGCGCGACGTGGCCGACACTCTGTCGAATGAAGCCACAAACTACGCTTACCAAGCCCGCGATACCGCCGCGGATGAAGTAAAAGGCGTGGCGTCTGCCCTGCGCACTGCTGCCGATGAATTGCGCAGCGGATCGCCGCAAGAGCGCAGCTTTAGCCAGTTGGCCGATGGTCTTGCTGACGTGTCGGAATCGATGCGCGACAAGGATCTGCGCGAGATGGTTGATGACCTGAATGGTTTTGCCAAACGCAACCCGATGGTCTTCCTCGGTGGGGCCGCTCTGCTGGGCTTTGTCGCCACCCGCTTTGCCAAAGCGTCGAGCGAGACACCGCGTGGCGGTTCCGGCAGCGGCACCTCTGGCGTTGAATATGACGACGACGACCGTATCGACCGTCCGATGACCGGTACCGGGCCACGTCCAGCGTCGAACGCGCCCAGCACAGCATCCAGCGCGACGTCCAGCACCGCACCCAGCACTGTGCCAAGCCGTGCCACCGCCACCCCAGCTTCCCCAACTGTCGTCACGGGAGATAAGTCATGAGCACTGAACATACCGATACACAAAAATCTGCGGGGAGCCTGCTGAGCGAAGCACTCTCCCACGTAAGTTCGCTGATGCGCAAAGAGGTCGATCTGGCCCGCGCAGAGGTAAACGAAAATCTGAAACACGCTGGTATTGCCATCGGCATGATCGTCGGCGCCGTGGTGGTCGCATTGACCGCGCTGAACGTGTTGAGCGCCGCATTGGTTGCCGCGCTAACTGAAGCGGGCATCCCTGGCGGTTGGTCTGCGCTTATTGTTGGCGTCCTGCTGGCGATCGTCGCCTATGTGATGGCCAACAAAGGCACTAGCGACCTGAAACTCAGCAGCCTTGCGCCAAGCCGCACTGCAAAGAACGTGAAGCGCGATGCGCAGACCATGAAGGAGGTTTACGATGACAAATGACTCCAGAAATCCGGAAGAAATTGAACGCGAGATCGAGCGTGAACGCGCAGGCTTGGCCGACACTTTAGACGACTTGCAAGATCGGTTTTCTATCGAAGGCATCGCACGTCAGTTTTCGGATCAGTTCCGTGAGCATGGCAGCGATTGGGGCCGCTCGGTCTCTGACGCGGCGAAGCGCAACCCTGTTGCTCTGGCGCTAACAGGCGCTGGTCTGGCGTGGTTGATGTTCGGCAGCGGTAATAACACCCGCAGCAGCCGTGGCTATGAAGGGCTCGACCGTGATCGTGCGCATCCTACCCCGGTGCCGGTGACAAACACCGATCACCGCCCCGCTGTGCGCAACGCGTCGCGCTCTAACGCACCTTCCAGCGCCTATGCGTCGAGCTACGGCTCCGAGCGTACGTCGCAGGACAACGTTCCGGCTTGGGCACGTGATGTGCATCACGACGACGATGACGACGGGCGCAGCATGGGCGATCGTGCGCGCTCTGCGGCCAGCGGCGTCAAAGGGGCTGCCGGTTCTGCGGCAAGTGGCGTCAAAGGTGCGGCTGGTTCTGCGGCGAGCGGCGTGCGCTCGGCAGGCTCTTCCATGGCAAGCGGTGCGCGTCATACCCGTGACCGTGTTTCTGCCGGAGGCCGCTCTGCTGTCGACAGCATCCGCCACACCGCAAGCGGTGCTGCCGGAAGCGTCCGCGAAGGTGCCAATGCGGCCACCGAACGCGCCCATGCACTGCGCCAGCGCCTGTCAGAAGGCACCGAGAGCATGAGCGCCGAAGCACGTGAGCGTATTGTGATGGCTCGCGCCCGTGCGATGGACGCATGGAACGCCTCCGGTCGCTACGCAAGCCAAGGCCGTGAACGTGCGGCGGATATGTTCGAAGAGCATCCGCTGGTCGCCGGTGCATTGGCTTTGGCCGTAGGTGCTGCCTTTGGTGCCGCCCTGCCCCGCAGCCGGACCGAAGATGCCTATCTAGGTGAGCACAGCGATGCGCTCTTCCATGAAGCCGAACGCATCTACGCGGAAGAGCGTGAAAAGCTTGGCAAAGTCGCTCAGGCGGCCAAGGACGAAGCTGGCAAGGTCTTGCAAGAGACCAAGGAACAGGCCGACGCAGCCTCTGACGAGGAAACCGCAGCAGATGCGGCGGTGAAAAAGGCCAAAGAAAGCGGCCAGCGCATCGCCGATGCGGCAAAGAGCGAGGCCGACAAGCAAAATGTGGGTGACGTCAAAAGCTGACGCCCTTTCGGCCCGTCCCACCTTGGGGCGGGCCAATCTATTTTGAATATCCAAGGATTTTGAGGTGCGGTTATGGCACGAGGACGGGGTGCGGAAACACCGACGGAAATTCCGGCAAAAGGTTGGAAAGACATCCTTTTCCGGGTCAAAGACGAAATCGCCGCAGACCACGTGTCCTTGGTCGCCGCCGGAGTGGCCTTTTACGCGCTTCTGGCTATCTTCCCCGCCGTTACCGCGCTGATGGCTCTGGCCGGTCTGGTCATGGAGCCCGCGCAGGTGACCGAACAGCTTGACGCGCTCACCGATATGATCCCCGAAGAGGCCGCCAAGATTATCCTCGACCAAGCGGTGGCTGTTACCGGCTCCGAACAGACCGGCCTTGGCTGGGCCTTTATCATCGGTCTGGGGCTTGCGCTCTATTCCGCTTCTAAAGGGGTCGGCAGCCTGATGGAGGGGCTGAACGTTGCTTATGACGAAGACGAAACACGCGGATTTATCAAGAAGATGGCCTGGACCTTGGGGCTGACCATCATGCTGATCGGCGTTTTGCTCTTGGGCATGGGCGCCACCTTGGCGATCCCCGCCGTTGTCAGTTTCTTTGCGCTGCCGGGTTGGATTGAATCGCTGCTGTCCTACGGCAGCTGGGTCCTGCTGGCCATGCTGACAGTATTGGCGCTTGCGGTCCTGTACCGCTACGGCCCCGCCCGCGACAACGCGGAGTGGAAGTGGCTGACCCCCGGTTCGGTGCTCGCCTGTATCTTGTGGATCGTCGCCTCCGTCGGCTTTTCGATCTACGTGAGCAACTTCGGCAGCTACAACGAAAGCTTTGGCAGTATGGCAGGCGCGATCATCCTGCTGATGTGGCTGTGGATTTCGGCCTTTATCGTTTTGCTGGGGGCAGAGTTGAACTCAGAAATGGAAGCCCAGACCCGCGATGACACCACCGTAGGCCCCGATGAGCCGATGGGCCAACGCGGCGCGGAGAAGGCTGACCATTTAGGCGAAGCGAAGGGCTAAAGGAGGAACGGAATGGCACCGCGTGCACTTTGGAAAGGTCAACTTCGTCTCTCGCTGGTCTCAATTCCGGTGGAGATATTCTCGGCCACCAAGACAAGCTCAAAAGTGTCGTTCCGACAGATCCACAAGCCCTCCGGCAAGCGGGTTCGCTATGAAAAGTCCGTCCCCGGTATTGGCCCGGTCAAGGCTGAGGACATTGTAAAGGGCTACGAGGTGAGCAGCGACGAATACATCCTGCTCGACCCCGAAGAAGTGGATCAGATCAAGCTTGAGACCAAAAAGACCTTTGAGCTGGTCCAATTTGTCGACGCCTGTGAAATCTCACCGCTTTATTTCGACAAACCCTATTACATCACCGCGTCAGACGATCTGGCCCAAGATGCTTACCGCGTGGTGCGTGATGCCCTGCGCAGCGCGGGCAAAGTGGGGCTGGGCCAGGTCACAATGCGCGGGAAGGAATATCTCGCTTGTGTAAAGCCCTGCGGCGATGGGCTGTTGATGGAAACCCTGCATTACGCGGATGAATTGCGCGAAGCCGATGAGATTTTCACCGACATCGCGGACGATGAGACCGACAAGGAACTGCTCGACGTCGCGACTTCGCTGATCAACCGCAAAACCGCGCCTTTCGATGCCAGCGCCTATAGCGACAAATACGCTGAGGCGATGCAAAAGCTGTTGGACGCCAAGGTGAAGAACAAGAAGACCCCACGTGTGCAGACCGGCGATGACGCGCCCGCTGAGGGGGAGAATGTGATCGACCTGATGAGCGCACTCAAAGAGAGCCTGAAAGAGGCGAAGGGCAGCAAAGCCAAGCCTGCTAAGAAGAAAGCCCCGCGTAAGAAAGCCTCGTAATGGCAAAGAATCCTGACAGGCTGGCCAGTTACAACGCCAAACGCGATTTCGAACAAACGAAAGAACCGCGTGGGACACGGGCGGCTGGTGCAGGCTATAGTTTCGTCGTGCAGAAACACGCGGCAACCCGGTTGCACTATGATTTTCGACTGGAATGGGACGGGGTGCTTTTGAGTTGGGCAGTCACCAAAGGCCCCGCCCCCGACCCTTCGGAAAAGCGTCTCGCCGTGCGTACCGAGGACCATCCGCTCGATTATGGCGGCTTTGAAGGCACGATCCCTAAAGGCCAATATGGCGGCGGCACGGTGATGCTTTGGGACCGCGGCACTTGGATGCCGCAAGGCGATGTGGACAAGGGTCTGAAAGACGGCAAGCTCAAGTTCACCCTGCAAGGCCACCACATGCAGGGCGGCTGGACGCTGGTACGGATGCGCGGCCAAGGCAAGCGCGAGAATTGGTTGCTGATCAAGGAACGCGACGACTATGCGCGTGATGATCCCGACGGTCTGATCAAAGGCACCGCGAGGTCGATTGAAAGCGGCCGCACGATGGAAGAGATCGCTGCGGACGCGCCAGCAAAAACACCGCCCGAGACCCGCCCCAAGCGCAAAGGTAAATCGCCTGCTTTCGTCAAACCGCAATTGGCGACTTTGGTCAGCGAAGCACCCGAAGGCGAGGATTGGATGCATGAGACCAAGTTTGACGGCTACCGCTGTTTGGTCTCTTTGGGCAAAGGCGGGCTGCGGTTGTTCACGCGCTCCGGCAAGGATTGGACCGAAAAGTTCAGCAGCTTAACCGGGGCCTTTGACGCCCTGCCTTGCGATGCGGCTTTGTTGGACGGTGAAGTCATGGCCGCGCGGATCGATGGCTCGGCGTTTTCGTCCCTGCAAAAAGCGCTAAAGGAAGGGCATCCGCTGGTTTTCTTTGCCTTTGACCTGCTTTCCTTGGACGGCAAAGACTTTCGTGACAAACCGCAATCGGACCGCCGCGCACGGCTGGCCAAGCTGCTCTCTGGCGTGCCGCCCAAAGGTGCGCTGCGGCTGAGCGAGCATGTGGTCGGGCATGGGCGTGAAGTTTTCGAACAGGCCTGCAAAGCTGGGGCCGAGGGGATCATCAGCAAGCGGATCGATGCGCCCTATGTCGGGCGTCGCAGCAAAAACTGGCTGAAAATCAAATGCACCCGGCGGCAAGAGTTTGTCATCATCGGCTATTCGCCGTCGGATAAGAAAGGCCGCCCCTTTGCCTCACTGTTGCTCGGCAGTCACGAGGACGGCGCACTGCGCTACAAAGGCCGGGTCGGCACAGGCTTTTCGGAAAGCACAATGACAGAGCTTTCCAAAGCCATGACATCCCGCAAAACGCCCCCCGCAGAGGACGTACCGCCAGAGATCGCCCGAGACGCCAAATGGGTCCGCGCCGATCTGGTGGCTGAGGTCGATTTTGCCGAGTTCACATCAGACGGCATCATCCGCCACGGCAGTTTCCTCGGCCTGCGGCAGGACAAAGAGGCATCTGAAGTAACGCTCGAAAAACCAAAGCAACCCCCTGAAAAGGACGACGACATGGCAAGCGACAGCACCATTGGCGGCGTGCGCATCAGCAACGCGGACCGCAAGGTGTTCCCTGAAGCGGGATGCACCAAGGGGGACGTGGCGCGCCATTATGAACGCGTCGCCCCGCGCATGATCGCGCTGATTGGCCACCGCCCCTTGTCGCTTTTCCGCTGCCCTTCGGGGATCGACGGGCAGTGTTTCTTCCAAAAGCACGACAGCGGTGGGATGCCGGATGCGTTGTCGCGGGTACAGATCGAAGAAAGCGATGGGGATAAGGCGGATTACCTGTACGCGACCCGCCCCGAAAGTCTGATTGCGGCGGCCCAAATGGGCAGTTTGGAGTACCACATCTGGGGGGCGCGGGTGGACCGGTTGGACCGGCCCGACAGATTGGTCTTTGACCTCGATCCCGATGAAGGGTTGGACTGGGAAGACGTCCGCAAAACCGCCTTTGAGGTGCGCGATGCGCTGGAGGCATTGGGCCTGCGATCCGGCGCGATTGTGACCGGGGGCAAGGGTGTGCATGTCTGGCTTGCGCTGCGGCGGACCCGCAGTTGGGACACGCTTAAACTCTTTGCCAAAACCTTTGCCCATGTAATGGCCGCCCGCGATCCGGCGCGCTACACGGCGACCATGTCAAAGGCCAAGCGCAAGGGCCGTGTCTTTATCGACTGGCTGCGCAATGAGCGCGGCGCCACGGCGATTGCGCCCTATTCCTTGCGCGCGCGCCCCGGTGCGCCGGTGGCTGTGCCGGTGACTTGGGAAGAGTTAGAAAAGATGGACGCGCCCAACGGCTTTCACATGGCCGACATGGCGGCGCTGCTCGAGCGACCCTGCCCGGCGCTGGCGGTGCAGGAGGATTTGCAATCGCTGACCGACGGTGTGATCACGGCGCTACAAGACTGGTCCGAAGGCTAAGCCCTACGAGGGCGGCAGGCTGGCGAACCATTCCGCCAACGCTTTAATGTCCGCGTCTTGCAAATCCTGCGCCGCCTTGCGCATCAGATTGGCTCTCTCTCCGCCGCCCCTGTGCCCTGCCCGCCAGAGTTTCAGTTGTGTCTCCAGATAGGCTTGGCTCTGCCCGCTCAGCAAAGGTGCGATAGGCGCATCGGCCCGCCGCGCAGGGCCGTGGCAGGCGGTGCAGGCTGGTACATCTCCGGTGCCGTGCTGCGCCAGCCGCGCCCCTGCGGAGGGTGCTTGGGGCGCAGGCGCAGACTGTTCCTGCGGTGCTTTGGTGGAGCCGAATTTCTGTGCCACCATCGCGATTTGGCTGTCTGTCAGCAGGCTTGCGGCCTCTTGCATGATCCCACTCGTCCGCCGCCCGTCCCGGTACTGGCGTAGCGCCTCGGCGATCTGGCCGGGGGTCAGCAGGTCAAGCCGGGGAATATAGCTGTTGCGGCTGTTGCCGTCCTCACCATGACATTGTGCACAGCCCGCCCGGTCGCGCCCCTCTCCGGCCAAGGCGATTTGGCTTTGCCGGTCCGGCAAGGTAGTGAGATAGGCCACGACCGACCAGATTTCGTCCTCATGATCCGGGGTCGGCCAATGGGGCATGCCGGTCATTTTCACCCCCTCTTTCACGATCCAGAACAGTTCCTCCGGCGCCCAGTCTGAAACTGCCTGAGAAATATGCGGCGGAGGCGGCTCCATCGCTTGTGCGGTGGCGCTTTGCGCTTGGCCCGGCAAAGCATGGCAAAAGGCGCAACTGGTTTTGAAATGCAAAGCCCCAAGCGCCACACGGTCAGGATGGGCGATGTCCTCAGGCACCTTTTCCGGCGCAGGCGCACGCAGCCGCACGGACTGCTGATAGGTCGTGTGCAGCAGCCACCGCACCCCCGGCAGATGCCCCGCCCGGGCAGAGACGTTATAGAGCCCCAGACCAACGACCAGCATTGCTACCATAGCCCCACCTACAGCCAAGACGACCAAGGTTTGCATCACCCGTTTCATGCCATGCCCTCTCGGCTGTTCAGCGCACGTGCGACTAAGGCTAGCCCCGCCACGAGATAGATCGGCGTGCCAATGCCCAGCATCAGCAAGCCGCCCAATTGCTGCGCGCTCAGGTCTGCTGCACGGCCACAGATTTCTGCGTATAGATCACGCGGGGCGAGGATGATGAGCGCGCCGAGCAAGGTCATATGCATGGAGGTCAGCAAAAGCCCCCCCGCGCCCGCCAAGGGATCGCCCCGCAGACAGCCAGCCCAGACCAGCAGCCCTGCAAGCGCGAAACTGCCTTGCTCTAGAACCAATCCCGGCCAGCCGCCATCGGCCCAACCATGCAACGCCGGCAAGTGCCAGCCCCAGACCACCACGAACTCCACCACAGCGCCGAAAAGCGGCGAGACCGCAAAGGGGGCGGTGGCTCTCGGAAAGCCCAGCACCAAAAGCGGCGCAACAACCGTCACCAGCCCCATATGGCGCAGCATATGGTGTGGGAAATCGGCCCCCAGCCAAGACCCCAGAGGCAGCAGCCACAACACGGCCAATAGGCCAAGGCCGATATATCCCAAGCTCCGCGTCATGCGCAGGTGCCGATGAACAGCGCGGGCAGCGCGACATAAACCACGCCAATGAAGGAAATAGCCGCCAGCAAGAACCCTGCATGGCCTAGAAACTGGTGCCGATCCTCGCCGGTGCCTGCGTCGTTCTCCCATTCCCGGTCGCGCCGCAGATCCCATTGCCGCCAAGCTTGCAGCCCAAACCAAAAGATCAACGCCAGCGCCAGCAAGGTGCCTATGCCAATGCCCATACGCAGCACTGGCACCGCCTCTGCACCTGCCTTGGCGCAGACCAGCGCTGTCGCGCCGTAGGAGCAGACGAAATGCAGCGCCCAGATCAAGGGGCCAAAGGTGATCCGCCACAGGCTCAGCGCTTCGGCGCGGAACTCATGGGCGTCTTGTTCGTCGCGAATGTCGCTCATGTCAGCCACCCCGGCGCAAGGCCCAGCACGGCGGTTGTCACCAGCGCTTTCACGGCCATGAAATGCCAATAGAGCGTCACGTTGCGCAGCTCCGCGTCGTGGCGCGGGGTCATCTTGCCAAAGACGCTCCCTGCAAGGCAGTAGCCCTGCATCAACACGCCCGCGCCAAGATGCACCACCAGCCAGACCATCAGCGCCCAGAGGATGGCCGGGTAGACATGGCTCGTTGGGTCTAGGTCGCGCACAGCGGCCCAAGCCGCCACGCCAGCCGCCCCCGCCGCCAAGGGCGCCAGCAGCAAGGCGATCCGCGCCAGTGTCACCTGTCCCCGCGCATTGCTCTCTCGCGCCGCGACAGTCAGCGCCCAAGCGGCCACCGCGGCCAGCGCTGCCACAGCGACCCAGAGGCCCGCAGGATGCGCCGCCCCTTCTGGCGGAAAGTCGGGTCGCGCCGTCCAATAAAAAAAGAAGCCAAACACCACGCTGGCAAAGGCTGTGGCATCGCCCAACATGGTGATCCACATCCCCCACCAACCCACTGATTGCGGCCCGGACGCATAGGTCGGCAAGCGCAGGCCCAGCCCCGCATCGCGCATATCGTCCTTCGGAGGCCGCGCCGTGCTGGTCCAGAGCCAATACATAATGCAGACGATAGCAAAAGCCGCGCAGATGATGGCGGGGGTGTAGATATGGAACGTCGGGAAGATAAACGCGCCACCGGTGAAGATCGCGGCCAGAATGGTGATCCACGCAGGCCCGGTGACGCGTTGCACATGCACCGGCTTGGCGTCGATCACACTGGTCACGATGGTCTCGCGCTGATGCTCCGGCGCGTCGGGCAGATAATAGCGGCCAGCATCCATACGGGCGAGCAGTTTGGGCTGGTCCCACAGAGGATAGCGTGAGGTCACATAGGGCACTGAGCGTGCGCCCCAAGCCTCTTCGGGGACATCATGGGAGAACTCTAGCGTGCCCGCACCCCAAGGGTTGCGAGGAATCTGACCCTGCGCTTTCTTCGGGCGCAGCAGATCGAAAAGGAATACTGCGAACCCCGCCGCGACAATAAACGCCCCCAACGTCGAAATCAGGTTCAGCCAACCCCAGCCGGAACTTTCAGGGTAGGTAAACACCCGGCGCGGCATCCCCATGAGCCCGGTCAGGTGCATCGGCAGGAAAGTGATGTTGAAGCCCGAAAAGATCAGCCAGAAAGCCCAAAGCCCCAAGCGCTCGCTCAGCAGTTTCTTGGCAAAGAAAGGGTAGAAGTAATAGACCCCTGCGATCACCGGAAAGACCATGCCGCCAAAGAGCGTGTAGTGGAGATGTGCGACGATGAAATAGGTGTCATGCACCTGCCAGTTGAACGGCACGATGGCCAGCATCACCCCCGTCAGCCCGCCTGCCACGAAAATCGCCAGTGCGCCGGCAATCCAAAGCATCGGCAGCGTCAGCTTGACCCGCCCGACCATCAGCGTGGCGACAAAGGCAAAAATCTGGATGCCCGTGGGGATCACCACAGCTTCAGAGGCCGCCGAGAAGAAGCCCAATGAAATCTGCGGCAGGCCAGTGGTGAACATATGATGCACCCAAAGACCAAAGCTCAGGAACCCGGTGCCAACAGCGCTCAGTACGATCCATGAATACCCCACAATTGGCCGCTGTGCCACCGTCGGCACGATCATGGCGGCAATCGCGATGGAGGGCAGGAACACGATATAGACTTCCGGATGGCCGAAGATCCAAAACAGATGCTGCCAAAGGATCGGATCACCACCGCGCGTGGGGTCGAAGAAGGGCCAGTCGAAGGAGCGTTCCAGCTCGAAGAGGAAATCCCCGGCGATGAGCGGCGGGAAGGCGAAGAGGATCATGCCGCCAACGACAAGCACATACCACGCATAGAGCGGCATAATGTTCACGCGCATTCCCGGCGGGCGGCATTTCAGGGCACCCACGATCAATTCAACAGCAGCAGCGATTGAAGCGACTTCGATAAAACTTAGCCCCAAGAGCCAAATGTCAGGGCCAACGCCCTCTTCCTTGGTGGCCAGCGGGGGGTACATGAACCACCCTGCTTTCGGCCCCGCGTCAAACAACAGTGACCCGAGCACAAAGCAGCCGCCAATCAGGAAACACCAGTAACCATAGGCAGATAGGCGCGGAAACGGCATGTCGCGTGCGCCCAGAAAGGCAGGCAGGATCAGGATCGAGATCGCCTCGAACATCGGCACAGCGAAGAGAAACATCATCGCCGAGCCATGCATGGTGAAGAACTGGTTAAACCGATCCGCGTCGAGGAAGGTCATATCTGGGTATGCCAGTTGCACCCGCATCAGCAGCGCCAGCACACCCGCAATGAGCATAAAGGCCAGCGCCGTAAGGCAGTACCATTTGCCGACCTCGGAGTTGTTAACGGCGGTCACATAGCGCCAGCCTTCGGGCGTTTTCCACGCGGCCCGCAACTCCTCGCCCCCGCGCTTCTGCTCGGCCTCGGATACGGGCGCGTTCAGCATCTCCTCGGTCGGCGGATATGGGCCTTCGGCGGTGGGCAGTGTGCGCGGTCGTGTCATGTCAGCCCTTTCAGATAGGCCGCAAGGGCGCGCAGGTCTTTAAGGGTCAGGTGGTCATAGCTGGGCATGGCGACCTCAGGTTTGATCGCCTCGGTATGGGCGACAAAGCGGCTTAGGTCGTCTTGGGTCATCTGCAAGATTCCCGCGCCAAGGCTCTTGCGGCTGCCCACATGGGTCAGGTCCGGCCCCACCTGCCCGGCTGCGGATGTCCCGCGCACCGTATGGCAGGCACCACATCCCTCGCGGGCAAAGACCTCTGCTCCCCGGTAGGCTTCTGCACTGGCGGGCTTTTGCGCATCGGCGGCTTCGGCCTCAAGCCATGCGGCGTAGTCCTCGGGCGTCATCACGACGGTCTCGAAGGCCATGAGCGCATGGGAGGCACCGCAGAATTCGGCGCATTGCCCCCGATAAACACCCGGTTCCTCTGGTTGGAACGAAAGATAGGTCTCGCGGCCGGGGATCATGTCCACCTTGCCGCCCAGCGCGGGCACCCAAAAGGCGTGGATTACTTTGTGGGCGTTCAGCACCAGCCCAGTCCGACGCCCCACCGGCAAACGCAACTCATTGGCCGAGACGATACGGCGGCCATCGGGCAGTTCATAGGCGACACGCCACCACCATTGCTCAGCGGTGATATGCACCTTCAGCCCCTCCTCCGCCGCGCGCTGGGGGGCCATCATCGGCAGGCTATAGGCCAGCAACGCGCCCAGAAGGATCACCGGAAAGATCACGCCGCCGCCAATGATGAGCGCCTCTCCCCAGCGGCGTGGCATCTCGCGCGGCTCTACGCGGGTGACATAGGCAAAGATCGCGCCCAGCAAAAACCACAGCAAAGCCGCACCGCCGAACATGACCCAGATCAGCCCCAGCACATCCTGTGCGTCGCGCCCTGCGGGGTTCAGCACCGATTGCCGGCCCTCGCAGGCCGACAGGAGGCTCAGGCCCGTTAGCAAGGCCGTGCTTCGCAAAAGGGTCACGGATGGTATCAGGCGCAAGATTTCCTCATATCATTTGACCTTTTCACGCGGGTTTGCCCGAAAGCACCTGCGGCGAGACGCTGGCTCATGGCTAGTCACTTAGCGCGGGCAAAGCGGTCGGCCAGCCTATGCTATTGCCCTAGCGCCTGCGCCAGATCGGCGGCCAAATCCTCGATATCCTCAATCCCCACCGACACCCGCAACAGCCCTTCGGGAATGCCCGTATGCGGCTCAATCGTGTGGCGATGCTCAACAAGGCTTTCGACGCCGCCAAGGGATGTAGCGCGGTGGAACAGTTGCAGCCGTCCGGTGGCCTTTAGCGCCGCCTCGGCACCGCCTTTGACAACAAAGGACAACAGCCCCCCATAGCCACCTTGCATCTGCTGAGACGCGAGAGCATGGCCAGGGTGGTCAGGCAGTCCGGGATACATCACTTCTTCGACTTGTGGGTGATCCGACAGAAATTCGGCCAGCGCGAGCGCGTTGCGCGACATCTCCCGCATTCTCAGCGGCAGGGTCCGCATCCCCCGCGCCAAAAGCCACGCCTCCATCGGGCCGATCACCGCGCCGGCCTCATTGCGGTCGTCGCGGATCATTTGCCAGCGCCCGGCCTCAGCCGCATTGGTCGCCAGCGCACCCGCCAGCACATCAGAGTGGCCGTTGATCCCCTTGGTTGCCGAATGCATGACAATATCAGCCCCAAACGCCAAGGGCTGGCTCAGAACCGGTGTTGCGGCTGTGCTATCGACAACGAGAACCGCGCCGACTTCATGTGCGACCTTGGCTGTTGCCTCAATGTCAGTAATCCGCAGCCATGGGTTCGACGGGGTTTCGACCAAACAAAGATCAGGCTGTGTCTGGCGGCAAAGTTTCGTAAAGGCGTCAAGGTCAGAGGCGTCGACCTCGTGCAGCGTGATCTGTCGTCTGGCGCAGAAATCCCTTATCCATTTGGTGGTCCCCCAGTAAATCTGGCTTTGTACCAGCACGCTGGCCCCAGTTGGCACGGTGCGAAAGACCGCCGCGATGGCCGCCATGCCCGAGGGAAAGATCAAGGTCTCATCTGCCCCCTCCAACGCACTCAACACCCGCTCTGCGATCCGCGTGTTTTCATTATGGGAGCGCAGGTACATATTGTCGGGATTCACCAAGGCGTAATTTTCGTCGCGCAAATAGGTGGTGGCAAATTGCACTGGCGGCACGACCCCACCGGAGGCAGGATCGACGGCGCCCGCGGCTTGAGCGGCAATGGTGGCGGGGTGCAATTTGGGCTTGGGGGGCGTGGACAAAGGGGTTCTCCGACTGATGTTTGCCCAAGTGGTATACAAAGCAATTAGCCGGGGCAAATGAGATCGCGCCCTACGCAATCGCGTCACGCTTGGGTGAATGGTAAGACGCAGGTCTTGATCCTACTGCAGAACATCCCACCATTGGGACAAGCAAACTGGAGCATCACTATGGCCACCGAACGCATCACCTTCACCGGACCTAAGGGCGTGGAACTGGCCGCGCGGCTTGATCTGCCTGAGGGGCCACATCTGGCCACAGCGCTCTTTGCGCATTGTTTTACTTGCAGCAAAGACGGACTTGCAGCGCGGCGTATCTCTGCCCGTCTGGCGGCGATGGGCATCGCTGTCTTGCGGTTTGACTTTACCGGATTGGGGCAATCCAAAGGCGCATTTGAGGATACGTCCTTTTCCTCGAACGTTGATGACCTGATCGCCGCCTATGAATATCTGGGCGAGAGAAATATGGCGCCCGCGCTTCTGATCGGCCATTCACTGGGTGGGGCGGCGGTGCTGAAGGCTGCAGCGCGTCTGCCGAATGTGCGGGCTGTCGTGACCCTTGGCGCGCCCTTTGATCCCGCGCATGTCACTCATAGCTTTGCCCAATCCCTGCCAGAGATCAGCGCCAAGGGTCAGGCGGAGGTCAACCTTGGTGGGCGGCCCTTTACTGTGAGCAAAGCCTTTGTCGAGGATGTGCAAGGAGCGACGCTTGCCCCCGAAATCGGTAAGCTCAACGCCGCCTTGCTGGTGATGCACGTGCCGCGCGATGAGGTGGTAAGCATCGATAATGCCGCGCAGATTTTCATCGCCGCGAAACACCCCAAAAGCTTTGTCACGCTCGATAATGCAGATCATCTTATCACACGCGGCGAAGACGCTGAATATGCGGCTGATATCATCGCCACTTGGGCTGACCGCTATCTAGCGCTGAAATCCCCTGCACCGCCCCCCGGCGCGCCCGAAGGCATCGTGCGGGTGAGCGAGGCCGATCCAGATGGCTTTTTGCAAGACGTGAACGCAGGCCCGCATCACCACGCGCTGGCGGATGAACCATTGGCCTATGGTGGCACCAACCGTGGCATGTCGCCCTATGGGTTCCTCTCGGCCGGGCTGGGGGCCTGCACCTCTATGACGATCCGCATGTATGCCCGGCGCAAGGGCTGGCCGCTTGAGAGTGTGAGCGTTGATATCTACCACGATAAGGTTCACGCGCAGGACGCGGGCACCGGTGCGGCAGAGAAGGTCGACACGTGGCACCGGCGCATTCGGCTGGACGGCGCGCTAAGCGATGAGCAGCGGCAACGTTTGCTGGAGATCGCGGATAAATGTCCGGTGCACCGCACGCTAGAGCGCAGTTCGACGGTTGTGACGGAACTGCTGTAGACACGGTGGCAGCTGCATGGCGACAAACACCAACTCGTTTAGCCGCCCCATTTCATCACCACTGCCCGGAACCAAACCGCACGCGCCGGGCATTGCCTGCGCGTGTAGGCGACGTTCCGAGGTTGGGCGTACCACCTCCAACAGACATCACGGCTGAACCATCCGGTGGCATGAGGCCACCTTCGAGCCGCCGACCAACGGGCAGGCGCTGACACTCATCACCCCCCACCCAGACTTGTCCTTAACCCCAAGTCAGTCTATGCCGCCCCTGACCCATCCCCTGTCCTAAAAAGGTGCGCGCATGATCCCCCGCTACTCCCGTCCCGATATGGTTGCCGTCTGGTCGCCGGAAACGAAATTCCGCATCTGGTACGAGATCGAGGCCCACGCCTGCGACGCCATGGCCGATCTGGGGGTGATCCCGCGCGAAAACGCCGAAGCCGTGTGGAAAGCCAAAGACGTCGAATTCGACGTGGCCCGCATTGACGAGATCGAAGCCGTCACTAAACACGACGTCATCGCCTTCCTCACCCATCTGGCCGAACATGTCGGCAGCGATGAGGCGCGTTTCGTGCATCAGGGGATGACTTCCTCCGATGTGCTCGACACCTGCTTTAACGTGCAACTGACCCGCGCTGCCGATCTGCTGCTGGTCGGCATGGACAAGCTGCTGGAAGCGCTTAAAAAACGCGCGCTGGAGCATAAGGACACCGTCCGGGTGGGCCGCAGCCACGGCATCCACGCCGAGCCCACCACCATGGGCCTGACCTTCGCGCGCTTCTATGCCGAGATGGACCGCAACCGCACGCGCCTTGTCGCTGCGCGTGAGGAAATCGCCACCGGTGCAATCTCTGGCGCTGTTGGTACCTTCGCCAATATCGACCCGCGCGTCGAAGAGCATGTTTGCGAGAAACTGGGCCTTAACCCCGAGCCGATTTCAACCCAAGTGATCCCCCGCGATCGTCATGCCATGTTCTTTGCCACGCTTGGCGTCATCGCCAGCAGCATCGAAAACGTTGCCATTGAAATCCGCCACATGCAGCGCACCGAAGTGCTCGAAGGGGCCGAGTTCTTCTCAATGGGCCAAAAAGGCTCCTCGGCCATGCCGCATAAGAAAAACCCGGTGCTGACCGAAAACCTCACCGGTCTGGCGCGTCTGGTGCGCATGGCTGTGATCCCGGCGATGGAGAACGTGGCCCTTTGGCATGAGCGCGACATCTCGCACTCTTCCGTTGAGCGTGGCATCGGACCTGATGCAACCGTCACGCTGGACTTCGCTTTGCACCGTTTGGCGGGCGTGATCGACAAAATGCTCGTCTTCCCCGAAAACATGCTGGAGAACATGAACAAATTCCCCGGCCTCGTGATGAGCCAGCGGGTACTTTTGGCCCTGACCCAAGCGGGCGTAAGCCGCGAAGACGCCTACTCCATGGTGCAGCGCAACGCGTTGAAGGTCTGGGAGGAACGGCTCGATTTCCGCGAATTGCTGCTCGCCGATGAAGAGGTCGTCGCGGCCCTCGGCGAAGATGGCGTGAACGAGAAATTCGACATGGGCTATCACACCAAACACGTCGACACGATTTTCAAACGTGTCTTTGGCGAATGATGCGTTGATCGTAATGCTTTGAGATTGGCGCAGACGGGTGTACCCTGTCTGCGCCTGTCAAAGGAGCAAACGGCATGAAACTTGCACTGACACTCGGCGCCCTCATGGCGCTTACGGCCCCCACCCTCGCCCTTGCAAACGGATGCAGTCACGACAGACGCGTGATGACCTGCGCGGAGGGGATGAAACTCGACATCAGCAGCGGCACCTGCGTACCGGACGCAACGGCCTAACGGGCGGGCGTTACTCCGCAGTCTGCACTACGTGACGCATGCGTCAGATCGGCTCAGTCAAGGGGGCCGATACGTCGCATTCGACGTTTTTCCTTCGGGTTCATTTCAAGCTTTGTTCACCTTTGCCTGTCACCTCTCCGCCAAAGCGCAGTGATTTGAGGGGGCATGGATGAACGACATAATTCCAACGGGCGGATTCGCGCCGCTGGACGCGTTTGGCACCGCGCCGCGTGCACCGCTCAGCCGCCGGGCCAAGGCGGCGATTGTCGTGCGGCTGTTGTTGAACGAAGGCGCCGATCTTCCGATTGAGGACCTGCCAGAGGATCTTCAGATTAGCCTGACCCAGCAAATGGGCTCTATGCGCAGCGTTGACCGGGACACGCTAGGCGCTGTCATCTCCGAATTTGCGGAGGAATTGGACAGCGTGGGCCTGTCGTTCCCCAATGGCATCGGTGCCGCGCTTGATGTGTTGGACGGCAAGATCAGCCACCAGACTGCCGCGCGACTGCGCAAAGAGGCGGGCGTGCGCATGGCCGGTGATCCCTGGGCGCGCATTGGCGAGTTGGACGCGGAAAAGCTGCTGCCGGTGTTACAGAATGAGAGCGTTGAGGTGGCCGCCGTCATGCTGTCCAAGCTCAAGGTCTCAACTGCTGCTGACCTGCTCGGTCGCCTGCCCGGCCCCCATGCGCGGCGCATCACCTATGCGGTGTCGCTCACCAGCGCCGTGACCCCGGATGCGGTGGACCGTATTGGCCTATCGCTTGCGATGCAGCTCGACGATCAGCCGCAACGCGCCTTTGAAAGCGATCCTGTTGAACGTGTCGGCGCGATACTCAATTCTTCCACCACGCTGACCCGTGATGACGTGCTCGAAGGCTTGGACGAAACCGATCAGGGTTTCGCCAACGCGGTGCGCAAGGCCATTTTTACCTTTGCCAACATCCCCGCCCGCATCGCGCCACGCGATCTGCCGCGGGTGCTGCGCGAGATCGATCAGGCGCGTTTGGTCTTGGCGCTGGCCGGTGCCGAAGCCGCAGGCTACGCCGCCTCCCGCGATTTTATCTTGGAGAATATGTCTGCCCGTATGGCCGACCAACTGCGCGAGGAAATAGCCGAGGCGGGCAAGGTCAAACCCGCCGAAGCCGAGGAGGCGATGTCAGAGATCGTCGGTGCGATCCGTGAAATGGAGGCGCGGGGCGATCTCATGCTGCTCAGCGACGAGCCAGAGGAGGACGGCTAAGCCCTGCGCAGCGCGGCCAGCACGTCTTGTTGCGACGGCGGTGGCAGGCTATGTCAGTGCGAATTCACAGCCTGTCAGAGCCTTCATGCCAGAACAAAAGCCTCAGAAGAAGCCAGCCTCATCCCTAGGCCGCCGCGCCCGGCACTATTTCGGAAATCTGTTGATTGTCGGCATCATTCGGCTCGCGCTCGCTTTGCCCTACCGTCTGCGGGTGCGTTTTGTCGGGGCGCTCGTCCAACATGTGCTGGGTCCACTGGCTGGTTATCGAGGTCGCGCTCTGGCGAACCTTAAGCATGTTTGGCCAGAGATGCCCCAGCCCCGCCGGGCTGAGATTGCAACGCGTTGTCTGAACAATCTGGGCCGGTCGTTCATTGAGAACTACTCCTCCCAAGACTTCCCCGCCCGCATGGCCGAGGCGACGCCGCGGGGGCCGGGCATGGCGGCGCTGCAGGAGGCGCGTGAAGCGGGGCGTCCTGTCATTCTGGTCACGGGCCACTTTGGCAATTACGAAGCCGTGCGCGCGTCATTGGTGGCGCGGGGCTATGACATCGGCGGGCTCTACCGCGAGATGAAAAACCCTTATTTCAACGCGCATTACGTCAAAACGCTGGAAGCTTTTGGTGGGCCGGTGTTCCCACAGGGGCGGCGCGGTACGGCGGGTTTTGTGCGGCACCTTAAACAAGGCGGGCGGCTGGTTTTGTTGTTCGATCAACACGTCATACGCGCCCCGATCCTAGACTTTATCGGCAAGCCTGCCCGCACCGCGATCTCCGCCGCGGAACTGGCACTGCGCTATGACGCATTGCTGATCCCTTTTTATGGCATCCGGCAGGAAGATGGCGTCAGTTTCGATGTGGTGATCGAAGCCCCGGTGCCGCATAGCGATCCGCTGACCATGACGCAGGCATTGAACGACAGTCTGACCGCGCGGGTCGAGGAAAACCCCGAACAGTGGTTCTGGGTCCACAGGCGCTGGCGCCCGCACGAGACCTAAGCCGCGTTACCCCAGCGGCGCTGGCGCCCGCACGAGACCTAAGCGCGTTACCTCAGCCGCGCTGGCGCCCGCGCGAGACCCAAGTCAGGTTACCTCAGCCGTGCAGCGGCCATGATCGCCCCCGGACCACCCCCGGCTTCTTGCTCTTGGATCAAGACCACAACCGGCGCGTCGCCCGGCGCATCGGCGCGGAGTGAAAGCGGCGCGGTACCATCCCAATCCCCCAACACCGTCCAACCGTGAACGATATTCGCGTGTGTCATCGTATGGCCCGCATTCTCGCCCCGCGTGACCTTGGTGTGTTTTTCAGGCGTGTAACGAAGCAAATGAACGACCATGGGGCCAGTGCCCTTGGCCAGCGCCTCCGCTTCGATCTGCACGGACGCGCCCTTTCGCGCGATCTCAAGCGCCACGGTGGGCGTCACCTGCGCATGTTCTTCGACCGCCTCCATCAGTTGCATCGGTTTGGCACCTACGATGTCGGTCTGCCCCTGTACGATCAATTCCGGCGTGTACACGCTGCGCCGCCCGCCCACGGCGGCATAGGCACGTTGGCGCTCGGCATGGGCCGGATCGCCAAAAGGGTCCTCCCAGCCGATGTAGTCCCAGTAATCCACATGCAGCGCCAGTGCGATAATGTCATCACGTGGGGCGAGTTCTGCAAGCAGCGCATCAGCCTCGGGACAGGACGAACAGCCTTGCGAGGTAAACAGCTCAACCACCACTGGCCGGTCCAATTCCGCGTAAACAGGAGCCGCCAAAAGCGACAGACCGGTCAAAAGGGGGAGCAACAGTGTCTTCATGTAAATTTAACGCATCCGTTTTTCATCTTGGTCAAGGTTAGCCATAGGCGGGGCTGAATGCCAATCAACCTTTGTTGAAACACCGCGAGACGCCCTTTTCTCGGTTTGTGCAGCAAAGCCATCAAAACCGCTTCAAAAACGGTACACAATGGTATACATGCCAGCCAGAACCAATCGGTAACAGTTGAACCGCTGCGCCTATAGTGGCATTGAGGCGTCAACTTCGCCACCCATCAACCCCCGGAGGGAGCCCGCCATGACGATCCAAGTCGGTCACGACAGTGCCAAGACCCGCAAGACGCTTTCCGTTGGCAGCCAGAATGTTGCCTATTACTCCATTCCCGCTGCCGAAGCGGCTGGTCTGGGTGATTTCTCCAAACTGCCCGCCGCGTTGAAGGTCGTGCTGGAGAACATGCTGCGTTTTGAGGACGGCAAGACCGTCACCACCGACGACATTAAGGCATTTGCCGAATGGGCGACCAAGGGTGGCAAGTATCCGCGCGAGATCGCCTATCGCCCCGCCCGCGTGCTGATGCAAGACTTCACCGGCGTGCCCGCTGTGGTTGACCTCGCCGCGATGCGCGATGGTCTGGTGGCGCTTGGTGGCGATGCTGACAAGATCAACCCGTTGAACCCCGTCGATCTCGTGATTGACCACTCGGTGATGATCGACGAATTCGGCAACCCGCGTGCCTTCCAGATGAACGTGGACCGCGAGTATGAGCGTAACATCGAACGCTATACCTTCCTTAAGTGGGGTCAAAAGGCGTTTAACAACTTCCGCGTTGTCCCGCCCGGCACCGGCATCTGCCACCAAGTGAACCTTGAGTATCTGAGCCAGACCGTCTGGACCGACAAGGACCAGAACGGCGAGGAAGTCGCCTACCCCGATACGCTGGTCGGCACCGACAGCCACACCACCATGGTCAACGGCGCTGCCGTTCTTGGCTGGGGTGTTGGCGGGATTGAGGCCGAAGCCGCAATGCTGGGCCAGCCGATCTCCATGCTGATCCCCGAGGTAGTGGGCTTTGAGCTGACAGGCCGTATGGTCGAAGGCACCACCGGCACCGACCTCGTGCTGAAAGTCGTGGAAATGCTGCGCGAGAAGGGCGTTGTTGGCAAATTCGTGGAATTCTACGGCGACGGCCTAGACCACCTGCCCTTGGCGGACCGTGCTACCATCGCCAACATGGCGCCTGAATATGGCGCAACCTGTGGCTTCTTCCCGATCGACGACGAAACCCTGCGTTACCTAACCAACACTGGCCGCGACAAGGACCGCGTCGCGCTGGTCAAAGCCTATGCGCAGGAAAACGGCATGTGGCGCGGGGCGGATTACGCGCCGGTTTACACCGACACGCTGAGCCTCGACATGGGCAGCATCGTCCCTGCGATTTCCGGCCCGAAACGCCCGCAGGACTACATCGCGCTGGACAAGGCACACACCGCCTTTGCCGAATATGTCAAAGGCATCCGCGAAGGCAAAGACACTTCGGCCAACTCCGAAATCCGTTGGGAAGGCGAAGGCGGTCAGCCCGAGCCGCAGCACATCCCCGGCGACGAAGGCCACCACGCGCGCGGCTATGTGCAGACCGACGATGGTCACTACCAGTTGCACGACGGCTCCATCGTGATCGCCTCGATCACCTCCTGCACCAACACGTCGAACCCCTATGTAATGATCGGCGCGGGCCTAGTGGCACGCAAGGCGCGTGAGCTGGGTCTGACCCGTAAGCCTTGGGTCAAAACCTCGCTGGCACCGGGTTCGCAGGTCGTGTCGCACTATCTTGAGGCCGCTGGCCTGCAAGAAGACCTCGACGCGATTGGCTTCAACCTCGTGGGCTACGGTTGCACCACCTGTATCGGCAACTCCGGCCCGCTGGAGCCTGCGATTTCCAAGGCGATCAACGACTATGACCTGATCGGCACGTCGGTCCTGTCGGGCAACCGTAACTTCGAAGGCCGCATCAGCCCTGACGTCCGTGCCAACTACCTCGCCTCCCCGCCTCTCGTGGTGGCCTATGCGCTGGTGGGTGACATGAACGTCGATCTGGCAAACAGCCCGCTGGGTCAGGACAAGAACGGCAATGACGTCTACCTGAAAGACATCTGGCCCTCCACGCAGGAGATCGCTGATCTGGTCGAACAGACCGTGACGCGTGAAGCCTTCCAAGAGAAATACGCCGACGTCTTCAAAGGCGACGAGAAGTGGCAGGCGGTGGAAACCACCGACAGCAAGACCTACGACTGGCCGCCGCAGTCGACCTACGTTCAGAACCCGCCCTACTTCCAAGGCATGTCGCCAGAGCCGGGCACGATCTCCAACATCGAAGGCGCGAAAGTGCTGGCGGTGCTGGGTGACATGATCACCACCGACCACATCTCGCCAGCTGGCTCTTTTAAGGAAACCACGCCTGCGGGTCAGTACCTGATCGAACGTCAGGTGCCGGTGCGGGAGTTCAACTCCTACGGTTCGCGTCGTGGTAACCATGAAGTCATGATGCGCGGCACTTTCGCCAACATCCGCATCAAGAACGAGATGCTGGACGGCGTTGAGGGTGGCTACACCAAAGGCCCAGACGGTCAGCAGACCTCGATCTTTGATGCTGCCATGGCGCATCAGGAGAACGGCACCCCACTGGTCATCTTCGGGGGTGAGCAGTATGGCGCGGGCTCCTCGCGTGACTGGGCGGCCAAAGGTACAGCGCTCTTGGGCGTGAAGGCCGTGATCGCTGAGAGTTTTGAGCGCATCCACCGCTCCAACCTCGTTGGCATGGGCGTCATCCCGTTTGAGTTCACCGGCGGCGACACCCGCAAATCGCTGGGTCTGACTGGGGATGAGACCGTCTCGATCAGTGGTCTCGACACGATCAAGCCGCTGCAGGAAGTGCCTTGCACGATCACAATGGCGGATGGCAGCAACAAGGAAATCACCCTGAAGTGCCGCATCGATACCGCGATTGAGATCGAATACATCGAACACGGCGGCGTGCTGCACTACGTGCTGCGCAATCTGGCCAAATCGGCCTAAACGGCAGGAAATTCCAGCATAACACAACCGAAGGGCGGCCTCATCAGGGCCGCCCTTTTCGCATCTAATGGCCCCGTTCCAGCCCTGCGGGAACCCGCTCAGTCGTCGAAGTGTTGCACCTGCAAGAGCCGCTCTGACCGGCCAAACAGTGCCGAGGGCCGTAGCGCATGATCTTTCAAATCCTATTCGGAATCATCGGTGCTACGATTCTAATCTTCGTATTGCTAGATTTCCTTTACACCGCCATTGGCGCTGCCCCCGTGGCCCCGCTGTCGCAGACGGTGGCGCGGGTCCTCTGGCGCCTGTTCACCCGTGTCATGCCCGAAGGCGACGCGAGACATCGGTTGGCCGGCCCAGTGGTGATGACCGGCATCGCCTTCACCTGGATCACCCTTGTCTCGCTCGGTTGGACCTTGGTCTTTCAGATGGCCGACCGAGCCGTCGTTATTAGCGAGACCGAAGCCCCGGCCGGTTTTGCGCGTGACTTTGCCTTTGTCGGTCACTTGCTGTCGACCTTGGGCGGCGGACCGTTGGAAACGGAAAGCCCGTTATGGCTGATCCTGTCGGTGCTGGCGGGGGTCAATGGCATGGTGATTCTGACCCTCTCGGTCAGCTTTGTGCTGTCCACCACCACCACCGTGGCACAGGGACGTGGCCTGCTGACCAAAGCGCCTATGTTCGATGCAGGCAGTGATGAGATGAACAATGTCATGCTGCCCGCCCTTGCCGATCTGGTCGCCAATCTTAACGCCATGCAATTCGCGCTCTACTACAGCGCCGAAGACCCGGCACGCCGTTTGCCGGGTGGGCTTGTCGAACTGGCGCGCCGTGTCGCGCCCTACCCCGAGCAAATCCGCCGCCTGCGCATCGCGCTGGCCCCGCTGCCGGGATTTGACGCGCCTGAAGGCCAAACACTTGACGCGCTGAGCGATGCAGCCTTTATCGCAAGGCTCGACGCTTGGGCGCAGCGCTATACGGTCTGACGAATTTGACGTTGCCCGGAACCACCAACCCATCCGGGGGATTGGACCAGAGACCCACAACGAAAGGACGCATTATGCCGACCAAGATTTTGGTACTTTTCTACTCGACCTATGGCACGAACCACGGCATCGCCCTGCACGCCGCAGAAGAAGCCGAGAAGGCAGGAGCAGAGGTCCGTCTGCGCCGCTGTGCGGAGACCGCGCCCCGTGAAGTCGTCGATGGTCAGGATGCTTGGCGCGAGCAGTTGGAAAAGATGAAGGACATCCCCGAAGCCACTCCGGACGACATGGAATGGGCCGATGGCTATTTCATCTCCGTCCCGACCCGTTTTGGCGTTCCTGCCAGCCAATTCCGCGCCTTTGTCGACACCTTGGGCGGTAAGTGGCAATCGGGTGCGCTGGCGAACAAGGCGATCACTGCAACCACCTCGGCACAGAACCCCCACGGCGGGCAGGAAACGACGATCCAGTCGATCTATGTCACCGCCATGCACTGGGGCGCGATCATTGTGGCACCCGGCTATGCCGATGGCGTCAAGTTTGAGGATGGCGGCAACCCATACGGCTATTCCTGCCAGCCCGGCCCGCTGGACGAGACCGGCAAGAAATCCGTGGCCTATCAGACCAAACGACTGGTCGAATTTGCGCAGAAGATCAGCGGTTAAGCGCGTCTTCTAAAGCAGGTAAAAACCGCTGTTCATAGTCGCTGCCCACCAGTGGTCCGGCAAATCGGAACAGCACCGTACCGTCCCCGTCAACGATGAAAGTCTCTGGCGGGGCGGTCACCCCCCAATCAATCGCGACACGGCCCTGCGGGTCGAAACCGACGCCCGCAAAGGGGCTCTTTTCGTCTTCGAGATAGCGTGTCGCGTTGCCTTCGGTATCTTTGAAGTTTACACCGATCATATTTAGCCCGTCGGCCTGCATCTCCAGCAACTTAGGATGCTCGGCACGGCAAGGGGGGCACCAGCTGGCCCAGAAGTTCACCACTGAAATCTCACCACTGCGCAGCATGTCGTCGGTGGCCGCTGGATAGTCTGGCAAGGCGTCCTGCGGCATGGACGGTGCTTGTTTGCCCACCAGCATCGACGGCAGCCCTTCAGGGTCTTCACGGTACATGCCGACGGCGGCGAGGATCACAAAAGCCGCAAAGATCGCCGGCGGTGCGATCATCATTGGAGAAAACCTAGCCACGACGTCCAGCCTCCGCTTCTGTCTCTTCCAGCGCCCGGCGGGCCGCACGGCCACGCCATAGGGTTACAATCACCAACCCGGCCAAAAGCAGCAAAGACACCGCATAGGCCGACAGCACCTCGCCCGCGTATTTCCCAAGCTCTGGCATCATGCTCTCCTGTTCATCCGCGCCTGCAATGCTGACGTGCGACGCAGGCGAATTTCGGTTCCGGTCCGGTAAACGACCAAGGCCAAGAACAGCAGACCAAAGCCCAGCATCGCCATGACCAGCGGATAGAAAAACACATCGGCCACGCTGCGGTTGCCCGTGGCGACCGGGATGCTCGTGCCTTGATGCAGCCCCTGGTTCCAGAATTGCACCGCATAGCGCGAGAGCACCGCAAAAACCGAGCCTACGAGGCACAGCACCGAGGTCAGGTCCGCCGCCGTGTCCGGGTCTTCGACCGCCTGCCACAGCGCGATATAGCCAAGGTAAAAGAGGAACAGGATCAAGAACGAGGTCAAGCGCGGGTCCCAAGCCCACCATGTCCCCCACATCGGCTGGCCCCAGATCGCACCAGTCACCAGCGCGATCAATGTCATCACCAGCCCGACAGGTGCCGCAGCCTTGGCCGCCAGCGCGCTGACATGATGCCGCCGGATCAGCCAGATCAATGAGGCCACAAGCATCATGAACCATGCGTTAATCGCCATCAGCGCGGAAGGCACATGGAGGTAGATAATCTTGACCGTGCTGCCTTGGCGTGCGTCATCGGGCGTGCCGAAAAAACCCCAAAGCAAGCCCACAGAGGTAAAGACCGCCGCCAGCGTCCACAACACAGGCTGCACCCGCGCCGACAGCGCAAGGAACTTGACCGGATTTGCATATTGCCAAAGGGACATGGGCTTTACCTATCGCGCTGTTTAATAGTGCTCAATGCACAAATTCGTTGGGTCATCGCAAGCCTATGCGCAGCACCGTTGCCGCGGCAAATGGCATCAAAGCCACCACCGCCAGCGTCAGCCCCGCGAGCATCAAAAGCGGCGTCGACGGGTCCAGCCCCGCGCTGCCCCGCCGCGCTACCTCGGCCCCGAAAATCAGCGTCGGGATATAAAGCGGCAGCACCAAAAGCGATAGGAGCAATCCCCCGCGTTTGATCCCCACCGTCAGTGCCGCCCCGAACATGCCAATCACTGAAAGCGCTGGCGTGCCAAGCGCCAGTGAGGTCAAGAGCCACAGATGACCGGGAGCCGCGAGTTGCAGCATCACGCCCAGGAAAGGCGCCGCCAGAACCAAGGGCAGCCCAGTTGTGAGCCAATGCGCCAAAGCCTTCACCGCCAAAGCCCCTTCGAGCGGCAGCGGCGCGGTCAGCAGCAGTTCGAGCGAGCCGTCCTCAAGATCCAGCGCCAGCAAACGGTCGAGCGACAACAGACAGGCCAGAAGCGCGCCGAGCCACAGCACACCGGGCGCAATCGCCTGTAAAAGCGCGGCCTCTGGCCCAACGCTGAAAGGCACCAGCATCGTCACAATCAGGAAAAAGGCGAGCCCGAGGCCAAAACCCCCACCTGCCCGCAGTGCGAGGCGCAGATCACGCAGCAACAGCGCTGTCATAGAAAGACCGCGTCACTGGCACCGAAATCGGCGTCTTCGGCGGCACGGTAGGCGCGGATGTCGAGGGTGCGTGCCTCCAGCCCCAGATCGATATGCGTGGCCATCACAGCCGCCCCGCCCGCTCCCAGATGACCGCGCAGCACCGCGCCAAAAAGCGCGACAGCCTCCGCGTCCAGCGAGACTGTCGGCTCGTCCAACACCCAAATCGGCCGCCCCGTCACCAAGAGCCGTGCCAGCCCCAAACGGCGTTTCTGCCCGGCGGACAGCGTCCCGGCCAGCCGATCCGCCAAGTCGCGCAGGGCATACCCCTCAAGCGCGGGAGAAATATCAGACTGGCCAAAGACTTGCGCCCAGAATCTCAGGTTCTCGCGCACGGTCAGCATGGCTTTCAGCCCATCCGCGTGGGCGGCATAGGCGATGCGATCCTCGGCCCCGTCGATGCGGCCTGCGAGCGCGGGCTGCAGCCCAGCGATACAGCGCAACAATGTCGTTTTTCCGGCCCCGTTTGGGCCACGCAAGACCAGCGCTTCGCCCGGCGCCAAGGTGAATGACACATCGGACAGCACCGGCACCCCGCCACGCGCAACGCTCAGATTGCTCACCTCAAGGGCTGCGGCCATTGCGGCCTCAGACCGGCAACAGGGCCAGCGCGATCCGCCGCCCCTCGCTCAGCAGGATGTTATATGTGCGACAGGCGGCGGGGGAGGACATGACCTCAACCCCCAGACCAGCCTCCTCTATGGTCTCGCGCAGATCGTCGGGGATATGCGCGACCTCTGCCCCGGTGCCGAGAAAGACCACATCGACCTTCCCCGCCAGCGCCAGAACCGGCGCGGCATCGGCAAGCCCGCCCCAGCCGGTGATCCCGTCCGGGCCGATGACCTGCGGCCCATGAACGACCTCGCCGTCGATGCGAAAGAAACCGGGGCCGTAGCCGTCAATCGGTTTGGCGTCGGTGTAGGTGATTTCGTTCAAACGCATGTGATGTCCTTTCCGCTACAAAGCGACGCGACCAGCTTAGCGCAGTGTGGGGCGGGCAAACAGGGGGGCGGCTTTGGCCCCAGCCGAAACCGGGGCCAAGGCATAACCATCAGGCGTCAATATTGGCGAATTGAGTGCCCGCGCCTGCATCCGGCTTGGACCAGTCGCGTTTCACGCCGAGGTAGAGAACCACGTTCTTCGCCACATAGACCGAGGAATAAGTCCCCACCACGACGCCCCAAGTGATGGCGAAAACAAAGGCCCGGATCACGTCACCGCCAAGGATCAGCAGGGCGATCAGCGCCAGCAACGTGGTGCCGGATGTCATCAGCGTGCGGCTCAGCGTTTCGTTCACCGAGAGGTTCATCACATCGCGCAAAGGCCGTTTTTTGTATTTGCGCAGGTTCTCGCGCAGGCGGTCAAAGATCACTACGGTGTCGTTAATCGAATAGCCAATGATGGTCAGGATCGCGGCCACCACCGGCAGATCGAAACGGATTTGCAACAGCGAGAACAAACCAATGGTCAGCACCACGTCGTGGAACAGCGCCACCACAGCGCCCACCGAGAACTGCCATTCGAACCGCAGCCAGATGTAGATCAAAATCGCGGCCAGCGCCCCACCTACGGCCAGGAACGCCGTTTGGATCAGCTCGCCCGAGACTTTGGGGCCAACGGATTCAACCGAAGTAAATTTGATGTCCGGCGAGACCGCCTGCAGCGCCGTTTGGATTTCTTCGATGGTATCTGTGGTCGCCGCTTCCTGCCCCTCTTGCGCTTGAACCCGGATCATCGCCACATGCTGATCATCGCGGAAACTGGGATCAAAGACCTCGGAAATGGTCACATCACCTAGCTCAAGCGGGCCTAGTGCGTCGCGGTAAGCGCCCACATCCACCGCCTGCGCCGCTTCGGTCCGCAGCGTGGTGCCGCCCCGGAAGTCGATGCCAAAGTTCAGCCCCATCACGCCCCAGACGATCAGCGACAGAACCATCGCTACAACAGAGAGGCCAAAGGTAATCTTCGCATAGCCGAAGAAATCGAAGTTCGTATTGTCGGGTACCAGCTTCAGTCGCATGTCAAACCTCGATTGTCTTGGGACGGCGGCGTTCAAACCAGATCACCACCAGCAAGCGGGTGACGAAATAGGCGGTGAAGACCGATGTGACGATGCCCAGCCCTAGCGTCACGGCAAAGCCGCGTACCGGGCCAGAGCCGAGCGCAAAGAGGATCACCGCCACAATGAAGGTCGTGATATTGGCATCCAGAATGGCGCTGAGTGCGCGTTCATAGCCCAGCGAGATCGCGCGAGCGGCACCCTTGGCGTTGCGCTGTTCCTCGCGGATACGCTCAAAGATGAGCACGTTGGCGTCGACCGCCATGCCGACGGTCAGCACGATGCCCGCGATGCCCGGCAGGGTCAGCGTGGCGCCGATGAGGCTCAGCAGGCCAAAGATCAAGCCGACGTTGATGATCAGCGCGATATTGGCGAAAAAGCCAAACAGCCCGTAGGACGCCCACATGAAGAACAGCACCGCGGCGAAGGCCACTGCTGTCGCAATCTTACCCGCGTCAATGCTGTCTTGGCCCAGTTCCGGCCCGATCGTGCGTTCTTCGACAAAGCTCAGCCCCGCAGGCAAAGCACCGGCACGCAGCAGCACCGCGAGGTTGGTGCTTTCCTCGACCGAGAAGCGCCCGGTGATGATGCCCGACCCGCCGGGGATGTGGCTTTGGATGGTGGGGGCGCTGATGACTTCATCGTCCAGCACAATAGCAAAGGGTGCGCCGATGTTCTCGGCGGTGTAGTCGCCAAACTTGCGCGCGCCGTTCGTGTCAAAACGGAAGGAGACAGCAGGCGCGCCGTTCTGGTCAAAGCTCGGCTGGGCGTCGACAAGCTGCTCGCCGGTAACGACCGGAGCAGTCTCAATCGTGTAGAACACGCCTTCTTCGTCTGCCGACGGCAGGATCGCATTGCCGATGCCGGGGTTGTCGTTTTGGTTCGAACCACGGTTCACCACAGGGTTAAAGGTCAGTTGCGCGGTCGTGCCGATGATCGCTTTCAGCTCAGCCGCCGAGCCGATACCCGGCACCTGAATCAAGATCCGGTCCGCCCCTTGACGCTGGATCGTCGGCTCGCGGGTGCCGACTTCGTCGATGCGGCGGCGCACGATTTCCAAGCTTTGCTGCATGGTGCGCTCGTCCGTCGCCTGCTTTTCTGCATCCGACAGGGTGATCGAGATAATGCCATTTGCTCCGCTGACATTGATGTCGCTGCCGCCTGCCCCGGTAAGGGTGGTGACGGGCCGCGCCAGACCACGGGTGATCTCCAAGGCTTCGGCCATCTTGTCCGGGTCGTTCAGCCGCACGCGCAATTCGCCCGCCGGCGCTTCTTCGCGCCGCACCGGGGTCAGACTGCGCAGCGCATCACGCACTTCAGGCCACTGCGCTTCCATCCGGCTCTCATAGACATCGGCCAGTTGCACTTCGGCCAGCAGATGCGCACCGCCGCGCAAATCGAGGCCGAGGTTCACCAGCCCCGAGGGCATCCATTCGGGCCAAAGCGCGCGCTGCGCTTCAAGCTCGGGCGTGCTGCCCTGCACTTCGATCGCGGCGACCGCATCATTGTGCTGCTCGACAGGGGTGTAAAACGCATTGGGCAGCGCCAGCCAAAGTCCCGCCAAACAGGTCAGGACAATGGCAATCCGCTTCCACAGATCAATCTGAAGCATGGTTCCGCCTTTGGGTTGCGGCCTCGGGGGAGGGTTTATTTCGCCGGTTCGGTCTTGGAGACAACGGTCGCGATGGTGGCCTGCACGACGCGGATTTTCACGCCCTCAGCGATTTCCACCTCAAGCTCGCCATCGTCTTTGACCTTAGAAACCTTGCCGATGATGCCCCCTTGGGTGACGACCTGATCGCCCCGGCGCAGACCGGCAACCATGGCTTGATGTTCTTTTGCCTTCTTCTGCTGTGGGCGGATGAGCAGAAAATACATGATCGCGAAGATCAGGATCAGCGGCACAAATTGCTGGATGCCTTCCATGGGGGTCGTCCTTTTCGATGGGTATTGGGCCGCAAAACGGCCTTGAGAATTTGGCCAGAACCTATGCGCGGTGGCAGCGGGGTGCAAGGTGGAAAGCCTATGGGACATACGGCCCAAACCTGAGCCGGATCGCCGCAGGGTTGCGGCCCCTACCCCCGCGCAGCACTTTAAGGCATAACGCCGCCAAACCGACTCACCTGATCCCGAGGACAGACCATGCACGACATCCGCGCCATCCGCGACAATCCCGAGGTTTTCGACGCCGCTTTGGCCCGCCGAGGAGAGGCTGCAATGTCCGAAGCCGTGCTGTCGCTTGATGCCGCCCGCCGCGCCAAAATCGCCGCCGCCGAGACTGCGAAAGCCGAGCAAAACAAGGCCAGCAAAGAGGTCGGCGCGGCCAAGGCCAAAGGCGATGAAGCCGAATTCGAGCGTCTGCGGGCGCTGGTCAGCGACAAGAAGGCCGAAGTCGCCGCGATGCAGGCCGAGGCGCAGGAGTTGGACGCGCAGCTAAACGACATGCTTGCGCGCATCCCCAACAATCCGGCGGACGATGTGCCGCAGGGTGCGAGCGAGGATGATAACGTCGAAGTGAAAGTTTGGGGCGACAAACCCAGCTTTGATTTCACCCCGGTGGAGCATTACGAGATCAAGGGCGTCAAAACTGGCATGGATTTCGAGACTGCTGCCAAGACCTCTGGCGCCCGTTTCGTCATGCTGAAAGGTGCCGTGGCGCGGGTCCATCGGGCGCTGGCGCAGTTCATGGTGGACACCCACGTTGATGAGAACGGTCTGACGGAAGTCAACTCGCCCGTATTGGTGCGAGATGAGGCAATGTATGGCACCGATAAGCTGCCAAAGTTCGGTGACGACAGCTATCAGACCACCAATGGCTGGTGGCTGGTGCCGACCTCCGAGGTGCCGCTGACCTATTCGGTGGCGGGCGAGACATTGGAGCAAAGCGCCCTGCCGATCCGCCTGACCGCGCATACGCTTTGTTTCCGGTCCGAGGCCGGCAGCGCGGGGCGCGATACTGCCGGAATGCTGCGCCAGCATCAGTTTGAGAAGGTCGAGATGGTCTCGATCACCCATCCCGACGAAAGCGACGCCGAGCAGCAGCGCATGGTGGGCTGTGCGGAAGGCATATTGGAAAAACTCGGCGTGCCTTACCGCACGGTGATCCTCTGCACCGGCGACATGGGCTTTGGCGCACGGCGCACCTATGACATTGAGGCTTGGGTGCCGGGGCAGAATTCTTATCGTGAGATTTCGTCGGTTTCGACCACCGGGGACTTCCAAGCGCGGCGCATGAATGCGCGTTTCAAGCCTGAGGGCGGCGGCAAGCCGCAGTTCGTGCATACGCTGAACGGCTCAGGCTTGGCCGTCGGGCGGTGCTTGATCGCAGTGTTGGAGAATGGCCAGCAGGCGGATGGGTCGGTGAAGCTGCCGGAGGTGCTGGGGCCGTATCTGGGCGGGAAGACGACCCTGACCGCCGAGGGCGTTCTCGCCTAAGAGGGAGACAACCACTAGCCCGTTTCCGCGCCACAGGCGCCGGGCTCATCGCCTTCCCGTTCCGTCACGCAAAAGACGTGCCAGAACATATTGAGGCTCGCCAGCACCCTCACAGGTCTAAATTGCCACCGCTGCCCGGAATCAAGCCGTAGGCGCCGGACCATCGCCTGCCCCCTCGGACGGCTTGGCGATTTGATGAGGCCGGGTGAGACTTGCGAAGTCACTCCATGGCTGAACCATAAAGTGACACGGCCCAGCCCTTGGATCGCCCACCCACGGGCAGGCGCTGGCCTTCGGTTGCCGTGGCGGGCAAGCGCCCTAGGATTAGCTGTACCGCAACAGTTAATTTCGCGAGGCCCCCGCTTGCCCAAATCATCCCGCACCCTGATCGCAGCGCTTGCCTTATTGCTCAGCATCGCCTTTGCGATCTCTCCCTTCTTTGTCCCCAGCTTTTCGGGTTTTGACCCAAACCAATTCCCGATCCCCCAAGACAACCCACCCGCGCAGCCCGCGGGCTATGCCTTTTCCATCTGGGGGCTGATTTACCTGTGGCTGATCGTAGGCCTCGCCTACGGCCTGTTGCGCGCCCCAAGAGATGCGCAATGGCACGACATGCGCGTGCCGCTCTGTCTGTCGCTGGCGGTGGGCGCAACATGGCTGGCGGTCGCGGTCATGAGCCCTGTCTGGGCCGCCGTGCTGATCTGGATCATGCTCATCACAGCACTTATCGCGCTCTTCCTCGCCCCGGTCGAAGACCCGCTTTGGGCCGCCGCCCCGGTGGGCCTTTACGCAGGTTGGCTCTCTGCGGCTTCCTGCGTCTCACTGGCGCTGCTGGCAGCGGGCTATGGATATTTGGAGGGGCAGACAGCGGCGCTGGTCTTTGTCGGGCTGGCGATTGCCGTGGGATTGGTCGTTCAGACCGCTTTGGGCCGCACGCCAAGCTATGGCATTGCGGTGATCTGGGGGCTCGTGGGCGTTGTCGTCACCAACTGGGGCGAGACGCCGAGTGTCGCTTATCTCGCGCTCGGGGGCAGCATCCTGCTGGCGCTGCCCACCCTTTGGGCGTTTCGACGGGGCTAGGCCCGCCAGTCAGTCTTTGCGGCGTCCTGCGGTGTGTTTGCGCAGTTTTGACGGCGCGGCTTTCTTGCGGTTCTTGTAGGGGTTCGCATCCGACTGGCCGCGCATCCACAGGCGGATCGGCGTGCCGGGCATGTCAAAGTCCACCCGTAACCCATTGACAAGATAACGCGAATAGCTGTCCGGCACCTTGTCTGGATGGCTGCACATGACCACGAAACCCGGCGGACGCGTCTTGGCTTGCGTCATGTAGCGCAGCTTGATCCGCTTGCCCTGCGGCGCGGGGGGCGGATGCGCTTCCATCATGCCCGAGAGCCAGCGGTTGAGCTGCGCGGTGGTCACGCGGCGGTTCCATGTCTCATAGGCCCGCATGATTGCGGCTTGCAGACGGTCGAGCCCCCTGCCCGTCTTGGCGGAAACGGTGATCAGCGGCGCACCGCGAAGCTGTGGCAACAGACGCTCAAAGCTTTCCTTAAGATCGCGCAGCTTTTCCTGACGGTTCTCTTCGATGTCCCATTTGTTCACCGCGACAACAACCGCGCGGCCTTCACGTTCGGCCAGATCGGCGATGCGCAGGTCTTGCTGCTCGAACGGGATTTCGGCATCGAGCAAAACCACGACCACTTCGGCAAATTTTACCGCACGCAGGCCATCGCTGACGCTGAGTTTCTCCAACTTCTCCTGCACCTTGGCCTTTTTGCGCATGCCAGCGGTGTCAAAAATCCGCATCGGCACCGGCTCACCGTCCGGTCCGGCCCATTCGGTCATCAGCGAGATCGCATCGCGGGTGATCCCGGCTTCGGGGCCAGTAAGCAAACGGTCCTCGCCCAAAATCTGGTTGATCAAGGTCGATTTGCCCGCATTCGGGCGGCCCACCACGGCGACTTGCAGCGGCTTCGCGCGGGTCGGCATCGGGATGGATTCAGCCTCAAGATCAGCATCATCTTCTGGCAGGTCTACATCCGTTTCCGGCGCGTCCTGCACGGCGCGGTCTTCGAATTCGTCGGCCAGCGGCATCAGCATGGTGTAGAGGTCGTTCAACCCTTCGCCATGCTCTGCGGACAGGCGGATCGGCTCGCCCAGCCCCAGCGAATAGGCTTCGATCATCCCCGCATCAGCGGCTTTGCCCTCCGCCTTGTTGCCCGCAAGGATCACATGTGCGGATTTCTTGCGCAGGATCTCGGCAAAGACCATGTCAGAGGGCGTCACGCCGACGCGGGCGTCGATCATGAACAGGCAGATGTCAGCCATATCAACCGCACGTTCCGTCAGGCGGCGCATGCGGCCCTGCAGACTGTCATCGGTGACTTCTTCGAGACCGGCCGTGTCGATCACGGTGAAACGCAGGTCGGCCAGTTTGGCCGCGCCTTCGCGCAAGTCACGGGTCACGCCGGGTTGGTCATCGACCAAGGCAAGGCGTTTGCCGACGAGGCGGTTAAACAGCGTGGATTTCCCGACGTTGGGGCGGCCCACGATGGCGAGGGTAAAGGACATAATTCAGGCTCCGGGCCCCGGTTGGACCAGTTCAGACACGCGCCTTAGCCTATTTGCGGCCTAACGGAAAGCGTGCAATTGCCCCTTGGTGGACACGACGTAGAGTGTCCCACCCGCCACGACCGGCGCGGTGGTTGCCCCGCCGGGGATTTGGGTGGTGCCAGTGAGCCTGCCAGTGGTGGGGTTAAAGCTGCGCAAAACACCGTCGTTCGAGGCGACAATGACGCGCCCCCCGGCAATGATCGGGCCGTAATGCGCCACGACTTCGGACTGTTTCTTGGGCTTATCTTTGACGAAATTCGGCAGTGGGGTGCCCCAGATGCGGCGGCCGGTGCTGGCATCAAGCCGCACGAGTTCATTGAGGTCAGTCACCGCAAAGACGGAATCACCCGCAGGCCAGACCGGGCCAATCGCCCCATCGCGTGCGACCCACTTGCGCTCCCCGCTGTTGACGTCGAGCGCAGCCAAACGGCCCGAGAAATTGCCTACATAAACCGTATCGCCCGACACGACCGGCCCGCTGGTGACATCGGCCACAAAGCTCATCGCGCGGCCCGGACGGCGGCCCAAAACCGAAGTGGACCAACGAGCCAATCCGCCTTTGCGGAAGGTGGCCTGCACCTCGCCAGACCCGAAGGCGAAAATGGCAAGGTCATTGGTTACAGCAGGCGCAGGCGCGCCAAGAACGTTGCTGATGTTCGGGGTGCCTTGGGTCTGCCACTGGATGCGCCCGTCAGATTTGCGCAGCGCCCAGCCGGTGTCGTCCCCGGCGGTCAGATAGACGAGATCGCCCGATACGGTTGGCGTGCCGGAGCCTGTGGCGTTGAGGTCTTGGGTCCAGCGGACGCCCCCGGTGGTCACGTCCAACGCGGCCAATACGCCAAAACCTACGGAGACATAAAGCGTGTCGCCATCCACGGCCAAGCCGCCGCCTGTTGCCTGCCCCTGATGGTCAGAGGCGGGGGTCAGATCGCGGCTCCACAGTGTTTGACCAGAGGTCGATGTCGCTGTGACCTGTGCGCCTGCATCGAGGGTGAAGACGCGGCCTGCGGCCACGACCGGATCGGCGGTGATCCGGAGCTTGCGGCTGTCGCCTTCCCCAATCTCAGCGCTCCAGACAGGCTGAAGCGCCGTGCGCAACGCGGGGTGGCCAATGCGCGTGGGCGTGGTGCCGATGCTGTGGGTCCAACTGGCGTTGTTCACCGTTGCCCCCAGAGCAATCGCGCGGCTGGTGTTTGCAGGGACAGGACCGCTGACGGTCTCACCGATGGTGGCATCCGCAGGGCCGGGATTTTGCAAAACAGACCGGATGTCCTCACGTTTGCCGGGCAGATAGACCTGTTCCTCGGCACAGGCGCTGAGCAAGAGCGCGGCACCCACGGCCCCCGCGACGCTCAAACCACGCAGACCCGGCGTGCCGGAATCGGTTTTGCGATGCTTCGTCATGGCCCTGCTCACTTTCTGTCTTCTTACACCCGTCACGCCCGGCCTTTTGCCGAGCGGTCGCGCATCTGTCGTCCTATCACTCGCCCAGAGGCGCAGAGGCTTCAAGCGCGGCTTCGGCCTCGGCACCGTTCAGGCTCGGTTCCTCGCCCAGGGCCACAATCACCTGAAGGGCGCGTTGTTGCAAGGCCGGGCTGGTTTCTGCATCAGAAAGAATGGATTGGTAGCGTGCGATGGCTTTCTCGGGGGCGCCTTCGCTGATGTCGATCAGGGCCAATTGCTCTTCGGCCAGAAGGCGCAGCGGCGCGCCGGGTTGGGCCAGCGATTCCAGTGACTGACGCCGTTCGGCTACGGGGACGCTTTTGCCCTGAAGGGTCACGGCTTTGAACTGTGCCATCTGGCGGTAGATCGGATCGACCCCACCATCGGTGGCCACTGCGTCCAACTGCGCGACGGCCGCGTCGATCTCTCCGGCTTCGGCCAGCGCATCGGCCCGCATGAAGTTCAACACCGCCTGCGCCCCCGGCGCTACGGCTGAGACTGTGCTCAGCGCTTCGGCGCGGTCGTTGCTGGCGTCTGCTTCAAGCGCGGCCAACATGGCATCCCCCAGGGCTTGGGCCTCGGCCCGCTCCTGTGATTTGGTGTATTCGTTCCAAGCTGCTGCTCCGACGATAAGCACCACCGCCAAGATCGCGATCCAGCCATAGCGACGCAGATAGCCATAAAGCCGGTCGCGGCGGACCTCTTCGTTTACTTCGTCAATAAAACTGTCGGTATCGCTCATCGCGCCCTGCCCCCGGCTTGGTTTTGTCCCTCTTATCGCGCAAGGCCAGCCAAGCCAAGACC
The DNA here is from genome assembly GCF_013346665.1 of Sulfitobacter maritimus. Lineage (GTDB taxonomy): Bacteria > Pseudomonadota > Alphaproteobacteria > Rhodobacterales > Rhodobacteraceae > Sulfitobacter > Sulfitobacter maritimus. The sequence continues at coordinate 690,120 of NZ_JABVBB010000021.1, forward strand.
CCGCGAACCGCAGGGCCGGGATGCGGGGCGCTGAGGCTTTGGGCATGAGCCATTCGGAGAAGATACGGGGCAAGGCGAAACCCCGCCACACGGCTTGGCGCGGCAGGGTTTCGCGCTAGCTCTGCCACAGGTTTTGAAAGAGGAAATCCGCTATGATGAAAGCAATGATCGTCGCCGCCGGTGTCACGCTGGCCGGAGCGCCCACTTGGGCGCAGGAACTGGTCGCGAAAATGTCCCCGCATGACGTCGCCACGACGATGGACCGGCTGGAAAGCGCTGTAGAGGCCGCAGGTGCCGAGGTCTTTGTCCGCGTCGATCACGCTGCCGGGGCCGAGAAAGCCGAGATGGAGTTGCGCCCCACGCAACTGCTGATCTTTGGCAACCCGAAGCTCGGCACCCCTGCGATGCAAGATGCCCAGACCGTCGGGCTGGACCTGCCCATGCGGGTCTTGGTCTATGCCGATGATCAAGGGGCCGTGCATGTGACCTATGAAGCACCCGAGAAATTGGTGACTGCGCATGGCCTGCCCGAAGATGCCGGATATATCGAAAAGATGACCGAAGCGTTGGACAATCTGACGGCCAAGGCGATCAGCGAAGAGTGACCTTGCGCCCCCGCCCGGCCTTTAGGGTTTGGGCGGGGTGTTTTGCGCCTTGATCAGGTTTTCCAGATCATTAAGACGGGCCAACACCTCATCGCGGTAATTGTCCGTCTTTTCATTGCTTTCCTCGTGATGCGCGTCCTGCATTGAGTTCACGATCAAGCCGACGAGCAGGTTCACCACAGCAAATGTCGTGACCACGATGAACGGCACAAAGAACATCCACGCAAAGGGATAGACCTCCATCACCGGGCGCACGATGCCCATGGACCACGATTCCAGTGTCATGATTTGGAACAGCGAATAACCGGACCGGCCCAGCGTGCCGAACCAATCGGGAAAGACGCCGCCGAAGAGCTTGGTCGCCATGACCGAGCCGATGTAGAAAATCACCCCCATCAGCAAAAACACCGACCCCATACCGGGCAGCGCGTTGACCAGCCCCTCAACCACGCGCCGCAGCGAAGGGGCGACAGAAACCACGCGCAACAATCGCAGGATACGCAGGGCGCGCAACACGCTGAGGCTTTGCGTAGCCGGGATGAGCGCAATGCCGACGATCACGAAATCAAAGAGATTCCAGCCGTTGCGGAAAAAATGCGTGCCGCGGCCATAGAGTTTCAACGCAATCTCAACGACGAAAATCGCAAGGCAGATCCGGTCCAGCACAAGGATCAGCGGCCCGGCCTGCGCCATCACCGCGTCGGAGGTTTCCAACCCCAAGATTATGGCATTGAACAAAATCACGCCGAGAATGAAATTCTGAACCGCCGTGCTTTCGACAATGCGGGCAACGCGGCGGCGGGCGGAGGATGGGGTGCTGGGGCTGAGATCGGTCATGGCCGTAGATATCATGCGCCAAGGGCCGTGGCGCAAGAGCAGAACGACGCGCTTTTTGATGGGTGGCGATGCCCCGCCCCTGCGACCATAATGGCAACAGAGGCGGGGATCAGGGTTTATCCGTCCTCTTCCTCGGCCTGCTGACGCTGCCACAACTGGGCGTAGCGCCCCCCTTGGGCGATCAGCGCTTCATGGCTGCCCTGCTCGATGATTTCACCTTTTTCCAGCACAACGATCCGGTCGGCTTCTGCGATGGTCGACAGGCGGTGCGCGATGGTGATGACCGTGCGCCCCTGCCCAGCCCGGCGCAGCGCGTCTTGGATTTCATACTCGGTCTCACTGTCGAGCGCGCTGGTCGCCTCGTCCAGCAGCAGGATCGGCGGGTCTTTCAGCAAGGTGCGGGCGATGCCGACGCGTTGTTTTTCCCCGCCCGACAGTTTCAACCCGCGTTCGCCCACGGTGGTGTCATAGCCCTGCGGCAACGACATGATGAAATCGTGGATTTGCGCCGCGCGAGCCGCGTTCTCGACCTCTTCCTGCGTCGCCCCATCACGGCCATAGGCGATGTTGTAGCCGATGGTGTCGTTAAACAGCACCGTGTCCTGCGGCACCACGCCAATGGCCAGATGCAGCGAGTGTTGGGTCACGTCGCGGATGTCTTGCCCATCAATCTTGAGCGCCCCGCCCGCCACGTCATAGAAGCGGAACAGCAAACGCCCAATGGTCGACTTGCCCGACCCGGTCGAGCCGACGATGGCCACAGTCTCCCCCGGTCGCGCCTCCAGCGAGATGCCTTTGAGGATCTCACGGTCCGTATCATAGGCAAAGCGCACATTCTCAAGCGTGACATGGCCGCCAGTGACCTTGAGATCCGGCGCATTCGGCTTGTCGTCAATCTCTGCCGGTTGTTCGAGCAGGCCGAACATCTGCCCCATATCCACTAAAGCTTGCCTGATTTCGCGGTAAACCGTGCCGAGGAAATTGAGCGGCACGGTCAGTTGAATCATGTAGGAGTTCACCATGACGAAGTCGCCGACGCTTAATTCGCCACTTTGCACACCCATCGCGGCCATGACCATGACCCCCACCAGCCCTGCGGTGATGATCAGCGCCTGACCAAAGTTGAGCATCGCCAGCGACTGGTTGGTCTTGATCGCCGCATCTTCGTAATCGGCCATTGCGGCGTCATAGCGTGCGGCCTCACGTCCCTCAGCGCCGAAATATTTGACGGTTTCGTAGTTCAGCAGACTGTCGATCGCCTTTTGGTTCGCGTCTGTGTCGCTGTCGTTCATCTTGCGGCGCAGGCGCACGCGCCATTCGGTCACGGCAAAGGTGAACCAGACGTAGATCGCGATGGTCACAGCCACCACGGCCAGATACCAAATGTCGAACAGTACGGCGAGGATGATGCCCACCAAGATCAGCTCAAGGATCAGCGGCCCGATGGAGAACAGCAAAAAGCGCAGCAGGAAGTCGACGCCTTTAACCCCGCGTTCAATGATCCGGCTTAGCCCGCCGGTCTTGCGCGTGATGTGATAGCGCATCGACAGTTTGTGAATGTGCTGAAAGGTCTCCAGCGCCAGCATCCGCAGGGCGCGCTGGCCCACGCGGGCAAAGACCGCATCGCGCAGCTGTTGAAAGCCCACACCCATGAGCCGCGCCATGCCGTAGGCCACCGTCAGCCCCACCGCGCCAAGTGCCAGCATCGGCGCGCCCTCGCCCGCCAGCGCATCCACCGCGTCGCGGTAGAAAAACGGCGTGGCGACGATCACGATTTTTGACAGCAAGAGCGCTAGCAAGGCCCAGATCACCCGGCGTTTGACCCAAGGCATGTCCTTTGGCCAGAGATAGGGCGCGACCTTGCGCAGCACCAAAAAGCCCGACTGTCGTTCGGCGGCATCGAGCATTTCGGCCTCAGTCGGGATGCGGTCAGGCTTGGGCGTTTTCGCGGCGCGCCTGTTGCGGCCCTCGGGAACGGGGGTGTGGTCTGTATCGGCTGGCATGTAATTTCCTGATGTGGTTACGGGCTACATAGGCCAGCAACCTGCCCGTGGCCAGTAGGCGGCCCTGCACAGCCGCCCTGCACGGAGCCTATGGCTCACTCCGCCGGAGCGGTCTCGGGCAGGTCGAACACCTGTCCGGGATAGATCAAATCGGGGTCGCGGATGTTGTCGCTGTTGGCCTCAAAGACCTTCACATAGAGGAACGGATCCCCATAACGCTCCCGCGAAATGGCCCAAAGGGTATCGCCCTTTTGCACCGTGACCACGCCCAAAGGACCGGTGAGCCCTGCCGAGGCTTGCGCCAATGTCTGAGGGGATTCACGTTTGAAAGGGGTCTCGACCCGGCTGGTCACATCACCGCCTTCGGACAGTTCGTCCACGCGCAGGGTGTAGATGCCCTCGTCGACATTGGGCAGATCACCGCGCCACCGGCCCTGAGCGTCGACCGGCAGGCTGATGATCGCGTCGTTGTTCAGATAGACCCGCACCTCGCGGGTTTCCGGCTGCGCCCGACCGGCCAGTTGCACATCGCCCTGATCTGAATAGCCGATGGTATCGAGCGCGACATTGGTCATCACCTGAGGTGGGGCGGTGTCGATGCGCTCAACCCCTTCGGCAGTTGATTTAAGCACGGCAACCGGGGCGGTGGCGGGCGCGGATGGCTTGCTGGGCACGGTTGTGGCGTCCACGTCGGCGCTGGTTTGCGGTGTCGTCACGTCGGGGGTATCGCCTGTGGGGGCGGCAGGGTCGGGTTTTGCAGGCGCTGCGGCCACGGCCTCCGGGGTTTGGGGCGTGGTTTGGGTGGTCGCGGTCTGCGCGGTCGATGTCGGCACGTCATCTATGGGGATGTCGGGATCGGCTTCTGCTGTGTTGGTGGTTGTATCTGTCTCAACGGCAGGCGCGTCCTGCTGGGACGGCGCAGTGCCTGAAGGCGACGGGACAGGTTCTGTTCCCTCTGTTGCCGCCGAGGGTGTCTCAGCGACCGAACCTTGGGATTTTTCGGCTTGGTTCTCCGTCACCGGGTCCGTCTCAGCCGTGACCGTGCTGGCGGGCGCTGTAGTCTGATTTGTCGTGGCTATGTCTGCCTGCGCGTCCCCGTCGCTGCCCCTCTTGGCTTCAACCTCTGGCGCAGTTGTACTGGCCAATGGTCCATCCTCGGCAGGCACTTTCTCTTCCAAGGTCGCAACGGTCGACGTTGGCTCAGACAGTTCCGCAGCCCCGTCAGGCTCTGGCGCTGTGACTTCTTTTGTGGTGGGCGTGCTGACTGGCGGTGCTGGCTCGGCGCGAAGCTCGTCGCTCAGCGCGGCGATGGCGATGTCATCGTCCTCCTGCGCATCCGGCGTTTCTGCCGTGGGAGCGGATGGCTGCACTGGGGTCGATGTGTCGGCGGTGGCCGTATCTATGGGGGCCGCAATTGGTGCGAGGATAATCTCTTCTGCCGACGCGATCTGCGTATCGCCGTCTTGCCCCATCAAGGTCAGCACATGGCCTTCCCCATCAGGTGGAATCATCGCCAGAGTTGCGAATTTCCCGGCCCCGTCCGCGGTGGCGCGAGCCACCTCCTTGCCGTCTTTCAAGACTGTGACAACGCTGCCGGGCGCGGCGCGTCCTGCGATGACGGTCATCCCATCGGGATCGCGGCGCACCTCGTCAAAGGCGGGGGGAAGCGTCGCTTCGGTTGTCTGTGCCTCAGTAGCTTCAGGCTTGCTGGCTTCCGGCCCAACGGCTTCTGGCTTAGTGGCTTCTGGCTCAGTAGCTTCCGTCTCACGTCCTTCCGGCTCAGCGGCTTCCAGCTCACTTCCTTCCGGCTCAGTAGTTTCCGGCTCAGTAGTTTCCGGCTTAGTAGCTTCCGGCTTGGTGGCTTCCGGCTTGGTGGCTTCCGGCTTGGTGGCTTCCGGCTCAATTGCTTTCGGTTCCGTCGCAGCAGTTCCTTCCGGTCCGACGGAGGCCCCCTGCACCGCATCCTGCGCCAGCATCGCTGTCTCAGAACCGTCGCTATCGCGCGGTTGCGAAACCGTCTGGGTCATCTCGGGAACGTCACGCTTGCTGCCGAGCCAGACCCCAAGCGCCAGCACCGCCGCCGCAACGGCCCCTGCCGCCATCGCCGTCTTGCCGCCCGCGTGGCCTAATCCCTTGAACATCGCACCGTTCCCCTATGGTTGAGCCTTTTTAGCAAGCAGGCTAACAGGGGTCAAAAGCGCAAAGTGATCCGCGAAAAATTATTCTGAACCAACAGGAGCTTACCATGGTCCAACATTCTGTCTGTGTGTACTGCGGCTCACGCCCCGGCGATAACCCGGCCTTTACCAAAGACGCCGAAGCTTTGGGGCGCGGATTGGCCGAAGCTGGGATGCGTCTGGTCTACGGCGCGGGTGACGTTGGCCTGATGGGCAGTGTGGCGCGGGCCGCGCAGGACGCGGGCGGCGATACCTTTGGGGTTATCCCGGCGCATCTGGTAGCCTGGGAAGTCGGCAAGGTCGATCTGACCCGCTACATCGTTACCGAGACGATGCATGAGCGCAAAAAGGTAATGTTCATGAACTGTGACGCGGTGGCGGTTTTGCCCGGTGGCGCGGGGTCTTTGGATGAGTTGTTCGAAGTGCTGACATGGCGCCAGCTCAGCCTCCACCAAAAACCTATTTTTCTTGTCAATACAGATGGTTATTGGGACCCCTTCATGGCGCTTCTGCACCATGTCGTAGACCGCGGCTTTGCCGAAGCAAGCCTTCTGGACTATGTCACCGTGGTGGCAGATGCCGACGCCGCTCTGGCCGCCTTGCGGCGGGCCTTGTCCTGACGGAAAGTGGTCACCGAATAGAACGCCAAGGCGCACCAGATCAGCGCGAAGGCCTGCACATGCCAGCCTGTGAATGGCTCTTGAAACAGCACCACCGCGCAGAAAAACTGCAACGTGGGATTGAGATAGCTCACCAGCCCGGCCGTGGCCATCGACAGCCGCCGTGCGGCGTAGCTAAACAGAATAAGCGGTGTCGCGGTGATCGGCCCGGCCAGCATCAGCAAGGCGCTGTCGTGAAAGGACGCGCCAAAAGCGCTTGCTCCGATGTGACTTGTTTGCCACAGAACGAGCAGCGCAACCGGCGACAGCAGCAACACCTCTGCTGTAACCGACACGACCGGCCCGACCGCCATGCGTTTCTTTACCAGCCCATACAGGCCAAAGGACGCGGCCAGTGCCAGCGCCAACCAAGGGGCGGTGCCAAGCCCATAGGTCAATATCGACACCGCCACCGTCACCAGCCCCACAGCCAGCAACTGCACGCGGTTGAGCTGCTCGCCCATCACCAAACGGCCCAGCAGGACCGAGACCAAAGGGAAAATATAATATCCCAAGGCCGCCTCTGTGGCCTGACCTGATTGCACCGCCCAGATGAACAGATACCAATTCGTCGCAATCATAAGCGCAGCCACGAACATTAGCCCTAACGCGCGGGGGCCGGCCATGGCCTCAAAGATCATGCGCAACCGTCCCTGCACCCCTAAAACCAGCAGGAAAAAGACCAGCGACCAAAGGGTGCGATGGGCCAGCACCTCGGCCGCGGGCACATGCGATAGCAATTTGTAGAAGATAGACGACAGCCCCCAAATACAACAGGCCGCGACGATGGCGGCGAAACCTTTGGCGGGGTCGGTCATGGAAAATCCTTGGCGCGGTTTGCTGCCTTCCTTGTGAAGGCAATCAATTCCCGCGCCAAGGGAAAAAATCAGGCGTCAGCGAGTTCGCCTGCGACGATCTTTTCGATCTCGTCGATCGGATGGTTGGTCAGCGTCTTGGGAATTTCTCCGACAACCCTCTCCTGCACCTCTTTGTGCAGGTCACTGCGCAGGTCGCCAAGCACCGATGGGGGTGCAACGAGCACAAGACGATCATAACGGCCTTTATGCGCCAGCTTATACAGAATGTCCGACAAGTCTTTGGCAAAACGCTCCTTGCCCAACTCATGCCAATCCGTGTCCTCAAAGGCCGAGCGATGTCCGCTTGGACCATCACTCATCCGACCGGGTCTGTTCGCTGCTTGCTCGCCGGTGGGCGGGTTCTCCTGCTCTTCCTTGCGTACGACCTGGAGATAGGGGTCTTCGCCATCCGTGTGGTTTTGCAGGAAAAGGGCCTTTTCACCATCCGCGATCAGCACCCATGTGTCTTGGCTGAGTTTTGTCATGAAGGCTCTCCGTGGTTACGTTTATCTTCGCCGGTGACGCGTGTGACGCCATCCTCGCCCTTTTCAGCACGGCGCATGGCGTCTTGAGTGCCAACGTCCTTTTGCAGATCGCCGCCAGCGCGGCCGCCATGATCTGGCGTTTCGGTGTCGGAGACGAATTTCTCGGTCTCTTTCGACCCGTCGTTTGATCTCTTCCGCTCGGCCATGTGGTTCTCCTTTTGACATGTTGTGTCAGTGGAAAAACAGTTGCCAAAGGCTTTAAGTTCCGACGAAAAAACCCCGCAGACGGTCTGCGGGGTTTAGGGTTGAAAATGCAGGATTAAAGCTGCGACGTCAGATTACATGCGCGAGGCGACATTTTCCCAGTTCACTCAGCCTACGACACCGTCGTGGGCGTCAGTGACTGGGAGAACCACATCCGCAAAAAGCGCGGACGTGGCGAAACGCGGTCCGATGCGTCACATGCGCGAGGCGACATTTTCCCAGTTCACAAGGTTGTCGAGGAAGTTCGACAGATAGTCAGGACGCGCGTTGCGGTAGTCGATGTAGTAGGAGTGCTCCCACACATCACAGCCCAGCAGCGCGGTCTGACCAAAGCAAACAGGGTTCACGCCGTTTTCAGTCTTGGTGACCTTAAGGCCGCCGTCCTTGTCTTTGACAAGCCACGCCCAGCCAGAACCGAACTGACCAGCACCAGCGGTCTTGAACTCATCCTTGAACTTATCGACGGAGCCGAAGCTCTCAGTGATCGCTTTTTCCAGCTCACCGGGCATCTTGCTGTCGTTCGGGGTCATCATTTCCCAGAACTGGTTATGGTTCCACAGCTGGCTGATGTTGTTGAAGATGCCATTCTGGGCGACCGCATTCGGGTCATAGGTGCCTTTGATGATTTCTTCGAGGGTCTTGCCCTCCCACTCGGTGCCCTCGATCGCCTTGTTGCCATTGGTGACATAGGCGTTGTGGTGTTTGTCGTGGTGGTATTCCAGCGTTTCCTTGGACATGCCTTTGGATGCAAGCGCGTCGTGGGCATAGGGGAGATCGGGAAGTTCAAAAGCCATTTCTGGGCCTCCTCATTTGGAAATTTCGCTGCGGCCACTTGAGGGGGATCAAGCAGCAACGTCAAGGTCAACGTCTGCAAATGATAAGTGTTCCGAGCGAAATAGTCAGACTTTCTCCCGGTTTACCTCTGTCGTTGGTTGGAAGTACCCGACTTCGCTGCCGGGTTGGGCGGCGGCTTTGAGCAGGTCGAACATGTATTGCGCGACCGAGCGGAAGCAGAACAGTTGAAAGCTGCCATCCCCGCGCAGCCAGATCGCGGCAGGCACCTGTCCGACCCGGGTGCGACGGAACATGCCGGGGGTGAATTTTTCAGGCGCGAGGTCCACGGGGGCGAGTTTGGCCAGCACCTCGCGGGCGCGGGGGCCAGCGACGCGAAACACGGCCCGCGCACCAGAGACATTCGCGGCGAATGTATGGGTATCCTCAAAAGCTGCGTGCAACCGATTGAGCACTTCGCTCACCTGCACATGGGGGCAGAACAGCAGCAATTCATCGGGCGACATCCAGGCGATGCCTGCTTCGCCTTCGCTGTTGCACATGCCGCGCGCCGGGCGTTCGACCCCGGCGACTTTCTTGGCCACCTTGCGCACGAAAGGCGCGTCCAGATCGCCGCGAATGGTGATCATGCCAAGAGGGCCAATCTCAGAAATCTCTGCGATTCCAGCGCTATAGCGGGCGTTCTTCAAGGCGGTGACAGTCTCAGACATTCTGTTTCTCCCCTTTGGGGTCATAAAACACCGGATCGACGATCATCGCCTCATAGGTCTTGCCATCGGTGCCGGGGAAGGTGAGCACTTCGCCCATCCGGTCCGGCCCGTTCAGCACCAACCCCATGGCGATGCCCCGGTCGAGCGTGGGCGAGTGATAGGTCGATGTGACGCGCCCCTCCACGACCTTTTGTCCGTTCTCATTCTCCCCCCGACCAAGCGCATAGGCACCATCCGGCAGGGTGCTGCCGTCGGTGGTCTCCAGCCCCACCAGTTTCCACCGGTTGGGGTCTTGCATATGACTGCGCTGTTGAGCGCGTTTGCCGAGGTAGTCGTCCTTCTTTTTCGAGATCGCCCAGTTCAGCCCAAGGTCTTGCGGGATCACCGTACCGTCGGTCTCATCCCCGATCATGATGAAGCCCTTTTCGGCCCGCAGGATGTGCAGACATTCCGTGCCATAGGGCATGACGCCCAAGGAATGGCCCGCCACCAACAGCGCATCCCAGAAGGCTTGGCCCTGCCCGGCTTCCACCGCGATCTCATAGCTCAATTCGCCTGAGAAGGAGATGCGGAAGACCCGCACTTTGAAGCCGCCCAATTCACCGTCGGTCCACTCCATGAAGCCAAGCGCCTCGCGGCTAAGGTCCATCCCACCGAGCTTTTCCAGACACTTCCGCGCGTTCGGCCCGACCACGGCCACTTGCGCGTAATGCTCAGTCGCGTTGACCATATGCACTTTCCAGTCCCACCACTCGGTCTGAAGCCATTCCTCCATATGCGCATGGATGCTGTCGGCCCCGCCCGTCGTCGTATGGCAGAGGAAGGTCTGTTCATCGAGCCGCGCGACCACGCCGTCGTCGATCAGGAAGCCGTTCTCATTGCACATGAGGCCATACCGGCATTTGCCCGGCTTCAGCGTTGACATCATATTGGTGTAGAGCATGTCGAGGAACCGTCCCGCGTCCGGCCCGCGCACAATCAGCTTGCCCAAGGTCGAGGCATCCAGCAAGCCGAGGTTCTGGCGGGTGTTCGTCACCTCGCGCATCACCGCGTCATGGGTGCTTTCGCCGCTTTGCACATAGGCATAGGGCCGCCGCCATTGGCCGACCGGCTCCCACACCGCGCCATTGGCCTCATGCCACTCACACAAGGGCGTGCGACGGATCGGTTGGAAGGTATCGCCGCGTGCGTCGCCCGCAATCGCGCCCATTGAGATCGGGTGATAGGGCGGGCGAAAGGTCGTGGTTCCAACGCTTGGGATTTCAGCATCCAATGCGCCCGCAAGGGTGGCCAGACCGTTGATGTTGCTCAGCTTGCCTTGATCTGTTGCCATGCCAAGCGTGGTGTAGCGTTTGGCATGTTCGACCGAGACAAACCCTTCCTGCGCGGCCAGCCGCACGTCCGAGACTTTTACGTCGTTCTGATAGTCCAGAAACGTCTTTTCCCGCAGCTTGACACTCGCCCCCTGCGGCATCTGCCAGACCGGAGACATCGGCGCCTCTTCGCGCCGCTCGGCCACGGGGGAGCGGGCCTCTCGCGCGGGTTTGAACCCTAGCGTTGTGGCAACCCCTTCAGCGGCGGCATGGGCATCGTGCAAGACGTCATCCAGCGCGAACATGCCCGCAGCCGCCCCGGCAGGGGTGACAAAGCCCAAGCCATCGGCCCCGGTGGGCGGATGGTCTTGATCCGGACGGAAACAGGCGCGGGCTTTGTCCCACGTCAGCTTGCCGCCACAATGAGACCAAAGATGTACCACAGGCGACCAGCCGCCCGACATCGCCACCGCATCGCAGGCAATTTCCTCCAGCACCGCGCCTTCGCCCGCCTGCGAACAGACAGCGACCCCGGTGACCCGCTTGCTACCCTGCACCGAAGAGACGCCCTGCCCCATCAGCACCCGAATACCGAGCGCCTTGGCCTGCGCGACAAGCTGCGAATCCTGCGGCAACACGCGGGCGTCGAGGATGGCAGGCACGTCGAGCCCCGCATGTTTCAGCGCAATGGCGGTGAGATAGGCGTTGTCATTATTGGTCACCAGCACGGTCCGGTCGCCGGGCGAGACAGCATAATTCGTCACATAGTCGCGCACCGCCGAGGCCAGCATCACCCCCGGTACGTCATTGCCAGCAAAGCTCAACGGGCGTTCGATTGCACCGGTTGCGGTGATCACATGCCCCGCCCTGATGCGCCACAAACAGTGGCGTGGGCCGGGTGCGTCGGGCGTATGATCGCGCAGCCGCTCATAGCCCAGCACATAGCCGTGATCGTAGACACCCGCGCCCATTGTCCGCTCGCGCAGGGTGACATTCTCCATCCCGCGCAGTTGGGCCAGTGTCTGCGCGATCCAATCCTCCACCGATGCGCCGTCAATGCGGCCCCCATCCACCGGCGCACGCCCGCCCCAGTGGGGGGACTGCTCCAATACAATCACCCGTGCGCCGCTCTGCCCGGCAGCCAGAGCCGCTTGCAACCCGGCGACCCCGCCGCCGACAATCAGGACATCGCAGAAGGCGTAGAAGTGTTCATAATTGTCCGCATCTGCCGCCTTCGGCGCTTTGCCCAAACCCGCCGAATGGCGGATGATCGGCTCATAGACGTGTTTCCACAGCGGGCGCGGATGCATGAACATCTTGTAGTAAAACCCGGCAGGCAGAAAGCGGCTGAGGTGTTTGTTGATCGCACCTACGTCGAACTCAAGGCTCGGCCAGTGGTTCTGGCTCGCCGCCTCCAACCCGTCGAAAAGCTCGGTGGTGGTGGCGCGGGCGTTGGGCTCGAACCGACCCTCTTGGCCGAGATTCATCAACGCATTGGGCTCTTCCGGCCCAGAGGTGACGATGCCGCGCGGGCGGTGGTATTTGAACGAGCGACCCACCAGCACCTGATCATTCGCCAAAAGCGCCGAGGCCAGCGTGTCGCCTTCATAGCCGCGCATCTGTTTGCCGTTAAAGGAAAAACTTAGCGGAGCGGATTTGTTCAATAGGCGGCCGCCTGTGGCCAGTCTTGTGCTCATCTTAGGACACCTTCAGGCTGTTAAAGGTCATTAAGGGCTGCGCAGCTGGTAATGCACTCATTGATTCACCTCCCCCTGCCAGCGCCAATCCGGATGCCGATCCTTGATCGCGGTGCGGATGTGATCGGGGGGTGCCGTGGTCTGCGCGCTATAGGCACCGTAAACGTGCAACGTCGCAGTGTCTCGCGCCAGATGGAACCACTTGCCGCAGCCATAAACATGCCGCCAACGCTCCAGATGCACGCCCTTCGGGTTTTGCCGCATGAAGAGGTAGCTTTCAAATTCCCCCTCAGATCCCCCCGGCCCGATACGTGTCAAATGCGCCTCGCCGCCGGCGTGGAATTCGGTTTCCTCGGCGGTGACATGGCAACAGGGACAGGTCAGGATCAGCATGGGCAAGCTCCTATGCGGGGGGCGGACAGCGAAACGCCGCTCTGGCCCAAGGGCGCAGAACGGCGTTCATTAGTATGTGAGAGCAGCATAGGTGCTGCCAAAGCGGTCTTAGTCAGTCGCGACAGCGCCTTCTTCAACAGCGTCGGCGGTGCCTTCAGCTGCGCCTTCAATGGCGTTACCTGTGTCTTCAATGGCTTCACCAGCGGTTTCGCCCGCGCCTTCGACGTTGACGTTAACGTCATTCGTGCCGTCCACATCCGCGCCAGCAAAGAGGAAATAGGCCAGCAATGCGACAACCACGACAACGGCGCCCACAATAAACGCAAGGCCGCTGCTGCTGCGCTCGGTTGCTGTTGTGGTGGTTGTGGTGGTGTTTGTGTGGTCGGTACGGTCGGTTGTATTTCGATCAGGGGTTGCCATTGTTCAGCTCCACTTATTGCATTGTCTGAACAGGAAACTGCGCGTGGAAGCAAAGCGTTCCCCCCTTTATTGCAGGGTGGCGGATTGTGGCGCAGACGCAACATCAATGCGCTACCCCTGCGGCAACGGATTCGTCGATGAACCGGCCTTCGGCAAAGCGTTCCAGCCCAAAAGCTTGAGTGAGCGGGGAATGCCCCTTGGCCATCAACTCAGCAAAGCCCCAGCCTGAACCGGGGATCGCCTTGAACCCGCCCGTCCCCCACCCGGCGTTGATAAAGATGCCTTCGACCGGGGTTTTCGACAGGATCGGTGAACGGTCGCCCGTCACATCCACGATCCCGCCCCATTGGCGCAGCATTTTCAGGCGCGAGATCATGGGGAAAGTCTCAACCAGCGCCCGCACCGTTTCTTCAATGTGGTGGAAACTGCCACGTTGGGTGTAGTTGTTATAGCCATCTGTGCCGCCGCCGATGACCATCTCGCCCTTGTCGGACTGGCTCATATAGCCATGCACCGTATTGGCCATGACGACAACATCCATGCACGGTTTGATCGGCTCGCTGACCAGCGCTTGCAGGGCAACGCTCTCAATCGGCAGACGGAAGCCCGCCATCCCTGCCAGTTGCCCCGAATGCCCGGCGACCACCAGCCCGAGCTTATCGCAGTCAATATCGCCCCGCGTGGTGCTGACGCCTGTCACCTTGCCGCCCGTCTGCCGCACGCCGGTGACTTCGCATTTCTGGATGATGTCCATGCCCATGTCTGAGCAGGCCCGCGCATAGCCCCAAGCCACCGCATCATGCCGCGCCGTGCCGCCGCGCGCTTGCCACAAACCGCCCAGCACCGGATAGCGCGGCCCGTCGAGGTTAATAATCGGCACGAGTTGTTTCACACGCTCTGGCCCGATGAATTCCGTGCTTACCCCTTGCAAGGCGTTGGCATGGGCCGTGCGTTTATAGCCGCGCACCTCATGTTCGGTCTGCGCCAGCATGATGACACCGCGCGGGGAGAACATGACGTTGTAGTTCAGGTCTTGGCTCAGAGTCTCATAGAGGCTGCGGGACTTTTCATAGATCGCCGCCGAAGGGTCTTGCAGGTAGTTGGAACGGATGATCGTCGTGTTGCGCCCGGTGTTGCCGCCGCCAAGCCAGCCTTTTTCCAGCACCGCCACATTGGTGACGCCAAAGTTTTTGCCCAGGTAATAGGCCGTGGCAAGCCCATGCCCGCCTGCCCCTACGATGATCACATCATAGCGCCTTTTAGGCTGCGCATCGCGCCAAGCACGCGGCCAGCCGCTGTGGTGGCGCATTGCCTCTCGGGCGACGGCGAAAACGGAGTATTTCTTCATCACGTACCTTCCCGGCAAAGATTCGGACCGCCTTGGCGGTTGGGGTCAGTACTGAGCCTAGGAGCGAATTATCGAAATAGCCACCACGGCATTTCCCAGCGGTTTTGCGACATCATCCCAGGTTGGTTAAATATGCCGCAGGGGTCTGCGCAATTGCGGTCTTTTGTCCGCGTCGGGCAAAGGTTAGGTAGGGGGCATGACATTCTGGATTATCTCCGGCGCGATGGCGCTAATCGTGGGCGGTCTGCTGGCGCGGGCCGCTTGGCGGGGGGCCGATACGCCCCTGCCCGCTCAGGCGGATTATGACCTTAAGGTCTACCGCGACCAATTGGCCGAGGTGGAGCGTGACTTGGCCCGCGGTGTGGTGCCAGAGGCCGACGCGCAACGCATCCGCACCGAAATCTCACGCCGTATCCTTGCCGCTGACGCGGCACAAGACAAAGCGGCGAGCGCCGGCGGGCGCCCCGCTGCTTGGGTGCTGGCGCTTGGGGTGCTGCTGCTGGGTGGCGGCGCGTTTGGGCTTTACTGGACACTCGGCCAGCCCGGCTATGGCGATCTGGCGCTGGCCGACCGTATCGCTTTTGCCGAAGACATGCGCCGCAACCGGCCCGACCAAGCCACCGCCGTGGCCAGCCTGCCCGCCAGCCCCACGACCGAAGGGCTGAGTGCCGATTACCTCAAGCTCATTCAGCAGTTACGCGCCACGGTCGAGGAACGGCCCAACGACATGCAGGGCCACGTTCTGCTTGCCCAAAACGAAGCGCGGATCGGCAATTTCGCCGCCGCCGCCGAAGCACAGGGCAATGTGTTGCGCCTGAAAGGGGATGAGCGGACCGCAAAGGACATCGCCGACTATGCCGAGCTGCTGGTGCTCGCCGCAGGCGGCTATGTCTCGCCCGAGGCCGAAACCGCCCTGCGCGAAGTGCTGAACCGTGACGAAGACAATGGCCGGGCACGCTACTACCTCGGTCTAATGATGGTCCAGACCGGGCGGCCCGATGTGGGCTTCCGTCTTTGGGACGCGTTGCTGCGCCGGGGGCCAGAGGATGCGCCGTGGATCGACCCCATCCGCGCACAGATCCCGCAGGTGGCAGCCCTCGCCGGGGTGGCTTATGACATCCCGCAGATCGGCAGCGGTGCGCCGGCGCGCGGGCCGAGTGCGGATGACATCGAAGCGGCTTCCGAGATGACAGCAGATGACCGGATGGAGATGATCGGCGGCATGGTTGCAGGCCTCTCGGACCGGCTCGCTACCGAGGGCGGCCCGCCGCAGGATTGGGCGCGGCTGATCACCTCGCTCGGCGTCTTGGGCGACACCGATCAGGCCCGCGCAGTCTATGAAAACGCGCTTGAGGTCTTTACCGGCGACAACGCGGCGCTCGACATGATCCGCGCCGCAGGCGAACGCGCAGGGGTGGCAGGATGATTTTTGACGATACGGCTGAGTTCATCGCCGCCCTGCCCCCGATGCAGGCGCTCATCGGGCTGGACCTTGGCGAAAAGACCATTGGCGTGGCGGTGAGCGACAGCTTTCAATCCGTTGCCACCCCGCTGGAAACGCTGCGCCGCAAGAGATTCGGCGTCGATGCCGCCCGTCTGGCTGAGATCATCGCTGCGCGGCGCATCGGCGGGCTGGTGCTGGGCCTGCCGCGCAATATGGACGGCTCCGAAGGCGCGCGCTGCCAGTCGACGCGGGCCTTCGCACGCAACTTTGACCGGCTGACGCCCTTGCCCATCACCTTTTGGGACGAACGCCTGTCCACCGTGGCCGCCGAACGCGCCTTGCTGGAGGCTGATACCACCCGCAAGCGCCGGGCCGAGGTGATCGACCATGTGGCGGCGGGCTATATCTTACAAGGGCTGCTTGATCGCTTGCAGGTCCTGCGTCGGAGCAGTGCCACATCATGAACAACGACACGGCCGACGACATCTGGAAGCGCGACGAAGTGCAAAGTCCCTGCATCAACATTTGCGTGGTGCATCCCGAAGCGCGGATTTGCACCGGGTGCTTGCGGTCCATTCAGGAAATTACCGAGTGGTCACGCATGAGCGCCGCTGAACGAGAGGCACTGATAAAGGCTCTGCCTGAGCGGGAAGCCTTGCTTAAAAAACGCCGTGGTGGCCGCGCCGCGAAACTGGCCCGCCGCAAGGCCTGAGCCGCTCAGGCTCCCCGGCGGTGCAGGATATCTTGCAAGATGATCAAAGCAGAATGCTCCGACGTCGCTCCTGCACGTGCCGGAGCGCGGTTTGCATTGGCCGCAGGAACAGCGGCGCGGGCGAAGGTCAGGCAGGTCTCACGGGTGAACATCCCGTCAAAGCGAAAAGCCCTGCGGCCCGTTCGCTGCGGTTTCCAATAGGCCAGATTGTCCCCCCGGCCCTTGAGAATAATTGCCTTGGTCCGTTTCTGACCCATGCCGTCTGTCCCTCGATTCCCTTGTTCCCGCCCTATTATCCCCAAACTTGTGGCGGAAATGCGGCGAATTGATGAAATTTGTCCGAAGTTTGTCGAAAACAGGACGCGCTTTTTATGTATTGTGTCGCCGTACATGCGCCCCGCTCTAAGCCCCGACCAATCGGTCTTAAGTCTCGGGACTCAAGCAGCCCATTTGGTCCGCAGCCCAAGCGCTACCCCGCCGTGGCAAGGTCTTGCGCCGCGGCAACTTCGGCCAAAGCGGTGAGAACCAGTTCCGGCCCTGCGCCCGGCTTATGCGCCCCTTCCGACAATATGCGCCGCCACTGCCGCGCACCGGGCCGCCCGGCGAACAAGCCCAGCATATGCCGGGTGATCTGACCCAAACGCCCGCCAGCGGTCAGATGCGCCTCAATATAGGGCAACATCCCCTGCACTGCAGCCTCGGCGCTGCTGTCACGGCCCTTCCCAAAAACGCGCCGGTCGGCGGTGGCGAGGATATCCGCTGGTGTGTGATACGCACTGCGGCCCACCATCACGCCATCCAACCCGCCCTCAAGAAAGCGCAACGCCTCATCCAGCGAGGTGATCCCGCCGTTGATGGAGATATGGAGGTTGGGAAACAGCACTTTCATCTCATGCACAAGACCGTAATCGAGCGGAGGAATGTCCCGGTTCTCCTTAGGGCTTAGACCTTGCAGCCACGCTTTGCGGGCGTGGATCGTCACCCGCGTACAGCCAGCCGCGACGATACGGGCCAAAAACTCGGGCAAGATTTCAGCCGGGTCTTGGTCGTCCACGCCAATGCGGCATTTGACCGTGACTTCAACATCACAGGCCGCACGCATCGCCTCCACACATTTGGCCACCAGCGCAGGCTGCAGCATCAAGATGGCCCCAAAAGCGCCGGACTGAACGCGATCTGACGGGCAGCCCACGTTGAGATTGATCTCATCATACCCCGCCTCCGCCCCCAGCCGCGCCGCCTGCGCCAGTTCCGCCGGGTCTGATCCCCCGAGCTGCAGCGCCACAGGGTGCTCAGAAGGGTCATGGTCCAACAAATGCAACGCCCCCCCGCGCACCAAGGCAGGCGCGGTGACCATCTCGGTATAGAGCAAGGTTTCGCGGCTGAGCAATCGGTGCAGATAGCGGCAGTGGCGGTCGGTCCAATCCATCATGGGAGCGACCGACAAGCGGGCGGCGCGGGTGAGGTCCGCAGAGCTAATGGGTGATGTCATTGACGTCATGGCAGAGTAATCCGATGCAAATGTCGCGCCCTTTTGCCTTTGATCGACCTGAGGATGCAACTCAAGTTCTGGCGACCGGGCAAAAGCGCGGTCTCTAGCCGCCCATACGCCGCGCCAGATAGCGCTCCAACTGGACCAGCGCGTCATAGATCAGCACCGCGAACAGACCGACCGCCAGCCCCCCTTGCAAGACGAAGGCGGTGTTGCTGGTCAGCAGCCCTGCAATGATCACCTCGCCCAGAGTCCGTGCCGCCACGGTTGAACCGATCGTCGCCGTGCCTAGTGCGATAACGACTGACAGGCGAATGCCCGTTAAGGTCACTGGCAGCGCAAGCGGCAGTTCTACTTTGATGAGCCGCTGCCAGCGGCTCAACCCGATGCCGCGGGCCGCTTCCATGGTGGCCGGTGGCAGGGTTGTCAGCCCGGTGACCGCATTCTCAAATATCGGCAACAAACCGTAGAGAAACAGCGCCACCAGCGTCGGCCCCGCACCAAAACCCAAGGCAGGCACCGCCAGTGCCAAGACCGCCACCGGAGGAAAGGTCTGCCCCATATTCGTAATGGTCCGCGACAGCGGGCGGAAGGCGGCACCGGCGGGGCGTGTGACAAGGATCGCGAGCGTCACCGCAACAACCGTTGCCGCCGCCGAGGCCGCAGCGACGAGCGCGAGATGGCTCAACGATAGAGACAGGAGCGAACTGCGGGTGTAGATCACCGGGCCGCCCTCCGGCGCAAGTGGCGCGAAAAGCGGGATAAACCACTCTGGGCGCAGCACCAGCGCCAGCAGCAGCAGTATTAACAGTGGGCGCAGGATAAGCCCCGGCGTCATGCCCGCATCTCCGCCCGTTCCCGGATGGCGGTGAGCGTGACTCGCCCGACCGTTGCGCCGTCCCGCATCACAGGCACGGCGTTGCGCCCGGTCCAAAGACAGGCGGACAAGGCGTCGCGCAGGCTGGCGTCAGCCGGCAGCGGCTCTCCTTCCGCCGCGCCATCTTCGACAACCTCTGACAGAGGGACCAGCGACAACAGCCGCAGAGGGCGTTCCACATCGCCGACCATATCGGCCACGAAGCCGGTGGCGGGTTTGGCGATAATCTCGGCAGGCGGCGCATATTGCACCAGCTTGCCGCCATCCATCACCGCCACCCGGTCGCCAAGCCGGATTGCCTCTTCCATGTCGTGGGTGACCAACATGATCGTTGAGCCCAAGCGCCGTTGGATATGGCGCAGGTCCTCTTGGGCGCGGGTGCGGATGATCGGGTCCAACGCGCCGAAAGGTTCGTCCATCAACAGCAGATCGGGCCGTGACGCCAGCGCCCGCGCGACCCCTACCCGCTGCTGCTGCCCGCCCGACAGTTCTGCTGGATAGCGGTTGCGAAATTGCGCCGGGTCCATTGAGAAGAGCTCAAGCAGTTCGTCCACCCGTGCGCGGATTTTATCTTTGGGCCAATTCAGCAGCCGTGGCACGGCGGCAATATTGCGCGCCACGGTGTAATGCGGAAACAAGCCATGACCCTGAATCGCATAGCCAATACGTCTGCGCAGGATATGCGGCTTGACCGACAGCGTGGAGTCGCCATTGATCCGCACCTCGCCGGAGGTTGGCTCCTCTAGTCGGTTAATCATGCGCAACAGCGTGGTTTTGCCTGAGCCGGAGGTGCCGACAATCACCGTGATCGTACCGGTCTCCACCGTCATCGACACGGCATCCACAGCCTTGATGGCGCCATAGGCTTTGGTGATACTGTCGATCTCAATCATGTTTTATCCTTCGGCGTGCGGCGGGTCAGATCGACCAAAATGTCCATCACGATGGCGGCCGAGAGGGCCATGACCACGGTAGGCAACGCGCCCAAGAGGATCAGGTCCGTTGCGGTTTGGTTCAGGCCTTGAAAGACGAAGGTGCCAAATCCCCCGCCGCCGATCAGCCCAGCGATCACGGCAAGGCCGATGTTCTGCACCAGCACGATGCGCAGCCCCGTCAGGATGATCGGCAGGCCAAGCGGCAGTTCCACGCGCCGCAAGCGCTGACCGGGGGTCATCCCCATACCGCGTGCGGCCTCAAGCGCTGCGGGCGGTGCAGAGGCAAGACCCGCGACGGTGTTGCCCACCACGGGCAGCAGTGAATAGAGCACCAACGCGGTAAAGGCAGGCGCAAAGCCGATGCCCGCGATGCCTAAAGCCCGCGCGCCGGGCAGCGTGGCCCCGACCCAACTGAGAATCGGTATCATCAGGCCGAACATGGCGAGCGAGGGGATGGTCTGCAAAAAGCTCAGCACCGGAAGGGTTGCGCTGCGCAAGGCGGCACGTCGATGCGCCAGTATGCCCAGCGGAAAGCCGATCACCACAGCCGCCGCGAGCGAGCCGAAGGCAAGCCCCAGATGGCGCATCGTCTCGCGCAGGAAAGCATCGCGGCGGCTGGCAAATTCCTGCATGACCGACAGATCAGACAGCGCCCCTGACCAAAGGATCAGCCCCAGAGCGCTGAGGATAGCGACCAATATTGCACCACGCGTTAATGGTCTGGGGGCCATCGCCGTCAGCGCATCGGCCATCAGCAGCATCAACACCACCAGCAAGACCCAGAACCCAACAGCCGGAGAGACCCGCGCGTATTCGCCCGTTTCAGCTAAAAGGCTGCTGGCGCCCTGCGTGAGAAGCCATAGCGCCCCGCCCAACCCCAGCACGGCCCCGGCAAACCGCAGAGATGCAGGCTGTTGCAGCAACCCAAGGCCCAAACCCGCGAGCACGGCAGCCGCGCCGGGTATCACCGCGCCTGCGCTAGCCATGTTCCACAGGAAAATGCCCTCCCCCGCGACGATCCGGTTCGCTGCAAGTGTCATAAAAGGTGACAGCAGCGCGGCCAAACCCGCCACAGCAAAGAGCAAACCCGGTGCGGAAAGGCCCGCACCGGTCGTTTTCACGGATATTGCGGAGATCAGTCCAGAACCCCGGTCTCGGTCAGGTAATCACGCGCGACCTTTTCGGCAGGTTCACCGCCGACTTGAATACGCCCGTTCAGCTTTTGCAGGGTCGCCATGTCGAGGCCCGCAAAGATGGGGTTCAGCACTTCAGAAATCTTGGGGTATTCTTCCAGCACCTCGGCCCGAACGATGGGCGCGGGTTCATAGACAGGCTGAACGCCTTTGTCGTCCTCCATCACCACCAGCCCGGTCGCGCCAACACCGCCATCTGTGCCATAGACCATTGCCGCATTAACGCCCGAGGTGCCACGCGCTGCCGCTTGGATTGTCGCTGCGGTGTCGCCACCCGACAGGATCACGGTCTGGTCTTCCGACAGGGTAAAGCCATAGGTCTCTTGCATAGCGGGCAGAACGGCAGGAGAGGATACAAACTCGGTGGATGCGGCGAGCTTTACATCACCCCCATCGGCCACCCAAGCGCCGAAATCAGACATCGTGACCAGCTTGTTCTCTTCGGCCAGCGGCCCTGTCACGGCAATGGCCCAAGTGTTGTTGGCCGGGGCGGAATCGAGCCAGACGACGTCGTTTTCAGCCTTGTCCAACTCTGCCGCGCGGGCATGGGCGGCTTTGGCATCTTTCCAAACATCGCTTTCCGCTTCGCTAAAGAAGAACGCCGCGTTGCCTGTGTATTCGGGATAAATGTCGATCTGGTCGGCCATGAGCGCCTCGCGCACGACCTGCGTGCCGCCCAGTTGCAGACGCCGCTCCACCGGCAGGCCCGCGTCTTCGAGTGCAAGTGCGATGACGTTGCCCAAAAGCCCCCCTTCGGTGTCGATCTTTGACGACACGGTAATTTCAGCCTGTGCCGCCGTGGCGAACAGCGCGCCAAGGCTCAGGGCGGTTGCAGCAACAAATTGAGGGGATTTCATAACGGGGCAAACTCCTTGAAATACGATGCTTTAAGGGCATAGCGCCCCTTCCGCGGAGTAAGGTAGCGGACAATGAGCCAAAGCCAAGTCGCCTTGCCCCCCGGTACGGATTTTTTTCGAAAAACCCGCCCAAACGCCCCCTCGCGCGCTGATTTAGCCGCGCAATGCACCAATTTCCCTTGCGAAAACCCTATGCCGACGCCAGCGTTTTGGTCTTTGGCAGCACCCCGACCTGCTCAAGCGCACGCGCAAGATCGCGGTCCCCGAAGGGTTTGTTGACAACTGCGCAATTGCCCAGCTTCCGTGCTGCGGGCACATCAGATTGGCCTGTGGCAAAGATGATCGGGATGTCCGGCAGGCTATCGCGCACTTTGATCGCAACCTCCTCGCCAGAGATATCCGGCAGCCCCACATCTATCAGCAGCGCATCAAACGCGCCCGTCTTCAGCATCTGCAGCGCTTCTTGCCCGGTGCCGGTTTCGGTCACATTGGTTCCCAGACTTTCCAAGATATCAGCGATATCCAAGCGGATCAGCGCGTCATCCTCGCACAGCAATATGCGGCGGGGGCGATCAGGGGTCTGGTCTGCTGTGGACCTTCCGCTTTCATCAAGTGCCTCACGAACGCGCAGGGCCAAGGCATCATGGGTGAAGGGCTTGCTCAGCAGGTTCACGCCGGCATCGACCCGCCCGTCGCGCACGATCGCGTCTTGCGAATAGCCAGAGATGAACAGGAACGGCAGCCCCGGGTGTTCGGCCTGCAAAATATTGGCCAGTTCGCGGCTGGTCATCTTGCCGGGCATCACCACGTCAGAGATCACGAGGTCAAAATCCGGTTCCACCTGCGCAAGGCTCAGCGCCGCTGCCGGGTCCTGCGCACTGCGTACGCGGTAGCCCAAATCGCTTAGCATCGCCGAAGTCGCATCGCGCACTTCGGCATCGTCTTCGACCAAAAGCACGGTTTCAGTACCGCCTTTGATGTCGTCCGTGTCATGCCACCGCAAGGGTTCGGCAGCGTCCTGCGCGCGGGGCAAAAGCAGGCTGACAGTCGTGCCAGCACCCACCACGCTTTCGATGGTCACGCGTCCGCCCGACTGGCGGGCAAAGCCGTAAACGGTCGACAGGCCCAAGCCGGTACCTTTGCCCACCGGTTTGGTGGTAAAGAAAGGGTCGAACACTTTCTCAAGTGTTTCTGGCGGAATGCCCGGCCCGTTGTCCATGACTTTGATCTCGACATATTTACCGGGGGACATTTCCGGCTCGTTTTCAAGGTCTTTCGCTGTGAACTCCTTGTTCGCAATTGCGATGCGCAAGGCACCCCGGTCTTCGAGCGCGTCGCGGGCGTTCAAGGCGAGGTTCAGCACAGCGTTTTGCGTGCTGGCCGCGTCCACAAAGGCGGGCCAGAGCGTGTCCGGCGCTTTGATGTCAAAGCTCACGCCTTCGCCCAAAGCGCTGCGCAGCATGTCGTCAATGTCTTCCAGCAACTCCCGAAGATCCAAGGGCCGGGGCTGCAACGGTTGGCGGCGGCTGAAGGCTAGAAGCTGCGACGACAGAGATGCGCCGCGCTCTACCGCGCGCATCGCAGCGTCGATCCGCACCCGTGCTGGGCTTTCAGCAGGCATTTCCCGCGCGGCCATGGTCAGGCTGCCGGTCATCACCTGCAACAGGTTGTTAAAGTCATGCGCGATGCCGCCGGCGAGGTTGCCTATCGCCTCAACCCTTTGGCTTTGCGCGAGGCGTGTGTGTAGTTCTTCCAGCTCACGATTGCGCTTGGTCACCCGCTCTTCCAGCGTGGTGTTAAGGTCAACCAACTGTTGAGACATGGCTTTCTGGTCGTGAATGTCGGAATTGGTCCCCACCCACCGCGACAGGTTGCCTTCTGCATCACGGATCGGCGTCGCCCGCACGATATGCCAGCGATAAACCCCATCCGCCCGCCGGATGCGGAATTCGGTTTCGTATTTCGTTTGATTACGGAGTGTGGAAGTCCACACTTCTATTGCAGCATCGCGATCGTCAGGGTGGATGATGGAAGGCCAGACATCGCCCTCAAGCGAGCCTGGTTCCGCGCCTGCGTAGCTGTAGATCTGATCACTGAGCCAATCCAGCCGCCCATCTGGCGATGCTGTCCAGACATGGACCGGCATGACATGCGCCATAGAGCGAAACCGTTCTTCAGCCTCGCGCAGATTGGCCTCGGCGACTTTTTGGGCGGTAACATCGTGGCCCTGAACCACAATTCCTATCACGTCGCCCGCGTCAGTGGTGAGCGGCTGAAAGACAAAATCAACATAGACCCGTTCATGAGGGCCCTCAGGCGTGCGCTGCAAAATCGCTTCTGCCCCCGATTGGCGCACAGCCGTGCCGGTGCGGTACACATCGTCCAGCATTGTGATAAAGCCTTGACCTTCAATCTCGGGTATCGCCTCACGCAGCGTTTTGCCGATAAGTTCGCGATGCCCAACGACTTGGTAATAGGCATCGTTCACGGTGCGATACACATGGTCGGGGCCGATCAACGTGGCCATAAAGTTCGGCGCTTGTTCAAATATGAGTTTGAAAAAGCGGATGGCCGTTTCCTGTTCGAGGTTCTGCTGCGAGACTTCTCTGGCCCGGCGCACCATATCGGCCTGCATCCCCACCGCGCCTGCGTCTTTGGTCTTGCTGTCGTAAACTTCGGTAATGTCCTGCGTGTGTTGCAAGATAAATTCGACCTTGCCTTCACTGTCGAGGATCGGCGTATGGGTCGCGCTCCAAAAACGCTCACGAATTCTACCTTGAGCATCGGTGATCGGATAGGGAATGACCGGCAGGTGATCCGCAACACCGCTGCGCAGGACGCGCTCAAATGACCCAATGAGCATTTGTTCCGATTCACTGTCCGGATCGGCTGGGAACTCCTCAAGCACTTTGCGACCAAACAGTTTATCAGCCTCACGCTCCGTGACGTCGAGGTAAGCGGCATTGGCCCAGACCACGCGCAGTTCATGATCCAGCAACATGAATGGCGAGGGTGCGGCTTCGAGGATTTTTTGGAAATTCTGAATCATGGTTTCTGTTTCTGCTGAAATGCGGTGACGGAAGCGCTGCGATGGGCCGCAACAAAACCGATGATAGGAAAGCGAGGGAAAGCGGTGTCGCCCGGTTTTAACCGCAATCGTAAAAGCAAATCTATTTGCAGCTTTGTCATGGTCTTTTGGGCTCAATCGTTATTACATGCCGCGAGGCATGAACTCGTTCCCCCATGATCTAGTCCAAAGTACAAGTTCCACCACTAGTCGTTGTCACTTTTTCGCCTTTTGGCTGTATCCCTCCTCTCTACAGGTCAGTTTTATCAGTAGATTGCGCGTGCGACGTTGCGCGCACGACCCGATCTGCGTGGGTGCCACGCAGGGCCGCTGGCCCGCCTTTTTCGTAAAGTTCAAGGTTAATCGCAGAGTTAATAAGCGCCAGATGGGTAAAGGCTTGGGGGAAGTTTCCTAGAAACGCTTGATCATGGGGATCGATCTCTTCGGCATAGAGCCCTACGTCATTGGCATGGGCCAAGAGCCGCTCGAATAGCGCCCGCGCTTCGGTGGCGCGGCCCATGCAAAGCATTGCATCCACCAGCCAGAATGAGCAGATTAGAAACGCCCCTTCCCCGCCTTCCAACCCATCGTCGGTGTTTTCAAGACTATAGCGCAAGACGTAATCCCCATCGCGCAAAGCCCGCTCCACACCGCGCACGGTTTCATCCAATACCGTGTCAGACAGAGGCAGGTTAATCATCGGCAAAAGCAACAGCGCCGCGTCCATTCCGCCATCTGTCAGCGTCTGTTCCAAGCCATCATCTTCGCCATCGTCTGCCAGATCCTGCAGAGTCTTCAGAATGTCGTCACGCGCAGCGCACCAGTCCTCTCTTTCTCCCAAAAGCTGGATCGCGCGGTCCAGTGCCACCCAGGCCATTGCTTTGCCATGCACGTAATGACGCGGCGCGCCGCGCATTTCCCAGATGCCCTGATCCGGCTCGGACCACAGAAGAACTGCTTGGTCAGCAACCTCTTCCAGCATGGTTTGTAAGGCGTCATCAATCGGGCCGCCCAAGGCGCGGTAGGCCAGTGCCCAATCGGCAACCTCTCCGAAAATATCAAGCTGCAACTGATCCGACGCGGCATTGCCCACCCGCACGGGTTTCGAGCCGCGGTAGCCGTCCAGATGATGCAACGCGCGTTCCTCTATGTCGCTTTCAGAGGCAATCCCATAAAGAATACGCAGGTCTTGGACGCAGGTGCTGCCAAGGTATTCGCAATAGCGCCCTGCCTCGTCTTCATACCCCAAGCCTCCTAGCGCTTGGAGAACAAAGGATGAATCCCGCAGCCAACTGTATCGGTAATCCCAGTTTCGTTCGCCGCCGATGTTCTCCGGCAGCGAGGTTGTCGGCGCGGCAACAATTGCGCCGGTCGGCGCATAGGTCAGCGCCTTAAGCGCCAAGGCACTCCGGCCCACCGCATCGCGATAGGGCCCCCGGTAGCGTGACGCATTCGACCATTTCCGCCAGAAGTCGATGGTCTTCTCAAGCAGGGCTTCAGCCTGCTCTGCCGGAGCACGCGCGGCGTCCTGATGCGGAGCCAAAACAAAAACGCGGCGTTCATTAGCTTTGAGCGTGAGGGTGGTATCGATCTGCTTCACCGGCGCGCCCTCTTGTTGGTAGAGCCGCATGTCGGGCGCGCTGTCGTGGCGCGGATCAAATGCCCCCTCGCCCGGGTGGTAGGTTAGCGCGATCTCGCAATCGCTGTCACTGGCTTCGACCACACGTACCAGCCAACCGGGGGCGACCAGATCAACGCTTGGCTGCTCTGCCTTCTCAGAACTCTCCACGGGTAGAAAGTCCGTAATGGTCAAAACGCCCTTAGGATGCTCGAACATCGTTGACAGAACGTTGGTTTGCGACAGATAGGCGCGTTTGCTTTCGAACTCACCTACAGGCGCGATGCGCAAACTTGCCCCCTTCTTCGCATCCAGCAAGGCCCAGCAAGTGGGCTGTGCATCAAAACGGCCAGCGCAGAACCAGTCCACCGCCCCGTCCACACCGACAAGCGCCGCGCCGTGGCAATCACCCAGCAAAGCATAGTCGCGCAGGGACAGATAGCCATCTGTGCGCCCGGCCATTATCCTCCCTCGCGGAAGGACGGGTAGAGCGCCATGCCACCGTCCACGAAAAGGGTTGTGCCAACGACGTAATCGGATGCGTCTGAGGCCAGCCAGACAGCGGCACGGGCGATGTCGTCTGGCTCTCCGATGCGGCCATAGGGGATCAGTTCCAGCATCTTCTTGCGTCCTTCTTCGTCTTCCCATTCCGCGCGGTTGATATCGGTCTTGATCGCGCCGGGGGCGATCGCATTCACACGTATCTTTTCACCTGCGACTTCTTGAGCCAAGGACTCCATCAGGGCTTTCACGCCGCCCTTGGCGCTGGCGTAGTTAACATGGCCCGCCCATGGGATCGCCTGATGTACGGAACTCATCAGTATGATCTTGCCCAGCGCGGGGCTGCGTTTTGCGTCATGGCCCTGAGCGCGGAACCGACGCACCGCCTCTTGCGCACAGAGAAACTGACCCGTCAGATTCAGGTCTATAACCTGCTGCCAATCACCAAGGCTTAGGTCCGTGAAGGCTGCGTCCTTCTGGATACCTGCGTTGGACACCAGAATATCGACACCGCCAAACTTGGTCTCCGCCGTGGCGAACAACTGCGCGCAGTCTTCGGCTTTTGAGACATCCGCCTTGACCGCTTCCCCTTGGCCGCCTGCGCTGCGAATGTCCTCGACAACCTTAGCAGCGCCTTCCTCATCTGAGTGGTAATTCACAACGACACTGGCACCTGCTGCGCCAAACGCCTGCGCAATAGCGGCGCCGATGCCAGAGCTTGCCCCCGTTACAATGGCGCGTGCGCCTTCAAGGTCTCGCGGCATACTATCCTCCGTGTATATGACACCCCAACCCCCGATCTCAGCGAGGGGTTCCGGCGGGGGGCTATCACCTCTGCTTGAACTTCCCGCCCAGTTTGCCATGAATGGCTGAGCACCGCGCTACAGGGTGGCTTTCACCTCTGACCCCAGCTTTTCAGGACATCTGCATGAGTTTTCGTTTCATCCACGCCTCTGACCTGCACATTGGCCGGAAATTCGCCAATATTCCCCAGCCGCCGGACGGCAATATTCGGGGCCGGTTGATGGAGGCCCGTCACGCGGCGATTGTGAAACTCGGTCAGGCCGCGCAAGCGCAGGGTGCAAGCCACGTCCTGCTGGCGGGAGATACGTTTGACACCGCCACCCCGTCGCCCAGTGTGGTCCGCCAAGCGCTGATGGCGATGGGCGAGACGCCACAGGTCACTTGGTGGCTCCTGCCCGGCAACCACGACAACCTGCGCGATGCCGAACCGTTGTGGGAGGTGATCCGCCGCGACGCGCCCGACAATGTCCGCCCATTGACCGAAGCCGCGCCTGTTGAGCTGGACGGTGGGGCCACCCTTTTGCCCTGCCCCGTGGCCTTTCGCGCCGGGGCCAGCGATCCGACAGCGCCGCTGGATCAGATGGAAAGCCCAGAGGGCAACTTGCGGATTGGCCTTGCCCATGGCACTGTCACCGATTTCACTGAAAGCGGCGATGCCATTGCGCCTGATCGGGACCGCAGCGCGCGGTTGGACTATCTCGCCCTTGGCGATTGGCACGGGCGCATGGCGGTGTCGGACCGGGTGCATTACTGCGGCAGCCCCGAACAGGACCGTTTTAAACATGGCCGACGCGGGGTCTGCCTGCTGGTGACGCTTGGCACAACGGGCGCCGCGCCTGCGGTCGAAGAGATCGAGACCGGCAGCTTCCTATGGTCAGAGACAGAGTTGACACTTCACCCCAGACAAGATGCGGCAGCCGCGCTCGCAGCGGTGTTGCCGCAACAGGGACGGCGCGACCACCTGCTGCGGGTTTCGGTAAACGGCTGGGTCAGCCTGCCGGACCGGGCCGACCTTACCCAGGCCGCAGCACTTTATGCGCCGGACTTTGCGCATTTCGATCTGGTGACAGAGGCGCTTGGCACACAATACGACAGTGCCGATCTGGATGAAATCGACCGGGGCGGCGCGTTGCGGTTGGCGGCAGAAACCTTAATGACTGAAGCCAAATCCGAAACGCTCTCGCAAACCGAACGCGATGTGGCCGCAGATGCTTTGGCCCGGTTGCACGCCTATGTGCGGGGGGCCAACGCATGAAGATCCGCAGCATCACCCTTAACAACGTGCGCCGCTTTACCGACCCCGCGCAGGTTGCTGGCATCAGCGACGGGATCAACGTGCTCTGCGAGCCGAATGAGCATGGCAAATCGACCCTCTTTGACGCCATCCAAGCGCTGTTTTTCAAGCCCTATGGATCACGCGACAAGGACGTCACGGCGCTGCGGCCCCATGCAGGCGGGGCGCCCGAAGTCACGGTCGAGGTTGAGACTGAGAATGGCCATTTCGTCCTATCCAAACGCTGGCTGCAAAAGGCACAGGCAACGGTTCACCAAAGCGGCAGGCTGATTGCACAGGCGGATGAGGCCGAAGCATGGATCGCGCAGCTGCTTGGCGGCGATGCGGGCGGCCCTTCGGGTCTGATCTGGGTCCGGCAGGGGATGACAGCGCTGACCGGCGGGTCGAACAAAGAAGAGAAACTAGCGCTAGAAGCACGGCGCGATCTGATGACCTCCGTCGGTGCCGAGGTGGAGGCCATGACCGGCGGGCGGCGTATGGATAAGGCGCTGGCCCGCTGCCGCGAAGAGCTTGGGCTATATGCCACCAACACCGGTCGGCCCCGCAGCGGCGGGCCTTGGAAAGAGGCGCAAGACAGGGTGGCAGAGCTAACCCAGCGGCGCGAAGCCCTGACAGCAACCGCGCAGGAATTGCAGCAGGCACTGGCCGAACGGCACCGCAGCCGCCGCGCCCTGCAAGATTTGGAAGCCCCGGATGCGGTTGAGGACCGTCGCGCAAAACTCGAAGCCGCCCGCGCGGCGCACGCCGCCGCCGTCCGCCACGCAGAGGAGGTCGAAACGCTCGGTCGCGCAGTGGAACTGGGCCGGCTAAATGCCGAAAACGCTACCGCGCAGCTGGACAGTCTGCACGCGTTGCAAAGCGAACAGAAAGCCGCTGAGACGGAGGTACAGCAGGCCGAGCAATCGGCCCAAACCGCCCGCGAGCGGCTTGCCCAACAGCGCAGCGCTATGGAGAAGGTCGAGGCCGATTTGCAGGCCGCGCGTGAGACACTTAAGCAGGCCCAAGACCAACACCGCCGCGCTCTGCGCGCCCGCGCGGCCCAAGAGGGGGCGGAGCGCCGTCAGGCCTTGGAAGCCCGCATTGTGCAGGCCGAAACCGCGCGCAGCCAGATGGAAGCCGCCGAAGCCGCAGCGCGACTTGGCCCCGACAGCGCCGCGATGCAACGCATTGAGACCTTGGCCGCCGAAGAGGCCGCCAGCCGCGCGGCCCGCGACGCCACAGCCACGCAGGTGATCGCTCATTACGCCCCCGGCCATGCCGAAACGATCGCTGGCCCTGACGGTCCCCTGACCGATGACACCCCCCTGCCCCTGCGCCAAACAACCCGGTTGGAGATCGCTGGCATCGGCGCGTTGGACATCCACCCCGGCGCGGGCGAACAGAACGGCCAAGCGCTTGAGCAGGCCACGGCCAAACTGCGCAAAGCGCTCGAAACTATTGGCGCGGAAACCTTAGATGCGGCGCGGAATGCCGCCGCTGCCCGCGCTGACGCGCAGCGGCGCTATGGCGAGGCGAAAGCCGTGCTGGCAAGCCTCGCCCCCGATGGGATCACCCCGCTACGCGCCGCCCTAGCAGAAATCCCCGCGCCGGACAGCGATGCAGATGCCCCGGACCTTGCCACGGCGGAAACTGCTTTGCACAGCGCGCAGGAGGCCCAAGACAGGCACAACAGCGCCCGCGAGGAGGCCGCAGAGCAACTGGCCGAACGGCGCACCGAAGCTGCCCGCGCGGAAACCCTTCTGACTTCGGTCCAAGACCGTCTGGCCCGCGCCGAAGCGCAGAGGGCCAAACTGGGCGATTTGTCTGAGGTTGCCTTGCGGGCGCAGGTCGAAAGCACCGCTGCGGCGCTGCGCGAAGCACGTGATGCCCATGCCGAAAAAGCCGCCGACGCGCCTGATTTGGCAAGCCTCAAGGCCGCGCTGGACAGGGCCGCATCTGTCGAGAGCCAAGCGCGGGAAGAAATCGCCCATCTCCGCCCCTTGCTGGCCCGTCTGAATGAACGGATCAGCCGCGCGTCCGGCGATGCGGTCGAAGAGCGTCTCGAAGAAACCACGCAGGAGTTGCACGCAGCGGAGGCCAATTTGGCCCGGATCGCCCATGAGGTCGCGGTCTTGCTGCGGCTTGAAGACTGCTTGCAGACCGCACGGAACGAGGCCAGAGACCGCTATTTCGCGCCGATTGTGGCCGAGTTGAAGCCCCTGCTGCACTTGCTTTGGCCGGATGCGGAACTGACTTGGGGCGAGGAATCCCTACTGCCGCACGCGCTGGTGCGCAATGGCCGGGAAGAGCCAATAGATATCCTCTCGGGCGGGACACAAGAACAGGTGGCGTTGATGGTGCGGCTGGCGTTCGCCAAGATGCTGGCGCGGGCCGGTCGCATTGCACCGGTGATCCTTGATGATGCATTGGTCTTTACCGATGACGACCGGATCGAGCGAATGTTCGACGCCCTGCACCGCCAAGCCAGCGATATGCAGATCATTGTGCTCACCTGTCGCCAGCGGGCGTTTCGCGCCCTTGGGGGGCAAGCGCTGCGGTTGCAATCAGACGTCAGTACCTGACGGCACACCAAAGCATTTTCCGGCCTGCGCAGAATTACTTGCGCGCAAATGAACCATTGCGCCCGTTACGCGTTACCCTCGCAAGGTACGCGCCAGCAATAGAGCGCGGCGCAAGGGGGACGGACATTGAGTGACATCACCGCGATCAGACGGCTATTGGAAGTGTTGGTTCTTATCGCGCTTTTCGTCACCGCCTATTTTGCCAAAGACCTGCTGCTGCCGATCCTACTTGGTTTCCTCCTGGCGCTGACCCTGAGCCCCCTGAACCGCGCGTTGGAAAAACTGGGCATTGCCCCGCCCATAGGCGCGGTGCTGTTGATCGGCGCCGCGGGGCTGGTGATTTTCATTCTTGTGGGTCTTTCGGCGGGCACGATGGCCTCTTGGGCCGATGAAATCCCACGTATGGGAGATGAGATCCGGCGCAAGCTGCAAGGCTGGGCGCAAACGGTTGAGGACGTGCGTTCGGCCACCGAAGAGGTGGAAAAGATCACCGACGAAAACGGTGGCGGCAAAGCCGAGGAAGTGGTGGTCAAACAGCCTGGCCTGCTCGACAATGCGATGAACACCGGGGCTAGGATCGGCGGCACCATCGCGGTGGCACTGGTGCTCGCCCTGTTCCTGCTGGCCTCGGGCGATCTGTTTTACCTCAAGCTCGTTCAGTCCTTTCAGACCTTCACTGGCAAGAAACGCGCGTTAAAGGCCGTCTATGACGTAGAGCGCCGCGTGTCGCGCTATCTGCTGACCATCACGATGATCAACGCGGGGCTTGGTGTTGCCGTCGGGCTCTACCTTTTCGCGCTTGGGCTGCCTGTGCCTTACGTCTGGGGGCTCGCGGCCTTCCTATTGAACTTCCTGCCCTATATCGGCGGTGTGATCGGCGCGGTGCTGGTGGGTGCCTATGCCATCGCGACCTTTGATAGCTTGGGCTATGCGATCCTTGCCCCGCTTGGCTATCAAATCCTGACCGGGTTGGAGGGGCAGTTCATCACGCCCTATCTCGTCGGTCGGCGCTTGGAGTTGAACACCGTGGCGGTGTTTCTCACGGTGGTCTTTTGGGGCTGGCTTTGGGGCATTGCCGGTGCGCTGGTCGCGGTGCCCTTCCTCGTGGTGTTTAAGGTGATTTGCGAGAATGTTACCGCGCTCAATATGATCGGCAACTTCCTTGATAAATCCGAACCGGAGGAGAACCTCCCCGCGACGGAGGAGACCGACGCGGGAAAGCCAAGTATTGGGTGATCAGCCGGCCAAAGACGGCAGCCAAAGCACGATCTGCGGGAAGGCCACCAGCAAGCCGATGGTCACCGCATCCGCTACGAAAAACGGCATTACGCCACGGAACACATCCTGCACACTCAGGTCAGGCCGCACGCCCGCGACAACAAAACAGTTCAGGCCGATGGGCGGGGTGATCAGACAGAACTCCGCCATTTTCACCACCAAGATACCGAACCAGATCGCGCACATCGGGCCGGACATGCCAAAGGCACTGTCAGCGGCCGAGACCATTTCGCCCCCGTTCAGCGCCATGACCGCCGGGTAGACCACCGGCAGGGTCAAGAGCAGCATCCCGATGGCGTCCATGAACATGCCCAGCACGGCGTAGGCCAAGAGGATGCAGATCAGGATCAGCATGGGCGAGGTTTCGAGCGAGGAAATCCAGTCTGCAAAGGCCCCCGGCAGGTCGGCAAAGCCCAGAAAGCGCACATAGATCAACACGCCCCAGATGATGGTGAAGATCATCACGGTGAGCTTGGCGGTCTCCAACAGCGCGTCCTTCAACTCCGTGAGGCGCATGCCGCGAAAGACCGCCATGCAGAAGACGATGAAGGCGCCCACCGCGCCGCCCTCTGTCGGGGTGCCCCAGGCGTCGCCAAAGGGGTTGTAGACAAAGAAGATGATGATCACGACCACCGCCACGATCGGCAAGGCGGCGGGCAGCGAGGCAAAGCGTTCGCGCCATGTGAAGCCGCCCACGGGCGGGCCGACGCTTTTCCAGATCATCGCGATACCGACGATTAGCACCGCGTAGACAACCGCCGAGAACGCGCCGGGGATAAAGCCTGCCAGCAGCAGTTTGCCCACGTCTTGCTCCACAATAATCGCATAGATCACAAGGATTGCCGAAGGCGGGATCAGCGAGGCCAGCGTGCCACCCGCTGCGACGACCCCCGCGGCGAACTGCTTGTTATAGCCG
Organism: Sulfitobacter maritimus; assembly: GCF_013346665.1. Taxonomy (GTDB): domain Bacteria; phylum Pseudomonadota; class Alphaproteobacteria; order Rhodobacterales; family Rhodobacteraceae; genus Sulfitobacter; species Sulfitobacter maritimus. Next base: position 724,229 of record NZ_JABVBB010000021.1, read on the forward strand.
ATCTTGAGCATTTCAGGGATCGCGATGCGCGCAAAGACCGCCGCTGTGGCCACCGATGCGCCCGAGACAGCAGCGAAGCCTGCCGTGGCAAAGACGGTCGACACGGCCAAGCCGCCGGGCACCCAAGCGATCCAACGTTTGGCCGCCTCAAAAAGCGCCTTGGTCAGGCCCGCATAGTAGGCAAGAAAACCAATGAGAATGAAGGTCGGGATCAGCGACAGCGTCTGGCTCGAAACCTTCGAGTGCGGCACCTGCCCGGCGGTCTTGATCGCCACGGTCAGCGCCCAGCCCAGCTGGTCCCACTCCATGCCCTTCTTGGCCCAGAAAATCCAAATGAGGCCCACCAGCCCTGCCATGGCGGCGGCAAAGGCCACCCGCATGCCGAGCACCACCATCACCATCATGCCGCCCGAGACCCAAAGGCCGATTTCAATAGGATCCATCAGTCACGTCCATCCAGATGTTCGGCCTCGGCCATTGCTTGTTCCGCCGCGGATTGTACCAGCGGCACGGCGACAGGGCGCTCCAGCCCCAGCACCAACGCCCGTCCGTAGCCCCAGATTTGCAGCGCCAACCGCAGGCAGATCACCGCAAAGGCCAGTGGCACCACCAGCTTGCTCGGCCAGATCGGCAGGCCGATGTCGATCGAACTGTCGCGGCTCCACAGTGGTTTGGTCATGTCAAAGCTGCGGTCGAAATGCGCCCATGCACCCCAAGTGAGCGCCAGCATCAGCAAAAGGATCAGCACCACCGAAAGCAATTCCGCCGCCCAAAGCGCGCGGCCTTTAAGCTGCCCGATGACGATGTCCATCCGCACATGGCCGCCCATCCGCTGGGTGTAGGCAATGCCCATGATTGCGATGAAAGGCATCGCGGCTTCGATCCAATCAACATAGCCCGCGAGCGGCGTCGAGAAGAACTTGCGCCCCCCCACGGACCAAACGGCAAGCACCATCAACATGAAAACTGCAATGCCCGAGATCAGGGCAAAGAAGGTTTCCAGCTTTAGCAATCCCCGGTCGAGGCGGCTAAGAAGACTGCTGTCCTCCAGCACGGCAGATGAACCAGCCATCGGCGATCCCTTTCAATGAATATCTGCGCAGAGACCAAGGGCCGCGCGGTGATCCGCACGGCCCCAAATCGCTCTGAGCGCGCGTCGGTTAATTGGACGCGCGTTCTTTTTCAAGCGTTTCCATTACGAGGTCATAGAGCTCTTGGCCCGGAATGCCTTGGGCTTCCATCTCCTTAATCCACGCCTCACGCGCCGGATCAGCAGCCTGCTCTTTGAACTTTGCGATCACGTCGTCGCTGTATTCGACCTTCTCAACGCCCTTCTCCTCAAGGATGGAATCCCATTTCTTGAGCAGTTCGGCGTAATTAGAAAGATAGTGATCCAGCGCCTCATCCACCGATCCATCCAGCGCTTCGCGCTCTTCGTCGCTCAGCGCCTCATAGGCGTCGACATTGACCACCACCGGGCAGTTCACCGTGCCGGGGTTGAGGTTTGCAGTCCACCAGTCGGCCTTGTTGATCGTGCCAAAGCTCAGATGTGCGTGCTGGGCAAAGGCCACGGTGTCGACCACACCCGATTCCATCGCGTTATAGGCTTCCGTCGCGGTGACAGAGGTCGGCACGGCGCCAACCGCCTCAAAGGCTTTGCCCAGACCACCGGTCGCACGCACCCGCATCCCGTCGAAGTCCTCCAACGTGGTGCGCGGCTCGCCGGTGCCAACAAGGTTGTATTGTGGCATTGGCGAGGTCATCAGCATCTTGGCGTTCCACTGGGCCATCTCTTCGGCCACGGCGGGGTGGTCATAGACCGCCTTTGACACGGCGACTTCTTCTTCAAGGTTGCTGACCCCAAGGAACGGCAGTTCCAGCACGGTGATCGCACGGTTCTTGTCGGGGTGATAACCGGCGCAGAACTGGGCCATCTCGAAGGCGCCGATTGAAATGCCATCAAGGTTTTCGCGGTTCTTGGACAGGCCACCGTAGCTTACGTTGATCGTAAATTCACCGTTGGTCTTCTCAGAAACGAGTTCAGCAATCTTCTCAATATGTTCGGTGAAAGCGCGGCGCTTGCCCCAGACAGAGGCGTTCCATTCGGTTGCAGCAGCCTCGCCCACAAAGGCAACACTCAGCGCACAGGCGGCAGCGCCGCTCAGCAATTTGTTCATAGTTCTCTCCCATATGTCCCGCCCCTTTGCGGGCGGATTGGCGGACAGGCTACCGCGCGCGGCACGACCTGCCAACCCTGTGATGCCGCGCAAATTTACCGCCCGCAAGGCGGATGAACAATTTTTAACCGCCAATAGGTTGAAACTAGGCGCAAAACCGGGAGCATCCGCGCAAAATTGACAGCTTCCGGTCAAAGCGGGAAAAACCTTTACAGACAACCCCTTGCATTCCGGTTGCTTATTCACTTCTTTTCACGGAGCGTTATGATCCCGCCAAGGAGGACGCCAAGGGGACGCAGGCTCGGCCCGCTCGCCCTGGCATGACGCGCACATCAAGGGAGGAACCACCATGTCCGACGCCACCGCCAAGACCTATCCGCCATCCGCCGACATGGCCGCCCGCGCCCATGTGAACGCAGAGCGTTATGCCGAAATGTATGACGCCTCGATCAACGACACCGAAGGTTTCTGGCGCCAACAGGCGCAGCGGATCGACTGGATCAAACCCTTTACCCAAGTCAAAGAGGTCAGCTTTGATCCCGGCGCGGTCAGCATCAAGTGGTTCGCGGATGGGGAGCTGAACGTCAGCGCCAACTGCATTGACCGCCACCTTGAAACCCGTGGCGATCAGACGGCGATCATCTGGGAGCCGGATGACCCTAAAGACGACGCCCTGCATATTTCCTACCGCGAGTTGCACGCGAACACCTGCCGCATGGCGAACGTTTTGCGCGACCTCGGCGTGGGCAAAGGCGACCGCGTCGTCATCTACATGCCGATGATCCCCGAAGCGGCCTATGCGATGCTGGCCTGTGCGCGGATCGGTGCGATCCACTCCATCGTTTTCGCGGGCTTCTCGCCCGACGCCCTCGCCGCCCGCGTGAATGGCTCTGAAGCAAAGGTTGTCATCACCGCCGACGAAGCCCCCCGCGGTGGCAAAGCAACCCCACTGAAAGCCAATGCTGACAAGGCGCTGGCGCAATGTGACGCGTCTGTGCAATGCCTTGTCGTGCGCCGCACAGGGGGCGATGTGGCATGGGACGATGCCCGCGACCGGGACTACAACGCGCTGGCCGAAAAGGCATCCGATAGCTGCGAGCCGGTCGCGATGGGGGCCGAAGACCCGCTCTTCATCCTCTACACCTCCGGCTCTACCGGTCAGCCCAAGGGCGTGGTGCACACCACCGGCGGCTACCTTACCTATGCCGCGCTGACCCATGAGGTGACTTTCGACTACCATGGCGGCGACGTCTACTGGTGTACGGCAGACGTGGGTTGGGTCACGGGCCACAGCTATATTGTCTATGGCCCGCTGGCCAATGGCGCGACCACGCTAATGTTCGAAGGCGTGCCAACCTACCCCGACGCCAGCCGCTTTTGGCAGGTCTGCGAGAAACACAAAGTCACGCAGTTCTACACCGCCCCCACCGCCATTCGCGCGTTGATGGGACAGGGCAACGACTATGTGACCCAAAGCGATCTGTCATCGCTGCGCATCCTTGGCACCGTGGGTGAGCCGATCAACCCCGAAGCGTGGAACTGGTATCACGACGTCGTCGGCCAATCCCGCTGTCCCATTGTCGACACATGGTGGCAAACCGAAACAGGCGGCCACCTGATGACCCCCCTGCCCGGCGCGCATGACATGAAACCGGGGGCGGCGATGAAACCGTTCTTTGGCATCAAACCCGTCGTGCTCGACCCAACCTCAGGCAAAGAGATCGAAGGCAACCCCGCTGAGGGCGTGCTCTGCATCGCTGACAGTTGGCCCGGCCAAATGCGCACCATCTGGGGCGACCATGAGCGCTTCGAGAAAACCTATTTCGCGGATTATCCGGGCTATTACTTCACCGGCGACGGCTGCAAACGGGATGCGGACGGCGACTATTGGATCACGGGCCGGGTCGATGATGTGATCAACGTCTCTGGCCACCGTATGGGCACGGCAGAGGTCGAAAGCGCGCTTGTCGCCCATGACAAAGTCGCCGAAGCCGCCGTAGTCGGCTATCCGCATGATGTCAAAGGCCAAGGCATCTATTGCTACGTCACGCTGATGTCCGGCGAAGAGCCGAGTGAGGAACTGCGCAAGGAACTGCGCGACTGGGTGCGCCAAGAAATCGGCCCGATCGCCTCGCCCGATCTGATCCAATGGGCGCCCGGCCTGCCCAAAACCCGCTCCGGCAAGATCATGCGGCGCATCCTGCGCAAGATCGCTGAGGACGATTACGGCGCCTTGGGCGATACCTCGACATTGGCCGATCCAACTGTGGTCGAAGATCTGATCGGCAACCGCATGAACCGCTAAGCATAAAGGCCGCCCCACTGGGCGGCCTTTTGGATTTCACGACAGAGCTTGCCTGTCGGGATGGGCTTTACCCTTCAACGCGCTGAAGATTGATTTCACCTACGCCGACGGCAAAGTTCACGCCCGTCTGGGTGTTTACACTGAGCGGCTGAAGCATCAGCGTGTCCTCTGAGCCACCAGTCATCAGATTTGCGCCCGCGCCCACACCGACTGTTGCCTCGGCGGAGACACCCTTAAAGCTGCCATTCAAACCGCCTTCGACATATTCGGACTCGGTAGGAGCCAGCACCAGCCACGACATCTGACCGTTCTGCGTCTTGCCGATGTCCACACCCCAGCGGTTGATCTCACCGACATAGGTTTCATCCTCCAACCCCTCTTCGATGGGGTTAAAGGTGCAGGTCAGCTCGCGGGTGGAGCCAAAGATAAAGCCAGTGCCATCGCCCACATCGCAAGACAGTGAGCCAATTTCAGCGTGGTCTACCGTTTCATTATCATCTGCCAGCGCGGTGCTGGCGAAACCCGCGCTCAAAAGCGCGGCGGTAAGGGTGAGTTTGCGCGTGTTCAACATTGTCTGTCTCTTTCCGATGCGTATTGGCACATCTTTCCTTCAGTGAACGGCATTCGGGTGCCTGATTGAGTGGGCGAATATCCCCCACCCCCGACAGCCAGCATCTGCCCCTTAACCGGGGCCGATGTTGCCTCTCATCGCGGGGTCAACCCTTGGCAGGGGCCGCAGTTCCACGCGCCGTTGGATATGTCGCTCTGCCCGCGCCCGCGCGTGACCCAAATGCCGCGCAATCGCGGCTCTCGGCTGGACAAATCACCGATCACATGGCACCGCTTGTCGCTATGAGTGATGAACCGATCCCCTTTACCCCCGCCAGTGGCGATGCCACCGCCCTGCGCCGCGCCTTCGGGCGTTTTGGGACCGGGGTGACCGTTGTAACTACGCAAACGCCGCGGGGACCGCTGGGGATGACCGCGAATTCTTTCGCGTCTGTTTCGCTCGACCCCGCGCTAGTGCTTTGGTCGCCCGCGATTTCATCTAAACGACATGACAGTTTCGTCGCAGCCGCGTCGTTTTGCATTCATGTGCTGGCCGCCGATCAAGAAGCGCTCGCTCAGCATTTCGCAACACAGGGCCATGATTTCAGCCCGTTTGATTGGACCAAAGGCCCCGGCGGCGCGCCGACCTTTGCGGGCGCTTTGGCGCAGTTCCACTGTGACACCTTCGCCGTGCATCCGGCTGGGGATCATTCGCTGATCCTCGGTCATGTGCGCCATATCGCGATGCGCGACGATGGCGCGGCGGGGCTGATGTTTGACCAAGGCCGTTATGGGCAGTTCACCCCGCGTGACTAAGCGGGTATGAAAGGGCGCCAGATCGGCGCCCTTTGATCTTTAGTAATCCCGCTCAAAGAAGATACCGATGCTGCTTTCGCCATCGGACTCCAACGTCCCCTTAGCCGTCAGACTTTCGGTGATGTCGAGGTTCAGCGAAACCTCTCCGGTGCCGTCGGATGCGGCGGTGACATCGGTATAGACGTTATCGGTCAGGTATTTGCCCAAGCGCAGAGCGGTCGCCCCGTCCTCGGTCGTGGTCACGTCAAGGTCATCGAGCCCAAAGCCCTCGCGCAGGTTGCCGATGATGCCGTCCCCGCCCCGTCCGGCAAGCGTTGCGACGGCGCTGGCCAGTTGCAGTGCCTGAAAGGCCGAGATTTCGGAAATGTTGCGCCCAAAGAGCAGTTGCGACAAGACCTCATCCTGCGGTGCAGCGGGGGTGGATTCAAAGGTCACCTCAGGTTCATTTGCCGGACCGCTGACAATCACCCGCACCTCGCCCGACTTGGTATCGGTGGAGGTGACAAAGCGGATATAGGGGATCAGATCGCCCTGAAACTGAACCGACCCTTCGTCCAACAAGAACCGTTTACCCAAGATATCAAGCCGCCCGCGAATGAGTTCAAAACGCCCAACGGACAACAGTTGATTGGTCGAGCCTGTAAGGCGCAGATTACCGCCCAATTCGGCGTCCAGCCCCCGGCCACGGACAAAGATCCGGTTCGGCGCATTAACCAGCACATCCAGCCCAAACCCCGGCCCAGAGGCGCGTTCCACCGGATCAGCGCCCGCTTCGGCACCATCAAGCTGCGCCTTGCGACGGGTCACGAGAACATCTGCTGGGGCATTCACATGGGTAATCGGAGGGATGTCACCAATCGAGGTCAGCCCGGTTGAAGGCACCTGCACATTGGTCTCACCCACATCGATCCGCCCGGCGATGCGCGCACCGCCCGTCAGCGGACCGCTAAGGCGCAGATCACCGTTGAGCGTGGTGGAGTAGAGGCTTGGGTCCGCAAAAACGAGACCGCGCAGCGTGACGCTTAGATCAGCAGGGTAGCTTGGTGTGAGCGTCACTGCGCCCGTCACGCGCACTTGTCCCCCATCGACCGCTTGCCCGGTGACATTGATCTGCGCGCGGTTGTTGCCAAGCTGAATATCCGCGTCGATCCCCTGCAACGCGACCCGCAAATTGGGCGCGGTAAAGGTGGCATCATCGGTGGTGATGCGCCCGCTCACCGAACTGACCGCCGGGGGACCGTTGATCTGCAAATCAAACCGCGCCTGCCCTTGCAGATCGCGGGGTGCGAGGAACGGACGGCTTAGCCCCAAAGGCGCATTGCCAGACACGTCAAGGTTCAGCGTGCCATCGGTGTTCACCAGACCCTCAATGCTGGCCGTTGTGCCAGACGGACCTGTCGCATCGGTATCAACCCGCCAAGCCGATCCCTCGCGCCGGGCGGAGCCTGCAACGCTCAATGGGCCGTTCACCTTATCAACCAGCACGCCGATGTCAGGCATGTTAACCTGAAAATCGACCGCCGCATTGGGGCCTGTCACCAAACCCTCAATCGTGGCCCTCGCCCCGTAAGGACCGCTGGCGCTGGTATCGATCATCACCCCTTGCTCGGTCTGGCGCAGCACTCCGTTGGCCGCCAAACGGCCCGATACGCTTGGCGCAAAGGGGCTTACATCTGGCACGGCGAGGTCAAAGCGCAAAGAGACTTCGCCCGTCGCAAGCCCTTCGACCATGGCGCGGCTGCCGTGGGGGCCATTGGCATTTACATCGACCGCGATGCCCTGCGGCGTCTGACGAACACTGCCCGCCGCGGTCAAAGCGCCGTTCACGCCGGGGGCCAAGGGGCTGACATTCGGCACGGAAAGATCAAAGTTCAGCGCCATCTCCGGCCCCGTTGCCAACCCTTCGACAGAGGCAGTGCTGCTGTAGGGGCCATCTGCGTCCACATCGACAAAGATGCCATCTGACGTTTGCCGAACATCGCCGCGCGCCGACAATGGGCCGTTCAGTTGCGGCACCACCGGGTTCACGTCGGGCATCGACAGTTGAAAGCTCAGCGCCATATTCGGCCCGGTGGCCAACCCTTCCAGCGCCACGCGGCTGCCATAGGGACCGCTGGCGATGGTGTAGATGACAAAACCCTGTTCGGTTTGCTCAAGCGAGCCGCTGGCCTCAACCGCGCCACTGACCTGTGGGACCAAAGGTTCGATATTGGGCAGAGAAAGATCGAATGTCACATCAACGCGCGGCGTCACCAACCCTTTGACAGCAGCCTGAGCGTCCAAGGGGCCGCTGGCCTGGGTGTCGATCTGCCAGCCCTGCGGGGTTTGACGCAATTCGCCCTTGGCGGTGACTGGCCCGGTGATATCCGCATCAGGCAGGAAGTCCTCGATCCGGGGGACATCGGCGGTAAAATCGATCTGCGCGTCAGGGCCAGTGGCCAACCCCGATACGGTCAGCGCCGCGCCATAGGGGCCGTCTGTCACAGCATCGACTGTCCAGCCACGGCTGTCCTGCACCGCTGTTGCCTTGACGTCGATCGGGCCTTCATATTGCGGCGCGACCAGACCGATGTCGGCCAAGGTGAAGTCCAACTCGGCGCGGCTGTCATCGCTGCGCAATTCGGCGGTGCCCGACAGATCAAGCGCCGCGTTCTCAAGGTCCAATGCCCGCAGGAATGTCCCGTTTTCATTGCGAAGCGCGATCATGCGGAGATTGGTGCGCCCTGCGAGCAACGCATCCGCCTGCTCGATCCCGATCTTGAGGTCTTCGGTGATACCAGCCAGAGCCAGATCGAACATGCCGCTTAAAGGGGTCACGGTGCCATTCAGCGCCATCGCGGTCGCCCCGGCGAGGTCGCGCCCTGCCAAACTGGAAAAGCGCGATATATCATCGGCTTCGACGGTGACCTTCAAGTCTGTCAGCAGCCCTGTGTCGATTCCGTCAACCGTCGCCTCTCCGGTCAGCCCGTAATCTTCGCCGGTTAGGGTCAGGCCGCTGATCTGCACCGGATCGCCCTCAACAAACCGCACTTCGGCGCTGCCGGTGATCTTGTCCCCAATCGCGGCGGAACTGGCAGGGTCGGTGAGTTCCACCCCTTCGGCTGCAAAGCTCACATCGCCCAGAAACTGTCCCAGACTGCCAAGATTGCCTTCGAGGATCCCGTCTAAGGTCAGTGTGGTCTGCCCGATCTTCAAAGCACCGGTGTCGAGCCCGGTAATGTCGAAATTCCCGTCAAACCGGTCCCCATCGGCGGCGTCGTAATCGACCTCCAAAATCACCCCTTCGACCCGCGTCCCATCGCCCGAGACGGGCAAAAGGATCGACGTGCCGTCGGGATTGGCGATACGCCCCTTAATATCGATCAGGCTGGGCCATTTCTCTTGGTTAAGCCTGACCTTGCCTTCCAGATCGACCGCATTGGCCGTGATCGTGAAGCTGCTCACGTCCACCGCGCCTGTGCTCTCAACCAAAGCGTCGAGCGCCAACCGCACATCCTCGCCAAAGAAATCACGGTAACGAGGGGCCAAAAGCGCTGTGATATCGCCGCCGATGTTGGCCTGAATACGCCGATCTGGGCTTTCGCTCGCACGCTGCGGGGTCTGGGTGCCCAGCGTCACCTGCCCGGCCAGCCGCTCTTGTCCATCGGTCGCGATTGTCACATCGGTCGCGTAGTCATCCAGCGGGCCGCTGCCCGCAACGGTCATCTCGACCGAGGGTTTCCCCGGCAGGTTCAACAGCCGTGCCGCAATGCCTTCGGGGTCTTCTTGTAGGTTCAACAGCAGATCGAGCAAACCTTCACTGCGGTCATAGTCCGCCTGAATGTCGAACACGCCCATTTTGCCATCCGTGCGGCGGGCCTGAAAGTCGACAATGCCCACCGTGTCCGTCAGCCGCGCATTGGCCTCAATCGACAGTTGCGCCGCTTCGCCCAAGATCGGCTCGCCCAGATTGATCTCCCCCACAGAAAAATCCGCGATTTCAACCGAGACCGGCAGGTCCGGCAGAGCAAAGGGTTTCGCCTCGGCATCGGGCAGCGTGGTTTCATTGCTGACCGGGAGCCGCTCTACATCCAGCCGCTCGGCGGTCAGCCTTTCGACTTCAAGGCGACCGCGCAGCAAGGCCGAGCGGTTCCAATCCAGCACGACACCTTCCAGCGTTAGCCAGATGCCATCGTCATCCGCGATGGTCATCTGGTCAAAGGACGCTTCCGAACTCAGCGCCCCTCTGAAACCATCGATACTGACCGTCCGGCCCGCGCCGCTTAGCGCGTCTTGGATGGTGCGGGTCAGAAAGCCCTTGTCGTCGTCTTGGGCCAAGGCCGGCACAAGACTGGCAAACCAGACAAAAGCGATGGCGAGGAACTGAAAAAACTGCCGCATTAGAAAGACTGCCCAATCCCGATATAAACTTGGAAATCATCATCGACTTCTGGCCCCGAGGTTGGCACGGCCACATCAACCCGGATCGGGCCAATTCCGGTGGCATAGCGCAGACCAAGCCCCGCGCCAGAGTGCCAAGTGCCTGACCCGTCATAGAACTCTTCCGAGCCAATATAACCTGCATCGGCAAAACCCACGACGCCGATCTTTTCAGTAACGCTCACCCGCGCCTCGGCAGACAGGCCTACAAAGCTGCGCCCGCCCACGGTGTCGCCGCTTGGCAGATCGACCCCAAGCGATTGGTAAGGCTGCCCGCGCACGGTCCCGCCGCCGCCGGAATAGAATAGGTAATCTGCCGGAGCTTGGTCGAGATCAGGCCCCGCCAGCGCGCCCAACTGGCCCCGAAAGGCCAGTGTCACCGGCCGTTCCGTGCCAAAGGTGTGGTAGTACCGCGTGTCAAAAAGCGTCCGCAGACCGCTTTGCGAGCCAGAGATCGCGGCGAAGGGGGTCAGGCTTGCTTTGGCGTAATAGCCTTCTTTCGCATCCAGATCTTTGTCGCGATAATCAAATTCGGCACTGAGCGGCAGGGTCAGCAGCGTGTAACGTTGGGTGCCAAAAGCATCGCGGGTCTCCGCCGCACGAATCCCCAAGCCTGCTGTATAGCGTCGCTGCTGGTTCGCAATGCGGGTGATTCCGGCTTCCAAGTCCAGCTGACGTGAGAAAAAGTTCACCTCATCCAACTGCTCCAGCTTTGCCAGCGCATAGAAGTCCGTGTCGGCGTTAAACGTGGCAGGCCGCTCAAATCGGGCAGACAGACGGTAATCCTCACCACCTGAATTGCCCCCAATCCCTTCGACCTCAGCCGAAAGCCGCAGCCGTTCCGCGCCGCCCATCAGATTTCGATGCAGCCAAAAAGTGCTCAGCCGCAACCCTTCGAGAGAGGAAAGCTCTGCGCCAAAGCCGATACGGCGTTTGGGCGCTTCCACCACCCGCGCGGTGATCGGCAGTGTGGCGTCGGGGCCGATGTCGTCCGCCTCGGTCAGCGCCACCGCATCAAAAGCCCCGGTTCGGCGCAGGCGCTCGGTCGCGAGTTCGACCTCTTCAGGGTCAAAAACCTCGCCCACCGGCAGCCCCGCGATCTCGCGCACGCGTTCGGTCCGCACATCTTCGTTGCCGGTGATCGCCAGCGCCCCAAAGCGCAGCCGCGGTCCGGGGGCCAAGCGCAGATCGGCATCGATCTGACGCTCTTTATGACGCGCCACCAAATCCTGATCGGCCAGTTCCGCCTTCGCGTGGCCGACCGCGCGCCAACCGGCAATGCCGCTCGCTACGGTTTCTTTCAATACGCCAAGGCTTGCGGTCTGCCCCGAAGCAAAACCATCCGGCAGTTCCGTTTCAGGCGCAAGCGGCGCGATGCGGGCCGTACCAAAGCGAAACTTTGGGCCGGGATCGACGCGAATAACGGCTTGCGCCACATTGCGCGGCGGGCGCACTGGGGGAATCGCTGCTGCATCAACACCATCAAGAGTGATTTTAAGCGTGGGGCCGAAATACCCATTGTCATAAAGCACCGCCAAAAGCCGTGCGTAATCCGCCTGCGCGGCGGCAACCAGTTCTTGCGGCGTAGCGGGTTCGGCGTCCTCATCGGTTTGCTCTGCCAAAAGCGAGCCCCGGCGCAGAGTGTCATACAGGTCCGAATCCTCAGATACCCCGGTGATGCTCAACTGCGCCGCCGCCCCAAGGCCCGCACCGCCTAAAAGAAGGCCAATCGCGAGAGATAGTGCCGATGTATGGTTCCCTGCTCGCCTCACGCGCCGCCCTCCTGTTTAGCCGCCCCGCCTCCGTCGTTGCGGCTCGCAAGGCATTGACCCCGTTAAACGGCATCGCCGCCGGGCCTGCAAACACTCTGCGGTCATAAAAGGAAGATGTGAACCATTCATCCGCGATCTGATGATCGCAGCGCACAAAGGATCGGCAGTTTTTCGCGCAAAGCGTCTTGCGCCGCGCGTATCGTATATGTGCGTAAGGAAGTTTACCTCACAAGGCCCCGCCTTGTCTTAACAACCATGGTGCGGTCGGAGAGACTCGAACTCTCACGGGTGTTACCCCACAGCGACCTCAACGCTGCGCGTCTACCATTCCGCCACGACCGCACGCCATGGTTGGTGCGTGCGGTTTAGCCAAAGGCAAAAGGATTGTGAAGAGGCAATCAGCAACTATTTTCACTCTTATGAAATCGCCGTCAAAGCCGCCCTTCCTGGCCCCATTCCGCTGCCGAAAAACCAGCGCCGCCACTGGTCAAACGCAGATGACCGTTGAAACGTGGGCAACACACGCCCATCTGACGGCTAGCAATAAGGAACATATGATGCCCGCAGACACCTCCGCCGCCCCTCCGCAAACCGACGCCCCCACGGTACAGATCGACATCGTGTCCGATGTCATGTGTCCTTGGTGCATTGTTGGTTACAAGCAACTGGAACAGGCGCTCGGCGCGGTGGGTGTCGGGGCCTATATCCGGTGGCATCCTTTCGAATTGAACCCGCAGATGCCCGCTGAAGGCCAGAACATGGCCGAACATCTGGCCGAGAAATACGGCTCCACCCCCGCGCAATCTGCCGAGAATCGCAAACGCCTGACCAGCATGGGCCGCGCGTTGGGCTTCACTTTCAATTTCACCGACGACACGCGGATGCAAAACACCTTCCTCGCCCATCAGCTTTTGACTTGGGCGCAGAGCAAAGGTCTGCAACACCCGCTGAAGATGGCTTTGTTTGACGCGCATTTCACCCAAGGCCGCAATGTGGGTGATAAAGAAGTATTAACCGATATCGCCGCCTCCGTCGGTTTGGACCCTGCCGAAGCGAAAGAGGTCCTCGCCAGCGGCAGCTATGCGGCCCAGACCCGCGAAGCACAGCAAATCTGGACCTCGCGCGGTATTTCCGGTGTGCCGTCGATGATTTTCGAAGGCAAATACTTGATCACCGGAGCGCAGGGGGCCGAGAACTACGCGCAACTGTTGCGCAAAGTGCTGGAAGAACGCGACGCCGCCGCGTGAGCACTGGCCGCGCGGCGCGGGGATTGCTAAGGCTAGCGCATGGTTGAATGGATTATCTCCGACGGTCTGACCGATTACCGCGCCGCTGAAGCGTGGATGGAATCACGCGCGGCGGCCATCGCGGCGGGCGAGGCTGATGAATGCATCTGGCTGGTCGAACATCCGCCCCTCTACACTGCAGGCACCTCGGCAAAACCAGCAGATTTGACAGATCCGGGGCGCTTCCCCGTCTACCCCACGCGGCGCGGCGGACAGTACACCTATCACGGGCCGGGCCAACGGGTTGCCTATGTCATGCTTAATGTCGCCGCACGCGGACGCGATGTCCGCTGTTTTGTGCGTCAGCTAGAAGACTGGGTGATCGCCACGCTCGACCAATTCAATCTGCGCGGAGAGATTCGGCCCGGTCGCGTCGGCGTTTGGGTCCAACGGCCCGACAAGCCGAACCAAGCCGATGGCAGCCCCGCCGAAGACAAAATCGCCGCGATCGGAATCAGACTGCGCAAATGGGTGAGCTTTCACGGTATCAGCATTAATGTTGAGCCGGACCTAAGCCATTTTAGTGGCATCATCCCCTGCGGCATTGCCGAACATGGGGTGACATCGCTTGTCGATCTCGGCTTGCCGGTCACGATGGATGACGTCGACCTCGCCCTGCGCGCCAGCTTTGACGGCGTGTTCGGCGCAGAGGCCCCCGCCCCCGCCTGTCCGGCCAGCGCGCCTCGCTGACCGCGCCGGGCGCGAGACAAATCGCCGCGCAAAAAATACCCCCCCTGCGACGAACGAGCCCATTGCCCCCAAGGGAACGGCGCTCTAAAACGGGCGCGACGACGCAGCGCGCCGATTATGGTGCCTTGTGACCAATTCATTTGCAGGAGGCACCGCATGGCAGACGCAGCCATTCACGGCCAAGATCACCACGACGACCGGGGGTTCTTTACCCGGTGGTTCATGTCCACCAACCACAAAGACATCGGTATTCTTTATCTGATCGTCTCGGCCTTTGTTGGGCTTATCTCGGTGGCCTTCACCGTTTACATGCGCCTTGAGCTGATGGAGCCGGGCGTTCAATATATGTGTATGGAAGGCGCGCGTTTCATCTCTGATGGCACCGCATCCTGTACGCCCAACGGACATCTCTGGAACGTGCTGATCACCGGCCACGGCATCCTGATGATGTTCTTCGTCGTGATTCCTGCGCTCTTTGGCGGTTTCGGCAACTATTTCATGCCGCTGCAAATCGGCGCGCCGGACATGGCTTTCCCCCGGATGAACAACCTGAGCTTCTGGCTCTATGTCGCAGGCACCACCCTGGCGGTCTGCTCGCTGTTGACACCGGGTGGCGCGGGCCAGCTGGGTTCCGGCGTGGGCTGGGTGCTTTACCCGCCGCTTTCGGTACGTGAAGCCGGCATGTCGATGGATTTCGCGATCTTCGCGGTCCACGTCTCGGGTGCCTCCTCGATCCTTGGCGCGATCAACATGATCACCACCTTCCTGAACATGCGTGCCCCCGGCATGACCCTGTTCAAAGTGCCGCTCTTTGCCTGGTCGATCTTTGTCACAAGCTGGCTGATCCTTCTGTCCCTGCCGGTTCTGGCGGGCGCGATCACCATGCTCTTGATGGACCGTAACTTCGGTTTCGCCTTCTTTGACCCCGCCGGCGGCGGTGACCCAGTGCTCTACCAGCACATCCTGTGGTTCTTTGGTCACCCCGAAGTTTACATCATCATCCTTCCCGGCTTCGGCATTATCTCCCACGTCATCGCGACCTTCTCGCGCAAACCGATCTTCGGCTACCTGCCGATGGTCTGGGCGATCATCGCGATCGGTGCTTTGGGCTTCGTCGTCTGGGCGCACCACATGTACACAGTGGGCATGACCCTGAACCAGCAGGCCTACTTCATGCTGGCGACCATGGTCATTGCGGTCCCAACCGGTGTGAAGGTCTTCAGCTGGATCGCCACCATGTGGGGCGGCTCCATTGAGTTCAAAACACCAATGCTCTGGGCCTTCGGCTTCCTGTTCCTCTTCACCGTCGGTGGCGTCACCGGCATCGTGCTGAGCCAAGCCGCCGTGGACCGCGCCTATCACGACACCTACTATGTTGTGGCGCACTTCCACTACGTGATGTCGCTGGGTGCTGTCTTTGCCATCTTCGCAGGGATCTACTTCTACCTGCCCAAAATGACAGGCCGCATGTACCCTGAATGGGCTGGCAAGCTGCACTTCTGGATGATGTTCATCGGGGCCAACCTGACCTTCTTCCCACAGCACTTCTTGGGCCGTCAGGGCATGCCACGCCGCTACATCGACTACCCAGAGGCTTTCGCCTATTGGAACCAGTGGTCGAGCTGGGGTGCCTTCCTGAGCTTCGCCTCCTTCCTGTTCTTCTTCGGGATCATGGCTTACTCGCTGACACGCGGCGCCCGCTCCACGGCGAACAACCCTTGGAACGAATATGCCGACACGCTGGAATGGACCCTGCCCAGCCCGCCGCCCGAACACACGTTCGAGCAGCTTCCAAAGCAGGAAGACTGGGACAAGCAGCACAGTCACTAACCTCGGCAAAACAATCGAAAGGCCCCGCCCCCGCGGGGCCTTTTCTTTTGCACCGCGCCACCGCTGGGCCAAACCGCACCATTCAGACCCCTTCCAATTCATCCTTTTAAAAATACCCGCGGGGGTCCGGGGGCAGCGCCCCCGCCTTGCACAACTTTTTCCACGCAAAACGACATTTCCCTCTTGAAGCCTCTCGCGCCTATGGGTATCCCGCCCACACCAAACGGTAAGCGGGCGTAGCTCAGGGGTAGAGCATAACCTTGCCAAGGTTAGGGTCGGGCGTTCGAATCGCCTCGCCCGCTCCATTTGGACTTCACAGGGTCGCATCTTCGGATGCGGCCCTTTGTGTTTTCAGTGCCATCGATCTTCCTAGAATTAATTCCCGCGCTTTGTTCCCGACCTTCATTTTCCCTCTTGCAGCCGCCTGCGCGAATGGGTATTCCCCCCTCAGCAACCGGATGCGGGCGTAGCTCAGGGGTAGAGCATAACCTTGCCAAGGTTAGGGTCGGGCGTTCGAATCGCCTCGCCCGCTCCAGGTTGATCCTGCCACCCCGCAGGAACGCAATGCCGCCCCAAGGGGCGGCTTTTGTGTATCTAGCCCTTGCCCCCAGCACAAAAAAACGCCCCATGGAATCCACGGGGCGTATAGGTACGGAACGAGGGACAGTATGTGGCCAGCAGGCGTTCCGGGCCTGCGGTCATCTTATAACTTAAGAAGCCTTTGCCGTTTTCAAAGGGGCCAGCGCGCACCGGCCCGCCCCCCTTTCGCCTTTGAGCCAATTTCTGCCGATTTTCAGCCGCCAACCCGACTGGCATAGAGCGCAATGGCTGCCGCATTGGAAACGTTGAGCGATCCAAACCCCCCGGCCGCGTCGATCCGCACCAGCGCATCGACTGTCTCGCGTGTCTTCTCCCGCAGTCCCGGCCCCTCGGCGCCGAGGACCAAGGCGACAGGACGGTCTCGACGGCCTTCTACAGCGGCCTCGATGGTCTGTGTGGCCTCCCCATCCAGTCCCAGCACCAGATAGCCCATGTCCTGCAACGCTTTGATCGTATCAGCGAGGTTGCGCACCCGCAGGTAAGGCTGCCGCTCCAGCGCACCGCTGGCGGTCTTGGCTAGGGCGCCCGTCTCAGGCGCAGAATGGTGCTTCGTGCCAATCACCGCCGAAGCGCCCAAGACTTCAGCCGAGCGGAGAATCGCGCCGACGTTATGCGGATCCGTCACCCGATCCAGTAACAGCAGCCGCGGCGCGGAATCACCAATTGCCACATCCTCCAGCCGCCCCCAGTTGAGCGGCTTAACTTCCAGAGCCGCGCCTTGATGGACCGAATTGGGATCAAGCGGTGGGCGGAACTTGCGCGGGTCGACAACCTCGGGCGTGATTCCCGCTGCCGCAATGGCATCTTCCAGCTTCGCTTGGGCATTCGGCGTCACCATCAAACGCAATTTCTCGCGTTGCGGATTCTGCAGCGCATCGCGCACCGCGTGCAGGCCAAAAAGCCAGACAGTCTGCGCCGCTTCGGCCTTCTTGTCCTGCTCTTTCTGCACGACCCATTTAGGTTTCTTCATCTCTTTATCCTTTCGCGCGATTTCCCCAAGATTTCTCAGGAATTCGCCTTGACGGTCCGTTGGGTCGCTTGTAATCACGCCCCCACGTCAGGTGCAATGCACAGGGCAAAGTGGGCGACAGGCCGCAAGGTGTGGCAGGGGACTGTAACTCCCTCGCGGAGACGCACGCCTGGTTCGATTCCAGGGTCGCCCACCACTTTACCCCATCTAAAGACAACGATATTCCGCAACCCTCGTGTTCGAGGCCGGCCGATCGATCCCCCGGATCGATCCTACGCTATGCAGCATGTTGCAGGGGCCGCCTGCGGCTCCCTCGCGGAGACGCACGCCTGTTCGATCCCGAGTCGCCCTTACCCCTCGCTCAACTTAGCAATTACCCAGACCCCAAATGTCAGGGGATCAGCACCGCGCCGCGTGGGAAACGCGCGCTGTCCAGACTGAGGTCGTCATAAACCAGTTGCACCTGCACCGATTGAAGCGAACCGGGCGCGAAGGTCATATAGGGCAGCGGGTCACTCTCCAGAATCGCATTCGGCGCAGACGTCCACGTGACAGGGCGGCATTGGCCAATTCTGCATCGCCTGATCGTTCACAGAAATCGCCATGGCGGCAAGCCCGCAACGCCAGCTCCACAAATGAGTGACATAGACATAATCCTGACCGTTGTAGTCGCGCACCGCGACCCAACTGCCACGGGTGACGTCAAGGATCGGTTTGACCTCCGCCGCCGTCGTGAACCTGCCGCTGGGGGTCTGGTCTTCGGCGGCAAGTCCCGGCGGCACCACGGACATATCAAACGCCGCAGGCAAAGCGGGCTTTGAAGGCGCTGCGGGGGCGTCCGGGCGGTCCGGCTTGCCGGAGGTTGCGGGAGCCTGCGCCGTCTGCGGGCGCTGCGGCACCAGTGGCGCTGCGATCCCATCTGTGGGCGCGTTTTGCCCGCCAATACCGATAGCGATGACTGCGAAAATGAAATCAAACATCCCAAACCCTCCGGCCCCCAAATGCCGCCTTTTGCCAGATCAGACTTCCGCCTATACTCGCTCAAAACACGAGGCCGCGCCTAAGTATGACACGCAATTCGCGTATTTCGCAAATTTTCAACGTCGTCATCGTGGCCCAGCAAGGGCGGCTGGCCTATGAGGCGTTGCTTTTTGCCGCCTCGCTGCGCCACTCTGCACCCGGTTTCAAAGGGCGTCTGTTCATCGCTGAGCCGCAGCCGGGGCCCCTTTGGGACAAAGACCCGCGCATCAGCAATGACGCGCTGCGCATGGCCCTTTCGGACCTTGGGGCAGAGTTTATTCCTTTTGAAAGCAAGCATTTTGGCAGCGCTTACCCCTATGGCAACAAGATCGAAATGCTCAGCGCCCTGCCCAAGGGGGAACCCTTTGTTTTCTTTGACACGGACACGCTGATCACCGGCGATCTGACCGCGGTCCCTTTCGATTTTAACCGCCCTTCCGCCTCGCTGCGCAGGGAGGGGACGTGGCCGCAGCCGCAGCTTTACGGGCCGGGCTATACCGGATTGTGGAAATCACTCTACGACAAGTTCGACCTCGATTTCGACAGCAGCCTCGATCTCAGCCAACCTGGCGAATACTGGCGGCGTTATCTCTATTTTAACGCCGGTTTCTTCTACTACCGCTGCCCTCATGAATTTGGTGCATTGTTCCTGCGCTATGCGCTGGCGGTGCGCGATGATCCTCCGGTCGAGCTTTGCGCGCAGAGCTTTGATCCTTGGCTGGACCAGATCGTGCTGCCGCTGGTGATCCACAAGCTCGGCGGCGGCCGCGATACACTGCCGCCCGGTCTGCTCGATGGCGCCATCTCCTGCCATTACCGCTTCCTGCCGCTGCTCTATGCCCGCGAAAGCACGCGCGTGATCAAGGTGCTCGAAACCGTCGCGGCAACCCATAAGATCAAGAAGCTGCTCAAGGAACGCGATGCGATCAAACGCATGATCTACCAAAAGCGTGGGGCCAAGGTGCGCGCGCTGTTTGACCAAGACAACCTGCCGCGCCGTGAACAGGCGATCCGCAACCGGATCAAATCAAACGGCTTCTGGATGCGCTAACCGCCAGTTGTTTGTCCGCAGACTTGGCCCTAGGGTGCCCGAGACCCCATTTTTCTGAGAGGACAGAGCCATGGCAGACACCCCTAATCTTCGTTTTGACACCCAGCAAATCCACGCCGGCGCGGCGCCGGACCCGGCCACCGGCGCGCGGCAGACGCCGATCTACCAGACCACGGCCTATGCCTTTCGCGACGCCGATCACGCCGCGGCGCTCTTCAACCTGCAAGAGGTCGGCTATATCTATTCGCGCCTGACCAACCCCACCAATGCGGTGCTGCAAGAGCGGATTGCCACGCTGGAAGGCGGTGTTGGTGCGGTTTGCTGTTCGTCGGGCCACGCGGCGCAGATCATGGCGCTGTTCCCGCTGATGGGGCCGGGCAAGAATATTGTCGCCTCGACACGCCTTTACGGCGGCACGGTGACCCAGTTCAGCCACACGATCAAACGCTTCGGCTGGTCCTGCAAATTCGTCGACTTCGACGATCCGCAGGCGGTGGCCGATGCGATTGACGATGACACTCGCGCGGTCTTTGGCGAGGCGATTGCCAACCCCGGCGGCTATATCATGGACGTGCGTGCGATTGCCGATGTGGCCGATGCGGCGGGGATTCCGCTGATTATCGACAACACCAGCGCCACGCCCTACCTCTGCCGCCCGATCGAACACGGCGCGACGCTGGTGGTACATTCCACCACCAAATACCTGACCGGCAACGGCACCGTCATGGGCGGCTGCGTGGTGGATTCGGGCAAGTTCGATTGGTCCGCGAATGACAAATTCCCCTCGCTCAGCCAGCCTGAGGAAGCCTATCACGGCATGACCTTCCATGAGACCTTTGGCCCGATGGCCTTTACCTTCCACAGCATCGCCATTGGCCTGCGCGATCTGGGCATGACGATGAACCCGCAAGCAGCGCATTACACGCTGATGGGGATCGAAACCCTGTCCCTGCGGATGGAGCGCCATGTGCAGAACGCGGTTAAAGTGGCCGAGTGGCTCGAACAAGATGACCGCGTTGATTACGTGACCTATGCGGGGCTGAAGTCGTCGCCCTATTACGAGCGTATGCAAAAGGTCTGCCCGAAGGGCGCGGGCGGCTTGTTCACCTTCGCGGTCAAGGGCGGCTATGACGCCTGCGTGAAGCTGGTAAATGAGTTGGAAATCTTTAGCCATGTCGCCAACTTGGGCGATACGCGCTCGCTGGTGATCCACTCGGCCTCGACCACGCACCGTCAGTTGACGGAAGAGCAGCAAGAGGCGGCGGGCGCAGGTCCAAGCGTGTTGCGTCTTTCTATCGGGACCGAAGATGCCGACGATCTGATCGCCGATCTGGATCAGGCGCTGACCAAAGCCACGGCCTAAACGATTGCCCCCGCCAGACTGTCTGGCGGGGGCTTTTTCTTATTGCTGCGCCGCGATGGCAAAGGTCATCGACACCTGCGCCTGCACCTCGACCTCGCCCTCGGCAATCGCACTGTCCATGGCAGCGCCCATACGGGCTGCCTCAAA
Source organism: Sulfitobacter maritimus (assembly GCF_013346665.1). Lineage (GTDB taxonomy): Bacteria > Pseudomonadota > Alphaproteobacteria > Rhodobacterales > Rhodobacteraceae > Sulfitobacter > Sulfitobacter maritimus. The sequence goes on from NZ_JABVBB010000021.1 coordinate 745,224, forward strand.
CATGCGGGGCTGCGGATTTGTGTTCTCGGTCATCCGCAACAGTTCACCCAGTTCGACCCCTGCGGCCTCGGCCATTTGGCGTGCGCGTTCCGTGGCGTCGGTCACAGCGGCGCGGCGCGCCTCGGTCATGGCGTCTTTCGGGTCTTGAAGGCTGAAGTCTATCCCGTTGAAATCATTCGCGCCCTTCTCAAGCACCGCGTCCATCATCGCGCCGAGCTTGCTGAGATCGCGCACTTTCACCGTTACCGAATTCCCGGCCTGATAGCCGGTGATTTTCGGCGGCTCGCCGTTTTCCATGGGCCGACGGTCATGCACCGGGCGCAGGTAAAAACGGCTGGTCTGACGGTCCTTTGCCGCAACCCCTTCGGCGTCCAGCTGCGCCAGAATGGCCGCAACCGCTTGGGTTACCTTATCCATCGCCGCCTTGGCCGTGGGGGCTTCTTCTGTCACGCCAAGCGTGATCGTTGCCATATCGGGCGCGGCAGCGACGCTGCCCAGCCCGGTCACGAGTATGCCCTGCTCCGGCGCCTGCTGCGCCGACAGCGCCCCGGCCCCAGCCATCCACGCCAGCGCCACCCAATTTATCAGTCGCATCGTTGTTCCTTTCGCCTGTTTCTGCGGCCCATTTGCTCATCGCCAACAGTGGCTGGCAAGCCGTCCCCAGCCTGCTGCCCTTCCCTTGGGCGAACTCCTGCTCTATCTTAATCGCGACGCGCGGCGCGCCTGTAAGTGCGCCCGACCCCATGCTAAAGTCGTTTGCGATGAAGCCGAATTTTACCCTTTCTCTGTCCTTCGACGGTATTCGCCTGCTGCACCGTGTGGCAGACGGTTGGCGCTTGGTGGGCGAAGTGATGCTGGACAGCGCCGATCTGGCCGCTGAACTGGCCGTCCTGCGCAAGACCGCCACTTCGTTGGAGCCGGGCGGGCTGCGTAGCCTACTGCTGATCCCGGATTCGCAAATTCGGTATCTGACCCTCGACACGCCGGATATGGACCCCGCCGCACGCCGCGCTGCCGCTGCTAAAGCGCTGGAGGGAGCGACCCCTTATGCGGTGGATGAACTGGTCTTTCACGTCAGCCCGGACGGTGCGCGCAGCCATGTCGCCGCCGTGGCCCGCGAGACTTTGGACGAGGCCGAGGCTTTTGCGGTGGAGCATCGCTTCTACCCCGTAGGATTTGTCGCGGCCCCCAGCGATCACAGCTATCGCGGGGTGCCGGATTTCGGCCTGACCACCGCCGCGCAGTCGCTGCTCGCCCCCGGTGAAACTCTGGAGCCGGAAACCGCCCCTGTTGTAGCCCTTCCGACTACACCGGCGCCGAAAGGCCCGATTGCCGAAACGCCGGAACCCGCGACGGAAGAAACGCAGACGCCCCTGCCCGATGCCACTGGCCCAGCCAATGTTGAAGAGACGGCGCAGGCTGAACCCTCCCCCGTTCTCGCGGAGACCCCCGCAGACCCGCCGCCACCACGCGACGAGCCTTTGCCCGAATTCAGCGCCCCGGTCGAACCGCCCGCCGAGGCTGACCCGGCGCCTGTGCAAAGCACCGCGCCCCGGATCGAGGATTTACCAAAGCCAGAAGCCCCGCCGCGCGATCAGCAAAAGCCAGGCAGCGTTGCGGCCTCGGCCGCGCCATTGGCAGCAGCAGCGGCAACTGAAGGCGCAAAGCCCCCGTCGCGCAAGATCGACTTCTCCGCCCCGCCGGCAAACGGTGCCACGAGCGCCGGTTTCGCCAGCCGCCGCGCACCGGAGCCGCAACCGTCCAACGCAAAAGCATCGGCCAAAGCACCCAGTTTGGGCGGCGCCCGTCGAGACACAGCGCCCGCAGGCGACAGCAAAGCCAGTCCGACCCCCGCCGCAGGCGCAGCCTCTGGCACCGCATCAACGCCGCTTGCCGCCGCAACCGCAGCGGCAGCATCCCCTGCGCATATGCCGCTGGATGCCACAGAGGGCACCACAGAGACCGCCACCCCCCAGCCCGACAGCAGTTCGCTGACCGCGCCAAACCGGTCGACGGGTGGGACATTCCTGAGCCGCCGCAAAGCCAAGGACAAAAAGCCCCGCAAGGAGCGCCGCCTGACCCCAGCCGCAATGGCCGCGCCCACGCCTGCCAGCGAAGCAGAGCGGATGACCATTTTTGGCGCGCGGCAGCGCACCTCTGTAGGGGGCAAACCCCGCTTCCTTGGGCTGATCTTGACCGCAGCGCTGTTGCTGTTTCTGGCTGCTGTCGCGGCATGGGCGTCGATCTTTCTGGACAATGGCAGCGCCCTGTCGCGCCTCTTTGGCGATCGTAGCCCGCGCAGCACTGCGGAGGCGATGGACCAAGCGCCGATTGACAGCCCCGCCCCGGATGTGGCCGAACCCGTCACCCCGCTGGATGAAGCGCGTGATCTTTTGCCGCCGGAGCCTGAAGGGCTTAACGCCATTGAAACTGCCGCGCTCGACGCAGGGTTGACCGACGAAGACGGCGCGGTGCTCGACGCGCTGCGCACGCCGCAGCTGCGCCCCAGTTCCGACATGACAGAGGCCGAGATCGACGCGCGCTATGCGACAACCGGCATCTGGCCGCGCGCGCCGCAGGTGCCGCCTGCCCCTGCGGCCGAGATCGACATTGATGACCTCTATCTCACCAGCATCGACCCGATCAGCAGCACCACTGACGCCGTAGCGCTGCCTGCGGTCGACCGGTTCGCCACGGATACCGCCCCCGGTGCTGTGGCCACCCCTGCCGCTGCCGGAACGACATTTGATCTTGATGCCCGCGGTTTGGTGACCCCCACCGCTAAGGGTGCGCTCAGTCCGGACGGCCACCTTGTCTATCTTGGGAAGCCCGATGTGGTGCCGCCGCAGACGCTGGCAAAGCGCGAAGTTGTGCCTGAAGCCTCCGCAGTCGACAGCGGCTTGATAGAGCGCCGCCCCCATGCCCGGCCCGAAGACCTTGCCGAGACAAATGAGCGCGCGCAGTTGGGCGGGCTAACCCGCGCTGAATTGGCCGGACTGCGCCCGCAATTGCGGCCGCAATCCGCTCAAGAGGCGGCGGCGGAAGAAGCAGCAGCGAAGGAAGACGCGACAGAAGAGGTCGCAGCTCTGGCGCCAAGCTCTGACCCAACTGTTGCACCCACCGACACAAATAACGCGGTCGCAGCTGCCCTCGCCACACCGCCTGCGATTGAGAACGCCACCAAACAGGCCACGAAACTCTCCCGCCGCCCTGACACACGTCCGCGCAACTTCTCGCGGATTGTAAAACGGGCGGAAACCGCTGCCGCACCCGCACAGGTGGCCAGCGTTGCCCCCCGCACAGTCGCGCCGAAGATTCCGTCCAAGACCTCTGTTGCGAAACAGGCGACCTCCAAAAACGCGATTAACCTGCGCAAGATGAACCTTATTGGGGTCTACGGCAAACCGTCGAACCGTCGCGCTTTGGTGCGTCTAAGCAATGGGCGCTACCAGAAAGTCGAAGTCGGCGACCGGGTGGACGGAGGCCGGGTGGCGGCGATTGGCGACAGCGAATTGCGCTATGTCAAACGCGGACGGAATGTCGTCTTGCGGATGCCGAACTAGGCGAAGGGTTTCCCCAAATGAAAAGGAGCGCCGAAGCGCTCCTTTAACCCGTCAGGCCTGACGTGTCGCTCAGGAGGCTTCCAACTCTCCGTTGTCGATCTGCTCCTGTTCGATCGATTCAAACAACGCTTTGAAGTTACCCTCCCCAAAACCGTCATCGCCTTTGCGCTCAATGAACTCAAAAAAGATCGGCCCGATCACGGTTTTTGAGAAGATTTGCAACAAGATGCGAGTCTCCCCCCCATCAACGACTCCCTCGCCGTCGATCAGGATGCCGTGTTTCTGCATCCGGTCGAGCGGTTCTTCGTGGCCCTTCACCCGGTCTTTGCTGAGCTTGTAATAGGTCGCGGGCGGCCCCGGCATGAACTTCAGCCCATTGTCGGCAATGGCGTCGGTCGCGTCATAGATGTTGCGCGCGCCCACGGCGATATGCTGGATGCCCTCGCCGTTGTACTTCTTGAGATAGGCCACAATCTGGCCGGTCTCGCCCCGGTCTTCATTGATCGGAATACGGATACGACCACAGGGGGAGGTCAGCGCGCGGCTGGTCAGCCCGGTGTATTTGCCCGCAATGTCAAAGAAGCGGATTTCGCGGAAGTTGAACAGATCACCGTAGAACTTGAACCAGACGTCCATATTGCCCTTGTGGACGTTATGCGTGAGGTGATCGAGGTAGTAAAAGCCAACACCTTCGGGCTTCGACTGGGCGATCCAATCGTATTCCCAGTTGTAGGGCGAAGTGTCGTAATACTGATCAACGAAATAGATCAACGAACCGCCGATCCCCATGATCGCAGGCACGTCGAGCACCTTCCCATCGCCTTTGTATTCCTCTGCCCCCTTGGCCACCGCGTGCTCCAGCGCCTTTTGCGCATCGACCACGCGCCAACCCATTGAGGGCGCACAGGGGCCGTGGTCTTCGACAAAGCGCGCGGCAAAACTTTCAGGATCGTGGTTTAACACGTAGGTGATGTCGCCCTGCTGCCAAAGCTCGATCTTTTTTGTCTTGTGATTGGCGACATGCGCGTAGCCCATCTTGGTAAAGACGTCGCGCAGCGCCTGTGGGTCAGGGCTGGCGAATTCTACAAATTCAAACCCATCGGTGCCAGCCGGGTTCTCTGGCGTGATGGTCGATTTCGGGGCATCATGCGGGAACGGACCCATGGAGATCTCCTGTCAATTGATTTGTCCTAGAATACAAGCGACGGACTGCGGGTACTCCGCTTTTCGCTGCGCCGTTCTGGTGATTTTCGCAAACATCGCGCATAGTAGCCGCAAACGATGCGGGAAACATGCATGACACTAGATGAAACGGACCGGCGGCTGCTCACAGCCTTGCAAAAAAACGCCCATCTGACGGCGCAGGAATTGGGAGAGCAGTTAAACCTGTCCCCCAGCCAAGCCGGACGGCGCCGGCAGCGGTTAGAGGCTGAAGGTTTTATCCGTGGCTACCATGCGCGGCTTGATCCAGTGCGCATGGGGCTGAATGTGCAGGGTTTTGTGCAGGTGCATCTTGGCACCCATGGGCCGGAGCATTCGGCCAGCTTTGCGCGGCTCATGGCCACCCGTCCCGAGATTGTGAGCGTGTGGACCATGACAGGGGATGCGGACTATCTTTTGAGGGTCTATTGTGACGATCTGCCAAGCCTGAACCGGCTTATTCACGATGTTCTTTTGCCGCATCAGGCTGTGTCTCGGGTTCATAGCCAGATCGTCATGGATCAACTCAAACAAGACGGGCCGCTGCCCATCTGACCCATCCGAAAGGACGCCAATGGAAGGCTTTTTGTTCCAAGCCTCGGTCTATCTTGCCGCTGCTGTGATCGCGGTCCCCATCGCCGCACGTCTGGGGCTGGGGTCGGTTCTGGGCTATCTCGCGGCGGGTATTCTGATCGGGCCGGTGCTGGGGCTGGTCGGGTCTGAGACCAAGGACGTGCAGCATTTCGCTGAGTTCGGCGTTGTGATGATGCTGTTCCTCATCGGTTTGGAGCTTGAACCCCGCGCACTTTGGGACATGCGCCACCGTCTGCTGGGATTGGGCGGCGCACAGCTTGTTCTGTCAACCGCCGCACTGATGGGGATCGCGATGGCCTATGACCAGCCGTGGCGCGTGGCGCTGGCGATTGGTCTGACGCTGGCGCTTTCCTCAACGGCGATTGTGCTGCAAACGCTGACCGAAAAGAACCTGATGCGGACCCAAGGCGGGCGCTCGGTGTTTTCTGTCCTGCTCACCCAAGACATCGCGGTGATCCCGATCCTCGCCTTTCTGCCCCTGCTCGCCGCCTCCATCCCGCCCGGTATGTTGCCCGATGGCTCCATCTCGCTCGATCCCGACAAGGTCGAGAGCGCGCATGTCGGCGGCGACGGTGGCAATGTGAACGAGGCCGCGCACGCCGCGCTGACATTCGTTCAGAACTTGCCCGGCTGGGGGGTCACCCTTGTCACCTTTGGGGCCATCGCGGCGATCATCCTCGTGGGCGTTTACCTGACCCGCCCGGTCTTTCGCTATATCCACCTCGCCAAACTGCGCGAGATGTACACGGCCTTGGCCTTGCTGATCGTGGTGGGGATTTCATCGCTGATGACGCTGGTGGGCCTGTCCCCGGCTTTAGGCGCCTTCCTCGCCGGGGTTGTCCTTGCCAGCAGCGAATTCCGCCATGAGTTGGAGACCGACCTTGAGCCGTTCAAAGGGCTGCTCTTGGGGTTGTTCTTCATCACCGTGGGCGCGGGGGTCAATTTCGAACTGTTGTTTGAAAAACCGCTGATCCTTGTCGGCATGGCGCTGTTGGTCATCATCGTCAAAGCGTTGATCCTGCTGGTGCTGGGCCGGATGTTCCGCCTTAAGGGCCGCGACGGTTGGCTGTTCACACTCGCACTGGCACAGGCGGGGGAGTTTGGCTTTGTCTTGGTCAGCTTCTCCATTGCCACCGGGGTGATGCCCGACCGGATTGCGGAGACGCTTTTGGTGGTTATCGCCCTGACCATGCTTATCACGCCGCTGCTCTTCATCCTTTATGACGGCATCAGCAAACGGCTGGATGACGCAGGGCCGATCACCCCGGATGAGATCGATCAAAGCGGCCCGGTAATTATCGCGGGCGTCGGACGGTTTGGGCAAATGGTGAACCGTATGGTGCAGGCCAGCGGGTTTGAGACCGTGGTGTTGGACCACAACCCCGAGACCATCGCCGTGATGCGGCGCTTCGGCTTCAAGGGGTTTCTAGGCGACCCGACCCGGCCCGACATTCTGCGCAAAGCGGGGTTACAAGACGCCCGCGTTTTGGTCGTTGCCCTCGACAATCCCTCTGCGGCGGTGGCGCTGATCGCCTATGCCCGCAAGGAAAACCCCAACCTGCATATCGTTAGCCGCGCCCGCGACCGGACTGAGGTGTACCGCCACTATCAAGCAGGCGCCAACGACATCACCCGCGAGCTTTTCGACAGTTCCCTGCGGGCCGGCAGGTATGTGTTGGAGAACATGGGCATGTCAGATTTCGAGGCCAATGAGGCGCAGAAGCTGTTTTACGCCCATGACCGCGCGTCAGTCCGCGAGTTGGCAGCGCTCTGGCAGCCCGATGTACCACCCTCGCAAAACGCGGCCTATGTCGCGCGGGCGAAAGAGTTGCAGAAAGAGCTTGAGACCGCTTTCATCAACCTTGGCGCGGAAAAGGACAAGGAGCGCGCTTAACCGGGCGCGCCGTTCCTGCATCAAGCGTCGCTAACACCCGCCTCGGCAAAAGTCGCCACCCCAATGTGACAGGCCAAAGCCGTTTTCAACACCGCAATGGCAAGCCCCGCGCCCGAGGCTTCCCCCAGCCGCAACCCCAAGTGCAACAATGGCTCTTTGCCAAGGGCGTTGAGAAGCCGACTGTGGCCGTTCTCAGCGCTCTGATGTCCGGCGATGGTGTGGTCCAAAGCCCCAGTCACGCTGCGTTCCAGACAAAGCGCCGCCGCGCAGCAGATGAACCCGTCTAGGATCACGGGAATGCGCAGCATCCGCGCCCGCGCAATCGCCCCGGCCATCGCCGCCAACTCGCGCCCGCCAAGGCGGCGCAGGGTCTCAAGCCCATCGCCCGCCCTTTGGTGTCGTGCCACGCCTTCGGTTACCACTTGGGTTTTCAACGCCAGCCCCGCGTCGTCCACCCCAGTGCCGCGTCCGGTCCATTCATCGGCATCACCGCCCAAAAGCGCACAGGCCACAGCGGCAGCCGCGGTCGTGTTCGCGATCCCCATCTCACCGACGACCAGAAGATCCGCCGAGGGGCTGACCGCGTCCCAGCCCGCCTGCAGGGCGGCAAGGAAAGCGGGTTCGTCCATCGCAGCGGTCTGGGTGAAATCTTCGGTGGGCGTGTCGAGCGACAGCGGTACCACGTCGAGCATCGCCCCATTCACCCGCGCGATCTGATTGATCGCCGCGCCGCCGCTTTCAAAATTTGCCACCATCTGCGCCGTTACGGCGGCTGGAAAGGCCGATACCCCTCGCGCGGCAACGCCGTGGTTGCCCGCAAAAACGATGATCTGCGGCGCGGTGATCTCGGCCACCTCCCCCCCGCGCCAGCCGCGATACCAGCAGGCGAGTGTCTCCAACCGGCCAAGTGCGCCAGGCGGTTTGGTTAACTGGCTGTCACGCTGCCGCGCCGCATCCAGTGCCTCCGCATCCATCTGAGGCATCTGCTGTAAAAGAGCGCGGAATTCGGAAAGGGTCGTGAAGGGCTGTGTCATATGGCATCCGATAAGGATTGATATTTATCCGTTAGTAGCCGTAGCTTGCAGGCGCTGAAAGTGCCGAAAGGGCGAAACATGACCAAACCCAATCCGGCACCTTGGAAACAGACATTTCAACTGCGGGATCTCCCGGTGGCGCTGGCGTTATTAACCCGCTTGCCCCTGCCGCATTTTCATTTCCCGACCGAGGCCAACCGTCCCACCGCGCGAGGGGCTTGGGCCTATCCGCTGGTGGGGGTTTTGCTGGCCGTGATCGCAGCAGCCGTGGGCGAAGCGCTTAGCCGCATGGGGGCCACTGCGGGGCTGTCGGCGGCTTTCGTGCTGCTTGCGCTGGTAATGCTCAGCGGCGCGATGCACGAAGATGGGCTGGCTGATTGCGCCGACGGCTTTTGGGGCGGATGGACCCCGGACAAACGGCTCAAGATCATGAAGGACAGCGTGATTGGCACCTATGGGGTGATCGCGCTGGTGCTGTCGCTGCTGCTGCGCTGGTATCTGTTGGTCGAATTGATCACCGATGATGCCTTGCTTTGGGCGCTGATAATCGCCGCTGCCGGGTCACGGGCGGCGATGGTATGGGTGATGGACAGCCTGCCGGTCGTGCGTCGCGATGGGCTGTCAGGCCGCACCGGGCGCCCCAGCGCATGGGCCAGCGGCGCAGCGGTACTGATAGCGGTGGTGCTCACCGTGCTCGCGCCGGATGTCTCGGCATGGCGGTTGGTGCTTCTGGCCTTTTTGGCAGCACTCGTGATGCGGCATTTGGCAAAACGCAAAATCGGCGGTCAGACCGGCGATGTACTAGGCGCGACTCAGCAGGTGACGGAGATTGCGCTGCTGATCGGCTGTCAAATGATGGCCTTTGGCTGGCAGGGTTGAGCGGTTTGTCTCAGGGGCTGTTCATGCATGGTCCGGCTACTAAATCCCACCGCATAAACACGAAAAAGCCGCACCCAGAGAGGGCACGGCTCATTCGATAATACACGCTCAACGCAGCCGTTTAGGCAGCGACACGGCTTTCCAGCACATCGCCGACCTGCTTGGCTGCAGCGAGTTCATCCCCACCGGACACCGCCGCCACTTCGCGGGTCAGCCGCTCAAGAGCCGCTTCATAGAGCTGACGCTCCGAATAGCTCTGCTCGCGCTGGTCATCGGTGCGGTGCAGGTCGCGCACTACCTCGGCAATGGCAATCAGATCGCCAGAGTTGATCTTTTGCTCATACTCCTGCGCACGACGCGACCACATGGCGCGTTTGACCTTGGCCTTGCCCTTCAGCGTCTTCATCGCGTGATTGATCACATCCGGCGTAGAGAGCGCACGCATGCCAATCTCAGTCGCCTTATGCGTTGGCACGCGCAGGGTCATCTTGTCTTTCTCAAAGGAAATTACGAAGAGTTCCAACGAGATCCCAGCGACTTCCTGCTCCTCGATCGACATGATCTGCCCGACGCCATGCGCGGGATAGACGACGAATTCATTCGGGCGGAAATCAAGCTTTTTCGATTTGGTCATTTAGGTCGCTCCTTGGCGTGCGGGGCAGCCCCGCCGTTAACTCATAAACCTGAACAGCACGCGAAAAACGCAAGCGAGAGCAGCCTGTCTGGTCTGCAATCGAATGCGTCTACGTTAGAAATTTGAAGTCAACCTCTACAGCGTGGTCGATACATTTCCGGCTCGTCTGTTACAGTTTGGGACAGCATACCACAAAAACGAAGCGTTCGGAAGCGCCCCCCGCGCGGAAGGGGTCAAACACCATGATATACAGGGATTTATGGCCTAAACCTCATCCCTTCACAGTTCAAAGCGGCGCGAATCAGCCGCCCTCGCCCGGTTTTTCCGAGAAGAGCTCCATCTTGCCCTCTTTGCCGTCCATCTCCTCTGCTTCGGGCAGCGGGTCTTTTTTGGTGATGATGACGGGCCAAAGCTCGGAATATTTGCGGTTAAACTCCACCCATTTTTCCATGTCCGGCTCAGTATCGGGGCGGATCGCATCGGCCGGGCATTCCGGTTCACAGACGCCACAATCGATACATTCGTCAGGGTGAATGACCAGCATGTTCTCGCCCTCATAGAAGCAGTCTACCGGGCATACCTCGACACAGTCGGTGTATTTGCAGGCGATGCAGGCGTCATTCACGATATAGGTCATGCGGGAAACTCTGGCTGGGGTGTTCGGAGGACTAGCTAAACCGCAGGGCGAGATCATTCAAGGTGGCGTGCCTTAGAAAGATCAAGCTGCCTGCGGTCGCGTTTGGTGGGGCGTCCCTTTCCTTCATAACCGGGGTTTTCCGGGGCGATGTTCTTGGGCTTGGCTTCTGGCGGGGATAAATCGGTATAGAGCGCCTGCGCCTCGGGCGCGGGGCCGCGCCTTTGGCCGATGGCGTCAATCTGGATGACACGGACATGATCGCCTTGAGCAAAGGTCAGCACATCGCCGGGGCCAACTGTGCTCGCGCGCTTTTGCGTTGGGGTGCCGTTGATCCGCACCGCGCCGCCCGCCACCTGCGCGGCGGCGAGCGAGCGTGTTTTGTAAAAGCGGGCAAACCACAGCCATTTGTCCAGCCGTAGTTTCTCGTCCGCCGTCATTTACTTGTCGTCCTTCAGCCCCATCAGCGCAGCGGCAAATGGGTTGTCGGGGTCGATCCGCTTCTCTTTACGCGGGGGCCGGGCAGAGAAATTCTGGGCCTTGCCGCCCTTATCCGCGCCGGGTTTGCGTCCTTTGCCTTTGGCCGGTTTGCCACGCGGTTTACCCTGCCCTTGCGGACGGTCCCCGCCGCGACGGTTGGCAGCATTGCCGCGCGGATTGCGTGCCCATGTGAAGGTGTAGAAGACTTCCATTTCAGGTCCGGCAATATCCGCATCCGGCGCCGTGCCTTGAGGGATTTCCTCAGCCGGAACTTCGGGGATCGCAGCTTCGACTTCGGCATCCTCCGCCGGGACATCGGCCATCGGCGCGATGCCATCGTCAAGCATCTGCTCCACATCCGCCGGGCGATCTGCTGGATCGGTGTCGGGCGACGGGGTTTCGACAATACCACCCGCGGGCTCTTCTGCGGCAACATCCATGATCGGCTTATCAGCCGCATCATCGGTCACTGCGTCGGGGGCTATCTTCTCAGGCACCTCATTGTCGGCGGCCGGGTCCATCGCATCATGGCTGCCGTCTTTCGGCATCACGGTATCGACGGACTTGACCTTGGTGCGCTCGTTCTTCTCGGCCTTGTAGCCGAGACCTTCCATCAGGTCGGCGAACTGCTCAAGCGTCATGCCGGTGATCGACAGCATGTCCGGTTTGGCTTCGAACCCGCCGCGAGAGTCTTCAGCCCTCAACATGTCCGCCAAACGCTCCAGCATATCGATACGGATCGCCCGTTTGCCCGCGTTGCGGTAGCCCGACATCGTGTCGGCCCCTTCGGGCGCGCCAGCTTCAACCGGGATTGTGACCAGACCGGGAGGCGGGGATTCAGGGAATTCGTTCAGACCTTTGCTCAGCGACCAGAGCACGAGGCGCAGACGTGTCGGCGCGGGCTTGAGCATCAGCGGCATGAAGATGGTGAACTGGCCAAAACGGATGCCATGTTTGCGCAGCGCACCACGGGCGTCTTGATCGAGCGATTTCACATCATCGGCCACCTGCGCACGGGGCAGGATGCCGAAATTCTCGACCAGTTGGAATGCAAAGCCGCGTGCAAGGCCTGTCAGGGTCTCGTCTTTGGCAAGCCCCATGAGCGGCTCGAACAGGGCCGCAACCTTGCGGTCGATAAAATGTTGCAGGCGGCGCTTGACCTTTTCAGCCACTTCCGGACCGGCGATATCGTCAACGAAGACCTCGACCTGTGGCTTCAGCGGATCGGAACCAGCGGTCAGCTTGCCCACCGCAGCACTGCCCCACATGAGGCCGCCCTGCTCGGTAAAATCAATCTCGGTATCGGGTGCGTTGTAGAACCGATCAGCGCGCAGATGAAACTGCGGCGCCAGTGCCTGCAATGCGGCGGTCTTCACCGTTTTGTCTTCTGCCGCACCTGCGCCCTTGTCCACCCGAAAGCGGAACCCGTCCAGCTTGCCTACAAATTCACCTTCAACGGTGACTTCACCGGTCTCGTTTACATCGGCCACCATGGCTTCCTTCTGTCCAAGCCGGCGCAACAATACGGATGTGCGCCGATCTACAAATCTTTGCGTCAAACGCTCGTGCAGAGCGTCCGACAAGCGGTCTTCTACGACACGCGTCGTGTCGCGCCAATGGCTTTCGTCCTTTGTCCAGCCCTTGCGCTGAGCAACGTAAGTCCATGTGCGGATAAACGCGAGTCGTTTGGACAACGCATCAATGTCCCCATCGGTTCGATCAATTCGTCTGATTTGTCGCGCCAGCCAGTCATCGGGGATATATCCGCGCTGGTGCAAGTCGTTGAAAATGGTCTCTAACAGGCCTGCATGTTCGGCATGGCTGATGCCGCGAAAGTCGGGAATACGACAAACATCCCAGAGCAAGCGCACCGAGGCACCATCCGTGGCGCGGGCGAAAACCTCATCAACCTGCGCCAGTGACTTCAACGCCCGCAGATCGTCGGATTCGCGGGCGCGGACCAGACGTTCATCCTCTGGCGGCATCTCCAACGTCTGGATCAGCCTGTCGATAGTGCCGAACTGCAAAGCGTGGTTGCGCCAGTTGATTTTGTTCTGCGGGGTAAAGCTGTGATCCATGATTGCGCGGGCCACATGGTCGTCCAGTGCTGGCGCATCGCCAGTGGTGCCAAAGGTGCCGGACTTGAACCCGCGCCCGGCCCGGCCCGCGATCTGGGCCAATTCGTTGGGTGCAAGCGGGCGCATCCGCCGCCCGTCAAACTTGGTCAGCGCAGAAAAGGCGACGTGATCGACATCGAGGTTCAACCCCATGCCAATCGCATCGGTCGCCACGAGGTAATCAACCTCGCCGTTTTGATACATCGCCACCTGCGCATTGCGCGTGCGCGGTGAAAGCGCACCCATCACCACGGCCGCCCCGCCCTTTTGGCGGCGGATCAACTCGGCAATCGCATAAACGTTCTCGACCGAAAACCCGACGATGGCGCTGCGCGGCTTCATCCGGCTGATCTTTTTCTGACCGGAGTAGATCAATTCACTCATCCGGTCGCGTCGCATGAAATCGACCCCCGGCACCAATGCCGCGATGGTCCCGCGCATCGTGTCGGCCCCCATAAAGAGCGTCTCGTGCAGCCCGCGCGACCGCAGCAAACGGTCGGTAAAGACATGCCCCCGCTCTGGGTCGGCGCAAAGCTGGATCTCGTCGATGGCGACGAAATCCGCGCCGATCTCCTGTGGCATCGCCTCAACGGTGCAGACCCAATACTGCGTGCGCGGTGGCACAATCCGCTCCTCGCCCGTCACCAGCGCCACGACCGAGGGGCCACGCGCTTTCACGATACGGTCATAAACCTCACGCGCCAAAAGCCGCAGCGGCAGGCCGATCACACCTGTGCGATGGGCCAGCATCCGTTCGATTGCATAGGTCGTCTTGCCTGTGTTTGTCGGGCCGAGAACGGCCACGACGCGCTTGTTGCCTGCCACCTGTCTATCCTTGAATTAAAGCTCGCGCCCGATGCCATCCCGCCGCAATGCGTCAAGAGCAGATCGGGCGTCTTCGTGATGGGGGTTCAATGCCAGCACTTTGCGGTAAAGTATCGCCGCGCGGCCCAGATCACCAAATTCCTGCACCATGACCGCAAGACCGAAGATTGCGTTGTAATTATCGGGGTTCAGCGCCAGCGTGCGCTCCAGATCATCCAGCGCGGGGCCATAGAGGTCGGCGCGAAAATAGGCCTGTGCACGGGTGTGGAACCCTTCGGCAAATTGCGGCGCGTGATCGGTGAGCGCAGTAAGATGCTCAATCGCCAACTGAATTTCTCCTGCCGCCAAAGCATCGCGCCCGCGGTTCAGCAGCAAATCCATCGCCGGCGACCCTGAGCGCGACCAATGCGCCTCAATCTCATGGGTGATGCGCCCGGCCTCTGCCGCCGGGGCCGTGCGCAGCTTGTCCAACAGCTCTGGGGGCGCAGGTTCAGCCGTGGCCAGACCTGCAAGCCACATAAAGCCGCCAACTGCCGTAACGATATGTTTGAGGTTGACGGTGAGGTTGCGCATAACAACAGTGAATGTAACAGGCTGCCGCTGCAATTCCAGATGTGTCGGGGCCAAATGCCAAAAAAGGGCGAGCGATGAGCGATATTGTGAACGAAGCGGTTGTGGTGCTGAACGAAAAGCTGGCCGGTAGCGATTTTGACGGCACGGCCAAATTCGACATTGAAGACGAAGGCACCGTGATGATGGATGAGAACGGCGCACGTGCAGGTGATGACGAAGCCGACGTGACGTTGAGCGCCGATGCAGAGACCTTCCAGTCGATCCTTGAGGGCGACACCAACCCCACATCCGCTTTCATGACCGGCAAGCTCAAGATCGACGGTGACATGGGCATGGCGATGAAACTCGCCGCCGTCCTCGGCTGATGCAGCTCGACCCGGCCCCGCTTTTCACCGATATCGCACCCGGACCAGAGGGCGGCAAAGCCTATTGGGCCGAAACGTCGGATGGCAAGCGGATCAGGCTGGGTCATTGGCCGCTTGAGAATGCCCGCGGCACGGTGCTGCTGTTCCCCGGGCGCACGGAATATATCGAAAAATACGGGCTTTGCGCTACTGAGTTGGCGCGGCGCGGGCTGGCCACCTTGGCGATTGACTGGCGCGGTCAGGGATTGGCGGACCGGCTGCTGCCTGACAAGCGCATTGGCCATGTGGATGCCTTTGGCGACTATCAAAAAGACGTGGCCACCATGCTGCGGGCCGCGCGCAGCCTGAACCTGCCACGCCCCTATTTTCTGCTGGCCCATTCCATGGGCGGCTGCATCGGGCTGCGTGCCGTGATGGAGGGGTTGCCGGTGCAGGCCGCTGCCTTTACCGGCCCGATGTGGGGCATCTATGTCGCACCGCAACTGCGGGCTGTGGCATGGTCGATGGCGCAGCTTATGCCGCAGATCGGTCAAGGCCACCGTCTGCCGCCGGGCACCAGAATTGACCCCTACCCGCTCATCGCGCCATTTGAGGACAATCTGCTTACGACCGACCAGCAGATGTACGACATGATGCGCGACCAACTGGCCGCCCACCCTGAATTAAGCCTCGGCGGTCCCAGCTTTGTCTGGCTGCGCGAGGCGCTGGCCGAGACCAAACATCTCGCGGGGCGGTCTGCGCCCAATATGCCCTGCGTCACCTTCCTTGGCAGCAATGAACGGATCGTCGCGACTGACCGTGTCCATCGACGCATGAATGAATGGAAAGGCGGGCGGCTGGAGATTGTCGAAGGGGGCGAGCATGAGGTGCTCTTAGAGGTGCCTGAGCTACGCAATCCCATTTTCGACGGTTTGGAAAAGCTCTATCTGGGCTGCGTCGCCGCATAGAGCGTCATTTTCCTGTGCAATCGCCGCGCGCCGCCTAGATTGCTCAGAATGACACGCGAACCCGTCCTGACCTTTACCGAAAACGGCATCTACTGCGCTGCTGGAGATTTCTACATTGACCCGTGGCGCCCTGTCGCGCGGGCGCTGATCACCCATGGCCACGCCGACCATGCCCGCGACGGCATGGGCAGCTACCTCGCCACAGATGCCGCCCTGCCCGTCATGCGCCACCGTCTGGGCGAGATCGACGCTGAAGGCATCGCCTATGGTGAGCGTCGGCAGATCGGCGGGGCCACGGTGTCTTTCCACCCCGCAGGCCATGTGCCGGGCAGCGCGCAGATCAGGGTTGAGGTCGCAGGCGAGGTCTGGGTCGCATCGGGGGACTATAAGGTCATCGACGACGGCATGTCCGAGCCTTTCGAGCCGGTCAAATGCCACCATTTTATTACTGAGAGTACCTTTGGTCTGCCAGTCTTTCGCTGGGCGCCGCAGGCCGATGTGGCGGCTGATCTTAACGCGTGGTGGGCGCGCTGTGCAGCCGAGGGCAAGACTGCTTTCCTAGGCGCCTATTCACTGGGCAAGGCGCAACGCCTGCTGTCGATGCTCGACCCCCACGTCGGCCCGATCCTGACTCATACGGCAGTGGAGAACACCAATGCCGTGCTGCGCGGCCAAGGCATCACCCTGCCCGACACCATGTTGGTCACGCCTGAACTGAACCCCAAAGACCACCCCGGCGCTCTGGTGCTCGCCCCGCCCTCGGCGCTTGGCAGCCAATGGGCGCGGCGCTTTGGCAAGCAGGAGAGCGCTTTTGCCTCCGGCTGGATGGCTTTGCGCGGCGTGCGCAGGCGGCGTGCGGGGGACCGGGGGTTTGTTATCTCCGACCATGCCGACTGGGACGGGCTGCTCTGGGCGATCCGCGAGACAGGTGCGGAAAACATATACGTTACGCATGGTTATACGGATATCTTCACGCGATACCTTAACGAGCAAGGCTGGAACGCGCAGGTCGTCCCGACCCAGTTCGACAGCGACGGAGGTGACAGCGAATGAAGGATTTTGCCGCCCTCTTTAACGCCGTCGACCAGACCACCAAGACCACAATCAAAGTCGCCGCCTTGGCCGAGTATTTCACTACGGCTGAAGAGACCGACCGTCTCTGGACCGTCGCGCTCTTTTCAGGTCGCCGCCCGAAGCGCGCCGTGACCACGACCAAACTGCGCGAATGGGCCTCCGAAGCCTCCGGCGTGCCGCTGTGGCTTTTCGAGGACAGCTACGCCATTGTCGGTGATCTGGCCGAGACCATCGCGCTTGTCTTGCCGCCTGTCGACAGCGACGACACCGGCACGCTCACCTCATGGATCAACGCCCTGCGCGGGTTGAAAGAGGAAGACGACGCCGCCCGCAAGGCCTTCGTCCTCTCTGCATGGCAACAGCTTGGCGGGACCGAGCGGTTTTTGTTCAACAAGCTCATCACCGGCGGCTTTCGCATTGGCATCAGCCAAAAGCTGATGACCCGCGCCCTGTCTCGCGCCACTGGTCGCCCCGAGCCGGAGATGGCGCATCGCCTGATGGGCAATTGGCATCCGGACGACGTGACGTGGCACAGCCTCATCGAGGCCGAAGACGCGAGCGCCGACGCCTCGCGCCCCTATCCGTTCTACCTCGCCTATGCGCTGGAGGATACGCCGGAAGCCTTGGGCGATCCAACCGATTGGCGGGCAGAGTGGAAATGGGACGGCATCCGCGGCCAGTTGATCCTGCGCGATGGCGACTATTTCGTGTGGTCACGGGGCGAAGAACTCATGACCGACCGTTTCCCCGAACTCGCCCGCGCCGCTGACCATATGCCCCCCGGCACGGTGCTCGACGGGGAATTGCTGGTCTGGCAACCGGGGGCGGAGTTCCCCTCCTCATTCAATGCGCTACAGGCCCGGATTGGCCGCAAGACCGTGCCGAAAAAGCTGCTCGCCGAAGCGCCCGTGATCCTGCACGCCTATGACATGCTCGAATGGCGGGGCGAAGACATCCGCCACCGCCCCTTTGCCGAGCGCCGCGCCCTGCTGGAAAAGGCCAGCGCCGATCTGCCCGCTGACGCTCCAATCCGCCTGTCGCCACAGCACAAGTTCACCGATTGGACCGAGCTCGCCACGCTGCGTGACACCGCCCGCGACGCACAGGCCGAAGGGCTGATGCTGAAACGCGCCGACAGCCCGTACCTGTCGGGCCGCAAGAAGGGCGATTGGTGGAAATGGAAGCTTGACCCGCTGACCATCGACGCGGTGATGATCTATGCGCAATCCGGCTCAGGCCGCCGGGCGAACCTCTTTACGGATTTCACCTTCGCAGTCTGGAACGGCAACGATCTGGTACCCTTCACCAAAGCCTACTCCGGCCTCACGGATGCCGAATTCCGCCAGATCACCGCATGGGTGCGCAAGAACACGCTGCAACGTTTTGGCCCGGTGCGGCAGGTGACCCCGCACCATGTCTTTGAAATCGCTTTTGAAGGCATCCAGCCCAGCCCGCGCCATAAATCCGGCGTCGCCCTGCGCTTTCCGCGTATGCTGCGCTGGCGCAAGGACAAGCCGTTGCAGGAAGCAAACACGCTGGATGACCTGAAAGAAATGCTGCGCATCTACGGGTAGCTTGTCCCTGCGCGCCGGGAGGCATAGATGTGACGAAACGCAAAAGAGGTACACCGATGTTTCAGCTTCCCTTCCCGCTTCGCGACGCCAATGCCACTGCCGGGGGCAAAGACCTCGGCGATCTGCCGGAATGGGACTTGAGCGACCTCTACACCAGCGAAGACGCGGCGGAACTGAAACGCGATCTGGACTGGCTGGAAGAGGCTTGTGAGAGCTTTGCGGCAGACTACGAAGGCAAGCTGGCTGACCTGGACGCCAAAGGTCTGCTCGACTGTGTGCTGCGCAATGAGAAGATCAATCAGGTCGCCGGGCGCATCATGTCCTACGCGGGGCTGCGCTATTACCAACTCACGACGGACGCAGGCCGGGCCAAGTTCATGTCCGACATGCAGGAAAAGATCACCGACTATACCACGCGGCTGGTCTTCTTCACGCTGGAGCTGAACAAACTGCCGGACGACCATCTGGCCAATCTGCTCGACCAAGACGCCGATCTCGCTCGTTACAAGCCGGTGTTTGACCGCATCCGTGCGATGAAACCTTATCAACTGTCTGACGAGATGGAGAAATTCCTCCACGATCTCGGCGTCGTGGGTGACGCGTGGGAGCGGATGTTTGACGAAACCATCGCGGGGCTGGAGTTCGAGGTCGACGGTGAGACGCTCAACATCGAAGGCACGCTGAACCTGCTGACCGACCCCGATCGTGCCAAGCGCGAAGCAGGCGCGCGGGAATTGGCGAACGTGCTTGGCGCAAACATCCGCACCTTTGCCCGCGTCCACAACACCCAGGTGAAAGAGAAAGAGGTCATCGACCGCTGGCGCGGCATGGAGACGCCGCAGACCGGGCGCCACCTGAGCAACCATGTCGAGCCCGAGGTCGTCGAAGCGCTGCGCAACGCTGTGGTCGAGGCCTACCCGAAGCTAAGCCACCGCTACTATGAACTCAAGCGCAAGTGGCTCGGCCTCGACGTCATGCAGGTCTGGGACCGCAACGCGCCGCTGCCGATGGAAGACCCCAAGGTTGTCGACTGGGCGCAGGCCGAAGAGACCGTGATGGAAGCCTATACCGCCTTTGATCCGCGCATGGGTGAGTTGGCGAAACCGTTTTTCACCAAGGGCTGGATCGACGCGGGTGTGAAACCGGGCAAGGCACCGGGCGCCTTTGCGCATCCGACTGTGACCAACGTCCACCCCTACGTGATGCTGAACTACCTTGGCAAACCGCGTGACGTGATGACGTTGGCGCATGAGTTGGGCCATGGTGTACACCAAGTGCTGGCCGCCGATCAGGGTGAAATGCTCTCCTCCACCCCGCTGACACTGGCCGAAACCGCATCCGTCTTTGGCGAGATGCTTACCTTCCGCAAGATGCTCGACAAGGCCCAGACCCAAGCCGAGCGCAAGGTGCTGCTGGCGGGCAAGGTTGAGGACATGATCAACACGGTCGTCCGCCAGATCGCCTTTTACGACTTCGAGTGCAAATTGCACGAAGCACGCCGTGGCGGCGAGTTGACGCCTGATGACATCAACGCACTGTGGATGTCCGTGCAGGCTGAAAGCCTTGGACCGGCGTTCGAGTATATGGAGGGCTACGAGACCTTCTGGGCCTATATCCCGCACTTCGTCCACTCGCCCTTCTACGTCTATGCCTATGCCTTTGGCGACGGTCTGGTGAACGCGCTCTACGCGGTCTATGCCGAGGGTGAAGAAGGCTTCGAAGACAAGTATTTCGAGATGCTCAAAGCCGGCGGATCAAAGCACCACAAAGAACTCCTCGCGCCCTTTGGGTTGGATGCTTCTGACCCCGCCTTCTGGGACAAGGGTCTGAGCATGATTTCTGGTATGATTGACGAGTTAGAAGCGATGGAATAACCGTGGGCGAACGTCTTTTGCACTAATTTCGAGGGGTGCTCGCTATGTCGGCTTTAAAGCGCAATAACGTGAACCTCGTTGGACAAGGGCAAAAGACGATCGTCTTCGTGCATGGCTTCGGCTGTGACCAGACGATGTGGCGCTTTGTGGCGCCGGCATTCGAAGAGAACTACCGCGTGGTGCTCTATGATTTGACCGGCGCTGGCCAATCCGACCTTTCAGCCTATGACTTTGACCGCTACAGCGATCTTTCCGCCCATGCGGCTGACCTGATCGAGATCTGCGACGCGCTTGAGCTTGAGGAGCCGATTGTGATTGGCCATTCGGTCGGGGCGATCATCGCGGGCCTCGCAGCCGCCGACAATCCCGGCCGCTTTGGGCAGGTGGTGATGGTTTCGCCCTCGCCCTCTTTCGTGAACGACGGTGAGTATATCGGCGGTTTCGACAGGGCCGATCTGCTTCAGGTGATCGACTTCATGCAGGAAAACTACCTTGGCTGGGCCGAACAAATGGCCCCGGCCATCGCTGGCCAGCAGTCCGAAGGCGATAGCGCGCGCCTGCTAACCAAGAGCTTTTGCCGCACCAATCCCGACATCGCGCGACATTTCGGACGGGTGACTTTTCTGTCTGATCGGCGGTCTGACATGACCCGTATCAAGACCCCGACCCTGATCCTTCAGTGTGACGACGATGCAATCGCCCCCGTGGCCGTGGGCGATTGGATGTATAACACGATGACCGGCGCGACCCTGCGGGTGATCGAAGCTGTTGGCCACTGTCCTCATATGACGGAGCCGAAAAAGGTCATCCGCGAAATCAATCGCTACCTTAACGAGAGCGGCTGAGCCTTGAGCACGCCCCCCAGCCTCCCCCCTGAGGACGCTCAGCTTTTAATCGACCAAGCAGACAGCGGCTTTGTCGTGACTGATCACAATGCCAATATCACCTATTGCAACAGCCGTTTTGCAGCCTGGAACAACGCGTCTGCCGGTGAATTAATCGGACTTCGTCTGTCTCATCTGCTCGACGTGCCGGGCCGCGTGTTTTTTGAAACGCATATCATGCCGATGATCCTGCTTCAGGGCTTTGCGCGCGAAATCCTATGCCGTCTGAACCCCAAGGACAGCGAGCGGCTGCCGATCTTGCTTAACGCCAGCCGCCATCCTGCGGATGAAGGCCCAGAAGCGCGTATTGTGTTCAACATCTTTAACGCGACCGAGCGGGCGATGTATGAAAACGACCTGCGCCGGGCGCGGGATGACGCAGAAGAACTGGCTGCCGTAATCCGCTCCGCGCAGGTTGCGATCTTTCGCATCGATAACGAAGGTCGGGTCAAGAACTTTAACCATCGGGCAGCGACGATGTTTGGATTTGACCCGGCGCAGGGCATTGGTCGCATGATCACCGACTTGGCGCCCCTGCCCGATGACCCTGAGTGGTTCGACCGCATTAAGCCACAAGCGTTGCAGGGCGAAGCACCTGAGTTCTTCGAAGCTCAAACCGAAAGCGGCATTCATCTTTCCATCTCACTCACCCCCATCACGGAAGGTGGCGAACGCACGCCCCACCCCGATTTCTCGCTGCTGATGCGCGATGTGACAGAGCGGATGCGGACTGAGCGGCAGTTGCAAATCACCCTGCAAGAACTGAACCACCGCGTCAAAAACAACCTCGCTGTCGTAACCGGCATTGCCCGTCAGACCTTCCGCTCCGAAGCCTCGGCCGATGAAGCGGCCCGCTTTATGGCGCGGCTGCAATCTATGGCCAAAGCGCATGACCTACTGGTGTCGAACAATTGGCGCAGCACCAGCATCCGCGACATGGCGCAGCTCACGGCCGAAGAATCGGGCATGGTCGCGCAGTTTGACATTGATGGGCCAGAGGTGGTTTTCGCGCCGCAAAGCGTGGCAATGCTGGCGCTCGCGCTTTTTGAATTGATGACCAACGCGATGAAATACGGCGCGTTGACCTCCGACCACGGGCGCGTCGCCCTGCACTGGACCCTGACCGGAGAAGGCAACGATCAGCGCTTCTGCCTGAAATGGCAGGAAACCGGTGGCCCGCCGCTAAAACAAGAGGCGCGAGACATCGGTTTTGGCTCAAAACTCGTCAAGCGCCTCGTCGCCGCAGAGCTCGGCGGCACCGCGCAGTTGGACTTTGCACCGACCGGATTGGTCTACACGCTAGAGGCCCCCTACAAAGGCCCAGAGGACGCCAAGGCCCCGCGTCATTTGTTATAACGATTGCAGCAGCCCATTGGCCAGCCCGCCCTCACTTAAGCTGGCTGTCCTTTGAGCCGCGCCGGTTAATGCCACCGCGCATCTGTTGCTGGCCGTCACGTTCGCGCACACAGTCAATGCAAAGCTTAACGCCCGGCAAGGCAAGGCGCCGTGCTTCGGGTATCGGCTCTTCACATTCGGCGCATTCAAGCAGGCTCTCACCCACGGGCGCACGGCGGGCCTTTAGCCGCGCAAGTTCATCCGAAATAGACGCTTCGATCTGTTCACTCACTGCCCCATCACGGGCCCATCCGCCAGCCATGGCCTAACCTCCAAAACCTGAAAATCACCCCCGCGCCGCTGTCAATTCATCGCCTCGCGCGGTCTGTTGGTCATAAGATGGGTCTGAACAAAGACTTAATCAAGCCACCCCCGTGATGGACTGCCATTGCCCTCCTTTGCTGTTCTCCTTAGTCAAAAAAAAACCGCACCTCGAAAGATGCGGCAAGTCTGGCATTTGGGTCTTCAAACGAAGGCAGTAATTCAAGCGACTTTTAGTGCGCCCTCCCGTTCTTGCTGATCGAAACGTACGGACAGGCTAATGGCAGTTTGGATCAACCGCTTGCGCAAGTCCTGGGATTGCCCTGCGCGGCGCAAGGGGACGCTGGTGAGCAAATAAGCGGTCCGCGGTGGGCTGGAAGGATGATGCGAATAGGTCACGGCGACACAGGCTTCAATGCGGCCGAAATCGCGACAATAGCGAACCTTGGTGATATTTGCGCGCAGCACCTCATAGCTCACCGGGCGGCTGTGCGCATTAAGCGAGATATCGACCGGCTCATACAAGCGCCGTTTCCGCATCAACTCACCATTCGTGAGGGGCTTGTAGGTGTGAATAACTTCTGAGCGCATAAACATGATAGAACCTCGCCTCTGTGTAACTCTTCGTTAATCTTTCTCCCTTTGGGCAGATGATCCGACCTAGTGCCGCCCCACGTCCCCAACCTGTATACATGTCTTGTTGCCGAATTGTGGCAGGAAAAAGGCGAGAACTTGCAGGAATTACGGCAACCTGGCTTTCCGCTGCATAACCTTACGTCAACCTAATGCCGCACGCTCAAGCGGCCTGATACGCACGGAGCCAGTTTTCTTGGACCTGATTCTCGATCGCTTCAGAGAAATTCCGGCGGACGAAGGGGATCGCTTTTGACGCTGACATGCCGCAGGCGATGAGTAACAAGGCCGCCGTCAACCCGCTTCGCCCCGCGCCATACTGGCAGCACAGTGCAATGGTCTCACCACGCTCAAAGGCAGCAAGGCAACGGGTTTCATGGCCCGGCCATTTGGTCATAAACCCTTCGTCTGGAACTGAAAAATCACGGATAGACGAAAACCAAAGTGTCAGCCCCTGCTGCTCCGCCGCTCCACGAAGCAGATCAAACGCGCCCTCTGGCAGCTCCTCCTCTTCAGTCAAGACCAACAGGCGCCGCGCGCCCGTCCGCACAAGACCCGCCAATGTCTCATCCATTTGCGCGGGGTCCAGATAGGCTGCCCCATCAACATCTGTCGCAAGACCGGGGAACCCCGCCATTGCAATATGCCCACCCCGTGGTGTTGCAAACACCGCTCTGATTGAGGTCGCCTCACCGTCGAACGACGGGGTCTGAGCTGCGGACATAGGTAAATTCCTGAAACAAATTGAGGTTGCGCTTACCTACATGTATACATGTGCAGACATCAAGCTGGCACTGTCGTTGGATTGAAGGGAGTTTTCAAATGCTGAAGGGCAGCCAGTCCAGCCAACATATCGCAGAGGCACTGCGTGCTGACATCTGCCTTGCGCAGTCGTCTGACGATCAAATGCTGCATGAAGGCGCGTTGGCACAACGTTTTGGCGTCTCGCGCACGCCAGTGCGTCAGGCTTTGCAGCGTCTATCCTATGAACGCATGATCACGGTAAAATCTGGGATCGGCTCGGTCATTTCGCCACTGGAGGATCCGCAGCGCGATGATGATCTGCGTGCAGCCGTAGCGGTGATCAAAGCGGTGGCCGCCTGCGCATCTGACGCACCTGCCTCGGCGGCCCAGGTGATGGATTTTGCCGGTATGTTGGGGCTGCTTGCAGTAAGTGATCTCGGACGAGCCGAAGACTTCTTTCAACTGCGCGCCCGGTTGGCCGCATCGCTGTCTGCGTTAATCGAAAACCCGATCTTGAAGGACGCTTTCCATGCGGCTTATTGGCGTCTGATCCGCTGGCGAATTCAAGACTTGCGCAGCAATCCTGCCGCACAAGCCGCTTTGTTGGATCGGTTGGTCAACACCATCATTCAGACATTGCAGCAGGATACGGTCGCGGCCACCTTCGAAAAGGTCGCTGCTTTAGAGGGCCATCCCCCGGACTGACATGCCGCATATAAAACGCCCCCTACTATCGGTTAGCAGGGGGCGCTCAGTGTTAATCAGCGGGCACCATGCCCTTTTCTTTCGCCAATTCACGCATACGTTTCTGCAGCTTTTCAAACGCGCGCACTTCGATCTGACGAATACGCTCTCGGCTCACGGCATACTGGGTCGAGAGGTCTTCCAGCGTGACAGTCTCATCCGACAACCTGCGTTGCGTGAGAATGTCTTTCTCGCGGTCGTTCAGAACCTCTAGCGCCTCAGCCAGCATCTCGCGGCGGGTTTGAAGCTCATCGCGCTCTGCGTAGTCGCCAGCCTGATCGGCGTCCTCATCCTCTAGCCAATCTTGCCATTGCATCGTGCCTTCGCCTTCAGAACCGACAGTGGCGTTCAGCGAAGCATCGCCGCCAGACATCCGTCGGTTCATCGACACGACTTCAGCCTCGGTCACGCCAAGCTGGGTCGCAATTTCGGTCACGTTCTCAGGCCGCAGGTCGCCTTCTTCCAAGGCACCGATCTTGTTCTTAGCCTTGCGAAGGTTAAAGAACAGTTTCTTTTGGCCGGAGGTCGTCCCCAGTTTCACCAAGGACCAAGAGCGTAGGATATACTCTTGGATCGACGCCCGGATCCACCACATCGCGTAGGTGGCAAGGCGGAAGCCCTTCTCCGGATCAAAGCGTTTCACAGCCTGCATGAGCCCCACATTCGCCTCTGAGATCACTTCAGCCTGCGGCAACCCATATCCGCGATAGCCCATCGCGATCTTCGCCGCGAGGCGCAGGTGCGAGGTCACCATCTTATGAGCCGCTTCGGTGTCCTGTTCCTCAACCCAGCGTTTGGCCAGCATGTATTCTTCCTCAGGCTCCAACAGAGGGAACTTGCGGATTTCTTGCATATAGCGGTTTAACCCGCCTTCGGGTGTTGGTGCGGGCAGATTTGCATAATTCGCCATGTCATGTCCCTTTCCCAGTTCATTTCCGGGCCTATGTTATTACACTTAACATGCAATATGGGCGGCCCGCTCTGTGCTTTCAAGGCGGAAGCATCTGCGCTTCTGTTCACCTTTGCACAACGTCTGTGAACAAAACGTAACCAGCGAGGGGCAAGTTCCCCTCCTCAGACGGGTCAGCCGGAGGCTGGCGGACCCTCGCGCAGCATATCCAGCAAATCTGCCATATCAGGGGGCAAAGGCGCTTCAAAACGCAGGTTTTCTCCGGTGACAGGGTGTTCGAACCCCAAAACAGCGGCGTGGAGCGCCTGTCGTGGAAAGGCACGAACAGCCTCAGCCGTGGCTTCTGGAAGGGCCGACTTCGCCAGTTTGCGCCGGCCGCCATAGGTGGCATCCCCCACAAGTCCGTGACCGGCGTGGGACATATGCACGCGAATTTGATGTGTGCGACCGGTTTCCAGCCAACATTCCATCAGCGCCAATACGGGCGGCTTGCCAAAGCGCGCCACGGTGCGTGCGCGGGTCACGGCGTGGCGACCGCCTTGGAACAGCACAGCTTGCCGTTGACGATCGGTCTTGTGCCGCGCCAGTTGCGTGGTCATGCGCAGAATGTTCCCCGCCTCAAATGATGCCCCTTTGACGCCGCGCAAGCGCGGGTCATTGGCATCCGGCACCCCGTAGACGAGCGCTTGGTAATACCGTTCCACGGTATGTTTCTCAAACTGTGCGGCTAGCCCATGATGCGCCGCGTCGGACTTCGCGACGACCAGCAGACCAGTTGTATCTTTATCAATGCGGTGCACAATCCCGGGCCGCTTCATGCCGCCGACGCCTGAGAGATCATCACCGCAATGTGCTAACAATGCGTTAACCAGCGTGCCCGATGGCGAGCCCGGCGCGGGATGCACCACCATGCCGGCGGGTTTGTCGATCACGATTAGGTCGTCATCCTCGAACACCACAGACAGGGGGATATCTTCGGGGAGGATATGGCTCTCTGCCGCTTCCTCGACTTCGATCTGCACCACTTGTCCCTCGGCCACCTTGGCGCGTGGGTCCTGAACGACGGCACCATCCACGGTCACCGCCCCCTCTTCGATCAACCGACCCAAGCGCGTGCGCGATAGGTTCGCTGCCTCTGGCACATCGCGGGCCAGCGCCTTATCAAGACGGGCGGGCGGGCTTTCGCCCAGAATGAAATCAATGCGGCGGTGAGACATGGACACGGACAACCCTGATGAACCGGCGAACTTACGGTTTCTGCGGCGGATGGTGACGGTCTTGACCGTCGTGATGATTGGCGGGGTTCTAGTGCTGATCTTCGTGCTTGTCACCCGTCTGAGCGATCAAGGTCCGACCATGCCGCGCAGCATTACCCTGCCCGATGGCAGCAGCGCCCAAACGTTTACGCAAGGCCGCGGCTGGTATGCGGTGGTGACGGATGCGGACGAAATCCTCATCTTTGATCAGCTGACCGGCGAGCTGCGCCAGACGATTGCGATCGACTAATCAGCCGCGGATCGTCTTGGCGAAGGTTGAGAAGATCGGTTCGTTCGAGCAGACGATCTCGCCATGTTGCAGGATGTTCCGCTCAGGGCGGATCGCTTCCACGAGGCCACCGGCTTCTTTAACGATCAACATGCCCGCGGCCACGTCCCAAGGCTTCAGACGACGCTCCCAGAAACCGTCGTAACGGCCCGAGGCAACGTAAGCGAGATCAAGCGACGCCGCACCCCAGCGGCGCACACCGGCGCAAACGGGCAGCAAGCGGCCCAGATCTTTCAGGGTTTCGGGCAGATCGGCACGGCCCCCGAACGGCAGCCCCGTGGCAAAGATCGACTCGATCATCCGGTGACGACCAGACACACGCAGGCGGCCTTCGTTCATCCAAGCGCCGGTGCCTTTTTCGGCAAAGAACATCTCGTCTTTGGCGGGGTCAAAGACCACCCCGGCGACGATCTCGCCCTTATGTTCCAGCGCGATGGAAACGGCCCAATGCGGCAGGCCGTGCAGAAAGTTGGTTGTGCCATCCAGCGGATCGACGATCCAACGGCGCGTGTTGTCTTGGCCCTCGTCCTCGCCACCCTCTTCGGCCAGCCAGCCATAGGTCGGACGCGCGCCCATCAACTCGTCCTTGAGGATCTTCTCAGCGCCAATATCGGCTTTGGTCACGAAATCGCCCGCGCCTTTGACCGAGACCTGAAGGTTCTCGACCTCGCGGAAATCCTTGACCAATGCACGCCCCGCTTTGCGTGCTGCTTTGATCATGATGTTAAGATTCGCACTGCCGACCATTGTTCGCGCCCTTTGATGGATAAGGCGGGACGTATAGGGCGCAAGAGCACAATTGCCAAGGGGGCAGCGCCCACCGCGCCTGCTCAACTATTACGTAAGGTGCGGGGTTGTTTTCAGCGCATGAGAACGCAACTAGGACACATAGCAATTAAAAAGGAAAGCCGATGCCCGAACAGATGCAAAGAATCGTCCTCGCCAGCCGCCCCGATGGCGCGCCGACGTCCGAGAACTTCCGGCTCGAAACCGTCGATATGCCCACGCCGGGCGAAGGGGAGATCTTGGTTGAGGTGCATTACATGTCGCTCGACCCGTATATGCGAGGCCGGATGGACGATGCGGAATCCTATGCCCAGCCGGTGCCGATTGGCGGGCTGATGGAGGGCGGCAGCGTCGGCAAGGTCATCGCCTCAAATGACCCGAGCTTTGCTGAGGGTGATTTCGCCTTTGGAGCGTTCGGCTGGGCCACCCATGGTGTCGCCCCCGCCAAACAGTGCCAGAAGATCGACGCCAATGCCGTTCCGATCACCGCCTCGCTCGGCGTGCTGGGCATGCCCGGCCTGACTGGGTGGTTCGGCTTAAACGAGATCGGACAGCCGAAAGAGGGCGAAACGCTCGTCGTTGCTGCGGCGACTGGGCCGGTGGGTTCGGTCGTAGGGCAATTGGCCAAGGCCAAAGGTCTGCGCACCGTGGGCATCGCGGGCGGGCCGGAGAAATGCGAGATCGCCACGCGCGAGTTCGGCTTTGACGTTTGCCTAGACCATCGCGCCTATGACGATGCGAAATCCCTGCGCGCGGCGCTGAAAGAGGCGGCACCCGACGGGGTCGACATCTACTTTGAGAACGTCGGCGGCAAGGTTTTGGACGCGGTTCTGCCCGTAATGAACCCGCATGGCCGCATCCCGCTGTGTGGCATGATCGCTTGGTATAACGCAGGCGGTCTGGGCGCAGATGCCGAAGGCGCAGGCCTGACCGCCCCGCGTCTATGGCGGACGATCTTGGTGAACTTCCTCACCGTGCGCGGCTTTATCATCGCGAACCATTGGGACAAAATGCCGGAATTCCACCGCGAAGTGGGTCCAATGGTGGCGGATGGCCGCATGAAAGTGAAAGAAGACATCACCGAAGGGCTGGAAAATGCACCTCAGGCGTTTATCGAGATGCTGACTGGCGGGAACACCGGGAAGGCTATCGTTAAGGTGAAGTAAGCTTTGGAATGCGTCGTTCCGCCTGGTGGGGCGGCGCGTTCACCCACCCGGCCCGGAATCAAGCCGCGGGCGCCGGGCCATCGTCTGCCCGTTCGTCACGCTAGGGCGTGCCAATTTAGTAGGGTGCACCATTGGTGCGACCGGGTAGGCGATTAAGAGAGGCTGGGCGCTACTCCGCGAACGCATATCACGGCTGAACCATAAAGCGACATGAACCAACGGTCAGATCGCCCTCCCACGGGCAGGTGCTGGCCCTCGCTGCTAAGCTTAAGCCCGCTGCAACTTCCG
This sequence comes from Sulfitobacter maritimus, assembly GCF_013346665.1. Classification (GTDB taxonomy): domain Bacteria; phylum Pseudomonadota; class Alphaproteobacteria; order Rhodobacterales; family Rhodobacteraceae; genus Sulfitobacter; species Sulfitobacter maritimus. Next base: position 774,841 of record NZ_JABVBB010000021.1, read on the forward strand.
CGCCTCCTGCCCGGCCAACTTCAATAACTCATCCATAAACGGCTTGCCCAGATCATCCTTGCGCACTGCCGCATAGAGCCGCCGTGTGATGCCATGTTCCGTCAAGGGCCGGGTCACGTAGTCTGAGGAATACTTGACCTCGCGCACCACCCAATCCGGCAGCACTGAGACCCCCCTATTCGACGCCACCAAGAGCAAGATCACCGCCGTCAACTCAACCTGCCGGATCGCCGCAGGCTCCACCTTCGCCGGGATCAACAGCTGACTGAACACATCCAACCGCGAGCGTTCCACCGGATAGGTGATCAGCGTTTCCCCCCGGAAATCCCCCGCCTCAATAAAGGGTTTCTCGGCCAAGGCATGGCTCTGCGCCGCCACGAATACCGGATTGTAATCAAAGAGTTCGACAAATTCGACACCCGGCAGTTCTTCGGGGTCTGATGACACGACGAGATCCACCTCCTCGCGCAGCAAGGCAGGCAGCGCGTCAAAGGCCAGACCGGGGCGGATATCGACATCCACATCCGGCCAATGGCGCCGGAACTGCTCCAACACCGGGAACAGCCACTCAAAACAGGCATGACACTCAATCGCGATATGCATCCGCCCGGTACTGCCCGCCCGCAGACCGGTAAACTCATCCTGCAAAGCCTCAACCTGCGGCAAAACCTGCTGCGCCAGCTTGAGCAACCGCTGCCCGGCGGGCGACAACTTCAACGGTTTCGAGCGCCGCACAAACAGCTCGACCCCTGCCTGATCCTCCAAGCCCTTCACTTGGTGACTCAGAGCCGATTGCGTGATATTCATCTGTTCCGCCGCACGGGCCAATCCGCCCGCTTCGTGAATGGCTTTAATCGTGCGCAGATGTCGGAACTCGATGTGCATGTGAGGCATTACTCATGTTCAAGATGAATGTTATGAATTTGTCTCACAGCGCTGGATGTGAAACAAGGCATGAAACCGTCAAAAGGATCAACCGATGACCACGCCTGCTGTCTCCTTCGAAGTCTTCCCGCCCCGCACTGTCGGCGCGGCGTTCAAACTGTGGGACGCGGCTCAGGCTTTGGCGCCTTTGGCCCCACGGTTTTTCTCGGTCACCTATGGCGCGGGCGGCACGACACGCGACCTCACCCACGATTCGGCCCATGTGCTGCACCGCACCTCTGGTCTGCCCGTTGCGGGCCACCTCACCTGCGTTGGTGCCAGTAAGGCTGAGACACTCGACGTCGCTGACAAATTCGCCGAAGCGGGCATTAAAGACATCGTCGCCCTGCGCGGCGATCCGCAGGCAGGCACCGACAAGTTCGAACCACATCCCGAAGGCTTCGCCGACAGTTGCGAGTTGATCGAGGCGTTGGCCAAGACTGACAAATTTACCATCCGCGTTGGCGCCTACCCCGATCCGCACCCCGAAGCGGCGGACCAACAGGCCAATATCGATTGGCTGAAACGCAAGTTCGACGCAGGCGCGGATGAAGCCCTGACCCAGTTCTTCTTTGAGGCTGACACCTTCCTGCGGTTCCGCGACGCCTGTGTCAAAGCGGGCATCGACAAGCCGATCACGCCGGGAATTCTGCCAGTGGTTAACTGGACCTCGGCCCGTAAATTTGCGGTGAAATGCGGCACGCCGGTCCCGACCTGGGTCGATCAGGCCTATGAGGCCGCGATCCGTGATGACCGCCACGATCTGCTTGCCCAGGCCATGTGTACGGAGCTTTGCAGTGACTTGATCGACGAAGGCGTCGATGCGCTGCATTTCTACACGCTCAACCGAGCCGAGTTGACCCGTGATGTCTGCCGCGCGATTGGTGTGACACCGCAGGTTGATCTCTCCGACGTTGCGTAACCCTTACACCTGACAGGCGGGGGCTTGCCCCTGCTCTGCGCGGGCGTATCCTCCACAGCGATTAACCTGTCGGAGAACCCTATGCCCCGCGTTGCCCAAAGCCCTGCTGACCTTTTGTCCCAATCCGAGGCGCTTAAGTTATCGGGCCTCGAATTCATGCAGGCGATTCTTGACGGCACCAACCCCGGCCCGCCGATTGGCCAGACCATGGGCTATGCGTTGCATGCGGTCGAAGAAGGCCGCATCGTCTTTCGCGGCGCGCCAAGTTTTGCCATGACCAATCCGATGGGAACCGTGCATGGCGGCTGGTACGGCACGCTGCTTGATTCCGCGATGGCCTGTGCGGTGATGACCAAAATCCCGCGCGGCTCGGTCTACACCACATTGGAATACAAAATAAATATCCTGCGCGGCCTGCCGTTGGGGATGGAGATCGACTGTATCGGCATCACTGACCACGTTGGCCGCTCCACCGGTGTGGCCCATGGCGAAATCCGTGGCATCGAAGATGGCAAGCTCTATGCCACAGGCTCGACCACCTGCATCGTGATGAAGTTGGGATGAGCAATGCGATGGGGGGGGGTGGTACCACCTCCTGGTCTCGAACCAGGGACCTCTTGATCCACAATCAAGCGCTCTAACCAACTGAGCTAAGGCGGCACTGGGGCGGATTTAGCGCCGGTGGCGACGGATTGCAAGACCTCAACCCGCGAAGGATTGCAGCTTTCTGAAAGATTTTTTCGCCAAGGGGCTACGATCCCTTGGTTACTCGACATGGATCCCTTGGTTACTGGACATGTCCATCGCCTGCAGGCCCATATTCGCCCGTTCTGCGCATCTCTGGCGAAAACCGGAAAGAACAGGCTGTTTGAGCGGATCGCTAGGATAGAGCGCTTCTCTCTCAGCCCTCTCCCCATCTACGCAACTCCACGGCGCTTGCCTTTCAGCCCGGCCCGCGCTAGCGATAGCCCCCATCAATTTGGAGACCGCTATGGGCATCGACACCGAACGCGACATCGAAGCAAACCTGCAAATCGGCCCGACGGACAAGGGCATGGTCCGACTGTTCGTCGAAGGCGGCGGCGTGGAAATCCCGATGGATTTCACCCCAGATGAGGCCCGCGAAATTGCCGAAGAGATCATGGCCGCTGCGAGCCGCGCCGCCAAGGTAAAGGGCTAATCGGCGCTAAGACCAGCTTGGTGCCATATCTGGATCGCGCAATCGATGCAGGCGCCGCGCGGCATGAGTCGCGAACTTCTGGATCATCACCTTGCGCCGTGCAGGCGCAAGTTTGCTTTCGAGCCCCATGCGGATCGTCTCGGCGCCATAGGCGTCCCCGATGATTAGGCCGCTTTCCTCTGGCAGCAGATCAATAGGGAAGTCGCTATCGACCGCCCAAAAGAAACGGTCCGCCCATTCTAAATAGCCCTCCCATTTTGCGTCGCCCATAAAGTCGGCGCGACAGGATTTGCACTCCACAATCCAAACCTCTCCCTTAGGCCCGAGCGCCATCACATCCACGCGCAAACCGCGCGTTGGCACCAGTTCCTCGACACAGGCGAAGCCCAAATCAGCAAGGTGTCGCATCACCCCGCGCGCCAAAAGCTGGCCGGGTTGGAACGTTTGTATGTCTGTCTCCATCATAGGGATAAATATGAACATTTGGTGAACATTGACAAGAGGCCGCGCCAAAGACTTTGGTAATTCCCCCGCCGCCCCCTATCTTGAAACCAGCAGAGCGAGGGGGCCCCATGGCAAAACGCGAACCGATGAGTGAAACGCAGGCGCGGGGCGTGCGCTATGCGCGTGAGCGAGAGGGGCATCTGACTTGGCTCGACACGTTTTCCGGCACGGCCTTAGGCGTGCTGGCGGTTGCCTCGGGCATCTATACCTACCTTGGCGTGTCCTCGCTGCTTGATGACAACGGGGCAATGTCGGCCTTTGCTGCAATTGCCTATTCAGTGGCAGTTTCGGTCGGCATTTTCGTCTTCTGGTCCTACCTTCTGCGGCTCTTCCCCGCGGTCCGTACCGCCCGCGCGCGGATGGGACTGCTGGGGGCGATGGGTCTCGGTTCGCTCGCGATCATCGCCATGTCGAGTTGGCTGAACGCCGCCGCACTTGCCGGATCAGCGGCGGTCGAACAGCACCTTGCTGAGACGGTGCAGGACTATCAGGGCGCCTTGGAGCGCACCCATGAGATTGCGCTTTCCGCCCAAGGGCTGGAGCGTGACGTTGCCCGCGTGCGCCAGAGTTTCGAAGACCTGAGCGAACAGGAAGCCGCGGGAAGCCTTTCTGGCCTTGCCGGGCGGGGGGCGGTGTTTCGGGTGTTGCGTCAAAAATCAGCGGAACTGTCCGGGTTGGAGGCCCAAATCGCCACGCAGACGCCGCTGGTAGATGACGCTTTTGCCGAAGGGAATCAGATCCTTAGCCGTATGCGTGCGCTGACGGTCGAGCCCGGCCCGGTCGAGGCACGCTCGGTCGAATTCTCCGAACAGGCGGTGAGGTTGGCTGGGCTGATCACCCGCTTGCGCCAGCTTTCCGTGGCACCGTTGGTGGAACGCGCCGCACAGGATTTGGCAGCCTCTGTCGTCTTGCCCGAACTGGATGGGAGCAACCCCGAACAGCGCGGCGCGCAGGGGGCGACCATTACCTCCGTCCTTGAAGTTTTGGCCCAACGCGCCGCCACGTTGGAACGTGCAGCGCAAGCTGTGCAGGCGATGCCTCCGGCCGCCGACAGCACCTATACGCCGATCTCCAGCGCCGATGCGGTGATCCTCTATGCGCGCAACTTTGTACCCTCTTGGGCCGGCGCCATCGCAATTGATCTGTTGCCTGTCGTGCTGGTGCTGATCCTTGCAATCACCCAAGGCGCGATCCGGTCTGGCCGCGAAGGGGCGGCGGTAGAGGATACCTTGACGCTGGCCGAGCTGCGCGCCGCGCTGGCCGCTGTGCGCGATGTGGATGCGGCGATGCAAGACAGTCCCGCCCATATGCGCCCGAGCGAGGACGCCCCCGCCCCACGCGAAGAAACGCAGGGGCAAGTCACCCCGATCAAAAGCACATGAGCGACAGCGCCGCCTCTGAGAACGCCGCATCCGACAGCGACTCCGCGCCACGCAAGCCCGTCGTCGGGCGCGTGCTGATGGGGGTGCTAATCTTCCAACTCGGCCTTGCCGTGCTGCTCTTCTGGGGCGATCTGGGCGATGGGCTGCGCCTGCCCGGCTTTGGCCCCAAAGCGCCGGAACTTACCGAACCGATCCGACCCGGCGATCAAACCCGCCGCTTTCGCCCAGACCGCGCGCCGAACCCCGGCCAACCGATGCCCGACACCGCCCTGCCGGACCGGTTGATCCTGACACCGGTTTCAGGCGGGCGGGCCGCCTTACTGGAGGGCGCGATCACGGAAGGCGACGCGCAACGCATCGCCAAGCAACTGGCCGATCTTTCCCCGCAGCCCCAAGAAATCTTCCTCAACTCCCCCGGTGGCTCGGTCCAGGATGCGCTGGAACTGGGCCGCTATTTGCGACGCGAGGGGCTAAATACTGCTTTGCGAGAGGGTGACGTCTGCTATTCCGCCTGCCCCTACCTCTTGGCCGGTGGGGCGAGCCGCCGGGTGCCAGAAACTGGCTCGGTTGGGGTGCATCAGCATTACTTCGGCGAAAGCACGATTCTGCCCGCCTTTGTCGCGGTGGAGGACATTCAGCGCGGCCAAGGTGAGGTGATGCGCTATCTTGCGCAGATGGGGATTGATCCGCTGGTGATGCAGCACGCGCTGGTCACGCCCCCCGATGAAATCTACGTTTTGCTGCCTGATGAATTGCGGCGCTACGGCTTTATTCCCGCTGAAAAATAGGGGCGTCAAAGGAAGTTGGCAAAAGCGCGCCGCCCCCCTTGTCCCCTGCCCCTATGGCCCCTACATCGGGGGTCGACGGGTTCTGCCCTGTTCGTGAACGTTACATTCCAGTGGCCTTAAGCAAATCCGAGGGAGCTGGCTCTGTCCGAGCCCTGGTTCGGTTACCTGGCGCCCACCTGTACATACAGGTCCTCGGGAATAAAAACAGCAGCGGCAGGCGCGGTTCCCGTCACTTTTCCCGAAATCATGATGTGGTGAATGGCCCTTCGGGGCCAGTTTCCCGCGCGTTTAAAACGCTTCGGGACGCGCCTCGCGGGCCATATGGTCGAGCACCGCGTTGACAAAGCTTGGCTCGCGCCCATCGGGGAAGAACGCATGGGCCACGTCGACATATTCCTTGATCACCACACGCGGCGGTGTGTCATCATGGCGGAACTCGGCACCAGCAGCGCGGAAGAGCGCACGCAGGGTCGGGTCAATGCGGGCAATGGCCCATTTGGCGACGATAGCGCGGTTGGCCATCTGATCAATCGGCGCCTGATAGTTCACCGCATCTTCAAGCACGCGGGAGAAGTGATCGACATCCCCCTCTTGCATCTCCTCGCCCTCATAGACAGCACCGAAACGGTGGTCGATGAACTCGTGACGCACGACGTCGACCGTCTGCGCGGAATGCTCCATCTGGAACAACGCCTGCACGGCATAGAGCCGTGAGGCCGACTTCATCTTACGTTTTTGGTTGCCCGAAAGCCCGTTGCTGGTCATGCGATGTTTGATCCATCCGTGTCGCCGGCCATCAAAGTGTCCTGCCCGAATGGCTTGAACCCGATGCCCTTGCTCTGGCGGCCCCATTTACGAGCGAGCGCGATAAGATGCAAGGCCGCAGCCGCCGCACCGCCGCCTTTGTTTTGCCCCTCAGGGTCGGCACGGACTTCGGCTTGCTTTTTGTTCTCGACTGTCAAGATGCCGTTACCGATGCAAAGCCCTTGCAGCCCAAGCAGTTGCAGGGCGCGGCTGCTGTCGTTGCAGACGGTCTCGTAATGCGTTGTCTCGCCACGGATCACGCAGCCCAAGGCGACATAGCCGTCGAAGTTGCTGTGCCGGTCGGAGATGCCGATGGCGGTGGGAATCTCCAGCGCGCCGGGCATTTCGATCACGTCATAGGTTGCGCCTGCGGCTTCAAGCTCGGCCTTGGCCCCAGTCAGCAGGCCGTTCGCGATGTCCGAGTAATAGGGCGAGACCACGATCAGCAGCTTCACTGGTTCGTCAAAGCTGGGGCGCGGCAGGATGGTATGCTCTTCGGCGGATGCCATGGCGATTACTCCGTGGTGATGGGCCGGGTGCCCACGATTTCAAGCGCATAGGCGTCAAGGCCCAGATAGCGCGTATCGGGATTGTCGGTCAGCAGGATGAGTTCATGCAGGCCCATCGACGACAGGATCTGCGCGCCGAGCCCGGTGCGTTTGATGGTGCGCGGTCGGTCGTCGTCTTCGGGGTCAAGCTTCAGACGCGGGTAAGGATCGCGGAACAGCACCACGGCGCCGCGGCCCTCTTCGGCGATGATCTGCATCGCGCGGGGCAATTCGTCCGCCGGGCTGGGGCCGAGGCCGAGGATATCTTCAAGCGCGTTGATCGCATGGGTCCGGATCAGCACCGGCTCGGGGGTCGAGATGTCGCCCTTGGTCAGCACCACATGATCGGTGCCGGTGATCTGGTCGGAAAACACCCGCATTAACCAGTCGCCGCCATAGGCTGAGGTCACGGTGCGGCTGTCGCGTTCCACCAGCAGGTTGTCGTGCTTGTGGCGGTATGTGATGAGGTCGCTGATCGTGCCGATCTTGAGCTTATGCTTGGCAGCGAATTCCACCAGATCGGGCAGACGGGCCATCTCGCCGTCGTCTTTCATAATCTCGCAGATCACGCCTGAGGGGTGCAGCCCTGCTAGGCGCGAAATATCAACCGCCGCTTCGGTATGCCCTGCCCGCACCAGCACGCCACCATCGCGGGCGCGCAGGGGGAAGACATGGCCGGGGGTCGCGATATCCGCCGAACCGGATTGCTCCGAAATCGCCACGGCCACGGTCAGCGCCCGGTCGGCGGCGGAGATGCCCGTGCTGACACCCTCACGCGCTTCGATGCTGACGGTAAAGGCCGTTTCATGCCGCGAGGAGTTGTTCACCGCCATCATCGGCAGGCCGAGGTGATCGACACGTTCGGACGTCATCGGCAGACAGATCAAACCGCGCCCGTGGGTCGCCATAAAGTTGATCGCTGCCGCATCGGCAAATTGCGCCGGGATCACCAGATCGCCTTCGTTCTCGCGGTCCTCATGGTCCACCAGAATGAACATCCGGCCTTGGCGTGCGTCTTCGATGATCTCTTCGATCGGAGAAATCGCGTCGCTCAGCCCTGTCTCGACCGGTCCGGGTTTGTCAAATTGCATCGGCTGTCCCATCTATCTGTTGTCCGGCTCTTAGCCTGACCCGCGCGGCTTGGCCAGAGTGCGGTGCCCGGAGCGGGGCGTCACATCTCGTTCAGGCGTGCCACATAACGGGCCAGCGTGTCGATTTCGAGGTTCACCAGATCACCGAGTTTCGCATCGCCCCAAGTGGTTACCTCTTTGGTATGCGGGATGAAATTGATCCCGAAATCACAGCCATTGACGTCATTCACCGTCAGCGAGGTGCCGTTTAGCGCGACCGAGCCCTTGGGCGCGATAAACCGTGCCAAGTCCTCAGGTGCGCGCAGGGTCACACGTGTGCTGTCGCCCTCGTCCTTCATTTCAATAATCTCGGCAACACCGTCTACATGGCCCGAAACAATATGCCCGCCGAGTTCGTCGCCCACTTTGAGCGCCCGCTCAAGGTTCACCCGCCGCCCTTCGGTCCAATGCTGGCCAAGGTTGGTCTTAGCCACGGTCTCTGCGCTGATCTGCACCTCGTACCAATCATCGCCCAACCCGACGACCGTCAGACAGACCCCATCGCTGGCGATCGACGCGCCCATGTCGATGCTGCTGGTGTCATAGCGCGTCTGGATACGCGCGCGCAGGTCGCCTTCCTGCTCCAGTTTAGTCACGGTGCCGACGTCGGTGATAATGCCAGTGAACATGAAAGGGCTCCTTTGCGGTTCCGCGCAGTGGTAAACCCGGCGTCCGCCACAGGCAAGAGCGGGTCATGTCACATTGTCGCCCATATTATATGGTGGTTAACCCCTAAAGGACGACAATAAAGGATGAGCATGACCGCCACAGACGCCCAGACCAGAACCTTCCTGTTTCTACAGGGGCCACATGGGCCCTTTTTTAACAGTTTGGGCAGGATGCTGCGCCGTGCAGGGGCCGAGGTTTGGCGCGTCGGGTTCAACGCAGGTGACCGGGCGTTTTGGTTCCATCCCGCAACCTACATCCCCTATCGCGGCACCGTGGCCGATTGGCCCGCCACCTTTGTCGCGCTGTTGGACGAAAAGCAGATCACCGACATCGTGCTTTACGGCGATACCCGCCCGATCCATGCCGAAGCGGTGGCCGAAGCCAAACGCCGGGGCATCACCGTGCATGTCTTTGAAGAAGGCTACATGCGCCCCTATTGGGTCACTTATGAGCGCGGCGGCTCGAACGGCAACTCGCGGCTGATGGAGATGACCATTCCGCAGATGCAGGCCGCGCTGGCCCGGTCTGACATGGAAGCCCCCCTGCCCCCGGGCCATTGGGGCGACATGCGGCATCACATATTCTACGGTGCGCTCTACCATTGGTTCGTCATGTTCCGGAATGGCGACTACCGCAATTTCACCCCACATCGCAGCATCCCGGTGACCAAGGAGTTTCGCCTCTACCTGAAACGCCTGCTGCTGATGCCGGTGCTGGCGCTCGACCGGCTGCGCGCAACGCTGCGCATCCGGCTGGGCGGCTTTCCCTATCATCTGGCGCTGCTGCAACTAGAGCACGACTCGGCGTTCAAATCCCATTCGCCGTTCACCACCATGGCCGACTTCTTGGAATTGGTAATCGAAGGCTTTGCCAAAGGCGCACCGCAGCATCATCATCTTGTGATCAAGGCGCATCCGCTCGAAGATGGCCGCGTGCCCGTGCGGCGCGATGTGCGCCGTTTGGCGCGGGCCTATGGTGTGGCAGATCGTGTGCATTTCGTGCGCGGCGGCAAGCTGGCGCAGCTTTTGAACGACTCCCGCAGCGCGGTAACAGTGAACTCTACCGCCGGGCAACAGGTGCTCTGGCGCGGCATCCCGCTCAAGGTATTTGGCCGCGCGGTCTATTCTCAGCCAGAGTTCGTCTCGGACCAGCCCTTGCCAGAATTCTTCGCCGCCGCCAGCCGCCCCGACAACCGCGCTTACAAAGATTACCGCCGCTATCTGCTTGAAACCTCGCAGGTGCCGGGCGGGTTTTACGCCGCACGCGGGCGCCGACAACTGCTGCGTCAGGTGGTTGATATGATGCTGGCACAGGACGATCCCTATGACGCGCTGGAACAAGGCACCGCGGCCCCTCGGCAACAGTTGCGGGTTGTCACCTGATCTAAGCCTTTCACCCCTGTAGCTTTTTTCAAGAACCTGCGCTAGATTGCGAAATAATACGTCATGACAATTGGCGATTTCGAGGCAGAATAATCAGGTCGAGGAGACCGGGCAGTGAAATCCGTAACCATCCGGTGGGCGCGTCCCATCGCAGTTCTGGCGGCATTGGCCGTCGTGTCATCCTGCGGATTGCCGCAGGTCGGTCCGAACAAACGGCAGATCTACTCAGGGTCCGTCCAGCAAGAAGGCGACGCCTTTATCGTTGCCGTTAATGACCGCGTGACCCGCGCCACCGCTGTGGCCCCCGCCCTTGGCTTTTCCGAAAGTTTCAAAAACGCAGGCCGGGTTGGCTCTGACACCATCCAGCCGGGCGACATCCTTGGCATCACGGTTTATGAAAACGTCGATGATCCGCTCTTAGGCGTCGAGGGTGCGCCCGCCACCATGCTCGAAGAAGTGCAGGTCGACGGCGCGGGCTTTATCTTTATCCCCTACGCAGGCCGCATCCGGGCCGCAGGCAACACCCCCGAAGCGATCCGCCGCATCATCACCAACAAATTGGGTGAACAGACGCCCGATCCACAGGTCGAAGTGCGCCGCGCGGCGGGTGATGGCTCTACCGTCTCGCTCATCGGCTCGATCGGCGCGCAAGGCGTTTATCCGATTGAGCGGCCAACGCGCACGCTTTCGGCCATGCTGGCCCGCGCAGGCGGTGTGACCATCGTGCCGGAAATCGCGCAGGTCACCGTGATCCGCGGCGGACAGCGCGGCAAAATCTGGTTCCAAGACCTCTATGACCACCCCGAACTCGACATCGCGCTGCGGCCCAACGACCGCATCTTGGTCGAAGAGGACACCCGTTCGTTTACCGCCCTAGGGGCCACCGGTGGACAGGCCCGCGTGCCTTTCGAATCGCAAAACCTGTCGCTGCTCGAAGGCATCGCACAGGTCGGCGGGCTGAGCCCGATCTCGGCCGACCCCACCGGCGTTTTCGTTTTCCGCAATGAGCCCGAAGAGGTCGCCGAGCAGGTCTTGGGCCGCAATGATCTCACAGGTGCGCAGCGCATGGTTTATGTGACCGATCTGACCAAGCCCAACGGCATGTTCATGGCGCGTGATTTCGTGATCCGCGACGGCGACACCATCTATGTGACCGAAGCCCCCTTCACCCAGTGGAGCAAGGTGATCTCGGCCATCACCGGCACCGCAGGTTCGGCGGATAGCATCTCTTCGCTGACCGAATGAGCCACCCCGGTGGCATTTGAAGCTGACCCATATCTCTACCCCGCCGCCGGTCCCGAAAGGAGCCGGCGGCTTTTCGTATATAACGGCGGGTTTGTGACGCAGCGCCGGGTTCGGCGCATTTTGCAGTTGTCCGGCCATTCCCTGCGATTGGGGCTGCCCGGTCCCGGAGATGCCGTGGCGGTCTGGGGCAACTCCCCCACCGCACATCGCGGGCTGGCCGTGGCCGCAAAACGCGAGGTGCCGGTGATCCGTGTGGAGGACGCTTGGCTGCGCTCGCTCCATCCGGGCCGCGCAGGCGAGCCGCCCTTGGGCCTGCTCATCGACAGCCGTGGCGCGCATTTTGATCCTGCCCAGCCTTCGGATCTCGAAGAGTTGCTGGCCCGCCACCCGCTGGATGACACGGCCCTTTTGAACCGCGCGCGGGCCGGTATGGCACAGATGGCCGAGGCGCATCTTACGAAATACGCGGGCTTCGATCCTACCACCCCGCCGCCCGACCCCGGCTATGTGCTGGTAATCGACCAGACGCGAGGCGATGCCTCAGTGACCGCCTCAGGCGCGGATCGCGGCCGGTTTCTTGAAATGCTCGTTTTCGCGCAGGAAGAACACCCCGGCGCGCGGGTCATCATCAAAACCCACCCTGAGACGGCGCAGGGCTACCGGCCCGGCCATTTCGGCCCCGAAGACACCAACGACCGGATCACCCTGTCGACCGATCCCATCAGCCCTTGGGCGTTGTTCGAGGGGGCGGTTGGCGTCTATACCGTGTCGTCTCAGATGGGGTTTGAGGCGATCTTTGCGGGTCACAAGCCGCGTGTCTTTGGGCAGCCTTTCTACGCCGGATGGGGGCTGACGGAGGATGAGTTCCCCGTCCAACGCCGCCAGCGCAGCCTCACCCGCGCCCAGCTTTTCGCTGCGGCGATGATCCTTTATCCCACGTGGTACGATCCCTACCGGGACCAGCTTTGCGCGTTCGAAACAGCCATCACTACCCTCGCCGCCCAAGCCCGCGCATGGCGCGAAGATCACCCCGGCTGGGACGCGTGGGGCATGCGCCTGTGGAAGCGCCGTCCGTTGCAGCAGTTCTTCGGCAAGCCAACCCCGGTCCGCTTTCGCAAAGGCCCGGCTGACGCGCCGGTGCCTCCTCGTCGCGCCATGGTCTGGGCCAGCAAGGCGGACACCGCGCCAGAAGGCGCATCGCAGGTGGAGGATGGGTTCCTGCGCTCGCGAGGTCTGGGTGCAGAATTGGTGCCGCCCCTGTCGCTGGTCTGCGACGACTTAGGCATCTACTACGATCCCAAGAGGCCGAGCCGCTTGGAAAAATGGATAGAGAAACGCGCCGAGCTGCGCCCCGATCAGTCGGCCCGCGCCCGGTCGCTGATTGATGCGCTCACCAATGCGGGGGTGAGCAAATACAACCTCGGCGGAGACGCGCCCGACCTGCCGCCGGGTCGCCGCGTTCTGGTGCCGGGACAGGTGGAAGATGACGCCTCCATCCTCACCGGCGCAGGCGAAGTGCGCAGCAACGCGGCCCTGCTGGCCGCCGCCCGTGCCGCCAATCCCGATGCCGTGATCCTCTATAAACCCCACCCCGATGTTGAGGCCGGGCTGCGCAAGGGCGTGACCGGGGCCTGCGATGCCGATCAGGTGCTTAGCCACGCCGACCCGATGGCGCTTTTAAGTCAAGTCGACGCGGTCTGGACCATGACCTCCCTTCTGGGGTTTGAGGCGCTGCTGCGCCGCGTGCCAGTGGTGACGCTTGGCGCCCCCTTCTACGCGGGATGGGGCCTGACCGAAGACCACGGCGACGTGCCGCCCCGCCGCCGTGCGCGGGTGACGCTGGAAGGGTTGGTTCATGCCGCGCTGATCGACTACCCGCGTTATCGCGATCCAGTCACCGGCCTGCCCTGCCCTGTCGAAGTGGTGGTTGAGCGGTTAGCCAATGGCACCCTGCCCCGCGCAGGTCTGGGCAATCGGCTGCTGTCTAAGCTCCAAGGTCTCTTTGCCAGCCAAAGCCACCTCTGGCGGCGATAGCCTCAGTCTGCCGCGTTGCGGCGCCAGACGTGCAGGAGGTCCGGCCCAATGCGTTGGCTTGATTGCAGCGCGAAACGCGGCGCCTCGGCCAATCGCGAAAGTCCGAGCGCGCCGATCCCCGGCAATCCCTCGGCCCCGATCACCAGCCCGGCGGTAAATCCCACCAGCCGGTCGACCAGATCAGCCTCGATCAACGACGCTGCCAAAGCACTGCCGCCTTCACAGAATATCCGTGTCAGCCCATGGCTCGCCAGTTGCCGCAGCACATCGGTCGGGTCCAACTGCGCTCCTCGTGCGGCGCAGGGCAGCAGCGTGGCCCCCAAATCAGACCATGTGCGCAGCAGCGCCGGGTCCGCATCCGCACCGTGGCACAGGATCAAAGGAATATCTCCCGCCGTCCGCGCCAGCTGCCCCATAAGGGGCAGATCCAACCTGCGCGACACGACAACGCGCGCTGGTTGATGCGCCACGCCCAGCCCCCGCACCGTGAGGCTGGGGTCATCCTTGCGCGCCGTGCCCGCGCCCACCATCACGGCATCATGCCGACTGCGCATCGCATGGGTCAGCCGCCGCGCGGGCGCGTCGGTGATCCATTGGCTCTCACCCGTGCCAGTCGCGATACGCCCGTCAAAAGAGGTCGCGAGTTTCAGCGTCAGCATCGGGCGGCTCAGATCGGTACGGCAGAAAAACCCCGCGTGATCGGCGCGGGCATCAGCCTCGCAGACCCCCACCACCACATCGATCCCCGCCGCCCGCAACATCGCAATGCCGCGCCCGTTCACGCGGGCATCATCGTCTTGCGTGGCGATCACCACCCGCGCTACGCCCGCGTCGATCAGCGCCTGCGCGCAGGGGGGTGTTTTGCCGTGATGCGCGCAAGGCTCAAGCGTGACATAGACCGTGGCCCCCCGCGCGGCCGCGCCTGCTTGCGCCAACGCCTGAGGCTCCGCATGGGGGCGCCCGCCGGGCTGAGTCCAGCCCCGGCCAACGATCCGAGAGCCTTGGGTAATGATACAACCCACCGCTGGATTGGGCCACACATTGCCCTGCCCGCGCCGCCCCAAGGACAGCGCCAGCACCATGAAGCGCGCGTCACTCACCCGATCGCCGGTCACTCTTCCGGCAGGGCGTCGGGCCGCAGTTCTTGGACAAACTTGTCGAAATCATCTGCCGCTTGGAAGTTCTTGTAAACAGAGGCAAAACGCACGTAAGCCACGGTGTCAATCCGGGCCAGTGCCTCCATCACGATCTCACCGATATGCTTGGAACTGATGTCAGTCTCGCCCATGCTTTCTAAGCGTCGCACGATGCCAGAAATCATCTGGTCAATCCGCTCGGGATCAATGGGCCGCTTCTGCATCGAAATACGGATAGAACGTTCCAGCTTATCGCGGTCAAAATCTTCGCGCTTGCCGGAGGACTTGATCACCACGAGGTCACGCAGTTGCACCCGCTCATAGGTCGTGAAACGCCCCCCACAGGCCGGGCAAAACCGTCGCCGACGGATTGAGACGTGATCCTCGGCCGGGCGGCTGTCTTTCACTTGGGTGTCGATATTTCCGCAAAACGGGCAGCGCATCGGCCGTCCCCCTTCTCATCCTGCCTGACTTGTGGGGCGCGCGGCCCTCTTGGCAAGACTTATAGGGGAGCCGCGAGGTTTTGGGTAGAGAAGATTTCCACAGCTAGATGTTGCGTTCAAACATGTGTCATGGACCCAACGCATCGCCGCCCGCGTTGAAAGGTAGAACACATACCGGAGCACCCCATGACCAAGACACTTTTCCTCACCGGCGCCTCCAGCGGGATCGGCGCAGCCACTGCCCGCGCTGCGGCCCAAGCAGGCTGGAACATCGGCCTTTTCGCACGCAGCGAAGACAAGCTGAAAGACCTCGCAAATGAGATCGGCGATCAGGCGCTGGTGCTGGTGGGGGACGCCACCGATTACGATGCGCAGAAGCAGGGTCTCGACAAATTAGCGGACCACTTTGGCCAGATCGATGCGGCCTTTGCCAATGCCGGGCGCGGCACCAGTCCCGCAGGCACCGAGCATGGCGATCCGAAAGACTGGAAAGCTATGGTGGACCTCAACATCATGGGCGCGCTTTATACCGCTCATACCGCCATGCCGCATCTGCGCAAAACTACCGGGCAATATGTCGTCACCGGCTCCGCTGCGGGGCGGCGTCATATCCAAGGTTCGATCTATGGCGCGACCAAATGGTTCATCCACGGTTTCGCGGGCAATCTGGCGGATGAAATGGCCGAATGGGGCGGGCGCTGCATGGTAGTCTCGCCCGGCATGGTCGACACCGCGTTTTTTGGTGAGGCCAAGCCAGACAAGCTCCAGCCCGAAGACGTGGCGGCGGCGGTGATACATGCGCTTGAGGCACCGGCCCGGGCAGCGGTGCGCGAGATTCATTTGATGCCGACAGACTGACCTAGACCGGCCCGGCGCTTAGTCGGGCCGGAAATGCGCGGCAATCTGGCGAACGTGAGGCGCGTCGCGATGTTCGAACAAATAGATACCTTGCCATGTGCCAAGCCGCATTCGGCCCCGGAAAACGGGAATACTGAGGCTAACCGGCAAGACAGCAGCCTTGATATGGGCAGGCATGTCATCCGGCCCTTCCATAACGTGGCGCAGATAGGCCATTTGCGGCGCGTCAGAGGGCGGTACCAGCCGCGCGAAATACGCCAGAAGATCGTGCTGCACGTCGGGGTCAGCGTTCTCTTGTATCAACAACGACGCGGAGGTGTGTTGCACCAGTAAGGTCAGCAGCCCATCGCCTTGCCCCTCCACCCATGCTGCGACGTCGTCGGTAAACTCATAGAGCGCTTGGCCGTCGGTTTTGATGGAAAAACTGATCTGCATTTAACGCCCTGCACCGCGCAGCGCATGGCACAGGCTGAGCGTATGTTGCACGGACATTGACGTGCCTGCCTGTCGGAAGGATGCACCAAGCAGGAAGACCGAACGCGGGATCAAACCTGTCGGGTCAAAGGTGAACTTCACCGGGCCGCGCTGGCCCAAGCCGGGCCTGCGGGCTTCGGCCACATAGATGCGCTGCCCCGGCGCCACTGCCCCGGTCTGCTGTGCATAGGTGCCTGCCGCGCACCACATGCCGCGTGCGCCGTTTTCGCGATCATTCTCAACGAAAAAACCGTCTGCTGCGGCGGTGACCTGCAAGTCATACCGAAGCGGCATTCCCTGCCCAATCGCGGGTGTCGCGAGCAGTGTGAGCGCCAAAAGGCCCCGACCAAACGTACGTCCCATCATGCTAGAAGTCCTCCAACTCGATCAGGTCCTTGCGGCAGAACTGACGGGCGTGATGGCTGGGCAGATTCTCTCCGGCACGGCGCACGGACACAGAATAGGATGCGCCCACGTCTGGCCCGGCCCGGTCCGCCTGCGTCGTAAAGACCACGCCACGCCGCCCGACACCGCTGACCGACGGCCCGCGCGGGGTTTTGATGTAAAGCCGTTCAGCCGGTGGCAGCCCCAACACGGTCTGCGCAAAATCGCTCGCCGCGCACCAAATACCACGCGCCCCTTCGCCGCGATCTTCGATGACTTCAAAATCATGGGCGTTAAGTGGCACAACCACCAACCAATTCTCAGCGCGATAGGCTTGAGCGGCGGCTTGCAATGGCAGCAACAGGCAGATGAGCAAGGTAAGAAGGCGGCGCATCGGGTATCCTTTCAACTGGGATAACCCGGATGTAACCCATGCAGGCGCAAGGTCAAAGAGCCTCAAGCGCATGTGCAAAGCGCGGCTCCGAAGAGCCGCGCGATGTTTTATTGATCCAAGAACGAGCGCAGCTTGCGCGACCGGCTCGGATGTTTGAGCTTGCGCAGCGCCTTGGCTTCGATCTGGCGGATACGTTCGCGGGTGACCGAGAACTGCTGGCCGACCTCTTCGAGCGTGTGGTCGGTGTTCATGCCGATGCCAAAACGCATCCGAAGAACACGCTCCTCGCGCGGGGTGAGCGACGACAGCACGCGGGTTGTGGTTTCCTTGAGGTTTTCTTGAATCGCGCTGTCCAAGGGCAGCACCGCGTTCTTGTCCTCAATGAAATCGCCCAGCTGGCTGTCTTCCTCGTCGCCAATCGGTGTCTCAAGGCTGATCGGCTCCTTGGCGATTTTCATCACCTTGCGGACCTTTTCGAGCGGCATTTGCAGCTTCTCGGCCAGTTCCTCGGGCGTCGGCTCGCGGCCGATCTCATGCAGCATCTGGCGACCGGTGCGAACCAGCTTGTTGATCGTCTCGATCATATGGACCGGAATACGGATAGTGCGTGCCTGATCCGCGATCGAGCGGGTGATCGCCTGACGGATCCACCACGTCGCATAGGTCGAGAACTTGTAACCGCGACGATACTCGAACTTATCCACGGCCTTCATCAAGCCGATGTTGCCTTCCTGAATGAGATCAAGGAATTGCAGACCACGGTTCGTGTATTTCTTGGCGATGGAGATGACGAGACGCAGGTTCGCTTCGACCATTTCCTTCTTGGCCTGACGGGCTTCTTTCTCGCCCTTCTGGACCTGCTGCACGATGCGGCGGAATTCAGAGATGTCGAGACCGACGTACTGCCCCACCTGCGCCATGTCGGCGCGCAGTTCTTCGACCTTGTCGCTGGAGCGTTCGATGAACATCTGCCAACCGCGACCGGACTTTTCGGACATCCGCTCCATCCAGTTGGGATCAAGCTCATAGCCCCGGTAGTTGTCGACGAATTCCTTGCGGTTGATACGCGCTTGGTCGGCAAGTTTTACCATTGCGCTGTCGATCTGCATGATACGGCGGTTGATGCCGTAAAGCTGGTCAATCAAGGCTTCGATACGGTTGTTGTGCAGGTGCAACTCATTGACCAAAAGCACGATCTCTGACCGCAGCTTTTGATACATCGCTTCTTGGTCTTTGGAGAAAGACCCGTCTTCGTTCAGCGTAGCCGAGATGCGGCTGTCCTGCATCGCGCTGAGCTTTTCGTAGTCATCTGCGATGATGTCGAGCGCCTCTAGCACCTGAGGCTTCAGCGCCGCTTCCATGGCCGCGAGGCTCATGTTGGCCTGTTCGTCCTCGTCATCATCATCGTCCGATGCGATCGGGTTGCCGTCAGCGTCGAGCTCGGTCTTACTCTCTTCGGATTTGCTCTCTGCACCTGCGGTGGGCGCGACAACGGGGGTGGTCTCCTCCTCGTCGCCCATCTGGGTGCCAAAGGTCGCCTCAAGGTCGATCACGTCGCGCAGCAGAATATCTTCGGACAGAAGTTCGTCGCGCCAGATGGTGATCGCTTGGAAGGTCAGCGGGCTTTCGCAAAGCCCCGCGATCATCGTGTTGCGACCCGCCTCGATGCGCTTGGCAATGGCGATCTCGCCCTCGCGGCTGAGCAGTTCAACGCTGCCCATTTCGCGCAGATACATGCGCACCGGATCATCAGTACGGTCGAGCTTTTCGGACGTGCCAGAGGACAGCGCCACATCGCGGTTGGATTCGGTCGTCGCGATCTCGGTCGAGCCTTTGTTCTCTTCCTCTTCGGCCTCTTCATCCTCAATAATGTTGATGCCCATTTCGGACAGCATCGACATCACGTCTTCGATTTGCTCGGAGCTGACCTGGTCAGGCGGCAGCACCGTGTTAAGCTGATCGTAAGTGATATAACCCTTTTCGCGGGCCTCACTGATCATCTTCTTTACCGCAGCTTGGCTCATATCGAGCGAGTGGCCTGCTTCGGAATCGTTGCTCTTTGCGTCTTCGTTCGTGTCTTTGGCGGCCATCTCATGCTCCTCCAGCGCGTTAGCGCGAATCATCCGCAGGTGATTCGGTTCTCCGAATCATGCGGGGTTCTGGGTGATTCTTAAACCCGATACCCTGCATTTTCAAAAAGTCGGGTCAAAAGGTTACGCAGATGCATCAACCGCGGCCTTTCGACTTATCATATCTAATCGTTCCCAGCAGCGCGTCGAGGGCGCTGCGTTCTTCGCGGCTCATGGTCATGCCATTGTCACCAAGGTCAAATTCGCCGCTCTCTTCTTTTGCGCTTCGGCTGGCCATGTCAGCAGCGCGAGCGGCTTCGCTCAGACGCCATGTCACACCTTCATCTGCCGGGCCACTCAGATCTTCAACCGCCTCGGCAATCTCTTCGTTCAACCCCCGCGCAGCGTCAAGCTTGGCCAGTTCCTCGGCCACGGTCATTCGGGTCATGTCCACGTCGCCGGGTTTGCGGATGCAGGGGGTGATGGCTACGTGGCGTTGCGCCTTCATGTTTTCAAGAGCCTCCCAGCCCAGGGAATAGGAAATCTGCTCGTTCAGCACCTCCGCTCCGGCATGGCCATAGCGCAGCAACAGATCGCGCAGGCGGGCGTGATCAAGGTCCGTGCAGGGCATGGCTTCCAGTCCCGTCTCAAAGGTCTCGACCAGTTCCGGGCAGTTGCACAGGGCCACAAGGATCACCGCTTCGCGCAGGTAGATGCCCACCTGATCGTCGCCCATCGCCACCAATGCGGAGGCTTTGGTGCTGGCGAGCGGGGCCTGCGACGCGCCCCAAGCCGGCTTGCCGCCCTTACCACCTTTGCCGCCGCCCCTGCCCCCTACGGGGCTAAAAGCAGCACGCGGCTTTTGCGGGCGGAAGAGTTCCCAGCGGAGGTCTTTGATCTCTTGCCCATAATGGCTGCGGATTGACGGGTCTCGGATCAGTTTAATCTTTTCACGCAGGGACTTGTCGAGTGCGGCCTTGCGCTCTGGGCTGTCGAACACCTTGCCTTCCGTCTCGCGCTGCCACAGCAGGCGCACCATGGGCAAGGCGCCGTCCAACAGCTTTTGCAACGCGCCAGCCCCTTGGGCGCGGAGCAGATCGTCGGGGTCTTGGCCCTCAGGCATCACCGCAAAACGCAGGCTTTGCCCCGCTTCCAGTAGCGGCAGAGCCAGATCGATAAGGCGCAGCGCAGCGCGTTGGCCTGCTGCGTCGCCATCCAGCGTGATGATCGGTTCGGGCGCGATCCGCCAGAGCATCTGCAATTGGTTTTCAGTGATGGCCGTACCCAGCGGCGCGACCGCCCCCTCAAACCCCGCGCCATGCAAAGCGATTACGTCCATATAGCCTTCGGCCACGATCAGCGGCTGGCCCCGCCCTGCGGCAGCGCGGGCGTGTTTAACGTTGTATAGGCTGCGCCCCTTGTCAAAAAGCTCGGTCTCAGGCGAGTTGAGGTATTTCGCCTTATCTTCCGGGTCCATCGCCCGGCCGCCAAAGGCAATCGCCCGGCCCCGCGCATCGCGGATCGGGAACATGATGCGCCCGCGAAAGGTGTCATAGGGCCGCCCGCCTTTGCTTGACGGTTTGGCCAGCCCCGCGCCAAAGATTAGCTCATCCGCCACCCCCTTGGCCTTGAGCGCGTCCCACAGCCCCTGCCAACTGTCGGGGGCAAAGCCGATCTCCCAATGCGCCTGCGCTTGGTCGGAGAGGCCGCGTTTTGCCAGATAGTCGCGTGCCGCGCCCGCCGCACCGGTGCGCAGTTGCAGGCGGAACCACTGCACCGCCTGTTCCATCACCTCGGCCAGTTGCGTGCGCTTGTCGGCTTTGGCCTGCGCGCGCGGGTCTTGCTTTGGCACCGGCATGCCGACTTCACGGGCGATGATCTCCACCGCCTCCATAAAGCTCACGTTCTCCGTCTCGCGCACGAAAGAGATCGCATCGCCCTTCGCGTGACAGCCAAAGCAGTAGTAAAACCCCTTGCGGTCATCGACGTGAAAGCTAGCAGATTTTTCCTGATGGAATGGGCACGGCGCCCACATGTCGCCCTTGCCCTGATTGGACTTTCGGTTGTCCCAAATGACCTTGCGCCCCACCACCTGAGACAGGCTGGCGCGGTCACGCAGTTCTTCTAAAAATCCAGGGGGCAGGCTCATGCCTTCATATACCGGGCGCGGCGGATCAGAGTCCAGTAGGGCCGCGCCTGACGAGCGTCAAAGCGCAGGCTGAACCGGGCCGGATGGCCGCCCGGTTCAGCGCATGCACGGGTCATTGTGCGAGGCACATTTCCTTCCACGCGGCAGCAAGATCGTTCTTTTTCACATCACGCATTTTCATCTGGTACACCCAAGGTGTCACCAGCGGGATCGCCGTGTTGTAATCCTTGGGCCATGTTGCTTTTGCCTCAACCGCGGCAGGGACCTGACGCTCCTTCACCCGGTCGAGCCGCGCCTGCTGCACGGCGGCCACCACAGCGGCCTGATGGGTGCAGCTTACCTCTTTCTTAGAGGCCGCCAGCGCCGGGCCCGAGACCGCCATGCTCATCGCGGCCAAGGCGGCGAAAGTGATCTTGTTCATATCATTGCTCCGTTGTTTACCAAACGGGGATTCGGGCCCCCGCCGAGCAACCTAGTGCGGCGATGCCAGTGCTTCCAGAGCGCGGCGCAATTCATGCGGCGCATTGGCGGTCAGCGTTGATGTGCGCAAAGAGACGAGCGCCGCACCACCTACCGCAACAGTAACGATCGGTGCGTGATTAAAGGCACCACCCCGCAAATGCGAAACGGGGGGCGCGTGGCCCCCCGGTCGATCTTTTACAAACCCTTGGCGCGGTAGCTTTCCGCCACCTTCCCGATCGACACCAGATAGGCCGCCGTGCGCAGGTCATCGACATCATCGCGGCTATGCCAGACATGGGACATGGCTTCATAGGCCGTGCTCATCGTGTCATCGAGCCCCGACCGCACCAGTTCCAACTCTCCGGCACCGCGCAGGTACTTCTCTTTGAAGTTCGGGCTTAGCGTCCAGCCCAAGCCCTTGTCCGCAGAAAGCCGCTCAAGCTCGTCCACCACCAACTGGTGGCGCGCTTCTTCGGCCCGGCGTTGCATACGGCCAAAGCGGATGTGGCTGAGGTTCTTGACCCACTCGAAGTAGGACACGGTCACACCGCCGGCGTTGGCATACATATCCGGCACGATCACGGTGCCTTTCTTGCGCAGCACCTCATCTGCACCGGCGGTCACGGGGCCGTTCGCGGCCTCGATGATCAACGGCGCTTGGACGCGCTCGGCATTGCTAAGGTTGATGACGCCTTCCAAAGCGGCGGGGATGAGGATGTCACATTCCGCTTCAAGCATTTTCGCGCCATCGGCTTCGAATGCCGCGTCGGCATAGCCTTTCACGGTGCCATGTTTCCCGATCCAGCTATGAACGGCTTCGACATTGAGCCCATCGGCGCTGTGCAGCGCACCGTCGCGTTCAATGATCGAGGTAATCTTGCAGCCGTCCTCTTCGCTCAGGAACTTGGCGGCGTGATAGCCCACATTGCCAAGACCCTGAATGATGACGCGCTTGCCTTCGAGCCCACCTTTCAGCCCAGCCTTTTCAAGCCCCTGAGTATCGCGGAAGAACGCCCGCAGCGCGTATTGCACACCCCGGCCTGTGGCTTCCGTACGGCCCTGAATGCCCCCGGCGTTGATCGGCTTGCCGGTCACACAGGCGACGCCGTTGATGTCGGTGGTGTTCATACGTTTGTACTGATCCGCGATCCACGCCATCTCGCGCTCGCTGGTGCCCATGTCGGGGGCGGGCACGTTTTGCGCGGGGTTGATCATATCGCGTTTGATCAGCTCATAGGCGAAACGCCGGGTGATCAGTTCAAGCTCATGCTCATCATAGTCGCGCGGGTCGATACACAGCCCGCCCTTGGAGCCGCCAAAGGGCGCGTCGACCAGCGCACATTTATAGGTCATCAGCGCCGCCAGCGCTTCAACCTCGTTCTGGTTCACGGCGGTGGAATAACGAATACCGCCCTTCACCGGCTCCATATGCTCCGAATGAACCGAGCGGTAGCCAGTGAACGTATGGATACGGCCCCGCAGGCGGACGCCGAAACGCACCGTATAGGTCGCGTTGCAGACGCGAATTTTCTCTTCGAGGCCAGGTGGCAAATCCATCAGCGCTACCGCGCGGTTGAACATCAGGTCCACACTATCGCGGAAACTCGGTTCATTGGCTGGATTCATCAGTCTTTCCTCCTTCTCTCGAGTCGCAATGCTCTTTTTTGGCACGACTCACCTGCTGCCTGCGGCATGCCGCGGCACACTAGGACGCCTCTATGAAAGGTGCGACCTATTTATTCGTTAATTTGCCAAAGATTCACGGCCCTTTTGCTTCCTATTCGAAGCAGCGGCCCAAACGTCTGCCCGGTGATCCCCCTAAGCCGCTCAGAATGCCCCGTTAAACGGCATAGCCTTCACCCGGAATCGCCCCGCTTGCGCCTAATTCTGGACACTTTCTGCAGCGAAAAACGTGCCAAGGCGAAATCCGCTCCCCCGCTTGGCCGATCCGCCGGCTAGGCCAGAAAGGTCAACGAAAATGACAAATGCACATTGCTCAGAGGCAAAGTCTCAGACCGCCCCGCAGGGCTTCTTGTACCGCTTTTTCTACAAAGAAGACGGCTCTATCACGATCTTCGCCGTTTTTCTGGTTCTTATCATGGTGCTTCTTGGCGGCGTCGGGGTCGACCTCATGCGCCACGAGCGCGAACGCTCAAAGGTGCAGGCCGTCGCCGACCGCGCGGTGCTGGCCGCTGCCGACCTTGATCAGACGCTCGACCCCGAAGAGGTGGCGCGCGATTATTTCAACAAGGCGGGCATGTCCGAGTATGTTTCTACTGTCGAAGTGGACGAAGGGCTTAACTACCGACGGGTCACCGTAGACGCATCGCGCGATCTCAACACCCTGTTCATGGACAATCTCGGCACAGATAAACTCTATGTGCCCGCGAAATCCACTGCCGAGGAAAAGATCAACAAGGTCGAAATTTCCATGGTGCTCGATATTTCCGGCTCCATGAGACATAACAGAAAAATCAACAACCTACACTCTGCCGGGGCCGTGTTCATCGATACGGTACTGAAGCCCGAAAACGAAGACCTGATCTCGGTCTCCGTGGTTCCCTATACCGCGCAGGTTAACGTGGGGCGCGATATTATGGATGAACTGAATGTCGATCGGCTGCACAGGTTTTCCTACTGCGTTGATTTCGACGACAGTGAGTTCGACGAAACGGCGATCAGCACCACGCGCAAATACGAGCATATGCAGCATTTCGAAGCGGGCTATAACTGGAATGGCAAAGAGTATGCCAACCAAAATCGTTACAACAATATCAGCAATCCCGGCTGCCCAAAGCGTAACTATGAAAAAGTCTATCCATTTTCGCAAAATGCCACCAAGCTGAAGAACCGCATCGCAAAACTTCAACCCCGTGCAAACACGTCGATCCATTTGGGATTGAAATGGGGCGTGGCGCTGCTTGACCCGTCCTTCCGGGCGATCAACCAAGCCATTGGCGGCGATCCGGCTTTCCAATCGCGGCCTGCGTCTTACAGCGACATCGATACCCTTAAAACGGTAATCTTGATGACGGACGGCATCAACGTGACGACCCGTCGCCTTGTTGCGGAAGCCTATTCTCAAAAGGACTACCGCCGTCATTGGAGCGACTTCCCGCTGTTCTATTGGCTCAATGAAAACGTCCGGTGGCAAGAGCGGCATAAATACTACTGGACCAAATACACCCCTACTCAGGCCGACAACCTGCTTGAAAACATCTGTGACGCAGCCAAAGCCAAGGGCATCGTGATCTGGTCCATCGGCTTTGAGGTCAACGAACATGGCGCCTCAGTGATGAAAGACTGCGCCTCGTCTGACAGCCATTTCTTCCGGGTCGAAGGGGTTGAGATCGTGGACGCCTTTGAAGCCATCGCCCGTCAGATCAATCAGTTGAGGCTGACCCAATGATACATGCCGCAGTCAAAGCCTGGCGCCGTTTTCGCGGTGCCGAAGACGGGTCGGTCATGCTGATCGAATTCGTCATCCTTGTGCCGCTGTTGTTCTCAGCGCTGATCATGTCCGTCGAGATGAGCGTCTACGCCATGCGCCATATGTTTCTGGATCGGGGTTTGGATATGACGGTGCGCCACATCCGGCTTAACACCAATACGCCCATGACCCATGCGCAGATCAAGGACATGATTTGCGAGACTTCGGGCTTTATCCAGAATTGCGATACCACCCTGCGGCTTGAGATGATCCGCATCAACCCGCGCAACTTTGCCGCATTTGATCAGGCCGCCGATTGCGTGGATACATCTGAAGATCCCAAACCGGTACGCGGTTGGACCCTTGGGGTGGAGCACGAGATGATGATGCTGCGCGCCTGTGTCGGGTTCGAGCCGCTCTTTCCCACCACCGGGCTCGGCTATGCGCTCGACAAAGACGGAGCGGGCCGCGTGGCGATGATTTCAACCGCTGCCTTCGTACAGGAGCCGAACTGATGCATCGTTTACTCACCGCCCTGACAAGGTTCTCCCGCCGCGAAGAGGGCAGCATCACACTGGAAACCGTGATCATCATGCCTGTGATCTTCTTTGCCTATCTGTCGATGTATTCGATCTTTGACGCCTACCGGATGTACAACCTTAACCAAACCGCCACCTATACCATCGGCGACGCAATCTCGCGCGAAACGCAGGCGATTGATCCTGACTACCTCGCCGGGATGCAGGGTCTGTTCGAGTACATGACCCGTGGCCAAGGCAAAACGGCCCTGCGCGTCACCTCGATATGGTATGACGAGCCCAATGATCGCTATCACGTTGATTGGTCGCAGGTCCGTGGCTGGGTGACGCCGCTCACAAGTTTTCAGGTGCGGAACTGGCACAATAAGCTGCCGGTCATGCCGAATAAGGAACGGGTGACTTTGGTAGAGACTTGGCGCGACTTCGACCCGTTGTTCAAAACCGGGCTAGAGCAGCGCGAAATCCACAATTTCGCATTCACACGCCCGCGCTATGCCCCGCGCACGGTCTGGTCTGACAGCTAAGGGCTGATGATCATCGCGCTTGACGCTCGGCCAACTGGGCCGAGATCACCTCAGCGATATATTTGGTTTCGCGTGCGGGCGTCATGCCCCCCACGCCGACCCGACGCCCCAACCGCCACCACAGGCCCAAACGCCAGCCGCGCGGTTGGGGCTTGCGGCTTTTCAATAAGAACCCGTTTGAGGGTTTCATCGCGAAATAGCCCATTTCAATGCGCTCAATCTCGTCCAGCCGCAGGATCACTGTGCCATCCGCATCGCGCAGCAGTTCAGACGTCAACTCGATCGAACTGCCGGTTGAGCGGCGCATGAGTTCGGCCAGCGCGAGAAAGGCGAGACCCAAAAGGATCAGGGCCACGCGCCAGCCCGCATCTACCGGCTGGGTGAGCGCCGCATGAAGCAAGACCACCCCAAGCCCCACCAAAGATACCAGCGCGATTGCACGGCGTCCGGTCGACGGCTTTGCCTGCGCGGGCAGGTCGCCTGTTATGGGGGTCTGGTCTTGCATGGGCGGGGTCCTTCTCGCGGGCAAGGCGCTGCATGGCCGCTGCCGTCAATGATGGCCTTTGCCCTAGCCTGATGCTTCCGCAAGGGCAAGCTGCCTGCGGATCAGGGGCTCTTATGTCGCCGCTCCTTGCCCCGCGTTTTCTTCTTCAACTGGTCTTCCAAAGCATCTGCATAGGCGCTGCGTTCCTCTGCCGACATCGCTCTCACCTCCGCCAGCCAAGCGGCATGGGCGGCGGCTTGCACGCTGGCGACGGCCTCGCTTTGAGTTGTCAGTACCGCTTGCGCCGCTGCCGGATCAAAGGGTTCCGCCCGCAGGGTCGCCAACATTTGCTCATAATGCGCACGCCGGGCTTGGCGGTCCAAATGCGGGCCTTGCCGCCCGGCGTGCATCTCGCGGTGCAACGCGCGGCGGCGCTCCTGGGGCAAAGCCTGCACATAGGGCGAAGCATAGCTGCGCAGACGAGGCAAAGTGTCTCGCCCCTGCCCCGGCCCGCCATGACGCCAAAGCGCGCCGCCGATGGCGCTCAGCACAAGCAGGTTCAGCGCCAGTGACAGGCCAAGCGCCCACCGCAGAATGCGCCTGTTGCGCGGGGTCTCGCTGGGTGTCACGTTAACTTTCCTCCATATCCCAACCATAGACGCTCATCAGCGCCCCGGTCTCGAACTCACTGCTGTCCGCGAGGCCAATCTCTCCGGATACGACCTGCCCGGCAAGATCAGGCAACTGCGCAGGCGGCGCGACCCCAAGCCAGACGCCAACCGCCGTGGCCGTTACCAAACCGCTAATCCCCGCGGCCCCGCCAAGCAATTGCCACAGGGCGCGGTGCCATGCGAGCGGCGCTGCGGGCATAAGGGCTGCCGCATCGGCAAGGATACGGGCCTGCAGATCAGGCGGAAGCGGCGCGGGTGTTGCCCGCGCGGCGGCAAAGAATTCCTCTAGCCCGTCTGTGTCAAAATCCGTCATCTTCAAACCCCAATGCGTCCCGCTGCGCCAAGAGCTGCGCTGCCAATGCCCTTTTGCCCCGCGCGGTCAGGCTTTCCACCGCTTCGATACCGACCTCAAAGATCTCTGCGATCTCGGGGTTGGTCAGCCCTTCGATATGGCGCAGCACCACCGCCTGCCGCTGCCGGTCAGGCAAGCTTTGTAATGCCTGCTGCAAGGCGTCCGCCCGCGCCGCCTGCTGCATCTTCTGCGCCGCCCCCGGTGTCGGATCGGCAGGCTCGGCCACCGCATCCAGCCCACCCGATACCGCCCCCGTGTTGCGCCGACGCAGCCGGTCGGTACACAGGTTCGCCACCACCCGGTAGAGCCATGTCGAGACCTTGGCCTCGCCCCTGCGCCAATCGGGGGCCTGCCGCCAGAGTCGCAACATCGCTTCTTGCGCCACATCCTCCGCCTCGGCCCGGTCGCCCAGCACGCGCAGGGCATGGCCGTGCAGGCGCGGTGCCAAACGGGCGGTCAACAACCGCGCGGCGGTGGCATCCCCGTTGGCGTAACGTTGCAACAACTCGGCATCCGCATCGCGCTGGTCGTCCGGCAAAATCTGCATCCCGTGTATGGCTAAGGCCCGGGCGCGCCAAGTCAAGCGCGCCCGGTCTTGGATCTATCCGATTTTGGATCAATCGCGCACAGGCTTGTCATGGCCTTTGCCGTGACGCTTGCCGTGGTGACGGGCGTCCTTGAACTCTTCGGCGCTGATGCTGCCGTTGCCATCCTTGTCCAAACGCTCAAACATCTTGGCCGGGTCATGACGCGCGGTCATTTCTTCGAGCGACAGTTTGCCATCGTCATTGGCATCCATACGCTTGATCATCTTCTCGCCGCCCCTGCGGGATTTCTTACCGTTTTTGCCATGGTGCTTGCCGCCCATCGCCTCCAACTCCGACACGTCAAGGCTGCCGTTGCCGTCCGCGTCGAAACGCTCCAACATCTTCGTGGCCCGTTCCGCGCGGCGGGTATCGCCTGCGGCCTTGAGTTCTTCGCCGGTGACAAAACCATCACCATCAGCGTCCATCTTGGCAAAACGCGCTTCTGCATGGGCCTGCATCTCGGCCTGTGTGATCTCGCCATTGCTGTCAGCGTCAAGACGCTCGAAAAGCCCCTTGCCATCGCCTTGCTGCGCCGTTGCCGCGACGGCACCGAACGCCAGCAAGCCTGTCAAAGCGGCGATCTTGATATTGGTACGAATGGTCATAGTGATACTCCACGTTTTTATAGCGATCGTCTCACGCTTTTGCGCCGCGATCACAGGGTCAAACGCGAACCCAGCGGAGTTCCGTCGCTCAATTCCGAAATTTCTCTGAAAAACTTTCCTGCCCCATCCGCCTGCGCGACATGGCGCCGCAACGGGGGCCTTGGGGCTTTCCTTTTATCCGGGTTGTCGCCATTTAAGAGCCAACCAGAGGATCGACCCATGTCTCAGACCCAGCCCATCTCTTCCGATATTGCAGACACAACTGACACAAACGAGCGCCCGCGCTGGCCTGCGATGCTGCGCGGTTGGCGGGGCAAATGTCCATCCTGTGGCGGCGGTCAGTTGCTGTATAGCTATCTTAAGGTCAACGACGACTGCGCGGTGTGCCGACAGGAATTTCACCATCACCGTGCCGATGACGGTCCGGCCTATTTGACCATTCTCTTCGTTGGTCACCTGCTGGCACCTGCTTTGCATGTCGCCTTTGTCGTCTGGCGGCCTGAGCCTTTGACCCTATTCACGATTTTTGCGGTTGGCTGCACGGCGCTGTCCCTCTACCTTCTGCCTAGATTGAAGGGAGCCTTGATCGGTTTTCAATGGGCCAAGAAGATGGGCGGCTTCGGACGCGCCACCTGATCGGCCTGCCCTTCGGCCCCTGACTGCCGGAGCATCGCCGCATGACCATCGACAAGACCAAAGTTCGCAACGCCGCCACGGTGATCGTGCTGCGTGACCGGCACGTAACGCCGCATATCCTGATGGGGCAACGCGGGGCCAAAGCGGCGTTTATGCCCAATAAATTCGTCTTTCCCGGTGGGGCTGTCGACGCCGGAGACGCGCAGGTGCCGCTTGCGGCTCCCGTCAACGAGCTATGCCACGGCAGGCTCTGCGACGACGCCGACCCCACGCTTGCCCATGCCATCGCCGTCGCAGCAGTCCGTGAGTTATGGGAAGAGACCGGGCTGGTGCTGGGCCGTAAAGGCGCATGGGAGGGCGAGGTGCCGCCCGACTGGAAGACCTTTGCCGCCACCGGCCATTTGCCCGACGCCTCGGCCCTGCAGTTCGTCTTTCGCGCACTGACCCCACCGGGCCGCCCGCGCCGTTTCGATGCGCGGTTCTTTCTGGTGGACGCCGATGACCTTGCCAGCGATCCCGATGATTTTGGCGCCGCTTGTGATGAGCTTTCGCATCTGCAATGGGTGCCGCTAAGCCGCGCCCGGTCTTTCGACATGCCCTTTATCACCGAAGTCGTGCTGGCCGAAGTCGCCGCTCGTGCGCGTGATACCAATCCGCCTACCTCAGTCCCGTTCTTCAAGAACAACGACGAGGAAAGCCTGTTCTTGCGCCTGCATGGCCGCCCGATGACCGGCTAGGTCACCAGCACCAGCATCACAATCGATCCGGCTAGCACCCCCATACCCGCCCATTCGCGGCTTGAGATCCGCTCGCGGAAAAACAGGGTTGAGGCCGCGACGCTCAGCATCAGCTCGACCTGCCCTAGCGCCTTCACATAGGCCGCGTTTTGCAGGGTGAAGGCGATGAACCAGCACAGCGACCCACCCATAGATGTCAGCCCGATCCAGACCGCCACCCGCCGCGCTGCCCATACCCGGCGCATCTGCCCCGGCTCGCGCAGGCGCAGCCAAACGGCCATGATCAGCGTCTGCATCACCACCACTGCCGCCAATGTCACGCCCGCACGCAACAGCGGGTCGTCGGAGGTCACTGCAAGCGACGCGCCACGGTAGCAGACCGCAGAAATGGAAAACAGAAAGCCCGATGCGATCCCCAACCCCGCCGCCCGGTTGCGCAGATCGGCCAAGCGCAGGCCCTTCGCTTCGGCCCCGCCTGACAATAGCAGCAGCCCCACAACCCCAAGCGCAATCGCGGCAAAGCCCAGAGCGGAGACGCCTTCGCCCAAGACGATCCAGCCCATCAGCACGGTCTGGATAACTTCCGTCTTTTTGAAAGTGATGCCCACCGCGAAATTGCGCTGCTTGAACAAAAGCACCACGCAGACCGTCGCCATGATCTGCGCCGTGCCGCCCAAGAGACCATAGAGCCAAAAACCCGGCGTAAGCCGTGGCAGCGCCTGTCCGCTAACGCTCAGATAGATCGGCAGCAGCACGATGACGAAGGGGGCGGAATAGAGAAACCGCGAGAACGTTGCCCCGCCTGCCGAGAGCCTGTCGGTCGCCAGATGCTTTTGCAGCATGAAGCGCCCGGTTTGAAACACAGCGGCAGCAAGGGTGACGAGGATCCAAAGATCGGGTGCGAAAAGACTGTCCATATCCGCCTATAGGCCGAAGTCCTGCAAAGACGCCAGTTCCTTAGCCGCCTAACGTCTGACTTGCAGCGCGCCTATATCATAGCCGTTGAAGTCCAAAATCTCCCGCGCCGCCGCAATACGGTCTGCGCCGCCGGTCATCTGCCGGTCAAGAATCCAGCCATAGCGCCCGTCCGGCGCGCCAACCACCGCGGTCCGGAACCCTTCGTCAACCCAAAGCACCCAAAGCGCGCGTTCGGCCCCGTCCGCCGCCGCGCGGAGCGTATAGCGTCCCGGTCCCTGTTCTGTCGCCTCCCATTGGTCGCGCCGATCCGAACAGGTCCCGGCGGCGTCGCATGACTGTCGATGCTCCACAAAGGTCGGCCCCTGTGGCGCGAAACTGACCGCGCGGAGGTCGCCGTCGCCCGGAAAGGCCGCACGAACCTGCCAGTCGCCGGCAAAACGCGCCGCATCATAGCGGCTCGTTGCACCGATCAAGACTTCGGGGTCACGAAACCCCGCCTCCGGTGGGGGCGTGGCGCTATTACAAGCGACCAATCCGCCAAGCAAGAACGCGGCCAGCGTCAGCCGGGCGTTTTGCCGCCACAACCGCCCCATCAAAAGGGCATCGGGTGGGCTTTATGCACCCTGTCGAGATCGGTCATGACCTCATCGCTCAATGTCAATTCCGCCGCGCCCAGCGCAACCTCCAACTGCTCAAGACTGGTCGCCCCAAAGATGACTGACCCCATGAAGGGCCGTGTGTCGCACCACGCGAGCGCCATCTGTACGGGGTTCAAGCCATGTTTCTCGGCTACTTCGAGATAGGCCGCCACCGCGTCAAACGCACGCGTGGTGACGCGGCCGCCAAGGTCTTCATTGATCGAGAGGCGCGAGCCTTGCGGCACCTTGCCACCCTGATACTTGCCCGAGAGCAACCCAGTCGCCAGCGGTGAAAAGGCCAGCATATCAATCTGTTCATTGATGCAAGTCTCTGCCACATCGGTATCGGCCAAACGGCACATTAGCGAATATTCGTTCTGCACCGAAATCGGGCGCGGCCCTCCAGTGCGCTCGGCCACAGCGGCCCATTGTGTCAGCCCCCAAGCGCTTTCGTTGCTCAAACCGAAGGCTCGGATGGTGCCACGCTCGACCTCGCGTTGCAGCGCTCCGAGCGCGTCTTCCATATGCGCGATGGTCTCGGCGCGGTTCTGCCCGGACGGATCAAACTCCCAGTTCTTGCGGAACATATAGCTGCCCCGGTTGGGCCAGTGGAATTGGTAAAGGTCGATGTAATCTGTCTGCAACCGCTTGAGCGATCCCTCGATCGCTTCGGGGATGGTTTTAGAAGATATTGGTGCACCGTTGCGGGCATGCTGCATCCCTTCGCCGGAATGTTTGCTGGCCAGCACCACCTCATCGCGGCGTTTGCCGCGGGCAAACCATTGACCGATGATCTCTTCGCTCCGGCCCACGGTTTCGGCGCTGATGGGGTTTACCGGATACATCTCGGCGGTGTCGATAAAGTTGATCCCAGCCGCCAGCGCGCGGTCGATCTGCGCATGACCTTCTTCGGCCGTGTTTTGGGTGCCCCATGTCATGGAACCTAAACAGAAATGCGAGACTTCGATGTCGCTGCTGCCAAGTTTCTTCATCTTCATGCCCGGGTTCCTTGCTTGTGATTTGTCCGCAACCTAGCCGCCTGCTGCGCCTTCGCAAGGGCAATCGCCAGCCACTCTTTGCCCAGTCTGCGCAAAAGAGCGGATCACCTGTATTCGCACTTCCGTTCGTCCTGCAATCGGACCAATGTGCGCTCATGCGTTTGCTCATTTCCTTTGCTGCATTGTTCTTTTCGGTCATCCTTCTGCAACTCTCTACCGGAGGGGTCGGGCCGCTGGATGTCCTGTCTGGCCTGCAACTCAATTTCTCGCGGCAAGAGATCGGGATGCTGGGTTCGGCGCATTTTCTGGGCTTTTTCGTCGGCAGCTGGTGGGCCCCTCGGCTGATGGGCAACGTCGGCCACAGCCGCGCTTTTGCCGCCTTTACCGCTGCCGGGGCCATTGGGCTGATGGCGCATATGATGGTGGTAGACCCCTATGCCTGGGCGCTGATGCGGGTCGCCTCGGGGATGTGCGTGGCAGGCTGCTACACGGTGATCGAAGCATGGATGCAAGCCAAGGTCACCAACGAGTCGCGGGGCCGGACGATGGGCGTCTACCGCGTGGTGGATATGAGCGGTTCTTTGGCGGCACAGTTGATCGTCGGGGTCTTGGCCCCTGCTTCTTATGTCTCCTACAACCTGCTCGCCATCGGCTGCTGCGCCGCCCTCTTGCCGCTGACGCTGACCAGAGTCCGGCCACCAGAAACCCCTAGCCAGCCACGCCTGCGCCCCCGACTGGCCTTTGACCGCTCCCCCCTCGCGGCGGCGGGCGTCGTTGTGGCCGCGGTCTCCAGTGCGTCTTTTCGGATGGTCGGGCCGATCTACGGCGAAGAGGTCGGACTTACCGCCACGCAGATCGCTTGGTTCCTTGCAGCCTTTGTGCTGGGCGGGGCGCTGGCGCAATACCCCATGGGCATGTTGGCGGATAAATACGACCGCCGCTGGGTGCTAATCTGGCTGTCTGTGGCGGCGATGGGCGGCTGCGCTGTGACGGTTATGGCCGCTGAATATGGCACAGCGGGGATCATGCTCTCGGCGGGGCTGTTCGGCGCCACCACCTTTCCGATCTATTCGGTCTCTGCGGCCCATGCGCATGATTTTGCAAGCTCGGACGAGCGTGTCGAACTCTCGGCAGCGCTGATGTTTTTCTTTGCCCTGGGCGCGATTGGGGCGCCCTATCTGGCGTCGGTGTTGATAGAGAGCTTCGGCGCGGCGGCCTTGTTTGCGATGATTGCGGTGGCCCATGGTGTGCTGGTGATCTTTGGCCTCGCCCGGATGCGCGCGCGCCCGACACGCACAGAACGCACGCCCTACGTCTATGCGCCCCGCACGACCTTTCTCATCGGGCGGCTATTGGGCCGCGCGCGGGACCGCAAATAGACTAACCCCGTCTTTTGCTGGCAACAGCGCAGCCCTTGCGATATGGCTGCGCCAAGCACCGGGAATATAGATATGACACGTCACCTCATCACCTCCGCGATCCCCTATATCAATGGGATCAAACATCTGGGCAACCTCGTAGGCAGTCAGCTGCCTGCCGACCTCTACGCGCGGTATCAGCGTGGCCGGGGGCATGAGGTTCTGTTCCTTTGCGCCACCGATGAACATGGCACCCCCGCCGAACTGGCCGCTGCCAAGGCGGGCAAACCGGTTGAGGAATATTGCGCCGAGATGTATGCCGTGCAGGCTCGGATTGCTGAAGGCTTCGGCCTGTCATTCGACCACTTTGGCCGATCCTCCAGCCCGCAAAACCACAAGCTGACACAGCATTTCGCAGGGGCGCTGGCCGATCAGGGGCTGATCGAAGAAGTCTTGCAGCGCCAAATTTACTCCCCCACCGATGGCCGCTTTCTGCCGGATCGTTATGTCGAAGGCACCTGTCCCAACTGCGGGTTCGAGGATGCGCGCGGCGATCAATGTGACAATTGCACCAAGCAGCTTGACCCCGAAGACCTGATCAACCCGCGCTCGACCATCTCTGGTGCCACCGATCTGGAAATGCGCGAGACCAAGCATCTTTTCCTGCGGCAGAGCAAGCTGAAGGATGAGTTGGACGCGTGGATCGACAGCAAGACCGATTGGCCCGTGTTGACCACCTCCATCGCCAAGAAGTGGCTGCATGACGGAGACGGGCTACAAGACCGTGGCATCACCCGCGACCTCAGTTGGGGCGTTCCGGTAAAACGCGGCGATCAGGATTGGCCGGGGATGGAAGGCAAGGTCTTCTACGTTTGGTTCGACGCGCCCATCGAATACATCGCCTGTGCGCAGGAATGGGTCGATGCGGGCAAAGGCACCGACTGGGAAAGCTGGTGGCGCACCGACAAAGGGGCGGACAATGTGCGCTATACCCAATTCATGGGCAAGGACAACGTCCCCTTCCATACGCTAAGTTTTCCCGCCACGATCAAAGGTTCCGGCGAGCCGTGGAAGCTGGTGGATTACATTAAATCTTTCAACTACCTGACCTATGACGGCGGGCAGTTCTCCACCTCGCGCGGGCGTGGCGTGTTCATGGATCAGGCATTGGAAATCCTGCCAGCGGACTATTGGCGCTGGTGGCTGCT
Source organism: Sulfitobacter maritimus (assembly GCF_013346665.1). Lineage (GTDB taxonomy): Bacteria > Pseudomonadota > Alphaproteobacteria > Rhodobacterales > Rhodobacteraceae > Sulfitobacter > Sulfitobacter maritimus. Next base: position 810,407 of record NZ_JABVBB010000021.1, read on the forward strand.
GAGCCACGCGCCGGAGACATCGGATGCTGAGTTCACATGGGAGAACTTCCAAGCCTCAGTGAACAAGGACTTGGCCGATGTGCTGGGCAACTTCATCAGCCGGATCACCAAATTCTGCCGGTCCAAATTTGGCGAAGCGGTCCCGGACGCCGGAGAATATGGCGAAGCAGAAGAGGCGCTGATCGCTGACATCACCGCCCGCGTCGCCCGATATGAATCCCTGATGGATGCAATGGAAGTGCGCAAATCCGCCGCCGAATTGCGTGGCATTTGGGCTGCGGGCAACGAATACCTGCAAGCGCAGGCACCTTGGACCACCTTCAAGACGGACCCCGATAAGGCCGCGGCTCAAGTCCGCTTGGCTTTGAACCTGATCCCCCTCTATGCAGTGCTATCTGCCCCCTTCATCCCCACAGCTGCGGCGTCCATGCTTGACGCGATGAAGGTTGCAGAGATGCCTTGGCCCGATGATGTCCCCGCCGCTTTGGGCAAACTGCCCGCCGGCCATGGCTTTGAGGTGCCAGAGGTGCTTTTCGCAAAGATTAGTGATGAAGACTGCGAAGCGTGGTCCGAGCGTTTCGCGGGCAAGCGCGACTAAGCGTTTAAGCCGGCGGTCTGCATTGTGTGTTTACAATGCGGACCGCTGTTTCGTTCGTTTTGATCGGCCCTGCGTGCGTGGCAGTCCGGCATAGCTTGCTAGAATTCCTCCCACCCATCAGTCTCCGCTTCCGTCTTGCGGGCCAAGGCCGCGCTGCCATTGGTAACAGGCGCACTCACCGATCTGGGCATTACCTTCTGTGCCGCCGTTGAGGCGGACGCGAGTGGCACGATTGATGTTGCGGGTTCCTTCGACAGGCGAAACCGCGCGACAGCGTGCGCCAGCGCATCGGCCTCACCCGTCAGCGCGTGGCTGGCGGCGGTAGTTTCTTCAAACATGGCTGCGTTCTGCTGGGTCACATGGTCCAGCTCCGTGACCGCGCTGTTGATCTCTGCCAAGCCGCTGGCCTGCTCGCGTGCCGAGGCGGCAATCGCCGAAACACGGTCAGAGATTTCAGAGACCGAGGTTACAATCGCGTTTAACGCCGCACCGGTACGATCCACAAGGTCGACGCCCTGCTTCACTTGATCCCCCGAAGAAGAGATAAGCGTATTGATCTCGCGCGCCGCATCCGAGGAGCGCTGTGCCAAGGCGCGCACCTCTGTCGCAACCACGGCGAACCCGCGTCCTGCCTCCCCTGCGCGGGCTGCCTCGACCCCGGCGTTGAGAGCCAAAAGGTTGGTCTGGAAGGCAATATCGTCAATCACGCTGGTGATTTTTGAGATTTCTTGTGACGACGTTTTGATCCCGCCCATCGCGTCGATGGCTTGCCGCGCCACATCGCCGCCTTGTTCTGCGTTTTTCTGTGCTTCGGCAGACATCGTGCTGGCGTCATCGGCCCCGGCAGCGGCCGAGCGGACGGAGGCGGTGAGTTCATCCAGCGCGGCGGCGGTCTCCTCCAATGTGGCGGCCTGTTTCTCTGTGCGGCGCGACAGATCATCTGCCGCCGAGGTGATTTCTGTCGTTTCGCTGCGGATCGAATCTGCGTTCTGCATCACCGCGCCGATCGCCTCGCGCAGGGATTGCACCGTTGCATTAAAATCGGAGCGGAGTTTTTCGTAGGCTGGTGGAAAGCTGTGGTTGATATCACTGTGCAGGTCACCCTCCGCCAGATTGTTGAGCGCCACGCCAAGATCTTCGACGACGCTTTTCTGCTCAATCGCCACATGGCTGCGCTCAGCCTCTGCCGCGCGCATGCGGGCGTCCGCTTCGGTCACGTCTGCCCCAAGAAACAAGATGCTTTGCACTGCGCCATCCGGCCCTATCACCGGGGTGAAGCTGCCCTCAATAATCCTTGCGCCAGCCTCATGAGGATGCATTTCAAAACGCCCATGCACAGGTGCGCCCTCTCGGACAGAGCGCAGCACGGCGGCGATGGGCTGGTGATCGGTCAGATTGTCCCCAAAGAGTTGACTGATCTCCTGCCCGATCAAGCAATCGCCAAGCCCATTGGTCACGCCGCAGGCGATATCATTCGCTTCGCGGACATGCCCCGCCGCGTCAAACTCAACCCGAATCTGGTTACTATCAATCGTGTTGATCAGAACCGCGTTGCGCTGCTTCGGTCCAATCGGCCCATTCAACCACGGCGCCGATAACGTGACCGTTTGCATCGCTGGCTTGATTGATTTTAATACTAACCACCCGGTCGCCGATACGCGCAGACATCTCCGTCTGGCGACTTGCGGAAAGGTCTGACAAATCCACCTCAAGCCCGCTAAAGCCGTTCAAATCCGCGCCAATCATGGCGTCAGGCTTGATCCCCGGCCAAATTGTCGTCAGGTCTGGCATGAGGCTTTGCAACAGGCTTTGGCACGCGGGGTTAATAAAGATGACCTTCCCAGATTCATCTACCATCATCATAGAGGCCGATGACCCCACGAATGCGGCCCCCCTAAAAGCAGATTCGACGGCGACGGCACTGGCTTCTGACAAAGAGTTTCTAAACTCGTCAAGACGTTGCGCCATTTGGCCAATCTCATCCCGCCGGCCGGTATGAGGGATAGGCCTGTCATAATTTCCCTTTGCAATCTGTGTCATGGCGTTGCGCAAACGCAGCATCGGACGGGTCAAACGGCGCAGCAGGTAATAGCCGGTTACAATCAGCGCGATGACCAGCACGCCGAGCGCCGTCAGGGAGGTTTGTGCCTTCTCCGCAATCAAGGCTGCCGCCCGGAACTTATCCGTCCAGCCGGTGACGACCGCGCCAACGACGGTGCCTTCGCCACCAAAGGTCACGGGCAGCGCCACGGACATCCCGTCTGGGCCTACTGCAACTTGCCCAGTCTCCAACGCCTGTTCGGATAGAGCCAGCGCCCTGTCCTGATCCAGCCCTGTTGAAGAAGTGACAAACATCGGCGCCCCATCGCGGGTCGTGACCATCGCGCCCAACGCATCACGCCCCGCCGCTGCCATGACACCGCTTACGATCTGATCCACCGCGTCGGTGTTGCCGAATTTTACCGAGCCTCCCATCTGCATCGCTAAAAGCCGGGTCACCTCCTCCGCTCGGTCGGTGATCTGGTTCTGCAACTCCCCCCGGTGCGCGAAGAAATGCATCCCCTCGACAATCGTGACGACAAGGATAACGCAGACCGCCACCATAAAGGTGGTCTTGAAAAACAGGCTTCGCAGCGGATTGACCCGCCCGGTGTCAGTATCTGTCAGCGCCATTATGGTTCCTTAACGTTTCCCGCCCCCGACCGGGCAATCTGCCGAGGCTTAAAACATCAGGTCTTACGGCCTGATTAACAGCCCCCAAGGCACACCGAACCCACAGCGCCACAACCGCTCCTAAAAACTTGCGCATTTGTTTCAATGACGCGCCAAATTCTCGCCATATTCGGCCTGCAAAAGAGCAATTCCTGAATAACTTAATAAGATTACAATATGCTCCGGGTTGCCCATACTATCCATTCCGACCACGATCTGGGGCTTGTTTTGCTCGCCGGTCTTCTTTGCACTTTCGGCAGTTGGGTGGTTTCCCGTCTCTACCGTCATGCTTTGGAGCGCCCGCGCGCACAGGCGATGTCTTGGTATTTCTTAACCGCCATGACCGCAGGGGTGACGATCTGGTGCACCCACTTTATCGCGATTCTCGCCTATCAACTCGACGCTCCGGCAAGTTTCCATCTGTCCCTCACCTTCGCCTCTTTGATCATCGCGATCTTGGGATCGACAGTGGGCATCGTGGTCGCTGGCACAAGCGGCGGCGGGTTTCGCATGGCGCTTGGTGGGGTGATCTTTGGCCTCGCCATCTCTGCCATGCATTACACCGGCATGGTCGCCTACCGGGTACAGGGGGTCATCAGCTGGGACCTGTTCTACCTCTTTTTGTCAGTGGTGTTTGCCACGACGCTTTCTGTCGCGGCCCTTTATCTTGCATGTCGCGGCGGGCGTTTCAGTGCGCTCAAGATGACGGGCATGATGACCGCAGCCATTCTTGCGTTGCACTTCACCGGGATGGCCGCGTTTCAGGTCACACCGCTGAAGGTAAACAGCACCTATGACAATCCAGCCGAATACACGCTGATCGCCCTGATCGTGGCAGGCACTGCGCTGATCATCGTATTGGCCGCGCTCTTTAGCCATTTCGTTGAAAACCGGACCCGCAACGAAAGCATCGAAGAACTGCGGAAAGCCCGCGATGCGGCCGAAAGCGCCAGCCGGGCAAAATCGGAATTCATGAGCGTGCTAAGCCATGAACTACGCACCCCCCTGACCATCGTTATCGGCTATGCCACGTTCATGGCAAAATTGAAAAATCACACTTCGTCTAAAATTGGTCCTGACGAGATTATTTCCGCGAAGCATTTCGAAAATATCGGCGATCAGGCCGAACTTTATGGTGAGCGCATTAAATCGGCGGGCGGGCATTTACTGTCTATTATCAATGACATTCTCGACTACACCAGCATGGAACTGAACAACCTCGCGCTGAACAAAGCCCCCTTCTCTGCCCGTACGCTATTGGATGAGGTGGCCGATCAGTTCCAAGGTATGGCCCGCGAAAAGGGTGCCACATTGCATGTGCAGTCGCCAGACCTCACACTCATCGCTGACCGGAGCCGGAGCCTTCAGATCCTCATCAATCTTGTGGGCAACGCGCTGAAATTTTCCAAAGCGACCGAGATCCACCTGCGCGGGCGCGCTGTCACAGACGGATTCTGTTTTGAGGTCGCGGACAACGGCAGCGGCATCGCGCCGCAGAACCTAGAGCGTATTTTTGACGCTTTCACCCAAGTCGAAGACGCCGAAGACCGCGCCGAGGGCGGCACGGGGCTGGGTCTTGCGATCTGCAAAAAACTGGCCCTTGGGCATGGCGGTGACATCACGGTAGAGAGCACGCTCGGCCGGGGGACGACCTTTACCGTCATGTTCCCCAGCCCGATAGCCGAGGCGAAAGCACCAGTTTTGTCAGCGGCAGCCTAAATGGTCGATAGATGGGATGGTGCGGGCGGTGGGACTCGAACCCACACGGGGCTACGCCCCAACAGATTTTAAGTCTGGTATGTCTACCATTCCATCACGCCCGCATCGTGGCGCACAATACCCATCACGGGCGCGGTGTAAATGGCAGATTGCTGTGCGTTACCGCCGGTTTGAGAGTTAGGTCGTCTCTGCCAGCATGGTCTCTTTCACCGCCTCCATCGCCACATAGGTCGAGGTGCTGGCCACATGCGGCAGGGCCGAGATCGTCTCTCCCAGAAAGCGACGATACTCTGACATATTCCGGGTGCGCACCTTGAGCAGATAGTCAAAATGACTCGCGATCATATGGGCTTGTTCGATCTCAGGCACCTTGGCAACGGCACGGTTAAAGGCGCGCAACGCTGCTTCACGCGTGTCGTTCAAACGCACTTCGACAAAGGCCACGTGATCCAGCCCCAGCCGGATCGGGTCCAGCAATGCGCGGTAGCCAAGGATCACACCCCCCTCTTCAAGCCGGCGCAAGCGAGCTTGGGTAGGCGATTTTGACAGACCGATGCGGCGGGCAAGGTCGGTGATGCTGATGCGCCCGTCCTCGGCCAAGACCGACAGAATCGCGCGATCGAAACGGTCAAGCGTCAAAAGGTCATTCGACATGTTCTCGTGTAAACTCCGGTACAATTGACTTCACGCACCCAGATCATCGGGCGATCTTCCCGCAGACAATGGTATATCATAGGCCAAACATCAACTGGAGCCTGACATGCCTCTCGATCACGCCAAAGCCCTGCGTCACACGATTGATGCCCGCACCTATGCTGACCCCGACCCGCTTCTGGCGGAATTGATCGAGACCGCAAATCTATCTCCCGAAGACCGCGCGGCGATCAGCGCCGACGCCGCAGGGCTGGTGCGCGACATTCGCGGCACCTCAGCGCCCGGCATGATGGAAGTCTTCCTCGCGGAATATGGGCTTAGCACGGACGAAGGCGTAGCGCTGATGTGTTTGGCCGAGGCGCTGCTGCGCGTGCCGGACGCCGAGACCATCGACGCGCTGATCGAAGACAAGATCGCCCCCTCCGACTGGGGCCGCCACATGGGCCACTCGACTTCCAGCCTTGTGAACGCTTCCACTTGGGCGCTGATGCTGACAGGCCGCGTGCTTGACGACGACCAGCCCGGCCCCGTCCGACACCTGCGTGCAGCGATCAAACGTCTGGGTGAGCCGGTCATCCGCACCGCCGTGAGCCGCGCCATGCGCGAAATGGGCCGCCAGTTCGTGCTGGGCGAAGACATTCAGGCCGCGATGAAACGCGCAAAGGGGATGGAGAAAAAGGGCTTTACCTATAGCTATGACATGCTCGGCGAAGCGGCCCGGACCGAAGCCGATGCCAAACGCTACCACCTGAGCTATTCGCGCGCGATCTCGGCCATTGCCGATGCCTGCACCCATGAGGACATCCGCAAGAACCCCGGCATCTCGGTCAAACTTTCGGCCCTGCACCCACGCTATGAATTGGCCCAAGAAGCCGCCGTGATGCGCGATCTGGTGCCGCGTCTGCGCGCTTTGGCGCTGCTGGCGAAATCGGCGGGCATGGGGCTTAACATCGACGCCGAGGAAGCCGACCGTCTGGCTCTTTCCCTCGAAGTGATCGACACGGTTATGGCCGAACCTGCGCTGGCAGGCTGGGATGGTTTCGGCGTGGTCGTGCAAGCCTACGGCCCCCGCGCTGGCACGGTGATCGACACGCTTTATGACATGGCCACACGCCACAATCGCCGCATCATGGTGCGTCTGGTCAAAGGCGCCTATTGGGACACCGAGATCAAGCAGGCGCAGGTCGAAGGCATCGACGGTTTCCCGGTTTTCACCCGCAAGGCTGCCACGGACGTGAGCTACATTGCGAACGCCCGCAAACTGCTGAACATGACCGACCGGATCTATCCGCAGTTCGCCACCCACAACGCCCATACCGTCGCCGCTGTGCTGCATATGGCCGACGACCCCGAGGCCTATGAATTCCAGCGCCTGCATGGCATGGGCGAGACGCTGCATGACATCGTGATGCAGAAACACCGCACCCGCTGCCGCATCTATGCCCCCGTGGGCGCGCACCGCGATCTGCTGGCCTATCTGGTGCGCCGCCTGTTGGAAAACGGGGCGAACTCTAGCTTCGTGAACCAGATCGTTGACGAGGACGTGCCGCCAGAGGTCGTGGCCGCCGATCCCTTTGACCAATTGCAAGACAGCGCGCCGACGATCCCCAAGGGGCCGGAGGTCTTCCAGCCGCAACGCGCCAACGCAAAGGGCTTTGACCTAGCACATAGCCCCACGCTCGCCGCCATCGAAGAGGCCCGCCAGCCCTTTGCGGAGGCGACGTGGGAAGCCGCCCCGATCCTTGCGGGGGACGCAGCGCCCGAAGCGGCAGTGGAAGTGATCAACCCCACCGGCGGCACCTCCCCCGGCACGGTGCAACCGGCGTCAAAGGCCGATGTTGCCACGGCGCTCGACAATGCCGCCCCTTGGGACGCGCCGCTGGACACCCGCCGCGCGACCCTGCTGCGCGCCGCCGATATGTTGGAGGACCGCTACGGCGAGATTTTCGCCATTCTCGCCCGTGAGGCCGGCAAGCAGTTGCCCGACTGCGTGGCCGAGCTACGCGAAGCGGTCGACTTCCTGCGCTACTACGCGAGCCAAGCCACCAACACCCCGCCCGCGGGCATCTTTACCTGCATCTCGCCGTGGAACTTCCCGCTGGCGATCTTCTGCGGGCAGGTCACGGCGGCACTCGCAGCGGGCAATGCCGTGCTGGCCAAACCAGCAGAGCAGACCCCGCTGATCGCCAAACTTGCGGTCGAAGTGCTGCACGAAGCGGGCGTCCCCCGCACGGCCCTGCAACTGCTGCCTGGCACTGGCGAGGTCGGCGCGGCGCTGACCGGCGATGCCCGCGTGAACGGCGTGGCCTTCACCGGCTCCACCGCCACCGCCCTGCGCATCCGCGCCAATATGGCCGAACACTGCGCCCCCGGCACCCCGCTGATCGCCGAGACGGGCGGCCTGAACGCCATGATCGTTGACAGCACCGCCCTGCCCGAACAGGCCGTGCAGGCCATTGTCGAAAGCGCTTTTCAATCGGCAGGCCAACGCTGTTCCGCCGTGCGCTGCCTCTATGTGCAAGAGGATATCGCCGACGACCTGATCCGCATGTTGACCGGGGCGATGCAGGCGCTGAACATCGGTGACCCCTGGCATCTGTCCACGGATGTAGGCCCGGTAATCGATGAAGCCGCGCGCAAAACCATTCTGGACCATATTGAGACCGCCCGCGCCAAAGGCCGTGTCATCGCGGAACTCAAGGCGCCCGAAGGCGGCACCTTTGTGGGCCCAGCGATCCTGCGGGTGGACAGCATTGCCGATATGAAGCGCGAGATTTTCGGCCCTGTGCTGCATGTCGCGACCTTCAAGAGCCATGAGCTCGACGCGGTGATCGACGCCATCAACGCCACCGGCTATGGCCTGACCTTTGGCCTGCACACCCGCATTGACGACCGGGTGCAGCATGTCTCGGAGCGGATCGAGGCGGGCAACATCTACGTCAACCGCAACCAGATCGGCGCGATTGTCGGCAGCCAACCCTTTGGCGGCGAAGGGCTGTCCGGCACGGGGCCAAAGGCAGGCGGGCCGAACTATCTGCCGCGTTTCAGCGCGCCAGATCATCAGGACAGCGCCGGCACATGGGAGGCCGCGCAAAGCCAACTCCCCGCCCTGCCCGCGCATCAACCAACCGTGCTGGAAACCCAGTCGATGCCCGGCCCCACGGGCGAGAGCAACCGCCTGTCGACCCTGCCACGCCCCGCGCTCTTGTGCATGGGACCGGGGGCAGAGACGGCTGCCGCGCAGGCCAAGGCGGTGCGGGCCTTGGGCGGCGTCGCAGTCGAGGCGACAGGCCAGATTAACCCCGATCTGCTCACCTCCGGTCCGGCCTATGGCGGTGTACTCTGGTGGGGGGACGACGCCACTGCGCGCAAGATCGACCAAGCACTGGCACAGCGCGAGGGGGCGATCATCCCACTGCTGCGCGGCCTGCCTGATACCGCGCGTGTCCGGGCGGAGCGGCATGTCTGTGTTGACACCACCGCCTCTGGCGGCAATGCACAGCTCTTGGGGATGATGGCCTAAAACGGCACGCACAACCGGAGGAGCGCCATGCTAACGAACAGCGACATTCAAGACCTGACGCAGTTTCGCAGGGCGCTCCATCAATACCCCGAAGTCTCGGGCGAGGAGTCCGAGACCGCCCGCACCATCGCGGCGGAACTGGAAAAACTCGGCCCCAGACGTATCCTGACGGGTCTGGGCGGGCATGGGGTTGCAGCAGTCTTTGACAGCGGCACCCCCGGCCCCACCGTCCTGTTCCGCGCCGAGTTGGACGGGCTGCCGATCCCCGAAGACCATGACATTCCTTGGGCGTCCAAAGTGTCGGGCAAAAGCCATGTCTGCGGCCATGACGGCCATATGACCATGCTGTTGGCCCTGGGCCGTATGATCTCGCGCCGCCCGGTCGCTCAAGGGCGTGTGGTGTTGATGTTCCAGCCAGCAGAGGAAGACGGCAGCGGCGCCAAAGCGGTCGTGGCGGACCCGGCCTATGCTGAGATCGCCGCCGATTGGGCCTTTGCCATTCATGTCGAGCCGGGCCAGCCCTTTGGCCATGTTTCCTCCGGTCCGGGGCTGATCAACTGCGCGTCAATGGGCATGGCGATCACGCTGACCGGCAAAACCGCCCATGCCGCCGACCCCGACGATGGCACCTCGCCCGCGCTAGCGGTGGCGCAACTGCTCCCGGCGGTCGACGCGCTTGGGGCGGGTGGAACACTGGATGATGATTTCAGGCTGGTGACGCTGACCCACGCACGCATTGGCGAGCCGAGTTTTGGCATCGCCCCCGGCGAGGCGGTGATCTATGCCACCCTGCGCAGCGCTCACGACACCGGACTGGCCGAGATCGAAGCGGACCTGCGCGCTCTGGTGGATGACGTCGCAGCTGCGCATGGGCTGAAGCACAGCCTCGAGATCTTTGACCATTTCGCAGCCTCTATCAACGCGCCGGAAGCCTATGAGGTCGCCCGCACTGCGATGAACGCTCTGGGGGTCTCAAATGGCGCTGAAGGCGTACCGATGCGCGCTTCTGAAGATTTCGGCGTCTTTGGTCAGACCGCAAAGGCGGCCATGCTCTGCCTCGGGCCGGGCAAGGACTACGCCGCGCTGCACAACCCGGACTACGATTTCCCCGATGACCTGATCCCCATCGGCGCGGGCATTTTCGAGCGGATCGCGCGGGATTTGCTCGGCACCGCTTGACATGCGCCAGCGTCAGCGCAGCTAAGACGCACGCAACTGCGCGTCTTGACCACGCGCAGGACTTGGCAAAGGGTGGCCGGCATGTTCCCGATCCGCGATCATAACCCCTCGGGCCGCACGCCCTATGTCACCTATGCGTTGATGGCGCTGAATATTGGCGTGTTTTTGTCCTACGTGGGGCTGATGGCCGACGATCAGGCGCTTGGGATGTTTTACTACACCTATGCGCTGCTGCCAGCTCGGCTAAGCCTCGGCGAAGGTTATGGCGGGCTGCTCACCTCTATGTTCCTGCATGGCGGCTGGATGCATTTGGCGGGTAACATGTTGTTTCTGTATATCTTTGGGGACAACGTCGAAGATGAGATGGGCCATATCCCCTATCTGCTCTTTTACCTCGCTTGCGGCATTGCGGCGGGGCTTGGCCAAGTCATCACCGAGCCGCTCTCTTGGGTGCCGATGGTCGGTGCCTCGGGCGCTATCGCCGGGGTGATGGGCGGCTATCTGCTGCTGTTTCCCCGCGCCAAGGTCGATATTCTGGTGATCTTCATCGTGTTTTTCCGCATCTTTCCGATCCCGGCTTGGATCATGCTGGGGCTGTGGTTTGCACTGCAATTCATCGGCGGGATCGGGGCCACGCCCGGCAGCGGCGGCGTGGCCTATTGGGCGCATGCCGGAGGGTTCATCGCCGGTCTGGTGCTGACCCTGCCAGTCTGGCTGCGCCGGGGTGGTTTTGCCTTCTGGTCGCGCACCCATGGCCATCCACCCCATGCCTCCGCTCAATATGACGTGATCGAGAGCCGCATTCCGAAAGTGAGACGCAAATGACCGAAACCTCTGAAACCCGTCGCGCCTCTTGCCACTGCGGCGCCGTGGTGATCGAAGCGCTGCTGCCACAGGGACTGGCCTCCGCTTCGCGCTGCACCTGCTCTTTCTGCCGCCGCCGCGCTGCGGCCACGGTAACGGCTATCGCCAGCAAGGTGACCGTGCTCAAAGGGGCCGATAACCTGACGCTCTACACTTGGGGCACCCACACAGCGCAGCATTACTTTTGCAAGACCTGCGGGATTTACACCCACCACCAGCGCCGCTCCAACCCCGAAGAATGTGGCGTGAACCTTGGCGCGCTTGAAGGGGTACACCCATGGGAGCTAGAGCCGCTGCCTTATAGCGATGGGATCAACCACCCCTCTGACCGGAACTGAACACTAAGAACTCGAAATCGCACCCTGAGCGCGGGCCAGAATGCCCGGGCGTGTGGTCTGGGCTGTGCGGGTGGCAACGCTCTCGTGGATGCGCTCAGAAGGGTCCGCCCCCACCACACGGCGACGGCGCGACATGAGGATGCGCCCATGCCCGCGCCACTGGCCGACAGAGGGCGCGGTTGGGTCTTGCGGAAAGCGATGCGTCCAGCCAAGCGGCAGCGGCAACCCGCTCTCATTCATGCGCAACAGCAGCCAGACCAGCGGAATGTTAGACAAGGGCCGCGCGGCATGATGCCCGCTCAACTGCCCACCAACGTCACCATGGGTGCCTGAGAACCAGACCTGCTCCAACCGCCCGGTATAGCCTTCGGGCGTGGTCCACATCACCGGACCATAGGCGACCCGATTTTCGTTCAAGGCCAGCGCCTGAAATCCGTTTTTGACGATCAGGCTCAGATCGTGGTTGTGAAAGGCGTGGCGCGGATAGGACAACCGCCACAGAAACGGCGCGTTGATGCCCAAGGATTTGACCGTATCCCACGCGCCAATCGCTTCGATCTGAACCTCAGGATGGCAGTTGGCCTCGGCAAAAGCGCGACCGGCGTCGCTGAGTGTTTGGGCCTCATAGTAGCGGTACACATCACGAATGTTACGCTCTGTCGCAGCATCAGCACGCAGCAGGCCCACACGGTCGATCACCCCGGCGAGCGAGCGCACCGCATAGGCGCCGCGCGAATAGCCCATCAGGTAAATCTGATCCCCCGGACGGTAGCGCGAGGCAAGATAGCCATAGGCCCGGCGGATTTGCCGGTTAATCCCGCGCCCCATGATCACATCCCGCGCGCTACGCCAATCGCGCCATTGCAGACCGGGCTCATAATAGATCGACAACGCGCTGCCCATCTCGCGGCAAAGGCCATAGGCAAGGCCCGCGTTGGTCTCCTCCCCCGGTGCCAGCGACGACATCGTCCCATCCAGAATGATAACATGGGTGACCGCCCCCCGACGGGGGCCGAAATCTGTCTCAGGTCGCCGCCAAAGCCGCCCGAACAGCCGCCGAAAAAGGCTCTCACTCCGCTGCGATTGCGTCACCTTGCAGCATCTCCCAAACCCGGTGCGGCGTGAAAGGCATGTCTGCCTGTCTTACGCCCTGTTCCCACAGCGCATCCTGCACCGCATTCGATACCGCCGCGAGCGCCCCCACGGTCCCCGCTTCGCCGCAGCCTTTCATCCCCATCGGGTTGGCCGTAGACGGCACCGGCTCGGAGGTGAAAGAGATCATCGGCAAGTCCGCCGCCCGCGGCATGGCGTAATCCATGAAAGTGGCGGTCAGAAGCTGGCCGTCTTCATCATAGACCACCCGTTCCTGCACCGCCTGCCCGACACCCTGGGCCACCCCGCCATGCACCTGACCTTCGGCCAGTATGGGGTTGATAAGGTTGCCAAAATCATCCACCACCGTGTAGCGGTCCAGCGTCACGACGCCGGTCTCGGGGTCGATCACCACCTCGGCCACATGCGCGCCATTGGGGTAACTGCGCCCCGGTAAGGTGCTGCGCTCGTGATGGCTCAGCAGATCGTGGCGCCCTTTGGCGCGGGCCATCTCGGCCACTTCCAACATGGTCGGCGTCAGGTTCGAGCCTTCTGCGCGGAAGCGTTCATCGTCAAAGGAGATCTCTGCGGCATCGACGCCCATTTCCTCGGCCAGAAAGCCCGCAAACACTTCCGTGATCTTGGCCACGGTAGCCAGCGTCGCATTGCTCTGCGTGGTGACCGAGCGCGAGCCGCCGGTGCCGCCGCCTTTCTTTATCAGATCACTGTCCCCCTGCACGACACGGATGCGATCCGCAGGAATACCGGTTTGGTCCGACAGGAACTGCGCATAGACCGTTTCATGGCCCTGCCCATTGCTCTGGGTGCCGACATAGATCGTCACGCTGCCGTCCTCCTCAAAAACCACTTTTGCACCTTCCGCAGGATCACCCAAAATGCTTTCGATATAGTAACACAGCCCCTGCCCACGCAGCAGACCGCGCTTGGCATCGGCCTCGCGTCGCGCGGTGAAACCATCGCGGTCAGCTTCTTGCGCGGCGCGGTTTAGCAGGCGGGAAAAATCCCCCACATCGTAACGCTCCCCCGTGGCAGTGGTATAGGGAAACTGATCCGGCTTAATAAAGTTGATCCGCCGCAACTCCCACGGATCCACGCCCAACTCCCGCGCGGCGCGGTCCATCAGCCGTTCAAGCACATAGATCGCCTCAGGCCGCCCGGCTCCGCGATAGGCATCGACCTGCACGGTGTTGGTGTAAAAGCCTTCGACATGCAGATAGGTGTCTTGGACATCATAAACGCCCATCAACACCTTGGAGAACAGTTGCGACTGGATCGGCTGGCCGAACTGGCTGTTATAGGCACCAAGGTTGCAGCGCGTGTCGACGCGGTAGGCGGTGATCTTGTGGTTTTCGTCAAAGGCGAACTCGGCCCAAGACACCAGATCGCGCCCGCCGTTATCGGTGAGCATCGCCTCTGTGCGCTCCGACATCCAGCGCACCGGGCGGCCCAGCGTCCGTGCGGCTTGGGCCACGCAGAAATATTCCGGATAGGTCATCGCCTTCATGCCAAAACCGCCGCCGACATCGGGGTTGGTCACGCGCACGTCGTCCTCTGTCAGCCCAAAGGCTTTGACGAAAAACCCCTTATGCGCCCAGACGCCCTGCCCGCCCAAAGCCACATGCAGCCGCCCATCGGTCCATTCCGCATAGCAGCCCCGCGGCTCCATCGAGTTGACGATGATCCGGTTGTCGCCCACCTCCAGCTTCACACGATGCGCAGCTTTGGCAAAGGCAGCCTCGACCGCCGCCTCGTCACCCATGCCCCAGTCAAAGGCGCGGTTGTCCGGCGCTTCGGCGTGCAGAGGCGCGCCGCCCGGTGCGAGGTCCATCTTCGCGGGCAGGTCATCGGCGTCGAAGAGGATCAACTCTGCCGCATCGCGGGCCTGTTGCAGGGTTTCTGCCACGATCAGCGCCACCGGCTCGCCCACATAGCGCACCCGGTCCTTGGCCAGCATCGGGCGCAGCGGTTTGGCGCCTTTGCTGCCGTCGCGGTTTTCGACCACTGTGCCGGGCAGCGCGATATTCACCCCTGCTGTTTCGAGATCGGCACAGGTCAGCACGGCATGCACGCCCTCTGCCGTACGCGCCTCGTTCACGTCCAACTCGGTGATCAGCCCATGCGCCACCGGAGCGCGGAAAAAGAGACCGTGCAGCGCGTCCGGCGGGGCGATGTCATCCACATAGCGCCCCTGTCCGGTCAGAAACCGCTGGTCCTCCACCCGTTTGACCGGCTGGCTCCTCCCGAACTTCTCCATCTGACGCTGCCCTCGTTGCCTGCACTGCTTTTAATCAACAGTAGCGAGCAGCGTGTCAGTGTCCAGAGCCACTCCCGCCTAGGAGGTGGAAGTGTAGCATCACAACCCTGAAACCAGTTCGACCCGCGCCACCCCGTAACCGTTAAAGGCCGTGGACATGGCAATCGAATAGGCCCCCATGCCGCCGAACAAAAGGTAGTCGCCGGTCTGCGTGTCTTCGGGCAGTGGCAGCCCATCGGGCAACCGGTCCAGAGAGTCGCAGGTGGGGCCAAAGACGATGCGCGGGGTCCGGGTTTTATGGCGCAGCGCCCCATCTGGACCCACCACATCAATCAAGCCAGAGAGGCCCATATCCCGCAGATCGGCCAAGCCACCATAGATCCCGTCATTGAGAAATACCGTTTCGCCCTCGGCCCGCATCCCCTTGATCCGCGCGGCCAAGACAGCGGCATCTGCCACCATCGCGCGCCCCGGTTCGCAGAGCAGCGTTGGTGCTCCCTCGCCAAAGGTCTCCACCAAAGCCACCTTTACGGCTGCGAACACCGCCCCATGATCCGGCGCGTCAAACCCTCGGTCGACAGCAAAGCCACCGCCGATGTTCAGACGATTAATCGAAACATCCGCCGCCCGCAAAATACCTGCGGCAGCACGCACATATTGCGCCCAAGCCTGCGGGTCATTGCATTGTGTGCCGGGATGGAAACACAGCGATGGGGTAAAGCCAATCTTGACCACTTCGCGCAGCAGTTCTGCCGCCAGATCGGGCGCCGCGCCGAATTTCGCACCGAAATCATAGGCCGCACCCTTTACCGGCAGCGCAAAGCGCACCGCGACCTCGGCGCTGCGCGGCACATCGGCCAGTTTCGCCAGTTCCGAGAAGTCATCGACAGACCAGCTCGCCACACCCTCTTTGATCCCCGCAGCCACCTCCTCGGTCGAGCGCACGGGGTTGTTGTAATGCAGCACTGCCTGTGGGCAGACCGCCCGCACCGCCGCCATCTCTGCCGGAGAGGCGACATCAAAAGTCGTGATCCCCGCCGCGACGAGGTTCGACAGCACTTCAACCCGGTCATTGGCCTTGACCGCATAGGTCACCAGCCCATTGAACTCCGCCTGAAACCGCCGTGCCGTAGCTTGCAGCACCGAAGGCGCAAGAAAGAGCACCGGCGCATCGGGGCTATGTTTCGCCAGAAAGGCGGCGGGTGTGTCGGACAGGGGGGCGGTGTGCTGCATCGGAACCTCAGGTTTTTGCTTTTCTCTAGCAAATCACCATTCTTGGTCGATTCATCGTGGCAGACGGCCTATTGTGATGGAAACTTTCGGCAGAGTGACGATATGACAGCACAAATCGACGAAACTGATCGCGCCCTGATTGCGGCTTTGCAAGGCAATGCCCGCCAGCCCATCGCCGATCTCGCCCGCAAACTCGGCCTTGCTCGCACGACAGTTCAGGCCCGGTTGGAGCGGTTAGAACGCAGCGGCGCTATCGCAGGCTATACGCTCCGTCTTGGCGAGGCTGCCCGCGCCCCACTTCACGCCACCGCCTTGGTGAACATCGAACTCCGTGCCGGCCCCGCCGTGCTCGCCCGTCTGCGCAGCCTGCCCGGGGTGCAGGTGGTCCACACCACCTCGGGCCGCTTTGACCTGCTGGTACAGATCGCCGCACAGACCACGCATGAGTTGGACGAAACCCTCGACCGCATTGGCGAGACGCGGGGGGTGAAAGGCAGCGAAAGCCTCATTCATCTGAGCACTAAGATCGACCGGCGCGGCTAAGCCCTGCCCGCTAAGCCATAGGTCTTTCCCTCGCCGCGCCAGCCCGTTAAACGGGGCGCAACAAAAGGGATCATGACCATGGCACTCGAAAAGACCTTCAACGCCGCCGAGGCGGAAAGCCGCATCTACGCCGATTGGGAGACCAAGGGCGCGTTCAAAGCAGGCGCGAATGCGCAGCGGGATGAGCATTTCTCGGTGATGATCCCGCCGCCGAATGTCACCGGCTCGCTGCACATGGGCCATGCCTTTAACAACACGTTGCAGGACATTCTGGTGCGCTGGCACCGGATGCAGGGTTTCGACACGCTTTGGCAGCCCGGCCAAGACCACGCGGGCATCGCCACGCAGATGGTGGTGGAGCGAGAATTGGCCGCCACCGGCCAGCCGGGCCGTCGCGAGTTGGGCCGCGAGGCTTTCACCGCCAAGGTCTGGGAGCAAAAGCAGAAATCCGGCGGTACGATCATTGACCAGCTGCGCCGCTTGGGCGCGTCTTGCGACTGGTCGCGCAACGCTTTCACTATGTCCGGCGCACCCGGTGCGCCCGCGGGCGAAGAGGGCAATTTCCACGATGCCGTCATCAAGGTTTTCGTGGATATGTATAACAAAGGCCTGATCTACCGCGGCAAGCGGCTGGTCAACTGGGACCCGCATTTCGAGACCGCGATCTCTGACCTTGAGGTCGAGAGCACCGAAGTCGACGGCCACATGTGGCACTTCAAGTATCCGCTGGCGGGGGGTGAGACCTATACCTACGTCGAGAAGGACGAAGACGGCAACGTGCTGTTTGAGGAGACCCGCGACTATATCTCCATCGCCACAACGCGGCCTGAAACCATGCTCGGCGATGGCGCGGTGGCAGTTCACCCATCGGATGAGCGTTACGCCTCAATCGTCGGAAAACTCTGTGAAATTCCCGTTGGCCCGAAAGAGCAGCGCCGTCTGATCCCGATCATCACCGACGAATACCCGGATAAGAACTTCGGCTCGGGCGCGGTAAAGATCACCGGCGCACATGACTTCAACGACTACGGCGTCGCCAAGCGCAACGGCATCCCGCTCTACGCGCTGATGGACACCCAAGGGAAGATGCGCGCCGATGGTCTGCCCTACGATGAGGCCGCCGCCCGCGCGCAGGCCATCGCCGAGGGATCGGAAGCCGCTCCCGAAGACGCGACCGAGATCAACCTCGTCCCCGACGCCTACCGAGGCCTCGACCGTTTCGAAGCCCGCAAACGCGTGGTCGAAGACGTGACCGCCGAGGGTCTCGCTGTGATGACCGAGGCGACCGACCCCCGCCTTGGCCGCGCCGCCAAGAAAGCCCCCGTCGAGCCCGGTGAAGGCGGCGAGATGCGCACCGAGGAAGAGAACCTCGTGCCGCTGGTGGAAGCCAAGAAGATCATGCAGCCCTTCGGCGACCGCTCAAAGGTGGTGATCGAGCCGATGCTGACCGACCAATGGTTTGTTGCCACCGACAAGATCGTGCAGCCCGCTATCGACGCCGTGCGTTCTGGCGAAGTCACGATCCTGCCCGAGCAGGACCGCAAAGTGTACTTCCACTGGCTGGAGAACATCGAGCCTTGGTGCATTTCGCGCCAGCTCTGGTGGGGGCATCAGATCCCGGTGTGGTTCGACGACGAGGGCAACGAATATTGCGCACCGACCGAGGCCGAGGCGCAGGCCATGGCGCCGGGCAAGACCCTGCGCCGCGATCCCGACGTGCTCGACACATGGTTCTCCTCCGGCCTTTGGCCCATCGGCACGCTCGGCTGGCCTGAGCAGACGGCGGAGCTTCAGAAATACTTCCCCACCTCCGTGCTGGTCACCGGCTTCGATATTATCTTCTTCTGGGTCGCCCGGATGATGATGATGCAATACGCCGTGGTCGATCAGAAACCCTTCGACACCGTCTATGTCCACGCGCTGGTGCGCGATGAGAAGGGCAAGAAGATGTCGAAGTCCCTGGGCAACGTGCTCGACCCGCTGGAGTTGATCGACGATTACGGCGCAGATGCTGTGCGTTTTACGCTGACCTCAATGGCAGCGATGGGGCGCGACCTGAAGCTCTCGACGCAGCGCATCGCGGGCTATCGCAACTTCGGCACCAAGCTTTGGAACGCCCACCGCTTTGCCGAGATGAACAACGTCTTCGACAGCATGCCTGCGACGATGCCGCAGCCACAAGCCACGCTGAACAAATGGATCGTGGGTGAGACCGCCCGCATCCGCGAAGAAGTGGACGCGGCCCTCGGCAACTTCCGTTTCAACGATGCGGCCAATGCGCTTTACGCATTTGTCTGGGGCAAGGTCTGCGACTGGTATGTGGAACTCTCCAAGCCGCTGTTGCAGGACGACGCGCCGGAGGCCGAAGAGACCCGCGCAACGATGGCTTGGGTGCTAGAGCAATGTCTGGTGCTGCTGCACCCGATCATGCCCTTCATCACCGAAGAGTTGTGGCAAACCGCCGCCAAGCGCGACGAGTTGCTCGCCCTGACCGATTGGCCGACCTATACGACCGCCGACTTGCTGGACGCAGAGGCGGACCGCGAGTTGAACTGGGTGATTGGTCTGATCGAAAGCATCCGCTCCGCGCGTCAGCAGATGCATGTGCCAGCGGGGCTGAAGGTGCCGATGCTGGTGACCGAGATGGACGAGGCCGCGCAGGGCGCATGGGACCGCAACGAGGTGATGATCAAACGCCTTGCGCGGGTCGAGAGCCTTGAGCGGACCGAGAGCTTCCCTAAAGGTACGGTTTCTATTGCCGCACCGGGGGCGAGCTTTGGCCTGCCGCTGGCGGGTCTGATCGACATCGATGCCGAGAAAGCCCGTCTGCAAAAGTCGCTCGACAAGCTGGGCAAGGAGATCGGCGGGCTGAAGGGGCGGTTGAACAACCCCAAATTCGCGGCGTCGGCTCCGGAAGAGGTTGTGGCCGAAGCGCAGGCGAACCTTGCGGCCCGTCAGGAAGAGGCAGACCAGTTGCAGGCGGCTTTGGACCGACTGGCTGAACTGGGCTGAGATTCCCGGCGTGGTGGTTTAGCCGCCATGCCAAACACGCCACGCGAGCAGGGCAGCGCCAGACCGCGGGATGGTGCTGTCAACGATGCAGTGAGGCAGTTTATTTCTGCCGCGCAAACGCCGCTTTCACAGGACGTCACTTCGACTGCAAAAGCGTCAGCCCATCCGGGCGGTCTGGCGCTGCCGGTGGCCTTACGGCCTTAATTCCGGGCTGTTGCGCGCAGTGCAAACGCTGCGCAAGCCAAGCGAGGCCAGACCGCAGGATGGCGCTCTACCGATCTTAGTTTGCCTATTTATCTCTGCTGGACATTTGAACGGTCCGCAGGACAACACCCAATAGCAAAAGCGCCAGCCCATCCGGGCGGTCGGGCGCTGCCAGCGGCCTTACGGCCTTACGGCCTTGAAGCCGGGCTGTTGCGCACAGTGCAAACGCTGCGCAAACCTGCCCTATTTAAACACCGCAGGCCGCTTGCCAAACTCCGCTGCGATCACTTCCATCTGCTCGGGCTTGCCCAGCAGCGCCGCCTGTTCGCGCGACTCGGCCTCAAGCACTTCCGCATCCGACGCCCCTGATTCCGCAAACCCGATCAACCGCTTCGCCGTCTTCACCGCATTCGGCCCCTTGCCCGCGATCACCCGCGCCAAGTCGAGCGCCGCCGCCTGCGGATCATCAGCGACTTCGGTCACCAACCCCCAACGCTCCGCCTGCGCGGCATCCACCGGGGCCGCCGTATAGGTCAACCGCCGCAGCACATCCGAGCGCACCAAACGCGGCAGCAGCACCATACCGCCCATATCCGGCACAATGCCCCATTTCATCTCCATCACTGCGAGCTTCGTATCAGGTGCGGCAATCCGAATATCCGCCCCAAGCGCCAGTTGCATCCCGGCGCCAAAAACCACCCCGTGCAGCGCCGCGATCACCGGGATTTCCAAACGGTGCCAGACCATCGACACTTCCTGCCATTTGTTCGTCGTCCCCTCGCCATGAGTGCGCGGCATGATCAGCGCATCGATGTCTTGCCCCAGCATCCCCGAGAGCCCGCCGATATCGATGCCCGCGCAAAACGCCTTGCCCTCGCCCAACAGTACAACCACCCGCGCATCCGATGCTGCAACCTCCTGCCCTGCCGCAATGATGGCTTCGATCATCTCATCATCGACCGCGTTCATCTTGTCGGCGCGGGTGAGGGTCACATGGGCGATATGGTCTTCGATCCGAACTTGAACGCGGGACATGGTGGTTCTCCTAACTGTTTGGCGCAGTTCACCGCAGATCGCCGCAGCGCGCCAGCAAAACGTCGCGGCAGGGGGCCAAGCTCTTGCCCCGCCCCGCTGCCGCGCCTACACCTAGCGCATGACAGATATACGCCTGACTCCGCTCGCCCAAAGCCTCCCTGCGAATGTCCCCTTTGTCGGACCCGAAGCACAGGAGCGCGCTACGGGCCGTCCGTTCAAAGCGCGGCTTGGCGCCAATGAGAACATCTTTGGCCCCTCACCCCGCGCCATCGCCGCGATGGCAGAGACCGAGATGTGGAAATACGGCGATTCTGAGAGCGTGGACCTCCGCGCGGCTTTGGCGGAGCTGCACGGCATCCGTCCTGAAAACATCATCGTCGGCGAAGGGATCGACGGGCTTTTGGGCTACCTCGTGCGCTTGCTGGTGGGCGAAGGTGACGCGTTGGTCACCTCTGAGGGCGCCTATCCGACCTTCAACTACCATGTGACAGGCTTTGGCGGCGAACTGCATAAGGTACCTTACCGCGACGATCACGAAGACCCCTCTGCTCTCTTCGCTAAGGCGGCGGAGGTTGATGCCAAGATCGTCTATCTGGCAAATCCTGACAACCCAATGGGGACATGGCATGAAGCCGGTGCGCTTGAACAGGCGCTGGATAATTTGCCGACGCGCAGCCTGTTGCTGTTGGATGAGGCCTATATCGAATGCGCCCCCGACGGCACCGCGCCCGAGATTTCAGCGGATGATCCGCGCGTGATCCGGATGCGGACCTTTTCCAAAGCCTATGGCCTCGCCGGTGCGCGGATCGGCTATGCGATTGCGGCGCCTGAGTTGATTACGGCATTTCACAAGGTCCGCAATCACTTTGGCCTGAACCGCGCCGCACAGGCAGGTGCGCTGGCAGCGGTGCAGGATCAGGACTACCTGCGCCAAGTGCAGCGCCAGATTGCGCAGGCCCGCGAGCGCATCACCCAAATCGCGGCAGAGAACGGTCTGACCGCCTTGCCCTCCGCGACGAATTTCGTGGCGATTGATTGCGGGCGGGATGGTGCCTTTGCCAAAGCGGTATTGGAAGCGCTGGTGGCGCGGGGCATCTTTGTGCGGATGCCCTTTGCGGCGCCGCAAAACCGCTGTATCCGCGTCAGCTGCGGCAGGCCCGAAGACCTCGACCACTTTGCCGCAGCATTGCCCGAGGCGCTGGCGGAGGCGCGGCGCGTTTAACCTTTGCCACCGATCACCTCGGCGGCGGCGGCAAGCGCGCCTGCGCCGTGGTCAATCTTCAGCGCAGTCATCGCCGCTTCAATCCCTCCCAACAGCCCCATGATCATATGGCCGTTGACATGACCCATATGGCCGATGCGAAAAAACCCATGCCACGCGGGATCGCCCTTTTCGGCCATACCGAGCCCGATACCAAGCGTAAGCCCAAGGTTGTCCTGAACCCAATTGCGCAGTTCAGTGGCTTGGGGCGCCTGCAACCGCAGGGCGGTGACCGCATGGCTGCGCAGGTCGCGCTCTTGCACGTTTAGCCGCAGACTGCCTTGCGCCTCCCACGCTTCGCTCGCGGCCCAGATCGCCCGCGCCAGCGTTGCATGGCGCTGCCAGACCTGATCAATCCCCTCCTCCTTGATCATGTCCAACGCAGCACGCAGCCCATAGAGGTGATGCGTCGGCGCTGTGCCACCATGTAGCTGGTAGAATTCTTCGGGATGCGCGCGCGGCGTCCAATCCCAATAGCGGCTCACCCGTGGGAGCCGCGCCCGCGCCGCCTCGGCTCGGTCGTTAAAATAGACAAAAGCCATGCCGGGCGGCACCATAAGCCCCTTTTGCGCGGCGGTTACCATGACATCAACGCCCCATAGGTCCATCTCAAAGCGCTCACAGCCCAGAGAGGCGATGCAATCGACCATCAACAGCGCCGGATGATCGCAGGCATCCACGCAAGCACGCAGGGCGGCGATGTCATTGCGCACGGAGGTGGAAGTGTCCACCTGCACCGCCATGACCGCTTTGATCTTGTGGTCCGGGTCGGCCCGCAGACGGTCGTTGACCTGCTCAAGATCAATGGACGTTGCACGGCCAAAATCCATCACCTCTACCTCGGCCCCAAGCCCGGTGGCCATCTCCCCCCAGCCGATGCCGAACCGCCCGGTGGCGAGCACGAGCACCTGATCACCGGGGGCCAGAACGTTGCTCAACGCAGCCTCCCACGCGCCGTGACCGTTGCTGATGTACATCGCGACGTGATGTTTGGTGCGGGCGATATGCTTCAGATCAGCGATCAACCCCGGCATCATATCAACCAGCTCGCCCTCATAGATATTGGGCGCCGGACGGTGCATCGCGCTTAGCACAGCTTCGGGGATGACAGAGGGGCCGGGGATCGCGAGATAGGAACGGCCTTGGGCCAATTTGTGGTGTGTGGTCATAGGATTAGAGGCCATTCGTTTATTGCGCGACCAGGCTGCGGTCGGCGTCACCTTACTGCGCGGGCTTTATGGGTCAATCCCCGCAGAACGCTCCGCCAAGGGGCACAAAAGGGGAAGGGTAAGCGCCGTGGCACGCCTGCCGCGCGGCCAGCTTCGCCATGACAGTTGCTTGCCCTGCCCCCCGTGCTCCCCTACACCTTACCCGATTGCCCAAAAGGACCACGGCGGGATGAATGATGAAAGCTACACCTCCGCGCAACTGATGCGCTGGCTCTGGCGGGACTATCTGAAAAAGCACACCGGCATCATGATCGTGGCGGTGTTTTTCATGATCGTCGAAGGCTCCACCCTGGGCGTGCTCGCCAAATTGATGGAGCCGATGTTTGACCGGGTTTTTGTCGGCGGTGACCGGGGCGCTTTGGTCTGGGTCGGGCTGGTGCTGGTCGGTATCTTTGCACTGCGCGCTTTAGCGACAGTGGTGCAAAAGGTGCTGCTGACCCGTGTGGCACAGCGCACGGCAGCAGACCTGCGCATTGACCTGCTGGACCAGATGATGCGCCAAGACGGCGCCTTTCACCAAAGCCACCCGCCTGGCTTTCTGGTGCAACGGGTGCAATCGGATGTGAACGCGGTGAGCGACGTTTGGCGTGCAGTCATTACCGGCGCGGGGCGCGATCTGGTGGGGCTGGTGATCCTGATGGGCGTGGCCATTGCGATTGATCCCATCTGGGCGCTGCTGGCGATGATCGGCGTGCCGCTGATGATCCTGCCTGCGGCGATTGCGCAGCGCTTCGTCCGCGCCCGCTCGCGCGAGGCACGTGATCTGGGGGCCAGCCTGTCCACGCGGTTGGACGAAGTGTTTCATGGTATCGTGCAGATCAAACTCAACGCGCTGGAAGCCTATCAGGCGCGGCAATACCGCGAATTGACCCGCACCTTCATCCGCACCGAAGTCCGCGCTGCCTTTGGCAACTCCGCGATCCCGGCAATGATCGATATCATGTCGGGCATCGGCTTCATGGCGGTCATCGTCTATGGTGGGTCCGAAATCATCGCGGGGAACAAGACCATCGGTGAGTTCATGACCTTCTTCACCGCGCTTGGCTTTATGTTCTCGCCGCTGCGCCGATTGGGCGCGATCAGCGGCCTGTGGCAGATGGCTGCCGCAGCACTTGAGCGGATCAAGGAACTGCTCGACGCGCCCTTGCGCTTGCGCAGCCCGGCCCAGCCTGTCCCTGCCCCCACCGGGCCACCTGACGTTGTGTTGAAAGATGTCTCTCTGTCCTATGGCGGCACTAAGGTGCTGGATGCGCTGAACCTGACCGCCAAAGCGGGCGAGACCACTGCGCTGGTTGGTGCCTCGGGCGCCGGTAAATCAACGATTTTCAACCTGCTCACCCGGTTGGTCGATCCGCAGTCCGGACAGGTGCAAATCGGTGGCACCGACACCAATGCCATGACGCTGAACGATCTGCGCGGCATGTTCTCGGTCGTCACGCAAGAAGCGCTGCTGTTTGACGAATCCCTGCGCGAGAACATTATCCTGGGCCGCACAGATGTCAGCGACGAAGACCTGCAACAGGTCTTGCAAGACGCGCATGTGGCCGATTTCCTGCCGCAGTTGGATAAAGGGCTCGACACCCGCGTTGGCCCCCGCGGCTCTGCCCTGTCGGGCGGTCAGCGGCAACGCGTGGTCATAGCCCGCGCCCTGCTACGCGATACACCCATTCTGTTGCTGGACGAGGCAACGAGCGCGCTTGATGCTCAGTCCGAACAGGTCGTGCAGGATGCGCTGGACCGTCTTGCCAAAGGGCGCACAACAATTGTCATTGCCCATCGGCTGTCGACCATTCGCAGCGCCGATAAGATTGTGGTGATGGACCGGGGTCAGGTGAAAGACGAAGGCACACACGACGAGTTAATGGCCCGCGGCGGCATCTATGCGGACCTCTACCGCTTGCAATTCCGCGATGGCAAAACAGTGACCGACACTCGCGGTCTTGGCGCGGGCCGGGCAAAGGCGCGGCGCAAGGAAGCGCAACAGCCCAATTTGCTGCAACGGCTTGGCGCGGCACTGTTTGGCTAAGGCTCAGGCTTTGCGGTAGGCTTCGGCCAGCTTGGCAGGCGGCACGCCCATCATGTAGCGGATCAAAGTCCAAAGGTTGCGCCCACCCCGGCGCAGCCAGCCTTGACGGCGGTATTTTTCAGCACTCGTTACGGCCACAGCCTGAAGCGCGCGCAACCGCCCACGCAGAGCACCGGCCAGCGCCACATCCTCCATCAGCGGCTGATCGGAATAGCCGCCAACCGCTTCATAAAGCGCACGCGACAGCAGCAGCCCCTGATCTCCATAGGGCAGCCCCATACGGCTGCGCAGGTTGGCCCAGCTTGCCACAACGCGTGCTGCCACACCGCCGTGGTCAAAGCGCAGGTGAAACCACCCCGCTGCCGCAGTGTGATGCGCCATATGGCTCTGCACCGCCGCCGCCCAACCGGGGGCCAGCACCGTATCCGCATGAAGAACCAACAGCCAGTCGCCCTGTGCCACCGCACAGCCCCGGCGCAACTGCCCACCGCGCGAAGGCGCCCCAATCACCACTTCGGCCCCCCAGCCTTCGGCCAATTGCCCGGTCCCGTCCTGTGACCCACCGTCGCTGATGATGACCTCGCGGATCAGATCGGCCTGCACCCCCTCGACCAAAGCGCCAAGACAGGCGGGCAAGACTTTTGCCGCGTCAAGCGTGGGAATGACAACAGAGATCGGCGCGCGCATGGTTGCCCCTTTTGGATGGGTTTGACAGGCTATATGTCATGGCCAGCAATCAAAGGACACCCGCATGACCAAGCGCCGCATTCTGCGCCTGACAGGCCCCGACACCCGCGACTTCCTGCAAGGGATCGTGACCAATGACGTGAGCAAACTGGACCAAGGTCCGGTCTATGCCGCCCTCCTGACCCCGCAGGGGAAATATATGGCGGATTTCTTTCTGATTACGGACGGTGACGCTGTGCTGCTGGACGTGGACGACAGCCTTGGCGACATGCTCGCGCAACGCCTGATGATGTACAAACTGCGGGCCAAGGTGACGATCGAACCCACTGATCTGCACCTGCACCGAGGCACCGGCCCCGCGCCAGACGATGCCGTGATCGACCCGCGTCACCCCGAAATGGGCTGGCGGGCCTACCGCGACACGCCGCAGAGCGAGGACCCGACCGATTGGGTCGCGCTGCGCGTGGCGCATTTGATCCCTGAGACTGGCATTGAATTGACACCGGATACTTTCATCCTAGAAGCCGGGTTTGACCGGATCAACGGGCTGGATTTTCGCAAAGGGTGCTATGTCGGCCAAGAGGTCACCGCGCGGATGAAACACAAGACCGAGTTGCGCAAAGGGCTCACGCGGGTTGATATCACCGGTGAAGCGCCCGCCGGCACTCCGATCACCGCTGAGGGCAAACCGGCAGGCACGCTCTTCACCCAATCGGGTGGCCAAGCGCTGGCGCATTTACGTTTTGACCGCGCGAAAGGGCCGATGCAGGCCGATGAGGCGCAGATCACATGGCCCGGCCCCGCGGTCTGAGGCAACCAGAAACGAAAAAGCCCCGGCAAAACCGGGGCTCATCAATCTTACGCAGCATGACGTCGCGTCAAGCGCGTTCGACATATTCCATGGTTTCGGTGTTCACGACAATGGCTTCATCCGGCCCGACGAAGGGGGGCACGGAGATCTTTACACCGTTTTCCAAGATGGCAGGTTTGAAAGAATTTGCCGCTGTCTGACCTTTTACAACCGGCTCAGTCTCGGCAATATTGCAGACGACTTTCTGCGGCAGACGGGCGTTCAACGCCTCGGCCTCGTGGTACTCCACCACGATCATCATACCGTCCTGCAGGAAGGGGCGCGTGTCGCCTAAAAGCTCGGCGTTAAGCTGCACCTGCTCATAGGTCTCGGTATCCATCACAACCAGCATACCATCGTCTTCATACAGAAATTGCTGGTCTTTTTGCTCCAACCGCACACGCTCGACCTTATCGGCAGAGCGGAAACGTTCGTTCAATTTGGAGCCGTTGCGCAGGTTGCGCAGCTCGACCTGAGCAAAAGCGCCGCCCTTGCCGGGCTTGACGTGATCGACCTTCACCGCCGCCCAGAGGCCACCGTTGTGTTCAAGGACGTTTCCGGGGCGGATCTCGTTTCCGTTAATCTTGGGCATGTGACAAAACCACGACATAAGGTTGATGATAAGATGTCCGGTTCTATATCGGGAGGGATGGTTCCCTGCAAGCAGGCGATATCCGGACGTCGCTGCGACAACTAGATATGCGCATGTTGCATGGGTGGTATGCTAAATAGTGGTATCCGAATCACGAGATATCCGTCATAAGGAGCGCCAAGCCCGAATGACAAGAGCAAGAATAATCGAAAGGACGACGAGATGAAAGATTTCGTTGATGGCACCGCTTTCAACAACGAGCAAGGCAACCGCGCACGTAAGCTCTTTGCTGCTGTGGTTCTCGCTGCTTTGGATGACGCTATTGCCGACGACAAGAAATATGGCAACGGCCCAGAACAGATCGCCCGCTGGGCCCGTTCGCGCGATGGCCGCGAAGTGCTGAGCTGTGCCGGGATCGACCCCAACGAGCGGGTCGTCGAAGGTCTGATGGAATTTGTTGGCAAAGGCGTGCGGACCTCCGTCGCCCTGTCGCGTGAAGAATCCGAGCGCCGCAATGCCGCGCTTCAGGCTGAAGCCGCCTAAACCTATCCGCCAAACGGCGCAATTGACGCAGCCTTCGGGCTGCGTTTTTTTGTGTCTCATGCTTGGCCACAAAGGGCGGTGTTGCCCTTCCCCCTCGCGGTGATTTGCGCCAGTTTGCGCCAAACCATGCAAGGGCCGCCGCAGATGACCAAAGCCATTATGATCCAAGGCACCGGCAGCAATGTCGGCAAATCCATGATCGTGGCCGGTCTGCTGCGGGCCGCGGCCCGGCGCGGCCTGCGGGTGCGCCCATTTAAACCGCAGAACATGTCCAACAACGCCGCCGTGACCGAAGACGGGGGTGAGATTGGCCGTGCGCAGGCGCTCCAAGCCCGTGCCGCAGGGGTGGCCCCTCATACCGACATGAACCCCGTGCTGCTAAAGCCACAGAGCAGCACCGGCGCGCAGGTTGTCGTGCATGGCCAAGTGATCGGCCAGCAGGAAGCACATGAGTTTGGCCGCAGCAAAGCCAGCCTGATGCCCACCGTGCTGCACGCTTTTCACCGTTTGGCCGAAGACTGCGACCTCATCGTAGTCGAAGGCGCAGGCTCACCCGCAGAAACCAACCTGCGCGCGGGCGATATCGCCAATATGGGCTTCGCCCGCGCCGCTGGCGTTCCGGTCATTCTGATGGGCGACATCGACCGCGGCGGCGTGATCGCCCAAATCGTCGGCACCCGAGCGGTGCTGGAACCTGCCGACAACGCCCTGATCCGCGGCTTTGCGGTGAACAAATTTCGCGGCGACCGCAGCCTTTTCGACGCAGGCCGCGACGATATCGCCCAGCGCACCGGCTGGCCCTGCCTTGGCGTGGTGCCGTGGTTTGACGCCGCCCACCGTCTGCCCGCCGAAGACGTGATGGACCTGCCCGCCCGCGCCCGCTCAGGCGGGCAAGGCTGCGTCATCGCGGTGCCGCAGTTGCCCCGCATTGCCAATTTCGACGATCTTGATCCGCTATCTGCCGAACCGGGCGTCGACCTGCGCATGATCTCCCCCGGCACGCCTCTGCCAGCAGAGGCTGATCTTGTGCTGCTCGTTGGCTCAAAATCTACCATTGCCGACCTCGACGCCTTCCGCGCAGAAGGCTGGGACATTGATCTTGCCGCACATATTCGTCGCGGGGGCCATGTGTTGGGACTATGCGGCGGCTATCAGATGCTCGGCCAGACCATTACCGACCCCATGGGTATCGAAGGGCCAGCCGGTAAGGTTGCCGGTCTTGGACATCTGAACGTAGAGACCACGATGGCCCCGCAAAAACACCTATCGCAGAAAACTGGCGTGCATCTCGCCAGTGGCACTGCTCTGACGGGCTATGAAATTCACATCGGCGAAACCACCGGCCCGGACTGCGCCCGCGCATGGCTTACCTTCGATGACCTGCCCGAAGGTGCCACTTCAGCGTCAGGCGGGGTGCAGGGCTGTTATATGCATGGGATTTTTAGCTCTGACGCCTTTCGCCGCGCCTATCTCAGCACTCTTGGCGTGACCTCATCGCTGGACTTTGAAAGCGGTGTGGAAGAGACCCTGGACGCGCTGGCCGATCATGTCGAAGCCTATATGGATGTCGACCTGTTCCTCTCCCTTGCGGCAGAGGTCGAGGCTGGAGAGCGGAGGGCCCTCCAGCCCAATGTTTAAAATTCGACGACCGCGCGGATCGATTCACCTTTGTGCATCAGTTCGAACCCTTCGTTGATCTGATCCAGCGTCAGTTTATGGGTGATCATCGGGTCAATCTCGATTTTGCCGTTCATGTACCAATCGACGATCTTAGGCACATCCGTCCGCCCCTTGGCCCCGCCAAAGGCGGTCCCACGCCAAACGCGCCCGGTGACGAGTTGGAAGGGCCGCGTTGAAATCTCCGCCCCCGCTGGTGCGACACCAATGATGATGCTCTCACCCCAGCCTTTATGCGCACATTCCAGCGCGTCGCGCATGACCTTGGTGTTGCCTGTCGCGTCAAAGGAGTAATCCGCGCCGCCCTTGGTCAGTTCAACCAAATGCGCCACCAAATCGCCCTCGACCTTCGATGGGTTCACGAAATCAGTCATGCCGAAATACTTGCCCGCTTCGGCCTTGTCGTCATTAAGGTCAACACCAACGATCTGATCCGCCCCGGCCAGCCGCAGCCCTTGGATGACGTTCAGCCCGATGCCGCCCAAGCCAAAGACCACACAGCGTGCGCCGAGCTCGACCTTGGCCGTGTTGATCACCGCGCCGATGCCTGTGGTGACACCGCAACCGATATAGCAAATCTTATCAAAAGGCGCATCCTTGCGGACTTTGGCCAAAGCAATCTCTGGCACCACGGTGTGGTTGGCAAAGGTCGAGCAGCCCATATAGTGGTGGATCGGCGTGCCATCGAGCATCGAAAACCGTGTCGTGCCATCGGGCAGCAGACCTTGGCCTTGGGTTACGCGGATTTTTTGGCAGAGGTTGGTCTTGCCACTCAGACAATATTCACACTCCCGACATTCCGGCGTGTAAAGCGGGATCACATGATCGCCCGGCTCCAGCGTCGTCACCCCCTCGCCCACTTCCAGCACGACGCCCGCGCCTTCGTGGCCGAGGATCGCGGGGAAGATGCCTTCGGGATCATCACCAGAACGGGTGAACTCATCGGTGTGGCACAGGCCGGTGGCTTTGATCTCGACCAAGACCTCGCCCCGTTTCGGCCCTTCGAGGTTCACCTCCATGATTTCAAGCGGTTTACCGGCTTCAACGGCGACGGCGGCACGGGTTTTCATCATGGGGAATCTCCTATTAGACGTTTGTCACGTCCCTATATGCGCCCCCATCCGCGCAAATGTCCAATTCCGACCAAGGCTGAGCAAAAGACGGCCCCAGCGTTCATCCAGCAATTGGCGCATCGGATTTTATCTGCCGCAGGATCACATTGGTCGTGGCAGAATTCACCGCCGGGTGCAGGAAGAGAAAGCTTTCAAGAAAAGCGTTATAGGCTTCGATATCGCGGCACAGGATGCGCAGGTGATAGTCGGCCTGCCCGGTGGTGGCAAAACATTCCGTCACCTCCTTGCGGGTCTGGATCGCGCTGATGAAACTCGCCAAAGCTGCCGCATCATGGCGGGTAAGATGGACATGAACCATCGCTTCAAACCTCAGCCCCATCGCTTTGGGATCGACAATCGCCGCATAGCGTTTGAT
Organism: Sulfitobacter maritimus; assembly: GCF_013346665.1. GTDB lineage: Bacteria > Pseudomonadota > Alphaproteobacteria > Rhodobacterales > Rhodobacteraceae > Sulfitobacter > Sulfitobacter maritimus. Next base: position 841,741 of record NZ_JABVBB010000021.1, read on the forward strand.
CACCCCCGCCTGCTCCAGCGCTTTCACCCGCCGCCAGCAGGCGGAGGCTGAAATGTTCAGCTTTTCGGCCAGTTGCGCGTTGGGCAGGCGGGAATCCTGTTGAAGCAAGGTGACAAGCTGACGGTCTGTCGCGTCTAAGGTTGTCATAGAAATATTCTTTCACATTTTTCGTACTGAGCGGAAAACCTATTCAAAATATCGCCCATCCGCCAGACAGAAAGGAGCGAAAAACCACGGCTTTTGCTCTATACTTCCATACGGAGGAGTCCCCAAATGACAGAACAGCCGCGCGAATTTACCACTTATAAACTCGATGACCGCTATGACCTGACCGAAGGCCGCGTCTTTCTGACCGGGACACAGGCCTTGGTGCGGATCATGCTGGATCAGGCCCGCCGGGATCGGGAGGCGGGGCTCAAGACCGCTGGCTTTGTCTCAGGCTATCGCGGCTCGCCCCTGGGCGGGCTCGACCTTGAATACTGGCGCATCAAAGACCGCGTGGAAAAGGCGGGCGTAAAATTCCTACCCGCCGTGAACGAAGACCTCGGCGCCACCGCAGTGTTAGGTGCGCAGCAGGCACATCTTGACCCCCATGCAGAGGTCGAAGGCGTCTTTTCCATGTGGTACGGCAAAGGGCCGGGGGTGGACCGCTCAGGCGATGCGCTGAAACACGGCAATGCCTATGGCTCCGCGCCCAAGGGCGGTGTGCTCGTGGTGGCGGGGGATGACCATGGTTGTGTGTCGTCCTCTATGCCGCATCAATCTGATGTGGCCTTCATGTCGTGGTTCATGCCGACGCTGAACCCGGCTTCGGTGGCTGAATATCAGGCCTTTGGCGAATACGGCATCGCGCTTTCGCGTTTTTCTGGCACTTGGGTCGGCTTCAAAGCGATCTCAGAGACTGTCGAAAGCGGCGCATCGGTAGAACTGACCCCGGACCGGGTGTTTAACCAGCCCGACTATACCGCCCCGCCCGGCGGGCTGCATGTGCGTCTGGGCGACCTGCCCTCGCCCGAGATTGAAACGCGCATTCATCATAAGCTGGAAGCTGTGCAAGCCTTTCTCCGCGCGAACCCGATCGACCGGCATATCTATGACACACAGAATGCCAATTTCGGTATCGTCACCACGGGCAAAGGCCATCTCGACACGATGGAGGCGCTGCGCCTGCTGGGTCTGGGCGAAGCGAAATGTCGCGAACTCGGCATCGACATCTACAAGATCGGCATGGTCTGGCCGCTGGCGGTGGATGACGCGCTGGACTTTGTGAAGGGCAAGCGCGAAGTCCTTGTGATCGAAGAGAAACGTGGCATCATTGAAAGCCAATTTAAGGAAGCGTTCTACGACTGGCCCGGCTCCAAACCCGCACGGATGGTCGGCAAGCATGACGAGAACCTGCAGGAGTTGGTGCCGTGGACGGGTGAACTCTCACCGCTGAAACTCGCGCCCATCATCGCGGCCCGTCTGCATGCTTTTTTCCCCGAAGAGAACCTCGTCGAAAAAGCCCGCGCGTTAACCAACCAACCGCCGATCTTGCTTAACGTCGAAGGGGCCACCCGCACCCCTTACTTCTGTTCCGGCTGTCCGCATAACTCGTCCACCAAACTGCCCGAAGGGTCCAAGGCCAACTCTGGTATCGGCTGTCACGTCATGGCGTCCTGGATGGACCGGGACACTGCAGGCTTTGCCCAGATGGGCGGCGAAGGGGTGCCGTGGATCGCGACCTCAATGTTCAACGGCAACAAACATGTCTTCCAGAACTTGGGCGAAGGCACGTGGTATCACTCAGGCTCACTGGCCATCCGCCAAGCGGTCGCGGCCAAGACGAATATTACCTACAAAATCCTCTACAATGACGCGGTCGCTATGACCGGCGGTCAGCCAGTAGATGGCCCGGTGTCCGTCGCGGCCATTGCGCAGGCCTGCCGGGCGGAAGGGGTCAAACGGATCGCGCTGGTCTCGGACCGGCCCGAATTGCTGGCCAAAGCAGACTTCCCCGCCGAGACCAGTTTCGACCACCGCCGCGATCTGGACCGTGTGCAGCGCGAGCTGCGCGAGATCCCCGGCGTCACCGTGCTGATATATGAACAGACCTGCGCCACTGAAAAGCGCCGCAAGCGCAAACGCGGGCTGATGGATGACCCAAAGAAATTCGTGATGATCAACGATCTGGTCTGCGAAGGCTGCGGCGACTGTTCGTTGGAATCCAACTGCCTCAGTGTCGAGCCAAAGAAGACCGAGTTCGGAACCAAGCGGCAGATCAACCAATCGACCTGCAACAAAGATTACTCCTGTCTTAACGGCTTCTGCCCCTCCTTCGTTACGATCGAAGGCGGCAGCCGTCGCAAACGCTCGGGCGCGGGGCTGGATGTGGCGGGGCTTTCGGCGCAATTGTCGATGCCCGAATTGCCCAAGCTCGACCAACCCTTCAACCTGCTGGTGACCGGCGTTGGCGGCACCGGCGTGGTCACCGTGGGCGCGCTTATCACGATGGCAGCCCATCTCGAAGGTTTGGGTTCCAGCGTGCTCGATTTCACCGGCTTTGCACAAAAGTTCGGCACCGTGCTCGGCTATGTCCGCCTCGCCCAGCGGCCCGAAGACGTGCATCAAGTGCGCATCGATCAAGCCGCCGCCGACGCGGTGATCGGCTGCGATATGGTCGTTAGTTCCGCGCCGAAAGCCTCGGCTCACTACCGCCGCGGCACCCGCATGGTGCTGAACCGCGCGGAGATGCCCACTGGCGATCTGGTGCTGAACCGCGATGCTGATTTGCGCATCGACGACCGTGAGGCGGTGATCGCGCAGGCGGTGGGGGCTGAGAACCTCAGCGCCTTTGACGCCAACCGCATGGCCGAAGTGCTGATGGGGGATGCTGTTTTTGCCAATGTGATGATGCTGGGTTTCGCATGGCAAAAGGGGCTGGTGCCGGTGTCGCTTACAGCACTTGAACAAGCGATTGAGTTGAACGGCGTCGTGCCAGACAAAAACCGCGCCGCCTTTGGCTTTGGTCGCGTCATGGCTGAAAACCCCGAAGCGATTGAGAAGCACCTTGCCCCTGAACCGGCGGTTGATGAGGCGGTCGAGAGCCTGATCGCGCGGCGGATGGCGTTTCTCACCGACTACCAAAACGCGGCCTATGCGGAGCGCTACAAGTCACAGTTGGATCGGCTTGCAGCAAGCCTGCCTCCGCGGTCGGATGACCTGCTGCGGGCGGCCGCCAAATCGCTGTTCAAACTTATGGCCTATAAGGATGAATACGAGGTTGCCCGCCTGCACCGCCAAAGCGGGTTCGAGGAACGCATCGCCGACACTTTTGAGGGCGACTACAAGGTGCATTACCACCTCGCCCCGCCGGCATGGCCTACTGGTAAAGATGGCCGGGGACGGCCCAACAAACGCAAGTTCGGCCCGCGGATGGGTCGCGCCTTTGACCTGTTGGCCGCGATGAAACCCCTGCGCGGCACATGGGCTGACCCTTTCAGCTATGGCGCGGACCGCAAGCTCGAAGTGGCGCTGATCGAATGGTACGAAGGCGTGATGCAGGCCGCGCCCGCCCTGCCCCATGACACGGCGCTTGAGGTGCTCAGCGCACCGATGGAAATCCGTGGTTATGGTCCTGTCAAAGAAGCCGCTGCTGAAAAGGTACAGGCAGAGGTCGCCGCGAAACTCCCCTAAAACACGGTACAAACACCCAAACCGCTCGGCCTCAAGGTCGGGCGGGCGCGCTTCTGGTCATGACAGCGCCTTAAAGTCACACAAACAGCACCTTCCCGCCCAGATTGAACAATCGCGGCCACATGACCCCACGTTGTCCTTGGCAAAGACGCGTGAAACTGCTGCCCTTACCCCAATTAAAGATACGCATTCGTACATAACCGCCCGCCACAAGCGGGTTATTGCCACTTGTACGCGGAAGACACGGAATGGAGAGCCGCGCCGCCGAAAGATGCAGTATCGTCACAATTTCGCCGAGTTTATCCGCGTAAATGTAAACAAGTTGTAAACACATTCCCTGGCTGCCCGTCCGCCCCAACGAAACAGGTGCTGAACATGAAAATCCTTGCTGTCGACGACGATCCCTTTATCCGCGAACTGCTGCCGATCGTTTTCCGCGAGGCCGAATATCCCCATCTGACCATCGCCGATTCCGGCGCCGCAGCCCTTGCCCTGCTGAACGAAAGCAAAGAGCCTTTTGACTGTCTGCTGCTCGACATCGAAATGCCGGAAATGGATGGCATCACCCTGTGTCGCAAAGTGCGCGCCCTGAAGGACTACCAGAACACACCTATCCTTATGGTGACGCTACGCTCAGATGCCGCCTCTATTGAACGGGCCTTTGCTGCGGGCGCGAATGACTACGTCACCAAACCTTTCGACGTCAAAGATATAGCAACGCGGGTGCATGTGGCCGAACGGATGTTGGAGAACACCGAAAAAGCGCCGCGTCTTGATCTGAACGCCCTTGCGGATGATGCAGCGCCCGGTGTGCATGAATTCCGCCTCGAAGATCCCGTCCATATCTACGGGGTCGAGCAACTGGTTCTGCCCTTCTCGCTGGGCAATTACCTCAGCCAGCTCTCGCGCCAGCACCTTGATATCTGTCAGGTTTTTGCCACCAAGATCGAAGGCATTGAAGATATCTATGCCAATAGCACCAGCAGCGAATTCGCCCGTACAATCGCCGCAGCGGCGTCGAGCATTGCCAAGGTTGTCGACTGCCCGCAACTGCTGATGACCCATAACGGCTGTGGGACGATCCTAAGCATCGTAACCGGCGACAGCCTGCCCGGCTGGCCAGAGATCGAAGGCATGATCCAAGAAGAATTAGACGCGGTAGATTTGCGTCACAGCGATGGCCGCAATATGCCGGTCACCCTCTCGGTTGGCGGGCCGATCCAGCCCAATGCCAGCCGCACTCAGCGCGTGCGCAAGACCTTTGACCGCGCGATCCGCCGGGTGGCATCACGTCAAAAGGTCAAACCAGAGGCCGTTTCGCTGCGCAGACCTGCTGTGTCCGCGGCCCACTAAGCAGCGGGACGCGCGAAAGCGCGTTCCATCTCGCGTTAATTGATTGGAAACTGCGCCAGACAGCGCACGGCGTTTCGGCGGTAATCTTCCAGCGTATCCGGCACCGACCGACGGTCGCGCATGACCTCCATCGCCGCGCGTTTCTGCGCCCAGGTGCCTGTCACATGCCGGTCGAGGATACGCACCGTGATGCCCAGCATCACTTGCTTTTCACCCTCTCCGACCAAGCCCGCCCCCGATAGCGCCACCGCCGTCAAGGCCAGCGTGTTGGCACAGCGCAAGGCCGCCGCCTCAGAGCCTTCATAGATCCGGCTCTCCGCCGATGCGCCCAGCGGGACCAGCGCCAAAATCAACGTTCCGCAAAGGGCGGCAATGCGCACCCTAAAAGACCTTAAAGGTCATCGTGGTGAGGGAGCGCTCAATACCTTCAATGTCCAACAGATTGTCGTTGATATAGACGCCAACGTCTTCCCCTTTGGGGATATAGAGCTTCATCAGCAGGTCATATTCACCGGAGGTCGAGTAAAGCTCAGAGTGGATCTCGCGCAGAGCGATGTCCTCGGCCACGCTATAGGTCGTGCCGGGGCGGCAGCGGATCTGGATGAATACGCAGGTGGTCATGTCGCGCCTCTTTCTGGGATACGCCACAAGCTGACATATGGACCCCGCGCCCGCAATCCCCGATCTCTGGGCGCCCATCAGTCTGCGATCCCCCGCTTGGGCTTGGCGCGGCGCGCCGCCCTGCTATAAGGGCGCAGCAATAGCCTCCCGGAGACGCCCCATGCGCCGCAGCACCCTGACCCGCACCACCGCCGAAACCGATGTCACCGTGGAGATCAATCTCGACGGTAGCGGCAGCTATGACAATGAAACCGGCGTCGGGTTCTTCGATCACATGCTCGATCAACTGTCGCGTCACTCGCTGATCGACATCAAAGTGCGGGCCAAAGGCGATCTGCATATCGACGATCACCACACGGTCGAAGATGTTGGCATCACGCTGGGCCAAGCGCTGACCGAAGCACTTGGCGACAAACGCGGCATCCGGCGCTACGGGTCCTGTCTGCTCGCCATGGACGACGCACAGATCCGCTGCGCGCTCGACCTCTCCGCACGTCCTTTCCTGATCTGGAACGTCGATTTCCCGTCCAGCAGCATCGGCAAATTTGACACTGAACTGGTGCGCGAGTTTTTCCAAGCGCTGAGCACACACGGCGGCATCACCCTGCATGTCGACGCGCTGCACGGGTTCAACAGCCACCACATCGCCGAAGCAGCTTTCAAATCCGTCGCCCGCGCCCTGCGCGAAGCGGTCGAGACCGACCCCCGCAAGGCCGACGCCATCCCCTCGACCAAAGGCGCGCTGTGATCCGATGCTAACCGCAATTATCGACTACGAATCCGGCAATCTGCACTCGGCGCATAAGGCATTCGAACGCATGGCCCGCGAAAGCGGCGCAGGTGATGTTATCGTTACAGCTGACGCCGATGTCGTCTCCCGCGCCGACCGTCTCGTGCTTCCTGGTGATGGTGCTTTCCCGGCCTGTATGGCTGCACTTAAAGGCGCAGGTGGTCTTTATGACGCGATGGTCGAAGCCGTCGAAGAGAAAGGCCGCCCCTTCCTTGGCATCTGCGTGGGCATGCAACTTATGGCAAGCATGGGCCGCGAATACCAAGACACCCCCGGCTTGGGCTGGATCGACGGCGAGGTAACACAAATCACCCCGGCCGACCCCAAACTCAAAGTGCCACATATGGGCTGGAACGATCTGGTGATCGATCATGATCACGCCGTTTTCGCCGGACTGGAAACAGGCGATCACACCTATTTCGTCCATAGCTACCACATGGCCGTATCAGACCCCGCAGAACGTCTGGCGCATGTCGATTACGGCGGTGAAGTCACAGCGGTCATTGGCCGCGACACGATGTTGGGCATGCAGTTCCATCCCGAGAAAAGCCAAACCACCGGGTTGCGGCTGATCTCCAACTTTCTAACCTGGACGCCCTAGCGAGCGCTCCGCCCGCTGCACCGTCGGACGGTATTTAAGAAAGGATAAAGGGAAGAAGATGCCTTATCTTCATCCTTTTACAAATACCGCTGCGCTGCGCCTGCCGCCCTCAAAACGCAAAGAAGGCGCGGAAGATTTCACCCGCGCCCTCTCGCTTTCGTGGCTTTAAACGCGCGCTAATTAACGCGCACCCATGTCTGCTTGGAACAGATAAGCCCGCCTGCCACACAGCCAGAAAGCTTTAGCGATTTGCCAGAGACGTTCATTTTGCCAATGTAGATCTTGCCATTTGACGGGCGCCAGACTTTACCCGCGTACTTGCCGCCGCCTTCGGGTTTCATATCGATCACAAGCGTTTTGCCGATATTGGGTGATTTATATTCCCCGCTGTCATTAAAGGTGCGCGCGATGGTGCCGCAGACTGCGCCGCCACAGGGGGCCATTTTAACATGGGCATAGGCGCCGTCATCGACCTGCGTCTGCCACATACCGACCGCCGGATCCTGTGCGTAGGCGGCGCCTGTTAAGCCAAGGCCCAGAAAGGCTGCTGCAAAAAGCTGTTTCATGATCTCTCCTCCCGATCTGGCATTACTGTTATCCATCACTTTGTTTCGGGCAAGATTGACCTTGGGTCGCGTTGCAAAATCCCTGACGACGTGCAAAAGGAAACCAACGTTTAGAACAAGGGCCCGGCCATGATCCTCTACCCCGCCATCGATCTCAAAGACGGTCAGGCCGTGCGCCTCGTGCATGGTGACATGGACCGCGCCACCGTGTTTAACGATGACCCCGCAGCACAGGCGCGTAGCTTTGTGGATGCCGGTTGTGAGTGGCTGCATCTGGTGGATCTTAATGGCGCCTTTGCCGGTGCGCCCGTGAATGCCGCGCCGGTGGAGGCGATCTTAAAGGCTTGCAAGGTGCCTGCTCAGTTGGGCGGTGGCATTCGCGATATGGCGACCATTGAAAGCTGGCTCGATAAGGGGCTGGCGCGGGTTATTCTGGGCACCGTGGCCGTAGAAAATCCCGATCTCGTGCGTGAGGCCGCTGCCGCTTTCCCCGGTCAAGTGGCCGTAGGGATCGACGCGCGGAACGGGCGTGTCGCGACCAAGGGCTGGGCGACGGAAACGGACGTTATGGCGACCGATCTGGCGAAGTCTTTTGAAGACGCAGGCGTGGCGGCAATTATTTATACAGACATCAACCGCGATGGCGCGATGGGCGGGCCGAATGTCAGCGCCACTGCCGATCTGGCGCGGGCCGTGTCTATTCCGGTGATTGCTTCGGGCGGCGTGTCCTCGCTCGATGATCTTGCCGCCCTGCGTGACACAGGTGTCATTGAGGGCGCGATTTCGGGTCGGGCGCTTTATGATGGGGCGATTGATCTGGCGGCTGCCATGCAGATGTTGAAGGTCTAAGCGATGCTGAAAACGCGCATCATTCCTTGCCTCGACGTGGCCGATGGGCGCGTTGTGAAAGGTGTGAATTTTGTTGGCCTGCGCGATGCGGGTGATCCGGTGGATGCTGCTATCGCCTATGATGCGGCAGGGGCGGATGAGCTTTGTTTTCTCGACATTCATGCCACCCATGAGAACCGCGGCACGATGTTTGATCTGGTCACCCGCACGGCAGAGCATTGCTATATCCCGCTGACCGTGGGCGGCGGCGTGCGCACGGTGGCGGATGTACGGGCTTTGCTGCTGGCGGGGGCGGATAAGGTGAGCTTTAACTCCGCTGCCGTGGCCAACCCGAACGTCATTGCCGAGGCGGCTGATCATTTCGGCAGCCAGTGCATCGTCTGCGCGATTGATGCCAAAACCGTCAGCCCCGGCAAATGGGAGATATTCACCCATGGTGGGCGCAAACCTACGGGCATCGACGCGGTTGAGTTCGCCCGCACGGTGGCCGCGAAGGGTGCCGGGGAAATCTTGCTGACCTCGATGGACCGCGACGGCACCAAACAGGGGTTCAATCTGCCGCTCACCCGCGCCATTTCTGATGCCGTCTCAGTGCCTGTGATTGCCTCCGGTGGGGTTGGCAATTTGGATCACCTCGTTGGTGGCGTGCTTGAAGGCGGCGCCTCTGCTGTGCTGGCAGCATCGATCTTTCACTTCGGCGAATATACCGTTCATCAGGCCAAGCAGCATATGGCCGAGGCGGGCATTCCGATGAGGCTCACATGACGCTTGATGACCTTTACACCACAATCCTGAGCCGCAAGAGCGCTGATCCCTCGAGCAGTTGGACTGCGCAGTTGTTGGCCAAAGGGCCGGAGAAATGCGCCGAGAAATTTGGCGAGGAAGCTGTTGAGGCGATCATTGAAGCGGTCAAGAACGACCGCGCCGGTCTCACCTCGGAAGCTGCGGATGTGTTGTATCACTTGCTGGTCATGCTCGCCGCACGCGATGTGCCGCTAAGCGATGTGCTGGATGAATTGGCGCGCCGCCAGTCGACCTCGGGCATCGCCGAGAAGGCCGCGCGGACGTAATCAACCTAGCAGGCGCGGGATTTCCACTTTGGGGCAGCGGTCTTGGATCACGTCCACGCCGCGTGCTTCGGCCTTGGCTGCCGCTTCGGCATTGGTGATGCCCATTTGCATCCAGATCGTTTCCAGATCGGGGAAAGCCTCAAGCGCCTCTTCGACGACAGGCGGCACATCTTCGGAACGGCGGAAGATATCGACCATCTGCACCGGCGGGTCGATTTCCGCGAGGCTTGCGACGATGGTCTTGCCAAAGACCTTCTTGCCCGCGTGAACCGGGTTCACCGGCACCACATCATAACCCTTTTGCGCGAGATATTCCGCGACATAGTGGCTGGGCCGTGCCGGGTTCGGGGATACGCCGACCACCGCGATGCGGCGGGTGCGGGTGAGGACGTCTTTGATCAATGCATCTGTCATAGGCTTGATCTAGACATGCCTGCAGAGATTTCAACGTAGCTGTGACGCGGCGTAAAACGCGGCGCACCCTGCCCGCGATTGGCAAGTCTGCGGTGATTGCATAGGCTCGCCCCAAAGACCGCCGGGCAGAGGGGCGCGGCGTCTACCTTCACCACCGGGAGCACAGGATGATCGATCAGACTTTGGACATGAACAATCTCGAAATGTCAGAGAAGGCCAAACCGCTTTTGGCCGCTGTTACCAAACACATACGCGAGAATGTTGATCCGATCACCGAAGAGTTCTTTCGCCTTGGCGAAGGCCGCGCCGACCGTTGGTCCTATGCGCCCGGCCAGTTGGAACTGCTCGACGGGGCCAAGCAAAAGGCGCGGGACGCGGGGTTGTGGAACTTTTTCCTGCCCAATGCCGAGACGGGCGAAGGGCTGGCGAACCTCGATTACGCCTATATCGCCGCTGAACTGGGCAAAAGCCCGCTGGCGCCAGAGACCCTGAACTGCTCTGCCCCCGATACCGGGAATATGGAGGTGCTGGAACGTGTCGGCACGCCGGAACAAAAGGAACGCTGGCTGAAGCCCCTGCTTGCCGGTGAAATTCGCTCGGCTTTTGCGATGACCGAGCCGGATGTGGCCTCGTCCGACGCGCGCAATATCTCGACGAGCGCGGTGCTCGATGGGGATGATTGGGTAATCAACGGAGAGAAGTTCTATATCTCCGGCGCGGGCGATCCGCGCTGTAAGATCATGATTGTGATGGTGAAAACCTCGCCCGAAGCCGAGACTTTTCGCCAGCAGAGCCAGATCCTCGTGCCGATGGACACGCCGGGGGTGGAAATCCTTGGGCCGATGCATGTCTTTGGCCATGACGACGCGCCGCATGGGCATATGCACATCCGGTTCACCGACGTGCGGGTGCCGCGCGAAAACGTGCTTTGGGGCGAAGGGCGCGGGTTTGAGATCAGTCAGGTGCGGCTTGGGCCGGGGCGGATTCACCACTGCATGCGCTCTATCGGCGCTGCGGAAAAGGCGCTGGATTTGATGATTGAGCGCGGTCTGAGCCGCGAAGCTTTCGGCAAGAAAATCATCGATCTTGGCAAGAACATGGAAACCATCAGCCGGGCGCGGATCGACATCGAAGCGATGCGGCTCATGGTGCTGAAAGCCGCCAAGGCGATGGATGTCTTGGGCAACAAAGAGGCGCGCATCTGGGTCAGCATGATCAAGGCGCTGGTGCCGGAGAAGGCTTGCGAGATTATTGACGCCTCCATGCAGGTGCATGGGGCAACGGGGATGAGCCAATGGAGCCCGTTGTCGGGTATGTACACGTGGCAGCGGGCGCTGCGGTTCGCGGATGGGCCGGATGAGGTGCATCATCAGGTCATCGCGCGGGCCGAGGTGAAGGCGTTTCAGGCGTCGAACACCCGCGGCACGAAGGGCGGCAACTGACGTGGAGTTGCAGGGGCGCGTCATTGTTATCACCGGTGCTGCCAGCGGCATTGGGCGGGCTTTGGCGCTGCGGTTCGCGCGGGAGGCGCCCGCGCATCTGGTCTGCGTGGACATCGACGGCGCGGGCGCCGAAGCGACGGCGGCGGTGGTGGGCGGCACAGCGTTCCGCGTCGATGTCGCCCGTGAGGCCGAAATCGCCACACTGATCGCAGAGGTCGAGCGGGAGATCGGGCCGATCGACCTGTTTTGCTCCAACGCCGGTATCTCGGTTGAGGGCGGTGTCGAAGTACCCGACGCGGACTGGCAGCGCATTTGGGAGATCAACGTGATGAGCCATGTCCGCGCGGCGCGGCATCTGGTGCCGCTGATGCGGGCGCGGGGTGGTGGCTACCTGCTAAACACCGCCTCGGCGGCGGGGCTGCTCAATCAAGTCGGGGCGGCGCCCTACGGCGTGACGAAACACGCGGCTGTTGGCCTCGCTGAATGGCTGGCGATGACCTATGGCGACGATGGCATCAAGGTCTCGGTCCTCTGTCCGCAGGCTGTGCGGACAGAGATGATGCGCGGGTTGGAGGATCATGTCGCAGCGATTGACGGGATGCTGGAACCGGAACCGGTGGCCGAAGCCTGCGTGCAGGCGATCCGTGATGAGGTGTTTCTAGTGCTACCGCACCCGCAGGTGCGCGACTATATGCGGGGCAAAGCACAGGACTACGAGCGCTGGATCGGCGGCATGCGCAAGCTGAACCGGCGGTTTGGAATGCCAAACAATAGCTAGAAAGCGTCTACCCGGCGGCACAGGCTGCATCGCTTTGCAGAAGTGGCAAAACCGCTAGAAAGCGTCCATCGGGTGGCACAGCCTGCATCGCCCTGCAGAAAAGGCGAAGCCCTTAATCTTCGCCTTTAGGCTGGATCGGGCGCAGCAAACCTTCTTGTGCCACGCTCGCCACCAACTGCCCGTTCTGATTATAAATCATCCCCCGGTTGAACCCACGCGCGCCTCCCGTAAATGGCGCATCCAACGCATAAAGATGCCATTCATCAAAACGGATCGGCGCGTGAAACCACATCGCGTGATCAAGGCTCGCGGTCATCACCCTGCCTTGAAACCACGTCAACCCATGGGGGCGCAGCGAGGAGCCGAGCAGGTTCATGTCAGAGGCATAGGCCAAAAGCGCGTGTTGCATCACCGGGTTCTGCCCCTCGGCGGCGGCCATGCGGAACCACAGATAGTTACTATCCCCGGCCTTTTCGGGCGTTAGAAAATCACGCGGCTCGACCTCGCGAATTTCAATGGGCCGCTCGCGTAGGAAATCGCTACGGTATTTCTCGGGCAGTTTCTCGGCAAAAGCGGCGCGCAACTCAGGACGGTCGGGCCAGTTTTCGGGGCCGGACACCTGCGGCATCTCGTGTTGCCAATCGAAGCCCTCCTCCGCGACCTGGAAAGAGGCCGAGAGGTTAAGGATTTGCTTACCGTGCTGGATCGCCACCACCCGCCGCGTGGTAAAGCTGCCCCCATCGCGCGCGCGGTCGACCTGATAGATCACCGGGATTTTCGGATCACCGGGCCGGATGAAATAGGCATGTAGCGAATGGCAGGCACGGTCCGGCACGGTGCGATAAGCCGCCATCAGCGCCTGTGCGATGACATGGCCACCGAAGATGCGCATCGTCGTTTCGCCCCCCGCGCCGGTGCCACGAAAGAGATCGACTTCGAGCTGTTCGATGTCCAGCAGGTCTAGCAATTGGCGGGCGGCGTCACGCATTTTCGGTCCTTTGGTTTCGGGAGCTTTCCCCAAGCAACAGCTTTTGTGGCGAACCACAAGTCAGAACAAAGACGGGGACTTAGCGCCCGCTGTCCAACGCTTCCAACCCATGGCGGGCGAACACCGGCACATATTGGCCCAACCGTCTGCCATGCTCAGGGTTCGACGCATTGCCGTCCAGCGCGCGCTTCAGCACACCTTGAATGATCGCCGCCATGCGGAAGAAACAGAAGGCGAGGTAGTAGCCGAAGTTGTCGATCCCACTCAGCCCGCGCCTTTCGCAATAGGCCGCGATAAACGCCGCGTCACTGGGCAGACCCTGTGCTGCCCGGTCGACCCCGGCAAGCCCCCGGCCCTCCGCCCCGACGGGCATCTGCCATTGCATGATCACGGCAGCAAGGTCGGCAAAGGGATGGCCGATGGTGGACAACTCCCAATCCAGCACGGCACGGCACTGGGTGCCGGTTGCATCAAAGATCATATTGTCGATCCGGTAGTCGCCATGCACCAGGGTCCGCTGTCCGTCATCAGCTGGCACATTATCGGCCAAACGCTTTATCAGCTGGTCCATATCAGGCTGCGTCTCAGTCTCTGACGCGCGGTATTGTTTTGACCAGCGGCCCACCTGCCGTTCAAAGTAATTGCCCGGCGGGCCATAATCCGCGAGCCCCACAGCTTCAATATCTACATCATGAAGCGCAGCCAGAACGCGGTTCATCTCATCCATGACCGCAGCACGATCGGCTGGGGCCAGCTCTGGCAAGGTCGGATCGCCAAAGTTGCGGCCCGGCACATGGTCCATGACATAGAACATTGAGCCGATGACACTTTCGTCTTCGCAGAGCAGATGCATCTTGGCGACTGGCACCTCACTGCCAGCCAACGCCTTTTGCACGCGAAACTCCCGATCCACCGCATGGGCGGATTTCAACAGCACGCCGGGCGGCTTGCGCCGCAGCACATAGTTATGTGCGGGCGTCGCAAGCAAAAATGTCGGATTGGACTGGCCGGCTTGGAATTTCGTCACTTCTAAGGGGCCTGCATACCCCGGCAAATTGTCCTCAAGCCAGCGGTTGACCGCTGCGACGTCGATGTTTTGGGTGTCAGAAGTCATCCCGAAAACTCCGCCGCCAGCCGCCTGCCCGCTGCCTTGTACTCCGCTTCGATCCGCGCCACCAAGTCAGCGACCGTAGCGATCTCTTTTACCGCACCGATGCCCTGCCCCGCGCCCCAGATTTCCTTCCACGCTTTGGGTTTTGATGTGCCGGACCCAAAGTTCATCGATGTCGCATCCGCCGACGGAAGGTTATCCGGGTCTAACCCCGCCGCCGTGATCGAAGGCCGCAAATAATTGCCAGACACCCCGGTAAAGAGCGAGGAAGTCACAATATCGTCCGCCCCCCCCTGCACGATCATGTCTTTGTAAGCGGCCTGCGCATTCGCCTCCTGCGTGGCGATGAAGGCAGAGCCCATATAGCCCAGATCAGCCCCCATGGCCCGCGCCGCCAAAAGCCCCTCGCCCGTCGCCAAAGCGCCCGAGAGCAGCAGCGGCCCGTCAAACCATTCGCGTATCTCGCGGATGAGCGCGAAGGGAGACTGCGGCCCCGCATGCCCCCCTGCGCCCGCAGCAACTGCAATTAACCCATCCGCGCCCTTCTCAATCGCCTTGCGCGCGAAACGGTTGTTGATCACATCATGCAGCGCAATGCCCCCACAGGAATGTGCCGCTTCATTAACCTCAACCCGCGCGCCAAGAGAAGTGATCCAAATCGGCACCCGATGTTTGACACAGATTTCCAGATCGCGATCAAGCCGCCCGTTGGAACGGTGAACAATCTGGTTCACCGCGAAAGGGACTGCCGGCTGATCTGGGTTCGCCTGATTGTAGCGGTCCAATTCTTCGGTGATTTGGCGCAACCATTTATCGAGCAGTGGCGGCTCTCCCTCGGCCTCCCGCGCGTTCAGCGCCGGAAAGGAGCCAATGATCCCCGCCTTACATTGCGCGATGACCAACTCTGGCCCGGATAGGATAAACATCGGTGATGCGACAAGCGGCAGACGCAGACCTTGCAGCGCCTTGGGCAAATAACTGTCATCCCGCATGGGCAGCCTCACATCCTTTGCATTTTTCAATCACGATAATGCCCTTTCAAAAATATTTGGTCCCGACATCACATTGATGCCCCCACTCACGGGGATCACTGCACCGGTCACATATGCCCCGCCTTTCCCGCATAGGAACAGCATAGAGCCCGCGATGTCCTCATCCCGCCCCACGCGCCCGAGTGGCACATCACGCCCCACGGCGGCGCGGGTCTCTTCGTCTTGTGTCGCAAAGGCGGTCATGCGCGACACAAAGGGTCCGGGGGCAAGGGCATTGACGGTAATCGCGTCGCGCGCGAGCTCTTTGGCGAGGATTTTACTCAAATGAATAACGGCCGCCTTTGACGCCGCATAGCTATAAGCGCCATCGCCCATTTCCCGCTCTCCCATGACCGATCCCACATTCACCACCCGTGCCGGATCATCTGCTGTGGCACCCGCCCGCAACAGCGGCAACAGCTTCTGGGTCAAATCAAAAAGACCAGCGACATTGACGCCCATCACCTTGTCCCATGCTTTGAACGGAAACGCCCCAAGCGGCGCTCCCCAAGTGACGCCAGCATTGTTCATCAAGATATGCAATTGATCGCTGCGCGCCTGCACCTCGGCCACCAAGGCATCGACTCCGGCTTCGCTGCTCACGTCCCCCGCGAACCCTTCTGCGCGACCCTTGGCCCCAAGCGCGTTCAACTCTTCGGCCACTGCCACACAAGCTTCTCCCGTCCGACTGGCGAGCAGCACCCGTGCCCCAGCCCGCACCAAGGCTTCCGCCGCCATACGCCCGATGCCGGTGGCCCCGCCGGTGATGAGGGCAGTTTTGCCTTCAAGTCCAAATAGCGTATCGATGTCCATGATCAGCCTCCCCGCCCCGCATGTCTTTGCAGCACTTTGACAGGCAGAGGGATGAGGTCAAGCAACCGGCGCAAAGCGCCTATTGTGACCGGGCGTCATTAAGATACGCCTCCCGAACGCAAAACCGCCACAGCTTTGTGCTGCGGCGGTTTTGTGTGTTTTGTCTCGTATTGAGAGATACTGTTATCAGGAACTTATTAGGTTTGGCGATGACCTACTCTCCCACGTCTTAAGACGCAGTACCATCGGCGCTACGGCACTTAACGGCTGGGTTCGGGATGGGACCAGGTGTTTTGCTCGCGCTATGATCACCAAACCAAATAAATTCCTGCAGCGCTTTGCTCTGCAGCAGCGGCGGCGGGAAGCGGGGTATCCGAAGGATGCCCGTTCCCGCTCCGTCTTCATGGAGCGCAAAGCGTTGTTTGTCCAAGTCATGTACGACTGATTGTATGTGTATGCTTTTGACCAGCTTAAGCAGTCTTGCTTCTACTGGATCAAATCAAGCCTATCGAGCAATTAGTACCAGTCAACTGAACGTATTACTACGCTTACATCTCTGGCCTATCGACGAGGTGGTCTACCTCGGCTCTCAGGGATACCTTGTTTTGAGGGGGGCTTCCCGCTTAGATGCCTTCAGCGGTTATCCTGTCCGATCATAGCTACCCAGCACTGCTATTGGCATAACAACTGGTCCACCAGTGGATCGTTCACCCCGGTCCTCTCGTACTAGGGGCAACTCCTCTCAAGTATCCTACACCCACGGAAGATAGGGACCGAACTGTCTCACGACGTTCTAAACCCAGCTCACGTACCTCTTTAAACGGCGAACAGCCGTACCCTTGGGACCTGCTCCAGCCCCAGGATGAGATGAGCCGACATCGAGGTGCCAAACACTGCCGTCGATATGGACTCTTGGGCAGTATCAGCCTGTTATCCCCGGCGTACCTTTTATCCGTTGAGCGATGGCCCTCCCACTTGGGACCACCGGATCACTATGGCCGTCTTTCGACTCTGCTCGACTTGTCAGTCTCGCAGTCAGGCTGGCTTCTGCCATTGCACTCAACGAGCGATTTCCGACCGCTCTGAGCCAACCTTCGCGCGCCTCCGTTACGATTTAGGAGGCGACCGCCCCAGTCAAACTACCCGCCACACAGGGTCCCGGAACCGGATAACGGTCCGCGGTTAGACATCAAGCAGAACAAGGGTGGTATCTCAAGGGAGGCTCCACCGAGACTGGCGTCTCGGTTTCAAAGCCCACCACCTATCCTGCACATGTTCGGCCTAATGCCAGTGTGAAGCTGTAGTAAAGGTGCACGGGGTCTTTCCGTCTAACCGCGGGTAACCGGCATCTTGACCGGTAATTCAATTTCGCTGAGTCTATGTTGGAGACAGCGGGGAAGTCGTTACGCCATTCGTGCAGGTCGGAACTTACCCGACAAGGAATTTCGCTACCTTAGGACCGTTATAGTTACGGCCGCCGTTTACCTGGGCTTCAATTCAGAGCTCTCACCCCTCCTTTTAACCTTCAGGCACCGGGCAGGCGTCAGACCCTATACGTCGTCTTACGACTTCGCAGAGCCCTGTGTTTTTAATAAACAGTCGCCACCCCCTGGTTTGTGCCCCCAGCCCCTAGTTGCCTAGGAACCGGGCCTCCTTCTCGCGAACTTACGGAGGTATTTTGCCGAGTTCCTTCAACATAGTTCTCTCAAGCGCCTTGGTATTCTCTACCTGTCCACCTGTGTCGGTTTAGGGTACGATCTAGCGATGGAGCTATTTCCAGGGACCTCTAAGCAGCCCATTCAATCCGATAAGGATGAACTACCTTTGAGATCCGTCACTTCCATCTGGCCCAGGAATATTAACCTGGTTCCCATCGACTACGCCTTTCGGCCTCGCCTTAGGGGTCGGCTTACCCTGCTCAGATTAGCTTTAAGCAGGAACCCTTGGACTTTCGGCGAGAGTGTCTCTCACACTCTTTGTCGCTACTCATGTCATCATTCTCACTAGTGATCTCTCCACCGGATCGCTCACGCGCCGGCTTCACAGAAAGCTCCGCGTGTCCAATACGTCCCGAAGGACGATAAGGACACATGGAACTATGTCACACTACGCTCTGCTACCATGCAATAAATGCATCCTAAGCTTCGGCTCATGGCTTGAGCCCCGTTACATCTTCGCCGCAAGACAACTTATTTAGACCAGTGAGCTGTTACGCTATCTTTAAAGGATGGCTGCTTCTAAGCCAACCTCCTGGTTGTTTTGGTCGTCTCACCTGCTTTCCCACTTAGCCATGAATTAGGGGCCTTAGCTGTAGGTTAGGGTTGTTTCCCTCTCCACGACGGACGTTAGCATTCGCCGTGTGTCTGCCGACTAGTACTCCTCGGTATTCGGAGTTTGGTTAGGATCAGTAAGCCTGTGGGGCCCCATTACCCATCCAGTGCTCTACCCCCGAGGGTATTCGGTCGACGCTCTACCTAAATAGATTTCGCAGAGAACCAGCTATCTCCGAGTTTGATTGGCCTTTCACCCCTAGGCACAGCTCATCCCGATCTTTTTCAACAGATGTGGGTTCGGTCCTCCAATAAGTGTTACCTTATCTTCAACCTGGCCATGCCTAGATCACTCGGTTTCGGGTCTGATCCCACGAACTCGACGCCCTATTAAGACTCGCTTTCGCTGCGCCTACACCTAACGGCTTAAGCTTGCTCGTGAGACCAAGTCGATGACCCATTATACAAAAGGTACGCTGTCACATCGCAAGGATGCTCCAACTGATTGTAGGCGTTCGGTTTCAGGTACTGTTTCACTCCCCTCGTCGGGGTGCTTTTCACCTTTCCCTCACGGTACTGGTTCACTATCGGTCAGTAAGGAGTACTTAGCCTTCGAAGGTGGTCCTCCGATCTTCAGACAGGATTTCACGTGTCCCGCCCTACTTAATACGTCCAATCATGCTTCTTATACGGGACTATCACCCACTTTGGTTGCGCATTCCAACGCATTCTAATCACACTCATGGCTCGGCTGGTCCCCGTTCGCTCGCCGCTACTAGGGGAGTATCATATTGATTTCCTTTCCTCCGGGTACTTAGATGTTTCAGTTCCCCGGGTTTGCCTTTTTAAGCCTATATATTCAGCCTAAAAATACCTGTTTTACCTCATTATTA
>NZ_JABVBB010000022.1 GCF_013346665.1 Sulfitobacter maritimus
TGGACCTGTCCCGCTTTCGTGCCGCCCCAAGTGCTCGTTTAAGCCACTTTCCGTTCGAAGGCGACGGGGCTTTTCCAGCCCAGTGCTGAGTGGCGTCGCCGTGGGTTGTAGAAGCCGTTGATGTATTCAAAGATCGCCATCTCAGCTTGCCGCCGTGTTTCCCATGACCTGCGCCAAATGAGTTCAGCTTTGATGGTTTTGAAGAAGGTCTCGACGACAGCATTGTCGTAACAATTGCCCTTGCCAGACATCGACACCTTGAAGCCTTGCTGGCGCAGAAGTTTCTGGTAGTCGTGCGAACAATATTGCGACCCGCGATCCGTATGGTGGATGCAGCTCTTGGGCGGTGCCCTGAACGCAATTGCCATCTTCAAAGCCCGTATTGCCAAGTCTCGTTTCATACGGTTGCTGACCGCCCAGCCGATCACGCGCCTTGAATGCAGGTCGAGGATGACAGCCAAATACAGCCATCCCTCACGCGTCCAGACATAGCTGATGTCACCGGCCCATTTCTGGTTCGGTTGGTCAGCCATAAAATCCCGGTCCAGCAGGTTTGGCGCAATATTGAACTTGTGATCACTGTCTGTCGTCACCTTGTGTTTACGGGTTCGCACCACGGATATGCCGTTCTGGCGCATCAAACGACCCACACGGCGGTGACCGATATTCAGGCCGATCTCCTTCAGTTCTTCTGTCATGCGCGGCCTGCCATAGCTGCCCAGGCTGAGACGGGATTGTTCTTTGATGTGCGCCAAGGTGACCAGATCAGACCGCTGTCTGCGGCTGGCAGGACGGCTTCGGAATGCTCGCAAACCGCGCGAACTGACACCGACAACGTGACACAAGCGGTTCACGGGGAAGTGGCTCCGGTGTTCCTCGACAAACCTAAATCTCATTGCTTTAGGCCCGCAAAGAACTGGGTGGCCTTTTTTAGGATTTCCCTCTCCTCCTTGAGAAGACGGTTCTCGCGCCGAAGTCGCTCATTCTCTTGGGCGAGGCTCAAATCCTCTTTCGACACCACGTCTGTGCCTCGGTGCGCGGTGATCCATTTGTTAAGCGTCGACATGCCAACACCCAGATCGTCAGCCACCTGCTTGCGCGTCAGCCCACTCGTCAGTGCGATACGCACCGCATCCTGGCGGAATTCGTCCGTCCGTTTCAGTCCCATAGTTCATCTCCTTTGTTGCAGTAAATGCTATCAAAGGAGCGGCATCAAACTGCGACAGGTCCAAGTCGCGGATTGGGGTCGCGTCGACTTCCAAGAAGCCCAAAACGTAGGAGCGGAGAGAATTCTCGGTTTCCGCCGTGCTGGCCCCGTAGGTCATGATGAGATCACCGTCGTTGAGCTTGCGTAGATAGGCGTCCCGTGCGTTCTCCTGGGTCCATCCGACGTAACCATCATCTTCCGGGCCGAACCCATAGAAGGAGCGAATACGGATACGTTTTCCTTCTGGCAGAAGGGTTTTCATGCCGGTGCTCCAGCTCTGACTGAACGCTCTCGACTCTGGTTTTCGGTCATACGGGTGGTTCCCTGACTTCGGGCAGACGCCCATCTGGAGCTACATCTCGGGAAATCTGCGATAGCCGCGACAACGAGATCGGCCTTTGTCCGTTTCTTCTGCATCCTGCCCGCAGCTGTCCATGCCAAAACACCGGGACTGTTGAAGACAACCTGGATCGGGCCGCCTATAGGGCGACGCAGAGCGATTAAGTGTTCAGGTTCGTGGCGGATTGCGACACTGCGGCCTTGGGTCAGTTTGATTTCTACATTCCGCCCGCAAGGGGATCGCGCATCGTGTCTCATGGTCGAGGCCGGATTGAGATCCAAATCGAAGATGTAGGCCGCTGCGACTTCATCGATGCTACCGACGAGATGGCCATCGAGCGTAAATTTCCGGCCGGGGAAGACGCGCTCTAAGCCATCGGCTGCGGCATAGAGGTCGTCGAGGAGATCTGCGACATGACCCCAATTAACCTCTTCACTCATTCCGCGGCATCCAGCACTGCGTTGGCGGTTCCAAGGCCTCTTGGAGGAGCGCTTCGAGGACGCGGGTGCGGGTGGTGTCGGCGGTGGTCAGGGCGGCCTCCAGCCGGTTGCAGAGGGCCATGAGGGCCTCGACTTTGGCCACGATGCGGTGTTGTTCGACGAGCGGTGGCAGCCACAACGACAAATTTCCAAACTCAGTCAAATTTACATTTTCAGCCCCACTGCCGATCTGATCGGTTTCTCGATCTGATCCCTGATCGGCTGCGAGTTCATCGCCATCCACACGTAGGTGGTGTTCACGTGTTCGATGGCGGTGCGCAGCCTCACCAAATATCCGGCGAATGCCATGCCATTTGCTTCGGTGGGAACCACGGCAGAACGTCCAACAATACCAAGGCTCCCGTTCGAATGGATCATCAACAGATCACCGGAGGCCAAAGCGAGGTCTTCATGCTCTCTCTCGCTCAAGGGACCAAATTTCATGTCGTCCGAGGTCACATAACCTGATGACACGTTCGGAATCCGGAGAACCGGGACGAGAGAGGCGTCGGCCCCGCACTTGGTCGAGGTTCCGTAACGCATAGAAATGGCAATGTCCGATAGGCGCACGCTCTCCCAACCAGTCGGCAACTCTGAAGCCTCGGCATCGGACACCCGTGGTAAGCCGCGCGCTCGTTTGAATTTCCGGCTTGCGTCGGCCTCTCTGGCCTCTGCTAAGCTTACCAGAGATGCAGAGGCCGGTTCATCCGCCGGGTCTTGTTCCACCAGCCTCCCACGAACGGCGAGGTTGAGGATGGTTTGGCGGAGAGGCTTGATCTGGTCGGGACGCGTGGTGAGGGCGGGGAGGGCCTCAAGGGCGAAGGCGGCGGGGGCGGGGACGTCCTCTGCCGTGGTCTCGGGGGCGGTCAGGCGGGCGAGGCTGGCGGCGGTTAGCTTGTCGCGCGTCTCCTCCCGCGCCTTGTGGACCTCCTCCAGCCGATCACAGAGCGCCATGAGCTCATTGACCTTGGAGACGATCCGGTGCTGCTCGGCGAGAGGTGGGATGGGGACACGCGCACCAGAAATTCGCTTTAGTGCCAACTTCGGTTGCCATTTGCTTCGTTTTTTCGGTGAACTGGAGTTGCACATCAGCCGAACTCAACGCCAGGAGTAAGAAGTCACCGTTAATCTCTCTGAAAACGATTTTTGCAGCGTTTTCGGTCAAGTTTTGCCCATGGCAGAAATCCGGAACCTTACCGACTTCTCCTATGGTGCCAGCGATTGTTATATATAAGTCTTCTCTATCGATCGTATACTTTAAGATCTTATTTTGATCTGGCGCAGGAACGTATTTGAGCTTATCTCGCAATATCGTGCCGGCCTTCATATCGGTAACACGGATGTAGATTTTTCCGGTGTCCTCAGTGACAAGAGACGATCCCGTAGGGAGCCTTTTGCCACCGAGCACCAGAGCAAAATCATGGAGATGCGCCCAGACCCAATGCCCCGGCGAAAATGCTTCGCCGTTTGAGGGAGACAGCTCCGGTTTGCTATCTCGGCGGAGTCGGCGTCCAAGCATTTGCTGTGCTTTGGCCAATTGAGCTCGCTCAAGGAGATCTGACGCCGACTCGTCCGAGGCGTCTCTTTCAACTAATTTTCAGCGCATAGCCAGGTCCAAAGATCGACATCAAGCGCGGTCGCCAGTTGAAGTAGGACACAGCTGTCACGAAGGCGATCGCCGTAAGACTGCCGACACCGGGGGCCCTTGAGACAATCTGGCAGGCCTCATCTTCTTGTGCGAAGCGCGCGAGTTGGCGGTCAAATGCCCGGCGCTGGTCTTTGAGACCGGACGGCACCGACAGAAGGCTTTCAAACAGATCGCGCAAAACGGCATCGTCTGGCAATGCCCGACGGACCGACTGCTCGAAGACTTGCCCTTTGCCCGCTGCCAACTGTAATCTGAAAGTCTTGGCCAAGCCTCGGATCTGGTTGATCATCATAGTGCACATGCGCACGATACGCTCCCGCGCCGCCAGAACGGCACGCATTCGGTAACGGTCAAAGGACTTGATCGCCACCGGTTCATACCAGCCACTGTGCACCAAACGCGCAAGCCCGAAGGCATCGTTGCGATCCGTTTTGTTGGCTTGCAGCTCTAATGCGGCAGCAGCACGCCGTGCGTGAATACAATCGACTGCGATCTCTTTCTCCCGCAGGGCATGCCAAAGCCAGACAGCTTGAGGACCTGTCTCCATACCTGCCCGCACCAGGTCCGGGGCCTTCTCACGCATGATCGTTGCTATTGCGTCGGCCGAACTGGGCACACTGCCTTCCCAAACACGTTGCCCGGAATCGTCCACAACGCAAACGGCCGTTTCTTTCATAGAAAAGTCGAGTCCCACAAAATGCTTCATCTTCTTCTCCATGCTGATGAAAGCGATAGAGTAACACGAGAGCTATCCCTCGGATTTCGCCATGTGGTTCCAGCCGTGGCCCTGGACATCGCGCAGGTAGAGAAAGCACAGGCCGAAGCCCCAGATCTTCTTCGCCTTCGTCAGCCTAAGCAGCAGGTCTGCGACCTGCTCGTTCTCATCGTCCAGCTTCGGGTTGTACCGATAACACGTCTCACTGACATCAAATGCCCGGCACGGTGAGACCATTTCCGCCATTGGTCCGAGGACAATGGTCGAACGCGATGCTGACGCCTTCATCGCCACCGCTTTCACGGCCAACTCTCGGCGTTGAGCTGGACGCTTCATTTTTTTCCAAGCGCCTCCTTCAGCAGATCGTTTTGCATGCTGACATCGGCAAACATGCGCTTCAGGCGGCGGTTCTCCTCGGCCGTCGCCTTCATCTCGCTGATGAGGCTGGCGTCCATTCCGCCATATTTCGCCCGCCAATTGTACAGCGTGGCGCTGCTCATCCCGTGTTCGCGGCACAGCTCGGCGGCGGGCACACCGCCCTCCATCTGCCGCAGCACGCCCATGATCTGGGCCTCAGTGAATCGTGGCTTCTTCATCGGAATCTCTTCGTTCATCCTGCCGAGAAAATTCTACTTCCGCTTCACCTTAAGAACCGGGGGGATTACCATTCCGTTGGACCAGATCGCAAAAGAACCATGAGCGATTTTGCGAAAGGTTCCAATGCCGGGCGCGATCACCCCTCCGCCTGGTCGGTCGATTTCCGCCATCGCATCGTCAGGGAGCAGCTTTCTCGGAACACCGGCCGCGACCCTCGCGTTCGAGTTGAAACACTCGTCTGCCAGTTTTCAGCTACAGGAGGTTTCACGATGACATACCATTCTTACGATCATCGCACCGGCGCCGAAGGTGCCCGCGATGCGCTGACAGAAAGGCAAAGCTCGCTTTTCTGGGGGCTCGGCATCGGGGCGCTTGCGGGGGCTTCTGCCTATGCGCTCTATGCTGCGCGGCGAGACCGGGACCGGTTGAGCCATCGGCCTGCGGACTCCGCGCCTGGCCGCAGTGCAAAACAGGCACGGTTCGGAGATTACGCCGTCGTAGGCCGTACGGTGACTATCGACCGCCCGCGTGACGAGCTTTACCGCCACTGGCGCGACTTCACGAAGCTCTCGGAATTCATGGAGAACGTGAAGGCAGTCGAACCAATCGACGCTGCCAAGGATCAGTTCCGCTGGATGATCGCGGGCCCCGCGGGCACGGATCTGCGGGTTGAGACCGAGGTGGTCAGCGACAAACCTGGAGAAGAGATCGCATGGCGCGCGCTTGATAGCTCGCAGATCGATACGGAAGGTAAAGTCTCTTTCCGCGACGCGCCGGGCAACCGGGGTACCGAGGTGGAGGCGATTATCGCCTATAACCCGCCTGCAGGGGAATTGGGGCGCTGGATCGCCAAGCTGTTTCAGGCCGAACCCGCGCTACAGGGCCGGCGGGATCTGAAACGGTTCAAGATGCTGATGGAGACGGGCGAAATCGCCACCTCCGCCAATCGTAAATCGGACAAGTGAGGAGAAAGACATGCGCGCACTGACATGGCAAGGCAAGCACGACGTGCGGGTCGATACAGTCCCGGACCCGGAAATCGTCAACCCCCGCGACGCCATCATCGAGGTCACCTCGACCGCGATTTGTGGTTCTGACCTGCACCTATATGACGGCGTGATCCCCGGCGTTTTGGCGGGCGATATTCTGGGCCATGAGTTCATGGGCCGAGTGGTCGAGACAGGTTCGAAAAGTACGCTCAAGAAAGACCAGCGGGTGGTGGTGCCCTTCACCATTTCCTGCGGCTCCTGCTTTCACTGCAAGAAAACCCAGTATTCCGCCTGCGACAACTCCAACCCGGCGGACAAACAGGATTTGACCGAAAAGCAGTTCGGTCACGCGGTCGGCGGGCTGTTTGGTTATTCACATCTGACCGGCGGCTATCCCGGCGGGCAGGCGGAATATGTCCGTGTGCCATTCTCCGATGTGGGGCCGATTGTCATTCCCGAAGGGTTCGACGATGACGACGTGCTCTTCCTGTCGGACATCTTGCCGACCGGCTGGATGGCTGCCGAAAACGCCGACATCGAAGAAGGCGATACCGTCGCCGTTTGGGGCTGCGGGCCGGTAGGGCTTTTCGCCGTTCAAAGCGCGCTGAAGATGGGCGCGGCACAGGTCATCGCGATCGACCATTACCCAAACCGCCTGAACCTCGCGCGGCAGATGGGGGCAAAGGTGATCGACTATACTCAAACTCATGTGTTGGAGGCGCTGATGGAGATGTCAGGCGGCCACGGCCCTGATGCCGTGATTGATGCCGTCGGCATGGAAAGCCACGGTTTCGCCCCCGATACGATGATGGACAACGTCAAACAGGCCGTCGGCGTCGGCGCCGATGGGGGCCATGTGCTGCGCGAAGCGATCATGGCCTGCCGCAAGGGTGGCCGCGTCTCTGTTCCGGGCGTTTACGGCGGTTTCCTCGATAAGTTCCCTTTGGGCGCGATGATGGAGAAAGGCCTGCAAATCCGCACCGGCCAGACCCATGTGCAGCGCTATACTAAGGAGTTGTTGCACCGTATCGCCGAGGGCGAGATCGACACCCGCTTTATGATCAGCCACCGCCTGCCGCTAGAGCAAGCCGCCAAGGGCTATCACAACTTCCGTTTCGAGCAGAACGACTGGACCAAAGTGGTTCTGAAGCCCGGAATGCAGGACGCAGCATAGGTGAAACCCGAAAGGAGAGTGTCATGCCAAACGAGCCAGATCACGCCAAGGAAAAACGCCCGCCCCATCGCGAGCGCCATAATGCGCAGGATGACCATGAGGGCGCGGCGCACAGCCCTGAGGAGTTCGATCCGAAGAACCCCCAGAAGGTGGTGAAGAAAGAGAAATGAACCGGAAAGCAGCGCGAGCCATTCGCGCTGCTTTTTCGTATCGCGCGGCATTTGTTCGGCGCGATTACTGCGACGATACCACAGCGGGGGCGGATTAGACCCCCTTTGACGAAACCACATTCAAGAAAGGCAGAAAAGGATGCCAAGACAGTTTCATAAAGCGATATCAATCATTTGCCTGCTGGCCCCCGGCGGGGTCTTTGCCCAAACGGCAGAGCAAACCACCACGGCCCCGCGTGTGATGGCCCAGAATACCTCGGCTTCGGAATGGAGCGTCGAGGTCGGCATCTCTCCAAAATTCTACTACCGTCTCAACGATGGCCCGGGGTCTGCCGAAAGCGCGGAATTCGAAGCATTCGCGGAAATAGCCTATGGTCCGGCCTACTTCCACGCCCTTGCCCTGTCGCTGGACGATCCGCGAGATGATGCCCAGTTCGAGCTGACGCTCGGCCACCGCGGCGATCTTACGGACAAGTTGGCCTATGATGCCTATTACACCCGCTTTCTACGCGATGAGACCGGCGATGTGCGCGGTGAATTGCATGGCAGGTTCGACTATAGCGTCAGCGATCCGTGGCGGGCCACCGTCGATCTTGGGGTCGAACCGGAAAGGGGCGATTGGGTCTACAAGCTTGAAGCCGGATACACATTTAACGACCGGCTCGACGCCTATGCCTTCGTCGAGCAGGACGATATTCCGGATTACACGGGCTATGAAATCGGGGCGAATTACGACCTCGACGAGGGCAACGCGCCCCTCGATGCCTCTTTGCTCAGCTATGTAAACCACACCGAAGGCGGCGACACGATCTTTGCCGTCGAGATCACGCTATCGCGGTTTCTGTTGGGCGACTGATGCGCGGATGAGTGAGAGGAGTGAAGCCAATGTCATCTGATAAAAACTTGGTCCTGCTCGGCGGGGCGCATGTGCATCTGTCCGACCATCTGACGCATATCGAACAACGCGGCTGGCGTATCGCGGCGGTCTTTGATCGGGATGTTGCGCGCGAAAAGGCTCTCTGCGCGCAGCTTGATGCAGAGCCTGCCCAGTTGTCCGACCTTGCCGCTCTAAATGTCCAAGGCGCGATCATTTGCAGCGAAACGGCGTTTCATGAGGACGACATCACCGCCGCGCTGACCGCCGGTCTGCCGGTCTTAGTCAAAAAGCCCATGGCGGGCAGCGCCGAGGCGGCCCGACGCTGCGCTGACTTGGCCACTGAGAAGGGGTTGATCTTGGCGACGGGGTATTTCCTGCGCAGGACCGAAGCGCTGAACCATCTGCGCGACCGTATCAACGACGGTGCATTGGGCAAAGTGATCGAGGCGCGTGGCCGTTTTTCTCATGACGGTGGCTATGCGGATTGGCTCGATCTCGACAGTTGGATGACCAACCCTGAACTCGCCTGCTATGGCGGCTTTGTCGATGAGGCGGTGCATGTCATTGATCTGCTGCAATGGCTTGTCGGCCCGATCAACTCGGGGCAGGCGATCACGGGCAATGCGCTTGGCTGGCCCGTAGATGATCACGGCGCGGCTGTGATTAATTTCGCGTCACACCCCGCCACCGGCGTGGTCGAGGCGGGTTGGACCGACAGTGAGATGCGGCTTGAATTGGATATCGTCGGCGATGTCGGTTGGGCGCGGCTGTGGGCGGGCGTGCTGGAACTCGGCCTGCGCGGCCAAGAGCAGCCGGTTGAGACCATCCAGCTTCCCCCGCTTGATGCGGGCAAGGGGGTGGAGCCGTTCTTGGATGCCTTGGAAGGCAAAGATGCGACAGGTCTCGTGCCGCCGCAAGAGGCCGCGCGGGTCAATATTCTGCTCGATCAGATGAAGCTCAAGTGCGGCTGACCGTGATTTTTCCACCTCCGCTGGAACAATGCCCTATGGCATGCGTTGCTTCCCTAATTGGTCAAAAAATATACCTGAAATAGGAGCGGTCTATATGTCCCACCCCTCCAACGTCCGGCCCCCCTCACGGCGCGATCTATTGAAAATGATCGGTCTGGCCGCTGGTTCCTCCACCATGTTGCATGCCATGTCCTCACTCGGACATGCCCGACAAAGCCCTTACAAAGGCCCGATTGAGCTTTCCGGCGCGCCGCAGGGCCGCAAAGTGGTCGTGCTGGGGGCGGGTCTTGCCGGCATGTGTGCCGCGCTGGAGTTGCGCAACGCGGGCTATGAAGTCAGCATCCTAGAGTATCAAAAACGCTCCGGGGGCCGTTGTTGGACCCTCAAGGGCGGCGATGAGTTTGAAGAGTTGGGCGGCTATAAGCAGAAAGTCGAATTCTCCAAAGGGCAATACATCAACATCGGCCCCTGGCGCATTCCGCATCACCATCTGGCGCTTTTGGACTATTGCCACCGGTTGAACGTGCCGCTCGAAGTTTTCGTTCAGGAAAATCAGAACGCCTATCTCCATTCGCAAACGGCATTCGACGGGAAGCCAATTCGCTATGGCCATGCTTGGGCGGATTACGTCGGCCACATCACAGAACTGTTGGCTAAATCGGTAGATAAAGGGCGGCTCGATAGTGCGCTGACCAAGGAAGATACCGAAATCCTTTTGGAATCCCTGAAATCCTTCGGCATCCTGAACAATGATTACAGCTATGAGGCCAGCCTCGATACCGCTGAATACCGCGGCTATCCTGAGAATGGCGCACCGGGTGGCGGGCTTTATAACGCCGCGCCGGAACCGTCCGAGCCGATTGCGCTGGAGGACCTACTGAAATCCCGCTTCTGGGAGAAGATGCGCAACCACACGACCTACCGCCACCACGCGCCGATGTTCCAGCCCGTCGGCGGTATGGAGGAGATCGCCCATGCCTTCGCCCGCGAGGTCGAAGATACGATCACCTACAACGCCAAGGTTGACCGCATCAAACAGACTGAAAGTGGCGTGGAGGTGGAGTATTCCAGCGCCGATGGCGAGGGCGAGGGCGGTGTGGAAACGGCGGATTACTGCATCTGCACCATCCCCTTCACGGTGCTCAGCCAGCTTGATGTCGACGTCTCTGCCGATATGCGCCGCGTCATGCGGGCACTGCATTATCATGAGGCAGTGAAGGCCGGGCTGGAGATGAAGCGCCGCTTTTGGGAGCGAGACGAGCAGATCTACGGGGGCATAACCCTGACCGACCTGCCGATTGCCGAAATCAGTTACCCTTCGGCTGAGATGCATTCCAACGGGCCGGGGGTACTGCTGGGCGCCTATGTCTATGGGCCTCATGCATACGCCTTCAATTCCATGTCCCCGAAGGAACGGTTGGAGACCGTGCTGGAGCAGGGCGCCCAAATTCACCCACAATACCGGGACGAATTCAGCAATGGCGTGGTCCTGAGCTGGCACCGGGTGCCGTGGATGCTGGGCTGCTACTCCGACTGGGACGACCGGGGCCGCGACTATGAGATCGCGGCGACGATGGATAACCGTTTTGTCTGCGCGGGGGAGCATATCAGCTATCTGCCGGGCTGGCAGGAAGGGTCGCTGCTGTCGGCGCTGGATGCGGTGCGACAGGTCCATGACCGCGCGGTGAAGGAGGGTTGAACCATGCGTTATCTGATCTTTCCCCTGCTTATAACGCTCGCCACACCGAGCTTTGCGCAGGAGGAGAATTCACAGGTCGATGCCGGACGGCGTGACCTAGGCTCCACCACCGAGAAGTTTACCGATAGCGACGGGTCCGAGCTTTACCGCCGCGCTTGTTCGGGCTGTCATGGGCCGGAGGGCGAAGGGGCCTATGGGGCCGGGAAATACCCCGCTTTGGCCGACAACCCACGGCTTGGACACAAGCGCTATCCGGTGAACCTGATCCTTGAAGGGAATGGGGCAATGCCTTCCTTCGCTGATTGGTTCGATGATGAACAGGTCGCCGCCGTGGTCTCCTATATCCAGACCAACATGGGCAATGACTACGAGGGCGATGTCACCGCCGAAGAGGTCAAGCGCATGCGGGCCGAGTTCGCCGATCTGGAGGAGGGGTAGACCATGCGACTTTCCATTCTTGTTCCCTTTGCCACTTTCCTCGCCTGTGCCGCTGCGGCGCAGTCCCCGCCACCGCTATTTGACGACGCCGATGATGAGGGCGTTGACCGCGCGCCGGATACCGCGTTGGGCCGCACCGTTGCCTCTGGTGGCGCGCGGCAGGGTGGTGTCGGCATGAAGTGCATGGCCTGCCACGGGCTGGATGATGCGGGCGCGGGCTTGGGCGAAATGCCGGGTCTTGCTGGGTTGCCTGCCGACTATATCGAAGAGCAGCTACAGGCCTTCATGGCAGGCGAACGAATTTCGGCAATCATGGTACCCATCGCCACACAGCTTACCGAAAAGGAGCGTTTGGCGGTCGCGAATTACTACGCCTCCGTCGCGCCGAAACTGTCCAAGTTCGACCATGATGCGCCGACCGAAATAGTGCAGCAAGGCGGCGCGCTTGCGGCCTCCGGCAACGATAGCGTTCCGGCGTGCAACCAGTGCCACGGTGGCAGCGACACCAGCGGCGCGGCGATCCCGCGTTTGGCGGGGCAATCGGCGCAGTATATCGCGGATCAACTTGTGGCTTGGCGGAACGGCGACCGGGCTAACGGGCCGCTCAACGTCATGGAAGACATCGCCAAATCGCTGAGCGAAGAGGAAATCCGTGCCGTCGCGCTCTACTACCAACAGACACCGCCTGATGCGCAGTAGACCTGCACCACCACGGATACTGACGGCTCCAAGCTGATGGCTATTCGCCCGGCCTCCTTCTTCCGGTCGGGGGCTTCGACCGTGATGACAGTCGCGCGGCTGCGTGTGATCGCGCTGACCCTTGGCAAGCACGCCCCGATCTTCGGCGCGCTTTGCCTGCCGCCCGGCGCTTGGGCCTTGGCGGAGGGGGATTTTCTGCTGGCGCTGGTCCTGCTCACCCCGGTGGCCCTGTCGGGGGCGGTGTATTTCGCGGTACGGTCTCACCCCTTGCCCGATGATTTGCGCGGGCTTGAGGCAATGATGACCGTAGCCTTAGTTTTCCTCATTGCAGCGCTCCTAACGATGCCCGCCTTCGTCGCCCTTGGAATGCCGCCGATCGATGCGTTCTTCGAGGCGGTGAGCGGCATCACCACCACCGGGCTTACTGTCGCGCGGGAGGCGGAAAGCTGGCCCTTCGCGGGCCATGTCCTGCGCGGTTGGATGCAGTGGTGCGGCGGTTTGGTGATCGCCACGGCGGTGCTCGCTCTGCTGCTGCCGCGTGGTCGCCCCGCACGGCGTTTGGGACGGGTCGATATCCAACAGGGGGATCGTATTTCCTCAACCCGAGACCAGGCGCGTCAGCTTCTAACTGTCTATAGCGCGCTGACTATAGTGATGGTCCTACTGACCATGCTCGTGATCCCCGATTGGCGGGAGGCACTGGTGCTGACCCTCGCCGCGATCTCGACCGCCGGGTTTTCGCCCCGCGCTGACAGTCTCGCGAGCTACTCGCCCCTGGGGCAGGGCATGGTCATCCTGTCCTGCGTCTTAGGGGCGATATCGCTGTTGGTCTTTGTCTATGTCGGCCAAGGACGCCACCGCGAAGCGTGGAGGCTCGGGTCGGCGCAGCGTGTGCTGGTGGCGATTGCCGTGGCCTTGGTCGTCTATCTCGCCGCCGTGCTCACGACATCGCAAGACCGGGACCTAACCCTCTACGCCCATGCACTGAACTTGATCTCAGGGCTCACAACGGCAGGATTTTCCACGGGGCCGGTCTATGACGCCGGTCCCGCATTGCTGATCCTGCTGCTAGCGATGCTCTGGGGCGGTGATGCCGGATCGACGGCGGGCGGGCTGAAGCTCAGCCGCTTGCATGTCTGCATCGGCGCGGTGGTCCATGCGGTGCAGCATGTGCGGCTGACCGAACATGCCATCGCGCCCCTGCGCCACAATGGCCAGCCCGTTTCGACTGAAGCGGTCGTGTCTCTCTTGGCGCTCGTGCTGATTTATTTCAGCTTTGCGGGTCTGTTGTGGTTTCATTTCGTGGCTCACGGCTATCCCCCTTTGCCCGCCTTGTTCGACACGATTTCTGCTCTCTCGACCGTGGGCCTGTCGACGGGCGCGGTCGGGGCGGACATGCCGGCGGATCTGAAGCTGTCCGTCGCCTTTGCCATGTGGCTGGGACGGCTGGAATTCATCGCGGTGCTGGCGCTTTTGCTGCCGCGCAGTTGGACCCGACCAAGTTAGGAGATTACCCATGCGTATCGTCATCATCGGCGCGTCGAGCTTTGGCATCGCCATTGCGGAAGAACTGATCGAGACCGACCGCGAGGTCGTGTTGATCGACAAGTCGCGCGAGTTGCTGGAACAGGCGGCGGAACGTATCGACTGCGGCATGATAGAAGGTGACGGCAGCAACCCAGATGTCCTGCGCGAGGCGTTCCGCGACGAAGATGACGTTTGCATCGCCGTGACCAATGCCTCCGAGATCAATATTCTGGCGGCGCTCATTGGCCGGTCCATCGGCTATGGCCGCGTGATCCCGCAGATTACGTCGAACGGGCTGCTGCGGGTTTGTTGCGAACTTGGACTGGATGACGTGATCAACCCACATGCGAAGGTCGCCGAAGATATCGTCGACATGCTGACAGGCGATGACGATGCGATGCAAGAGCCGCTGCTACAGGGCGAGCTGCTGCTGACCCGCGTCACCGTGCCTGACCGCTTGGCTGGGGAGCGGATGGACCTGCCGGGCCAAGGCCGTCTTGTGGCGCTGATCCGCGACGGGGAAGAGCAGTTGCCCGGGCCGGATGTCACCCTGCAAGAGGGCGACGTGCTGATCGTGGTGCTGCCGCGAGAGATGCAGGAAGACCTAGCCGAAGCCTTCGCAGCAGACTGACCCGCTCAGCCTGCGCTCTGCGCCAGCGTATCCTGCCGCAACAGTTGCCGCACCTGAAGCGCAACTAACACCATAAAAAGCCCGCCACCCGCGACCCACATGAGTGCGCCGGCAAGTTGCTGATCGGCCAAGGCGGAAAGCCCGTAGGGCAGGGCGGTCAGCTCGTGCCAGCCATGCCACGCGGTGGGCGCAAGGGTCAGGGTCACTGCAAAGGCGGTCAACTGTGCCGCGCTGAAGACCGCAGGCACTGCCGCCTGCGCCCCGGCACCCCGGAACCCCATGAACAGCGCAATCGCGCAGCCTGTCAGCGACAGATGCATCGCCCAATAGACAAGGTCAGACTGCAAGGTCGCCGCATAGGGCGCCGGGCTGTGCCATCCCCAAAACAGCAGGGCAAAGAGCAGCGCAAGGGGCCAGAGCGGCAGTCGCAGCTTCGGCAGTGCCGCCGCGATCAGCGGCGCGGCGATGAGCGTAAGCAGGATATGCTGCCCCACCCGCGCCGAGAACAGCGCCATCGAGGCCGCGCAGAGCGGAGAGATGAACAGGACCGCCACCAGCGCCGCGCCCGTGAGCGCTTGGCCCCGCCGCTCGGCTTGCCACCAGAGCAGGGCCGCGAATACCACCAGCCCGACTAGCAAAAAGGGGTCCAAGGTCCAGCGGGTCAAAAGCTCACCGGGGAGGGGCGGTGTGCCGCAGAATGGCGTATAGGCGTCCTGTTGCATGATGGGTCCTCTCTCTCTATCCGTGGCAGCCGGGCAGGATCAGCACGGGGGTAAGATTGGCGAGCGTAGCAATGAGCGAGATCAGCCCGGTCCACCATCCCGCGCGCAGGAGGGCGGCTTCATCTCGGTTCAGGTCCGACCGTCGTCCGGTATGCGCGGCACCCCACATCCAGAAAATTTGCGCTATGGCCATGACAAGGGTCAGCACCACGGCGGTGATCAGCAGATGGTTCTGCCCCAAAAGCGCACGCGGCGCACAGGCGGCGGAGATCAGCGCGTAGATCAGCGTGAAATGCAGCGCCCAAAGCAGGACAGGTTTCGCGATACCTTTGGTCAAACCTCTCATATCGCGCCTCCTGCCAGCAGATAGGCCGCCGCTGTCATGCCGCCCATAATGGCCACGACCTTGGCGAATGTAGCGATCAGCAGGTTGGGCAGCATCTGACCCGGCTTGACCGCGCCCACGGCCTTGCGCAGCGCGTTGATCAGCGACCAGTAAAGCACCACGGCAAGATATCCCGCTACAAATGCAAACAGCGCCCAGCCCACGGCGGCATAAGCCGAAGCATAGGGATCGACCGGCTGGATCGACAGGAACAGCAACGCGCCCAAGCCAATGGCGCCCACCGCAAGCCCGAGATCAACCGCGATCACCGGCGTGACCTTGGCCCCAAAGGCTGCCCGCCGACTGGCCCAGCTGAACAGCAGCAGACTCAAAGCGGCGAGCGCTGCCAGACCTGCCATCAGCGGATCAGCGGCAGGGGTCGTTTCGGCCCAATGGGGCTGCGTATTCCACAGGTACAGCCCGGCAAAAAGCAGCGAGGCAAAGAGCGCGAAAGAGATCAGCATCGTTCCCACCACCGCGATATGCAGATGGCTGCGCGGATCGACGACATTGACCGGCAGGCGCAATCCGCGCAAACCGCTGTCCCGGCGCACGCCGCTGTCCGACGGTTCCCAAATCCACGCGGTAATGCCAATGAGTGCGATGGCAAAGCCGACTGCCACCAGCCAATAGGCCGAAGCCAGCGTCGCGGCAAAGCCAAGCGCCAAGCCAAAGGCCGAGATCAGCGGCGTCCATGTGGGATGCGGCAGCCGCACGATCTGCATCGGCGCGCCGGTGATTGGATCATTGCCCATGGTCTCGCGCCGGTGGTCGGTGCAGGGTCGCAAGGCACCCTCGACCTGCGGTGCCGGACGGTCCAACAGTTCAGGTTGATCCCACAGCGGCTCGCGCGAGCGGACTTCAGGGATGGCATGAAAGTTAAACCCCGGCGGGATCGGCGTATAGAGCCATTCCAGCGTGCCAGCGCCCCAAGGATTGCGTCGCGCCCGCAGCCCGTGACGTTGGTGCCAGAAGAAGTCAAAGACGAAAAGCATCACCCCGGCGGCCAAAATGTAAGACCCGATCGAGGACAGCATGTTGAGCCGGTCCCAGCCCAGCCCTTCGGGGTAGCTGGCAATGCGCCGGGGCATCCCGCGCAGGCCGGTCAGATGCATCATGAAAAAGGCGATGTTAAAGCCGATAAACATCAGCCAGAACACCCACCGCCCGATGGTCTCGGACATCATGCGCCCGGTAAATTGCGGCATCCAATAGTAGAGCGCGCCGAACATCGGAAAGATAAATCCGCCGATCAGGACATAGTGCAGATGCGCGACGATAAAGTAGCTGTCATGGGCTTGAAGGTTGAAGGGTACAGCAGCGATCATCACGCCGGTGAAGCCCCCGATGACAAAGATGAACAGAAAGCCCAAGATAAAGAGCATCGGCACATCCATACGCGGCCTGCCCTGTGCCAGCGTGGCAAGGAAGCAGAAAATCTGCACGCCCGTGGGGATCGCCACCATGGTCGAGGCTGCCGAAAATAGCGTCAGTGACATCACAGGCAGACCCGTGGCAAACATATGGTGGGCCCAGAGCCCGAAGCTGAGGAATCCCATTGTCACCACTGCCGCCACGGCGAAACCATAGCCAAAGAGCGGCTTGCCCACAAAGGTCGGCAGCATCGTCGCCACCATCCCGGCAGCGGGCAGGAAGATGATATAGACCTCCGGGTGGCCAAAGAGCCAGAACAGGTGCTGCCAGAGCAATGGGTCGCCGCCGAGCGCGATGTCAAAGAAGGGCAGGCCGAGCAGCCGTTCCGCCTCTAAAAGGATCGAGCCGATGATCAGCGGCGGAAAGCCCACGGCGATCATGAAGGCGGTTACCAACAGATACCACATGAAGATCGGCATCTTGGTCAGGCTCATCCCCGGCGCGCGGGTGCAAAGGATGGCGGCGATGATCTCGACCGCGGCGGTGACGGAGGCGATCTCGGCAAAGGTGATCCCGATGAGCCAGAAATCCGCCGAAAGGTCTTGCGTATAGGCGCTGGTCGAGAGCGGGACATACATGAACCAGCCGCCAGCGGGTGCCGCATCAAAGATAAAGGACGACAGCACGATGATGCCGCCGAAGAGATAGCAGTAGTAGCCAAAAGCCCCCAATCGCGGAAACACCAGATCGCGCGCGCCGACCATAAGCGGAATAAGATGCACCGCGAACCCTTCCAGCATGGGGATCGCAAAAAGGAACATCATGATCGTGCCATGCATGGTGAAGACCTGATTATAGGTCTCAGAGTCGAGGAAGGTATTGTCCGGCACGATAAGCTGCGTGCGGACCAGCAGCGCAAGGAAGCCAGCGATCAGGAAAAAGATGAAGCCGGTGACGAGGAAACGCTTGCCCACAACCCGGTGGCTGACCGAGGACAGATAGCGGATGCCCGGCGGGGCGTCCCAGATCCGCTCGAACCCCTTGTCCGGCTCGCCCTTGGCACTGCCGGAGTAGCTCTGATCCTCGGGCAGATCCACGACATATGCGGTACGATCAGTCATTTAAGGCTCGCCAGATAGGCCGAGAGCGCGCGCAGGTCCGGCCCCGGCAGATGGTTGTAAGAAGGCATTTTGGCGCCCGGTTTCATCGCGGTCGGGTCTGCGATCCAACCTGCTAGCGTGCCTTGGTTCATGCGGTACATCCCTGCCGCAAGGCTACCGCGCCCACCGACGCGGGTCAGGTCAGGTCCAAGCGTTCCGGTTTCCGCCACGCCGCGAATGGTGTGACAGGCGGGGCAGCCGGCTTCGACGAAGACTTCGCGCCCGCGTGTCAGTTCCGTGGTGACCGCGTCACGGGCTTCGCCGCTGCTGCGCTCTATCCAAGCATCAAACTCTTCGGGCTCCAGCACAACCACCTCAAAGGCCATTTTAGGGTGCGACAGCCCGCAAAACTCAGCACACTGCCCGCGAAAGCGCCCGGTCTCGGTGGCCATGACAGGCAAGCTGTTCACCCGGCCTGGGATCATGTCCATCTTGCCGGTAAGCTTTGGCACCCAGAAGGAATGGATCACATCGCTGGATTTCAGACGAAATGTGACGGGGCGGTCTTTGGGAATGACGATCTCATTGGCGCCGCGCATGGCCCAGCCTTCGGGGTCATAGACCACGTCCCACCAGAACTGCTTGCCGGTCACCTCAATAACCAGCGCTTCGGGGTCTTCCGAGGTGATGCGTTGCAGGATGACGGTGGAAAAGCCCATGAGGATCAGCACCGAGACCAGCGGCAAAGCGATCCCGCCGGTCCATATCCACCAATGGCGCGGGGCGAGCTTGCCCGACACCACCGCCCAGATAAAGATCAAGAGCAGGACGAAAAGCACCCCGAAAGCCACGGTCATGCCGATGGTCAGCCCGTTGATCGCGCTGGCACCGACGCCTTCCGGCGACAGCGCCGATTGCACGCCATATTCGCCAAGAGTGGACTTTGCCGGATCACTCATTCCCGCGCCTCCGATCCGAGCAGATAGGCCGCAATGTCCCGCGCTTCCTCGCGTTTAAGGCCGAGGTTCGGCATCGCGGTCGCAGGGCTATGGGCCGGTGGGTTCATCAGCCAGCGGGTCAGATCACCGGGGCGGTTGGGCAGCACGCCCGCGACATAGGACTGCCGCGCGAAACCATGCAGATCGGGGCCAACGGTGCCCTGCGCATCGCGCAGACCCGGCACGCGGTGGCAGGCACCGCAACCGTTCGATCTGATCAAATCAACCCCACGCTGCGGGTCGGCATCGAGAAACCGGCGCGCGGCTGCTTCATAGTCAGGCGTCTTTTCCACCAACCCTTGCCGGATATTGATCCGGTACCAATCCGAGACCTGCTGTGAGGCCTCTCGAACCGGCTCGGCCACGGCGGCAGCAAGGCTGCTCTGCGGCGGCAGGGCCGACCAGACCATCGCCAGGGCTGAGAGCAGCACAACCGATATGACGGTGAAAAGGCGCATCCCGTCAGCTCACTGCGTCGGCGCCGTTGAAGGCTCCAACAGCGGGGAGGTTTCAGGGGGCAGCGGTTGAGTTGGGCGGACGCGGTTGTAATAGGCGCTGACGGCTTCGATGTCATGCTGGGTCATCTTCTTGGCGATGGCGGACATGACATTGTCCACATCATTGTCGCGTTTGCCTTCCTTCCACATCTGCAATTGGTGTTCCATGTAGCTGGCATATTGCCCGGCGAGATAGGGGACAGAGGGCGGATTGCCGAGGCCACTTGGGCCGTGACAGTTCACGCAGGCCGGCACGCCGCGTTCGGCAGAACCCACCGCGCCCAATTGCCCGCCCCATTGCAGGGTCATCCCATCCACATCGCCCAAGGGCGGCGTATAGGGGGCTGAAATCGTGGCGTAATAGGCAGCGACCGCTTCCATCTCTTCCTCGGTCAGTTTCTTGGCGATGCCTGACATCACGCGGTTCTGCCGATCACCAGAGGCGTAGTCTTTCAACTGTTTGTAGGTGTACCAGCCGGCTTGCCCTGCAAGCCTTGGGAAGGCGCCCGACCCGTCGCCGGTGCCATCGCCGCCGTGGCACGTGATACAGGCCATGCCGCTGTCGCCCGCCTCAGATCCGCCCATTGCGACGAGCCGCCCAAGCTCTAGCACATCGTCGTCGACTTCGGTGTTCACCGTCGCATTGAAACGCAGAACATCGTCTTGCAGGCGCTGCTCCATCGCGGGAATCCCCGGCGCGGCTTCGTAGTTCTGCGCCCGGATGAAGCCGGCAGAAATGCCAAGTACGGCGAGTGCGCTACAGGTCGTCAGAACGGTGCGGAATGTCATGGGTCGGTCCTTTCGATCTGTCTTAGGCGTCCATCAAGGGGGCGGGGTTGGGCAGGTAGTCGCGTTTCATATGTTCCAGCGTCCAATAGGCGAGGCCCATCAGCGGCCCGGTCGGGTTGTAGCCAAGGTTTTGCGGGAAGAGACATGCGCCAAAGACGAAGACGTTGTGATGGTCCCACATCTGGCCATAGCGGTTGACCACGCTGGTCTCAGGGTCCGTGCCAATGACCGCACCGCCGACGTTATGGGTGGTTTGATAGGGGACGATGTCATAGTGCTTATCGACTGCGGCATTATTGGTGCCGCTGACGGAGGTCACATTGTCCATCTCCCGCGCGACATCCATCGCGCGTTGCATGACGTAGTCCGACATCTTGCGGTCGTTTTCGGGGAAGTCAAAGGTCATCCGCAGCAGCGGGCGGCCAAAGCTGTCGGTCCATGTGGGGTCGAGGTCGAGGTAGTTCTCAGGCGTCGAGACCGAGGAGCCATGCACCACCAGATCAGCATGGTGGTTGTAGTTCTCGCGCACCGCTTGCTTCCATTCCGCGCCCCATTTCGG
The DNA here is from genome assembly GCF_013346665.1 of Sulfitobacter maritimus. Lineage (GTDB taxonomy): Bacteria > Pseudomonadota > Alphaproteobacteria > Rhodobacterales > Rhodobacteraceae > Sulfitobacter > Sulfitobacter maritimus. Next base: position 20,586 of record NZ_JABVBB010000022.1, read on the forward strand.
CGTGCCTTCGGGGACCGGTTGATAGCCGATGGGGCGGCCATGGTACTGCTTGCAGGCGATATAGCCGCCGCCGACGAAGCCCAGATCGCTATGATCGAAATTGTCGCCATTGTAATCGTCGATTACCACGCCAAGCGCACCCGCGCCCATATAGGGGTCTGTCTCCACGCTCTTGTCGAAAAAGGCATCAACCCCGGCGACGGTCTGATAGCTGTAGTTGCGGCCCACTACGCCGGTGCGGGTTTCGGGATCATAAGGTTTGCCCAAGCCGGAAACGAGCATCAGATGCACGTTCCAGAGAGCATAGGCGTTCATGCAGATCGTGTCAGCGGGCTGGAACACTTCCTCGCCGTTCGCATCCAGATAGATCGCGCCTGTGGCGGTCTTGCCGTCTTCGCTCTTCTCGATCCGCAGCACTTGGGCATCGAAGCGGATTTCAAAGTTCTCATGGTCTTTGATCTGGTCATAGACACAGATGATCGGGTCGGCCTTGGCGTAATAGCCGCAGCCAAAACGCTCGCAAAAACCGCAATAGGTGCAAGGGTGTAGCTGCGCTCCATAGGGGTTTTCATAGGCTTTCGTCACATTGGCGGAGGGCATGGGGAATGGGTTCAGACCCATGCGCGCGGCGGCTTCGCCAAAGAGCGTGTTGGATATTGGCTGGCGCATCGGCGGGTTGGGGTAATCCGCGCTACGCGGCCCTTCAAAGACATTACCACCGGCGCGGGCTTCACCGCCAAGGTTGCCCGCAAAACCGGCAGCGCCACAAATGCGCTCAAAAAAATCGAGATGCGGTTCAAGCTCTTCATAGGTCACGCCCCAGTCCTGCACGCTAAGCTCTGGGCCGATAAAATCTTTGCCATAGCGGTCTTCGTAATGGCTGCGCATTTGCAGGTCTGAGGGCAGAGGCCGCCAGATTTGCCCGTTCCAATGAATGCCCGCACCTCCAAGGCCAGAGCCGGGGAGAAACGACCCCAATCGCCGCATCGGCAGCGCCTGCTGGTCCCGGTTGTTGCGGATGGTGAGGGTCTCTTTCTTGACGTCCATCATATGCGAATACCGATGGGCGTATTTTAACTCGTCATGTTCCTCGGGCGCGCCAAAGGAGGTTGCCGTGTGCCGTTTCTTGCCGCGTTCCAGCACCACGCAGCGTTGTCCGGCATGGGTCAACTCATAGGCAGCGGTCAGGCCCGTCCAGCCGCCGCCAATGATCAAAACATCGGTCTTGGGGAGCTTTCTTGGCGCCATCAATCAGACCCTCCGCCAATCGCACGGGGCGGGTAGGGCGTACCGCCTCTGTCATGGGCGATGCCGCGCGGGGGCGGCGTGACAGAGCGTTTGTCTGCGTCAACACGCTCGGTATAGTAGGCGTGCGCACCCGGAAAGCCGACCATGCGCCAACCCGCGTAGTCGTGATTGCCCAAGTAGATTGGATCGGCGAAATACCCCTGTTTCGTCAGCTTCCACAGTTCCGCGATCAACGTGCCGACGATATCGTCGCGTTCTGACATCTGCTCAACGTGATCCGCCCGCGCCGTGGCGTCCATAGTGGCGATGTCACCCAACTGACCTGCCTGCTCGATCCCCTGCCGCAAAAGCTGTGCGGGGGTGAACTTAAGCTGATAGCCCTGTTCTGGGACGGCACCGGAGGGGAAGGGCGGGTCAAGGTACAGACCTTCGCCTGCGCCGTAAGCTGTGGCCATCTGAAAATCGATGAAATCCACGACACCTGCTTGCGAGGCGGACGGGAAGTCGTCCTGCGGGATGAACACATCTGCGACGGCGGCGATCCACTGGGCTTCGGCATCGGTAAAGAAGGACCACGGCCTATCGTCTTGGGCAGCAAAGGCGTGGGAGACGGGAAGTCCGGCACCTGCAACACCGGCACCAAGTGCGATTTGGGCTAAAATAGCTCGTCGAGAATAGAGCTTTGCCATGAAATAAGGCTCCGCTTGAAAATAGGTCTATCATCACCCCAACGGTAAACTTCCTGTGTGGTTCCGGAACTTTTTAAATCTTTTGGCCTGCTTGCGTGAACGTATTAAGCCGGCCGCGCGTTGGCTGATCATGTTTGCAAGCCTTTCTACCCCGATCCTTTTCGCGCTTGGCGGTCTTGCCGGGCTCATCATTCTTGTGACCGGCTACCGTATGACGGGGCTGAGCGACCAGATTGCGGACCGCACCGGCTGGGGCGAGGCACTGGTCGGCGCGGCGCTGCTGGGGGCGGCGACCTCCATGTCCGGCACGGTCGTTTCACTGACCTCGGCGTTGGATGGGCGGGCGTCATTGGCCTTTTCGAATGGCATCGGTGGCATCGCGGCGCAGACAGCGTTTCTGGCCTTGGCCGATATGATCTATCGACGCGCCAATCTGGAACATGCGGCAGCCGATCTGGCGAATGTCTTTCAGGCGGGGCTTTTGCTGCTGCTGCTGACAGTGCCGCTGATGGCCTTCACCGCGCCGGAAGTTGCCTTTTTGGGCATCCATCCGGCCAGCATCGCGCTGTTTGCGCTTTACGCCTACGGGATGCGCGCGACGGCCCGATTGCGCGAAGAGCCGATGTGGCACCCGGTATCCACCCCTGACACCCGCGCGGATGAGCCTGAAGATGACGAAGAGGCCGCAAAACCCGTCGGCGCTTTGGTCGTGCCGTTTCTGATCTTGCTGGTGTTGATGGGCCTCTCCGGTTTCGCCGTGGCACGGATTGCGGCGGAAATCTCGGACCGGTTTAACCTTTCCGATACCGTGGTGGGTGCGACGATGACGGCGGTGCTTACGTCTCTGCCAGAGCTTGTCACCACATTGGTCGCGGTACGGCGCGGGGCGCTGCAATTGGCCGTGGGCGGGATCATCGGCGGTAATACGTTCGACACGCTGTTTCTCACCTTGTCGGATATCGGCTATCGCAACGGCTCGCTCTATCACGCGATCACTGCGGATGACCTGTTCTGGCTTACCGTGGCAATGATGATGACGGCGATTCTGATCCTCGGGCTGATATTCCGGCAGCGCAAAGGGATCGGTTGGGAGAGTATTGGTCTCTTGGTGATCTACGCAGGCGCGCTTGCGGTGCAGGTTTTGTAAATTCAAATAACAAGGGAACCATCTCATCAAAATCCCGTTACTCCTGTGATGCTACCGGCTTTGCCCGACCGAATTTTCAGCAGGAGACAGTCATGAGAAACGCGCCGCTTCTAGCAATTACGCTGATTGGCAGCCTCGCCGCCACGGCACTGCGATCCGAGACTGAAACACCGATGTTCATTCCCCAAGACACGATGATCGCCTTGTCGAGCCTGAATGGTCACAAGCTGTTCTTGCCCGCAAAGGATGAGCCGATGGGCGAGATCGACCTCGAAGAATTGAAAGAGCCCATGGAAGGCTGGACCATGGCCGGGCAAATCTCCGAAGTGGTCATCAGCCGCGATGGGACATTGCGCGGCATCATCGTCGATGCGGGCGGGTTTCTGGGCAAGGGGGCCACGCGGGTGCTGTCTCTCGACGACTTGCGTTTCCTGCCGGACGCGGATGAAGAGAACGAGTTCTTCCTGCTCTATACCGGGCAGAAAGAAGACCTGAAGGCCGCCCCGGAATACAACGAAGACGACGTGCGTCTGCGCGCCGCCGATATGCGCGAAGGCGGCGAAAAGATCGAGATCGTTAAATTGAGCGATCTGGATTCCGAAGAATTCTTCGGGCTCGCGGCCTTTGGCCAGAACGACAACTGGATTGGTGAGATTTCGCAGGTCACCTTTAGCGAAGATGGCCAGATCAAAATGGTGATCCTCGACATCGGCGGCTTCCTTGGCTTGGGCGAAACACAGGTCGCCGTGCCGCTGGATATGATCGAAATGCGCCGTTTGGGCGGGGACGACCTGCGGGCCTATGTCTCTGCGACCGAGAAGGAATTGCAGGAAATGGAACCTTGGGAAGAGGAAGACTGAGCCACTGGCCGTGCGGGCCAATCTCGGAATTAGGCGCAAAGAATATTTTAGGAGAGCATGATGGAGAGCGCGAAATTTGATCTACACCTGATCGACTATGCGATTGTGGTGGCTTATTTTATCGGTGTCGTCGCCCATGGCATTTACGTTTCGCGCAAACAATCCGGCGGGTCCGAGGATTACTTCCTCGCCGGTCGGTCACTGCCTTGGTATCTGATCGGTTTCTCGCTTTTCGCCTCCAACATGTCCGGCTCCAGCTTTGTGGGGTTGATGGGCGGGGCCTATGCGAATGGCGTCGTGATTTTCAACTATGAATGGACCGCCGCGCTGGTCTTGATCCTATTCGCGATCTTCATTCTGCCGTCCTACCTGCGGGCGAAAATCTCGACCGTGCCGGGCTTTTTGGAAGAACGCTATGACGTTCGTTCACGCCGGGCGTTTTCGCTTTTCACCATCCTCGCCATCATGTTCATCGACACCGCCGGGGCGCTTTATGCGGGCGGCTTGGTGATTTCGAACGTCACCGGCTATCTGAACCTTTGGACCGCCGTTGCGATGCTGGCCTTGGTCGCGGGCATCTACACCATTCTGGGCGGGCTTTCGGCGGTGGTTGTCACCGACACGGTGCAGGCGATCTTGCTCATCATCGGGGCCGCGGCCCTGTTCTGGATTGGGCTTGATGAGATCGGCGGCTGGAAAGAACTGTTCACCGGCACGCCCGAAGAGATGACCCATATGATCCTGCCGGCGGATGATGATTTCCTACCGTGGACGGGGCTGTTGGGCGTTATCCTGCTGGGCTTTTACTATTGGACGATCAACCAGTTCGTCGTTCAGAGAACATTAGGCGCAAAGGACCTGAAGGAAGGGCAGATCGGTGCCATTTTCGCCGGTTTTCTGAAGCTGCCGAACATCTTTCTGATGGTCCTGCCGGGGGTGATCGCGCTCAAGCTCTACCCCGACCTTGAAACACCTGACCTTGCCTTTCCCACGCTGGCGTTCGAGCTGATGCCCATCGGCGTGCGCGGGTTGATCATGGCGGCGCTGATCGCGGCGATCATGTCCTCGCTCGACTCCGCGTTGAACTCCGCTTCAACCTTGGTAGTGAAAGACTTTGCCGAACCGATATTCAACGTGAGTGAGGACCGTCAGGTTTGGATGGGCAAGCTGGTCACTGCGGCCGTCATGGTTTTTGGCGCGATCTATGCGCCAATGATTGCCGGGTTTGAAAGCTTGTTCAGCTATTTCCAATCCTCGCTGTCCTATATCGTGCCAACCATCGTGGTGGTCTATATCCTTGGCCTGATGTTCAAGCGGTTGAACGGCAATGGCGCGTTCTGGACGATCATGTTCGGCCTGATCATCGGCATTCCGCTTTTCGTCCTGAAGGAAGTGACGAATTACTGGGTCTATATGGGGCTGCCGGAAATTCACTATACAGTGATGTCGTCGATCATGATGACCATCGGGATCATCCTGCATTTCGGTATTTCCTACGCCACCTCGCCGAAGGAAAAAGAGAATATCGAAGACCTTGTGTGGCAGGGCGAAGAGGCCAAGGAGATCTTCACCCAGTGGGAGAAACCGCTTTGGCAGGACCGCACCCTTTGGGCCGGACTGCTTGTCGTGGCCACCTTGGCGATGGTGGTTTGGTGGGCCTGAACCATGGAGACGCTGGACCGAATAGCATCGGATGTTTTAGCGCGACTTGATGCCGCGCCGGAGTTCGTCAGTCCCTTGCTTGCAGTGCTTCTGGCCTGCGCGGCGGGGCTGGCGGTCCATTGGATCGGATACCGCATTCTCGACCGCGTAATCTCGGAAAAGAACATCACCGGGCGGTCCCTCCTGCGTCGCGCGCGCAGGCCGCTGCGCCTTGCCGCCGTGGTCGCGGCGCTGGCTTGGGTCTTGCCGAATGTGCGGCTCTACGGCTGGCAAGACGGCGCGGCGCATCTGTTTCTCGTCCTACTGATTATTCTTGTCGGTTGGACGCTGATCCTTCTGACCAATCATTTCGCAGAACGGTCCGTGCGTCGGCATCGGCTGGATGTCGAAGACAACCTCTCGGCGCGAAAATTCGTGACCCAAGCGCGGGTGTTGCGCCGAACCGTGACCATCATATTGGGTATCTTCACGGCAGCGGGGGTCTTGTTGACCTTTGAAAGCGTGCAGAAATACGGCGCGGGGCTGTTTGCCTCGGCCGGGGCGGCAGGTCTGGTCGTTGGGCTCGCGGCGCGTCCGGTGCTGACCAACCTGATCGCGGGGCTACAGATCGCCATCACCCAGCCGATCAGGCTCGAAGACGTCGTAATCGTCGAGGATGAATGGGGCTGGATCGAAGAGATTTTCGCCACCTATGTCGTCGTGCGTCTGTGGGATTGGCGGCGGATGGTGGTGCCGCTGTCCTATTTCATAGAGAAACCGTTCCAGAATTGGACCCGCGAAAGCGCGTCGATCATCGGCACGGTGTTTTGGTATCTCGATTATACGGTGCCAATCGACAAGATGCGCACCAAGCTTGAGGAATTGGCCAAAGCTTCGCCCCTTTGGGACGGGCAGGTGGTCAACCTTCAGGTCTCTGAGACCGAGAAAGACAGTATTGCGGTGCGCGGTCTGGTTAGTGCCCGGACCTCTCCGCAGGCATGGGATCTGCGCTGTGAGATCCGTGAGAAAATGATCGACTGGCTGCAAAAAGAGCATCCTCAAGCGCTGCCGCGTCTGCGCGGGAATATGGAGGTCCGCAGCAGTGGTTGAGGGGAGCGGAGGTTCTTACTGCGTGCGTCGAAAGCCAGAGTACCCTCGTTTTATCTAAAAACACCCGCGCTGTCGAATGCCCACTGGCATGATGTTGAAAAGCGACTTTTTGCCCCCAAGACGCTGCATGGTTGCCCGTCACCTTCTTAAGACCGATTAAGACCCGCCACCACTCGATCTGCCATGCCTGCGCAGCGGGCGCCATCGAACGGGAAAATCGCATCGAACCCGCCGTGGATACGTTCTTCGAGCGTCGTGCGTAGTCGGCGTCGCGCACGAAACAGCCGCGTTTTTACAGTGATCGGATTGAGCGACAGATGGCGGGCGATGGCGCGTACGCTCATGTTCTCGGCCTCTCGCATCAGAAAGGGCAGTCGCAGATCAGACGGCAGTTGTGCGACCGTGCTTTCCAAAAGAGCGCGGATCTGTGTGCGTCCAAGCGCGGCTTCGGGCATGTTGGTCTCTTGCCCCGGAAAGGCGAGGACGGACTCGGTCGCGTTTCTGGGTTCGGTCACGGTATCATATTCCTCTTGCGGTCGGGCGGAGCGCAGTCTCATCCGCGCGGTGTTGATCGCGATGCGAATGATCCACGTCGAAAAACGCGCCTCGGCTCGGAAGGTGTCCAAATGGGTGAAGGCTTTGAGATAGCTTTCCTGCACGACCTCTTCCGCATCTGCATCGGTAAACACAATGCCTCGCGCGATCCGGAATAGGCGCGGGTTCATGCGCCGGATCAACTCACGGATGGCGGCTTCCTCACCAAGTTTGGCACGGGTCACAAGCTCTGCTTCTGCTGTGGTTGGCTCTGGCGTAGCAACGGTCTTATATCCCGGCTGAGCAGTCACATCGCATCCTCCCGGCTGATCTGTCCTTGGTTCAAGATATCTTCGACGGAGGGCAGCGCACCCAAGACCGCTTCGCTTACATCACTGGTGTCGCGGCTCGGTCCTTCCCAACCGGGGTCTCTGGGCGTTCCAACGACGATGCGCCCGACCATACCGGCCATTTCATGCGGGATGCAAAAATAGTCGTAGACGCCCGGCTCCGACAACACGACCTCATAACTATCGTTAGGCAGCAGGAAGTCGCTATCCCATGCCGTGGCGGTCTTCGGTATTCGGCGGGCGCGGTCAAAATTATCGGGGTGATAGGCCGTGGCGGTGTGGCTGTTGCCCCGATCACGGTTGATAAACCGAACCGTCGTGCCGCGTGCGACCGCAAGGCCATGAGGGCGGAACCAAACCTGCTCACCTCGGCCAGTCCCGCGCATTTCAACCTCCCTTAACGGTGCGGCACAAAGGATCGCAGGCTGCATAAGGGTGACCAAGGCGCCACCCCCCATTTGCAGCAGCTGTCGGCGCAGATAGGTCATTGCGCCAACCGCCCTTTGGCCTCTTCATCGTGATAGAGCACAACATGCGCATGCGGCACCTCCACACCTGGATGACCAGCATTGTAGTAAACATCGACCGAAGTGACCTCATGCATCCCAAGGTGCAGGTCATTATACGCCGTTCCCTCGGCAAGCGCGTCGAGCGGTGTCATATAGACTGTCGCAGAGAGGCGGCCATCGTGATCATAGGCCAGGAATGGTCCGGCGGGCAATGTTTCTGGGTCCACGAAGAGTGTGCCGAGACCGGGCAGGAACTCAGGCAGAGGCAGGACGTCGCTGACCTGTACATAGGGCTCATTCGGAGGTGATTGTTTGACAGCCTCGGTGTCGTGGGCAAAGGCGAGGCTGGCGGACATGGCGGTCAGGGCTGCAGGGAGCAATAAGGATCTTAACATCTCATTTCCTTTCGGTGTCATGAACAGCGCCTTTTGGCGGCGCTCAGATCCTTAGATGCAGCTTACAGAGAAAGGTTCCCGCGAATTTGAGTTTTGGGCCGATCGCCTTTGGTGCATCGGGTGGTTGTGATGCAGTGGCGCGGGATTTGCGATGTTGCGCATCGGCCTCACGGGGTAGGGCAGCAGCGCAATCGGGGGTTGGTAAGGCTTTAAGCGCGCAAAAGAGGGCAGGAGCCCTCCCTTTGACTACGATTAAGCTGCAGGAGCTCTCCCTTTGGCCACGATTAAGCCGCAGGCGCGGAAGGTTGGCGAAATGAGCACGGATCATGTAAGGCCATAGCCCGCGTCCGTGCTCAGATCGCGCAAACCTACCCGCCCTTCAACCGCTAAACCCTATTTCGCCCGAATGCGAAACAAGAGCGCATAAAGCACCGGAACGGCAAGCAGGGTGAGCACTGACGCATAGGCCAGCCCGCCCATGATCGTCACCGCCATAGATGCGAAAAACGCATCCGGCAGAAGGGGGATCATCCCAAAGATTGTCGTGCCAGCGGCAAGGACCACAGGCCGCAAACGGCTGACCGAACCGTCCACGATGGCCTTGTAATCCGGCACACCGTCCGCGCGTTGCTGGTCGATTTCCTCCACCAGAACGATCGCGTTTTTCATCAGCATACCGGAGAGCGAGAGGAAGCCCAGCAGCGCGGTAAAGGTGAACGGCAACCCAGTGAACAAGAGCCCCAGAACCATGCCCGTGACAGACATCGGCACAACAAGCCAAAGTATCAGGGGCTGACGGATTTTGTTGAACATCAAGATCGAGATTGTCAGCATCACGAGGAAACCAAGCGGCAGCTGTTTGCCAAGACTTGCTTGCGCGTCTTTTGCGCTTTCAAACTCACCGCCCCATTCCATCGCATAACCGTCGGGCAGTGTGATCGCCTCGACCTGCGACCGCACACTGCGGAAGGCCTCATCCGCGGTCAGGTCATCGCGCGCGCCGCCAAGGACAGAGATCGTCCGCTCCCGGTTTCGCCTGTGGATCAGCGCTTCGACCAGACGGGTCTCAAACCGCTCAACCAAATTGGTAATCGGAACATAGGCACCAGCCCCGTCAGACCAGACGGACAGGTCGCGCAATCGGTCAACCCCATCACGCTCGGCTTCAGGCAGGCGCAGCCGGATCGGTATGACTTCGTCATCTTCCCGCAGATCACCGACCTGCAGACCCGAGGTGCCATATTTCACGGTATCTGCAATTGCGCTTCGCGTTGTACCGGCCAGCCGCATCCGGGATTCGTCGACCACGGGTTCGACAAGGATTTCCCGCTGGCGCCAGTCTGTACGCGGGTTGGTGATGGTGCCTGCTTGCGCGTAGACCTCCATCGCCTCATCCGCAAGCTGTCGCAGGACCACCGGATCAGGCCCCGAGAACCGCACTGCGACATCAGCCCCCGAGGGAGGGCCGAAAACGATCTGCTCAACCCGAACGAGCGCGTGTGGGAACTGCGCTGGCAGAACCCCGTTAAGCCGGTCCGCGATGGAAGGGATCACTTCGGCATCGTCCACCCGAACAATGAGTTGCCCATAGCTGGAGTCCGCCTGCTCTGGGTTATAGGTCAGCATGAAACGGCTCGCGCCGCGCCCGACCAGTGTGGTCAGACCGGTCACGTTTTCCTCGGCCAGAAGGATCTTTTCAAGCCGCGCCATCTCGGCGTCTGTGACGTTGATATCGGTGCCTTGCGGCATCTGGACTTGGACGTAGAAAAGCGGCGTGTTCGACGCGGGAAAGAACGCCTGTTTGACCTGCCCAAAGGCCATGACGGACCAGACCGTGATCCCCAAGATCGCCACCACGACAAGCACCCGCATCCGCAGCGCCAGCCAAAGGAACCCGCGGTAGGCACCGTAAAGCGCCCCACCGTAGGGGTCGTCTGACGCGTTTTTCGGCGCTTTGAGCAACAACCGCCCCAAATAGGGCGTGACCGAGACAGCAAGCGCCCAGCTGAGCAGCAAAGAGATCGCGATCACCGCAAAAAGCGAGAACAGGAATTCACCGGTCGCATCCGGCGACAAGCCGATGCCGGAAAACGCCATGATCCCAATGACCGTGGCCCCCAGCAGAGGGACAGAGGTGGCCGTTTCGGTTTCTGCAGCGGCGTCTTCCGCGCTCTTGCCGCGTGCCATGCCGATGACCATGCCTTCGGTGATGACGATGGCATTGTCGACCAGCATCCCCATGGCAATGATCAAAGCGCCAAGGCTGATGCGTTCCATCGCGATGCCGAAAGCGGACATGAAAAACAGCGTTGAGAAAACCGTCAGACCCAGGGTCGCGCCCACCACCAGACCGGCGCGCCAGCCCATGGTGAGCATCAAGGCTGCAACAACGATGCCCACAGACTGCGCGAGGCTGACGAGAAAGCTCGACACCGCTTGATCGACAACGCGATGTTGCTCGTAGACCGGGATGACCTCCACCCCGACAGGCAGTTGCGCTTTCAACCCCTCCAGCCGGGCCGAGACCGCGTCTCCGACCTCGACCACGTTGCGATCCGTGAGGGCGGACACACCAAGGGTAAAGGCGCTTACACCGTTCTGCCGGATGATCTGGCTGGGCTGTTCGGCTTCTTCGCGCGTGACGCGGGCGATGTCGGAGATGGCGATCTGCCCCACCTGTCCTGCAAGCCCGATGCGCAGTTCTTCAATCCCCTCTGGACTGACATAGCCCGGAGGCACCGACAGGCCGATCCGCGCTGGCCCTTCGGTGATTTCGCCATTGGTGAAAACTTGGTTTTCGTCCGCAAGAATGCCCAAAATCTGGTTTGGCGGCAGGCCCAGTTCCGTGAGGCGCGACGATGACACGGAGATGTCGATCACCTCCTCGGTAAGCCCTTGGACCTCCACCTTGGCCACCCCATCGACGGTGACCAGCCCAAGCCGCAAGGTCTTGGCCAAATCACGCTGTTCGGTAGGGCTGAGCCCCTCTGTCGTGACGGCGTAGAACATGCCGTAGACATCGCCAAAATCGTCATTAATGATCGGCGGGCGTGCGCCGGCGGGGAGCTTGCCCTGCACGTCTCTGATCCGTCTGCGCATCTCGTCCCAGACCTGCGGAATTTCATCCGGGCCATAGGTCATCTCAATTTCGACGGTGATCTGCGCCATACCGGGCATGGACTTGGATTCCACCCGGTCGAGTTGCTTCATCTGCTGAAGCGCGTTCTCAACAACATCGGACACTTCCTCCTCGACCTCGACCGCAGTCGCGCCGGGGTAGGGCACAAAGACCAGTGCCGTTTTTAGGGTGAAATTGGGGTCTTCGAGCCGACCGACCGTATTCAAACCCCAGTAGCCGCCCAACAGGCAGAAGATAATCGCGAGCCAAACCGCGACAGGACGTTTGATGCTCGCGCGTGAGATGCTGATTGCCATAGGTCTATCCAAGTCCCGCTAAATATTACGGGATCAACGCCCCGAGGCTGTCACAGTCTGATTGTCGCTCAACCGCCACCAGCCGCCAGAAACGACCAGTTCGCCCGCCTCAAGACCGTCCAGAACGATAAAGTTGTCGCCAACGGGCAGGCCAAGTCGGATCGTTCTGCGTGTGACTTTTCCTGACGCCTCATCATAGACCCATGCAGACGGATCAGTTCGGCTTGTCGTATCCACCGCCGAGACGGGGATAATGACGGAGAGTTCCGGGTTATCGACAGAGGTGGTTGAGATGCGCACATCCGCTGTCATTCCGGGTAGGATGCGCGGGTCGACCTCGCCCGAAATCGCAAACTCCACGTCATAGGTCTGCGCGGTTGGGTCAGCGTCCGTCGCGAAAGACCGCAGGACGAGCGGCGCGGTATAGCCCGGCACCGCAGGAAAGGACGCGACAATTTCAAAGGCGTCAGGCGTCGAGCGCCCGACGGCGGCGAGTTCTTCGGACATGGAGGTCAAAACCCGCATCTCGCTAACGTCCTGCAAGCGCGCCACGGGCGCGGCAGAGGTCACGTTGACGTATTCCTCAACAAAGGTTCGCGCGACGATCGCGTCGAAAGGCGCGATAATCTGGGTCTGGTCATAGCGCCGCTTGGCCTCGCGGCGTGACACATCGGCCTGTGCGAACTGCGCGCGTGCCGCGTCGAGCCGTGCGTCCGCAGCAACCCCCCGTTCGGCAAGGCTCGTCGCCCGCTTCATTTCCGAATTGGCCAGGTCGTAAGACGCCTGCGCCCGGTCGACTGCCAATTCGAAATCGGTCTGGTCTAGCTGGGCAATCAAATCGCCCTTTGCCACCTTCGAGCCCGGCTTCACCTGAATAGAAATGATCTGCCCTGGCACCTGAAAGGCAATATCGACAGTCCGGAGGGGTTTGACACGCCCCGCCATGGACCGGGACTGGGTGACCCTGCGGCTGACCACTTCGGTCACTTCGACAGTCACGGGCTGGCTGAATTGCGCGCTGTTCGCGTCTGCCGCGTTCTCCGGTGCGGCGGAGGTGTCCGTCTGCGCCCAAAGGCCGCCCAACGGCCCCGGCAAAACGCCTGCGGCAAGGGTCATCGCGGTGGCAAGCGCGGTTGCAGTCGCCAGTCGTTTCCAGCGTCGGTTCGTTTTATTCAAGTTCATCAATCATTGTCCTTAGCCGCTCGACCACGCGTTCTCGTACCTGTGCGCCACCGTCTGGCAGTTTTAGTAAGTCTTGGAACCGCAGACCTTGCAGAGCAAGGACAACGATCATCGCGGTTGCAGGGTCCTGTGTCTCTGAAAGGATGAGGTCTATCTGATCCGATAGCTCGGCACGCAGCGGATCGAGCAACTGGGGGTCTGATGCCGCCGCTGCGAGGATCGCCATGGCCAGGTCCACATCGGCTTTCTGCATCTGAAGCATCGTTTCCAACTGCCCCCGCAAGATACGCGAGGGCAGGTCATGGGGCAGTGTTTCACTTAACGCGCGATGGGAGGTCAGCATTTGATCCAACAACCCAGAGAGCAGCGCTTTCTTGCTTGGAAAGTTGTAAAGCACGCCGCCTTTGCTGAGCCCGGATTCACGGGCCACCGCATCAATTGTTATCTTCCCCGCCCCGTCACGCGCCGCAATTGCGCGCGCGGCCTCAAGTATTCTCAGGGACGCGTTTTGAGACCCGGCTGATGGCTTGACGTTTTTCACACTGTACCGTCTGGTCGGTTTAGATTCTGGCATCTCTTAGGTCGCCACACTGTTTGGGTCAAGTGCGTGTTATCTGGCGCGGGCCAGCACGCTGTCTTGCGCATGGGGCAACATTGTAGTTTCGCCGCCCAGCGGATAGATCTTGAGGGTCTAGTTCCCAAGGGTTTCACATGAGCAGCAAAGCAAAATCATCAGAGCGCAAGCGGGGCTCTGGGGCGCAATATGTCTATTCGGTCTTGCGCGATGATATCCTTGATCTGACCTTGGCGCCCGGCAGTCCGATCGACGAAATTCGTCTGTCTGAGCGGCTGTCCATGTCGCGCACGCCGATCCGGGAGGCTTTGGTGCGGCTGGCGAGTGAAGGGCTGGTGACGACCTTGCCCAATCGCTCGACCGTCGTGTCCAACATCGACTTTATTAACCTTCACACCTTCTTTGACGCGATGACCTTGATGTACCGCGTCACCACACGGCTGGCCGCACAGTTTCACACGCAAGCGGATCTGGCGGCGATCCGGCTGCGGCAGCAGGATTTCGCAGCAGCGGTGGAGGCGCAGGACGCCTTGGCGATGATTGCCACCAACCGCGAGTTCCACGCAGAAGTGGCGCGGGCTGGCCGGAACCCTTACTACGAGTCGCTTTGCCTGCGGCTATTAGACGAAGGGCGGCGGTTGCTGCGGTTGTACTATCAGTCCTTCGATGACCAACTGCCGCGCGAATATGTTGAGGAACATGAGCACCTTATCGCGACGCTAGAAGCTCGCGACGTTGAGAAGGCGGATGCGCTGGCCAAGACCCATGCGGACCAGATTGTTCACCAGATACAGGCGCTTATCGCGCAGGATCGACGCCAGCATATCGACCTTTAAGCATTGCCTAACGGCCCATGAGGGTGCAACCCGGCGGTGGCTCAGAGAGGTCTGAGTTGGACTCGCAAGCGCAGGGCGTGCTCTTGGTCGTTGAGGGCGGTGGGAATTTTCACGGCTTATTTTTTTGTCGACAAGTAAAATACAATGAGTAAGATAAGCTCAACGCCGAAGCACAAACTCCTGCTGCGTTCGGTTTCTATGATGGAGCACCCTATGACCTCGACGATCTTTTCCGGCTGTATTCCAGCCTTGATGACCCCCTGCACCGCCGACCGTAAGCCTGACTTTGACGCGCTGGTGCGTATGGGCAAAAAGCTTATCTCCGACGGGATGAGCGCGGTGGTTTATTGCGGCTCGATGGGCGATTGGCCGCTTTTGACCGATGCGGAGCGAATGGAAGGCGTTGAGCGTCTGGTTGAAGCAGGCGTGCCGGTCGTTGTCGGCACCGGCGCGGTGAACACCAAACTGGCGGCCGAACACGCAGCACATGCGCAAAAGGTTGGCGCAAAGGGGCTGATGCTGATCCCGCGCATCCTGTCGCGCGGCTCTTCGGTGGCGGCTCAGAAAGACCATTTTAAAACGGTACTGTCCGCCGCGCCTGACCTGCCTGCGGTGATCTACAACAGCCCCTATTACGGCTTTGCCACCCGCGCGGATCTGTTCTTTGCCCTGCGCGCGGAACATTCGAACCTTGTCGGGTTCAAGGAATTCGGCGGCGCGGAAGATCTGCGCTACGCGGCGGAGAACATCACCAGCCAAGACGACGACATCACATTGATGATCGGCGTGGACACGACCGTGTACTACGGTTTCGTCAATTGCGGGGCCACGGGCGCGATCACCGGGATCGGCAATGTGCTGCCGCGCGAAGTGCTGCATCTCGTGGCCTTGAGCCAAGCAGCAGCAGCGGGTGATGCGGAAGCACGCCAGCGGGCGCAAGAGCTTGACGCGGCGCTTGGGGTTCTGTCCTCCTTCGATGAGGGGCCGGATCTGGTGCTCTATTATAAGCATCTGATGGTGCTGGAAGGCCATGCGGAATATGGGCTGCATTTTAACGAAACCGATGCGCTCTCCGACAGCCAGCGCGGCTATGCCGAAGCGCAGTACAAGCTGTTCCGCAGCTGGTACGCGGATTGGTCCAAGCAGGGCGGCGCGGTGGCCAAATACGCGGCCTGATTGACCCTTCGACGTCTCCCCGTCGGACCGGCCCACCGCTGATGCGGTGGGCCTTTTCTTTGTCAGACCGCTTCGAGCCCTTGGGCCAGCAGCCGGTCAAGGCTTTCCTTTTCCGCCGTGGTGAGCGGAATACCCTCTGCGCGGGTCTCGGCGCGGGCCTTAAAGCGGCGTTGCGAGGGCAGTCTTGCGCCTTGGCCGAGGATCGCTTCGAAAAGCTGTTCGGCGCGGGCCATCGGATCACCGGGGCGACCAGCGGCGAAACGGGCGGGATCAAAGGCGATGATTAACTCGCCATGGGCAGGCGCGAGGCTGAGCGTGCCAAGCGCGTCGCGGGCCTCTGGGCTGGTCAGGTCGCCGATCATCACCGCTGCCAGCAGTTCGATCATCGTTGATATGGCCGAGCCCTTATGGCTGCCGAAGGGCAACATCGCCCCGGCAAGCGCGGCTTCGGGATCGGTGGTTGGGGTCCCATCGGGTGCAATCGCCCAGCCTTCGGGCAGGAGGGTGCCAGCGCGGCGGTGCAATTCAATCTCGCCCCGCGCTGCAACGCTGGTGGCGAAGTCAAAGACGTACGGGTTAGCGTCCCCGCGTGGCCAGCCAAAGGCAAAGGGGTTGGTCCCCATTAGCGGCTCGGTCCCGCCAGACGGCGCAACGCTGGCATAGCTAGGACACATGGCCATTGCCGCCAGCCCCATGTCGGTCAGGGTTTCGATCTCGGGCCAGAGCGCGGCGAAATGGGTGCAATCGTTGATCACCATCGCCGCGATCCCAGTGGCACGGCAGCGCTCGGCCAGCACAGGCGCGCCCGCCTCGAACGCCGCGTTGGAGAACCCGCTGCCCGCGTTGACCCGCACGATGGCGCTGTCGTCAGAGGTCACTTGCGGCACCGCGTCAGGCACCACTTTGCCCGCCTTGATGGTGCGCAGGCAGCCTTCGATCCGGTAAATGCCGTGCGATTTGCAGGCGTCACCTTCGCCCGCCACGATCACCCGAGCCAGCGCTCCCGCATGCAATGGGGTGAGGCCGCCAGTCTCGAAAATACGCCTGACAATGTCTTGAAGTTCTTCATGGGTGAATGTTGTATCTGCCATCTGGTTCCTCGTCAGCTTGGGTTGTAATTTTGCATACATACTGTATCCAATGACCCAAGGACGCAAGCTGGCACCATGCCGCACTCTCACACGAAAGGATTCCCTATGGCCTTCACCCCCCACGGCAAACATCTGATCGCTGGCGACTGGATCGCTACAGACGACCGCTTTAACTCCAGCCCTGCGCACGGCCCGGCGCATGAGTTCTCGGTCGGCACCGTCGATCTGGTGGATCAAGCCTGTGAAGCGGCAGAGGCGGCCTTTTGGGACTATGGCTATTCCAGCCGCGCGACGCGGGCGAAATTCCTTAACACCATCGCGGATGAGATCGACGCCCGCGGAGCAGAGATCACCGAGATCGGCAGTCAGGAAAGCGGCCTGCCGGAAGCGCGGCTTGAAGGGGAGCGGGGCCGGACCGTGGGGCAGCTTCGCCTGTTTGCTGCGCATATCGAAAAGGGTGATTACCTCGACCGCCGTTTCGATGCGGCGATGCCCGAGCGTCAGCCCGCCCCACGTCCGGCGATCACGATGGTGCAACGCCCCATCGGCCCTGTGGCCGTCTTTGGCGCGTCGAACTTCCCGCTCGCCTTTTCCGTTGCAGGGGGCGATACGGCAGCGGCGCTGGCGGCAGGTTGCCCGGTGGTGGTCAAAGGTCACTCCGCCCATCCCGGCACCGGAGAGATCGTCGCCGAAGCGATCCATGCAGCGGTTAAAAGCTGCGGCATGCCGCGCGGAGTGTTTTCGCTGATCCAAGGCGGCAACCGCGCTGTCGGACAGGCCGTGGTGCAACACCCGCTGATCAAAGCCGTGGGCTTCACGGGGTCTCTCGCCGGGGGCCGGGCGCTCTTTGACCTCTGCGCGGCACGGCCAGAGCCGATCCCTTTCTTTGGCGAATTGGGCTCGGTCAACCCGATGTTCATGCTGCCCGCCGCAATGGAAGCCCGCGCCGAGGAGCTGGGCAAAGGCTGGGCCGCGTCGCTGACCATGGGGGCGGGGCAGTTCTGCACCAATCCCGGCATCGCGGTGGTGATCGATGGCGCAAGTGCCGACAGTTTCGTACAAAGCGCCGCCACGGCGCTCAAGGACGTGGCCGAACAGGTCATGCTGACAGATGGCATCGCGCAGGCCTATTGCTCTGGCCGCGACAAGTTCAAAGCCGATCCGAGCCTGCGCCAGGTGCATGTGGCAGACAGCACAGGCCGCACCGCCGCACCGGCCTTGTTCGAGACAACCGGGGCGGAATTCAAAGCCAACCCGGCGCTGCATGAAGAGGTCTTTGGCCCGCTAGGATTGGTGGTGCGTGTGGCTTCGGTCGACGAGATGCGCGCGCTGGCGGTTGAGCTTGATGGGCAGTTGACCATCACCTTGCACATGGACGACGCGGATCTTGAGGCTGCGCAGACGTTGTTGCCAGTGCTAGAGCGCAAGGCAGGGCGTTTGCTGGCCAATGGGTTCCCGACAGGCGTTGAGGTGGTGGATTCGATGGTCCACGGCGGGCCTTACCCGGCCAGCACCAACTTCGGCGCGACAAGCGTTGGCACCCTGTCGATCCGGCGTTTCCTGCGGCCTGTGGCCTATCAGAACCTGCCAGAGGCATTGCTGCCAGAAGACGCAAGCAAGTAAAGCGATCTGAGGTAGAGCCGGGCTGCGCGCTCGGCTCTACCTGCTCAACACCGCCGCAGATGCGGCGAATTCTCATTGTATTCTATCACGATCCGCTGTTCTTTTCCCCCAAACTGGAGCCGGGTTCAGGACCGGGGAAAAGGGGCCAAAAGGGGATGTCTATGCATTTGTTAAGCCTTCAGGCACCAGCCATAGCCCACCATCTTTCTTCGGGTTTCCGCTGATGCAGCAGTCTCCGGTCACGGTGGTCGGCGCAGGTGTGGTGGGGCTGTCCATCGCGCTGGCGCTTCAGGCGCGCGGGCTGGCCGTGCAGGTGATCGACCGCGAAGGTCCAGCGGCAGGGGCGTCGGCGGGCAATGCGGGCGCTTTTGCCTTTTCTGAGATTTTGCCGCTCGCCTCGCCACGCATGATCCGGCAGGCGCCGAAGTGGCTCCTTGATCCCTTGGGGCCGTTGACGGTGCCGCCGCGTTATGCTGCCCGCATCGCGCCGTGGATGTGGCGCTTTTGGAAAGCCAGTTGGCCTGCACAGGTCCGCGCCTCAACCGTGGCACAGACCGCGCTGATGAAGCTATCGCAGGCCGCACTTGATCCGCATCTCGCGCAAAATGGCCTGACCCATATGTTGCGCCATGACGGGCAGTTGCAGGTCTATGAAAGTGAGGCCGAGTTCCGTGCGTCCTTGCCCGGCTGGCAGGCGCGGGAAGAGGCGGGGATCGCGTTTACGCATTTGAAGGGCGATGAGATCGCGGCCTATCAACCCGGCCTTGCGCCTACGTTCACCCATGCGACCTTCACACCTGAATGGCAGTCCATATCCGACCCACGCGACTATGTGCTGGCGATGGCCGAACGCTTCCGCGCAGGAGGTGGTGAGATCATCATCGCCCGCGCTGACCGTCTGGTCGCAGGCGGGGTTGAGACCTCAACGGGCATGATACCGGGGCGTGTGGTGCTGGCCGCGGGCGCACATTCGCACCATCTGGCGAGGACCGCGGGCGTGAAAATTCCGTTGGAGACCGAGCGGGGCTATAATACCACGCTGCCCGTAAGTGCCTTTGACCTGCACCGCCAAGTCACTTTCGGCGGCCATGGGTTCGTCATCAGTAAGATCGGCAACGGCCTGCGCATTGGCGGCGCGGTGGAACTGGGCGGGCTCGACTTGCCGCCGAACTTTGCCCGCGCCGATGCGATGCTGAAAAAGGCCAAACGTTTCCTGCCGGGGCTCGACACTTCGGGCGGCACACAGTGGATGGGCTTCCGCCCCTCGCTGCCTGACAGCCTGCCTGCTATCGGCGCATTGCCGGGCCGTCCCGATATCATCTGCGCCTTTGGGCATGGGCATCTGGGCCTGACCCAATCCGCGGGCACCGCCGCCATTATCGCTGATTTGATGACCGGCCAAGACCCCGGCATCGACCTCACCCCCTTCTCCCCTGCGCGCTTTTAGAGGCTGACATGACGCAACACACATTTCCCTGTATCGATGGCCATACCTGCGGCAACCCGGTGCGGCTCGTCACCGGCGGCGCGCCCCTGTTGAAAGGGGCCAATATGCTGGAGAAACGGGCGCATTTTCTGGCCGAATACGATTGGATCCGCACCGGTCTGATGTTTGAGCCGCGTGGCCATGACCAGATGTCTGGCGCGATCCTCTATCCTCCAACGCGCGATGACTGCGACATTGCGGTGCTGTTTATCGAGACTTCGGGCTGCCTGCCGATGTGCGGCCATGGCACCATCGGCACCGTCACCATCGCGCTGGAAAACGGGCTGGTTACCCCCGCCACCCCCGGCCAGTTGCGGTTAGAGACCCCCGCCGGGCGGGTCGATGTGACCTACCGCCAAGAGGGACGTTTCGTTGAAGAAGTGCGCCTGACCAATGTGCCGGCCTTCCTTCATGCCGAAGGGATGACAGCGGAGGTCGAAGGTTTGGGCGAAGTGGTCGTCGACGTGGCCTATGGTGGGAACTTCTATGCCATTGTCGAGCCGCAGAAGACCTTCCGCGATATGGCAGATTTCTCGGTTTCAGAGCTGGTTGGGCTGAGCCCGAAACTCCGCGCCGCACTCAACGCGAAATACGAGTTCATTCACCCCGACCACCCCGCAATCAATGGGCTGAGCCACATCCTCTGGACCGGTGCCGCGCAAGCTCCCGAAGCTCATGCCCGCAACGCAGTGTTCTATGGCGATAAGGCGATTGACCGTTCGCCCTGCGGCACCGGCACCTCGGCACGGATGGCGCAACTTGCGGCCAAGGGGAAGCTGGAGGTCGGCGCCGACTTCGTCCATGAATCCATCATCGGCTCGATGTTCAAAGGCCGCGTCGAAGCGGCAGCAGAGGTGGCGGGCAAGCCTGCGATCATCCCCTCTATCGCCGGTTGGGCGCGGGTGACGGGCTTCAATACGATCTTCATTGATGAGCGTGACCCCTTTGCCCATGGTTTTGTCGTCACCTGACTGAAAAGGGCCGCCCATGGCGCAGATCATCGTCCCTGCTGAAGCGCATGGCCCTGTGCTGGCCTCGCCCGAAGGGGTGAGCTTTTGGGGCGGTGTCGATCCGGCCAGTGGCAAGGTCATTGACGCGCATCACCCGCTCTGCGGTCAGTCGCTGGCGGGGAAGGTCGTGCTGATGCCCACCAGCCGCGGCTCTTGTACCGGCAGTGGCGTCTTGCTGGAACTGGCGCTGAACGGTCATGCCCCTGCCGCCTTGGTTTTTCGTGAGGCTGAGGACATCCTAACCTTGGGGGCTTTGATCGCGGGCGAGATGTTTGACAAGCCGCTGGCGGTGCTGCGGCTTGGGGCAAAGGACTACGACCGGCTTGCCAAGGCGCGCAGCGCACGGATCATGCCAAAGATGATCAGCACCGATGCCTGGGACTTGCCCCTTTCCGATAGGCCCGCCCGCGAGTTGCATCTCACCGCCGAGGATCAGGCCATGCTTGATGGCGCCGAAGGACCGGCAGTGCAACTGGCGATGGAGATCATTTGCACCATGGCGGGCGGGCAGGGGGCCGAGAGGCTGGTCGACGTGACGCGCGTGCATATCGACGGGTGCATCTACGCGAGCCCCGCCAACCTGGTTCTTGCCCAGACCATGGCCGACATGGGGTCGCAGGTGCGGGTGCCGACCACGATGAACGCGATCTCGGTCGATCACGGCAACTGGCGCGCACAGGGCGTGCCGCCTGACTTCGGTCTGCCAGCGAGCCGTTTGGCCGATGCTTATGTCACCATGGGGGCAGAGCCCAGTTTCACCTGCGCGCCCTACCAACTGCCTGCGCCGCCCAAGCGTGGTGAGGTCATCGCCTGGTCTGAATCCAACGCGGTGATCTATGCCAATAGCGTGCTTGGCGCACGCACGGTGAAACATCCTGATTTCTTTGACCTGTGCGTTGCGCTGACTGGACGGGCACCGCTGTCGGGGGTTTACCTTGACGCCCACCGTGCCCCGCGCCGGGTGATCGAGGTGGTCCTCCCCGCGCAATATGACGAGGCGATCTGGCCGATGCTGGGTTGGCTCGCAGGACAGGCAGCCCCCGACCGGATACCGGTGCTGCACGGGTTGGAGAATACCGCGCCGAGCGAGGACGATCTGAAAGGGCTTTGCGCCGCCTTTGGCACCACCTCCGCTGCGCCGATGTTACATGTGGCCGGGATCACCCCTGAAACCGATCTCGCGCCTGTGGCAGAGGCCGACACGCTGCGCATCACGCCTGACGATCTGGCCCGTGTCTGGCGGCAGTTCAACGCTGGGGTGGCAAAGGTTGATCTCATCGCCTTTGGCAGTCCGCATTTTTCGCACGCTGAATGTCGCGCCTTGGATGCCGCTCTGGCCGGGCGGCGGTGTCATCCTGATACGGCGGTTATTGTGACGCTCGGGCGCGATACACTGAAAGCTGCCCGCGCAGACGGCACAGTGGCGCGGCTTGAGGCATCAGGGGTGCGGGTCGTGCCTGACATTTGCTGGTGTTCGATCTCGGAGCCGGTCTTTCCGCCCGCGGCAAAGGTGCTGATGACCAACTCCGGCAAATACGCCCATTACGCGCCCGGCCTATCCGGCCGTGCGGTGCGGTTTGGCAGCATTGCAGACTGCGTGGAGGCCGCTGTGACCGGGCAGGCAGCGGGGGATTTGCCTGCATGGCTGGCTGAAGAAACTTCGCGGCCTTGAATGGGGGTAGGGCTGCAGGACCGTCTGCGCTCCGTGGTCCCATTGACATGAAGGGGCCAGCTAAGAATTCGCTGCACGAGACTTAGGCAAAGCCACGTTGAATCTGCGGTCTCCCTATCGCGGGACGCAAAACCTGACGTGCTAGAGACGACGATTGCGAGCGAAGTAGGCGCGCCCAAGACCGCCCTCACAGGGCAGGTCCGGGCGCGGCAAGTTCCCGTCACATCCCGGCGATGACTTTATCCAGGGTCGCAGGGTAATCGCGCACTCGCACGCCGGTGGCATTGTAGATCGCGTTCAAAATCGCGGCTCCAGCCCCGCAGATGCCCAACTCACCAATCCCCTTGGCCTGCATAGGGTTGGCCCAGTCGTCCCGTTCTTCAAGCAGTTCGACCGTTAGTTGCGGCACATCGGCGTTCACCGGGATATGGTATTCGGCCAAGTTGTGGTTCGCCACATGACCGTCGCGGGGATCAAAGGCCAGTTCTTCGGTCAGCGCCATGCCGATGCCAAAGGTCATGCCGCCCAGACATTGCGACCGGGCTGTTTTAGCGTTCAAGATGCGGCCCGCAGCAAAGGTGCCATGCATCCGTCGCACGCGGGTCTCCCCTGTGGCGGCGTGGACGGCAACTTCGGCGAAATAAGCACCGAATGTGGCCTGACGCACGGCCTCGGAGGTTTCGCCTGCTTCGACATGACCCAGCTTTACGATTTCATCGTTCTGAAGGATGTCTGCAAGGCCGCGCGTCTGGTTGTCAAAGGTCGCGCGCCCGTCCTTCAAGGTCAGGTCATTCTCGCTCACCTCCAACCGCTCGGCCAACTGCTGTCGGATTGCTTGGCAGGCGAGGTAGACCGATGTGCCGCTGGAGGAAGCGCCCCACGATCCGCCAGAACCCGCAGCGGGCGGCAGGGAGGTATCGCCCAAGACGACCTCAACCGCATCGCGTGGCAGGCCCAGCATGTCACCGGCGATCTGGCCGAGGATCGCATAGGTGCCGGTGCCGATATCGGTCATATCCGTCTCGACCCGTGCCGTGCCTTGCGGCGTCAACGTCACCCGCGCTTGGGATTCCATCAGCACATTCACCCGCGCCGCTGAGGCCATGCCGTAGCCGATCAGCCATTCCCCCTCGCGGCGTTCTTTGACACCGGGACGGTCGGCCCAGCCGAAGATTTTGGCTCCGCTGTCCAACGCGTCCTCAAACCGGCGCGAGGAGAAGGGCTTGCCGCTTTCGGGGTCTTTGTCGGGGATGTTACGACGGCGCAGTTCCACCGGGTCCATGCCGATCTGTTGCGCCAATTCGTCCATCGCGCTTTCGAACACGGTGACGCCCACGGCTTCGCCCGGCGCACGGACCGACCCGCAGCAGAGCCGATGCACCCGTGCCAAATCCATCGACATCTTCCGGTTCGCCCCGGCATAAAGGAAATGCGACGCCTGCAAGACCGGCTCGGCAAAGGTCTCTCCGGGGAGGTTGGACACCAGCGCGTCATGGCCCAGACCGATCAAGCGGCCCTCCGCATCGGCGGCAAGCCTGATGCGTTGGCGTGTATCCGAACGCCGCATGGTCGCCTCATAGACCTGCTGTCGGTGCAAAGCGACCGACACCGGGCGTCCGACCTCTCTGGCCGCGATGGCGGCCGCCACAGCTTCGGGCGCGATCCCAAGCTTGGAGCCAAAGCCACCCCCAACATAGGGCGCAAGCATCCGCACCCGGTCTGGATGAATCCCCAAGGAATCCGCCAGTTCATTACGGTTGTATTTTAGCATCTGATAGCTGCCGCGCAGGATCAGATCCTCGCCCTCCCATGTGGCGATAGAGGCATGGGGCTCCATCGGTGTGCTGGAATGGGACGGGGTGGTATAGGTCGCGTCCACCGTATGCGCCGCCTCGCGCATTGCGGTTTCAAGATCGCCTTGGTCGAGGGTTTTGCTCTCCTGCGGCTCAACGGCGGCGGTGTCGGAAGTGACGGCCACGACCTCGGCATTCTCAAGCGTGACTTTAACCGACTGCGCCGCGTGGCGTGCCTGCTCGAAAGTTTCGGCCACCACGACCGCGATCAACTGGCCCATATAGGCCGCGTGATGCGGTCCCTGCACCGGGGCTTCGTTCGCTTTGCCCTGCGCCGGGTTCCGCAGCAGGCGTTCGTCTTGGATCACCGCCAGCACGCCGGGCATGGCGGCGACGTCATCGCGGTTGGACAGAACGACACGGCCGCTCGGCCCCGGTGCGCGGACCATCACACCATGCGCCATGTTCTCAACCTGCCATTCGTTGGCATAGGTCGCCTGGCCGGTCACTTTAAGCGGCCCTTCTGGCCGGTCAAGCGGTGCGCCGACAAGACCTTGCACCATGTCATCAAGCCGCCGATCCGTTGCCGGGGCATCCATCTTGAAAACCTCGGTCATGCGCTTGCCTCCTTGGTCAATTCGTTAAGCACCGACACCAGCGTCCTGCGGGCGAGGGGGATTTTGAAGTCATTCGCGCCATAGCCTTGTGCTTCGGCCAAAAGGATATCAGCGGCCTTGTCGAACAAGGTCTCGGAAGGGGTCTCACCGATCAGCAGTTCCTCAACCTCAGCATTGCGCCAAGGTTTGGGGGCAAGCCCCCCGAACGCCAGATCGGCATGGCTGATGCGCCCGTCTTTGAGGCCCACGATCCCCGCCACGGACACCAGAGCGAAGGCGTAAGACGCCCGGTCTCGCACCTTGCGGTAGGTCTGCTGCGCGTCTTTGATGGGGGCGGGGAGGACGACCGCCGTGATCAACTCGCCGGGTTCCAAAACGGTCTCCCGCTCGGGGTGATCGCCGGGCAGCAGATAGAGCGCGTCCAGCGTCAAGCGGCGGGTTTCACCGTCTTGCTTCAACGTCTCCACCTCAGCGTCCAGCACCCGCATGGCCACCGCCATATCGCTGGGATGCGTGGCGATGCAGTGTTCCGATGTGCCAAGCACGGCGAGGATGCGGTTAAACCCCTCCCGCGCCGCACAGCCACTGCCGGGGTCGCGTTTGTTGCAGGGCGTGGCGCGGTCGTAGAAATACAGACAGCGCGTGCGTTGCAGCAGGTTGCCGCCGGTGGTCGCCTTGTTGCGTAGCTGACCGCTGGCCCCGGCCAAAAGCGCACGGCTCAGCACTGGCCAATCGCGACGCACGCGGGTGTCATTGGCCAGATCGCTATTGCTCACCAACGCCCCGATGCGCAGCCCACCGTCGGAGGTCTCTTCGATCTGCGACAGGTCGAGCCGGTTGATATCGATCAGCTTGTCGGGGGCCATAACCTCAAGCTTCATCAGGTCCAGCAGGTTGGTGCCACCGGCGATAAAGGTGCCGCCACCTGCGGCTTGCTGGGCGGCGTCAGCCGTGCTACTGGCGCGGGAATAATCGAAAGGTCTCATGCGCTTTCCTCCGCTGTTTTGCGGATCGCCTCGACGATATTGGGGTAGGCGGCACAACGGCAGAGGTTGCCGCTCATCCGCTCCGCGATCTCGTCAACGGTCAGCGATGGTCTGTCGTTGATGTCTTCTGTGGCATGGCTCGGCCAACCTTCTGCGATCTCTTCCAGCATCGCGGTGGCAGAGCAGATTTGTCCGGGCGTGCAATAGCCACATTGAAAGCCGTCCTGAGAAATGAAGGCCTGTTGCAGTGGGCTTAGATTGTCCGGCTGGCCGATGCCTTCGATGGTGGTGATTTCATCCCCGTCGTGCATACAGGCCAACGTCAGGCAGGAATTGATCCGCCGCCCGTTCACCATGACCGTGCAGGCCCCGCATTGCCCATGATCGCAGCCTTTCTTGCTGCCAGTCAGCCCCAGATGATGGCGCAGCGCGTCGAGCAAGGTTGTCCTCGGATCAAGCTCCAGCTTGTGTTGTGTGCCGTTAATGGTCAGTTCCGTTTTCACGTTGAATCCTTCCCGCCAAATAAGCGCCGGACGCGACATCCAGCTTGGTCATTGGATTGAGAGGTAAAACGGGGAAGGCGCACAGCAAGTTATTTTGGTCCGAAATCCCGTTCGGGCCGCTTGCAGGAACATCCCACAGACGCCTTGCGTTTGCACCAATAGGCCAAGCGTGAGCCAGCAAAGCCCATCCGTGAAAGGAAACACCCCCCATGCCCAATGAACCAGAACATGCCAAGGAAAAGCGCCCGCCCCACCGCGAGCGGCACAATGCCCCAAGACGATCACGAGGGCGCGGCACATCGGCCCGAGGAATTCGACTCTAAGAACCCGCAGAAGCAGGTCGATAAAAAGGACCGTTGAAAGGACGGGTTCGCTTCGGCGGATTCGGTAAGCTTGCGGATTTTGGGGCTATCGCCAATGTCCGATGTTTTTCCCTGTCTAGCGTTGCCCTGACGCGCGTGCCTATGTGATGCTCCCCACGAATAGGGGAGGGCGCGGATGAAAACCCAAGTGGCAATTATTGGCGGAGGGCCATCCGGCCTGTTGTTGGCACAGTTGCTCGGCACCATTGGCGTCGAAAGCATCGTGCTAGAACGGCAGACCAAAGACTATGTCTTGGCCCGCATCCGCGCGGGCGTGTTGGAACAAGGCCTCGTCCGTATGCTGGAAGAGGCAGGCTGCGCTGACCGGCTTCACGCCGAAGGTCACGTGCATGATGGGGCGCTGATCTCATATGGGGAAGAAGATTTTCGGATCGACTTTAAGCAGTTGGCACAGGCGTCGGTTGTGGTCTACGGCCAGACAGAGGTGACACGCGACCTCTATACCGCGCGCGAAAAGGCCGGCGGGCAGATCGTGTTTAACGTGGAACACGTCCAAATCCATCGGGCCGATTGCGATAACCCGCATGTGACCTATGAGGTCGATGGGCAGGCGCATCGGATCGACTGCGATTTCATCGCGGGCTGCGATGGTTTCCATGGTGTCAGCCGTCAGGCGATCCCCCTGACAGTGCGGCGCGAGTATGAAAAGATCTATCCATTTGGCTGGCTGGGTGTCTTAAGCGAAACGCCCCCCGTGCATGACGAGTTGATCTATGCGAACTCAAAACGCGGCTTTGCCCTATGCTCGATGCGCAGCGACCATCTGAGCCGCTACTACATCCAATGTTCGCTCAGCGAGAGCCCAGCAGATTGGACAGATGCGGCTTTTTGGGAGGAGCTTAAACGCCGCATCCCCACGGATATGGCCGAGAAGCTGGTCACCGGCCCCTCAATCGAAAAGAGCATCGCGCCGCTGCGCTCATTCGTAACCGAACCGATGCGGTGGGGGCGGTTGTTTCTTTGCGGGGATGCCGCGCATATCGTGCCACCCACCGGTGCCAAGGGGCTGAACACCGCAGCCTCAGACGTGCACTATCTGTTCCAGGGGCTCAAAGCGTTCTATCTAGAAGGAACTGAGGCGGGTATCGACAGCTATTCAGCCAAGGCACTGCGCCGGGTGTGGAAGGTTGAGCGGTTCTCGTGGTGGTTTTCATCGCTGCTGCACCGCTATCCGGACCAATCGGAATTTGATCTAAAGATGCAATTGGCCGAGCTGGATTTTCTCCGCTCAAACAAAGCCGCGCAGTTAGCAATGGCGCAGAATTACGTCGGATTGCCCTACTAGCGGCGCGGGCAGCCTCATCTAAGAGTGCCGCCCGCTAAGACCTCAGATGCCCAGCCGGTCACGCAGGCCATACCACCAAGAGCCCGCCACCGAATATGGCACACGCAGCATCCGCCCACCGGGGAAAGGGTACCAAGGGACATCGGCGAAGACGTCAAAGCGGGTGAGGTCACCGTCAATCGCCTCAGAAAGAATACGCCCGAAGGTATGCGACCCCGTCACACCATGGCCGCTGTAGCCATGCGCGAAATAAGTGTTATCCCCGATCCGCCCCATCTGCGGCACGCGGCTAAAGGAAAGGGCAAAATTGCCACTCCATGCATGTGTGATCTTAATGCCTTTTAACTGCGGAAAGACCTTATCCATATTGCGCCGCAGCTTGGCCTCGATGTCGCGCGGGTCGGCGCCGCCATAGACAGTGCCACCGCCGAACAACATGCGTTTGTCACCCGACAGGCGGTAGTAATCGAGAATATACCGAATATCCTCAACACAGGCGTCCGTGGGCAGCAACTCATGCGCGAGGTCTTCGCCCAGTGGCTCGGTGGCCATGACCTGGGTCGAGACAGGCATGACCCGCGGCGCAAGTTCGGGGACAACATGACCCAGATAGGCATTGCCACAGAGCACCAGCGTCTTGCAGGTCATCGACCCTTGATCGGTTTTCACGACAGGTCGCGCGGCGCTGTGGTCCACGCTCGTCACCGGCGACATCTCATAGATAGTACCGCCGTTTTGCTCGAAAGCAGCCGCCTCACCGAGGGCGAGGTTCAGCGGATGCATATGGCCACCGGAATGGTCGATCATCCCCCCAGCATAGAGGTCAGAGTTCACATGGGCGCGCAGTTGCACCTTATCTAGCATCTCTTGGTTCTTGATGCCGTAGCTTTCCCAAAGCTTCATCCGCTCTTCCAACTCGCGCATATGTGCTGCGGTCAGGCCGGTGAAGATGTTTTTATCCTTCAGATCACATTTGATATCATAGGTCCGAACCCGCTCGCGAATGATCTCGCCACCCTCCTGCACCAATCCGGCCACAAAGGTCGCTGTATCTTGGCCATAGCGGCGTTTGATCGTTTGCAGACTGGCGTTCAGCCCGTTGACGATCTGCCCGCCATTGCGCCCCGAAGCTCCCCAGCCGACCCGCGCGCCTTCCATAATGGCGACTTTATAGCCCTTTTCAGCCAGATGCAGACCGGTCGACAAACCGCTATAGCCCGCGCCTACGATGCAGATGTCGATCTCCTGATCGCCCTGCAGGGTCGGACGCTCTGGCGCCGGATTAGCCGACGCCGCGTAATAGCTGGTGGTATGGCTGCCGTCGCCGGCGTAGGGGTGGCTGGGCCGAGACATCAGGTGTACTCCGGTTGCTGGTGAAATGAGTTCGCCGTGGTCACGTGAATCGGCGTGTCGTTGGATTTGATCAAATTACATATCACCGCGAGCCGGGCTGTCAATCAAGCACGCGCAAGCTGGCTGCATAGATCGCACAACTGCTTTCGCGTCATCGTCGCTGACGTCCTCAGACGCCTTCGGCAAAACGTTGCGTTCCAGAATGCTAACCGCCTGTTTGTGGAACTGTTGTGCAGCGGTATTTGAAAAAGGATGAAGAAGGTAAAGGGTCTTTGTCTGTTCGCACGTTGCAGACTGCGGAACCGGCCGTGAAAGGTGAAGGCAGGGTTACTAACGGCCCGTAATCCGTTCACAGAGCGCGCTTTTCACTCTTCATCCTTTCTCAAATACCTCTGCGCGTCCTCACCACGCGCATGACGCTGGTTGTCAGCATGTTCAGGTCAGCAGTAGTTGCGCATAAAGGCATTAGAATTTCTATTTGCCTTGAATATGCCGTTCGCTATGGGGCTGTGCCGTTCATTGCTTGAACCTTGGCGTGACCTCACGGTAACTGCCCTTGGGTCGTCATTTTATATCTAGGCCCAGTTCAGCCCCAGCGAGGCCCGGCCCATGAGCGTTACCCATCTTATCACCCATTCCGGAGGCTTTCACGCGGATGAGCTGCTGTCCTCGGTCATTCTGACGCAGTTGTTTCCCAAGGCCACGTTGCTGCGCTCGCGCGATGTCGCCTGGACCAGTCCGGGTGAGGGCAAGATCATTTACGACGTTGGACGAGACTATGATGCCGCAGCGGGGATTTTCGATCACCACCAGCGACCCAACCCTCTACGCGACGATGGCCAACCCTATAGTTCCTTTGGGTTGATCTGGCGGCATTTTGGCAAGGACTATTTGCGCAGCTTGGATGTGCCTGAGGGTGATGTTGAGGAGATACACGCTAGTATCGACAGCGGCTTTGTGCTGCCAATAGATCTGCTCGACAACGGCGCGCTCGAGCCTTCTGTTGCCGGACCTCTTGCAGGGCTGACGTTGCCGGTGTTGCTGGAATCGTTGAAACCCGCTTTTGACGCACGCGATCCGCAGGCAGATGACGCAGCGTTTATGGCCGCCTTGCCAGTGGCGCGGGCCTTTGTAGAGGCTGCGGTGCGTGGCAAAGCGGCCAAACGTCGGGCGGAGGCAGTGGTGCTGCAAGCCATCGCGGCAGCAGGTGATGGCCGCGTTTTGGACTTGCCCCAAGGTATGCCCTTTCGCGCTGCTGTGGAAAAGGCCGGGGCCGATCATTTGCTGTTCGTGGTCCACCCGCGCGGTACCGATTGGGCGCTGACCACGATCCGCAAAAGTGGCGATAGTTTTGAGGCGCGCGCGGACCTGCCAGAGGCGTGGGCCGGATTGACGGATGCTGCCTTGGAAGAGGCAAGTGGTGTGACGGGGGCGACTTTCTGTCACAATGCGCGTTTCATCGCAGTGGCGCAGAGCCGCGAGGCGATTTTGCAGATGGCGGACATAGCTGTGGCTGAGGCGATTAGCGCCGTTTAGTGAACCGATGTGGCTCGGCGGCTATCTCTGATCTTCGAGCCAGATAGACAGGAAACCTTCGGCCTGCGCTGCGGTTTCGGCGGCATCAATCGCTTGGCGCCGGGCATCGGCACGACGGCGGCGGATCAGGTCAATGCGTTTGGCTTCGGCAAAAAGACCATTGAGCTGGTCATGGATGCCCGCGCTATCGGCCCGCAGGCGTTCAGCTTCAACCTCTTTGCGGTGAATGGTTTCGGACACATTGCGAATAAAGGCCGAGACAACGCGGGTGGCCTCTACTGCGTCTGGGTCGCCGCGGTCATTTAGCTGTGTCATCAGGGCGTGACGCTCGTTTTCGATTTCGGACAGGGCGCGGTTCACCTCGGCCATCTCTTGCGCCACGTTTTCCATCTCGTAGCGCTTTAGGCGCGATAGCACCGCCAGACCGTCGCCGCGTTTGGGTTTCACTTGTCAGCCCCTTGAGACTGGACAATGAGCCGTTCGCGCATCCGGGCGAGGATCTCAGGGTCGAGCAGCGGCAGGCCCTTCATAGGCGGCACATGCCCGATGACCCCATGTAGTTGCATCGAGGCGGGCAGGGCGGGCTCTGCCGGTTGAGCCTTCTTTGTATCTTCAGCGTCATCTTTCGCCGCCGGCGCTGTCAATGCTGGCCCAGAGAGGAGGGCCAGCAGGAGCGATATGATGAGTTGCAGGCGCATCAGACAGAGGGCAGTTCACGCTGCGATGCTTCCACCGCGGAAAAACCGGGCTGTTTGGTCGTTGGAATATTGCCACGGCCCAATTCGATGCAGATGCTCGGCGGGTGGCCCGCGACGATTGCTACGATCACGTCACGGATAACCGTGTAGATCGCGCTGTCTTCTTCTTCGATCTGCTCCAGACGACCTGCGATGGGCTGCACCATGCAATAGGCCAAGAACACCCCGAGGAAGGTGCCGACCAAAGCGCCGCCGATCATCGCGCCTAGGATCTCTGGCGGTTTGTCGATGGAGGACATTGTTTTGATCACACCCAAAACCGCCGCGACGATGCCGATCGCGGGCAATCCGTCGGCCATGCTTTGGATCGCGCTGGCCGAGACCAAGGATTCATGGTGGTGCTTTTTGATCTTGCGGTTGATGACGTCTTCCATCTGGAAGCGGTCATCGAATTGCATGGACATCATGCGGAAACTGTCCGCGATGAGGTCGGTGATGAAGTGATCCTTCATCAGCTTGGGGTAGCGCTGAAAGATCGCGCTGCTTTCGGGGTTCTCAATATGCTCGTCCATCGCGACGATGCCCTTGGTCTTATACAGACGGGCGAGTTCGAACATGAGATCGAGCATGTCATTGTAGTCTTCCGCTTTCCAGCGCGGCCCTTTTATGACCCGCACCACCCCGGCAAGTGACGATTTTACCACAGTGAACGAGTTCGCAATGACGAAGGCACCGAGAGAGGCGCCGCCGATCATCATGCCTTCGTAAGGCAAGGCATGCAGAACGATATCCATGTTCCCGCCTGACAGCATGAAGCCGCCAAAGACCAGACCAAAGACCATTACTAGACCAAGCAAGAGTGTCATTGATGCACACGCCTCCAAAACAAAACTATTCTTACTTTATCCTTGAGTGGTAGCGGTTAGACAAGTATTATGTAGGAAAGAACTTGGGTTTTCATGATGAATAGTGGTTTTTCTGTCAAAGAAGAGTTGAGCGAAAATGGACCGGGTTCGGCAGAGCCTGATGCCTTCGCCTATTTCGTCGATCCGACTGAGCTTGCGCAGTTGGTGCAGGGCTGGCCCGAAGAGATGCGCCTGCTGCTTTGTATGGATGCAGCGGGGCTTTGCGAGTTCGTTGTCTTTCACAATGACGAGGAAAGCGCGGTTTTTGATCGGGTTGCCGATATTCTTGACCGCCCCGTCGGCAGCTTTGCCGTAAGCCCCGAAGTCGAAGGTCATCCAACGCGCCGCCTGCTCTTTTCCGAAGAGAACGCCTTGCTGAAGGCAATCCAAGACAGCAAGACTCTCGAAGAAACTGCCGCAGATTACCTCATCAACTATAACTTCGCGCAGGAAGAGGGGCTGGATTTTGACGAGTTGATGCGCCCGCGTTTTGCGTTTGACGAAGGGCCGCGCGTTACCACCGACAAGATTTTTCCCCTGGGGTCGCGCAATGGGCGGAAGCGCCGCAAGCTGCGCTCAGGTCCGCCGGAGGGCTATGTGCCGTCTGCTGAGGTCACCTCTGGCGAATGTTATTACGTAAGCCTGCAAATGTGGCTGACGGGTGGGCGGATGCGGATCGCCAGCGATGCCGATCAGCCGTTGCCGATGGTGCCCACATTGGCCCGCGATATTGCGTTTCGAGACGACTTTGCCTCGGTCTATATTCCGCGCAATACGCTTGCGTCGGACTGGCGGCCCAAGGATAACATGGTCATCGACATTCCTGCGGAACTGTTCCCGGCTGGGTTCAGCGACAGTTGTCAGCGTCGTCACGTCAAAGTGGCGGTCATGCCGCGTGGTATTTTTGTCGAGTTTGGCGCTGCAATCGAAGTGCCGGAGCGCCCCGAGCCGGAGTTGCTTGACCCCTCGGCGCTGGCGCCGCAGGCCGCGACACCGCGCAAGAGCTTGTGGAAGAGTCTGCATATCCCGCTGATCGCGGTCGCGGGTCTGGGCATCACCGGGCTGTTCAGCACGATTATCGCGCAGACCACCGGCAATGATCCCGCCCCCCGCGTGACCGCAACGCCAGCAGTTTTTGAAACTGTCGCGCAAATGGAGCCATGACCTGCTTTTGCGAAAGTGGCGAAAAAGTGCTTGTCAATGCTTGGGCGGGTTCCAAACACAGTTCGAATCGTGGTAAGAATAAACAGCAAAGAAAAATCTATCTTTGCACCATAGAGTTTGAAGCCCTTCACTGGGCTTTTGTGGACCTTGCAGAAGGCAAGATTAACTTAACGAAGGAAGTTTCTTCATGCCTAATGTCACCCACAAGCAGACCTTAAGCGACACCGCCATTGCTACCATCGTATCAGGCTTTGCAAGTCGAAGCGATGTCACGATTGATGACATTTTAACCTTGGTTGACCGTCTGCGGGCCACCGCACCGGCTCAGACGCAGTCAGAAACCGTGATCCCTGGCTTGGCTGTGGCCCCCAAAGCGCGGGCGATCCCCGCAGCGGCGGTTGAGCAGACCATGACCGAGGATACAATCTTTTGTCTGTGCTGCGGCAAAGGGTTCAAGATGCTCAAGCGCCACATTGGTGCAGAGCATGGGCTGACCGAGGCGGAATACCGCGTCATGTTCAACCTGCCTGCCGATGCACCGCTGGTCGCGCCGAGCTACTCCAAGCGCAAGGCAGAATACGCCAAACGCGCCGGTCTGGGTAAATACACCCGCGACAAGTCTGACCGCAACGCAGAGCTTTCCTAATCCGGGCCAGCGCCCGATTGCGACACGCCGGGAGGCTCTGTTATGGCCGATAAAAAGAACGCGATGATCATCATCAAGCGCTATGACGCGGAGGGCGGCCACGCCCACCACGGTGGCGGTTGGAAGGTGGCCTATGCCGACTTTATGACCGCGATGATGGCGTTTTTCCTGCTGTTGTGGATCCTCGCGGCTTCGGACGAAGAAAAGCTGCGCGGGCTGGCTAATTACTTCACTCCTACGGTATCTGACGGCGGCTCATCTTCGGATGCCGCGGCAGACCTGCGGCCTTTGATGGCGGCGGGGGTGATGACTGGAGCAGTGGACAATACCGGCAACGTGCAAAAGCCGACGTTCGGGCGCGACAATCCGATGATGGTGTTCGACAGCCGCTTGCGAGACAAAGCGCCTGCGGTGGTCGTTGAATATGCCGATACCACCGACCCAGCCCAAGCCGACCAGACGGCAGACCCCGCCACTGTCGCCGCGGCACAAGAAGCCGAGCGCCGCCAGTCTGAGATCGACCGCATGGCCGAGGACATTGCCGAGCGCATCACGTCGGATGCTGAACTCAGCGACTTGGCGCGTAATGTGCGGCTGGAGAAGTCCGACGGGGCGCTGACGGTACAGGTGCTTGATCAAGACGAGCAGTCCCTCTTTGAGCGCGGCAGTGCGGACATCTCTGAGAAGACCCGCGAATTGCTCTTGGCCATTGGCGATGTCATTGCCGAGCAGAACCAGCCGGTGGAGATTGTGGGTCATACTGACGCCGCCGCTTTTGGCGCGAGTACTGGCTATGGCAACTGGGAGTTGTCTGCCGACCGCGCCAACGCGACGCGCCGCACATTAATGGATGCGGGCATCGCCGGGGCGCGGTTCCTGCGGGTCTCGGGCGTGGCCGACACGCAACCAATTAACACGATTGACCCGCTCGCCCCTGAGAATCGCCGCATTTCGATTCGACTCGTTTATCAGGCTGGCTGATCCCTTATTTCCAAGACGATCAGAGCCGATTTGGCCTGTGCGAAAAATGCGACAACCTTGCCGCGAGTGCGTTAAAAAGTAGTACCGCCGCGTAAAATTGTTGACGGTCAAGGTCTTGCGATCTAGACCTAAAGCAATAATCGAGCACCAGGCACCCAAAAACTATTAAAAATAGCCTGGATAAACCATGGACAGAATGTCCTGAACGAGGCGGAAATGCAGGTAAATTCACTAATCGGTGGCATCTGGAAGGGTGCCTGCCACAAAGATTCATCGGCCGATGGCCGTCACTTTAACATGCTGATCCGGGCCTTGATCCCGGTGCAGGCCTCGGTCTTTGAAATGCAGGATTGGACCGGTCATCCGGTTGCAATGCCAGATTGTATCGAACCGATCCCCGGTATCTGTCTCGGCGATATCCTTGCCGAAGAACTCGACGCCGATGTGCCTTTCGGGTCGCTCGTCGTCATTCGCAAAAGCGACAATTTCCAGAACATCTCGCAGGCGGCTGGTGCCTTGGTCGGTGAAGTGCTGATCGGCATTATCGGGCGTGGCTTGTTCCCACTGATGGACGAAGACAGCGTGCTGCACAGCCTTGGGCAGGCCTATTACCATGCCGCCGAGGCGGATGATCTGCTCCGTTTGGGGCTTGAGCCAGCGGCCTTTCGCGCCGGGCTGAACGCGGTTCTGGCGCAATATTGGGGCCGCCCGGTGGACAGTATGCCGGTATTCTCTTCTGACTGCGGCGTAACCCAGCCTTCGCTTCAGGCTTTGACGGGCGGTGCAACACATCTGACGCTCAACCAATGGACGCTTGCGCTTAAGGCGCTGGTCAACGGCTGCCCTGCCGAACCCGTTCATGAGGGACAACGCGGCAACGTCAGAATTTCCTAAGCCGCTCAGGCGGGGGACGCCAGATGATAGCGCAGATCTCAACCACCAGTACAGCGACCCCGACAGCGCTAGCGGCACCCCCGAGCGAACCCGGCGCGGCAGAAGGCTTTGCCGCCCTCGTGCAAGGGGGAGAAGCAGGGCCGGCCATGCCCAAAGGCCTGACGCCGCAGGCGGAGGCTGTAGCGGACGCGCAAGCCGAGACCGACGCGCCCCCCACGCCTGAGACTGCTGAAGATTTGATGGCGCTTTTGGACGACACGATAGCCGGATTGCATGAGGGCTCAGCCCCGGTGACCCCGAAAAGCGCATTGGCCAGTTTTGCCAAGGCGCTCGGCGAAGGACCGGTCGAGACGGTTGGAGACCTGTCAGCGGTGGCGCAACTAGCGGACCCCGAGGTTGAAGCGGCCGTGCAAGACAAAATCAACGGCGCGTTGCGCGTGGTGTCTGGTGCCGGGCAGCTCAGCGTTGCCTCAGCCGGGGTCCCGATGGTGGGTCGCAATATGACGACCGCTGCCGCGCAACCCTCCGATGCCTCTACGGCTCCGACACCGGGCGCACAGATTGTTATCGCGGCGGGTCTTTCTGCTACGAAATCCGCTGTGCCACAGGGGCTTCAGACGGGTGCAGGCTCGGCTGTAACGCCCGCGTCCGGGGGAGGGGGCGGAGCAAGCGTAAGTCTCCGCCACGACGGGGCCGCATCGTCCACTGTGGAAGCAGATGCGATCCTGAACAGTGCGGCCCCCCGCAGCGCCGTGTCAGAGCAATTCGCCGAGGCGGTGAAGGTGCTGCAAACGGCGGTTCCGGGCAACGGTGCTGATGCGGTGCTGCGCGAGGCCACGACAGCGTCCCAGAGCGGGCCTGCGGGTGAGCCTGTTCGGCTCTCGCCGCCGCCTCCGGCTGCGACAACACCGTCTGCGCCGAACCCCACAGCCGCGCCCGAAGAACAGCTTCGTCACCATGTCGCTCAGCAGATCCGCAGCTTTGAGGCCACCGACAACAGGATGCGCTTTTCTCTGTCGCCCTATGGCATGGGCGACATTGAGATCGAAGTCGTTCGTGGCGAAGGCGGGCGTATGCAGATTGCCATGACCACCGAAAGCGCATCGGTACTGCAAATGCTGCGCCATGACCGCGAACAACTGCTTGATGCGCTCAATGCCCGCGGCATCAGCGCCGACAGTTCGGATCTGGATTTCCAGACCTTTGGCGAGCGCGGCCGCCAAGACGGGCGCGAGCCGCAGGCCGCATCGCATAGCAATGCAGAAGGGGCAGGCCAGTCGGAGAACCTGTCTGACAGCGACGCCAGCGCCCCTCCGGCCCCACGCAACGCCAGCGGCCCCGGCCAGTTGGACATCCTCACCTGAAAGGCGAGACCATGATTGATGGAATGATTTCAAACTCTTTGGCGACCAGCAGCAACACCGGTGCGGCGGCCACCTCGGCGGGCGAGCTGCAAGAAAGCTACAACAGTTTCCTGACCCTGCTCACGGCACAGATTTCGAACCAAGACCCGCTAAAGCCGGTCGATTCAACGCAGTTCGTCTCACAGCTTGCCCAGTTGACGCAGGTCGAGCAGAGCATCGCGACCAATTCAAACCTTGAACAGATCAGTTCGATGTTGGCCTCGGTTGGGGCGATGTCTGATATGCAGTTGATCGGGCGGGATGTTTTGGTGCCGTCTAGCCAAGTCCGCATGACGGAGACCGAATTTCCGCTCAGCTACGAAGTGGCGCCGGGCGCCGAAAATGTGAACATCCGCATCTATTCGCAAGACGGCAATCTGCTGCGCGAATTGCCCGGCAGCTCAACTGTCTCGGGCGAGGTCATTGATGTAGACTGGGACCGGCGCGACATGCAGGGGCTACCGGTGCCGCCTGATACCTTCCGGGTGGAGATGTCGGCCACGGATTCGGCTGGTAATGAGGTCCGCGTCACGCCGCTGACCCGCGCCGAAGTCGGGCGGGTGAACTTTACCGCGAATGGCGCGGAACTGGTGCTTGATAACGGCGAAGCGGTGCTGTCTCAGACCATTCGCTCGGTTCTGTAAGGGGCCGAGTGGCTGCCTTAGCTTAAAGACGCGCCACGTCTTGCTTGTAGAGCGACACAAACAGCACGTCGTCAATGCCGCTATGATCGCGACTGATGAGATCACGCAAAAGCTGCGAGAGGGCGTCGCTGTCGATCGCCACCCCGCGTAGCACGGCGCTTTCAGCCGCGAGGTTCATCGCCTGCAAAAGTGAATCGCGCAACCGGGTGGCATCTTCGACACGGCGGTAGCGTTCGGCCAATTCCAAGGATTCAAGTTTGAGCGCGAAATCCGCGACCACGTAAGAGATGCTGTTTGTCTTTTCGACCGGGATCGTCATCTGGCCCACGCGGACGATCTTGCGGTCCTGCGCCAGCATGTAGCGGTCCAACTCAGCGGGGGGAGCATCTTGGGCGGCGTGCTCCTCTGCCACAGCATCTTTGCTGGCGGCGCCATCCTCGGGACCATGCGCGGCCTTGTCTGATTGCGCCTTATCGGCTTCTGGGGGGGACTTTTCTGCCAAATCCTCAGGTGCTGGGGCAGGGGCCAGAGCCAGACCAGCCCCATAGCCCGCACCCATGCAGAGCAGGGGGAGTGCTACGAATGCGATTGCTGCCTTTTTCATGTTCGACCTTTCCTGAGCTTTCGTCAGGTTTAACGGTCGATTGCGACGGCAATGGTCTCACATTGTGACCAAGTCGCGAATTAATAGGGCAGGATCACATCCATCGCGTCTTCGCCATAGCTGCGCTCCTGAGCGCGCGAAAGCGTGCCGCGGCCACCGTAGGCGATGCGGGCCTCTGCGATCTTGTCATAGGAAATCGTGTTGTCATCGCGGATGTCGGCAGGGCGCACGATCCCGGCCATGCGCAGCTCGCGCAGCTCTTGATTCACCATGATTTCTTGACGTCCCGCGACCACCAGCGTGCCATTGGGCAGCTTGTCGATCACCAGTGCAGCGACTTTTAACTCGATCCGCTCGTTGCGTGAAATCGCGCCAGAACCGCTCGCTTCCGAGGACGAGCCGATCTCGACCACGTCGCCACTGGGCAGGTCGGCGGCACTGATTCCGGGCAGAATTGCGGCAATTTTCGCGCCATAGCCAAAGAAGGTCGGGAAACCGATCGAACTTGCGCCTTCGCGCTCGCGGTCGGTGGTATTGCGCAATTGGGCGCGGTCGTCGATGGAAATGACAACTGTCACGATATCGCCAATGTCATCGGCGCGTTGGTCGGAAAACAGCGCCTCATGTTTGGCCGAAAAGAGTGAGGCCCGCGCACTGCCGCTGCGGGGCGGCTCCATCGCGGCGGCGGGCATTGGCACCTGAACGCGGGCAACCTCGGGGATCGTTTGACTGTCCACTACAAGCGGGGAGGGCTGGGGATCGCGGTCAAAATGGGGGTTGGCGGCACAGCCTGCGAGGAAAAGGGACGCTCCCAAGGCCAGAACACCGGGGCGGGTAAAAACGGCTGTCATTGCACGATCTCCACGGTCCCTTCGCCGGTGGCGATGCCGGTGACCGTCTTGTTGCTGATAAGGTTCACGATACGGACTTCCTGCCCCTCATGCGCGTCGCTGAGCGCACGACCGGGAGAGCGTAAGTCGAGCAGACCATCGCTGAAGCTGATCTCTACCCGGTCGCCCCGGCTGATGACCAGCGGATGAATGATCGACTGCGTCTGAATGGGGCGCCCCGGCGTGAGCACCCGGCGCACCTGTTTGCCGATGACCTCATCGATCTCGGTCTCGACATAGGCGCCCACGCGGCCCACGGGCAGGCGCATGACGGTCAGATCGTCTTCCGTGATGATATCATCGGGCAACAGCCGTCGGGTCGGCACAGGCACCGGCAGGGTGATCAGCGCCAGCCCCCCAATGCGCTGCACGTCGCCGGTCTCAAGCACGGCATTGGCCAGAAACTTGCCACTGCGCGGATCCATCCAGAACTCTGCCAGCGTGACGACCTCGCCCTTCGGCGCGTCCTTAACCGTGACTTCAAACTCGCCCTCGGGCGGCAGGCTGTCGGCGTAATCCGAGCGGGCGCGTTCTTCGACAAGCACGCCGACAGGGGCCGCCAAAGATGGCTCTGCAAGTAGCATCACGCCAAGAAGGATCGCGCCGAGCCGTTTCATTAGCGGATCTGGTTCGCCGCCGACAGCATCTGGTCTGCGGTTTCGATCGATTTGGAGTTCATCTCATAGGCGCGCTGCGCCGAGATCAGATCGGTGATCTGTTGAATGACATTCACGTTCGACGCTTCCAGATAGCCCTGACGCAACAGCCCGGTGCCCGGGGAGCCGGGGGTGACGACCTGGGCCTCGCCAGAGGCTTCGGTGGCAAGCAAGAAGTTATTGCCTACGGGACGCATCCCCGGCTCGTTGACAAAGGTGGTCAGGCTGAACTGGCCCAGTTCCACCGGGATCGGGTCATTCTCAACATAGGCCATGACAACGCCTTGCTCGTTGATCTCTACCGAAGTGGTGTTTGGTGGCACGACAAGGCCGGGATCGACGCGGTAGCCCTGCATGGTGACGATCTCGCCTTCTGCCGACAGTTGGAAAGAGCCGTCGCGGGTGAAAGCCTGATTGCCATCGGGCATCAGGACCGAGAAATAGCCGCGCCCGTCAATGGCCACGTTCAACTGGTTCTCGGTAGCAACCATGCCGCCTTGGGTGTTGAGCCGTACGGTCCCAGCGGTCTGCACCCCCATGCCGATGTCGATGCCCACAGGCCGTGTCGATCCCGCCTCAGAGGTCAGCGCCCCTTCACGTTGCATAGATTGGTAGATCAAATCCTGAAAGGCGGCGCGGCTGGCCTTGAAGCCCGTCGTATTGGCGTTGGCGATGTTGTTGGAGATCACATCGACATTGGTCTGCTGCGCCATCATGCCGGTTGCGGCGATGCTGAGTGCCTTCATTGGTTCGTTCCTTCCGTTCTACGGATGCCCCCTTTTGGGGTCAGACTGCCTGCATGATGCGTTTAAGCGAGTCGCGGCGCAGGTCGTCCGCATTGCCCATCAGGGAATTGGTGCGCTCATAGGCGCGCTGCACGTCGATCAGCCGGGTCATCTCGCGCACCGGGTTCACGTTGCTGAGCTCCAGCGCGCCTTGGCGCACGGCGGTGCCTTCAGCCGGGCCGGGTTTGGCCGAGCCTTCGGGGGCAATCAACATGCCCCCACCAAGGCGTTTGTAGCTTTGAATTTCAGGGATATCGAAGACGCCGATTTTGCGCAGTGGGCCGGTCTCGCTGCCGGAAATCGTGCCGTCCTCAGAAATGTTGATCTCGCCCAATCCTTGGGTTGGCAGTTGGATCGGCGCACCGCCGGCGTCCAGCAATTTCGCACCGGACAGGAGCGTCAGATTGCCCTGCGTATCAATGACAAAACTGCCGTCGCGGCCATAGGCCTGCTGGCCCTCTGGCGTCTGATAGCTAAACCACCCTCCGCCATGCAGCGCCACGTCCAGCGGGTTGCCAGTCTGGGACAGAGCGCCGGGGCGTGTGTCGATATATGAACCGGTGTCACTGACAAAAGCCGACTGATCGTCAGCGGACATGCTGGTGTCCTGCAACAAGCTTTCAAACACCACATGCTCGCCCTTGTAACCGGCAGTGCTGGCATTCGCGATGTTGTTTGCGGTGATGTCCAACTGGCGCTGCAACGAGGTCGCCAGCGACATGCTGATATGAGTGGATTCTGTCATGGCGCACCTCAAGGGTTGCAAGGATGAAGTGACTTTTTCAAGGTCACTGTGAAATAATTAATGGATTTTTACAAGAATAAAGTGCATCTATCCATTGAGATGACGCATTTGCACAACATTGTTCTTGGTCTTTCCTTAGTGATTGCAGCACCAGTGATGGCGCAGGAGACCCCTATTTTCGCGCCGTTGCGTCTGGTCGAACAAGGGCAGCGCGATTTCCTCACCGCGCGGCAGGACCTTTCTGAACAGATGATTCAGCTCAGCGCGGCAGACGAGGCTGAGGCTGGTAAGACACTGAACGCAAACCTCCTATTGGATATGGCCGAACTGCACCTCGCATGGATGTTGCGCAGGGAGGCCGGCGGCTATCTTGCGGCGCTGGACCCGGAAAGTCTGACCCCGGCCGCGCAGCGGCGGTACCGGACGCTGGACCTTGCGTTGGCGCTGTTGGATCAACAGAACTCTGCGGGCGGGCTCGGACAGGCCGTGTCGCGCTCGGTTGGTTGGGGGCAGGGGCAGGCCCTGCGTGCCGCAGCCTTTGCCCGCCTTGGCGCGACGGATGAGGCCGCGCGTTTGCTGCCCGATATTATTGCAAGCCTTAAGGCGCTGTCTCCCGCGATCGAAGCCGCGCTTTTGCCAGACCTGCTGGAAGCTGCGCTAGCGGCGGAGGACTGGGAGGCCGGGCGGGCGTTGGCTGAGCGTTTTGCCAGCCATGCGGCCCTGCGCGATGGGCCAGCCTATCGCTACCTTCTGGCGCGGGCTTCGGAGCTTTCGGGCGACTATCTGATGGCCTTTGACGGCTATGCCGAAGCCGCACAGGGCCGTGATGTCTATGCCCACCGTGCGCGGCTGGCGCTGGTGCGCATGGGGCGCGAGACGGACAGTCTGCCGCTGGCGGATGCCGTGGCGCTGCTCAAATCTGCGCGGTGGCTGTGGAGCGGGGATGACGCGGCGCGTGAGGGTGTCATGCTTCTGGCGTCACTCGCCGAAGAAGCCGGAGACCTTGAAGCCGCGCTTTGGGCCTTGGGGCATCTGCTCCGAGACGCGTCTGACAACGAGGCAGAAGCACTCCGCGCGCGGGCGCAGGCGGTCTATGGCAGTTTTTACAGCGCTGGTGCGGCTGGTGAGATCGACCTGTCGGCTTTTCTTGAGGGCCATGCCCGGATCGCGCACCGGTG
The DNA here is from genome assembly GCF_013346665.1 of Sulfitobacter maritimus. GTDB lineage: Bacteria > Pseudomonadota > Alphaproteobacteria > Rhodobacterales > Rhodobacteraceae > Sulfitobacter > Sulfitobacter maritimus. The sequence continues at coordinate 63,803 of NZ_JABVBB010000022.1, forward strand.
GCGCTTTGATGCGGGGTTTGCTGCGCATGCCATGGCGGTCCCGCAACGGCTGCTCGACACTGGAATGACAGCGCTTGCCGCGCGGGAGTTCCGTGCGTTGCGGGAGCTTGCCGAAGCGGGCGGGCGTTCGGGTGTGGCAGCGGCAGACCCGGACCTGATCGCGGATCTGCGGACCAAGGAAGCCCGCGCCCTGTTGGCCGGGGGGCAGGCGGATGCGGCGGTGGATTTGCTCAGCGGTTTTGCCAATGCGCAGGGGATCAATGCCGAGGCCGAAGCTCTGTTGATCGACGCCCTGGCGCAGGCCGGTCGGTCTGACGAACTCGCCACGCTGCGGGTCAAGGCGCAAGACATGGGGCTGCGGCGCAGCCGGGCTGTTGCCCTTTATGAAACTGGCAAATGGGTGGCCGCGCGGCTGGCTTTCTTAGAGATGTGGCAGACCCATCCCGACCAATTCAGCTTTGCCGATGCGACGCGTCTGACCCTTGCTGCCTATGAAACGGGCGACAGGGAAACCGTGGCGCGGGCGGCTTCGGCCTTTCCAACGCTGACCGAACTGCCGGGCTGGACCGAGATTGCCGCCACATTAGGCGGGGAAGCAGAGACAGGGCCACCAGGTCAAGAGATGATGCGCCTGAGTATGCGCAGTGCAGATCGCATTCTGGACGCGGTGACCAATGTCACCGACGTAAAGGAAAGCGAGTGATAAAATTATCAAACATAGATTTTATTCTTGATTTATGCATGCAAGTTGCCCCTATTCATGTATAACGCAAGAATAATAATAGCGAGCAGGACCACGTCATGAGCATTACAGGCGCCCTTCAGATCGGGGTCAGCGGGTTGCAGGCCAACTCCTCCCGAGTGCAGAACATTTCGAGCAACATCGCCAACGCCAACACAGTGGGCTATCGGCGGACGTTCTCGGAGTTTGTGACTCAGAACACCGGTTCGACACAGGCGGGTGTGCTCAGCGATGTGCGCGCGGATATCTCTGCCAACGGCAATATCATGGGGACGGGTCGTTCGACTGATTTTGCTGTGCAGGGCGACGGGTTCTTTGTCGTATCGCGTAATCCGAATGATCCGGTTGAAGCAAATTACTACCTGACCCGCGCAGGCTCTTTCACGCCTGACCAAGACGGCAACCTGCGCAATTCAGCCGGCTATTACCTCAGCGGCTACCCCACAGACGCCACTGGGGCCACCGGCAGTGTAAGCAGCACCAGCTATACCGATCTGAGCACGGTCAATATCGCCAGCTATCAGGTGCAAGGCACGCCAAGCTCGCGGGTCGATGTCTCGGGCAATATCCCTTCGCAAGAGACCGGACAGGCGACACCCGGCGCGCCATTTGAATCGACGCTGCGCTATGTGAACCCCTTGGGCGGTTCGGATCAAGTGACCCTGTCGTGGCAGCCCAGTGCGACCGCCAATGAATGGTCGGTGAACATCCGTGACGCGAGTGGCCACGACTATGGGACAGCGACGGTCAACTTTACCGACAGCGGCGTCGGCGCGGGCAGTCCGGCCTCCTACACGCCAGACATTGCAAACCCTTTGCCCATCGATCCGGCAACTGGGATCGTCACCCTGCCGATCAACAACGGTGCCACGCCGCAGACATTGGAAATCAACTTCGGCGCACCTGGGACCTTTCAGGGCATGACCCAATTTGCGGGCGACTATACCCCGCCGCAATTCACCGACGACGGCACTGAAACAGGCAGTCTTGAGCGGGCAGAGATGAGCGATACCGGCGTGCTCTTTGGTGTCTTTGACAATGGCCAGCGCCGCGCCTTGTTCCAAGTGCCACTCGCGAATGTCGCAAACCCCGATCAGATGCGCTCGGTCGATGGCAACGCCTATGTGGCCACCCGCGCCTCCGGGGCGGTGAGCCTTGGCGGGCCGATGTCTAACGGTCTGGGCAGTATCAACAGCGGTTCTCTGGAAGGGGCCAATGTCGATATCGCGCAGGAACTGACCGATCTGATCCAGACCCAACGGGCCTATTCTTCAAGCGCGAAGATCATCACCACCAGCGATGAGATGCTGGACGAAACCCTGCGTATCAAACGCTAAAACAGGTGCCTGAATGAGCATCTCCTCTGCCTTTAACGTCGCCCGCAGTGGGCTCAGCGCCACCGAAGGGCGGGCCAATCTGGTCGCGGGCAACATCGCCCACGCCCAGACCGAAGGCTATGCGCGGCGCGATGGCGCTCAGGTCAGCACCGGCGGGCAGGGCAGCGGTGTTGAACTGCGCATGGTGCGGCAGATGGACGAACGGCTCGCGGGATTGACCCGCAACGCCGCCGCCGAAATGGGGCAGGCTCAGGTCGCAAATGAGGTGCTGGGCGGCTATCTGCTCACCTTGGGCAACCCCAATGACGAAATCTCCCCCGCTGCCCGCCTTGCCGAGTTTCAGGCTGGGCTGGACCTGTTGTCGAACAATCCCGCAGATCCCGCCGCGCAGAACGACCTCCTCTCTCGCGCGAAAACCTTGGTGCAGAGCCTCAACAACGCCGCGAATTCAATCGAAGACAGCCGGGTGCAGGCGGGTGAGAGCTATCTGACGAGCGTGAAAGAAACCAACAGCGCCCTGGCCGACATCGCCAAGCTGAACGAAAAGCTCCGCGTTGCAGGGCCAGACGCGGGCGCGGTCAACAGCTTGAAGGACGAAATGAACCGCCGTCTGGACGCCTTGGGCGCGCAGATGGACTTCACCAGCCGCTGGGAAACGGACGGTTCGTTGACCCTACACACCACCGGCGGCACTGAATTGGTCAATGGCGATGATGCTGTGCAACTGACCGCAGATCCTGATAGCGGTGCGCTATTTGCAGGCACGATCAATATCACCCCCGGAGCCACCGGAGCACGCGGGTCGGACAGCGGGCGGCTGGCGGGTCTGAGCCAGATCATCTCCCGCGATTTGCCGCAGATGAAACTGCAACTGGATGAACTGGCCCGCGGGTTGGTGCAGAGTTTTGAAGCCGCCGATATGTCGCGCGGCCCGGGCGATGCGGGGCTGTTTACTGATGCGGGCGCTGCCTTTGACCCGGCGCAGGCCGATGGTCTGGCGGGGCGTCTTGCGCTGAACGCCAGCGTCGACCCCGAGCGCGGTGGAATGCTGTCGCGCCTGCGGGACGGTGCTGCGGCAACCGTGAGCCGAGAGCCCGGCGATTCGACTCAGATTAACGCGTTCATCGACGTCTTCGACTCCGGCTTCGCCTTTGCCCCAGCCAGCGGGCTGAACGCCAATGCAACAATCGGTGATTTCGCGGCCGATATGGTGGGCCATCAAAACATGGTCCGTGTCACAGCCGACTCGCAGGCCGAGACCGCCCGCATCCGACTTGTCACCTTCGAGGACAACCGCAGCGGTGTCGAAGGGGTTAACATCGACACCGAACTGCAAAAGTTGATGGAAATCGAACAATCCTACGGGGCAAATTCGCAGGTGCTCAACAGCCTGACGAATATGCTCGATACCCTATTAAGCAGCGTGTGAGGATCAGATGAGCGATATCTCTCGTACCGTCTCCACCGCGTTGCACAGCCTGCGGCAACGTGAAACCACCAGCCGGTTGACCTCGGAACTGACACAAGTGTCTCAGGAGTTGAGCACCGGGCTCAAGGCGCGGCCCTATGATGATCTGGGCCATAAATCCTCTGACGCGATTGCGATCCGCATGCAGGTCGCGCGCAATGACGGTTTTATCACCTCCAACACGCTGCTCGACCGCCGTTTTCTGGCGGTGGAAACTTCGCTCGGCGCGATCCGTGATGCGGGGCAGGCGGTGATGGAACAGGCGTTGACGGCGACGGTCTCTGGCGGGCCATCGTCAAGCTATCTTACACTGGCGGCGCGTTCGGCCCTTGATACGGTGATTCAGCGCGCAGCGGTGGGGGACAGTTCAGGCTACCTCATGGCCGGCACCCGCAGTGATGTGAACCCGCTGCAAGCTTGGGATGAGGTCAACCCCAGAACCGGTGAATCCCCTGCAGAGTCGGTTGACCACATGATCGGCGGCACCCCGCAGACAATCGCGGACGTGCAGACCGCGATCAGCAGGTTGAAAGCCGGCTTTGACGACAACGCCGGCTTCGCAGGCCACAATTTCGAGCAGACGTTCTACAACGGCGCGCCCTCCGGCAGTCCGCCGCTGACCTCGCGCACCTCAGAGACACAAACCCTGACCCAAGGCGTGCAGGCCAACGACCCGGCGATACGCGATTTGATGCGCGGGCTGGCGATGCTGAGCGCGGTGGACGCGGGCGACATCATGGATACAGAGGCCCGTGAGGCTTGGCTCAGTGAGGCACGCAGCGCCATCGGCGCGGGGCTGGAAGGGCTCGTTGATCTTGAGACCGTCACCGGCCTGAAACGCGCGCAGTTGCAAGACACGCTCGCAGCGCAGCAAAGCCGCGGGCAGTTTCTGGACCAAGAAACGCTGAAACTCGAAGGGGCGGACCAATATGACGCCGCCACCCGGCTGACCCAATTGCAGAACCAACTCGACTCCAGCTTTGCCGTCACCGCGCGTCTGTCGCGCCTGTCTTTCCTCAATTACCTCTGACCGGACCGCCGACCATGAAAACCATGTTCAAATTCCTTCTGATCAGCCTCACATTGGCTTTGGCCGCTCCGGCCAGCGCACAGGTGCGGATCAAGGACATCGTGACGGTTGAGGGCGTGCGGGCGAACCAATTGGTGGGCTACGGGCTTGTTGTGGGCCTCAACGGTACCGGCGACAGCCTGCGCAACGCGCCTTTTACCGAACGCGCGATTGAGGGCATGTTGGAGCGGCTTGGCATTGGCAATCTGACCGAAGATCAGATGCGCACCGCCAACACGGCTGCGGTCATGGTCACCGCCTCCTTGCCGCCCTTTGCGCGGATGGGCAGCACCATTGACGTGGTCGTCTCCTCGCTCGGCGATGCCTCCTCGCTGCGCGGCGGCACTTTGATCGTGACCCCGCTGACCGCCGCGGATGGTGAGATCTACGCCGTCGCCCAAGGCCCGATTGCCGTCGCTGGATTTGCCGCTCAGGGGCTGAACGCCTCCATCGTCGAAGGCGTGCCAACAGGCGCCCGGATCGACAATGGCGCCATCGTGGAGCGCGAGGTCGCCTTCGAGTTCAACGAGCTGAGCACCATCAAACTGGCCCTGCGCAACCCCGATTTCGTCACCGCCCAACGGGTCGAGCGTGCCATCAACCAAGCTGTTGGCCCCGTCGCCACTGCACTGGACTCGCGCACTATTTCCGTCACCCCGTTCGGCAAAGAGTCCCTGATGGAGACCATGGCCCTGATCGAGCCGCTTCAGGTGCAGCCAGATCAGGTGGCCAAAGTGGTGATCGACGCACGTTCCGGCACCATCGTTATCGGCGCGAATGTCCGCATTGACCAAGTCGCTGTCAGTCAAGGTGGCCTGACCGTGACCGTCCGCGATGATTTCAACGTCAGCCAGCCCGAGACCCTGTCGATTGGCGGGACCACCGTGGTCGTGCCCAACACGTCGGTCGAGGTCGAAGAGCGCGATGCCCAATTCGCCGTGATCGACGGATCGGTGAGCCTGCAACGGCTGGTCGATGGGCTTAACGCCATCGGCGTCGGCGCGACGGAAACCATTTCGATCCTGCAATCCATCAAGGCCGCGGGTGCTTTGCACGCCGACCTTGAAATCATCTGAGGGCTGATCGTGGAATTTGCATCCCTTCCCACTCCGGCCAACGTCGCCAAAATCACTTCCGCACCGCGCACAGCCGACCCGGTGACGGCGGAATCGGCCAAGGAATTTGAGGCGATGTTCCTCGGTCAGATGGTCGATGAAATGCTCTCCACCGTTGATGTCGGCAGTTTTGGCGGGGGCCATGCAGAAGAAACATGGCGCAGCTTTCTGTCCAACGCGATTGGCGAAAGCATCGCTGAGCAAAACAGCACCGGAATCGCGCGCAGCATTGAAACCGCCATGGCCCGCTATCAATCGGGAGCTGCGAAATGAGCGATCCGCGTAAAGCCCTCGCAACTGTCGACGCGCTCGGCAATCTGCTGCGCCGCGAGATTGCGGCAGTTGAGGGCGGCTCTTTCGATCAACTGGTCGGTTTCGCCAGCGAGAAAGCCCGAATCGCCGCCGAGCTTGAACACCAGCTTAGCGAGAACCCCGAAGCGGTAAGCAAAGACAAGTTACGCGATCTAAAAGACCTGATCGCGCGTGATCATCACCACCTGCAACTGGCCCGCCAAGCCACCGCAGAGATGATTAAAGAAGTTTCCCAAATCCGGGAAAAGCACAGCATTGCAGGTATTTACGGCCGAAGCGGTGCTAAACGTGACAACCGCGCAACAGTGATGACAACGGTGGACAAAAGTTTCTGAATTGCCTCAATGTTGCCAGTTTTTCGCGTAAAAACGTAATCAAGCGGGTTCGCCCCGCAGTTGTCAGAACGACGACATAACGAACTAGAATAGTCTGGAGTAAGAGTATGTCTTCGATCAACACAAACACATCAGCGATGAATGCGTTGTCGACGCTGCGGAATGTCAATTCGAACCTAAACCAAACGCAAGACCGGATTTCGACGGGCCTTAAAGTTTCTTCGGGCAAAGACAATGCGTCTTACTTTGCCATTTCGGAGACGATGAAGGGTGATAGCGGTATGACGAAGGCTGTTAACGAAAGCCTTACGCTCACAAAAAACTCCATCGCTACCGCGCGTGTTGGCACCGAACAAGTCGGTGAACTTGCGAACCAATTTCTTGAAAAGCTCGCGTTTGCTCAAAACAACCAAGACGATTTCGATAAGGTTGCCGAAGAACTGACGAAGCTCGTCGCCGACATGAAGACCACGGTTTCTCAGTCGACCTTCAACGGCGACGACCTGGTCAACGCCGCCGATACTGCGACAGCCAATGCCACAATCACGGACGAGGGGGTGATGACTGGTGATGTTGAGACAACCGCAACGCGTGATGTTGTCACTGGGGTGACGCGGAGCAGCGGTTTCGCAACTACCTCGATTTCATTCGACTCCGTGGATTTGACCGGACGTGTCGACGTTTTCGATAAAATCGCGACTGATTTTGCTACGAATGCTGCAGTGACGACGGATTCCACAGGTTCCCCCGGCACTACCAAGGGTGATTTGTATCTCCAAAACGTGCTGAAGCTTGCTGAAAAAGAAGTTGGCAACATTCTTACCGCGGAAACCAGCCTCGGCCTCGCAGAAAAATCCATCGAGAACCAGCAAGGCTTTTTGACCAAGCTCGCTGATAACCTTGATGCAGGTGTGGGCGCCATGGTTGACGCAAACATGGAAGAAGAAGCCGCCCGTCTTCAGGCGCTTCAGGTTCAGCAGCAGCTGGCATCGCAGTCACTGTCGATCGCCAATCAGGCACCGCAGAACATCCTAAGCCTGTTCCGCTAAAGTTAAATATCTACTCGGTGCTGAACGGTGCCGGGTAGCAGTTAAAGTCTGCGGGGGAAAGAGCCCCGCCGTTGTCAGAAAGACGACAGATAGCACTGCTAGAATAGTACTGGATTTATTATGTCTTCTATCAACACAAACACATCTGCGATGAACGCGCTGGCGACCTTGCGGAACGTCAACTCAAGCCTCAATCAAACACAGGACCGTATTTCCACTGGTCTGAAAGTCTCGTCTGGTAAAGACAACGCGTCTTATTTCGCGATTTCTGAAACCATGAAGGGCGATAGCGGTATGACCAAAGCGGTCAACGAAAGCCTCACTCTCACCAAAAATTCTGTGGCGACAGCGCGCGTCGGTGCGGAACAGTTTAGTGATCTGGCAACAGACTTCCGTGAGAAAATTGCTTTCGCTCAAAACAACCAAGACGATTTTGGTAAGATCGAGGATGAGCTTAAAAACCTCGTCTCCGAAATGAAAACCACGCTTTCCCAAGCGACGTTCAATGGCGACGATCTTATCAACGCTGGTGGTGCAGGTTACCAAGCTGCGGATCCCACTACTGACGAAGTCTATGCTGCAATGGACGACGCAGGGACCATTACATATCATGAGAAAGCAATTGGCACCGGTCGTGCTGGGACTGACGGCGCTTTCGCCGGAACTCCAACTTACGGTAAAGAAAACGTTTCCCGCGAAGTGATTACCGGTGTGTCACGATCGTCAGGGAGCTTTTCCACGACTTCTATTAAGGTTGATGGCGCGGATCTCTACTCAGCCATGATGGAATTTGATGCGATCGCCGAGACTTTTGCCACAAATGCTGGAACTGGCGGCGCAGCATTCCTTGAGGCGGCTTTGACGACAGCTGATAAGAACGTTGCTCATTTGGTCAGCGAAGAGACGAAGTTGGGTCTTGCTGAAAAATCGATTGAGAACCAGCAGAACTTTCTGACAAAGCTTGCGGACAACCTCGACGCCGGTGTGGGCGCCATGGTTGACGCAAACATGGAAGAAGAAGCCGCCCGTCTTCAGGCGCTTCAGGTTCAGCAGCAGCTTGCATCGCAGTCCCTGTCAATCGCCAATCAGGCACCGCAGAACATTCTGAGCCTGTTCCGCTGAAGTTAGATAACTACTCGGCGCTGAACGGCGCCGGGTAGCAGTTGAAGCCTGCGGGGCGAGAGCTCCGCCGTTGTCAGAAAGACGACAGATAGCACTGCTAGAATAGTATTGGATATAATATGTCTTCTATCAACACGAACACCTCTGCGATGAACGCGCTGTCGACTTTGCGGAACGTCAACTCAAGCCTCAATCAGACACAGGACCGCATTTCCACGGGTCTGAAGGTCTCTTCCGGCAAAGATAACGCGTCTTATTTCGCGATTTCTGAGACCATGAAGGGCGATAGCGGCATGACCAAAGCGGTCAACGAAAGCCTTACGCTTACTAAAAACTCTATAGCTACGGCGCGCGTCGGTGCGGAGCAGTTCAGCGCGTTGGCGACTGAGTTTCGAGAAAAAGTCGCATTTGCTCAGAATAGCGAGAGCGGTTTCGACAAAATTCAGGACGAGTTGACTAACCTCGTGGCCGAAATGGCGACCACCATCTCGCAATCTACTTTTAATGGTGACGATTTGGTCAATGCGGCAGGGACGGCTAAGAAAGACAACGCGGCTACGCCCGCAGATGTGACGGTTGTACTGGATACTCAGACCGGCGCCCTAAGCTATTCAGGGACGGGAGTAATATCCGATGACGCTACAACATCGCGTGAAGTTGTCACCGGGGTTACGCGTTCGGGGTCCTTCAGTACAACATCCATTGATGTAAATTCGGTCAATCTTCACGATATGTACGAGAAATTCGATGCTCTCGCGACGAATTTTGCCGCCTATGCAGTTGGGAATCATGACGCAGACGATGGCACGACTGCCGCCCTAGCGACCGGCCCAGCCTTTCTCAAAGGCGCTCTTGCGTCGGCTGACACGATCGTAGCGGATGCCGTTAATGCAACCACAAGTCTCGGCCTGGCGGAAAAATCCATCGAAAACCAGCAAGACTTCCTGACCAAGCTCTCCGACAACCTCGACGCCGGTGTGGGCGCTATGGTTGACGCGAACATGGAAGAAGAAGCAGCCCGTCTTCAGGCGCTTCAGGTTCAACAACAGCTGGCATCGCAGTCACTGTCGATCGCCAATCAGGCACCGCAGAACATCCTGAGCCTGTTCCGTTAAGGGATAGTGTTTTTGGGGCCAGAGCCTAACGCTTTGGCCCCGTTCCAACCGCCTCAGAACTTGCGGTTGGCAGGCAGCAATATTTAGAAAAACAAGGAAGAATTCCTATGGGGCTGGCAGCATACAAACGAACAATCCGCGAAAGCGAAACCCCGCGGCAGATCGAGCGCCGCATCCTGAGCCGTGTCACACATGACCTTGCCGAAAAGGGCCAAGGCTTTGATGCGACAGACGATAAGAGCGAGCGGTTGAACATCCTCGCCTCCGGGCTGCGCGACGCGATCTACGAAAATCAACGGTTCTGGTCGGCCCTGCGCTTTGACCTGTCCGAGCCGGAAAACAAGATGCCCGATGGGCTGAAAGCGTCGCTGATCTCCATCGCGCTTTGGGTGGACCGTCACAGCACCGCGCTGATGGCAGGTGAGGGGCGTCTGGCGGGTCTCGTTGAGATCAATGGCAACATTGCCGCAGGTTTGGCCGGGCAGACGGCACCACAGATGCAGGAGGTGTAAGATGCTGAAACTTACCCTCCGCCCCCGTGAACGTGTGGTCGTGAACGGCTGCGTCATCCGCAACGGCGACCGCCGCCAAGCGCTGACGGTCGAGAACCGCGCCGACATCGTGCGCGAATCCGATCTGCTGAAGCCGGACGCTGAATCTACGCCTGTCTCCAAGGTCTATTTCTTGGTGCAAACGGCGCTGATCCGCCCCGATACACGCGATCAAATCCTGCCGATGATCCAGCAGGGCTTGGCCGATCTGGCTTGTTGCTTTGGCGCAGATATGCGCGCACGGATCATGGAAGCGGCGAATTTCGTCTCCATGTCGGATTTCTACAAAGCGATGAGCGAACTGCGCGCGGTGCTCAAATACGAGACCGAACTGATGCAACTGCGTCCGGTTCCGCCCGCCGCGGGGCAAGAGGCCGCGCACGCATGATCTCGCTGGGCGGCATGAGCACTCAGGTGGCGGTCAAGCTGTTTGACGCAACGCGTGACAAGCAGATTGATCTCGCGGGCAAAAATGCTCTGAACGCCCGGCAAATCGAAGCCTTTGAAGAACGGATCGGTTCGATCACCTCCCCCAAGGAGCTGATCGCCGATACCGAGGTTTTCACCTTCGTCATGCGCGCCTTTGATCTGGAAGATCAGATCTTTGGCAAGGCGATGATGCGCAAGGTGTTCGAAAGCGACATCACCGACAGTTCGGCGCTTGTGAACCGCCTATCTGACCCGCGCATTCGCGAGCTGTATCAGGCTCTTGGTTTTGATCCCGGTGGTGGCAGCAGCGACAACTTCGACAAACCCGATTGGCAGGCCGAAGTTGTCGAGCGGTTCAAGGAACGTGTCGTGTTGAACTCTGCCGCCGAAGACAACAGCGGCGCGGGCATTGCGCTCGAGTTCAAGGCCAAAGCCGAGAATATCGACAGTTGGCTGGATGTGCTCAAAGACGCTGAGATGGGAAAGTTTATGCGCCGAGCGCTCGGCGTACCTGACGAAGCGGTTCAGGTCGACCTCGACCGTCAGATCGCACTGTTTGAGCAGAAATACGACATTGAGAAACTGAAAGACCCGGCTGAAGTCGACAAGCTCGTCTCGCGCTTCGCCGCGATCCATGACGCGGTGGAAGGCGTCGCGTCACAGTCCAACACGGTGCTGCAATTGATGCAGGGCGCTGTGTCGATCGGGCAGGGGGGCAGTTTCGCCACTGCCACCATCAACATCCCCACGATCTCAGGCGGCGGCTATAGCGCCTACCGCTGAGACCCGTCACTATTCAATAAACTCGTCTTCGTCTGACGATGAGGGCAGTTCAATGACGCCTTCGTCGGCAAGGCTCTTGGCATATTCCACCATCGCCGCCTGCGCTGCACGCACATCGCGGCCCCGCACCGGGCCAGTGGCCGCCATTTCATCCATCAGCATCTGACGCGACCGCTGCGGCAAACATTCCATCAGATGATCGCGCTGCTCTTTCTTGGCGCCGCGCATCGCCAGCGGCAGCGTTGCCCCATCAAGCCCTCGCATCACCTGCGCCAAATCTTGCATCGGCAGGCGGAAGAGGTCATCAAAGACAAACATCCGCTGTTTGATCGCTTGGAAGGCGTCGGGAATGCGTTTGTCGAGCTCTGAGGAAAGCTCTTCAAAGGCCTGACCGTCCAACTGGTTGAACACATCCGCCATACGCTGATGGGTCTCTACCGAGCTCGTGTGCATGGTGTTGGACAGGATGTCTTGCTTCAGCGTTTCCTCAATCTGCTGCATCATATGCAGCGGCACCGGCTCCATCGCGATCATACGCTCTGCAATATCGCGCATCCGCTCCGGACCAAGCAGGGGCAGCACTTTTGCAGCAACGGAGGTTTCCACATTGTTCAAGATCGCCGCTGCGGTCTGCTCGTGCTCGCCCTTGAGGTAATTCGCGATGACAGTCTCGTCCAGCGCCGCGAAACCGCGCCACATGGTGCTTTCGCGCTCGGTCGTCTTTAGCCCTTCTAGGATGCTGGTGACTTCATCCTCGGGCATGAATTTGCGCAGCATCGACTCTGCAGCGGACAAGGATCCAACAACCGACCCGCTGCCACTGATGACCTTTTGCGTGAACTCGCCCAAGACCATCTCCACCACCTCAGAGGGGATCGGTCCCAGACGGCTCATGGCGCTGGTGATGCGCTCAATCTGGTCGTGGCCCAGCTTTTTCATAAGCTCCGAGCCTTCCTGCTCACCCAGGCAGAGAAAGGTGATGGCCGCTTTGGTCGGTCCGGTCAGGTCAGCCGCATCGAACTTGGCGCGGCGGCTTTTGGAGGAGGACAAAGACATTACGAATTCCTTTCACGCGCTGGTCAGCCACCGGCCAGCGGCACGTAGCTTTCGATCAGCGATCCGGCCAGCATGTACCAGCCATCAATCAATACAAAGAAGATCACCTTGAACGGCAGGGAGATCAGCACCGGGGGCAGCATCATCATGCCGGCGCTCATCAGCACCGAGGCGATGATCAGGTCGATCGCCACGAAGGGCAGGTAGATCAGAAACCCGATGGTAAAGGCACGGCGCAGTTCCGAGATCATAAAGGCCGGGACCAAATGGCGAAAGCTGGCCTCCTCAGCAGAGGCGGGCATGGCCGGAGCGGTGCCATCCTCACTCTCAGGCGCTGTGACGCGCAGGAACAGGGCATAGTCCTCTGGACGGGTGTTAACAAACATGAAGCTGCGGAAGGGGGTCGCGATGCGCTCCAGCGCCTGCTCTTCGGCAATCGCGTTGTTCAAGAGCGGCACGACCCCGCCCTCATAGGCGTCCTCAAACACCGGCTGCATGACGAAAAAGGTCATAAACAACGCCAGTGAGGTCAGCACGATATTGGGCGGTGTCTGGTTCAACCCAAGCGCCGAGCGCAGCATCGACAGGACGATAACAAAGCGGGTGAAGCTGGTCATCACCACCAACAACCCCGGCGCGATGCTCAGCACCGTGATCAGCGCGATGAACTGGACGATGCGCCCGGACAAGTTCGCGTTATCATCGCTGCCCGGTGCCGCGTCTCCGATCACATCCGACAGCGTGCCGAGAAAGCCACCGTCTTGCGCCATAGCCATGCCGCTGCTGGCGAGAAACACCAGCAGGGTAAGGCTCAGTCGGCCAAGCGCAGCAGGGCGCGGGGAGGGGCGGTCAGTCAGGCGCATAGTCCTTAACGATCTGGGTTAGCGAGACGCCCAAACGGTCTTCGCCCACCTTGACCAGATCACCACGCGCCACCAGACGGTCAGAGACCATTAGGTCAACCGGCGCGCCGATCTTGCGGTTCAACTCCACGATCGAGCCGCGAGTCAGTTCCAACAGGCGCGAGATCGGCATACGGGCTTGGCCCAGCACGATCTGCACATCAAGACCTACGTTCAGCATGGCATTGATGCCGGTGCTGCCAGCTTCGCCTCGCGGCGCCAGCGCGTTACGGGAATCCTCGGTATCAAGCTGCGGAAAGACATCCGCCTCGGCACCGCCTGGGGCTTCTGTATTGCCCAAAGCATCCGCACGGGGCTGTTCAGCCGGGGTGTTGTCAGCCTTATCGATGCTGGCGTCCGTATCCTTGGGGGATTGCAGATCAGGCTTGTCCATGTCCGTCCTTCTCCTTTTGAGCGTCTACCGCCCGCCTGTGTGTCTCGCGCAGTTCGGCAAGCAGGCGGTCGCAAATTTTCTTGAATCCGTAGTCGAGTGAGCCGTGGTCCCATTCCATCCGAGCATCCCCGTCAGCAATGGCCGGGTCGGCCTGCACATCAAGCACATCGTCGCATTTGTAATAGGCCGCGCGGCTTTGCAGCTCCCGGCCAATCTGCGCCAAGGTCTGGGGCGACAGCCGCACTTTGATCCGGCTTGAGCCGATGGCCATTTTCAAAGACTGGGTTACGGTTTTCTTCACCCGTTCCGTCGACAGCCGCTCAATCACCTCGGGCAACACGATTTCACAGGTTTGCAGGGTAAAGCCCACGACCTGCGCGACAAGCGCATCGGTGTGCCCCTGCATCGCGGTCGCCAGTCGGGCCAGTTCTTGCGCGAGCTTTTCGGCCATCTGCGCATGTTCGCCCTGCATCTGTTTGTGCATTTCAGCACGGCCTGCGTCGGCCCCGGCAAGGTAGCCTTCGATATGGCCTTGCTTATGCGCCTTTTTGATCTTTGCCTCGATCTCTTCGGCGGTAGGCTGATCCGGGTCGGACTGCTTGGCAGAGGGGTTGGCGTCCTCGTCGAAGTTACGCAGTTTCAGGGTGGAAATCATGCGCTGTACTCCTCAGAGAGCCATTCACCAAAGACCCGCAACGCCCCGTCGGGGTCGTTCTGCGCCAGTTCGGCGACGGTGCGGATTTGGCTGTGTTGCACCTCCCCATCGACCGAGGCCAAATGCACCATGTCGCGCGGCGCCTCGTCCAGCGGGGCCAAGACGGAGCCCGTCTGTGGCTCTGCCGGGGTGGGCAGGCGGTTTTGTTGCTGCGGGCTGCTTTGGTCCGAAAGCGTCTTGGTCTGCGGGCTGTCCGGCCCATCCAGCAATGCGGCATCGGCCCCCGCGCCAGCAAGGGCGGGCTGCGGCGCGACGGTATCCAACACCATGCGCAGTGGGCGCGCGCCGAACAGCATGATGATTGCCACCAGCGCCAATCCAAAGAGCGAGCGCAGGATCGTCATTGCGTTATCCGCCAGCACCGCCCCAAGACCGCGGCTCGATGGGTTGCTGAACTCGGAATCGAAATCAAGGAATTGCAGGCTGTCCACCTGCACCTGATCGCCGCGGCTTTCGTCAAAGCCAATCGCGGTGCTGACCAATTGCGTCAGACGCTGCATCTCTTCTTCGCTGCGTTCGATATAGCCTTCCGAGCCGTCGGGCAGGGTGCCGTAGCTGCCATTGACCAGCACGGCCACAGAAATGCGCTCAATATCGCCGGGCTCTCGCACCAACTCGCTTTGGACCGAGCCGATCTCGTAGTTGATGATCTCGTCGTTCTCGCTGCGGGTTGACTGGCCTACGCCACCGCCGCCTGCATCATCGCGCAGTTCATCGGGGATGTTGTTGCCCACATCCACGGTGCCATTGGCGGGGTCGGTCTCATTCGAATTGCGGGTCCGGGTTTCGATCGAACGGGCGACCTGTTGGGCTGGGTCAAAGCTGCGCGAGACGCGAACTTCGCGCTCGGTGGTCAGATCGACGCTGACCCGCACGCGGGTGTTGCCGGGGCCGACGCGGGCGTTAAGGATCGATTCAACCTTTTGCGCCAGTTGCTCTTCGATCATGCTGCGCTGGCCTTGCAGTGAATAGTCAGAACTGCCGCCATCGTCCTTGGCCAAGATCGTCTCGCCGCTGCCTGACAGCACGGTCACATTCTGCGCGTCAAGATCGGCGACGGCAGAGGCCACCAGCGCCTGTATCGCCTGCGCCTGACGACGGGTGATGCTGGCATTGGCCTGTGCGCGGACAATGACTGAGCCGCTGGCCTCGGGCTGGCTGCGCGAGAAGGCGGCGCGTTCGGGCAGGACCAGATGCACCCGCGCGGCCTTGATGCCGCTGATGGTCTGGATCGACCGGGCCAATTCGCCCTCAAGCGCGCGCAGCCGGTTCACCTTTTGCATGAAGGAGTTCATCCCCATGCCCGACATATTATCGAAAATCTCCCAACCCGGCACGCCTTCGCCCGGCAGACCCGCATCGGCCAGGGCCATGCGGGCACGGGCGATGTCCTCTTCGGCTACAGAAATCGTATCACCATTGCGCGACAGGTCCACCGTCAGCCCGGCCTGCTCCAAGGTCTGCATCATTTGCGATGCCGTGCCGGGGCTAAGCTGGCTGTAGACCGGCACATAGGTCGGCGCAAAGATCGTCCGCGCCCCGATCAGGATCGCAGCGATGATCGCGATGCCGATACCGCCCAACATTGCCAGACGTTTCGGACCCAAATCCTTGAGGTTTTCGACGATCTGATTCACGTGGCCTCACTTGGTTGACTGGACCCAGCATTCCCCGTCCGGGGGGGCTGTGCAAGTATATATCGATTTATACTTGCTCGACGTTGGAAATAAACAGGTTTCTGTTGCAATAAAGCTTGAATAGGGATGTATTTGTTCTTGTGTCTAGCGCAGGACGCGGGATCTGAGTAAGACTGAATTTATGAAAAAGACTGTCGCTATCCTTGCCATTGCTCTTTTGTGCGCCGTTGCCGCCATCGGCGGTGCTGCGCTGGCCATCGGGCCATCGGTGATGATGCAAATGGTGGGCTTGGGCGGTGATGCGGCCTCCGAGGACGCTCAAAAATACGCCGAAGCCGACAAGGGCAAAGACGGTAAGGCCGACGCGCCGGGCGAGGGAGATAAGGTAAAAAAGGCCAAGCTGCCGGTGATGCCCTTCCCTGAAATCATCGTGAACGTCACCGACACTGGGCCACAGGGCGGTAAAACCAGCCGGTTTCTTAAGCTGAATATGCTGATGGTCTATGACGATACCCTCGAAGGGGCGGACCGTTTGGTGGCGCGGGAAATCTATCTGCGCGACAGTTTTCAAGACTTCCTCCGTCAGCTACATGTCAACGATCTAAGCGGCAGCTATGGATTGGCGATGCTGAAAACCGAACTGCTGCGCCGCGCCCGCGCGGTAGCCCATACAGACGCACCGAGGGAAATATTGATTGCGGATATGGTGGTGCAATGAGCACGACAACCTCCCTTCAAAGTGATGCTGTAAAGCTGGAAGAAACCATGATCCGGCAGGCGCGGGAGAGCTTTCAGCGCTTGCCCACGCTTGAGATCGTTCTTGACCGGCTGTTGCTGGCGATGGTGCCCGATCTGAAGTCCTATTGCACCGTCGCGCCCGAGATCGAATTGCAGTCGCTGGATTACCTCCCCTATGAGGACGCGATGGAGGCGACGCAGGCACCATCGCTTTTCGCCATTGCCGATGCGGACAATTGGAACAGCCAGATTGCCTGCGTGGTCGAGCCTGATTTGTTGTTCTCGGTCTTGGAGATCATGCTGGGCGGTCGCCGTGCGCAGCCCAATGAGTGGAAACCGCGCGGCCTGACCGCGATTGAGCAAAAACTGGGGCGGCGGCTGGCAGAACTGTCGCTCAAGGGGCTCAGCAAATGTCTCAGCGACGTCAGCCCGGTGAGCTTCAACATCGCGTCGCTCGAATCCAACCCGCGCTCTGTCATGCTGGCCGCGCCGCGCACCGCCACGGTCGCGGTCCGGCTGCACATGGCCTTTGAAGACCGCAGCGGGCATATGACTTTCATCCTACCCTACGGCAACCTTGACGAGGTAAGCGCTAAGCTCGCGCAGCCCTTCCTCGGCGGGCGCTCCCCGACCGACAGCAACGCCCGCAAGGATATGAACACCCAGATTTCCAGCACCACGGTGACCATCACCGGGGTCCTGCAAGAAATGAAAATCCCACTGCGCGACGTCTTGGAATGGCAGCCCGGACAGGTCATCGATCTGGGCATGACCGTCGATACCCCGGTGGTCGGCATGGTCAACGCACAGCCAATGTTTCAAGCAGCCTTTGGTCAGCGTAGCAACGGCGCCTTGGCGCTGCGGGTCATTCAATCCCTGTTACCACAGGAAACCGAGGAGGAGATCGCCGATGACGTCAGCCCTGATTGATATCATCATCATCGTGCTGCTCATCGGTACGCTGGTCTATGCTTTTGTCCTTGACCGCCGGGTGCGCAATCTGATGGCTTCGCTCAAGGATATGGAGCCGATGGTTGGCGCCTTTAGCAATGCAGTTGATCAATCCACTAAATCGGTAGAAGAACTGCGCGATCTAAGTGTTCAGGTGCGACGTCCTGAGCCGCCCGTGCAAAAGCAACCTGCCCAGCCGACAGCCCGCGGCCCGGAACCCACGATTGATGGCGAAAGCCCCGCCCAGAAACGCGCGGCGCGATTGAAAAATCGCGCACCCGTGCGTGGGCAAACGGCGGTGCAGGGCAAATCCGAACTGGTCCGCACCTTTTTCGACATCACAAAGGAGCGCAAGGAATGAGCCGCATCTCTTTGCCGAAACTCGCCCTGATGGGGTTAGGGGTTGCCGGGGTGTTGAAGCTCACGGTCGAATTCATGCCAATGACGGCGATTGCCGAAACCCCGGCGGAAACGCCGCCGGTGCCAGTCGAGCTGGCCGCAGCCCCCGCGCCCCCCAGCTATGACGCGAGCGCGCCGGGCGAAAGCGGGATGTGCGAGCCGAGCCACCTGATCGCCGAAGCCATCGCCGAAGAACGGGCCTTGCTGAAAGAGCAACGCGCCACCATCGCAGACCGGGAAGCGAAACTGGCGCTGGCCGAGCAAAGTTTGAAAGCTGAGCAGACCCGGCTGGCAGCGCTCCGCGATGAGATCGGCGCTCAGCTTAAGGTCATTGACGAGGCCAACAACCAAGACATGACCAAACTGGTCGAGCTTTACCGCAATATGAAGCCCCAAGTCGCGGCGGGCATCATGGATGAGATCGATGTTGAGACCGCCGTGCAGGTGATCGGAGCGATGCCGGAGCGTGATGCCGCGCAGATCATGGGGTCGTTCAGCCTTGTCCGAGCGCGGTTGATCACCAAAATCCTGCTGGAGCGTTCCAAACTCCCCGCCGACCGCAATCTCGAAGGGCTCAAACTGCGCTAGGGCAAGGCGGTTAGTCCTCGCGCACCGATGAGCCCGCGGGCGGTTTGCGGCGCACGTTGCGGCGCAGGTCCATAACGAAGCCGATGATCTCGGCAACCGCTTGCCAGTGTTCCATCGGGATGCGTTCATCGACCTCCACCGCGGCGTGTAGCGCCCGCGCAAGGGGGCGGTTTTCGATCATCGGGATGTCATGTTCTTTGGCCAATTCGCGGATGCGATGCGCCATGACATCGGCCCCTTTCGCCACGCAAACCGGCACGTCATCCACCCCCTGTTCATATTTCAGCGCCACGGCGTAATGGGTCGGGTTGGTCAGGATCACGCTGGCGTTGGGGATCGCCTGTGCGATGCGCTGGCGGGCGCGGGCGCGGCGCAGTTCGGCGCGGCGGCCTTTGATCTGCGGATCGCCCTCGCTGTCTTTATGCTCATCGCGGATTTCCTTGAGGCTCATCATCTGCTTCTTCTTCCACTGCGCACGCTTCCAGATGATGTCTGCAATGGCGATGGGGACGAGGATCACGGTGGTGACCAGAAAAATCCAGCGCACTTTGTCGAGCGCTTCGGGCAGCAGGGTCTCTGGCACGAAGGCCTGTGTCTGGCCCAAAGATTGCGCGATATCGCGCACCACCCAAACGGTAAGGAAGCCGATAATCAGCACCTTGGCTGTGTTCTTTCCAAACTCCACGAAAGCTTCGGCAGAGAACAACCGTTTGAACCCCGAAAGCGGGTTGAGTTTGGACGGTTTGGGCTTGATCCGCTCGGCGGACACCACAGTCTCGCCTTGGATCAACACACCGAAAAGCGCGGCCAGTACCATGATGCCAACCACCGGCAACATGGCCAGCCCCAAGGTGAAGCCCAGACCTTTAAGCACCTGCCCAGCCTCGACCACCCCGGTGCTGCCAGTGCCAATCGCGGTAAAGCCCGCCGTTGTCAGGGGGCGCTGCAGGGCGTCGACGATCTGGCCAATTGAACTTGGCAGCACGAAAACCAGCACCATCAGCAGGGAAAACACCACCATCGCGGTCCCGGTCTCGCGCGATTGAGGCACGTCACCTTTCTTGCGCGCGTCGCGGAGCTTTTTCTCCGTCGGCTCTTCGGTCTTACTGCTCTTGTCTTCTTCCGACATGGCTCAGAATCCGTAGGTGGTGAGCCACTGCGCGAAAGGCTCCAAAAACCCGCGCATCATGGTCGGAACCGCCAACACCATCAAGGCCAGCCCGGCAGCGATCAGCAAGGGCTGCGCGATAAAGAAGACCTGAAGGCTCGCCATCATCCGGTTCGCCAACCCCATGCCGACATTGAGCACTAGCCCGGCAACATAGAAGGGTGCTGCGATCGACAGGCCAAGATAGAGGCTCACCTGCGCCGCGCGGGCGAATTGATCGGTGAGGTCCGACAGCATAAACGTCCCCGGCACAAAGACCTGATAGGACATCAGCAAGGACTCGATAATAAGGTGGTGCAAATCGGTGATGAAGATCAACGCCGTGGCAGCCGCCAGCAACATCGCCGCCATGGTGGTCGCCCCTTCGAACGCGCCGATGCTGGGTGCCAGCGCATTCGCCAGCCCTGACATCAGCGCCATCTGATAGCCCGCGAATTGCAGCGCCGACAGCAAGGTGCGCGAGACCAGCCCGATCCACAGCCCCACGGTAATCTCTGCACCAAAGATCAGCAAAAGAGCACCGGGGCGGTCTTCTGACACCGGCCCGAGCCCCGTTGCCGGATAAAGTGCGGCGCTCAGGATCAGGCCAAAGAACAACCGATGCCGCATGGGCACAGAGGTTTCGCCAAAGCCCGGCATGAACAAAAGCGCGCTGCCGATCCTTGCGAAGACGACGAAATACCCCATCAGCGCATCTGTTAGGAAGGCGGAAAGGTCCATGCCTAAGCGCCAATGGTGGCGACGGTCCGCAAGGACACCTTGCGGTGAATTTCAGCGTTGGAGATCACCGGTGTCATCGGGCTGACCCGCTCCAACATAGAGCGCACATAGGACCGCGCTTCGGGGTTCACCATCAACGCGGGCCAGGAATCCTCAGTGGCAAAGCGTTGAATTTGCTGGCGGGCTTGCAAAACGAATTCCTGCACCCGTTTGGGTGACATAACAAAGGTGCGGTCTTCGCCCACGATCTTGACCGCCTCAATAAATTCCGCCTCCCATGACGGCGACAGGGTGATGACAGGCACGAATCCCTGTTCATCGGCCAGCCCTTGGCAAATCTGGCTCGACAAGCGGCGGCGCACGTTTTCCAGCACCAGTGCGGGCTTGCTGGTCTGGCGCGTCGCCTCGGCCATCGCCTCAACGATCAACGGCAGGTTGCGGATCGACACACGCTCCAGCAGCAACTCCTGCAAGACCTGCTGCACAAGGATCGCGGGGGAGGGAACGGGGAGGTCGGTTACCAGTTTCTGATAGTTCCGGTCCAACCCATCAATCGCCTCTTTCGCCGCACCATAGGTGAGCAGTTCGGACATGTTCTCTTTGACCACTTCGGTCAGATGTGTGGTGATGACGCTTTCCGGGTCGACCACCGTATAGCCCTGCGCCTCGGCCTGATCGGCGACCTTGCTGTCGACCCACAGCGCGTCGAGGCCAAAGGTCGGCTCGCGCGTCGCCTCACCCGGCAGTTGCAGCGGGGCGCCTTCGGGGTTGATCACCATCATCTGATTGGCGCGGATGTCGCCCTTGGCCACGTCAACGCCGTGGATTTGGAAGGCATAGCTGTTGATCGGCAGGCTGACATCGTCCTTGATCCGCACCGAGGGCATGGGGAAGCCGAACTCTTCAGCGAAATGTTTGCGCAGGGATTTGATCTTGCTTGGCAGCACCGCGTCGGGGCGGTTGGCCAGCGCCACCAGCCCTTCGCCCAGCACCAGACGCAACTCATCAAGATGCATGGGGTTGCTCTCGGTCTCGGGCTGGTCCTGCTTTTGCTGCTCTGCCGCGTCAGCGCGGGCCTTGGCCTCAGCCGCCTCAGCCGCGCCGCGTTGGATCACCACGCCCAAGCCCACCATCGCGGCGGCCAATAGAGCGAAGACGAAGAACGGGAAGCCCGGCAACAGGCCGATGCCAAAGAGCAGCATCGCCGCCATGTAGAGCGCCTTGGGGAAGTTCGACAACTGGTCAAAGACCGCCTCATTCGCCGCACCTCGTGTGCCGCCCTTGGTTACGATCAGACCGGCGGCCAGCGACACCACCAGCGCCGGGATCTGGCTGACGAGCCCGTCGCCAATGGTGAGCGAGGTAAAGACGTCGAACGCATCGCCCACGCCCATCCCGCGCTGTACCACGCCAATGAGGATGCCGCCGATTACGTTGATCAGCGTAATGATCAGCCCCGCCACCGCATCGCCGCGCACGAATTTCGAGGCACCGTCCATGGCCCCGAAAAACGCGCTTTCGTCTTCCAGTTCTTTGCGGCGGCGGCGTGCTTCGTCCTCGTCGATCAGCCCCGCGCCCATGTCGGCGTCGATCGCCATCTGCTTGCCCGGCATCGCATCCAGCGAGAAACGCGCGGCAACCTCGGCGATACGGGTCGACCCCTTTGTAATCACGACGAAGTTGATGATGACAAGGATCGCAAAGATCACCACACCGATGACGAAGTTCCCCGCCACGATGAACTTGGAGAAGCCTTGAATCACGTCGCCCGCCGCATGCATCCCCGCATGGCCTTCGCTGAGGATCAGCCGGGTCGAGGCGACGTTGAGCGACAGCCGCAGCATGGTGGTGACCAGCAGCAACGTCGGGAAAGAGTTGAACTGCAACGGCGACGGAATCCAAAGCGCCACCATAAAGATCAGCACCGACAGCGACAGCGACAGCGCCAGACCGAAGTCGAGCAAGATCGGCGGCAGCGGCAGAAATAGAACGGCTAGCACAAGCGCCATGCCGACGGCAAAGCTCACGTCCTTATTGGCGCCAAACATGCTCCATTGCGGCATCATGGAGTTCGGTTTCGTGCTCATCCCGCATCCTCCGCGTGGACGGTGGTGAACTGCGGCAGCACCGGCTGCATCTCATGGGCGGAATAGAGCGACCGACGGGCGTTCTCCGCCCCGCCAATCTGTGCACCCCATGTGGCCCGAGCCGCCAGCCGGTCATAGCCGCCTTCGGGCCGCGTGGCAGGCTTACGCGGGCGTGGCGCGGCGGGGCTGGCACTCGCCAACGCCTGAAACTCCGGCAGCCGCGCATTGGCGGCCGAGATGTTCTTTTGCAGACGGTCGAGGTAGGTGTCGCGGAACTCAGGCTCAAAGGAATGATACGACCCCGCCGCTTGCATCCAACTGCCTGTGCGGCGGTGCAGCCGCTTAAGAAACCGTGCCGCGTAATCGACATTCACACGCGGGTCAAAGCCCTCGGTCACGCTGTCAAAGGCATCGGGATGCCAGCGCATGTTGATCTGCATACAGCCCACATCGATGGAGCGGATGCCACTTGCCTGCCTCTCGGCGACCCAATTCAGCGCGGCGTTGCGGTTATCGAACAGTCGTCCTTCGCCCGCCGCATTGACCGCATAGGGCCAGACGGTGAAATGTCCGTTTCGGCGCGTCCCAGCCTCTTGCAGCCCGATGGCCAGCAGCAGGTTGTCAGGGATGCCATGACGCGTTTGCGCGGCGAGGATTTCGCGAATGCAGACCCCCTCCGGCCCGCCCTTGACTGCGAGCGTCCGGGCGGTCTTGGTCACCGCATTCTTCTGCGATGGCTCATAGAATGACCCCCAGCCCTGGGCGAGGGCAGGGGAGGCGAGCACGGCCCCCAAAAGCGCCGCGCGGGCGATATGCCAAAGCGCCCTCACAGCCCACCGCTCTGCACGAGATCGAAGACCGTGTCCGACAGGTTCTTCAACGTGGCATACATGAACGGCGTCGCGGCCAGCAGGGTGACAAAAATCATCACGATCTTGGGCACGAAGGTCAGCGTCATTTCTTGAATTTGCGTCAATGCTTGGAAAAACGCGATCACCAGACCAATCGCCAGCGCCACCCCCAGCACCGGCCCCGAGGCCAAAAGCACGGCCCAGACGGTTGCAGAGATGATGTCATAGGTCTGGGTTTCGGTCATGGCCTAGATCGGCATCCGCAAGATTTCCTGATAAGCCTCGACGAATTTGTCGCGCACCGACACGGCCACTTTCACGGTGGATTCCATCGCCAGCATGGCTTCCACAACCTGCTGCGTATCCGCCTCACCCCGCAGCCCGGCCTGAGCCACGGCCTCGCCGCCGCGTACGGTTTCCAGTGCGCTTTCAGACGCCTGCTGCACCATGCTGGTGAAGCTATTGACGCTCGCCCCGGCCTCTTCAGCGATGCCTTCGGTCTTGGGGCCGGTCAGAGATTGCGAGGTGCGGTAAGCCCCTCGGACGGCGGCGGTAGAGATCAAGGATGCAGGATCGCTCATGTCAGCCTCACTTCAGCAGATCGAGCATCTGGCTGCGCATCCGGCGGCCTGCTTCGAACATGTTCATATTGGCCTCATAGTTACGCGAAGCTTCGCGCATATTGGCCATTTCGATGATCGGATCGACATTGGGCCGTTTGACATAGCCGGTCTCATCCGCGGCCGGATGCGCCGGGTCATAGTCGCGCCGGAACGGCGACTGGTCGCGGCCAATGTTGTCCACTTCGACCAGCGACCCGCCGCTGTTACGGTCGATCAATTCGGAAAAGCTGATCGTCTTACGGCGGAAGGGGTCGGCACCGGGCGTGGTGCCGGTCGACTCAGCATTGGCGACGTTTTCCGAGATCACCCGCAAGCGGGCGGTCTGCGCGGTCATGCCACTGGCGGCGATTTTTGCGATAGATTGAAGCGTGTCCATGCGGTGTCCTTACCTGTTTCCGGTGACGGCCATGGTCAGCATGTCATAGCTTTTGCGGTAAAGCTGCGCTGCCAATCTGTATTGATCGCTGATCTCACTCGCCCGCACCGACTGCTCTTCGAGGTTCACCGTATTGCCGTCGAGCGTGGCATTGGCTGCCGTGCGGTCATCCATCGTGCGCACACCGGGGGTGACATTGGCGACGCCGGTGAGGTGTTTGTCATGGGTGGTGACAAGCCCCGTGCCACGCGACAACTCGCCGTTCAGCATGGTCTCAAAAGACGACACATCCCGCGCTTTGTAGTTTGGCGTGGCGGCATTGGCGATGTTTTCAGAAGTCACCTTTTGCCGGGCCGAGAGCCATTGCATCCGGTCCGAAGCGAGTCCAAGAATAGAAAGATTAGACAAGTTCATTTTTTTGCCTATAGCCTGTTTAATCCTTGTATAGTAAATATTACCCGGCGCTCCTAGAGGAAATTTATCCATGCAGACACTCTTTTCCGAGCTGACAAGCTTTGCCCGCGAGGCGGGGGAGGCTGAGATCACCGGCGAAGTGCGTGCGATCACTGGCATCACGCTGACCGCCGTGGGGCTGGAGCGGGTGCTGGGCATCGGCGAGCGGTGCATCGTGCATGGCTCCGACGGGCCGGTCCATGCCGAGGTGGTGGGGATCGGGACGCAAGGCACCGAACTGCTCCCTTTCGGCTCATGGCGCGGGGTGGCGGCGGGCGACCGGGTTGAGGTCGCGATTGGCCGTGATGTGATCCGCCCCGACGAAAGCTGGAAGGGCCGTGTGATCAGTGCCTCTGCCGCGCCGCTCGACGGCAAGGGGCATCTCGCTGAAGGCACCCAGCCGCGCCCCCTGCGGGCAAGTCCCCCGGGCGCTTTCGATCGCAAACGCATCGGCCCGAAACTCGCGACTCATGTGCGGGCGTTGGACGTTTTCACCCCGCTCTGCCAAGGCCAGCGCCTCGGCATCTTTGCAGGCTCCGGCGTGGGGAAGTCCACGCTGATGGCCATGCTGGCACGCTATACAGAGTGTGATGTGGTGGTTATGGCGCTTGTCGGTGAACGGGGCCGCGAGGTGCAGGACTTCATCGCGTCAGACCTCGGCCCCGAAGGCATGGAGAAGGCCGTTCTCGTCGTCGCCACCGGGGATGAGCCACCGCTCACCCGCCGCCAAGCTGCATGGACGGCCATGGCTGTAGCGGAGCATTTCCGTGATCAGGGCCAGCATGTGCTGCTGTTGATGGACAGCGTCACCCGCTTTGCCATGGCGCAGAGGGAGATCGGCCTTGCGTCACGCGAACCGCCCACCGCTAAGGGCTACCCACCTACCGTCTTTTCCGAACTGCCGCAAATGCTGGAACGCGCGGGGCCCGGCCCGGTGGGCAAGGGCGACATCACCGCGATCTTCACGGTGCTGGTGGACGGGGACGACATGAACGACCCCATCGCAGACGCCGTACGCGGCATCACCGACGGACACATCGTGCTCGACCGCCGCATCGCAGAAAAGGGGCGCTACCCGGCGATTGACCTGCTCGCCAGCGTCTCGCGGACGTTGCCGGATTGTCACAGTGATGTCGAATATACGCTGCTCACGGCGGCCCATAAGGCGCTCGCGGCGCATGCCGACATGGAAGAATTGATCCGGATCGGCGCCTACCGCAGCGGCAGCAACCCTGAGTTGGACCGCGCCATCGCCTTTGCTGGCCCCTGCGAGACGTTCCTCGGCCAGCGCAAGTCCGACCACACCCCACCCGCGACCGCATTTGCAGAGATCGCGGGCATGTTGGACCGCGCCGGGATCAGCCCCGGCTAAGCCCGGTCAGCGCAGGCGGCGCAGCAGGTCAATCGAAGGCTCACCCGTTGCGGGCAGGCCGACGCTCTGCTGATAGGCGCTGATTGCCTTACGGCTATTCGGCCCGATCACCCCATCGGCGCCGTCGGTGTCAAAACCGCGCGCGGTCAGGCGACGCTGCAACTCCATCCGGTCGTCCTTGGTCAGCCCATTGGCATCGGGCGGGAAGCTGCCACGCAGCGGGCCGCCTCCGGCGATCCGATCCGCCAGATGGCCTACGCCAATCGCATAGCTGTCGGAGTTGTTGTAGCGCTTTAACGCGTTGAAATTGCGGGTCACGACGAACTTCGGCCCGCCCGGTTGCGGCTGCAGGATCGACCCCGCACTGGCCGGCATATCGCCCAACTCGCCGCCCCATTTCAGCCCCTTCTGCCAGCCATTGCGTGCCAGATAGGCGGCTGTGGACGCCAGCGCGTCAGTCGGATCATCCGACCAAATGTCGCGCCGTCCGTCACCGTTAAAATCAACCGCGAAGGCTTGGTAAGACGTCGGGATAAACTGCGTATGCCCCATTGCCCCGGCCCAAGAGCCGGTCAAGCCGCCCGCGCTCACATCGCCGTTTTGCAAAATCTTCAGCGCCGCAACTAACTGCTTTTCAAAGAACGCCCCGCGCCGCCCGTCATAGGCCAGTGTCGAGGTGGCCGAGACCACCGGCACATTCCCACGCCGCTCGCCAAAGAAACTTTCAAGCCCCCAGACCGCCGCGACGATCTCTGCCGCCACGCCATAGCGCGCCTCAATCGCGGTGAGCGTGCTGCGGTGTCGCGCAAAAGCCGCGCGGCCCTTGGAGACTCGCTCATCAGACGCCGCAATGGCAAGATAGTCTTCGAGCGAGCGTTTGAATTCTGTCTGATTTCGGTCGCGTCTGACAACGCCGGGCAAATACCCGGCTCCGCGAAAACCTTGCGCAAGCGTGTTGGCAGAAATGCCCTGTGCTGCTGCGCGTGATTTAAACGCCGCAACCCATGCGTCATAGCCCGCGTTTGGCACGGGCCGCAAATCGTCTGCCAATCCCGCAGCGGCGGCAGACCCCAGCACACCGCCACCTGTCGAGCAGGCCGAAGTCAGCCCGAGCGCTGCAAGTCCGAATGCGAATGTTCTGCGTGAATGTCTCATGAAACCTGCCTGTGCTACGTCGTTGCGTTTTTCGCAGCATATCGCAGGCCCACCGCCCGGCAAGGCGACTTTGCAGTGATGGCGAGGCTTTGCCGAAGATTGGGCGTTATTGTCCGGGGGTATAAAGCGGCACGGTAGACATCGACATTTTCGCCGAACCGTCCTGCACCCGCTGGCTGTGGCTGATATAGATCAAGGTATTGTTCTTTCGATCGAAAATTCGCTTCACCCGCAGCGTTTTGAAGATGATCGAGCGGCGCTCGCTAAAGACATTCTCGCCTTCGTCGTCCATCTCAATATCGCCGATCTCTATCGGTCCGGTTTGACGGCAAGAGATAGAGGAGTTCGACGGGTCTTCAAACCAGTTGCCCTTTTGGAACCGATCAATCAATCCGCGCTCGAAATAGGCTAGGTGACAGGTCACGCCCTTAACCTTGGGATCAGCCACGGCTTCGACAACGATATCATTGCCCAGCCAATCAACATCGACGTTGCCGACTTGCTCGGCAGCGGATGTGGTGGCGATCAGACTGGTGGCGAGGGCGGTGAGGGTGCGTTTCATCTTCATGTCAGCCTAACGCGCCGGGGGCGGGGCGGTTCCGGTCTTGCTTACGATATTGCCAGCCGCATCATCCTCCTTCGCCAAAGCGCAAACCGCCGCGTGCTGGCTCAGGAACACCTCGCCTGTTAGCTCATCAAGGAAATGACTGCGTTGCAGACGGTCCATAACCGGACCTTTGACCTCGCTCAGATGCAGACGAATGTCGGCATCCTTCAGCCGCGTATTAATCGCTTCCAGCGACTCCAGCGCAGAAAGGTCGATCTCATTCACCGCCGGGAACATCAGCACGACATCCGTCAGCTCTGGTTTTTCGGCAGCGAAACGGCCCAGCTGATCTTCCAAAAAGCGGGCGTTGGGGAAATAGAGGCTCTCATCCACCCGCAGCGACAGCACATGTGGCTGGGTCTCGACCTCATGGCGCAGCACATTGCGGAAATGCTCGGTCCCCGGCACCCGGCCCACAACCGCCATATGCGGGCGCGAGGTTTTGTAAAGATGCACAAGGATGGAGGTAATCACCCCCGCACTCACCCCCGCTTCGACACCAAAGATCAGCGTGAGGAGGATCGTCACGCTCACGGCAGCGAAATCCGCATGGCTGAACGCCCAAGCGCGTTTGAGGATGGAGAAATCGACAAGGCTCAACACCGCGACAATGATCGTGGCGGCCAATGTTGCCTTGGGCAGGAAGTAGATCAGCGGCGTCAGAAACAGCGCAGCAAGCGCCAGCCCCACAGCGGTAAAAGCACCCGCAGCCGGTGTCTCTGCGCCCGCATCAAAGTTCACCACCGAGCGTGAAAACCCCCCGGTGACCGGGAAACCCCCGGTAAAGGCCGCGCCAAGGTTGGCGCTGCCCAACCCGATCAACTCCTGATCCGGGTCAATCCGCTGCCGTTTCTTGGCCGCCAAGGTCTGCGCGACCGAGATGCTTTCGACAAAGCCGATGATCGAGATCAGCAAAGCAGGCACGAAAAGCTGCGACAGCAGGTCGGGGGAGAAGGAGGGCAGGGTCAGCGGCGGCAGGCTTTGTGGCACTTCGCCTACAATCGCGACGCCCTTTGCGCCGAGATCGAAGGCCCAGACTGCCAGCGTCGTGCCAACAATCGCCAACACCGGCCCCATCTTGGCTCCGATATCCGCCATCCGCGGCCCCAGCCCGATACGCCTTAACAAAGGTTTCGACCCACCCCGCACCCAAAACAAAAAGCCTGTCGCAGAAACGCCCAGCAGGACGGTGATCAGATTAACCTCCCCCAGATGCTCCCAAAGGCTAGCGATGATCTGCGGCAGCGTATGCCCCTCCGCCTCGATCCCCAGTATGTGCCGCAGCTGGCTCGCGGCGATCAGAATACCGGATGCGGTGATGAAGCCTGCAATGACCGGATGCGACAGGAAGTTCGCCAAGAACCCCAACCGGAAGAGCCCCAGAGCCAGCAACATCGCGCCCGACAGGAACGCCAGTGTCAGCGCCGCCGTCACATAGCCTGCCGTGCCGCTCTCGGCGATATTGCCCACCGCAGCCGCCGTCATCAATGACACTACCGCAACCGGCCCCACCGCCAGCGCCCGACTGGTGCCAAAAATCGCATAGAGCACAATGGGCGCGATGGATGCATAAATCCCGGCCTCAGGTGGCATCCCTGCCAACAGCGCATAGGCCAGCGACTGTGGGATCAGCATGATCGTCACGATCACCGCCGCGACCATGTCGCCAGTGAACTGGCCACGGTCATAGCGCCGTCCCCAGTCAAGGATCGGCAGGTATTGCGCAAGCGGGGGCAGGGTCATGTGGGGTGTCCGTCTAACAAATTGGGCAGCCCCGAAGGGCCGCCCGGTCAAGCTCAATCGAACCGGTTAACCGGCAGCTTCAGATAGTGATGGCCGTCATCCTCTGCCGCAGGCAAGCGCCCGCCGCGCAGGTTGATCTGCAAGGCTGCAAGGATTCGGTTCGGGAGTGATAACGTCGCATCGCGGGTCTGGCGGCGCTCGATAAAGTCCTCGCGCTGGGTGCCATCCTTCACGTGAATGTTGTTCGCCCTGTGCTCATCAACAGTGGCTTCCCACATCGGCTCTTTGCGCTCTTTGGTGCCGTAGTCGTGGCCGATATAAAGGCGCGTGTTGCCGGGCAGGGCGAGAATGTCTTGGATCGAATCCCAAAGCTCCGTCGTCTTGCCGCCGGGAAAGTCCGAGCGCGACGTGCCTGCATCTGGTTGCATCAACGTGTCATGCACAAAGGCCGCATCGCCACAAACATAGGAAATCGAGCCCAACGTGTGGCCGGGCGACAGCATCACTTTGACGTCCAACTCTCCAATCTTAAAGACCTCGCCTTCTTCAAACAGGTGGTCGAAATCCCGATCCGGATCGAACGCATTGGGCAGATTGTAAAGATCGGCCCAAATCTTGGCGATCTGCGGCACCAAGGCGCCGATCGCATTGGGCGCGCCTGTCCGCTCTTTTAGATGGGCCGAGGCCATGACGTGATCCGCGTGGGGGTGTGTGTCCAGCACCCATTGCACAGTCAGCCCGTTATCCTCCACCAAAGCCAGCACCTGATCCATGCTTTCGGTCGAGAAGCGGTAGTTTTTAGGGTCAAAGTTCCAGACCACATCAATCAGCGCAGCCTGCTTGGTGGCAGGATCGGCGCAGACATATTGGATCGACCCGGTGTCCGGCTCGTAAATGCCCCAGACATCAGGACTGCCCGCGCCGGTGGACGGGGAATGACGGACAATGGGAGAGTTCAGCGGATCGCTCATGATGCGGCTCCTTTCGCGTTTGGGGTGATGTCAGGCGTATGACGCGCGGCCCACATGCCGATGAGCATGAAAGGGACGAAGATCAGCGTGCCGGTCGCCGCAACAGGCAATGAGGTCAGCGCGGGGCCGGGGCAGAAACCGCCCAACCCCCAGCCAATGCCAAAGATGGCTGCACCGGTCAGCAGCTTCGGCTCTAGATCGGTGCGGGTCGGCACCCGGAACTTGCTGTCAAAAAGTGGCGTCTGCCGGTTGCGGAACAGCAGCGCAAAGCCGGGCGCAGTCACAGCAATGGCGCCGCCCATGACAAAGGCAAGACTTGGATCCCAAGTGCCAAAGACGTCAAGAAAGTTGAGGACCTTCGCCGGGTTTGCCATGCCTGAGACAATCAGACCAAGCCCAAAGATCAGGCCAGAGAGGAGTGCAAAAAGCTGTTTCATATCAAGCTCCGATCAAATGACGCATGACGAAAACCGTGGCAAAGGCCGTCACCATAAAGGTCACAGTTGCCACGATGGACCGCGCCGAGCCACGGCTGATCCCGCAGACCCCATGGCCCGAGGTGCAGCCATTGCCATAGCTCGCGCCAAAGCCGACGAGCAGACCCGCAAGGGCCATCAAGGCCGGGCTAGACGGCACCCATTGCTCTGGCCATCCGCCTGACACCAGCAACCACAACGGCGCGGCCAAGAGTAACCCGAGCACGAAAAGGGCCGAGACACCGCGTGCCTCAGTGTCACTGCTGCGGGTAAAGATTTTGGCCGTCAGGCCGCTGATGCCCGCGATGCGTCCGTTGGTGGCCATCAGCAACACTGCCGACGCCCCGATCATCATGCCGCCGCCGAGCGACAGCCAAGGGGTAAATTCGGTTTCCATTTCTCATCTCCATGATGCGCCCGTGGCATGTTTCGAGCGGGCCTTGTATGCCTCTGTCTGAAACTATATATTCAAGGTGCGTAATATTCAATGGACGTAATATGAAAAACGCAGACGACTTTCTTGAAGGCGATATCGCAGCCGCTGCCGCATTGATGACCATGCTGGCCTCAGAAGCGCGTTTGCAGATCCTTTGCCGTTTGTTGGACGGGGAAAGATCAGTAGGGGACTTGGCCGAAGTCTGCGGGGTGTCGCAATCCACCATGTCGCAGCAGTTAAAAAAGCTGAAAGAGGCCGGCATGGTCGAAGGCCGCCGCGCCGGACAGACGATCTTTTACAGCATAAAGGGCCATGAGGCCGCCGCTGTGCTGGAAACGCTGCACGGTCTCTACTGCGCTCGGCCCTGAAAAAGCACGTCCGGTATATCCGGACGCGCCAGAGGTGGGCCATTCGCAGCGCTCCTTCAGACGTTCGCCTTGTCATCCGCATAGGATTTGACGAACTGGCCGATCTTCTCTTGTGTCAGATCAATGCCGCGTGCTTTGCCTTCCTGCAGCGCGGTCTCACCGTCCCATCCTTTGTCCGCAGCCAGCGCCATCAGCGTCATCGCGCCCGCACGTTTGCCCGAGGCACAGTGCAGAAAGACCGGTTGCGGCAGGTCGTCCAACGCGCGACGGAAATCATCAACCAAAGCTGCGTTCAGACTGTCAGCGGTCACCGGGTGATGAAGATAGTTCAGCCCCAAACGCTCTGCCTGTTGCCGTTCTTCGTCCGGGCTGAGCGCGCCTTTCTCGCCCTCGGCCTGAAAGTTCACCACAGATTTCACCCCCGCTGAGGCTGTCTGTTTCAGCGCCTCGGTATCCGGGGTGAACAGGGCGACCGTGTGGTTAGGGTCAATCGTCGCGATCTTTTGCGTATCGTCTGTCATGGGTTACTCTCCTTTTTGGGCGGGATAGCCAGCGGCAGTCCAAGCCTTCCAACTGCCCGGCACGCTGCGAATGTCAGTGAAGCCATGGGCCCGCAGAAGGCTCGCCGCGATGCTGGCGCGAAACCCGCTCGCACAATAGGTGGCGTAGGGCGCAGATTTGTCGAGGGTATCCAGCTCGTCGCGCAACGCGCCCAAAAACGCATGGGTCGCGCCGGGGATATGGCCGCTCTCCCATTCATCCGGTTTGCGCACATCCAGCGGCGTGACGTCTTTCGCGTCCTTCAGGTCATGCACTGACATCTGCGGGATCTGCGCCAAACCGCGCCCGGCCTCACGCCAAGCGCCGATGCCGCCGGCAAGGTAGCCGCCAAACTTCGTGAACCCCGTCCGCCAGAGCAGGCGCAGCGCGTCATCTACCTCTGCGTCCGACTCTGTCACAAGATAGAGGGGCCGTTCCGGGTCCAACAACCAGCCCGCCCAGACCGACAATTCGGGCCGCAGGCCGATGTTCAGGCTGCCGCTGATATGGCCGCCGCCAAACCCCATCATATCGCGCAGGTCCAACAATTGCGCGCCGTCCTCGGCCACCTTGGCAAAGGCATCCACTGTCATCGGCGGAATGCGTGGCAGGTTGCGCAGCACCTCCGGCCCCTTTGCATTCACCTTTTTCATACGCGGGTAATGCGAGGGCACCGGCGGCGCGTCGTTCAGCATGGTGTCCTTAAATTCATCGAGGTCTTCGATCTTGGCATAGCTGTTAAATCGCCGTTCATAACCGATGGTTGAAGACATCCGGTCGCCGATATTTGGCCCACAGGCCGACCCCGCGCCATGGCAGGGGTAAATGATCACATCATCCGGCAGCGCCATGAACACATCACGCACGGTGTGGAACAACTTTTCGGTCAACTCTTCGGTCTCATCATCGCCCAACAGATCAGGCCGCCCCACGCTGTCGACGAAAAACGCATCGCCCGACAGAACACCCCAGGGCGTGTCCTTGTCGCCGTCATAGAGCATATAAGACATGTGTTCCGGCGTGTGACCGGGGGTGAAGCGCGCCTTCATTCGCATCCCGCCAAAGGTAAACTCATCCCCATCGCGCACGGCTTCGTGGTCAAACCCATACTCCGCCCTGCCCTCGGTCGAGACGTAAAGTTTAGCCTGACTACCCAAACGGTCCACCAATTCCCGCGCGCCGCTCAAGAAGTCAGCGTGGATATGGGTCTCAAACACATGGGTGATCGCCATACCAAAGCGCCGGGCGGTTTCGATATAGATGCCCACATCCGGGCGCGGATCGACAACAGCGCAGGTATGGGTGGCGTCGTCTCCGAGCAGATAGGAGCATTCGGCCACGCCATCGGCGAGGATTTGTTCAAATCGCAGGGTCATGTCGTCCTCCTTTGCCGGGGAAACAATAGGGATGGCGTGGGAGTTCCGGCATTGCGCCGCCGCAAAGCGCATTTTCTTTTACCTGACTAATAAGGTCGGGATTGCGAAGTGCTTTTCCTTTTGTTAGGCACCCGCCATAGATTTCATACGGAGCGCACCTACCATTCCCGCGCCCCGCCTTTCGAAACGCTCAGGGAGCCACCAATGTCGCATTCTCGTCTCGCCGCCCTTGTGGCTTTGCCCGTCCTGCTTGCCCAAGGCGCTTTTGCCGAAGCTGCGGTTGATGAAACGCCCGCCCCCGCAGGGCTTCAGGTCGAGTTGAACGCTGCCGAAACGACGGACGCGAACTGCACACTCACCTTTCTGATCACCAACACGCTCGACACGCCGTTGGAAAAGGCAGTCTATGAAACCGTGCTTTTCGACCAAAACGGCACTGTTGACCGGCTGACCCTGTTCGATTTCGGCACGCTCCCTGTGGGCCGCCCCCGCGTGCGCCAATTCGTTGTGCCGCAAACCACCTGTGAGAACTTGGGCCGCATCCTCTTTAACGGCGCACAGACCTGCGCGGGCGAGGGGGTTGACGCTGGCATCTGCGAAAGCGATTTGAGCCTGACATCCCGCACCGAGATTGAGGTGCTGGGCTAATGGATCAACTGACCGATCTGCTCGCCCCTCTGCGCGATATCGCTCAAACCGGGGGACCGGTCGTCGTCATCCTGATGGTCGTGGCAGTCCTGACCCTTGCGGTTGCGCTCTACAAAACATGGCAATTCCGCGCCGCCGCCGTGGGCCGCCACAAGGCGCTGTCGCAGGCTGTCACCGCATGGGAGCAAGGCGACAAGCCACAGGCAGAGGCCGCGTTGCGCCGCTCCAAAAGCTACCTTGTTCCAGTGGTCCGCATGGCGATGACCACCCCCGATGCCGGACAGGCCCGTCTGCAAGCCGAGGCCGAATTGCGGTTTGCCAAGCTTGAACGCGGCTTCCGCCTGCTCGATTCCGTCGCACAACTCGCCCCGCTGCTTGGCCTTTTCGGCACCGTTCTGGGCATGATCGAAGCCTTTCGCGCGCTGCAAGACGCAGGTTCCCAGGTCGATCCGTCGATCCTTGCGGGCGGCATTTGGGTGGCGCTGCTGACCACCGCCGTGGGGCTGGTCGTCGCGATGCCCACCGCGCTGGTGCTGAGTTGGCTGGAACAGCGCATGGAAAACGAACGGGTCATCGCAGACAAAGCCATCCTGACCGTGCTGCACCCCGGCCAAACCCCCGCCGCGCCACGGGCCGAGGCTGCCCATGGCTAGGCCACGCCGCCGGCGCAACCGCCTGTCGATGACCTCACTAATCGACGTGATTTTCCTTTTGCTGTTGTTTTTTATGCTGACCTCGACCTTCTCCAAGTTCAGCGAGATTGAACTCACGGCGGCGACCTCTGGTGCGGGCGCGACAGCGGATACGAAACCCTATTTTATGCAGTTGGGCGCCAACAGCCTGCGGTTGAACGGCGAGGCGCTGGCGCTGACCAATCTGACCGACAGCGCCTTGGCCGAAGCCAAAGACGGCACCCCCTTGCTGATCTCGCTCGCCGACGCTGTCGAAAGCCAGCGGCTGGCCGACCTGCTCATCGCCCTGCGCGCTTTCCCTGCGCTGCGCGTCACGGTTCTGGAGAGCTAAGGATGCGCCCGCTCGCCAAACGCAAAGCGCAACGCGAACCGACCATTGCGCTGATCAACATCGTCTTTCTGATGCTCGTGTTTTTCATGGTCGCAGGCACCCTCGCGCAGCCGCTTGACCCTGACCTTAAGTTGATCGAGACCCAAGACCTCGAAGGCCGTGCGCCGCCCGATGCTTTGGTCGTGCATCCAGACGGACGTCTGACTCATGCTGCACAGGACATCGCCAGCGCTGTCGATTTCTTGGCATCACTGGACGAAGACTCTCGCGCCGCCGTGCGCCTGCTGCCGGACCGGGCGCTGCCTGCGAAGACGCTCGTCCGGCTGACCCGCGAGTTGCGTGCTGCCGGGGCAGGGCGGGTGTTGCTGGTCACGCAAAGGGCGCTGCAATGATCCCCGGCTCGAACCTTGTGAAACTGCTCTCGCTCGGCCTTGCCGCCGGGGTGGTTCTGGGCGCGTCCCAGTGGCTACAGCCCGACAACAGCGCCAAGATCGCAGGCGGGGGCGCGCCTGCCGCCGCACAGCTTGGCACCCGGTTTGAGGATATGTCCGCCGGTACGCTCACCGCCCAGCCGGTGGAGGAGATCACGCCAACGCCCCCGGCAGAGACCACGGCGCTGAAAGCCGAAGCACCCGCGCCGCTCGCCCCGGCCCAACCGGTCGAACCCCTGCAATCCACGCAGCCCGCGCCAACCGCCGCGCCAAAGGCAGAGATCATCGCCGCCGCGCCAAAGGCAGAGGCCATCGTCGCCGCACCCCCCGCCGTGACTGCAAGCGAAACGCCCGTCCTGCCCCCCGTCACGCCACAACCAGCCCCGACAGAGACCGCCAGCGCCCCGCCCAGCGAGACGCTCACGGCCGAGCCCGAGGACACCCCCGCACCGCGCCTGTCGCAACGCCCCCAACGTCGCGATCCGGTGCGCGCTGCCGAAGCGGCTCAAAAAGCCAAACCCAAGCCTGCGCCCAAGCCAAAACCAAAACAAACCGCCCGTGGCAACGCCAAGCGCAACAACACCCAAGGCGCGCAAGCCGCCACGCGGGCGGGCAATGCCACCCAATCCGGCGCTCGGAAACAAGCCGCCGCGCCCTCGGGCAATGCAGCGGCCAGCAACTACCCCGGTCAGGTCATGGCCCGCATCGCCCGCGCGGGCAAACCCCGCGTGCGCTCGCGCGGCACTGCCGTCATTGCTTTTTCCGTGGGCAACACTGGCCAGCTTGCGCGGGCCAGCGTGGCCCGCAGTTCCGGCTCCTCGGCGCTTGATCAAGCGGCCTTGGCTTTGATCCGCAAAGCCGCACCTTTCCCGCGCCCGCCCGCCGGGGCGCAGCGCTCTTTTTCGATCCGTATCAAGGGGCGCTAGGGCAGGGGTCAGCCTTCTGAGATGACCTTGTCGACCGCGTCACCCAGCATCTGCACGATCTGGTCAATCTCCTGCGGGGTTGAGGTGAAGGCCGGGGCCAACAACACATGATCCCCTGCCGTGCCATCGGCGCAGCCCTGCGACGGATAGCAGATCATCCCCGCCTGCATAGCCGCCCGCTGAACCTTGCCTGCAACATTGCGCGACACGTCAAAAGGCGTCTTCCCGTCCCGTTCGGCCACCAACTCAATCGACCAAAAGAGCCCGCGTCCACGAATGTCACCGACATGGGGGTGCTGGCCAAACCGTGCCTGCAATGCTGCCTCCAGTTGCGCCCCGCGCTCCCGCACGGCGCCCAGCAGATCCCGCCGCTCAACCTCTTGCAAAACCGCGAGCGCTCCCGCCGTGGCCACGGCGTGCGACATATAGGTATGGCCGTTCCACAGGCTGCCACTGCCTGCCAAGATCGCATCAATCACGCGCTCGCGG
Organism: Sulfitobacter maritimus; assembly: GCF_013346665.1. Lineage (GTDB taxonomy): Bacteria > Pseudomonadota > Alphaproteobacteria > Rhodobacterales > Rhodobacteraceae > Sulfitobacter > Sulfitobacter maritimus. The sequence continues at coordinate 101,449 of NZ_JABVBB010000022.1, forward strand.
GCCATCACCGCCGCGATCGGCTGATAGCCCGCGCCCAGCCCCTTGGCCATCGTGGTAATGTCTGCACAGATGCCCTCTTGTTCCAGAGCAAACAGGCTCCCCGTCCGGCCCATGCCGCACATGACTTCATCCGCGATCAGCAAGACGCCGTGGCGGTCACAGATCTCGCGCACCCGCTTGAAATAGCCTTCGGGCGCAGGTTGCGAGCCGAGCGACGCACCGACAACCGGCTCTGCCACAAAGGCCGCGACAGTCTCTGGCCCAAGCGCCAAGATCCGCGCCTCCAACTGCTCCGCCAATCGCTGCGCAAAATCTGCCTCGCTCTCCCCCGCGTGCTGGAGACGATACGCATAGGCCGCATCGATATGCTCTACATCCATCAACATCGGCGCAAAGGGCGCCCGCCGCCCCGCATGGCCGCCCACCGCCAGCGCACCGAGCGTATTGCCGTGATAGCTCGGCTTGCGCGCGATGATCTTTGCCCGCGCCGCATCGCCCCGTTCCAGATGATACTGCCGCGCCAGCTTCAGCGCCGCCTCCATCGCTTCCGACCCGCTGCCCAGATACATGACCCGGCCTTCGCCTGTTCCCTCAGGAGCATGGGCAATCAGATAATCGGCCAAATCCTCGGCAGGTGGATTGGTGAACAGGCCCGTGTGTGCAAAGGCAAGCTTGTCCAGCTGCGCGGCAATCGCCTGACGCACGGCGGCATTGTCATGGCCAAGGCTCGACACAGCCGCGCCCCCGCAAGCATCAAGATAGCGCATCCCCTTGTCATCAATAAGGTAATTTCCCTCACCTTTGACGATGACAGGCTGCGTGGCGCGCAGGTTACGGTGCAGTACATGGCTCATCGAAGAATCCGATCTTTAAAGTCGTCCCAATTTACCGCCCTTCACACGAACCGCCAGCGTAATCATCAGCGTTCAGCAGAACTGCGCAATCCGCGCCCACCATAGCCCCACTTAGCGCATAGCCCCCATATCAGCGGTTGATTTCTCATTAAATCACCCTATGTTGCACCCATATGTTAGCGCTAACCAAGCTGCCCGTTGACCGGGCCGTCGGAGGATACAATGACCACGAAAATCGCCATCAACGGCTTCGGCCGCATCGGTCGCTGCGTATTACGCGCTCTGGTGGAGAACGGCTTTGACGGTCTCGAAGTCGTTGCGATCAACGACCTCGCCGACGCGGAGAACCTGCTGCATCTTCTGAAATACGATTCCGTCCATGGCCGTCTGACGGTGGACGCCGAGCTAAAAGACGACAGGCTGCACATTGCCGGGCAGAAAATCCGTATGACCGCCGAGCGCGACCCGGCCAAACTGCCTTGGGATGACGTTGATATCGTCTATGAATGCACCGGCTTTTTCACCGCCCGCGATGCGGCGGCCAAACATCTTGAGAACGGCAGCAAACGCGTGCTCATTTCCGCCCCCGGCAAGGGTGTCGACCGCACTGTGGTCTATGGGGTTAACCATCAAGAGCTGACCGCTGAGGATGTGATCGTTTCCAATGCCTCCTGCACCACCAACTGCCTCGCGCCGGTGGCCAAGGTGCTTGACGATACCTTCGGGATCGAGACCGGCTATATGACCACGATCCACGCCTATACCGGCGACCAGCCCACCCATGACAGCCCCCACCGCGACCCTTACCGGGGCCGGGCTGCGGCACTTTCCATGGTGCCGACTTCCACCGGTGCTGCTGCTGCGATTTCTCAGGTGATTCCGCATCTCAAAGGCCGTCTCGAAGGGTCTGCCGTGCGCGTGCCGACTGCCAATGTCTCGCTGGTGGATCTGTGCATCATGCCCGCCAAACCTGCGACAGCCGAAGCGGTGAATGGTGCGATTGCAAAGGCGGCGCAAGGTGCGCTGAAAGGCGTGTTGGCAACCGAATCCGCGCCGCTGGTTTCCAGTGATTTCAACCACGATCCTCATTCATCGATCTTTGCGCCCGATCAGACTCGCGTGACAGATGGCGGAATGATCCGCGTGGTCAGTTGGTATGACAATGAATGGGGCTTCTCAAACCGAATGAACGACACGGCCCGCGCCATGGCGGCGCTTCTCTAACCCGCTCTGGCTTCAGCCTTTTAGAGAGCGGGGCCCGCGCCCCCTTCGGTCGGATCGCGCAAGCGATCCGACCGTCGTCCTTACAGCGACGCCGCCGCGCGGCTCGCCTGATCATACTGCCCCGACATCGCCCTAAGCTGCGCTGCAATCCGGCGCAGTTCCTCGCCTGAGATATCGGTGCGCGGCAGCCCGTCTAAAAAACACGCCTGCCGGATCGCGCGGTAGGCGTCGCAAAGCTCGGCCCCGGCCTCTGACGTGCGATAGAACACCTCCTTGCCGCGCTTTTCAGCCGACAGCAGTTCGGCCTTTACCAATTTGCGCAGCGCATAGTTCACCGTATGCGTGTCTTCGATGTTGAGCAGAAAACAAATGTCGGTCAGCCGCTTTTCCCGACCACGGTGATTGGCGTTGTGCAACACCAAGATTTCCAGCGGCGTCAGATCGCCATTCCCCGCCGCCGCCATGCAGCGCGACATCCAGCGGGTAAAAGCGTTATAGGCGATGATCATCCCGTATTCGAGTTCGGACGCCTCCCATCCTTCGCCCTCGGCCAAGTGACGGGACGAGACGATGCGCCGGGACGGGCGGGGGGTGTCGGGGTCGGACATGGGCAGCCTCCGGCAGTTTGATGCAACAACGTTACCAAGACGCTGGCGTTTTACAAGCGTCGCGGGTCCGCACGGTGCAAATCCTCTTAATCCGGGAGCAAAATCAAATTGCAACAGATTGAAAACACGCGCTCTGCCTGTCTTCCGCGATGCCCTGTGCGCTGCTAGGTTTATGGTAATAAAAAACGTAAGGCAGGCAGAGCAAAAATGAAAACGGGCTTTCGAGGCACGTTTGTCATAAGCTGGTCGCAAACAGAGATCGACGGTCTTGAGGCCGCGCCGCTCTTGGCGCTTGAGGTGGGGTCAGCTTGGGCGTGGCGCGGCGATGTCATCCGCGTGGATGGCCCGACCGACGTGTTGCGGCTGGACCAGGCAGACGAGGCCGCAGAACTGCGCAAACGCGCGGCACGTATGGTGGATCGCTTGATTGGCGCAACCTTGGAAGAGGCTGGCCATCTGTCCCCCAAGGTCCGCGCCGCGCGTGATGATATACCCTTAATGAAGAACAGCTTTCTCGTCACGGACGGGGCCTGCTCCTATACCGTGACAGTGATTGACGCAGGCCAGGGGCGTCAGCCGTATCTGATGTTCATCGACGAAATGCCGCCGCGCAATACCGACCTTTGGGTGGTACGCCATACGCTGGGCCAGTGGCCTATGGCTGGTGCGGCGCAGCCGGGAGCAGAGGCGGGGGTGATCTGTTTTACCCCCGGCACCCGCCTGCGCACGCCGCGCGGCCTTGCCCTGATCGAAGACCTGCGCGAAGGCGATTTCCTCCAGACCAAAGACAATGGGGCGCAACCGATTGATTGGATCGGTCGTCGTCATATGTCCGGCGCGCGGTTCCATGCCCTGCCGCACCTGCGTCCGGTGCGGTTCCGGGCGGGGGCCTTGGGTCATATGATTCCCGATAGCGGTCTTGTCGTCTCGCCCGAGCATCGCATTCTGCTGGGCGGGGCCAAGGCGCGGGAATTGTTCTGCACGGATGAGGTTTTGGTATCGGCCAAAGATCTGGTCAACCACAGCACGGTGACGGTGGATATGGGCTTGCGCGGGATGACCTATATCCATGTCATGATGGACCGCCATCAGGTGATCTGGGCCAATGGGGTGGAGACAGAGAGCTTCCATCCTGCCTCCGCCCCGTTGGATGCGCTGGCCGAGCCAGACCGGCTGCGGCTATTGCGAGCCTATCCCGATCTGGCGATTGACCCCCACAGCTATGGCAGCTTTGCGCGGCGGAACTTGTCGGCGTCCGAAGCGGCGATTTTGCAGCACGCCGCATAAGTCATCACCGCCGCTACCGACCACGATCGGCGGCGCAGACCCGCGAGCGGGCCACGCCGCAGGCATGCTTACAGCATGACGCTGCCCGGCTTTCGGCCAAGCGGGACATTCAGGTGGGGGGAGCTTACCCTTCGGCCTGATCCCCAATCAGTGCAGCCACAATCGCCCGCGCACTTTCAGAATCCCATTCCGCATCCCCCTGCAACCGTGCAATCTCGCGGCCTTCCCGGTCCAGCAGCACGGTAATGGGCAGGCCAAAGATGCCCATCTGGCTGGCCAGCTTTTGCTTTGGGTCTTGGTGACGCGGCAGGCTGTCGACGCCCGCTTCTGCAAAGAACCGCTTGATCCCCTCGGGCGAGTTGCGCCCCGTCGCGATGGTCAGCACCTGAAAGTCATCGCCGCCAAATTCCTTTTGCAACGCGTTCAACTGCGGCATTTCCTTGCGGCAGGGCGCGCACCACGTGGCCCAGAAGTTGACCAGCACATATTTGCCCTCAAAGTCCGCCAGCGTCATCGGCGTGCTGTCGTCCTCACGCTCAAATGTCGCATCAGAGGTGGCTTGGGGTGCATCGTGGATCACGAGTTTCTTCATGTCCCCGTCGCGCAGCCCGGCAATGTCAGCCGTTCCGGCAAGGGCGGGGTTTGCACCTGCGACAAGCAGCGTATAAACGAAGCCGAGCACGAGATTTTTCATACGTCCCTCCAAGGGTATTCAACATGACCGACACGACCTCGAACAAGATGTGGGGTGGCCGTTTTGCCGCCGGACCGGACGCGATCATGGAGGCGATTAACGCCTCGATCGGGTTCGACAAACGGATGGCCGCGCAAGACATCAAAGGGTCGCGTGCCCATGCCGCCATGCTGGCAGCCACAGGCATCCTGACTGATAGCGATGCTGAAGCCATACGGGAAGGGCTTCTCACAATCTTGTCAGAGATCGAAGAGGGCCGGTTCGAGTTCTCCGCTGCGCTGGAAGACATCCACATGAACGTCGAAGCGCGGCTGAAAGAGCTGATCGGTGAGCCCGCAGGCCGCCTACACACGGGTCGAAGCCGCAATGACCAAGTCGCTACGGATTTCAAACTCTGGGTGCGCGACCAGTTGGACGCCGCTGATGAGGGTCTGCAAGCGCTGATCCGCGCGCTTTTGTCTCAGGCTGAAGCGGGAGCCGATTGGGTGATGCCCGGGTTCACTCATCTGCAAACCGCCCAGCCCGTGACATGGGGCCATCACATGATGGCCTATGTCGAGATGTTTGGCCGCGACCTGTCGCGCTTCCGCGATGCGCGCAAACGGATGAACGAATGTCCCCTGGGCGCGGCGGCACTTGCTGGCACCTCCTTCCCAATTGACCGCGAGATGACGGCAGAGGCGCTCGGCTTTGACCGCCCCGCCGCGAATTCCCTCGACGCCGTGAGCGACCGCGACTTCGCGTTGGAATTCATGTCGGCGGCCAGCATCTGCGCGATGCACCTGTCGCGCTTCGCCGAAGAACTGGTGATCTGGTCGTCGGCGCAGTTCCGCTTCGTGGCGCTGTCGGACCGTTTCTCGACCGGCTCCTCGATCATGCCGCAAAAGAAAAACCCCGATGCCGCCGAGCTGATCCGCGCCAAAGTGGGCCGCATTTTTGGCGCGAACACCGCGCTGATGATGGTGATGAAGGGCTTGCCGCTGGCCTATTCCAAGGACATGCAGGAAGACAAAGAACAGGTCTTTGACGCTGCCGACAACCTGATGCTCGCGCTGGCCGCGATGACCGGGATGGTAGGCGACATGACCGCCGAACGTGAGAACCTCGCCGCTGCGGCAGGCTCCGGTTTCTCCACCGCCACCGATCTGGCCGATTGGCTGGTACGCGTGCCGAACCTGCCCTTCCGCGACGCGCATCACGTGACCGGCACATTGGTTGCCATGGCCGAGAAGCAGGGTTGCGATCTGCCCGACCTCACGCTGAAGCAGATGCAGTCGGTCCATGGCGAGATCACTAAGGACGTTTTCGATGTGCTTGGCGTCGATAATTCGGTAAACTCGCGCATGTCTTACGGCGGCACCGCCCCTGCGCAGGTGCGTGCTCAAGTCACGCGTTGGAAGGAAATCCTGAAGTGAAACGCAGCCTCGCGATCCTCTCTCTGCTGACCCTCGCCGCCTGCGGAGCGGATGGCGAGCCAGTGCGGCCCACCGCCAGCACGAGCGTCACCATGTCCTCTTCTGGCGTTGCAGTTGGCACGACGCTTGGCGTGGCACGCGGTCCCTTTTCAGTCGCCTTGGGAATAGGCGGTTGAGAGGCACGGCGGTCCTTCTGAGCCTTTTGGTGCTGGCGGCTTGCACGCCCCCGGCGCCGCAACAGGACAGGCCCCCGGCACCTGCGCCGGGTATTAGCCTTTCGGGCTACGCCACCGTCGGCGTGGCCAAGACATTCTGAGATGTCGCCGCTCCGGATGCTCTACCTCGCCCTTGCACTCTGGGGCGCGATCCATCCGATGTATTACTTCGTCACGTGGTTCAACGCAGAGGGCTGGAGCCTGAGCACCATGGTCGATGCGTGGCATGCCAATGCCGCCGCCAGCGGGCTGGTCTGGGATCTGACCATCGCTGCCGTCACGCTCACCATTTGGATCATTGCTGAAGTCGCCGTGCGCCGCAATTTCCGCGCGCTGATTGCCATTCCCGCCACGTTCTGTATTGGGGTGAGCTGTGGCCTGCCGCTCTATCTGTTCCTGCGGACAGCGCCAATCAAATAGAGCCGGGACGACATAGGGCGACGCGCAGATGGATCATTTTCTCTATAAAGACGGTGTCTTGCACGCCGAGGATGTAAGCTTGGCCGAGATCGCCGCCGCTGTCGGCACGCCGGTCTATGTCTATTCCACGGCCACGCTGCTGCGGCATTTCCACCTGTTTGATGACGCGCTTTCGGGGATGGATCATCTGGTCTGCTACGCGATGAAGGCCAATTCTAACCAAGCCGTGTTGCGCACGCTGGCGCAGGCCGGGGCGGGGATGGATGTCGTCTCGGGCGGGGAATACCGCCGGGCCAAAGCAGCCGGGGTGCCGGGCGACAAGATCGTTTTCTCAGGCGTGGGCAAGACCCGCGCGGAGATGGAACTGGCACTGACGGGGGGCATTCGGCAGTTCAATGTCGAAAGCGAACCGGAGATGATCCTGCTCGATCAAGTCGCGCGGGAGCTGGGCAAAGTCGCACCAATCACCATCCGTGTGAACCCGGATGTGGACGCCAAGACCCATGCAAAGATCGCCACCGGCAAGAGCGAGAACAAGTTCGGCATCCCCATCGCCCGCGCCCGCGAGGTCTATGCCATGGCGGCTAAGCTGCCGGGGTTGGAAATCGTCGGCATCGACGTGCATATCGGTAGCCAATTGACCGATCTTGCCCCCTTTGAGCAGGCCTATACCAAAGTGGCGGAACTGACCGAGGTGCTACGCGCCGATGGGCACAACATCCGGCGGTTGGACTTGGGCGGCGGTCTGGGCATTCCTTATGAACGCTCCAATACCGCACCGCCACTGCCCACCGACTACGGCGCGATGGTCCAACGCGTGTTGGGGCATCTGGATTGCGAGGTCGAGATTGAGCCGGGGCGTCTGATTGCTGGCAACGCAGGCGTTTTGGTGAGCGAGGTGATCTATCTCAAATCCGGCGAAGGGCGTGATTTCCTGATCCTTGATGCCGCGATGAACGATCTGATCCGGCCCGCGATGTATGATGCGTGGCATGACATCGTGCCGCTGAATGAGCCTGCACCGGGGGGCGAGCCGCGCCCGGTGGATATTGTCGGGCCGGTCTGCGAGTCGGGCGATACGTTTGCCAAACAGCGCATGATGCCAGCGCTTGGGTCCGGCGATCTGGTGGCGTTCCGCTCGGCCGGGGCCTATGGCGCGGTGATGAGCAGCGAGTATAATTCGCGGCCCCTGATCCCTGAAGTTTTGGTTAATGGCGATCAATTCGCGGTTATCCGCCCAAGGCCGAGCTTTGACGAAATGATAAACCGCGATACCATCCCTGAATGGCTCTGACGGCACCCCGCCGCTGGAGCGCAGGAGCGTGACCTATGCGGACATCCACTGACAGGACAGAAGGGCTGCGCGCGTTGCGTTGGCCGCTGCGGCTGACCTGGGCGGGGATGTTGGCAGAGACCTTGGTGCAGGCGTTCTGGCCGATGCTGACGCTTTGTCTGGCGGTGTTGGCGCTGCTAATGATGGGGGTGCAAGAGCGCCTCACTGGCACGCCGCTTTGGGCGGTGCTGACGCTGGTTGGTCTGTCGTTTCTTGGCACGGTGATCTTTGCGGTGCGGCGCTTTCGTGTGCCATCGCAGCAGGTGGCTTTGGCGCGGTTGGACGCCAGCCTGCCGGGGCGGCCGATCCGCGCGCTTCTGGACGATCAGGCGATTGGCGCGGGCGACGCGGCCTCTGCCGCCGTGTGGCAGGCCCATCAAAAGCGCATGGCAGAACGGGCGGCACAGGCGCAGCCGGTCAAGGGCGATCTGCGGGTGGCCAAGGCCGATCCTTATGCGCTGCGCTATGTGGCGTTGTTGGCCTTTGTCGTGGCCTTGGTTTTCGGCTCGGTCTGGCGGTTGGGGGAGGTGTCGCTGACCCCCGGCGGGACGGGCGCGGCGCTGGCCTCTGGCCCGGTCTGGGAAGGCTGGGCAGAACCGCCGCGCCATACCGGCAAACCGACGCTTTATCTGAATGACCTTGAGCCGGGACCGCTGTCGCTGCCAGCCGGAACGCTGATTACCCTGCGCCTTTATGGCGAATTGGGCGCGTTGTCGGTGGCAGAGACTGTTTCGGGCCGTGAAACGGAAGACGCGTCGGACCCGGCGCAGGATTTCACGCTGCGCCAAAGCGGGCGGATTGCGATTGAGGGGCCGGGGGCGCGGGCGTGGCAGGTGACGATGCTGCCAGACGCAGCACCACAGGTGACGCGCATGGGACCGCCAGAGGTCACGGCCTTGGGCGAGATGAGCTTGCCGTTTCAGGCGCGGGATGATTACGGGGTCGAGGCCGGAGAAGCGCGGATCAGCCTTGATCTGGCTGCGGTGGACCGGCGCTATGGCTTGACCGTCGATCCCGAGCAGCGGGCCGAGATCGTCGTGCCGCTGCCGATGCCCATTGCTGGGGGGCGGCAGCAGTTCGACGAAGCCTTGATCGAGAATTTCTCCAAACACCCTTGGGCCAACCTGCCGGTGTCGCTGCAACTCTCGGTGCTGGATGCGGCGGAACAGCAGGGCGTGACCGAAGTCAGCCAACTGACTCTGCCGGGGCGACGGTTTTTCGACCCGGCAGCGGCTGCGGTGATTGAAATGCGGCGCGATCTGCTGTGGTCGCGTAGCAATGCGCCGCGCATTGCGCAGGTGCTGCGGGCGGTGACCTATGCGCCGGGAGAGGACCTGCGCTCGGAAGTCATGCAACTGCGGCTGCGGCAATTGATCCGGCGGTTGGAACTGCGCGCCCGCTATGGGCTGGATGCGGAGGTGCAGGACGACATAGCCGAGGATATGTGGGGGCTGGCGATTGAACTGGAAGAGGGCGTCTTGGCCGATGCTTTGGCGCGGATGCGCCGGGCGCAGGATCGGCTGAACGAGGCGATGAAGAACGGCGCGTCGGATGCGGAGATTGCCGAGCTGATGGAAGAACTCCGCCGCGCCACCGAAGAGTACCTTAAGCAGTTGCAGCGCCAGCAGGCGCAAGAAGGCGAGGGCGAAGGCCAGCAGCCGCAGGGCGAGTCCATGCAGATGACGCAGGATGACCTGCAGCGCATGATGGACCGTATTCAGGAACTGATGGAACAGGGCCGCATGGCCGAGGCGGAACAGGCGCTGCGCGAGCTTCAAGAATTGATGGAAAACATGCGCGTCAGCCAAGGTCAGCCGGGCGAGGGCGAAGGCTCACCGGGCGATCAGGCGATGGAGGGGCTGTCAGACACGCTGCGCGAACAGCAGGGGTTGAGCGATCAAGCGTTTCGCGATCTTCAGGAACAGTACAACCCCGGCGCGAATGCGGGTGAGAATGAGGGCAATGAGGGCCGCGATGGCGGTCAGGGCCGTGGTGAGCGGCATGAGGGCCAGTCGGGTGCAGGCGACGCGCCGGGCGAGGAACCTGCGCCGCAGGGATTGGCGGAGCGTCAGCAAGCCCTGCGCGATGAGCTGCGCCGCCAAGAGAGCCGCTTGCCGGGGCAGGGCACGCCCGAAGGCGAGGCTGCCCGCGATGCTTTGGGGCGTGCGGGCGCGGCGATGGACCGGGCCGGAGAGGCGCTGCGGCGTGATGAATTGGCTGAGGCGATCGACAATCAGGCCCAAGCGATGGAAGCACTGCGCGAAGGAATGCGCTCCTTGGGCGAGGCGATGGAACAGGAACAACGTGAAGGCCAGCCGGGCCAAGGCACCGCCCAAGGTGACCGGCGGGCAGAAGCGCGTGATCCTCTGGGGCGCGAGCAGGGCGGGAATGGCGCTAATAGCAGCGATGCACCCTTGGCCCAAGGACCAGACGATCAGGGCCGCGCACGGCGCTTGCTCGATGAGATCCGCCGCCGTTCGGGCGAGGCAGGGCGCCCCGAATTAGAGCGCGATTACCTCAACCGGTTGTTGGATCGGTTTTAACTGCGATCAGCCCTGAGACTGGGTGGCCACCGTGTCGAGCCAGACCAGCAAATCCTGCAACTGACCGTCCAGCCAAAGCCGAGCGTCATCCATCATGGCGACATAGGACGACAGATAGGGATCGGCCTGCGGCAAAGACTGCGCAATCTGCGGCGCATAGACATAGATCAGCGACAAGACAGCCGCCAATGCTAGCATCAGGACAAAGCCGCGCATGAACCCCCCAGAGCTACGCTCCTTCTGTGGGGTGTCGAGCGCTGCGGTGGGCGTTGGTCCTGCGTTCTGGCCACGGTCATGGCGCAGGGTTGAATTGATCTCTTCGACATCAGGCAGCAACGCCCGGCGGGAGGCGGCGGGGGCTGCGGCTTCCGGGCCTGCGGGCTCAGGTTCACCGCGCATCCGGGCCATTCGCACGCGGGCTTCATGGGCGCGGCGCTCGGCCTCCGTGTCGGCGGTTGCGGTGTCCTCAGCCTGTGGCTGCTCTACCTCATCGGGCGTGGCCTGTTGCGGCGCTGGCTCTGATAGGCCATCATCTAGGCCAAGTTCAGGCTGGCTTTCCAAGGGGGCGGACTGGCGGCGGCGTGCTTCTTGCTCGGCGGCGGCCTCTTGGCGCAGGATCTCAGCCACGGCAGGGTCCAACTGGCGCCGCGCGGGGGGCGGTGTGGCAGGGGCGTCGGCCTCGGCCTTCAGATTGGGGAAGGGGTGCTCAGAAGACACATCCTCGTTTACGCCTGCAACGACATCTTCCGGCTCGTCATCTTCAAACTCATCCTCATCGCGGCTGCCCAAACTGGCCTCAAAAGCCGCTCGCTCCTCTGCGTCGTCCTCTTCGGGGGCGGTGTCGGGATGGTGCTGAAACCACGTTTGCCCGCAATTTGAACATTGCACATCGCGACCGCTCTTTGGCATCACCTCATCGGGGACTTCGTATTGCGCGTCGCAGTTCGGGCAGATCAGCCGCATGGTACTTCCTAGGGTTGTTCGAGCCTGACAGTATTCAGGGCTTCTGGATCGTCAACAAGCAGCATATGTCCTAGAATTACGTAGGAAAAGTGATATCTGGGCGGGGTGCCGGGTTCTGGGTGATTGAATCCTTCCCGGTGCTGAGGCACAACAGGTCGAAGTGTTTAGGATGGTGGCGTGATAGAGCTCGAAAATGTGGCTTACAGCTATGGCGGGGGCGAATTGCTGTCGGACATCACGCTGAAACTCGCCCCCGGTTCGTTTCATTTTCTGACCGGCCCTTCGGGCGCGGGCAAGACCACCTTGATGAAGCTTTGCTATGGGGCGCTTTTGCCCACGGCGGGGCATGTGCGCCTGTTCAACACCGATGTGCGCGAAATGGGCCGCGATGACATTGCCATGGTGCGGCGGCGCGTCGGCGTGGTGCATCAGGATGTCAAATTCCTCGACCATCTGCCGCTGACTGAGAATGTCGCCCTGCCGTTGAGCGTGGCAGGCCGTCATGCGGAAGCGGCTGGCACTGACCTCGAAGAGTTAATGTCTTGGGTCGGGCTGACCCACAGGGCAGGTGCGCTGCCGCCTGAGCTTTCGGGCGGGGAGCGGCAGCGGGCTGCCTTGGCGCGGGCCGTCATCATGTCGCCCGATGTCATCTTGGCGGACGAGCCGACGGGCAATATCGATTGGGAGATGTCTCAGCGTCTGCTGCACTTGCTGATAGAGTTGAACCGCATGGGCAAGACCGTCTTGATCGCCACCCATGATCTGGGCCTGATCCGCGCCACCAAAGCGCATGTGCAGGCGCGGGTGCTGCGCATTGCCAATCGGCGCATTCAATTGGCGGGGGCAGATCTGTGAAGCGGTTTGATCTAGGTATTCTGCGCGCGATTTTCAAAGGCGACAGGCAGGCTGACCGTGTCGTGCCACCTTCGGGTTTTACCGCGCAACTCACGCTTTTTGCGGCCGGGGCAATGGCCTTTCTGGCGGTCTTTGCTTTGGCGCTGTCGCTGGCCTCGGGCCGGTTGGCTAAGGTCTGGGGGCAGGAGTTGGCGCAATCCGCCACGGTGCGCATCGTGGCACCCTTGGACCAGCGTGCGGCACAGACCGAAGCGGCGCTGAAGGTGTTGGAAACGACCAAAGGCGTGGCCTCGGCCCGCGCTCTGACGGACGCAGAGCAAGAGGCGCTTTTGGCGCCGTGGTTCGGTCCGGAACTGGCGATCGACAGCCTGCCCGTGCCACGCTTGATTGAAGTGGTCGAAGAAGGCGCGGGGCTGGACCCGGTAGGCCTGCGCTTGCGCCTTTCGGCCGAGGTGCCGGGGGCCGTGCTGGACGACCACAGCCGTTGGCGTGCGCCGCTGGTCGCTGCCGCGAGCCGGTTGCGCTTGCTTGGCTGGCTGTCCACGCTGCTGATCGCCACTGCCGTGGGCGCGATGGTGACACTGGCAGCACAGGCGGCTCTGGCGGCCAATGCGCAGGTGATCGCGGTGCTGCGTCTGGTCGGCGCGAAAGACGACTATATCGCGCGCGCTTTCATTCGTCGCTTTACGCTGCGGGCCTTGCTCGGCTCTGCTGTTGGGACGGTTTTGGGCATGACGGCAGTGATCCTTTTGCCCGACGCGGGTGAGGCGGGCGGCTTTTTGACGGGGTTGGGCTTTGCCGGAGCAGATTGGCTGGTGCCTCTGCTGGTGCCTGTGCTGATCGGGGCCGTTGCCTTTATCGCCACCGGGGCCGCCGCGCGGCGTACCTTGAGGGAATTGACATGAAGCTGCTGCAATGGGTCCGGTCGATCATCTACATCGTGCAGGTGACCATCGCCATGCCGCTGATCGGTCTGGTCTTCGCGCCTTGGGCGATGTTCTCCAAACGCGGGGCCTATCGGGCCTGCAAGACCTATGCCGCTTGGGCGATGTGGTCTGCGCGTTGGCTGATCGGACTGCGCTGCGAAGTGCGTGGAAAGGTGCCGCAGGGCGAGGTTTTGGTGGCGGCGAAACACCAGTCGTTTCTCGATATTCTGATGATCTTTCATGCCCTGCCGCGGGCTAAGTTCATTATGAAACGCGAAGTGTTGTGGACCCCGGTTATCGGGCAATACGCCAAACGCATGGGCATGATCGCCGTCAACCGGGGCAAACGCGGGCAGGCGATCACCAAGATGATGGCCGATGTGCAATCCGGCCAGCGCGAGCCGGGGCAGATCGTGATCTACTCCCAAGGCACCCGCGTGGCACCCGGCCTGAGCGCGCCCTATAAGGTCGGCACGGCGGTGCTCTATGACCAGTTGGGGCAGGTTTGTGTACCAGCGGCGACCAATGCGGGCCATTTCTGGCCGCGTCGGGGGCTGTACCGTCGTCCGGGTTTGGCGGTGGTGGAGTTTTTGATGCCGATTGAGCCGGGATTGGAGAAGCGGACGTTCATGGCGCGGTTGGAGGAAGAGGTGGAGAGCCGTTCCGACGCGCTGCTGCGTGAGGCCGGGTGGCGACCTGAGAAGGCGTTGGACAGCTCACTGTAGTCCGCGCGGCCGCAGGCCGAGCAGCGTCATGCCAATGGCATGCCTTCGGGATGACCCGCCCCCCCCTGGGCGCCGCCTTTCAGCACCACCCCGCGAGCCGGCGCTGCCCCGCGCGTTCTATCGGCACGGCAGTTGACCGCTGAAGCCATTGCTCCGCGGATCAAAAAATTACGTATCTGGGAAGCTGCTAATGTGGCGGCGCCGCCGTAGGGTGGTGGAAAAGACAGGCGTCACCCTGCATGTCTCTACGTATCGACATGACCCCTGAAGGGCCTCGTCTTCCGTGAATGTCGCGACGGGGGAGGTTGTAGGACGGGGGTCTTAAAACCCCCTGACCCAAACGTACGCAGCATGCGCAACGCGAAAGGGGCGGACCTTTGGCCCGCCCCGCATCGCTTACATATGGATCGCACCGTCGCCGCAGGCCAGTGCGGCTTCGCGCACGGCTTCGGAATAGGTCGGGTGCGCGTGGCAGGTCATGGCGAGATCCTGCGCCGAGGCGCCGAATTCCATCGCGACGCAGACTTCGTGGATCAGGTCGCCCGCGCCGGGGCCGATGATGTGACAGCCGAGGATACGGTCGGTTTCCTTGTCAGCGATCAGTTTGACGAAACCGTCCCCGGCAAAGACCGCCTTGGCCCGCGCGTTGCCCATGAAGGAAAACTTGCCGACCTTATATTCCCGGCCCGCTTCCTTAAGCGTCGCCTCGGTCTCGCCTACGCTGGCAACCTCCGGGTGGGTGTAGATTACGCCGGGGATCACGCCGTAGTTCACATGGCCATGCTTGCCCGCGATCACCTCGGCGGCGGCCATGCCTTCATCCTCGGCCTTATGCGCCAGCATCGGACCTTCGATCACGTCACCGATGGCGTAGACGCCTTTGACAGAGGTTTCCCACTGCTCGTTCACGGCGATCTGGCCGCGTTCGGTCAGTTTCACGCCAAGGCTGTCGAGCCCCAGCCCGTTGACCACCGGCTTGCGGCCTGTGGAGACCAGCACGACATCGGCGTCCAATTCATGCTCGCTGTCGTCCTTGCGCAGCTTGTACGCAACCTTGGCCTTTTGATTGTTCACCTCAGTCTTTTGCACCGCAGCGCCCATGATGAAGTTGAACCCCTGCTTTTTCAGCATCCGCTGGAAGGTCTTTTGCACCTCAGGGTCCATGCCGGGGGTGATCTTGTCGAGGTATTCGACCACGGTGATCTCGGTCCCCAGACGCGCGTAAACGCTGCCCAGTTCCAAGCCGATGACACCTGCGCCGATCACGACCATCTTTTTCGGGATCTTGCCCAGTTCCAGCGCACCGGTGGAGGTCACCACCACCTTCTCATCAACCTCAACGCCGGGGAGGGCGGCAGGTTCGGAGCCGCTGGCAATGATGATATTCTTGGCCTCATGGACCTCATCGCCGACCTTCACCTTGCCCGCTTCCGGGATCGACCCCCAGCCCTTGAGCCAGTCGATCTTGTTCTTTTTGAACAGGAATTCGATGCCCTTGGTGTTGGTCTCGATGGTCTTGTCCTTATAGGTCAGCATCTGTTTCCAGTCGACCGACGGGCTTTTTCCCTTCAAACCCATCTCGCCAAAGTTATGCTCGGCTTCATGCAGCATATGCGTCGCATGCAGCAGTGCTTTGGAGGGGATACAGCCGACGTTGAGGCAGGTGCCGCCCAATGTCTCGCGGCCCTCCACACAGGCGGTTTTCAGGCCCAGTTGCGCGCAACGGATGGCGGCAACATAGCCGCCGGGGCCGGAGCCGATCACGATGACATCATAGCTCGACATGGGGGGTCTCCTTAGCAGTCGGGTGGTGCAGGCAAGGTAGGCGGCGCGGGTTTGAGGTGCAAGCGCCGCTGCCTGCGGGTGTTGGGGGAAAGGGTTAAACGAGGGCCGCCAGCAGCATCAGCATGGTCGCGGCAAAACCGACGATCCAAATGAGCGAGCGATGCGGGCGCAGGCCCATCGCATAGGCGGGAACATAAAGGATGCGGGCGATGAGATAGACCCAAGCGCAGGCGGCGGTGAACGCGGTGTTCTGAGCCGACATCTGCACCACGCCCACGGCGATACCGAACAGGATCAGCCCTTCGAAATGGTTGTCCAACGCGCGGCCCAGACGGGCGGTGCGGTCCGATAGGCCACGGCTCGGCTCACGGTCGCGGGCGGACATGGTATAGCCGGGGCCAAGCTCGCGGTTGGCCGGCACGGCGTAGATCACGAATTGCAGCCCTTGCAACAGCGCGGCGAGTGTCAGGACGGTGAGTTCAGCGCTCATGCGGATTTCACGAAATAGGCGGTGGAACGGGTCACGGTGCCCTTGTCATCGCTGCTGAGCGCATCGGAGCGGGTCAGCCATTCGTCCGCCTTTTTGCGGTCGTTGACGTCGAGCAGAACGGAGGCTTTAGTGTCGCTGTCAGCGTGTTTCCAAATTTGCAGCACCGAAAGCCCCGCGTTGCGCCGAGCCTCGGCATCGGCGTCGAATGCGTCTTTCCAAGCGGTGAAGTCGGTGACGTCGAAGTGGCAGATCATCTGCATGGGAATGCCTTTCAGAGCGCGTGGAAATAGAGAACGGCGGTGGCGGCATAGCCTGCGAGCCACGCCACTGTGCGGATCGTCGGCACGCCGAGCGCATAGACGATGAGGTAAATGATCCGTGCCAGCAGGAAGACCTGCGCGGCCAAGAGCGTGGCGCTGTTGTTGCGGCCCAGCAGTTCGATCAGCAACACGGCGGGCGCGAAGAGCGCCAATGCAACCACGGAGTTATCGAGCGCGCGGCCCAGACGGGCGGTCATCCCGGTGGTCGTGCGCGTCTCATCGCGCGAGGACATGAGGTAGCCCATCGAGAGCTGCCGGGTCGCGCCCAGCACTTGCAACAGGATCGTCAGCATGACCAAGAGGCCATAGGCGGCGAGGAGGGTTGTTTCTGACATGATCTGGCCCTTTCACTGTGGGGAAAATGCCCCATCGCTTAGCAGGTAGATAGGGCGGGGGTTGCCCCCCGCCCATCTTATCACAGATCCATCAACAAACGACGCGGATCTTCGAGCATCTCTTTGACGCGCACAAGGAACGTTACCGCCCCCTTACCGTCGATGATCCGGTGGTCATAGCTGAGCGAGATATACATCATCGGACGGATGACGACTTCGCCATTGATCGCCATTGGACGGTCCTGAATTTTCGCCATGCCGAGGATGCCGGACTGCGGCGGGTTCAGGATCGGCGCGGTCATCAGCGAGCCGTAGACGCCGCCGTTGGAGATGGTGAAGGTGCCGCCGGTCATGTCGGCCATGGTCAGTTTGCCGTCACGGGCCTTTTTGCCCATGGTGTTCACGGCCTTCTCGATCTCGGCAAAGGACATCGAATCTGCGTCTTTGATCACTGGCACCACAAGGCCCGTGGGCGTGCCAGCGGCGACACCCATGTGAACGTAGTTCTTGTAGATGATGTCGGTGCCGTCGATCTCGGCGTTGACCTCGGGGATCTCTTTCAGCGCGTGGCAGCAGGCTTTGGTAAAGAAGGACATGAAGCCCATGCGGACGCCGTGTTTCTTTTCAAAATCAGACTTATAGGCGTTCCGCAGCGCCATGATCTCAGTCATGTCCACCTCATTAAAGGTGGTCAGGATCGCGGCGGTGTTTTGGGCCTCTTTCAAACGGCGCGCCATGGTCTGCTTCAGACGGGTCATCTTGACGCGCTCTTCGCGGGAGGCGTCATCAGGGGCAGAGGCAGCACGAGGGGCGGCGGGTTTGGCCTCCGTTTTGGGGGCTGAGGTGCCAGCGGCCACGGCCTTGGCCACGTCTTCCTTCATCACGCGACCGTCACGGCCGGAACCTGTGACCTGATCGCGGCTGATGCCTGCTTCGGCCATGGCTTTCTTGGCGGAAGGCGCGTCTTCAACGTCTTTGCCAGAGGTGTCTGCGGCTTTGGTTTCAGGCGCGGCACCTGCACCGGATTTGGCGTCTTCGCCTTTAGGGGCGGCGGCGCCAGACCCGGAGGTCAGAACGGCCAGTGTGGCGGAGGCTTCGACTGTGCTGCCTTCCTCGGCGAGGATTTCGGCCAGCACGCCAGCGGACGGCGCGGGGACCTCGACGCTGACCTTGTCAGTCTCCAACTCACAGAGCATCTCGTCAGCTTCAACGGTGTCACCGACTTTTTTGAACCATGTGCTCACGGTCGCTTCGGTCACGGATTCACCCAAGGTAGGCACTTTGACCTCTGTGGTTTCACCCGTACGGGCGGCCACATCGGCGGAGCCTGCGTCGATCGACTTGGGCGCATCGCCGCCCCGGTCAGATTGGGACACGGCGGACTCATCTTCGGCGGCTTCTTTGGCTTTGGGGGCCGCATCATTGCCGCTGTCGCCTTCGCTGACATTGGCCAGCAGCGCGTCAACGCCGACGGTTTCGCCTTCTTGCGCGACGATCTCGCTCAGGGTGCCCGCAACAGGGGAGGGCACTTCGACAGTGACCTTATCGGTCTCCAACTCGCAGAGCATTTCATCCACCGCGACGGTATCACCCGGCTTTTTGAACCATGTGGCAACGGTGGCTTCGGTGACAGATTCGCCCAGCGTTGGGACGCGTACTTCGCTTGTCATGGTTTACTTTCCTTTGATGGTCAGCGCCTCGTCAACGAGGGCGGCTTGTTGTGCTTTGTGCTGGCTGGCCAGACCTGTGGCAGGCGAGGCAGAGGTGGAGCGGCCGACATAGGTCGGGCGGCCATGTTTGGCGTCGATCCGGCCCAAGACCCATTCGATGTTGGGCTCGATAAAGGACCAAGCCCCTTGGTTTTTGGGTTCTTCTTGGCACCAGATCATCTCGGCCCCTTTGAAGCGTTCCAATTCCTTCACGGCGGACTGCGCGGGGAAGGGGTAGAACTGCTCAAACCGCAGGAGGTAGATGTCGTCGATGCCGCGGGCGTCGCGCTCTTCGAGCAGGTCGTAATAAACTTTGCCCGAACACATCACCACGCGTTTGATCTTGTCATCGGCCACCAGTTTGGTGTCCGAATTGCCCTTTTGCGCGTCATCCCAGAGCACCCGGTGGAAGCTGGAACCGGTGGTGAAGTCCTCGGCCTTGTTCACCGCGAGCTTGTGACGCAACAGCGACTTCGGGGTCATCAGCATCAGGGGCTTGCGGTAGCTGCGGTGCAGCTGGCGGCGCAGGATGTGGAAATAGTTCGCGGGCGTGGTGCAGTTCGCCACGATCCAGTTGTCGCCGCCACACATGGTGAGGAACCGCTCCAGACGGGCAGAGGAGTGCTCCGGCCCCTGTCCCTCATAGCCGTGCGGCATCAGGCAAACGAGGCCCGACATGCGCAGCCACTTGCTTTCGCCCGACGAGATGAACTGGTCAAACATGATCTGCGCACCGTTGGCGAAGTCACCGAACTGCGCTTCCCAAAGCGTAAGCGCATTGGGCTCGGCCAGAGAGTAGCCGTATTCAAACCCCAGCACCGCATATTCGCTGAGCATGGAGTCGATGACTTCATACTCCGCCTGACCCTCGCGGATGTGGTTCAGCGGATAGTAGCGCTCTTCGTTCTCTTGGTTGATGAAGGCCGAATGCCGCTGGCTGAAGGTGCCGCGCGTGCTGTCTTGGCCCGACAGGCGAACCTTGTAACCCTCGGTCTGGAGTGAGCCAAAGGCCAGCGCCTCGGCGGTGGCCCAGTCAAAGCCCTCACCGCTGTCGAACATCTGTTTCTTGGCTTCCAGCAGACGGCCGATGGTCTTGTGCAGCGGGAACCCCTCGGGCGCGGTGGTGAGCGCTCGGCCGATTTCAGCCATGGTTTCCGGGGCAATGGCGGTTTTGCCGCGCTGGTAGGACTTGTTCTTCTTGTCCATGCCGGACCATTTGCCATCCAACCAGTCGGCCTTGTTGGGGCGGTATTCTTTGCCCGCCTCAAACTCATCGTTCAAATGCTTTTGGAAGGCGGCCTTCATGTCCTCGATCTCGCCCTCGGGGATCAGGCCATCTTTGACCAAACGTTCGGTGTAGAGGCTGAGCGTGGTTTTTTGCTTCTTGATGCTCTTGTACATCACCGGGTTGGTGAACATCGGCTCGTCGCCTTCGTTGTGACCAAAGCGGCGGTAGCAGAAGATGTCGATCACCACATCCTTGTGGAACTTCTGGCGGAATTCGGTCGCGACGCGGGCGGCATGAACCACGGCCTCAGGGTCATCACCATTGACGTGGAAGATCGGCGCCTCGACAACCAGCGCGTTGTCGGTGGGATAGGGCGAAGAGCGCGAGAAATGCGGCGCGGTGGTGAAGCCGATCTGGTTGTTCACCACGATATGCATGGTGCCCCCGGTCTTGTGACCCTTAAGCCCCGACAGCGCGAAACATTCGGCCACAACGCCTTGGCCCGCAAAGGCGGCATCGCCGTGCAGCAGGATCGGCATCACGGCGGTGCGATCGGTGTCGTTAAGCTGGTCCTGCTTTGCGCGGACCTTGCCCAGCACCACCGGGTTGACCGCTTCGAGGTGGCTGGGGTTGGCGGTCAGCGACAGGTGTACCTCATTGCCATCGAACTCACGGTCGGACGACGCGCCGAGGTGGTATTTCACATCGCCAGAGCCATCCACGTCATCAGGCTTAAAGCTGCCGCCTTGGAATTCGTTAAAGATTGCCCGGTAGGGCTTTTGCATTACATTGGCGAGCACCGACAGGCGGCCCCGGTGGGGCATGCCGATCACGATGTCTTTCACGCCCAACTGGCCGCCGCGCTTGATGATCTGCTCCATCGCGGGAACAAGGCTTTCGCCACCATCAAGACCAAACCGCTTGGTGCCCATGTATTTGACGTGCAAGAACTTCTCAAAGCCCTCGGCCTCGACCAGCTTGCTCAGGATCGCCTTGCGGCCTTCCTTGGTAAAGGCGATTTCTTTGCCATAGCCCTCAATGCGCTCCTTCAACCAAGCCGACTGCTTGGGGTCAGAAATATGCATGTATTGCAGTGCGAAAGTGCCGCAGTAGGTGGAGCGCACGATGTCGACGATCTGCTTCATGGTGGCCACTTCGAGGCCGAGCACATTGTCGATGAAGATCGGGCGGTCCATGTCGGCGTCGGTGAAACCGTAGGACTTGGGGTCAAGCTCAGGTTGTTCGCCCATGTCGCGCATGCCCAACGGGTCGAGATGCGCGGCCAGATGGCCCCGGATACGGTAGGCGCGGATCAGCATCAGCGCACGGATACTGTCGAGCACGGCGGCGCGGATTTGATCGTCGGAGACCGGCACGCCTTTCTCTTCGGCTTTCTTCTTGATCTTGTCGCCTGCCGCTGCGGCCTCGGCCGGTTCGGGCCAGACGCCGGTCAGCGCGCCCATCACATCACTCGCGGGGGCGGGGGGCCAGT
Organism: Sulfitobacter maritimus; assembly: GCF_013346665.1. Taxonomy (GTDB): domain Bacteria; phylum Pseudomonadota; class Alphaproteobacteria; order Rhodobacterales; family Rhodobacteraceae; genus Sulfitobacter; species Sulfitobacter maritimus. Next base: position 122,870 of record NZ_JABVBB010000022.1, read on the forward strand.
CAGGGCGCGCCCAAGAGGGGCCAGCGGCCTCAGCCTGCGCGGTCTCGGCGTCATCGCCCATCGCTGCAAAGAAGTCCTGCCACGCCGCGTCGACCGCATTGGGGTCTTGGGCATAACGGGCATACATGGCCTCAAGATATTCCGCGTTATCGCCTTCCATAAAGGAGGACGCGTGGAACTGGTCGTTGGCGGGATGGTCGGTCATTTGGGCACCTTTGTTCGGCGGGGCAGACGGGTCGGCGTCAGAATCAGGATAGGTCTATAGTCAGGCCGCAGGCGGAGGGCCATAGGCATTGGGCGCGGGGTCAGAGGGGCGGGTCAGCCACCAAAGGAAGACCAGCGAAACAACGAGTTGGATCAGGCCAAGAACGGCAAAAAACGCCATGCCGCCCATGTTCCCCATCATCGCATCCATGTTCTCCATCTGGGCCGTAGGGTCGCTGCCCATCATCGCGTCAGGATCGGGCATGGCGGGGGTGAAAAAGCCCATCAACAGGCTAAGGGCTGCGGGAATGACAATATACCAGCCGGGCCTGCCAGTGTCTTGCAAGCGGCGCGCACCGGCGGCGACCATCGGCACGATCACGGCAAGGGTAAAGACAAGGTTCAGCGGCCACCAGATCAGCGAAGTCACAATGCCGCCGATCACTACGGCCAGAAAAAACCACCAATATTCAGAGCGCGAGGCGCGGCCTTGAAAGCGGGCGTATTTCTCTGTCAGGCAGGTTTTGATCGAAGTTTGAAAATCCATCGTGCCCTCCTTGGTCGGCTGATCTGCCGCGTCATCTGTGGTCGTCTACCGCGGAGGATAGCCCTCCGCGGCAAATTTCAAAGGGGCAGGCGCGGGGCCAACCCCAAGGGCTTAACCCTTGTCGATCGCTTCTTTGACCGCTTCGCCCAGTGTCGCGGGGCTGTCGGCCACAACGATCCCGGCGGCTTTCATCGCTTCGATCTTGCTCTCCGCGTCGCCTTTGCCACCGGCGACAATCGCGCCTGCATGGCCCATGCGGCGGCCAGGAGGGGCCGTGCGACCAGCGATGAAGCCAGCGGTGGGCTTCCAGCGGCCTTTCTTCTTCTCATCGGCGAGGAACTGCGCCGCTTCCTCTTCGGCGGATCCGCCGATTTCACCGATCATGATGATGGACTGTGTCTCGTCATCGGCTAGGAACATTTCCAAAACGTCAATGTGCTCGGTCCCTTTGATCGGGTCGCCACCGATGCCGACAGCGGAGGACTGGCCAAGGCCCATGTCGGTGGTCTGCTTGACCGCCTCATAGGTCAGCGTGCCGGAGCGGGACACAACGCCGACGGAGCCGCGACGGTGGATGTGGCCCGGCATGATGCCGATTTTGCAGGCGTCGGGCGTGATGACGCCGGGGCAGTTCGGGCCGATCAGGCGCGATTTGGAGCCTTCGAGCGCGCGGGCAACGCGGGCCATGTCGAGCACCGGGATGCCTTCGGTGATGCAGACGATCAGTTCCATCTCGGCGTCGATCGCCTCAAGGATCGAATCTGCCGCGAAGGGGGGCGGCACGTAGATCACCGACGCGTTCGCCTCGGTCACATGTTTGGCTTCGTGGACGGAGTTGAACACCGGCAGGTCCAGATGCGTCTGACCGCCTTTGCCGGGGGTTACGCCGCCGACCATCTTGGTGCCATAGGCAATGGCCTGTTCGGTGTGGAACGTCCCCTGCGAGCCGGTCAGACCCTGACAGATGACTTTGGTGTTTTCGTTGACTAGTACGGCCATGATTTCTTCCTTGGTCGGTGATATTTGATCCCGGGTTTGGCCCCGGGGGCGTCAGGCGCGTTGCGCCCGGTTGGTAGGATGCGCTGCGTCCGGCGGCGCGCCGGGCCACAGCAGGATGGCGGCGAGGAACATGACCGGGATGCCAAGCTCCCCGATCTCCTCGACGACGAAAGCAGTGCGTTCGGCATCAGCGGAAATCTCGACCCCGAGGGGCGCGAGTTTGCGCGCGATGCCGTCGAGCAGTTTGTAAGCGACGGTGAAGCCGATCCCGAGCAGGACCGCCCCGGCCCAAGCCCGCCCGCGTAAAAGTGCGGTCATGAAGGGCCGGGTGTGACGCCAAAGCATGAGCAGGATCGCGGTAACGATCAGCGCAAGGATCAGCCCCGCGATCAGCCGTTCGCCCAGCGGGACATTATCGCCGGTATATTGCCGCGCCTTGAACAGGCCACGGGTAAAGAGGGACTTATCAAGGTCCAACTCACGCCCCGCCATCACAGCCAGCACCAACAGTAGATACCAGACCCGCAAGATGGCACTGCGCAGAGTCCACACCAGTGCTGCGATGCACAGCAGGTAGCCCAGAACCGAGAGACTTTCGTAAAAGCCGCCTTCGGCCAGCAGAGTGGTCTGCGTGGCAGCGGGCAGGGCGTTCACGATTCCCATCTGCACTGCGAAGAAGGCGAGCAAACCCAGAAGCAGCGCCCAGCCCATGCGCCGAGAAGCGAAGACCCGCGTCATAGGCCCCCCTTTCGCGGGGCGCTGTCGCGCTTGGCCGCTGGGGTGGTATGGAGCGAGAGGCGGGACATCAGTAGAGCGCCTCGTCCTGATCGACCAGCAGGTCCAAAAGCCGCAGGGCGAGCAGACCGCCGCCCATGATCATCAGGCTGCGCCCGATGGAACCGGTGAGGTTCGAGGGCAGCAGCATCGCCAACCCGTCCCGCGATTTGCGTGCCGCGCGGCGTAGGCCACGGTCCCGGCGGTGCTTGTTTTCGGGCTCGGGCAGACGCAGAGCGTCCGGCTGCCATTGGCGGATCAACAGCCCCGCGCCCAGAAGGGCGATCCCCGCGAGAACGGGAGAGGATTTGGGAGATTGATCCATGCTGACCTCGTTGCATCCTTGGCTTGCTGCAGCGTCGCTTTTGCCCCTGCCGCAAGGCGGCAAAGACGGTGGCAGGCCACCCCCGACGTGGGTCGGAAGTGGCCGGGGAGGGGCTTATCCCTTCACCGCTTTCACGATTTTCTGCGCGCCATCTTTCAGGTCGTCTGCGGCAATCACATCCAAACCGGAGTTGTTGATGATCGCTTTGCCTTCTTCGACGTTGGTGCCTTCAAGGCGCACAACCAGCGGCACTTTCAGACCGACTTCTTTCACCGCGGCGACAACGCCTTCGGCGATGACGTCGCAACGCATGATGCCGCCGAAGATGTTGACCAAGATGCCTTTGACGTTCTCATCGGAGGTGATGATTTTGAAGGCTTCGGTCACTTTCTCTTTGGTCGCACCGCCGCCCACGTCGAGGAAGTTGGCAGGCTCGGCCCCGTAGAGCTTGATGATGTCCATCGTTGCCATAGCAAGGCCCGCGCCGTTCACCATACAGCCGATCTCACCGTCGAGCGCGATGTAGTTCAGGTCGTATTTGGAGGCTTCGAGTTCCTTGGAGTCTTCCTCGGTCTCGTCGCGCAGCTCGGCGATGTCGGGCTGGCGGTACATGGCGTTGCCGTCGAAGCCGACTTTGGCATCCAGCACCTTCAACTCATTGCCGGGCATGACGATCAGCGGGTTGATCTCCAGCATCTCCATGTCCTTCTCGACGAAGGCTTTATAGAGCTGACCCATCAACTTGACGCACTGCTTGACCGCAGCGCCTTCGAGCCCCAGCGAGAAGGCAACGCGGCGGCCGTGGTAGGGCTGGTAGCCGGTGGCCGGATCGACGGAGAAGCTTAGGATCTTTTCAGGTGTCGCTTCCGCGACCTCTTCGATGTCCATGCCGCCTTCGGTGGAGCAGACAAAGGAGATGCGGCTGGTCTGGCGGTCAACGAGCAGGGCGAGGTACAACTCACGCTCAATGTCGGAGCCGTCTTCGATGTAGATGCGGTTGACCTGTTTGCCGGCTGGGCCGGTCTGGTGTGTGACCAGTGTCTTGCCCAGCATTTTTTTCGCTTCTTCAGCGGCTTCTTCCACGGATTTGGCGAGGCGTACGCCGCCCTTTTCGCCCGCGCCGGCCTCTTTGAAGCTGCCTTTGCCGCGACCACCTGCGTGGATCTGGGCTTTGACCACCCAAAGCGGGCCGTCCATTTCGCCCGCTGCGTTCTTGGCGTCTTCGGCTTTGAGCACGACACGGCCGTCGGAGACAGGGGCGCCATAGCTGCGCAGGAGGGCTTTCGCCTGATATTCGTGGATGTTCATGAAAAACGGTCCCGTTTCTGTTCCAGTTGCCCCGTAGTATGGGGGTGACTCTCGTTCCTGTAAGGGTTTTTGCGAAGAAAGTCAGCTTTGGCCAGCTAAAAATGGCTTTTGTGATCACACGTTGAAAGCGTGTGATCACATATTAACGAAACAATACCGAATCGGCTGATTTTTGCTTAAAATTGGGAGGATGCGCGGCCCGGCGGGGGTGCCGGACCGGCGCCTTAGCGTGGCATGAGCGCCCAGTAGTCGAGGTCAAGCAAAACCTCGGGACGGTATTTTCCGGCCTCATCGCGCAGCTCAAAGGGTGCGCCGCCTTTGGTTGCCACCAAGCGCAGCCGAATGGCACCCACACCGGGGGCGGCGGTGTCGGCCTTGTCGAGCACTTCGGACCATGCGCGGATCGTGTCGCCTGCCAAACAGGGATTGGCGTGAGCGCCGCCGTTCAGGCCCGCGATCATCTGTGCATTGGCCAGCCCGTTGAACGACAGGGCGCGGGCCATAGAGATGACATGACCGCCGTAGATCAGCCGCGTGCCATCGGGGCGGGCGGCGGTGTCGAAATGCACTTTGGCTGTGTTCTGCCACAGGCGGGTGGCCATCATGTGCTCGGCTTCTTCGATGGTGACGCCGTCGACATGGTCGATCTTTTCCCCGACGTCGTAATCGCCCCAACGGTGCGGCTCCCCGGCGAGGGTGAAGTCGTAGTTGGTGAAGTTCAAGCCTTGGGGGATGTGCAACTGATCGGCACTGAGAGCAGCAGGCAGGTCTGGGACGGTGGTCTCGGGGGCAGGGGCGTCCACGTCGCCTTTGCGCACCATGACCCAGCGAACATAGTCCAGAACCGGCGTGTCATCCTGATTTAGCCCAGTGGTGCGGACCCAGACGACGCCGGTTTTGCCGTTGGAGTTCTGCTTAAGGCCGATCACTTCGCTTTCCGCCCGCAACGTGTCGCCCGGCCAGACCGGGGCAAGCCAGCGGCCTTGGGCATAGCCGAGGTTGGCCACTGCGTTCAGCGAGACATCCGGCACGGTTTTGCCAAAGACGATGTGAAAGGCGATCAGATCGTCGAGCGGGCTGGCGCTCAGCCCACAGGACTGGGCGAAACTGTCCGAGGAATAGAGCGCGTGGCGGGTTGGGTAGAGCGCATGGTAGAGAGCGCGTTCGCCTGCGCCGACGGTGCGCGGGACGGCGTGTTGCAGCTTGTCGCCCAGCCGGTAGTCCTCGAAAAAGCGGCCTTGGTTGGTCTTGCTCATCACTGTTCGCCCAATTTGATGTCCGGCGTATAGGTGCCGGGCGCGTCTTTCACGACGGCTTGGCCGCAGCGCATAACGCCGGCCTTGTGGTCCCATGTCTGGGTCGGGGTGCCGTAAAGCTCCCAGCCCTTGTTCAGCGCGTCGGTGACCTTGTGGCAAAAGGCGGAAGTGTCCTCTTCGGACAGGAAACGGTAAACTTTCATAACAAGCTCCGGGTCAATGAGGGAAAGGGGTGACGCCCAGCCACATGTGAATGGCCGCGACAAGAAGGAAGAGGATCGCGGAGATGACGATCAAGCGGATATAGGTGGCGCGGCCTGCGTGGGGCGGCGGGGTCCAGTTTGGCTCGGCCCGGTTGATCAGGATCACTTCGCTCACCGCCCAGCCCAGCATGGTGCCGAAGAGCAGGATGGAGGCGAGATCACCGTTCACCAGCAGGTGCGCGGTGGCCCAGATTTTGACCGCGAGCAGTTGCGGATGGCGAGTTTTATAAGCAGGCCAGGCTTTCGCCCCCTTGGCGGCGCTGGAGCCGAATACCCAAAAGGCCAGCAGCATCAACAGGTTGTTGATATGGGTCAAGAAACTAGGCGGGTTCCAAACGGGGATGAACTCGGCGCTGCGGTAGCCCCAGATGATGAGGGCGAGCGCCACGACAAGAACCAATGCCACGACGCCTCGGCCCGCGTTGCCCATCTGGGCGCGTTGCGCTGGCATCAGACGTTTAAACAGATGGGCGCCGATCCAAAGGATCAGGCCGAGGATAAGGAAGGTCATGGTGAAGGCTCCGGGCTCAGGGCTGCAATAGCCTCCAGTTTTGCCAGTGTTTCGCGGGCGGTGGCAACATGAAGATTTTCCACGATCTTGCCGTCGACCACGGCGACACCTTGGCCTGCGGCTTGGGCTTCCTCATAGGCGTCGATCTGGCGACGGGCGAGGGCGGCTTCTTCGTCAGACGGGGTGAAGGCGGCGTTGGCGATGTCGAGTTGCGCGGGGTGGATCAGGGTCTTGCCGTCAAAGCCCATGTCGCGGCCCTGTTCACATTCAGCACGCAGACCGTTGTCGTCTTTGAACGCGTTATAAACACCGTCTACGATCGCCACGCCATGTGCCTTGGCGGCCAGGAGGCACAGGCTAAGGCCGGTAATCAGCGGCAGGCGGTCAGGGCGGAAGCGGGTTTGCAGGTCTTTCGCCAGATCATTGGTGCCCATGACCATCGCTTGCAACTGGCGATGCCCGGCGATGGCGGCTGCGTTCAGCATCGCGCCGGGGGTTTCCATCATCGCCCACAGCGGCAGATCGCCCACGATATCCGTCAGCGCTTCGAGATCGGCAGGAGAGCCGACTTTGGGCAGCAGGATCGCATCGGGTTTCATGGCAGCAGCGGCGCGGGCATCTTCGGCACCCCATTCGGTATCCAATCCGTTGATCCGAACCACGCGCATCCGCGCGCCATAGCCGCCCGCCGCCAGCGCTTCGGCCAATGTTTCACGTGCAGCGATTTTTTCGTCAGGAGACACCGCATCCTCAAGGTCAAAGATGATCGCATCGCAGGCCAGCCCCCGCGCCTTGTCGAGCGCACGGGGTTTGGAGGCGGGGATATAGAGAACGGACCGCAGCGGGCGTGTGGTGGCTGTCATGACAGGCTCCTTGACTGGATAACATTGTTGCGCGCAGAGGGGCATTTTTAAGCGATAACTTCAAGCCCAAACATGCCGCGATGCAGCAAAGGTCAAATGCAATGCGCATCCGTGCGGCGGATTAACCATTAATTCAGCGGTTCGCCGCAGTTTGATCGCATCACATCCGACCCTGCGCGTTGCTCAGGCGGATGCATCTCAACCGGGGCGGCCCCGGGTCTGAACGGGAAAACCCCGGAGAAGCGGATCAGAGGGCCACGTCTTTCGAAACGAAGGCAAACGCTATGACACGCATCACAAAGATCATTCACCTCGCCATGCTGACCAGTGCAGCCGCCTTGATGCTGGCCAAGACGACCGACGCAGGCACTAACACGCCGCGCAATTGCGGGCCGCGTGCGGCGGTGGTGACTCGGCTGGCCGATGGCTATGGCGAGACACGGCAGTCTATGGGGTTGGGCGGTAACAACGCGATGGTGGAGGTTTTTGCCTCGGATGAAACCGGCAGTTGGACGATCACTGTGACCGGCACCAATGGCATTACCTGTATGGTTGCCTCGGGCGAAGGGTTTGAAGAACTGGCCGAAGCCTTGCCCGCCAAAGGCAGCGATGCCTGAAAGGATCGCATAACCCGGAAAGCGAAAGGCGGCCATTGGTCGCCTTTTTCGTTTGCCCTGAGGCGCTTGGCCGTTTTGTAAAGGGCTGATCGCGTAAAAATATTTGGCGGCTTTTTTCCGGACCAACGGAACCGGAAGGGGGGATTGGGGTTGTGGTTCCAGAAGAGCGGACGACGCTCGCCATCTGGAAGGAGAATTTACAATGAAACGCTTTCTGAGCACGACAGCTATCGTATTGACCATGACCGGTGCGGCCTTTGCCGACGCGCATACCGAAGGGTTCGGGAGTGTCGCTGTTGAAGAGACAGACTTCCTCGCCTCCGATTTGATTGGCATGCGGATCTACAACTCCGAAGCGGAAGTAGAGAACGACGCGACGATCGCGGAAGGTGCCGAGCAGGAATGGGACGACATTGGCGAAATTAATGACATTATTGTCTCGAAAGACGGCGAAGTCACTGCGGTGATCTTGGGCATTGGCGGCTTCCTCGGCATGGGTGAGCGCGATGTTTCCATCTCCATGGACAAAATCCGCATCCTGAACGACGAAGGCGGTGACCGCTTCCTCGTTGTGAACACATCGAAAGAGATGTTGGAACAGTCGCCAGAGTTTGAACGTCGCATGAACGACGACGCCGAAGCGCAGAACATGACCGACGAAGAGAAAATGGCGAATGCGGATGACAAGAACGTCACCGTTGTGACTGGTAATACCGACACATCCGAGAACATCGAAGCCGAGACCGAGGAAATGGCTCAGGAAGCTGAAGCCGAGACCAAGGAAATGGCAAACGAAGTCGAAGCCGAAACCGAAGAGATGGCCAATGAAGTAGAGGCCGAATCTGAGGAAATGGCGAACGAAGCTGAGCAGATGGCGGAAAACGCCGAAGCTGAGACAGAGCAGGCCGTGGACGGCGAGAACACTACCGTCATCACCGGCGACGCGACAGAAGAGCGTGAACTGCTCCCACGTCCCGAAGTTGAGCGCGAAGGCTATCAAGCTGCGGAAGCTGGCATGATCGAACAGATGAGTGCCGAAGACCTTGAAGGCTCCTATGTTTATGGCGCCAACGATGAGACCGTGGGCGAAATCGACAGCCTGCTGATCGGCGACAACGGCAAGATTGACCGTGTTGTGATCAACGTCGGTGGCTTCCTTGGTCTGGGCGAAAAACCGGTGGCCGTGACATTTGACGAACTTCAGGTTCTGAAAAACGTCGAAGGTGACGATGTGCGTATCTACATCGACAGCACCGAAGAGCGTCTGGAATCGCAGCCAGAGTACCAAGGCGACTAATACGTCGCTTCAAGTCTAAGCAATTGGTCGCCCCTCGGGGCGGCCTTTTTCGTTTGCGCACTGAGGTTTAGGTCACAGTATCTCGCGCAACTTGCACGGGGCTGCGCATTTCGGTATCTCCGGCGCAAATGAAACCTCTCTCGGAGACATGACCATGGCCAGACCCAAGATCGCGCTTATCGGCGCGGGGCAAATCGGCGGCACTCTCGCCCATCTCGCAGCATTGAAAGAACTGGGCGACGTTGTCCTGTTCGACATTGCCGAGGGCACACCTGAGGGCAAAGCGCTCGACATCGCCTCTTCCGGCCCCTCGGGCAAGTTCGACGCCACAATGTCCGGCACGCAGGACTATGCCGACATCGCAGGCGCAGACGTTTGCATCGTGACCGCCGGCGTTGCGCGCAAGCCGGGCATGAGCCGTGATGACCTTTTGGGCATCAACCTGAAGGTTATGAAATCCGTGGGCGAGGGCATCGCCAAACACGCCCCCGACGCGTTCGTTATCTGCATCACCAACCCGCTCGACGCGATGGTTTGGGCGCTGCGCGAATTCTCCGGCCTGCCGCATGAGAAAGTCTGTGGCATGGCGGGTGTGCTCGATTCCGCGCGCTTCCGTCACTTCCTCGCGACTGAGTTCAACGTCTCCATGAAAGACGTCACCGCCTTCGTTCTGGGTGGCCATGGCGACACGATGGTGCCGCTGGTGCGTTATTCCACCGTCGCAGGCATCCCGCTCCCTGATCTGGTGAAAATGGGTTGGACCACGCAGGACAAGCTGGACGCCATCGTGCAGCGCACCCGTGATGGCGGGGCCGAGATTGTTGGCCTGCTAAAGACTGGCTCGGCCTTCTACGCGCCCGCGACCTCCGCGATTGAAATGGCGGAAAGCTATTTGAAAGACCAAAAGCGCGTGCTGCCCTGTGCTGCCTATGTGGACGGTGCCTACGGCCTCGACGGTTTCTACGTTGGCGTGCCCACAGTGATCGGCGCGGGCGGTGTTGAGCGTGTTGTCGAGATTTCGATGAACAAAGACGAGCAGGCGATGTTCGACAATTCCGTTAACGCGGTCAAAGGTCTGGTTGAGGCCTGCAAGGGCATTGATGACTCGCTGGCGTAAACACCGCCGATAGTGAGATCGAAAGCGCGTCCTTCGGGGCGCGCTTTTTTTGTTTGCAAGCTGGCTCGCGTGTTGTGATCACAGCACGATGGCGTGTGATCACAAAAATCACAGCTTTAGCGAGAGTCCGTCATTTTTACGCAAAATCACCCCCTGTCACGCGCAGATTCATGCCGCGCCCCCGTGACAGTCCTGTAAAAACCGCTATCAAGATGCAAAGCACAGGACAAAGGACCGCGCTATGGCCGATGTGAACCGGGGCAACCGCCCGCTTTCTCCGCATTTGACGATTTACCGCCCGCAATTGACCTCCATGACCTCGATCCTGACACGGATCACTGGCAACGCACTGCTGATCACCGCGTTGCTGATCGTCTGGTGGTTCCTCGCGGCGGCGACCTCGGCTGAGTATTTCGATACCGTGAACGGCGTGCTGACCAGCTGGTTCGGCGATCTGGTTCTGACGCTCTCGGTTCTGGGCCTGTGGTATCACACGCTGGCGGGCATCCGGCACCTGATCTGGGACACGGGCCGTATGCTCGACATTCCCACGGCTGAGAAGCTGGGCTGGACCGCGCTGATCGGGTCGGTCGTGCTAACCATTCTGACCATCATCATCGTTTGAGGAGCGACACCATGGGTTATATGACAGACCGCAAACGCGCCCTCGGCCTCGGCTCGGCCAAAACCGGCACCGCGCATTTCTGGGCGATGAAAGTCTCCTCGCTGGCGCTGCTGGTGCTGATCCCGCTGTTCGTCTTTACCTTCGGCAGCGCACTCGGCGGCACCTATGAGGAAATCCTTGCCTATTACGCGCGGCCTTTCCCGGCCATCGTGGCGGCGCTGACGCTGATCGTGGGCTTCAAACATTTCAACGACGGTGTGCAGGTGCTGATCGAGGATTACGTACACGGCCTTGCCAATAAAGTCGCCATCATCGTGATGACCATCATCAGCTACGGCGCAGCAGCGGTTGGCGTCTTCGCCATCGCCAAGCTCGCCCTGTAACCAATACGCCCAAACGGGAGACCGATTAAATGGCAGCATATGAATATGAAACCCACGAATATGACGTTGTCGTGGTGGGGGCAGGCGGTGCTGGCCTGCGTGCAACATTGGGCATGGCGGAGCAGGGGCTGCGCACGGCCTGTATCTCCAAGGTTTTCCCAACCCGCTCGCACACCGTAGCGGCGCAGGGCGGTATTGCCGCCTCGCTGTCGAACATGGGCCCCGACAATTGGCAGTGGCATATGTATGACACGGTCAAGGGTTCGGACTGGCTGGGCGACACCGATGCGATGGAATACCTCGCCCGCGAAGCGCCCAAGGCGGTTTACGAGCTTGAGCACTACGGCGTGCCGTTTTCGCGCACCGAAGAAGGCAAGATTTACCAGCGCCCCTTTGGCGGCCACACGACTGAGTTTGGTGAAGGCCCGCCCGTGCAGCGCACCTGTGCCGCCGCTGACCGGACCGGCCACGCGATCCTGCACACGCTCTATGGTCAGTCGCTGAAGCAGAAGGCCGAGTTCTTCATCGAATACTTCGCCATCGACCTGATCATGTCCGACGATGGCGTCTGCCAAGGTGTGCTGTGCTGGAAGCTGGACGACGGCACCATGCATCTTTTCAGCGCCAAGATGGTGGTGCTGGCGACCGGCGGCTATGGCCGTGCCTATTTCTCCGCCACCTCGGCGCATACCTGCACCGGCGACGGCGGCGGCATGGCTGCCCGTGCGGGCCTGCCGCTGCAAGACATGGAATTCGTGCAGTTCCACCCCACCGGCATCTACGGCGCCGGCTGCCTCATCACCGAAGGCGCACGGGGCGAGGGCGGGTACCTCACCAACTCCGAAGGCGAGCGTTTCATGGAACGCTACGCGCCGACCTACAAAGACCTCGCCTCGCGTGACGTTGTCTCGCGCTGCATGACCATGGAAATCCGCGAAGGCCGTGGTGTGGGCGAGAACAAAGACCACATCCACTTACACCTGAACCACCTGCCGCCTGAAACGCTGGACCTGCGCCTCCCGGGCATCTCAGAATCCGCGCGTATCTTCGCTGGTGTGGACCTGACGAAAGAGCCGATCCCGGTGCTGCCGACGGTGCACTACAACATGGGCGGCATCCCCACGAACTATTGGGGCGAAGTGCTGAACCCCACAGCCGACAACCCCGACGCCATCGCACCCGGCCTGATGGCTGTGGGCGAGGCGGGCTGTGCCTCTGTGCATGGCGCGAACCGTCTGGGCTCCAACTCGCTCATCGACCTCGTGGTCTTTGGCCGCGCCGCCGCGATCCGGGCCGCCAAGATCGTCGACCCCGAGACCGCCGTGCCGACGCCGAACATGGCCTCGGTTGAGAAGGCGTTCGACCGTTTCGACGGCCTGCGCCACGCGAACGGCGGCACGCCGACCTCGGAACTGCGGCTTGAGATGCAAAAGACCATGCAGGCCGACGCTGCTGTCTTCCGCACCGACAAGACGCTGGAAGAGGGCCGTGTAAAAATGATCGAGGTGGCCGACAAGCTGAACGATCTGCATGTCACCGACCGCAGCCTCGTGTGGAACTCCGACCTGATGGAGACGTTGGAGCTGACCAACCTGATGCCCAACGCCACCGCCACCATCACCGCCGCCGCCGCGCGCAAGGAAAGCCGTGGCGCACATGCGCATGAGGACTACCCGGACCGGAACGACGACGAATGGCGCAAGCATTCGCTGGCATGGTTCGACGGCAACAATGCAAAGCTGACCTACCGTGCCGTGCATCTCGACCCGCTGACAGAAGAGTCCGAAGGCGGGATCGACATGAAAAAGATCGCCCCCAAGGCACGGGTGTATTGATGCTGCGCACCGTCCTCATTGCAGCCAGCCTCACGGCGCTCTCGGCCTGTGTTGAAGTGCAGCAGGCGGTGGACGACACCGCCCGCCAAGGCTCCAAAGGCGTGGTGACGGAAATCTTGGCCACCCGCTTTCCGCAGGTGCCAAAGGAGCTGATCACCCCCTTCACCGACTGCATTATCGACAATGCCGACGCGCTGGAGCTGCGCGAACTGGCGCGCGCCGCTGTCGTCGGCGTGGACGATACAACAACGGGTACCGTGCGCACGATCCTGTCGCGCCCTGAGACCCGCACCTGCCTGCTGGCCGCCGCGCCCGCAGCTGGCATGACGCTTTAGGAGACGCATAATGGTTCAACTGACGCTTCCCAAGAACTCCCGCATGACCAGCGGCAAGACATGGCCCAAGCCCGAAGGGGCGACCAACCTGCGCGAGTTCCACATCTACCGCTGGAACCCCGATGACGGGAAGAACCCGGCGCTCGACACCTATTTTGTCGACATGGATGACTGCGGTCCGATGATCCTCGACGCGCTGATCAAGATCAAAAACGAGATCGACCCGACGCTGACCTTCCGCCGCTCCTGCCGCGAAGGGATCTGCGGCTCTTGTGCTATGAACATTGACGGGGTCAACACGCTGGCCTGTACTTACGGGATGGAAGAGATCAACGGCGTCGTCAAAATCTACCCGCTGCCGCATATGCCGGTGATCAAAGACCTGATCCCCGACCTCACGCATTTCTACGCCCAGCACGCGAGCATCCAGCCCTGGCTGGAAACCGACACGCCCGAGCCGCGCAAAGAGTGGAAACAGTCCATTGACGACCGCGCAAAGCTCGACGGTCTTTACGAGTGCATCATGTGCGCCTGCTGCTCGACATCTTGCCCCAGCTACTGGTGGAACGGCGACCGCTACCTCGGGCCAGCCGCTCTGCTGCACGCCTACCGCTGGATCATCGACAGCCGGGATGAGGCGACAGGCGAGCGGTTGGACGACCTCGAGGACCCGTTCAAGCTCTACCGCTGCCACACGATCATGAACTGCGCCAAGACCTGCCCCAAAGGTCTGAACCCCGCAGAGGCGATCGCCAATATCAAGAAACTGATGGTCGAACGGACCGTCTGACAAAACAAGGCCCGGCCAAGTGCCGGGCCTTTGGTTTCGCCCATGATCCTTCCCATCATCCTTGTCGTTGTCTTTGTGATCGTGCTGATCTACGCCCGCCGCAACGCGCCCACCCGCGACTGCCGCTGGCGCGAGGACCGCACCGGCGATAAAGGAAGTCTGCGCAAGTACAACTGCGTCGCCTGCGGCGCCGAAGCCTACCGCGCCGATGGCCCTCCGGACCGCTGCCTTAGAGGCCTAGACACACCGCGTCTCTAACAGCCGAAACAGCAAAGAGAACGCCGACCCCATCCGCTTGGTTTCTACGATTACAGGCAACAGGCTACCCAGCCCACCCTCCAAGCCAATTTCCATGGACCCAGCCCTTGCGGCGGGGATTGCCATAATACACGCCCCACCATTTGCCGCGCTGAGCACAGGGGCGGACGCGGTCGCCGTTATGCAACTCATCAATCTTACGGTAATTCGTCCCCGGACCCGTGCGAACAGCCAAAAAGCCGTCTCCGTTCGGATCAAGGCCTTGCACCATGGCGCCCAGACACCCGGCAGCTTGATCATCCTCCGTAATCGGGAAGTCCATATCCAATTGTTGCGCTGAAACGGGCGTACAAGATAAAAGAATTAACGCGGCGGCAGCATACCTCATCATCTCAATATCCTCCGGTTGAGATTTACAGTATACTACATTTCCAGCCAATTACCCTATAGCAACGCTGTCAGCCGGCACTGGCCAAGATGCGTTTTGACCAAATGCTGGCGTTTCCAGAGGCACCAAACGGCCTGGCATGCGCACTATGCCAAACGGAACGCCACACCGCCCCCCTTCATCCTTTTTTCAAATACCGTCCGCCCTCTCAACGGGCGCAGGCGTCACGCAAAAGCCGCTTCCAGCGCAATCTCCACCATATCGCCAAAGCTCTTCTCACGGTCTTCGGCGGGCAGGGCCTCGCCGGTCTGCAAATGGTCGCTGACGGTCAATACAGCCAAAGCACGACGCTTGTGACGCGCCGCCAGCGTGTAAAGCTCAGCCGCTTCCATCTCGACGCCCAAAATACCGTGGCGCACCATTTGTTCATCCAGATCGGGCCGCTCTGCATAAAACACATCCGACGAATAGATCCCGCCCACATGGGTCTTGGCGTCCAACTTCTCGGATGCAGCCACGGCGGCGTGCAGCAGGCTCCAGTCGGCACAAGGCGCGTAATTAAACTCGCGGAAGATGCCAGACGAGGGCGAGGTGATGGTGCTGGCGGTCATGGCGATGATCACGTCGCGGATGCCGACATGGCTCTGCATGCCGCCACAGGAGCCGATGCGGATCAGGGTCTGCGCGCCGTATTCCATCATTAACTCATTGGCATAGATCGACAGGGACGGCATCCCCATGCCCGAGCCTTGGATCGTCACCCGATTGCCGCGCCATGTGCCGGTAAAGCCCAGCATGCCGCGCACCTCGTTGACCAGTTCGGCCCCTTCAAGAAAGGTCTCCGCCGCCCATTTGGCACGGTAGGGGTCGCCGGGCATCAATACGGTTTCAGCGATATCGCCGGGTTTTGCGCCAATATGGACGGTCATTAGGTCTCTCCTGCTATTGCGCGCATTTTGCCTGTCTGATCTGAGAACAACAAGGGCCGTTCTACTCAGTTGGTCGCTGGGATGAGACCCTATTCACAAATTGTTTATCTTCCCCAAACAGTTCAATTTGCTTGCATTGTAATGACGTAGCCTTGAAACGGAAAAGGCGCCGCGGGAATGGTGTATTCCCGGGCGCCCGATCGTATTTTATCGCAGCTAACTTAGATTCGCATCGTTTCTGGATCGGTGCCTTTTTCAACCTGCGCACGAAACCAATTCGGCTGGCGGCCTTTTCCGGTCCAAGTCTGTTTTTCGTCATCGGGATTGGCGAACTGGGGTTTGGACTTTGGACCTGTAGCCGTCTTGCGTGGTTTCTTCTGCTTTTTCGGCGCCGGGGCTTCTTCGGCCAAGTCATTGAGGGAAAAGCCATATTCTGCCGCGGCCTTCTGGGCTGCTTTGCGCGCTGCACGACGTTCGCGCGATTGCGCGGCCTGCAATGCTTTTTTGACATCCGACAGAAGTTTTTCCAGATCCTTGCGGCTCATGGACTTCAGGTCTATTTCCATAACTGATTATTCCTTTCCAGCTTATCTGGTCAGGTTGATTACAGTGTCAACTGATTAATTGCACGTAATATTTTGTGTCAGCCTATTCCGCCGCTACGGCTTCGGGGTCGGCGAGAGTAATAATATCGCGCATGATCATATTTAATTCGAAGTCTTTTGGCGTATAGACCTGTGCCACACCGGCGGCCCGCAGGCGAATGGCGTCTGTCTCGGGGATGATGCCGCCTACGACGACCGGCAGATGATCCAGCCCAGCGTCGCGCATACGCTCCATCAAGTCTTCGACCAGCGGCACATGCGAGCCCGACAGGATCGACAGGCCAACCACATGCGCACCTTCACTTTGGGCCGCTTCGACGATTTCAGCAGGGGTCAGGCGGATGCCTTCGTAGGAAATATCCATGCCGCAGTCCCGCGCGCGAACAGCGATTTGTTCGGCCCCGTTAGAGTGGCCATCAAGCCCCGGTTTGCCCACCAAGAATTTAAGCCGGCGCCCCAGTCGGTCGCTGACCACATCAACCGCATCGCGCAGGTCGTCCAGCCCTTCAGTCTTGTTCGACTGGCCTGCGGAAACCCCTGTGGGGCCACGGTATTCGCCATGCACGGCGCGCATCTGTGCGGCCCATTCGCCGGTGGTGACACCTGCTTTGGCAGCCGCGATGGAGGCCGGCATGATGTTCTCGCCCTTTTCCGCAGCAAGGCGCAGATTGGCCAATGCGTCCTTGACCGCCTGCGCGTCGCGCGCTTCGCGCCATGCTTCAAGGCGGGCGAGTTGATCGGCCTCGGCACCGGGGTCTGATTGCATGATATCGCCCGCGCCGGTCATCAGGGGGGAGGGGGCGCCTTGCTGCCATTTGTTGACGCCCACCACCACAGTCTCGCCGCTTTCAATCCGGCGCAGGCGGTCGGCGTTGCTTTCGACCAAACGGCTTTTCATATAATCGATTGCGGAAATGGCACCGCCCATTCCATCGAGGTTCGCTAGTTCCGCACGTGCGCCTTCTTTGAGCAATTCAACCTTAGCGTCGACCGCCGGGTTGCCGTCGAATAGATCGTCAAATTCCAGAAGGTCCGTTTCATGAGCCATGATCTGCTGCATCCGCATCGACCATTGCTGGTCCCATGGGCGGGGCAGGCCGAGCGCTTCGTTCCACGCGGGCAATTGCACGGCACGGGCGCGGGCTTTTTTCGAGAGCGTCACCGCCAGCATTTCGATGAGAATGCGGTAGACGTTATTCTCGGGCTGTTGTTCGGTCAGGCCCAGCGAATTGACCTGCACGCCATAGCGGAAACGGCGGAATTTCGGGTCCTCTACGCCATAGCGATCACGGCAGATCTCGTCCCACAGATCGACAAAGGCGCGCATTTTGCACATCTCCGTGACGAAACGGATGCCTGCGTTAACGAAGAATGAGATCCGCCCGACCAATTTCGGAAAATCCTCGGCTGGAACGCGCGGTTTCAGCGCGTCGAGCACGGCGGTGGCGGTGGCCAACGCGAAGGCCAATTCCTGTTCCGGCGTCGCACCGGCCTCTTGCAGGTGGTAGGAACAGACGTTCATCGGGTTCCATTTCGGCACATTCGTATAGCAATATTCGGCCACATCCGCGATCATTTTAAGCGAGGGCGCAGGCGGGCAGATATAGGTGCCGCGGCTGAGGTATTCTTTGATCAGATCGTTTTGCACCGTGCCCTGGAGTTTGGATACATCCGCACCCTGTTCCTCGGCCACCGCGATATAGAGCGCCAGCAGCCAAGGGGCTGTCGCATTGATCGTCATCGACGTGTTCATCTGCTCCAGCGGGATGCCGTCAAAGAGCGCACGCATGTCGCCCAAGTGGCCCACCGGCACGCCAACCTTGCCCACTTCGCCCCGGCTCAGCACATGGTCGCTGTCGTAGCCGGTCTGCGTGGGCAGGTCGAAGGCCACGGAAAGCCCGGTCTGCCCACGCTCAAGATTGGAACGGTAAAGCGCGTTGGAAGCAGCAGCGGTGGAGTGGCCCGCATAGGTGCGGATGAGCCAAGGGCGGTCTTTCTGCGGGTGGGTCATCGGATGGCCTCTTTGAATCGGGTTGGCAATAAAGTTGCGTTACGCCGTTGATAGGGGAAATAATGTGCCGCTGTCAATTCGCTGCATTGCGGCATCACTGGCGGGCTGACCTGCTGACGCAGCGGCAGATAAATATTGTCCTCCCCCCTAGGCGCTGTAAGGGTGAGCGCATGACGCAGACTGTGCAATTGCCTCTTTGGCTGTTCATCCTCATCATGGTTTTTGCTGCCGTTACGGCGCTCAGCCATTTCCTGCTGCCATCGGTGCGCTGGTTCTTTCGTCGGCGGTTGGAACGGGCGGTGGAGCGGCTGAACAAACGGCTGACCCGGCCTATTGAACCTTTCAAACTGGCCCGCCGCCATGACATGATCCAGCGGCTGATCTATGATCCTGAGGTCAGCCAAGAGATCGTCAACTACGCCCGCAGCCACGGTGTGCCGGAAAACGTCGCCTTTCAAAAGGCGCGGGACTACGCGCGTGAGATCGTGCCTCGGTTTTCGACCTTTGCCTATTTCAGCTTTGGCATCCGTCTGGCGCGGCTCTTGGCCAATTCGGTGTACCGCATCGAAACAGCCGCGAGCAATGACACCACCTTTGCCGCGCTGCCGCGGGATGCCACTGTTGTCTTTGTGATGAACCACCGTTCCAATATGGACTACATGCTGGTCACCTATCTAGCTGCGCGGTCATCGGCGCTTAGCTACGCCGTCGGCGAATGGGCGCGGGTCTGGCCGCTGAGCACGCTCATCCGCTCGATGGGCGCTTATTTCATCCGCCGTCGCTCGCGCGGGGCGCTCTATCGCAAGGTTTTGGCCCGCTATGTGCAACTGGCTACGGCGGGCGGGGTCACACAGGCGTTCTATCCCGAGGGCGGGCTGAGCCTGACCGGCGCCTTGCAGCCGCCAAAGGTGGGGTTGCTGTCCTATGTGGTCGAAGGGTTCGACCCGGACGGGGAGCGCGACATTATTTTTGTGCCTGTGGCAATCAACTATGACCGGGTGCTTGAGGATCGCGTGTTGATCGCGGCGGGCCAACGGGGCGACCGGCGCTTTGCCGCGCGGATCACTGTGGTGGTGGGCTTTGTGCTGCGCAAAATGTATCGACGGTTGCGCGGGCATGACACGCGCTTTGGCACGGCGGCGGTGACCTTTGGCGATCCGCTGTCCTTGCGCCGGACTGGAACGGATGTGCCAGTAGGAGACCTGTCAAATATGTTGATGGACCGGATTGCACAGGCCATGCCGGTGCTGGTGGTGCCGCTGATCGCGCGGGTGATGCTGCGCGAGGGCACGCCGTTGCAGCCTGATGACCTGCTCGGCAAAGTGGCAGAAACGCTGGCGCAGATGCCCGCGCGCAACCGCGTGCCGCTGCCGGAGGTCCTGCCCGACCGGGTCGCGCGGGCGACTGCAAGATTGGAAAAACGTGGCGTCATTTCTTTGACCGACGCAGGCTGGCAGATTGTTGCAGACCAAGAGCCGGTTCTGGCCTTCTACGCCAATTCTATTGCGCATTTCGGCTCAGACGATGCTGCACCTGCGGCGGAAATTGCTGCAACTGCTGGGTCATAAAATTACAAACACCGCCCTGTAGGGGTTGCAATGTTGCGTGCAGGGTCATATTCCAACGGGGAGCCGCCGCGATTCTGCATTGCGGCACCGACCTTGTTGAGACCACTACCGGCAGGAGGCCCAAATGGCACTGGATACGAAACACGCCGAATACGACGCCCCGCAAAAGGACCTCTATGAAGTGGGCGAAATGCCCCCGATGGGGCATGTCCCGAAACAGATGTATGCTTGGGCCATTCGCCGCGAACGTCACGGCGATCCGGACAGCGCCATGCTGCAAGAGGTCGTCGATGTGCCAGAACTCGACAGCCAAGACGTGCTGGTTTTGGTCATGGCGGCAGGCATCAACTACAACGGTGTCTGGGCCGCGCGTGGCGTGCCGATCAGCCCCTTTGACGGCCATGGTGAGCCCTATCACATTGCAGGCTCCGATGCCTCGGGCATCGTTTGGGCCGTGGGCGACAAGGTCACGCGTTGGAAAGTCGGCGACGAAGTGGTGATCCACTGCAACCAAGACGATGGCGACGACGAGGAATGTAACGGCGGCGACCCGATGTATTCCCCCAGCCAGCGGATCTGGGGCTATGAGACGCCAGACGGCTCCTTTGCGCAGTTCACCCGCGTGCAGAGCCAGCAGCTTATGCCACGTCCCAAGCACCTGACGTGGGAAGAGAGCGCCTGCTACACGCTGACGCTGGCCACCGCTTACCGGATGCTTTTCGGCCATGAGCCGCATGACCTGAAACCCGGCCAGAACGTGCTGGTCTGGGGCGCGTCGGGTGGCCTTGGCTCCTACGCGATCCAGCTCATCAACACCGCAGGCGCCAATGCGATCGGCGTGATCTCGGACGAGAGCAAGCGCCAGTTCGTGATGGATTTGGGTGCCAAGGGCGTGCTGAACCGCAAGGATTTTAACTGCTGGGGCCAATTGCCCACGGTGAACACGCCGGAATACAACGAGTGGTTCAAAGAGGCCCGCAAGTTCGGCAAAGCGATCTGGGACATTACCGGCAAGGGTGTGAACGTCGACATGGTGTTCGAACATCCCGGCGAAGCGACATTCCCGGTCTCGACCTTCGTGGTCAAAAAGGGCGGCATGGTGGTGATCTGCGCCGGCACCTCCGGCTTC
Organism: Sulfitobacter maritimus; assembly: GCF_013346665.1. Lineage (GTDB taxonomy): Bacteria > Pseudomonadota > Alphaproteobacteria > Rhodobacterales > Rhodobacteraceae > Sulfitobacter > Sulfitobacter maritimus. Next base: position 143,807 of record NZ_JABVBB010000022.1, read on the forward strand.
AACCTGACCTTTGACGTGCGCTATATGTGGATGCACCAAAAGCGTTTGCAGGGCAGCCACTTTGCCCATCTGAAACAGGCGAGCGCCGCGAACAAGTTGATGATGGAACGCCGCCTTGATCCTTGCATGTCCGAAGTCTTTAGCTGGGCCGATCTGCCTGAGGCGCATATGAAAATGATGCGCAATGAGCATAAGCCGGGCAATATGTCGGTGCTGGTCCAAGCGCCGCGCACCGGGCTGCGCACCTTAGAAGACGCGCTGTCAGCGGCCGATTAAAAAGCGATTACGGAACCTCCCCAAGACTGACCCCTGCGGCCCTGCGCCGTGGGGGTTTTTTCATTGCAGGCAGCCTAATCAGCAAGTTGCGCAAACGCACCCCGCTATTTCTGGGGAAGGCAAAAGCGTGGGTATTTGGGGCGTAATCCACATGCTATGGTTGTATTAATCAGGCATTAACCAAACATAGGCAACCCTTCATGCATGATGATTGGATCTTGGACGTATTGGCCGACCTGAAAGCATTCGCCGCGGCGAACCGGTTGCCCCGCACGGCGGAGCAGTTGGACGACGCAGCGCTTATCGCTCTGGCCGAGATGTCTGCACAAGGCGAAGGGATCGGCCAGACCCATGGGAATACTGCCGCATCTGGAACAGATATGGGAAGGACTGGAACAGGCTGATGGATTGGCCGCGATGCAGCGCGCCACCGAAGCGCTGCGCGACTACTATGCGATTGCCCATATCGCTTATCACTGGGTCGATACCGCTGGCACGCAATACGGCTGCGGGACCTATGCGACCAACTGGGCTGAGCGCTATCACGAACAGGGCTATCTGCGCATCGATCCTGTGGTGAGCGGCTGCTATCGGCGCTTTCAACCGGTCGATTGGAAGGAGTTGGATTGGTCTTCCCGCGCGGCGCGGGCATTCCGCCGAGATGCTTTGGCCCATGGGGTTGGCAACCAAGGGTTTTCGGTCCCCATTCGCGGACCACACGGGCAATTCGCGCTCTTTACCGCCAACCACAGTTGCGAAGATGCGCTCTGGGCCGACTTCACCGTCAGCCACCGGCGCGATCTGGTCTGGGCGGCGCATTGCTTCAATGAAAAGGCACTGCATCTGGCCCCTGCGCGTGCGCCTGATGCGGTTCAAGCGCTGTCGCCACGCGAGGTTGATACCATGACCCTATTGGCTGTCGGTCTAAGCCGGGCGCAGGTGGCTGATCGGCTGTCGATCTCGGAACATACGCTGCGTGTCTATGTCGAAAGTGCGCGGTTCAAATTGGGTGCGTCAAACACGACCCATGCGGTGGCGCGCGCCTTAAGCCGAGGCTTGATCGTCGTTTGAGGCTGAAGATCAGCGAGTTCGGACCGGGGGACCGAGCCGCTCTTCCAAGTATTTTCGATCAAAAAGAGCAAGGGAGCCACAGCCCATCTGGTCCCCGGCGCGGGGGTCAATTAGGGTCGCGGAATGACATCGAATGCGCTCACCTATTCCGAAGACCAAGCGGCTGCCCATGACCGGGTGGCCGAGATGCTGCGCTCAGCAGGCATTGATCTGGACGACAGCTTGCTGATGCCGCCTGCGGGCGGGCCGGATCAGGTGATGGCGGTGACCGGCAAGGCGGGATCGGGCAAGACCTTGTTGCTGGCCGAGCTTTACCGCGCGCTCGAAGGCGCCGGGGTCGAGATCGTTTCGGGCGACTACGAGTCGCGCAAGAAACGCGAAAAACGCACGCTGGCGATCCTTGCGCCAACGAATAAGGCGGCCAGTGTCTTGCGGCTGCGCGGGGTGCCGGCCACGACGATCCACCGGATTCTTTATACGCCGGTTTATCATCCCGAGTATGAACGCATCGCCGAATGGTTGACCGGCAATGGCGAGAAGCCTGAGATTGATGGCCTGAGCGAGGTGGCGCTGGACCGCGCGGCGGCGTTTTTTGCCAATAACAAATCGGTGCCGGGGGCGCTGGCGGCGGCGGGGCTCAGGGGCAGTGATTTCATCACCGGCTGGAAACGGCGCGAAGAGCCGCTGGACATCGGCTTTGTCGATGAAAGCTCGATGCTGGATGACAAGCAGTTCGAGGATTTGAAAGAGATTTTCCCGACGCTGCTGCTCTTTGGCGACCCTGCGCAGCTTGCCCCTGTGGGGCAGTCCGGCACGATGGTGTTTGAAAAACTACCTGAAAAACGCGTGCTGAACCTCAACCGGATCCACAGGCAAGAAGCCGACAACCCGATCCTCGATATTGCCCATGCGCTGGCCGACCCGCAGTTGGAGTTTCACGATTTCGAGCAGATGATCGAAGACGCATCAAAGCGCGACGAACGGGTGGTCTGGGGCCAGCGGGTTGAGGTCGATCTGATGGCGCGCAGCCCGGTGTTGGTCTGGCGCAATGCCACGCGCATCCGTTTGATCAATGCCTTTCGTAGCGTACATGGCGCGCCCGAAGATGCGCTGCTGGCGGGGGAACCGCTGATCTGCGACGGGATTGAACTGCCGCTTAAACACCGTAAAAAGCGCCTTGATCTGGAGGCGCGGGGGCTGATCAAGGGCGCCCAAGTGGTCTATCTGGGCGAAGGGCGCAAGCCGGGGTTTAGCCGGTTGCATGTGATCGGGGCCGAAGACCCGCAAGTGAGTGCGGCGTCGATTGTGAAGATCGAAAAGCCGGATGAGGAAGAACCCTTTATCCCCTTTGCCGCACGGATGGGGGCGACGTTCCTGCATGGGGCGGCGGTGACCATCCACAAGGCGCAGGGCAGCCAGTGGGAGAATGTGCAGGTCTTTGCACCGGACCTTTATGCCGCTGCGCGGATGGGGCGCTCGGAGGCGGGGCAGCCATTGTGGAAGCGGCTTGCCTATGTCGCGATCACCCGCGCGCAGGAGCGGCTAATCTGGGTGGTGCGCAACCGGTTGAGCAAGCCTTCGGGGCCGCTCAGGGTGGATGATCTGAAGGCCGCTCCGGCAGCGACGCTGACCTTGGAAGCGACAGAGGAGGGGGCATGAAATCCATTTTAATCACGGGTGCCAGTTCCGGCATCGGACGGGCCACGGCGGAGGTGTTTCTCGACGCAGGTTGGCGGGTCGGCCTTGTGGCGCGGCGCGGCGATATGCTCGACAAGCTGGCACAGGGGCATGACAACGCCGTTGCCTTGCCTGCGGATGTGACAGACGCGGATGCGATGCAGGCGGTCTTTGACCAGTTCGGGCATATTGATGTGTTGTTCAACAACGCCGGGGTCTTTGGCCCCTCGGCTCCCATCGATGAGGTGCCGCTTGAGGATTGGGCGCAGGTGTTGGCGGTCAATCTGAACGGCATGTTTATCACCGCGCGTCTGGCCTTTGCCGCGATGCGGGCGCAGGGGGGCGGGCGGATTATCAACAACGGCTCGCTCTCGGCCCATGTGCCGCGGCCAGGGTCGGTGTGTTACACGACTACAAAACATGCGGTGACGGGGCTGACAAAGTCGCTTTCGCTGGATGGGCGCGATCTCAATATCGCTTGCGGCCAGATCGACATTGGCAATGCTGAGACGCCGATGGTCTCTATGCTGAAGGATCAAAACCCCGGCATGGCGGCAATGGATGTGGCCCATGCGGCGCGGTCGGTGCTGCATATGGCAGAGCTGCCGCTGGATGCGAATGTGCAGTTCATGACCGTGATGGCGACGCAGATGCCCTATATTGGGCGTGGTTAACGGCGCAGCAGCCCAAAGACCGCCGAGGCACCCCAACCGGCAGCGATGGCGATGAACAGCGACAGCAACCCGTAAATAAAGGCTTGCTGATGGGCGAGGTTAAAAAGCCACCGTTCCAACCCCACTTTGCGCACGTCGATCACAGTTTCATACTGTGCCACCACATCTCCGCTGCGGGTCAGGAAGATGCGCGTGTCATAGGCGCCTTCGGTCAGTGCCGCAGGCAGGGCGATGGCCGCGCGGAAGAGGGTTTGTTCGTCCACCTTCACACCGTCTTCGATCACCTGATAGAGGTTCGACTTGCTGCGCACACGGATCAGCGCTTCGGTAAACTCTGCCGGGTTTTCAATGTCCATCGGCGCGCCAACAGACCGGATTGCACGGGGGATCGAAATGCGGTGGCGCAGGTCTTCGGTGCGTTTGAGCACCTCCGACAGCGGGCCTGAGGTGACGACAGCATAAAAGCTGGGCGCACGGTCCACCTCAACAGCGTCGGTGTTGACCCAAATTCCAAAGCGCCGCTCCTTGCGCCGCACCATCACCGGTGTTGAGGGACCGGAAACAGTGACAACAACTTCGAGCGGAGCGCCTTCGGGGATCGGAGTTTCGCGTTTCACGGCGCCATAGACGAGGATTTCTGAGCCGTCGAAATTGGTGGTGATGGAGACTTCGGCTTGGCTAAGGCCCAGCACGATCTCTTCCTCCGCCGTGGCGGGCAGGGCCATGAGCAACAGGCCGGTGAGTGCAGAAAAGAGCCGCATCAGTCTGTCACCGGGCCGAGCGAGTAGAGCTCTGCCGGCTGCAGCAGCAGATCAAGCGCCAGTTTGCCGCAGACCGCCAGCACCAGCAGGGCCAGCAGGATGCGCAGCTGCTCGGCCTGCATACGCACGCCGATCCGGGTGCCAACCTGCGCGCCCAGCACCCCGCCCACCAGCAGCAGCACGGCGAGCACGATGTCGACGGTCTGGTTAGTGGTGGCGTGCAGCATGGTGGTAAAGGCGGTGACAAAAATGATCTGCAACAGCGAGGTGCCGATCACCACTTTGGTCGGCATACCCAGCAAATAGATCATCGCCGGGACCATGATGAAGCCGCCGCCCACGCCCATGATCGCTGACAGAACGCCGACCGAAGCGCCAACGAGGATCGGAGGAATGACGGAGATATAAAGGCCCGAAACCCGGAAGCGCATTTTTAGCGGCAGACCGTGGACCCAGTAGTGTTTCTTGCGTTTTACCCGGCCGCCCTTGCGGGTGCGGCGGATGGCCCGCAGCGATTCAAAGAACATCAGCCCGCCGATGATGCCGAGGAATATGACGTAGCAGAGCGTCACCAGCAGATCGACTTGACCGAGCGATTTTAAGTAGTTGAACACGATCATGCCAAGGCCCGAGCCGATCAGCCCGCCGCCCAGCAACACGTAGCCCATTCGGAAATCCACCGTCTTGCGTTTGAGATGCGCAAGCAAGGCGGAAAAAGACGAAGCGACGATCTGGTTGGTGGAGGTGGCCACGGCCACCGCAGGCGGGATGCCGACAAAGAACAACAGCGGCGTGATGAGAAACCCGCCGCCGACGCCAAACATGCCCGATAAAATGCCCACGATCCCGCCCAGCCCCAAAAGGAGAAAAGCGTTAACCGACACTTCGGCAATGGGCAGGTAGATTTGCATGACGTTTCCTAGCCCCGAACGGTTGCCGGTTGCAACATAGCTTCGCCGCTAAATACCGCCTACCGGAAAAGGCTGTGTCTGACCGGCCCTTGGGCGCAAGAGCCGATCAGGCGTTAGCGTTCTTTGACGTAGGGCTCGCCGCCCGCGCGGGGCGGGATCGCCTTGCCCACAAAACCAGCAAGGATCACCACGGTCATCAGATAGGGCAGGGCGCCGAGAAGCTGGCCCTGCACCTTGATGCCAATGACCGCTTGGATCACATCAGGCCGAGTTTCCAACGCGCCGAAAAGGCCAAAGAGCAGGGTTGCCCAGAGCGCGTACCAAGGCCGCCACTTGGCAAAGATCAGCGCGGCCAGCGCGATAAAGCCACGGCCTGCCGACATATCCTTGACGAAACCCGCTTGCAGCGCGGTGCTCAAGTAGGCCCCCGCCACGCCGCAGAGCAGACCGGCGATGCCGACAGCCGCATAGCGCAGACCGACGACCGAGACGCCAGCGGTGTCCACCGCAGCGGGGTTCTCACCCACCGCGCGCAGGCGCAGGCCGAAACGGGTGCGGAACAGGATCCACCATGTCAGCGGCACGGCGAGGAAGGCGGCATAGACGAGGATCGAATGGCCGGAGATCAGCTCTTCGTAGAGCGGGCCGATGATGGGCGCGTTCTCCATCGCCTCGGCGAAGGGCAGGGTGATCGGCTCGAACCGTGCGCCGCCAAAGAGCGAGGGGGTGCGGCCTCCTTGGGCGAACCAGTCCTGCGCGATCAGCACGGTCATGCCAGCGGCGAGGAAGTTGATCGCCACGCCGGAGATCAACTGGTTGCCGCGAAAGGTGATGGAGGCGAGACCATGCACGGCGCTAAGCACCATGGACGCGCCGATACCTGCTGCAAGGCCCAGCCAGACAGAGCCGGTGAGCGAGGCGAGAGCGGCGGAGAAGAAGGCAGCGGCCAGCATCTTGCCCTCAAGCCCGATGTCAAAGACCCCCGCGCGTTCGGAGAAAAGACCGGCAAGACAGGCCAGAAGCAGGGGCGTGGCCAGCCGCACGGTGCTGTCGAGCAATTGGATGAGCGTGATATAGTCCATAGGTCAGACCCGCTTTCTCAGGGGGGTAAAGGGGCTCATTCCGCGCTCTCCGACTGGGCGCTGCGGGGGCCGGGTTTGGGCTCGGTCTCGGGCGTTGGCGAGGGCGGACCGGGGCGGCGGAACATTAGGAACAGGCGTTCCAGCGGCATCCGCACCATGTTGTCGAGCGCGCCGGTGAAGAGGATCACTAAGGCTTGGATCACGACGATCAATTCGCGGGGGATCGAGGTCCAGAGCGCCAGTTCCGCGCCGCCTTGGTAGAGGAAGCCGAAGAGGAGTGCGGCAAAGAAGACACCGACGGGGTGCGAGCGGCCCATCAGCGCCACGGCAATACCGATGAAGCCCGCGCCTTCGGTCGCGTTCAGCACGAGCCGTTCGCTTTCGCCCATGACGTTGTTGATCGCCATCAGGCCCGCAAGCGCGCCGGAGATGATCATGGTGACCATGGTGATGCGCACCGGCGAGATGCCGGCGTATTTGGCGGCGGGTTGCGAATGACCATAGGCGCGGATTTCATAGCCCAGACGGGTGCGCCAGATCAGGAGCCAAACCACGACGCAAGCCGCAACCGCGACCAAAAGCGAGACGTTCGCAGGCGCGGATTTGGAGAAAGCGATGCCGAGGGGGGCAAGGAGTTCATGCAGCGTCGGCAGGTGTACGGCTTCGGGGAAGCGGGCGCTTGCCGGGTCCATGCTGCCCGGCGGGCGCATGACGTTGACGAGGACGTAGTTCAGCAGCGCCGCGGCGATGAAGTTGAACATGATCGTCGTGATCACGACGTGGGAGCCGCGTTTGGCCTGTAGCCAACCGGGGATCGCGGCCCAGACCGCGCCGAAGAGCGCGGCCATGGTGCCTGCACCGATCAGCGCCAGCGTCCAGTGCGGCCATGGGATGTAGAGTGCAGCCAAGGCCACGCCCAAACCGCCCAGCATCGCCTGACCCTCGCCGCCGATGTTGAACAGCCTTGCGTGGAAGGCCACGGCGACGGCAAGGCCGGTGAAGATGAAGTTGGTGGCGTAGTAAAGCGTGTAGCCCCAGCCATAGGTCGAGCCGAGTGCGCCCTTGACCATGAGGTTCACAGCGGCAATCGGGTCTTCCCCGATCGACAGGATCACCAGCGCAGAGAGGATGGCGGCCAGCAACAGTGAGATCAGCGGTACGAGGATCACCTCGGCCCATTTTGGCATCACGTCCATCTCAGACCTCCTTGCGCGCGTCGCCGCCGGCGCGGGCGAGATTGGCCTCGACCTCGGCCACGCTATGTTCGTTCTCGGTGTCGGTGATGCCTGCCATGAGCAGCCCAAGCTCCTTTTCGTCGGTCTGATCAGCGGCGCGTTCGCCCATGATCTGCCCGTCGAACATCACCGCGATGCGGTCCGACAGGGCGAGAATTTCTTCCAGTTCCACCGAGACCAACAGGATCGCTTTGCCCTGATCGCGCAGGGCGATGATCTGCTCGTGGATGAACTCGATTGCACCGATGTCGACGCCGCGCGTGGGCTGGCCGATCAGCAGCAGGTCGGGGTTGCGCTCGATCTCGCGGGCCAGAACGATCTTCTGCTGGTTGCCGCCCGAGAAATTCTTGGCCGCCAGCGTCGGATCGGGCGGGCGCACGTCGAAACGGGCCATTTTGTCCTCGGCATCGGCGCGGATCGCGGCGTGGTCCATCAATAGGCCGCTGTTGAAGCGGTCGTCGTGGTGGTAGCCGAAGACGTTGTTCTCCCACGCCTGAAAATCCATGATCAGACCTTCGCGCTGGCGGTCTTCGGGCACATGGGCGACGCCACGCGCACGGCGTGATTGGCCGTCGGATTTCTTGCCCGAAAGGTCCAAGGGCGTGCCGTTCAGCATGACGCTGCCGGTGCCGTCGGCATAGCCGCCCAGCACTTCGAGCAGTTCCGACTGGCCGTTGCCGGCGACACCCGCGAGGCCCAGCACTTCGCCTGCCCGAATCTGCAGGTCGATCCCGCGCAGCCGCTCGACGCCCTTGTCGTCGACGACACGGAGGCCTCTGACATCGAGGATTACATCGCCCGGCGTGGCGGGCTCTTTATTGACGCGCAGCAAGACCTTACGCCCGACCATCAGCTCGGCCAGTTCCTGGGGCGAGGTCTCGGCGGTTTTCACGGTGGCGGTCATCTGGCCCCGGCGCATGACCGACACGGTGTCGGTGATCTCCATGATCTCGCGCAGCTTGTGTGTGATCAGGATGATGGTTTTGCCTTCCGAGCGCAGACGCCCGAGGATGCGGAAAAGTTGATCGGCCTCGGCAGGGGTCAGCACGCCGGTGGGCTCGTCAAGGATCAGGATATCGGCCTGACGGTAGAGCGCCTTGAGGATCTCCACGCGCTGCTGCATGCCCACGCCGATGTCTTGGATCAGCGCATCGGGATCGACGTTGAGGCCGTAGTCTTCGGACAGGCTAATCAGCGATTTACGGGCTTTCGACAGCGAGGGCTTTAGCAGGCGGCCATCTTCGGCGCCGAGGATGATGTTCTCCAGCACGGTGAAGTTCTCGACCAGCTTGAAGTGCTGGAACACCATGCCGATGCCCGCCGCAATGGCGGCTTGGCTGTCGGGGATGTCGGTTTTGCGGCCAGCGATAAAAATTTCACCTGCGTCGGCTTTGTAGAACCCATAGAGGATCGACATCAGCGTTGATTTGCCCGCGCCGTTTTCGCCGATGATGCCGTGAATCGTGCCGGGCATGACGCGGATCGAGATGTCTTTGTTGGCCTGTACCGGGCCGAAGGCCTTGGAAATGCCCTTGAGTTCGATCGCGGGAGCGGTGTCGGTCATGTCAAAAGGTCCTGCGGCATTTGATGGCGTCGATGTCTTGAGCGTTAACGCCTTGAATAAGGATTTGTCCCATATCGGCCATTGCGGAGGCCGTCGCGATGGGGGTGCCGGAGGCATTCATGGCGACACACTGGTACATCGCACCGGCCGCTCCGATAAATTCCACAACTGCCGTGCCATACTGGTCGTAGCTTCGGACGATTACGACACCCGTGTCGGTTTCAAACTGAAGGGTTTCGGCCGACGCAGAGGCAGCGCAGGCGCAGAACGCCAAGCCGATCAAGGTTTTCCAGATCATTGCAACCTCCGGTTCGGAAAAGGCCGCGCCGATGATACGACGCGGCCCAGAGGGTAAGTTTAGGTTATCCTAGGTTCAGAAGTCCAGCGCCGGGCAGCTGTCGTTCTCGTAGTAGGAAACCACTTCGATCTCACCGTCGATGATCTTCTGGCGCGCTTCTTCTACGGCCTTCTTCATCTCGTCGGTGACCAAATCTTTGTTGTGCTCGTCAATCGCAACGCCGACACCTTCTTCGGCAAGACCAAGGGTCACAACTTCGCCAACCTCGAGGTCTTCGCCCGCCATCATCGCGTCATAGACAGCCACATCGACGCGCTTGAGCATGGAAGTCAGAACCTTGCCCGGGTGCAGGTGGTTTTGGTTGCTGTCCACTCCGATCGACAGGATGCCCTCGTCGGCGGCGGTTTGCAGCACGCCAACGCCGGTGCCGCCTGCAGCGGCATAGACCACGTCAGCGCCTTGGTTGATCTGCGCCTTGGTGATTTCCGACCCCTTCACCGGGTCGTTCCAAGCCGCCGGGGTGGTGCCGGTCATATTGGCGATGATCTTGGCATCGGGGTTGGTGGCCATAACGCCTTGGGCATAACCGCAACCGAAGTGGCGGATCAGCGGCACGTCCATGCCGCCAACAAAGCCAACGGTGCCGGTTTCAGAGGCCATCGCAGCCATGACGCCCACGAGGTAGGAGCCTTCATGCTCGGCAAAGCTGATCTGACGCACGTTGGGCAGGTCAAGCCAGTTCACGTCAACCACGGCGAATTTGGTGTCCGGATAGTCGGGCGCCACGGTGGCCAGCGGATCGGCCATGGCGAAACCCATGGTGATGATCGGGTTGGCACCGGATTCGGCAAAGCGGCGCAGAGCCTGCTCGCGCTGTGCTTCGGACTGCATTTCGATCTCGGCAAATTTGCCGCCGGTTTCTTCGGCCCAACGGGTTGCGCCATTGAACGCCGCTTCGTTGAAGCTCTTGTCGAACTTGCCGCCAAGGTCAAAGATCAGCGCAGGTTCGGCCAGTGCGGCGCCCGATGTCAGGGCAAGGCCGGCAACAGCGCCGAGGAATTTGGTGGTGAGGGTCATGTACGTCTCCCGTGGTGTGGTGCCGGACGGTTTGGACTGGCCTGCCATCCTAGCGTTACTTGGATCTGGTGATCAGCTGCAATTTAGGGTGTAGGCAGGGGGTGGGGTCAACCGCTTTTTGCGCAGCTTGTCTGCTAAATGCCAGTGTGACCGTAGGTCAAGTCACGGCGCATGATGCAGGCATCGACCGCAGGGCCGCTGGCGCGCGCGTAATAGGCGCGCCGCGTGGCGACCTGCGCAAAGCCCATCGAGAGATAGAGTGCGCGCGCCGGGGCGTTGTCGGCTGCCACTTCGAGGAAGGCATGGGTCGTATCTGGCGGCAGGGCGGTGATCCAGTCTTGCACCAAGCCGCGGCCAAGGCCCTGCCGCTGCTGGGCGGGATCGACAGCGAGGGTCAAAAGCTCCGACTCTCCCGCGATGGTGCGGGTCAGGGCGAAACCGCCCGGACGGGTGTATAATTCAACAAAGGGGCTGTCGCGCAAGCTGGCGAATTCATCCACGCCCCAAGGTCGGTCGCGGGTGAAGGCGGCAGCGTGAAGGGCGGCCAGCTCTGTCGGTGTCACGGCAAAAGCTGGGGGGCTGCGTCCCGCGCGGGCGCTGCATCTGCCGGGCGCAAGTAGAGCGGGGCCGGGCGTGGCGGCTTGGCCGCGAAGCGTCTTGCGGCAATGCGGGCAATGGCTTCGGCCACCGGCAGGGCGGGCGACTGGCCGCCAGCGCCGATCAGCGGGCCGTCAAAGGCAGGCAGATCGGCAGCATCGTAAAGCGCAGGGGCCGCGATGGCGGGGTTGTCAAAGCCTTGGAGGAAAACTTGATCGCGGCGGGCATCAACAGCGCAGGCGCAGGGGCCGACATGGCCTTCGCGCAGCGCGTCAAAGGCGTCGACGCCAACCGCCGGAATGCCAAGGCCAAGCGCGAGACCGCGTGCGGCGGACACGGCGATGCGGATGCCGGTGAAATTGCCCGGACCAATGCCGACGCCGAGCGCACTGAGGTCGTCATAGCTGACCCCCGTCTCTTCCAACACCTCCGCGCAGAGCACCAATAGCCGTTCGGCTTGGCCCTTAGTCATCGGCTCGACCCGGCTCGCCAGAACCCGGCGGCCCGACAGCAAAGCGGCCGCGCAATGCGCGGCCGATGTGTCGAAGGCCAGAATCAGCGGCCCGCTTGCGCTATGCTCAGGCAACCGGGCGCACCTCGGTCACCTCGGGGATATAGTGGCGCAGGAGGTTTTCGATGCCCATCTTCAACGTCAGCGTGGACGAGGGGCAGCCTGCGCAGGCGCCTTGCATGTGCAGATAGACAACACCGCGCTCGAAGCCGTGGAAGGTGATGTCACCCCCATCTTGGGCCACGGCAGGACGCACGCGGCTGTCGAGCAACTCTTTGATCTGACCGACGATTTCACCGTCTTCGCCGTCATGGGCGGCATGGCCGGAGCCGGGCTGGTGGTCGGAGGCCATCACCGGCTCACCGGACTGGAAATGCTCCATGATCGCGCCCAGCAGAGCAGGCTTCACATGGTCCCATTCAACGCCATCGGCCTTGGTCACGGTCACAAAATCGGTGCCGAAGAAAACGCCGGTCACACCCTCAACAGCAAAGAGTCGTTGGGCCAGCGGCGATGTCGCGCCCGCCTCGGGGGTGGGGAAATCGGCGGTGCCCATCTCCAGCACGGTCTGACCCGGCAGGAACTTAAGCGTTGCGGGGTTCGGGGTGGATTCGGTCTGGATGAACATGGCGTTTACCTCGCTTTCGGCGTGAGACTGATATGCGCCTCAAGGCGTAGCAAGTCAAGGTTTGGAACGATTCTAAATTGCCCGCCGATGCCTCTTTGGCAAGTCATGACTGCTGCTAAGTACTTGGGGCTTTGTGTCAAACTGTCGGTTTAACCCTTTCTTCGCGGCTCTGCGCGACAACCCCTGAGCTATTATGAGGGGGCCGTCATGCCAATTTTTTCCGTTGGAAGCTACAACACCGATGCTTTTCAGATCACCTCGACAGGGCATATATGGCTGCGCCCGGATTTCGACGCCAGCACCGACGCGATGCGCTATGACATCGAAGACCAGAGCAACGTCTATAACGGCGACAGCACGAACGACGAGATCGGCAACGACAGCACGCAATACGCCTATCAATACGACGCCAATGGCACCCTTGTTGGTCAGGGCCAGACCTATCTTGAAGGCAGCTATCGGCTGGAGGATGGCAATGGCAATGTCGTCAACGTTTATCAGGTGGAAAGCAGCGGGGTTCCCAACGGTTGGGTCGCAGATGGGCCGATCACGCCGGGGGTGGCCTATACCTATACCGGGCCGTTTCAGGTCGATAGCGGCAATGCACCAGCCTACACCAGTCTAGTGGCGCCAACCGATGACCCTGACGATGCCAATTCCTATAGGGGCGGAGCCTATAACGATGACATCCGCGCGGGGGCTGAAGCCGATCGCGTCGCGGGCGGTGCGGGGGATGACAGGATCAGCGGCGGTGCTGGGAACGACACGCTCGATGGTGGAACGGGCAATGACACGATCTATTACGGGACCGGCGCGGATTCCGTGCGCGGCGGCGACGGGAATGATCTGATCGACGATGTCGCGGGCCAGAACGGCGACAACTTTGATGATACGCTCTATGGCGATGCGGGCAACGACACAATCTACAGTGGTGCTGGCAATGATTCCGTTTTTGGCGGTGCGGACAACGATTGGATTTCTGCCGAAAGCGGCGATGATACGATCGATGGCGGCGCGGGTGATGACACGATCTATGGCGGCGATGGGCGAGATTCGATCTCCGGCGGGTCTGGCAATGATGTACTCTCTGGCGGCGGCGGCTCGGATACGATCCACGGTGGTGAGGGTGATGACCAGATCATCGGGAGTGAGGGGGGTGACAGCCTGTCCGGGGACGCCGGAGCGGATACGGTCCACGGCGAGGCGGGCAACGATTCCATAAGCGGCGGCGCAGGCAACGACAGCCTTTATGGCGGCGCGGACCATGACACGCTGCACGGTGGCGCGGGGGATGATCTGCTGGCCGGGGAGGCGGGCGACGATCTGCTTTCGGGGGGCGAGGGCCGAGACACGCTAAGCGGCGGCAGCGGTGACAACACCATGACCGGCGGGGCCGGGGATGATACCTATCTGCTCGGCGTGACAAGCACCAACACCGTCACGGATTTCGACACCGGCGACCGAGACCTCGACGGGAACTACAACGATCAACTCGACGTCTCCAACCTGCGCACATTGGACGGCAACCCGGTGCGGGTCTGGGATGTGGTGGTGAGCGATGATGGTTTTGGCAACGCTTTGCTCACCTTCCCCGCAGGGGAGACCGTGGTGATGCAGGGCGTGACACCCGCGCAGATGTCCAACACCGCACAGATCCGCGCCGCAGGGGTGCCCTGTTTCACCGCAGGCACGATGATCCGCACGCCGCAGGGTGAAACGCCGGTAGAGACTTTGCGGTCGGGTGATCTGGTGCAGACGCGCGACAATGGTTCCCAACCGGTGATCTGGGCGGGGCAGCGCCATCTTGGTCCGGCCGCGCTAACAGCAGCACCGGGGCTGCGTCCCATCCATTTCGCGCCGGGGGCTTTGGGCAACAATCGCCCACTGCGGCTGTCGCCGCAACATGCGGTGGCTGTTGACCTGCCGGGCAGGGGGGCGAGCCTGCTGCGGGCGGGCCGGGCGGCACGGATCGAAGGCGGCGGCATCCGGGTGGCCCAAGGTGTGCGGGAGGTGACCTATGTGCATATCATGTTGGAGCGGCACGAGGTTGTTTTCGCCAATGGCACCCCGGCGGAGAGTTTCTACCCCGGCCCTTGGGGGCTGCGGATGATGGGGATGAGAGCCCTGAGTGGTATTGCGCGCGCGCTGCCGGGGCTGGGCCGGGGGCTAGTGCGCGGGCAATATGGGCCGCAGGTCCATGCGCTGTCAGCATTGCCAGACCTGCCGGAACGGCTGAATGATCTGCGTCCCGCTTGGGGGTAGGGCGCGTTAGGTGATCGCTTCCAACTGCTCTTTGCTCAGATCACCCGGCACGATGGTGATTGGCACGGGCAGCGACCCGGCAGCGCGTGTCAGCTGTGTGACCAGCGGGCCGGGGCCCTGTTTGCGGTCACCGCTGGCACCCAGTACCAGCACGCCGATCTCAGGATCGTCAGACAGTTGTTGGATGATCTCTTCGTTGGGTTCACCTTCGCGAATGACCAACTCAGGGTCAACGCCCTGTTTGTCGCGCATCCATTTGGCGAAAACCTCGAAATGCACTTCGATCCGCTCACGGGCTTCTTCGCGCATCAGATCGCCAACGCCGATCCAGTGATTGAACTCCTCCGGCGGGATCACCGACAGGACGGTCACGCCGCCGCCGGTGCGGGCCGCACGCAGGGCTGCGAAACGCATCGCGTTGAGGCATTCGGTGCTATCATCCAGCACCACAAGGAATTTCCGCATCAAACCTCTCTTTACGCCGTTGCAGAGCGCGCGGCGATCATGGCGCGGGCGGGCGGCGCTGGCAAATGCTTTTGCGCGCCGCCGCAATCCACAGCCTTAGCTGCGCTGGCTGCCCGCCCAGTCCCAATACATTTCACGCACCCGGCGCGTCACCGGGTTTTGATTGTCCCCGGTGCCATATTGCGTGTTGTCAAAGGCGCTGACGGGGGTGACCTTCATCATATTGCCAGACAGGAACACTTCGTCCGCGGCATGAAAATCGTCAAAGCTGAGCACGGTTTCATGCACCTTCATGCCCGCTTCGCGCATGTTCGACATATGGCGCGCGCGGGTAATCCCGGCGAGGAACGTGCCGTTGGGAATGGGGGTGAACACCTCACCATCCTTGACCATAAAGACATTGGCGCTGGCGCTTTCGGCGACATTGCCCATGGCGTCAGCCACGAGCGCGTTGCCGAACCCTTTGGACCGCGCTTCGACCATCATGCGGGCGTTGTTGGGATAAAGACAGCCCGCTTTGGCGTTAACCACGTTGTCCTCCAGCACCGGGCGGCGGAAACGGGTGCGGGTGAGGGTTGTGGCAGCCTCGGGCGGGGCCATGGGGATCGCCTCAAGACTGATCGCGAAACCCGTGGCGCCTTCGCGTGGGACGATGCCCAATTCATCGCCCGCCAGCGCCCAATACATGGGGCGGATATAGACAGCCTGATCGCGGCCATAGCTTTTGATCCCCTCGCGCACCGCCTCGACCATGGCGTCGGTTTCCATCGTGGGCGTGATCATCAGCGCCTTGGCCGAGCGGTTAACCCGGGCGCAATGAGCTTCGAGATCGGGGACCAGCCCATCAAAAAGCCGCGCCCCGTCAAAGACGGTCGTGCCGAGCCATGCGCCATGGTCGGCGGCTTTGATCGTCGGCAGATCGCCATCGTGCCACGTGCCGTTGAAATAGGTTTTAATATCGGTGCCGGTGGCCATGTCGCGGGTCCTTAAGAGTTGCTTCGGTAGATGCCTTCGGGCAGATTCAGCGCCGCCGTAAGATCGCTGAGCTGCGCGGGCGACAGGGTGATCTTGACCACACGGTCTGTGCGCGAATCCCACTGTTCAATCGTGATCTGCCCGGCAAAGGCAGAGACGGTGACGTCCTCGCGCAGGGGGGCGTCGGATTCGTCGATCAGGGTGATGACGGTGGCGTCAAATTCGTGCTCGATGGTAAACATGAGCGCACATTAGGCTTTGTGCGGATAAGCGCAAGGCCGCCTTCAAAGCTGCAGGAACGGGGGTGGCAGCAGCGGGGCGTCGTGATACACAAAGACCTGCGAAGCCCGAACGACGCCTGACCGTAATCCCACCGAAGGATCAGTTGTGAAATTAAAAAATGCTCTCGGCGCATTTGGCGCCCTCGTCCTGCTGGCAGCCTGCGAAGTCGTGCCGGTGCAGAACGGCCCTTTGCCCCCTGCCAGCCCAACCCAGACCAGCCAACCCCGTCTTTCTGCGGATAGCGCGGCGCGTAGTTTTGTTCAGGTTGTGCGCCGGGTGGAACCGATTGCGGAGCGCGAATGCCGCGCGCGCACAACTGGGGTGAATTGCGACTATAACATCGTTGTTGATGACCGCCCCGGCCAGCCTGCCAACGCCTTTCAGACGCTCGACAAACAGGGCCGCCCGATTGTCGGCTTTACGCTGGCGCTGATCGCGGATGCGCGCAACGAGGATGAACTGGCCTTTGTGCTGGGTCACGAAGCTGCGCATCACATCGCGGGCCATATTGGACGCCAGCAACAGAACGCTATGGCGGGCGCGGTGATCTTTGCGGGGATCGCGACGCTGAGCGGCGGGGACGCCAATGCGGTGCGCACGGCGCAGGAGTTGGGCGCTGAAGTGGGCGCGCGGCGTTACTCGAAAGATTTTGAGCTTGAGGCAGATGCCTTGGGTACGATCATCACCGCACGGGCCGGGTATAACCCCCTGCGCGGCGCCGAGTTCTTTGCCCGCATCCCCGATCCCGGCGACCGTTTCCTTGGCACGCATCCGCCAAACGCGGCCCGACTGGATACGGTGCGGCGTACGGCGGCAGGGCTTTGACGGCTTGCATAGGCTGGGCCAGATATTAAACGACCGCGGCTCGAAATACGCGGTCTCTGGCTGCCCGGCGCGCAGCCGGGCAGAGGTCGATGCCGCGCTAAAGGCGCTCAAACGGGACAAGGCCTATGCCAAGGCCACGCATAACACCTGGGCGGTGCTGCTGTCAGACGGCGGCCCGCTCAAGGGCGACGATGGCGAAGCTGGCGCAGGAATGGTGATCTTGCGCATGTTAGAGCGCGAAGGGTTGGAAGATCATCTTATCGTGGTCACACGCTGGTACGGCGGCAAACATCTCGGCGGTGACCGCTTTCGGCACGTGCAGACCTGTGTGCGCGCCTATCTTGATGCGCTTGGCACTTAAACGCTAAGCGCGATGGCCGCAAAGAAACAGGCGGTCGCAACCAAAACAAACACATGCCAGATCGCGTTTTGATAGCGCATGCCGGGGTGGGCATAGATCATCGTTCCCGCCGAATAGGTTAAGCCCCCGGCAGCCACCAAAGCCAACGCGGCGCCGGGAAGGTTGTGCCACATCGGATAGATCAACAGCACTGACAACCAGCCCATGCCAAGATAAAGCGCCAGCGACCCGCGCGCATCGGTCCGCCAAAACCACAGTTTGGCCACAGCGCCAATGACCGCCAGCGCCCAGACAATGCCCAAAATGCCATAGGCAAAGCCCGAGCCGATCACCATCACCAGCGGGGTGTAGGTGCCAGCGATTTTGAAATAGATCGCGGCGTGATCGAGGCGGGCAAGAAAGGTGCGGCTGCGGTCAAAGGGCAGCAGGTGGTAAATCGCTGATACGGTGAAAGAAACGAGAATACAGGCTGAATAGATCGCAATGGCCAAAAGCGCTTTTTCCTGACCCGCCGCGTGCATGAGCAGTAAAATACTGGCGGGAATGGCAAAGCAAAGGCTCAGCGCATGTACGGTGCCATCTGCAAGAGTTTCTGCTTTTGAGGTCGGATAAGCCATGCACCTAAAGTAGCGGTCGCGCCGCGCCCTTCCATGGCTGACCCTACGTTAACCGATAAACCTATGGCGCTTTATCGTGGTTTGTTGCCGTCGATCCAACGCGACATTAGGGTCTTGTCGCGAAAACACTCCTCCGGCACATCACGGCGTTTTAGCCGTGCGATACGTTCGGCAAAGGCCACCTGTTTCGCTGAAGGGTAGGCGGCGAATGGCCCGTCATGCACCGGCGCTTTATGTGAATCGATCCAATCGGATAGGGCGGTGCGGTCGTTCTCAATGCCCTTGGGCAGATCGGCCCCGGTTTTTCGGGCAAGGATACGGGCATAGTTCATCTGTTTTTCCGTCGCGGGCATGCGGCGGTCTGCTTGGCGGGGTTGAGCGCTGTCACTGCCCCGCGCGGGGCGTGCACCCTTATCAGGGTCAAAGATACCGGGAAACTGAGGCTGAAAAGACATCTGTCATTCCTTTGCTGCTGTTTTCCATATATAGAACATACGAAGAACATTTTCAAGTTTTGCCGATCGGGTGCTCCCTACAGCGGGTTTATATAGTGTCTTCAAATGTTGGTTTCGCTATATGTTGCGGTGACTGGCCCTTTGCGCTTTGTAAGGAATAAACATGCGATGCGGGGCATTGTTCCACGCATCGGGGCGCTCTGACGCCCGGACGGGGGTGAGCTTGGGCGCCGCTATTGCGAGGCGATTTTGCTTTGGAGGAGATATTTGGAGCGGGTCGCCGGGGGACATCGCCCCCGGTTTTCCATAATATGCTTCGTTCAAAAAGAGCGGCGTGTCAGGCGATCTGACGTCCCCAGAGGTCGTATTCGCCTGCTTCTTCGACTTCGACCGTGACGATGTCACCGACTTTAAGGTTTTGGAAATCCTCGTCGATGAAAAGATTCCCGTCGATCTCTGGCGCGTCGGCTTTGGTGCGGCAGGTGGCGGCCTCTGCATCGATTTCGTCGACAATCACATCCATGCGCTTGCCGACCTTCGCGGCGAGCTTGGCTTCGGAAATCGCCTGTGCCTTTTCCATAAAGCGGTCCCAGCGGTCTTGTTTGACCTCTGCTGGCACATGGTCGGGCAGCATGTTGGAGCGCGCGCCTTCGACGTTTTCATATTGAAAGCAGCCGACGCGGTCGAGTTGCGCCTCGTCCAGCCAGTCGAGCAGGGTTTGGAACTCTGCCTCGGTCTCGCCCGGGTAGCCGACGATGAAGGTCGAGCGCAGGGTGATGTCGGGGCAGGTGTCGCGCCATGCGGCGATTTCGTCGAGGGTTTTAGAGGCCGCTGCCGGGCGAGCCATGCGTTTCAACACATCGGGGTGCGCGTGCTGGAACGGGATGTCGAGGTAGGGCAGCACCAGACCTTCGGCCATCAGCGGGATCAGTTTGCGCACATGTGGGTAGGGGTAGACGTAGTGCAGCCGCACCCATGCGCCAAGGGAGCCGAGGTCACGCGCCAGATCGGTGATATGGGCGCGGTGGCCACGGTCTTCGGCGTGTTTGATGTCGACCCCGTAGGCAGAAGTGTCTTGACTGATGACCAAGAGTTCTTTGACGCCCTTATCGACCAGCCGCTCGGCTTCGCGCATCACTGCGTGGGCCGGGCGGCTTTGCAGCCGTCCGCGCATGTCGGGGATGATGCAGAATTTGCACTTGTGGTTACAGCCCTCGGAAATCTTGAGGTAGCTGTAGTGGCGCGGGGTGAGCGAGACCTGCTGCGCGGGCAGAAGGTCGATAAAGGGATCGGGGCTGGGCGGCACCGCGCCATGCACCGCGTCGAGCACCTGTTCATATTGATGCGGGCCGGTCACGGCGAGGATCTTGGGGTGGTGTTCGCGGATATAGTCCGGCTCGGCCCCAAGGCAGCCGGTGACGATCACCTTGCCGTTTTCCGTCAATGCTTCGCCGATGGCATCGAGGCTTTCGGCCTTGGCGCTGTCGAGGAAGCCGCAGGTGTTCACGATCACCGCATCTGCGCCCGCGTAGTCAGGCGAGACGCCGTAGCCTTCGGCCCGCAGGCGCGTAAGGATGCGTTCAGAATCCACCAGCGCTTTGGGGCAGCCGAGGCTGACCATGCCGATGGTGGGCTGGCCGGGGCGGGCGGGGTCGCTGATCTTGGCCGATGGGGCGAGGTCAGGGCGCAGATTAGGTGGGTTTGTGCTCATGGGGTGGCTATAAGGCAAGCACGTGAGCGGGGAAAGAGCCGCCGGGCAGGAGGAAAGAGCCATGAGATGGATTATACGCGGCATCGGCGCGCTGTTGCTTATTGCGGTGATCATTGTGGGGGCCTTGCTGTTGATGCCCGGAGAGCCGATCGCGCGGATCGCCAGTGATCAACTGAGCCGGATGACCGGGCGTGACGTCACAATCACCGGAGATGTTGATGTGACCTTTTGGCCGGTGTTGGGCGTGACCGCTGGCGGAATCGAAGTTGGCAACGCCGATTGGACGGACAAGGGCGCGATGCTGACGGCGGCCAATGCGGCGATTGGTGTGGATGCAGGAGCCCTGCTGCGCGGCGAGATTCGCATCACCCATATTGCAGCGCGAAGCCCAATGATCCGGCTGGAGCAGCGCCGCGATGGCCGCGCGAGTTGGCAGTTCACAGACAGTGTCAGCGGCGCCCGGATTGAGACGGAGGCAGCACCATCGCAGCGCAAGCGGCCGCTGAGCATTCAAAAGCTCACGGTTGAGAATGCCACGCTGATCTATGATGCCGAAGGCGCCGATCTGGTGACCTATGAAGGTGTCGATCTGACGCTCGATTGGCCGGAGCAAGCTGGCGCGGCGGATATCGTCGCCAGCATGGCACCTTCTGGCCCGCCAGTGAACCTGACCGCGCGGATCGAAGGGTTTGCCGCGTTTCTGAACGGAGAGGTGCAGCCTCTGCGTGCGGCGTTAAAGGCACGCGACGGGTCGGCTTCTTTCGTCGGGCGCGGCTCGCTGAAAGGGGCCTTGGCGGGAGATGTGCAGATTGAAAGCGCGGATACGGGTGCTTTTCTCGCCGCTCTCGGCGCAGGAGCGGTGGAGTTCCCGCGCGGGTTGGGCCGCTCGGTCGATCTGCGCAGCGGGCTGACGCTTTCGCCCGACAGACAGTTGGCGCTGCGCAATATCGCGGCGGATTTGGGTGGCAATCGCCTGACAGGCCAAGCGGACTTGGCATTGAACGGCACGCCCCGGATCAGAGGCAATCTACGCGCCGGTGCCTTGGACTTGTCGGGTCTGTCCGATGCGGAGGACGCAGCGGAGACCGGGGCAGGGTCGAAAGCCACAGTTGCGGGCTGGTCGCGCCAAGAAATCGACGCTGATTGGTTGGCGGCCTTCGATGGTGACATTGCGCTCAGCGCAGAAGAAATCAATCTTAGCCAACTCAAAGCGGGCCCCACCCGCATGGTGCTGCGCAACGATCGCGCACGAATGGTGTTCGATCTGCAGGACATGGCAGCCTATGGCGGCAAGATCGCAGGGGAGTTCGTGATGAACAACCGCAACGGTCTGTCAGTAGGGGGCAAGTTGAACGCACAGGGCGTGCAGATGCGCAATCTGTTGGAGGACGCAGCCGAGGTGACGCGTTTCACCGGCGAAGGCGATGCGCAACTGTCGTTTTTGGGTAGCGGGCAATCGGTGGCGGCAATCATGCAGTCCTTAAGCGGCGACGGGACTTTGTCCATGGGGCGCGGCACGATTGCGGGGATCGATCTGGACGCGCTGCTGGGGTCGGTCGATGCCAAGGGGGGCAGCACTGTGTTTGATTCCGTTCAGGCCAGTTTCGACATCGCAGGTGGTGTGTTGCACAATGACGATCTGCTGATGCTCCTTCCCAACTTTAACGCGACCGGGGAGGGGCAGGTCGATCTTGGAGCGCGGACCATTGATTACACCGTCACCCCTAAGGCGCTGCGGGTCAATGCGTCGCGCGGGGGGCTGGCGGTGCCGGTACGGATCAGGGGGCCTTGGGCTGATCCTGAGATCAAAGCCGATCTGAGAGCCGCGATTGACCTGAACTTCCGCGAGGAAAAGCAACGCGCCGAGGATGTGGTGCGGCGCAAGGTGCAAGAAGAGTTGGATATCGCGCCTGACGACACCCGCGATCTTGAAGACCTTGTGAAAGACGAGTTGGAGAACGCCTTGAAGCGCGAGTTGTTCAAATTGTTTGATTAAGGGCGATGCGCCGCCCGTCTGCCCGTGGCTGAAACTCTTGGTGGCGCAGACGGGCAGGCTGCGCTAAGGCTGACGCGACATTCTAGGAGAGGCGCAATGGCCAACGATCTTTTCAACAGCTTCATGACCGGCCCCGACGAGCAGGGCCGTTTCGGTGATTTCGGCGGGCGCTTTGTCTCGGAAACGCTGATGCCGCTCATTCTTGAGTTGGAAGAACAATATGAGAAGGCCAAGACCGACGACAGTTTCTGGGCCGAGATGCACGACCTCTGGACCCATTACGTGGGCCGCCCCAGTCCGCTTTACCACGCCGAGCGGCTGACCGAGCATTTGGGCGGGGCCAAGGTCTATATGAAGCGCGACGAGCTGAACCATACAGGCGCGCATAAGATCAACAACGTGCTGGGCCAGATCATTCTCGCCCGCCGCATGGGCAAGAAACGCATCATCGCGGAAACCGGCGCGGGCCAGCATGGCGTGGCCACGGCGACGGTCTGTGCCAAGTTCGGGCTGCAATGCGTGGTCTATATGGGCGCGCATGATGTTGAGCGTCAGGCGCCCAACGTCTTCCGGATGCGTCTGCTGGGCGCTGAAGTGGTGCCAGTGACTTCGGGTCGCGGCACGCTGAAGGACGCAATGAACGACGCGCTGCGCGATTGGGTGACCAATGTGCGCGACACCTTCTATTGCATCGGCACCGTGGCCGGGCCGCATCCTTATCCGGCGATGGTTCGTGATTTTCAGGCTATCATTGGCAAGGAAGTGCGCGAGCAGATGGACGCCGCAGAGGGCCGTTTGCCCGACACGGTGATCGCAGCCATCGGCGGCGGGTCGAATGCCATGGGCCTGTTCTACCCCTTCCTTGACGACAAGTCGGTGAACATCATCGGTGTCGAGGCCGGGGGTAAGGGCGTTGACGAAAAGATGCAGCACTGCGCCTCGCTGACAGGCGGGCGCCCCGGCGTGCTGCATGGCAACCGCACCTACCTCCTACAAGACGACGATGGCCAAATCCTCGAAGGCTTCTCGATCTCTGCTGGTCTGGATTACCCCGGCATCGGGCCAGAACATTCCTGGCTACATGAGATTGGCCGCGCGCAATATGTCTCGATCACCGACCGGGAAGCGCTGGAGGCGTTTCAACTGTGCTGTGCGCTCGAAGGGATCATCCCGGCGCTGGAGCCGAGCCACGCGCTGGCCCATGTTCTCAAGATCGCGCCAGAGTTGCCGAAAGACCACCTGCTGGTGATGAACATGTGTGGGCGCGGCGACAAGGACATCTTTACCGTCGCACGGGCGCTGGACTTTGATATGGGCGACTTCGCCTAAGTTCCGCGCGATCGCGCACGAATACTAAAAGGCCTGCGTGAAAGCGCGGGTCTTTTTTGTCTCTTCGGGTGTGTCTTCCTGCGGTGGGGGCCGGGAATGACGGCGCGTAAGAGCGGTGCAAGGAAAACGGCCAAGAAAATCGCGAAATGGATTTCACCCAGCGTTTGCGCGGCGCGACCGCGCTGCAAGCGGCGGCGACATGCGTTTCGCCCTTACAGGGTTGACCCAACGGCAAATTGCCCCCGGCTAGGGCGCGAAACCCCCTCCTAAACCAAGGTTTAGAGCGGTCAGACAAGAGTTTAGACCTGCTGATTTAAACCCCGGGAGGATAGCCAATCCCCCGTCGAATACCCTTTTGCCAGTCATCCCGACGACGCCACGTCACTGACCGGCGCCGTCACCATTTCACAGCGGGCCACCCCGACAGCGGGCCAACCCAGACGCAAAGGACACGACATGAAAAAGACACTGACAGCAACCGCCCTAATCCTTGCCACCGCAGGCTCCGCCGCCTTCGCGCAGGGCATGGAAGGTCACCAGATCGGCTACAACGACAAGTCCGACAACGGCGTTTCCTACTCCAGCCGTTCCGACGCTGTCGACGCACAGACAATCGCGACTTTCACCAAAGGCACCCTGCGCGCGGAAGACACATCTGACGTGACCGTCACCGTCTTCCCCACCGCGCAATCCGACGAATCCGTAGACCGCTTCCCCCGCTAACTGCGGCGGCGATCTCTACACCTTAAAGTTCAAAGGACACGACATGAAAAAGACACTCACCACCACCGCCCTGATCCTCGCCACCGCCGGGACCGCCGCTTTCGCGCAGGGGATGGAAGGCCATCAGATCGGCTATAACGACAAAGCCGCAGATGAGGCCATCTATTCCAGCCGCAGTGTGGACGATCAGGAACTGAAGCTACAACGCGACGTGTTCCTGCGCGGCCAATTCCGCAGCGACACCGACAAAACCCAAGTCATCACGGTTTTCCCGACACCCGTAGAAAACCTCGAAGACGGCGACTTTCCCCGTTAACCTTTAGACCAACTGCGCTCGCCCTCAGGGGCGGGCGCCAAATCACTAAGGGTTGATCGGCGCGCATAGCGGCAATCTCTTGCGCTTTGCCAGAGCATGGCTAAATACGCTGGACTGCAAGCCAGGGTCACGCCATGAACAAAAAGAAAAAAATTGCCCTTTGGGTGATCGCCGCTCTTCAATTCAATGCCACCATTTACTTCGTGCTTCTCTTCGCCCTCGAAGGTCGGGGGGTGACACTGTTTGGCATTCCGCTTGCCAATCTGGGGCCGAACCAGGGCGTGCAGGTCGTGGGCCTGATCCTTGGTGTCGTGCTGGGCTGGATGGCACTGCGGATGAGCCTGCAACGCGCTGAGCGGGCAGAGACAGCGCTCCGGCATTGTACCGTGCAATTTGCCGATGTGCTCGAAGAGCATTTCCGCGATTGGCGGCTGACCCCGGCGGAGCGGGACGTGGCGGTTTTCCTGATCAAAGGTCTCAACACCCGCGCCATTGCCGAGATGCGCGGCACGTCGGAAGGCACGATCAAAGCGCAGACCAATGCGATCTACCGCAAAGCCGGCGTCGCAGGACGGGCGCAGCTTTTGAGCCTGTTCATCGAAGACCTCATGGACGACACGCTTATGCCCGGCCCCAAGCCGCAATTGCCACTGGCCGCCTGAGCGCGACTAGCGCGTCAGTTCCAGAATGTCGAAATCGCTTTCAAGAGCAGGGGCAGGGAACAACAGCCGCGCCCGCGTGGGGCTGATCCGCTGAAAGACCGCGACATCTGTTTGCACACGCCCGTTTGACGTGAAGTCCTCGGGCAGATCGTCATAGGCGGGCGGGTTCTCCTCACGCACATAACCCACGCCGGTATAGACCGCTTGGCCTTCGCGCAGGGTGATCTCGCCTCGGGTCAGTTGCGATCCGGTAAGCTTCTCAAAGGCGAAACCGCGATCTGTCGCGGTGAAGCGACATTTGAACGGGGTATAGACCACCAGCGGGCTGATGCCGCCGAGCTTGATGGTTCGGCAAGACCAGTCACCGGGTAAATCTGCGGCAAAGGCAATCTGTGGTTGGCCGGATAAAGCGCGGGTCAGTGCGCGGATATCATCCGCTGCGCCACCTGAGAGAGCCTGCATCATCGCACTTCCAAAGGCTGCGTCAAAATTGTCGAGCCGCGCCTGTTCGGCAGGGCGCAGCGTGCCAGCGAGGGCGGTGACAGGCAGGAGAAGGAGCAGCAGCGCAAGACGCATGGATCAGTTGCCTGCCTCATCCACCGCATGGGCGCGCAGCACCTCTAGCGGTACGATGTCGAGCGTACGTAGATGCGTCGCGGCCAGATGCACCTGTGGGGCGCAGCCTTCGTCTGCCGCCTGTAGAAACCGCCCCGCACAAAGACACCAAGAATCCCCCGGTTGCAGACCATCAAAGCCAAACTCAGGCCTTGGGGTGCTGAGGTCGTTGCCAACGTATTTTGAATAGGCCAGAAACTCTGCCGTCATTACGGCGCAGACCGTATGGCTGCCCTGATCCTGTGCGCAGGTATTGCAGTGACCGTCGCGGAAGAAGCCTGTAACCGGGTCGGTTCCGCAAAGGGTCAGCGGCTGGTTCAAGACGTTGATGCTCCTGTCGGGTATCATTGGCTTTCCTCCTGTCCTTCGCTGTCCGAGACCGAAGCCGCGATTTGGCGGAAGATCTCGATATTCTGTGCCGAAACGCCCGACTCGCGAAACTTTCGATCGGCGGCATTGGTGGCGATCACCACGCCTTTATTGGTATCAATATAGATATATTGGCCATAGATTCCACGCGCCATATAGGTGCCCGTCGCCGCGCCCACAGGCACCCACCATTGATAGCCGTAGCCGATCTGGCCTTCGGCTGTTGGCGCGCCTGGCCGTGTCGACTCTGCGACCCAGCTTTCCGGCACGATCTGCTTGCCGTTCCACGTGCCGCCCTGCGCGAACATCTGGCCAAAACGCGCATAGTCGCGTGTGGTCATGTTCAGCCCGCCCAGCACAAAGGCCGTCCCCGCACCATCGGTGATATAATAGGGCGCATGTTCTAAACCGAGCGGCGCAATGATCTTTTCGCTGAGCAGATCGGGGATGCTACGCCCGGTGGCGCCGCGCACCACCATACCGATCACATGGGTATCGATAGAGACATATTGCCACTGTTCGCCCGGTTCGGCAAAAGTTTCGGTCAATTCGGCGGCGAAATCATCAAGTTTTCCGCCAAGCGCTACGACCCGGCCCATGCGGTTGATGTCTGAATCGTAGTCCAGATAGTCCTCGTCAAAGGTGACGCCGCTGGCCATATTCAGCACATTCCGCAGGCTGGCACCGTCATAGGCGCTGCCGCGCAGGGCCGGGGCGTATTTCGTCACCGGATCGTCAAGCGAGTCGATTTTGCCTTCTTCCAGCAAGATGCCTACCAGCGCAGAAAGGTAGCTCTTCGCGACCGACCAACTGATGCGGCGGTCCTCTGGTCCGGTGCCTTTGAAATAGTTCTCATAGACGATTGCCCCGTCGTGAAGCACCACCAGCGCGGTCACGTTGCGTGTGTCGATCCATGCGTCGACTGCTTCGGGCAACTCAGTCTCAGGGCCATAGGGCAGCTCTGTGGTTAATCCATCGCCACGCGATACAGGCGTGGATAGAAAGGCGCCGTCCATATGGCTGAAGTTGTGAACGATCTTCTCTTCAGAAAACAGTGAGTTTACCGCAAGGAGCCGCTCAATCTCCTCGCGTTTCCAAAGCCCGATGACGACGGCTGCCACCAAAAGAGCCAGCAGAATGCGGCCCAGCCATTTTCCGAATGTGCGCATAATTTCCCCCCATGTTCACCGCAGTGAACCACGCCGATAGGGCGGGGGCCAGCCCCGACATTGCGTCAGCGTTTAGCGGAAACGGTCCATCAGCTTTTGCAAAGGAGAGAGGGTTTCGTTCGTTGCCTCAGGTTTGGCAGTGGGTTCTTTTGCCGGGGCAGTGGGCAAGGTCTTGGCCTCCGTTGGCTTGGCACCTTTGCGCCCGGTGCCAGAACGCGGCGGCGAGACCCGTAGCCCCACAGCGTTCATAAACCGCCCCGTATCACCACGCACCAGATCCGCCGCCCCGTCCGAGACGCCGCGCAGCACATCGTCAAGCCAGGCGTCATCCGCTTTCGGGAAATCGCGCAGCACATAGCCTGCCACGGCGTCTTTGTGGCCCGGATGGCCGATCCCCAAGCGCACGCGGTCATAGTCCGGCCCGATATGTTGGTGGATCGACCGCAACCCGTTATGGCCCGCATGGCCGCCGCCGGTCTTGCATTTGACCTTGCCGGGGGCGAGGTCGAGTTCATCGTGAAAGACGATCACATCCGCCGGGTCGATCTTGTAAAATTTCATCGCTGCCTGCACCGATTGGCCGGAGTTGTTCATAAAGGTCTCAGGCTTGAGCAGCACCGCCCGGTCAGAGCCAAACCGTCCTTCGCTCACGCTGCCCTGAAACTTACCTTTCCACGGGGCGAAACCGTGGTCGCCGGCGATGCGGTCCAGCGCCAGGAAGCCGATATTATGGCGGTTGCGGGCATATTTCGCGCCCGGATTGCCGAGGCCGACGATCAATTTCATGGCAGGTCTCCTGTGGTTTGGCGCAGTTTAGCAAGCAGAGCGGGGGGAGGAAATGGCGCGCGGGTGACAGAGTTTTTAGAAATTTAGCGCCGGTTTCTCGAAAAGAAATCGGGGTCGCCAAGTGCATGACGTGGATCGCTAAGCGCATAACGGGGGCGCCAAGCGCAAAACGGCGCCAGAAATCGCATAACAGGGCCGCGAAACGCAAAACGGGGCCGCGTGATGCGACCCCGTTTCAACACAGCCTTCCGGCGCGCTTTTATTCACCGTCGGGCGGACCCATTTCGGTTGTTGGCACTTCGTCTGCCGCAGTCTCGTCCTCGTCGTCATCCGACGCGGAAAGACCGGCAGGGGCCGAAATCGTTGCGACGACGAAGTCGCGGTCGATTGTGGGCTTGGCGCCTTCGGGCAGGTCAACACGGCTGATGGTCGCGCTGTCGCCGATCTCAAGACCGGTGATGTCGACGGTCACATGCTCAGGGATGTCTGCCGCGGTGACGACCAGTTCAACTTCCGGACGGACCAGCGTGAGCACGCCACCTTTTTTCAGGCCGGGGCATTCTTCTTCGCCTTTGACTTCGACGTTGATGAACAGGTTGATCTTGGTGGTGCGCTTCAGGCGCATCAGGTCGATGTGCGTGGGCAGGTCTTTGACAACATGGCGCTGAACGTCGCGGCAGATCACACGCACGTCATCGTGACCGTCAACCTTGAGGTTGAACAGGGTCGCTTTGAAGCGGCCCGCGCGCAGCTTGGTCAGCAGCTTGTTGAAAGGAATGTTGATCGGTAGCGGCTCTTTGTCGCCACCAAATACGATACCAGGAACCATGCCGTCACGACGTGCTTGGCGAGCGGCGCCCTTGCCTGTCCCCGCGCGTACCTGGGCTTCAAGATCAGGAATCTCTCCGGCCATTTTGTAGTCTCCAATTGATTAGGGCGGGAATCCTCCAAGGCTGTATTCCCGCGTGAAGCCGCGCGTATAGACCGGTTTGCCCCGGCTGGAAAGGGCAAAAGGGCAGGGGAGCGTGCTATTCCAGCGGCGTATGCAGATAGCCGTCTGCCGCCATCAGGCGGTCGTAGAGGGCGAACTCCTCTGCGCGGGCCGCACGCAGCTGGTTTGCGACATCTTCTGACAAAGGCGCAGGGATATCTGGTGAGACATTTCGAGGCGTTAATATCGCCTCCCGCCCCAGTTTTTCAGACAGAAAGTCCCGAAAGGCAGGCTGGCGTTCATAGGCAAAAAGGTGCTGGATTAGCAGCTTGCCCTTGTCCGACGTCAGAAAGGCGAATTGGCTGCCGACCTGCGCGCGGGGGGGCGGGTCGTCCGAGATCACCTGAAGCACGAATTGCTCGAACGTGAGCCCCTTAGTGCTGAACCGTTTGCCATCTAGCCGGGGCTGGCTGCGGTAGCGATACCAACTGCGAAGCTGATCGACCGGGTTGCGCATCACTGCCAACGGTGCGGGGGAGGCGGAGAAGGTCTTTTGCAGGAAGGGCCGCACCCGCACGGCGTAGCGCTGTGCGGTGATATGTTTGCGGTTGCGGGCAAAGATGATTTCCGCATGTGGTTTCAAGGCCATTTCGACCGCTGTGGTACCGGTTTTAGGCGTCGCGAGAAAGGCAAGTTCACGGCTGAGAAAGATCAGCATCCCGGCGCGTCACCGGGTTGGGGCTGCCAGTCGCCAGAGAAATGACGGGGGATTAAAAGGTTATGTCGCCCAAGGTTGGTGACGGAGGTCTCTCCGCACAGCGCCATGGTGGTGTCTAACTCGCGGTGGATCACCTCAAGCGCGCGGGTCACGCCCTGCTGGCCCATCGCGCCCAAGCCATAGATAAAGGCCCGGCCAATGTAGGTGCCTTTGGCCCCCATCGCCATGGCTTTCAGCACGTCCTGACCGGAGCGGATGCCGCCATCCAGATGCACTTCGATCTGATCGCCCACAGCGTCGAGGATTTCGGGAAGCATACGGATAGAGCTGAGCGCCCCATCCAACTGCCGCCCGCCGTGATTGGAAACGATAATCGCATCTGCACCCAGTTTCAGCGCCATGCGGGCATCTTCGGCGTCTAGAATACCTTTGAGGATCACCTTGCCGTCCCACTGCTCCTTGATCTTGGCGATCTTGTTCCAGTCGAGCGAGGGGTCGAATTGCTCTGCCGTCCAAGCGCCGAGGTCGGCACTGTCCGTGATGCCCTGCACATGGCCGACGATATTGCCAAAATGCCGCCGCTTGGCGCTCAGCATCTCGATCCCCCAACCCCATTTGGTAGCAAGGTTCGCGATGGTCTTGGCGGTCAATTTGGGCGGGGCGGAGAGGCCGTTTTTCAGGTCTTTGTGACGTTGACCAAGGATTTGCAGATCAAGCGTGATCACCAGTGCCGAGCAATTTGCGTCTTTAGCCCGCTGGATCAGACGGCTGACGTAATCCTCATCGCGCATGGTATAGAGTTGAAACCAGAAGGGTTTTGTCGTCGCCTCGGCCACGTCCTCAATCGAGTTGATCGACATGGTCGACAGGGTGAAAGGCACGCCAAAGGCTTCCGCCGCCCGCGCCGCCTTGATCTCCCCATCCGCGCATTGCATCCCCGTCAGACCAACGGGGGCGAGCGCGACCGGCATGGCGACATCTTGGCCGATCATCTGCGTCGCCGTGCTGCGGCCTGACATGTCCACCGCCACGCGCTGGCGCAGGCGGATTTTGTCGAAATCGCTGCAATTCTCGCGAAAGGTCTGTTCGGTCCAGCTGCCCGACTCCGCGTAGTCATAAAACATCTGCGGGACGCGGCGTTTGTAGATGCGTTTGAGATCGTCGATGCTGGTGATGACGGGCATGGGCCACCTGTGCTGAATGAGTTAACTTTGGGTAGCAATTGGCGGGGGGCTTGGCAATTGGGAAGGGCAGCGGTGCGTGCTCGCGAAATGCTAAGGGCGTCGCCCTCTTTAGGGGCGTCGGTATGGCAGTGGCTGGCAAGACCTCGCACGGACGGCGTACCTCGCGCTACATGACGAGGCCGGTTATTCGCCCTCCGGGGGGAGAGAGGGCGATGCCCGGTGTGCCACCGGGCGGGACGTTTCATAGGGAGGGTAAGCTGACCTCAGGCTGAATGCGCCCCATCGGCGAGCGACTTAACAAAGCCAAGCACATCTTCAGCGCTATCGCCATTGGCGATGCGGTTCACGATGGCCGAGCCGATCACCACACCGTCAGCCACTTCCGCGATGGCGCGGGCTTTTTCAGGGGTGTTTACGCCAAAGCCCACGATCACGGGCAGGCCGCTGGCCTTTTGGATGCGCTTAACCTCAGGGGAAACATCGGCGGCATTCGCCTCGGCTGAGCCGGTAATGCCAGTGATCGAGACATAATAGACAAAACCCGAAGTGTTCTGCACCACGCGGGGCAGGCGTTTGTCATCCGTAGTCGGAGTCGCAAGGCGGATGAAGTTCAACCCGGCGTCTTGGGCAGGCAGGCACAGTTCGATATCTTCTTCGGGCGGCAGATCGACCACGATCAGCCCGTCGATCCCAGCGTCTTTGGCTTCAGTTAAGAATTTCTCAACACCCATGAAATAGATCGGGTTGTAATAGCCCATCAGCACGATCGGGGTCGTGTCGTCATCCTCGCGAAAGGCGCGGACCATTTCGAGCGTGCGGTTCAGCGTCATGCCCCCTTCGAGGGCACGTTGACCGGCAAGCTGGATCGTCGGGCCATCGGCCATTGGATCGGTGAAAGGCAGGCCAAGTTCAATAATATCCACCCCGGCGGCAGGCAGGCCGCGCACGATCTCTAGCGAGCGGTCAAAATCCGGGTCACCGGCCATCACATAGGAGACAAACGCCTTTTTGCCGCGGGCGCGGAGGTCTTCGAATTTGGCGTCGATACGGGTCATGTGGCTTGCCTCTGTTAATGCTTTCCTTGGCAATGCCGAATGTCGCGGTGAAAATCAATCCACCGTAGGGCAGGGGCGGCAAAAATGGCTTCTCAGAGCAGCTCCGGCGCATTCCGCCCTTCCATTTCGCGCAAAGCCCCCTATCTCAACTGCCATGAATTATGTACTCGCCCTTTTCCTGCCGCCGCTGTCGATCCTGCTGATCGGTCGGCCGATCCTGTCCATCGTGGTTTTCCTGATCTGGGTGCCTGCGATCATCTTTTCGGGCGGGCTTACGCATCCGATGTTCATACTGCTGGCTTGGATCTTGATCTATCAAGCGCATCAAGACCGGCGCGCGCGCTGAGCCTTGCGCTTTGCGGCCCTTACCCCTAACACACGCGCAGCTTTTATAGGGGTATCGTCATGGGTTTCAAAATGGGCATCGTCGGTCTGCCGAACGTCGGCAAATCGACCCTTTTCAACGCGCTGACCCGCACCGCCGCGGCGCAGGCGGCGAATTTTCCGTTCTGCACCATCGAGCCCAACGTTGGCGAAGTCGCTGTGCCGGACTCACGGCTCGACACTCTGGCCGAAATAGCCAAGTCGAAAAGCATCATCCCCACGCGCATGACGTTTGTCGATATTGCCGGTCTGGTGAAAGGCGCCTCAAAAGGGGAGGGCTTGGGCAACCAGTTCCTCGCCAACATCCGCGAAGTTGACGCGATCGCCCACGTGCTGCGCTGCTTTGAAGACGGCGATGTCACCCACGTCGAAGGCCGTGTTGATCCGGTTGCGGATGCTGAGACCATCGACACCGAACTGATGCTGGCCGATATCGAAAGTATCGAAAAACGGTTGCAGAACATCGTTCGCAAAGTGCGCGGCGGCGACAAGGAAGCGGTGCAACAAGAACGCCTGATGCGCAAGGCGCTGGAAGCATTGGAAGCGGGCAAACCTGCTCGTGTGGTTGAGGTCGATGAAGACGACGCCAAGGCGTGGCGTATGCTGCAGCTGCTGACGACAAAACCGGTTCTTTACGTCTGTAACGTGGGCGAGGCCGAAGCCGCCGAGGGCAATGCGCACTCCGCGAAAGTGGCCGAAATGGCCGCCGCGCAGGGCAATTCTCATGTCGTGATCTCGGCCCAGATCGAAGAGGAAATCAGCCAGTTGGAGGCCGAAGAGGCCGAGATGTTCCTCGAAGAGATGGGGCTAAAAGAAGCTGGTCTCGACCGACTGATCCGCGCCGGCTATGAGCTTTTGCATCTTGAGACCTATTTCACCGTCGGGCCCAAAGAAGCGCGGGCTTGGACGATCAAGTCTGGTACCTCGGCGCCAAAGGCTGCGGGCGTCATCCACGGAGACTTTGAAAAGGGTTTCATCCGTGCCGAAACCATCACCTATGAGGACTTCGTGAGCCTTGGCGGCGAGGGGCCAGCGAAAGAGGCGGGCAAAATGCGCGCTGAAGGCAAAAGCTACATCGTCAAAGATGGCGACGTTCTGCACTTCTTGTTTAACACCTGACCGATTTTGCGAAGGTCTGTGGACCCCTGTTAACGAAAAAAGCCCGACAGCCTGCGCTGCCGGGCTTTTTGCGGGAAGGGACAACTTACTTGCTGTCGTTGCCCGGACCAAAACCACCGTAGACATAACCTTCACCGGGGCTGCGCAATGTGCTGCGGCTGCTCAGCACGGTATCGGCATCTTTGTCCATATCCGCAGTGTTCAGACGGATGTCGTTCGCCTTGACCGACCGATCTGCATCCTGCATGCGGGTGTTGTTGCCATAGACTTCTTCCGCGCCAACTGAAGTATCCAGGAAGATATCATTATAGCGGCTGGAGTTCTCTGCAACAGCGGCAGTGGAAATCAAAGCAGCGGCGGCGGTTGTCATGATCAGTTTCATAATGTGTTCCTTTGTATTTTGGTTCGTCGCATGATTGCGAGCCTGTCGTTTGTGGTGAAGTAACGGCGGACCGCTCGCGAAAGTTTCCGCTGTGCAGCATGGGAAGGCGATTGTAGGGGTGTTGGGCATGCCTTCTGCTTAGGAAGCCTGTTAATAGTTGTGTAAAAACAGTATATTGTAGGTTTTTAGGGCTGGCTTCACATGAGCATCACACTACTGTGTTAGATGCTACAGAAGACAGGTTGTAAGCATAGATGGCGCGCCAACTGCGTGTTTTTTGGGCCGATCTGCATAGATCAAGCGGCGCTGCGGCAATGATCTTCAGCCAGATATAAGCGAAATCGGCGGCGCAAGCTTGCAGGATAACTTTGCATCCAAACTTTGCTGAAATTCCTGCGACTTTCGTCTTGTCTCTTCGGTGCGACCTCTCTAAACGGGTCGGCGGAGACGTGGCCGAGTGGTCGAAGGCGCTCCCCTGCTAAGGGAGTAGGCCCGGAAGGGTCTCGAGGGTTCGAATCCCTTCGTCTCCGCCATTTCATCTAAGGCGTTGATTTCTAAGAGTGGAAGTCGATGTGGTGCAATCGGTTGTGTGGTACATAATGGACCACATCGATACAGGTTCATCGCAGTCGGGCAAGGTAAAGCCTGACATGAGGTATCTTACCAAGCCCAGAGGCAAGGGGTTCTCTTTACGTATGCCCACGCCAGAGATTCTTGTCGGGACGCTGAACCCATTTACCAAGAAGCCGTTCGGTAAAGAGATCAAACTGGGACTGAACACTCGGAGCCATGCAGAGGCAGTACGACTTCGAGAAATTCGTGCAGGCCAGATACGACAGCTTGAGGCGGAGGCCCTCGCAGCAGCTGGGCGCAATCATGTGGGAAGGATCGCGGACCTTACTCCTGAGAGTGCGGCAGAATGGCGGCAGATGCGACAGGAGGCGGAAAACCCCGATAGTATCGACATCGTCCTTTCAAACCTTCTCGACGATGCAATGGAGAGCCGCGATCCCCAGCTACGAAAGCAAGCCAGCCAGTTCTCCAAGATCGTGTTTCGGGGGGACATGCCAATTGGGGATGCCTTAGAGATGTATCTGGAGGAGCGACGCCACGGTAACCCCTATGGCTATGATCCTCTCGCCACGACCACAGCCCAGAATGTGCGGTCGTCAATAAAGCACCTACTGGACTTCCTCGGCGAAGGCGCGACGCTGCACGACGTCACCACGGACAAAGCTGACCAGTTCCGTATGGAGTACTTGCCAGTACGGGCGAGCGTAAAGCCTCAAACTGTAGCCAAACACACCACCCTACTGCGGGGGATGTGGACGTGGGCCATCACAGACAAGAAGCTTTTGAGGGGGAAGGGGGGACGGCCAATTCAGAACCCTTGGACGGTTGAGGAACGAGGCATTCCAAGGCGAAAGGCGAAACTACGCGACAGCGATAAGAGACGGACGCTCTATTCAGCTGCTGAGGTCTCAAAGTTATTGGCTGGTTTCCCTTCACGGGGCAGTCGGCAGGGAGACCTGATGCGGCTCCTGCTGGCCACTGGCTGCCGGGTCGATGAAATCGGTTCGCTACGGCTTCAATACGTAGACGACGACGGAGCGGGCTTTGTTATCCCTAAAGGCAAGACGGCCAAAGCGCGGCGGCGTATTCCCTTGGTCGATATGGCCCAGCGCTTGATGGCAGAGCGTGTAGCGCTTGCCAATCAACTACAGCTTGAGGTTCCCGCGGAAGAGCGGCGATTGTTCCCTGAGTGGCCGCTGAAGCCATCAACCCAGAAGATCAACTCGGCATCCCAGTGGTTCACGAGATACAGGCGAGAAGCACTCGGTAAGGATACAGATGGCAGCCTTTCGTTGCACTCTTTCCGCCATACTTGGCGCACCATGGCAAGAAGAGCCGGAGTGCCAGAGGACCACATCCGCGAACTTGGAGGGTGGGAAGACAGCAAGGATGTGTCCAAGGTCTACGACCACGGCCTGACTGAGCAACAGTTGCGAGATGCCCAAGCTGCGATCTGGGAAACATATCGGCAAGCTGGATACCTTCAGGCCTACTAAGGTGCCACCATTGAGGACGACCCTGCATAGCTGAGGCCGAGAGCTTGAGCTTTATTTGCAGGGCTGGCTCAGCTGGTCCAATGCCCATGCTCTAAGTTTCTTCCACCACGACGTCTTGAACATCGAGGGGGAACTCAGGGTGTGGCCTGAGTGATAGCTTGGGTGTGCAGCTACAGAGTGTGCGTTTTGCACAGGTTGAGACCAGCAGATTGGATCAGCAACCTGAAGGAACACACACAATGCTACGAAGCTCTAATCGCGCTCTGCGTGGCCAGCGCATGTCGCTGCCGCTCAGTAAACTGAAGACTGAACCGGACACCTTCCAGTTCCGCGCATTTGAATGCGATGAAGATCATGTTCGGAGCCTATCGAACGCGCTGGGCGTCGAAAGATTCTTTGACCCCATGAAAGTATGGAGGCGCGGTGAGGACGACTTTGTGGTCATTGATGGTCACCACCGATACGCAGCTTACAGCGCCTGTGAGGTGAAAGAGCCGGTCCCGGTTGTGGTCTACGAATGTGTAGAAGCGGAAGCGTGCTTGTTGGCCCTACGTGAGAACTCTAAGGCCAAACTACCGATGACCAAGACCGAACGGACCGATGCGGCATGGCGTCTGGTCTGCAGCGACTATGGGTTGTCGAAGAAGGAAACAGCTAAGGCCACCGGGGTCTGTCCACGGACAGTTGCGAACATGAGAAGGACGCGGAGGTTGCTCGTCGAGCGAGACGAAGGCTTGCCCAACTCATGGTGGCAAGCGATGCAACTAATCAAGCAGGCAGATGCAGTTGAGTGGGATGACGATAGGAAAGAGCAGGTGATTGAAGCGCGAGCGAACAAGCTGGACGATGAGATCGGTAAAGCGCTTGGCCATATGGGGCATATCCAATGGGAAGCAGTTGCCCGTGTATTGGAACGCCGGATCAGCAAAGAAAAGCTCGGCTACATTGTTGATGAGCTTGGCGGCTTGCGGGAGGACACAGATCTGGATGATCTGCCATACTGATCGCAGAAGTTTTGGCGTCAGATATCTGAGCGCCTGACAAGAAAGGTGAAAGAAAGAGCTTACCCCCTACGGGGGGGGGCAGGCGCAGAATGAGCCTCTACCTAAGATTGAAGCCTTTGTAGACACGGGCCGAACGGCGCCCTAAAGTTCCAGTAAAATTACCGGTAAGCTTTATTTGAAATGATTGATCGCGTCTTCATCTATGATGGCTTAGTTCCATTCAACAACTTCAACGTAAACAGCACATTTAAAGCGCTGGCGCGGCCCTTCGGGGGTGGCTCAGCATTCATGACGGTTGTAAAGGATCTGCCTGTAAAAGAACTGTTCAACGAGCTGTTTGCATTTCTCGTCCTGCATGAATTGGCGCTGCCAGTGCCGCGATCCTATGTCGGATTTGTAGATGCATCCCTACCAGAAGTGTCTAAGGCGCCACCGGACGGACGAGGTCATAGGGTGGTATTCGCTTCGGAAGAGATACCAGCTCCGAGCTTGCGGTTCACCACTGGTTTACCGTCACCGAGTACCTTGCAAGAAGAACAATTTCTTCTCGACCACATTGTTCCGCTTATATCCTCGTGGAAAGAGCTTGGAGAACTCTATGCGTTTGATGAATGGGTCGCCAACATTGACCGAAATGTTGGCAATCTTTTGTTGGGGCCGAGGTCTACTACAAGCAATCCAGAGGTGTGGTTGATCGATCACGGCATGGCGTTCACCTCACCAAGCTGGACAGCCGGAGACTTGCTTCCAAATGCCGACTACCTGAACAAGCTGAGCGTTTGGGCGACCCCCCGTCTATCAGTCGATAAAAGGCAGAAGTGCCTTGCCGCCGCCGCTTTGTTCGGAGCCAAAGCTCAGAACTTCGACAAAGACGGCAAGATCGAATACCTTGCTACCGTGTTCGGCCTCAGCAAAGAAGAGAGGGAGGCGGCCAAACACTTTCTCGAAGTTCGGATTGCGCAAATCTCTGACCGATCTCAAAAGATCCTGGGTTTAGAGGGTATGATATGACTCCTATACAGTTCCCGCTTGATGGCCTACCCGACATCGATCGCAGCAAAGTCACACGCTGGGCGCCGATCCTTTGCCACCCAAGGGAGGCCTCAAGCGAAACATTTGTTGTTGGCGTCGTTGCAGTAGGAGACAATGACTTTCATATCGAGTGTGCCAATCGGCTGTCTAAGTTGGCGTGTTTGTATGACGACGCCGCCATGCCAATCGCAATGTCTATCCAGATGGCGGTAGGATGGCTTGAGGAAGTGCTTTCCAGAAAGTCAGTTCCAAACTTACAGGAACTGGCTTTTCCAGTCGGAAACATTGAGTTTGGCGAGTATCACCAGACGATGGGGTTGGATTGCCAAGAGGTGGCCAAACACTGGATGGCGACACTCTCCTCTTTCTACGAAAAAACGGCTTCAGAGAACGCCCTCGAACAGAAGCTCAAGTTCGAAGACGCAATTTCAGAAATCGAGACAACGAAAGAGCGGCTTCCTGTTCAGGTGCTTGGGATCATCGAAAGGCAGAACAAGGAGTTACTTGAGTTTTTCCATGAAGACGTCAGAAGCCGACGCGCTCGCCGAGCCAGAGCAAACGCGCGGGTAAAGATTGACTACGATGGAGTGCGTCTGTCCGCAAATATCGACTTCTTCGATGTCGATAAGCCCGCCCCTACAGTCGGGAAACTTAAGCAAAGAATGTGGGATTTGGCAGTGCAGAGAGAGCGGAACTCTGCAAAAAACTTGCGGTCAAAGGAGTATGAGATGCTGGTCGATTTTCCACGTCATCGTCTGTTGGACAAGCGCCCACATCTCGTAGCACGGATTGAAGACCATCTTGATGAACTGGAGCGTCAGGCAGACAGAGAACAAATTCGTTTCCGCCCCCTGCAGGGTGCAGAAGGAATTGGGAAGCACATTTTGGAGAAGGAAGCCGCCTAATTTGAAGCAGCCCACAGCGCTGGGAAGAATTTGCGGCCTCCGAGTCAGTTCAAATGTTTGTGGTACGTGTTGATATACATCATGATTTGGACTACATAATTCCTGTAAGCTGTTGATATTTATGTGGGATACATGACGATGAGATCGAATCCCTTCGTCTCCGCCATTATATGGCTCAAATATCTGACGTTGTTTGCCTAGTTCCGATAGCTTGAAGGTTCGCCGCCATCGTTGCCACAATCAGAAACTCTTGGTAGTCAGCCCGAATTGTTGCGGTGCTATCTCACCACTTGTGTAAAAACTGTCACTAAACTGACGAGATTTTACCAGCTGGATGAACCTAGGTGAATTCCACCGCGATCTGTGGTTTAAGTAGTTTCCTTTTTTACCCCTCTTTCCTGCGCGGCTTGCGCGTTGATCGGCTCAACCAGATGTGATGTGCAGACATCACCCACCTGCCGATGCGGCGAGGGCTCCTGTATTTGGTGGCGATTATGGGCTGGCACACCCGCAAGGTTTTGGCTTGGCGCATCTAGAATACCCTTGAAGCTGACTTTTGCGTCAAGGCGCTGCACTTGGCGATCTACCGGTTTGGCCCGCCCGAGATCATGAAAACGGATCAGGGCAGCCAGTCCACGTCATTTGCAGGGACAGATCGGCTCCGACGGTCAGCTGTCCGTATCTCGATGGACGGCAAGAACCGTTTCCTCGACAACATCTTTGTCGAACGTAATCGGTGTCCCGGGGTTACGTTTGAGGGTGTGATCCGCGCTGCGAGAACGAACTCATCTTATGATGGGGAGTGCGTTTCGCAATGTGCGCTACAAATTCGTTTCTCAGATCGCTTGGCGTTGAGATTTATGCGTCCGGCCACCGCCGTTGGTCGGGTACCGCAAAGGCACAGGCGGTTGCGGACACGCTTGAGGTCGGTGCAACGGTGAACGCTGTCGCTAAGCGATATGGTATCCTTCCGAACCAGCTATCGGCGTGGCGTCGACAGGCCAAGCAAGGAAAGCTGTTGCTACCTGCGCCGGAGGCCGATGAGCCGCTTTTCGCTCCACTGGTGGTTTCTGCTGGGCCGGAAGAGCCAGAAGCTCTGACTGTTCCGAATGAGGCGATCAGATTGATCTTTCGAGAGATCGCCATAGAGCTGCCGCTGCAGACATCTGCCTCTCGCATTGCAGAGATCGCCCATGCGCTTGAAGCTTCTTCATGCTGATGCCATCGCAAGGCGTTCGGATATTGATTGCAACGCGGCCGGTGGACTTCCGTAAAGGACACGATGGATTGGCTTCGATGGTGCAGTCGGCACTGGCCCAAGACCCCTTTACCGGAACAGTCTTTGTATTCCGCGCCAAGCGGGCCGACAGGATGAAGATTTTGTTCTGGGACGGCAGCGGGCTCGTCCCTCTCGGGACATTGCTCCGCAATGCCCTGCCGGGCAGTGGATGACCTACAAGCGACTTGAGGAGAACAGCTTCATTTGGCCTGCCATTCGAGAAGGGGTGATCACCTTGAACCGTCCTCAATTTGAGGCGCTTTTTGCAGGGTTGGACTGGCGTCGGGTGCGCTCTTTAGAACCCCGCAGACCGGCTGCGGCAGAGTGACTCGGGGGCGCAAAAGGTCTGCCCATTTGGGCGTAAATCAAGCTATAATCCGGGCATGTCCAACCTGCCGCCCATCGATATATCCGCCATCCCCGAGAGCCAGCGTGAAGCTGTCTTGGCGGTGCTGCGAGAGAACAAATCGCTGAAGCAAGAGACGACCGGGCTGCAAACCAAAACATCCGAGCTGGAAGTTTTGGTTAAGCGTCTGGAGCACCTGATTGCCGAACTCAAGAACGCTACACATGGCAAGCGCTCGGAGAAGTTAAGCGAGGATGAGCGGCAGCTGGCTTTTGAAGACCTTGAGGTTGCGGTCGCGGAAGTTGAGACTCAGCAAGCTGAGCAGACCTCCTCAGAGGCACGGCCTCGCAAAGCTGCCCGGCGCAACCGTGGCAATCTTCCCGCAGACCTTCCACGGGTTGAACGGGTGGTCGAACCTCAGAGTTTGAGCTGTCCCTGCGGATGCGGCGAGATGCACCGTATTGGCGAAGACCGCACCGAGCGACTGGATATCATTCCAGCGCAGCTGCGTGTCATCGTCACCGTTCGCCCCAAATATGCTTGCCGTTCCTGCGCTGAAGGTATCACGCAGGCCCCGGCTCCTGCGCATCTGATCGAAGGCGGGTTGCCGACTGAGGGCGCCATCGCACATGTGCTTGTCAGCAAATTCTCAGACCACTTGCCGTTGTATCGTCAAAGCCAAATCCTTGCCCGCTCCGGCGTTGATATCCACCGCAGCACTTTGGCCGATTGGGTCGGCACAGCGGCTTTCCATCTTAGCCCTGTCGTGGACCGCTTGGCTGAGCATCTAAAGAAGTCCGGCAAGCTATTTATGCCCTCTCGGCAGCATGCTGTGCATGCGCCTGCCGGGTAAGAGACGAGACAACGGCCCCCGTTCTGGACCCAGGTCGAGGCCGCACGAAGACAGGATACCTTTGGGCACTGGCGCGCGACGACCGAGGATGGGGTGGAGATGATCCACCAGGCGTTGTCTTCACCTATGCCCCAAGTCGTGCAGGGCAGAATGCAGAGCAGATCTTGCGGGGCTTTGACGGCACTCTGCAACTGGACGGCTATGCTGGCTACAACCGGCTGACGCGCCCGTCGCGGAAAGGCGGCGCGCCGATCACCGTCGCGTATTGTTGGGCACACGCGCGTCGCAAGCTGAAAGAGGTCTTTGACCGAGACGGCTCAGAGATCGCCGCAGAAGGGCTGCGTCGGATCGCAGAGTTCTACCGCATTGAAAGCGAGATCCGTGGGATGGGTCCCGGTCAGCGCCTTTCAGCACGACAGACCCGCACGGCGCAATTGATTACAGAGTTCGGCGAGTGGCTTCAGAACCAACGGCGCAGGATCTCCTCGAAGTCCCGCCTCGGCGAGAAGTTGACCTATATCCATAGGCAATGGAGCGGGCTGCAGACCTTCCTGCACGACGGCCGGGTCGAGATCGACTCTAATGCAGTCGAGAACCTGATCCGCCCAATTGCCTTGACGCGAAAAAATGCGCTTTTTGCCGGTCACGACGAAGGTGGTCACGCCTGGGGCCGCATCGCATCTCTCATCGCTACTGC
This sequence comes from Sulfitobacter maritimus, assembly GCF_013346665.1. Lineage (GTDB taxonomy): Bacteria > Pseudomonadota > Alphaproteobacteria > Rhodobacterales > Rhodobacteraceae > Sulfitobacter > Sulfitobacter maritimus. Next base: position 186,045 of record NZ_JABVBB010000022.1, read on the forward strand.
GAAGGTCAATGATGTCGAACCGTTCGCATACCTCAAAGCGACCCTTGAAGCGATTGCGTCAGGTCATTCTGCCAATCGCATCGACGACCTTCTTCCGTGGAATTTCCAGCCGTCAAGCTGATCCCAAGTGCTGGGAAGACACCGCTTACAATTGTCCCCGTTGGCGGTCGCTGAAATACGAGTGCGTCTATCTGCATGCGTGGGAGAGCGGTTCAGAGGCCAAGGCGGGCATTGGGAAATGGATCGAGTACTACAATCACAAGCGATCCCATTCCTCGCTTGGCGGCAGGCCACGTGCCGTGGTGTATTCGAAAAGAAACGAAACAGCCAACTCCGATCAGCAGGTGCAAAGAGTAGCTTAATCTAGGCCAGATATTATCCAAACTAAGGGGGAGTAGCTCAGGCTCCTTTGATGTCTTTTATTTTGTTTTCGAACAGAACGGAATCAACGATGCAAATCCGGGCGGTTCTGATATGGCTGGCAGAACCAGCTTGCCGTCTTTGGCAAGCCGTTGCCATTCTTAAATCCGGTTCGCGCGCAGCCCATATCTGTCGGAAACATCACGAACCGCCACCCAGGCTCAAGAGTCTAAGCCACAACTTGCGCCTTGAAATCACCAGGCTATCGCCGTCGGCCAGTAGCGGGGACGTCGACTCCTTCCGACTGAAACAACTCCAGCGTATTTTTCATGAAGAACTCCCTCCCTGTCCCAAAAACGGCATGGCTTCCGAAAAAAGGCGCATCAAAAATAAGTGGGGGTCAGCCGCCGCTTACGCGGATTGCGGTGGTTAACGTAGATTTAGAGATCGCTCGCCGCGCAAAGCTTCCATTGACGCTGTACCAGCTAGTTTTGACAAGATTGCTGTTAGGCCGTGGTAATCAAGACGCCGCTTGAGCCTCTCGCTCTGGTCTGCTGAGGCAGGAACTTTCTGCTAACTCGTCATTTGTGTCAGTGTGATTGCCGCCCTTAACTACCGGGTCCCCATACTAGCAAAGATTGGGCTTTGGCGCCCCTATTTGGTTGTTCGAAATAGCCTCCTCACCCGTTCGCAAGCTTTCTTTGCCAAATTTGGTTTCACTTCAGACGCAAGATTGTGACCAGCCGTATCGCTAGGTATTTGAGAGATTTGTTCGGCATATTCCATCAACTTCCGCTTAATCAATGAACCCTCCGGGCGAAGCGTAGCTGCAAGTTGCATTAATGCATATGCTTTGGCTACATCTTTCGTTTCTTCTCGCAATGCTTGGTCGCGGATCATATCCACTAAAGAAGGTTGAAGGAACGTCGGAACGCCGTAATCTAGAGCGTCAAGCAAGCCCGACATGTCTACTTTTACGTTCATGCCTCGTGACGGGGTCCCAGAAAATACAATGTCGTGCCGTCGAGTTGTAAAATCGACCAGGTAGGGCGGTTCGAACTTTCCGTTCAGAGTACCGCGCCCCATTGCAGATTCTAGTTTTATGTCCTCTCCGAGGATGGGCCGAAGCTTGACGGTGCCCTTAGTCGTTGTCTCAATATTCTCGTGAAAATAGTTCGATGGCAAGCAAGTGAGACCGATCTTATCTTCCCCAATTGAAATCCCTTGATGGCCCTCATGGTCTTTGGGAGTGAAGTAGCCCACACCGTAAAGACTTTCTTCGTGGTGAAAGGGGAGATCTAGGTCGCCGGTAAGGGGCAGGTAGTCGAATGACATAAGGCGGTTTTGATGGTTCAAACAAGGTGTGCCGGGGATCAATTCGGAGATAGAATATCGTTTGAATGGGTTGTCGTGGATTGCTCCGCCAATGGGTTTAGGTGCGTTCTCCAGCCGAGCAACTTCCCTGGCTAAGATTATTCCCATGAGATAGGATGCGCCGGTTGTTAAATGTATCTCATCCAGAAAATGCTGCCTCTTAAAGCCAATTTCGTTCAAGTCAACGAAGCTTAGGTCACGGACTCGCATACCCTCTACGACAACATCATAGAATTTCAAGTCCATGTTCTCTTTGGTTATGAAAGGGAATAATAAGTTTATAACATGAGTATTCATGCAGCGCAGGCAATCGAAAAGCACGTTCAGATCAGAAATATACTGGTCGCCGAGGTGGGGTCCGAAGCCGTTCACATCATTAATATAGTGGTCGATTATCAGTAGGTCAGCAGATTCGATCATTTCATAATGTTCAATTATCCGGTTTAAGTGAAACGCCACCCCTACGCGGCCAGCTGATAGGTTGACGACTTCATGTCGTTGTCGAAGTGCTCTAACAAATCCTTTCTCACCCATGACTGAATTTGATGTGCCTAGAATAACGATCTTCATATTTGCCCAGTCAATAAATTTAGGTTTGCCTGCTCGAACACTTACTTGAGATAGGTTGCCACTAGCTCCTTCGTTAAGAAAGAATTTTTCTTGCGGGATCGTTGCTTGAATTATCCAAGAATGTTCTCTTCCCTACGCTCATACCCGGCTCGGCACAATGCGGAGCTAAGTGAATTTATCGGCTTAAGTTGTGAGCCACGCCCCCTTAGTTTGGACAATATCTGGCGTGGATTAAGCTACTCTTTTGCACCTGCTGATCGGAGTTGGTTGTTTCGTTTCTCTGCGAACCACGGCAGGTGGCCTGCCGCCAAGCGAGGAATGCGGTTGCTTGTGATTGTAGAACTCGATCCATTTCCCAATGCCCGCCTTGGCCTCTGAACCGCTCTCCCACGCATGCAGATAGACGCACTCGTATTTCAGCGACCGCCACAGGCGTTCGAGAAAGATGTTGTCGAGGAAACGGTTCTTGCCGTTCATCGAAATACGGACAGCTGACCGTCGGAGCCGATCTGTCCCTGCAAATGACGTGGACTGGCTGCCCTGATCCGTGTTCATGATCTCGGGCGGGCCAAACCGGTAGATCGCCAAGTGCAGCGCCTCGACGCAAAAGTCAGCCCCAAGGGTATTCGAGATGCGCCAAGCCAAAACCTTGCGGGTGTGCCAGCCCATAATCGCCACCAAATACAGGAACCCTCGCCGCATCGGCAGGTGGGTGATGTCTGCACACCACATCTGGTTGGGCCGATCAACACGCAAGCCGCGCAGCGAAGAGGGGTAAATCTTGTGCCCCTTTGCGCCTTGCTCCTCTCACGCATGCAGGCATGTATTGCTGGGCGACGGGATGTCGGGCTTTTTGATAGATCGGCATCAAACCCATTAGCCGCATGAGACGGCGGATGCGCTTCTCGTTCACGAGATGACCTTCATTCCGCAGGTGCCAGGTCATCTGGCGCACGCCATAAAAAGGCTTCTCTAGGAACTGCTTATCGATCAGGCGCATCAAATCGAGGTTCATTTCGCTCTCGCCCTTCGGTTCATAATAAAACGACGACCGAGAGAGCGACAGCAACGCACATTGATCGCTAACCGAAAGACCTGGCAGGTTTGGCTCAATCATCTTGCGCCTCACTTATCGGTCCAAGCTTTGAGCTTTCTGGCAAAAAATTATTGGTGACGGCCCCTCCCCGATCTTAGCGTGCAGCTCTTTGATCTGCTCTTCATCAATCTCGAGTTTTCTGGCCTCCGCGTTCGAAGACGCCAGACACCCCTTCCAGCAGCGCACGCTTCAAATGATGGATCATTGTCGTCTCTCACACATTCCTTGCATGTGTTGTCGGTAATAGATGCACGCCGAACCGACTGGCCAACTCGCTGACCATCTCCTCGCCTTTCAAGGCTTCCAGCGCGACCTTAGCCTTAAACTTTGGATAATGTTGCTTCCGTTTCGATATGCCTGATCTCGTTCGTGTTGAAGATCAGCAGACTACAAACCGCAGCTTGTGTCAGTGTCTGATTTTTTGGGGGGGCGGGGGGCATTCTCATATCCCTCCTACCTTTCCACGACCACGCCTGCGCGGAACCCATAGGCGTCTAACCTCGTTACACCCCGAAGGTCCTAATCCATGGTGAGGCCAGTGAGTGACAAACCCCGAAAAACCAAAGCCGGTCCGTCCGACGCCCATCTGACCGAACAAGACCCCGATACACCCCACTATCATCACGCCGCTGGCGGCTGGGGGTCGGTCCGGGGGTTGGAGCGGATATTGCGCGATGTGAAACCTTCGGCCGTGGCGCTGAAGATGTTAGCGAGCCAGAACAAACCGAAGGGAATGATGTGCACAGCCTGCGCTTGGGCGAAGCCAGCGAAGCCGCATGTTTTCGAGTTTTGTGAGAACGGTGCAAAGGCGACGATGTGGGAGTTGGATGGGGCACGCGCCGACCCCGAATTTTTTGAAAAGCACAGGCTTTCTGATCTAAAGACCTGGCACGATCACGACTTGGAAAAAGCCGGGCGGCTGACGAATCCGATGAAATACGACGCGGCGACGGACCACTACCTGCCGATCTCTTGGGGTCAGGCCTTTGCAGAGATCGGGGCGGCGCTGAACGCGATGCGTCCCCAAGAAGCCGTGTTCTATTCGTCGGGACATGCAGGGCTTGAAGCGTCATATCTCTATGCGCTTTTTGCCCGCGCGATGGGGCATCAAAACCTGCCGCAGTCGTCAAATATGTGCCACGAAACCACCAGCGTGAATCTGCAAAATCTGATCGGGACCTCGGTGGGGACCTGCACGCTGGAGGACTTTGACGAATGCGATACGATTTTCTTTTTCGGGCAGAACACCGGTTCTAACTCACCTCGGTTTTTGCATGTGCTGAAAGCGGCGGTGGAGCGCGGATGCCGTATCGTGACGTTTAACCCCCTCCGCGAACGGGGGCTGATTGAGTTCGTCAATCCGCAAAGCATCAGCGAAATGACCGTCGGCAAAGCGACGAAGATTTCAGAGAAATATTACCAAGTCCGGCCGGGCGGGGACGTGGCGGCTCTGGCGGGGCTCATCAAATGCGTCTTGGAAGCTGAGGAGGCCAACCCAGGCATGGTTGTTGATAAGAATTTTATCCAATCCGAAACACTTGGCTATCAGGAAATGCTCGCCACGCTGCGCGATGTGACTTGGGCGCAGATCGAAGAACATTCGGGTCTCACGCAGCAGATGATTACGGAGGCGGCAGAGATTTATCTCTCGGCGGACAAGGCAATCGGCATCTATGGGATGGGCCTGACCCAGCATGTGAATGGCTGGCTGAACCTTGGGATGTTGTGCAACCTGTTGTTGATGCGCGGCAATATCGGTAAACCGGGAGCGGGCATCTCGCCCGTGCGCGGCCATTCGAATGTCCAAGGCCAGCGGACAGTGGGGATTGGCGAGAAATCCGAACATATGCCCGCCGACAAACTGCGGAAGCTCTTTGATATTGAGGCGCCGACAGAGGAAGGGTTGAACGCTGTTCACGCCTCCGAGGGGATCTTGGATGGCAGCGTCAAAGCGATGATCTGTCTTGGCGGCAATCTGATCCGTGCGTTGCCTGATCGGGAGCGGATGGAGAAGGCTTGGCCCTCATTGGCGCTCTCGGTGCAGGTGGCGACCAAGTTAAACCGATCCCATCTTATTCCGGGGCGAGCCTCCTATCTGCTGCCCTGTTTGGGGCGCACGGATAAGGACATTCAGGCGTCTGGCCCTCAGGCCGTAACGATGGAAGACTCCCTGTCGCATATCTACGCATCGCTGGGCCAGGCGGAGCCACCCAGTGCGGCCTGTATGTCCGAACCAGCAATCGTTTGCGGATTGGCGAAAGCGACCTTGCCCCATAATCCGAAGCTAAAGTGGGACGAGTGGGCGGCAAATTACGATCTTGTCCGCGACCTCATTGCTGAAACCTTCCCAGATGATTTTGCCGACTTTAATGCGCGGATGTTTGAGCCGGGCGGCTTTTATCGCGGCAATCCGGCACGGCACCGACAATGGAAAACCGACAGCGGCAAAGCACATTTCACCGCGCCGACCACCCTGTCGGCTTTGGGAGAGGCCCCGATAGGCCCGGATGTCTTAACGCTGGTCACATTGAGATCGAACGACCAGTTCAACACGACAATCTACGGCTTTTCAGATCGCCTGCGCGGATTGGAGGGCAGTCGTGAGATTGTTTTGATGAAACCGAAAGAGATCGCGCGTTTGGGTCTCAAAGAGGGCCAGAAGGTCAGTCTTGTTTGTGCGATTGAGGATGGGCATGAGCGTCGGGTCGATGGGTTCACCCTTACGGCCTATGATCTGCCCGCAGGCTGCGTGGCTGGATATTATCCAGAACTTAACCCTCTGGTTCCGCTAAGCTACCACGAGAAGAACTCTCAAACGCCTGCTTATAAAGGCACGCCAGTCAGGGTCGTGTCATGAGCCTCCATGCGGAAATAAACACCCCACGGCCCTTGGTGCGCGAGGCACCGGTGGCAATTGTTTGCAATGGGTCGACGCTCGGCGTCATGATGGCTTCACCGGATGATCTCAAAGATTTCGCGATTGGCTTTGCCTTGACCGAGAGCCTCGTGTCCAGCGCTGCGCAGATCGAGGACCTTGAGGTATTGGAGCATGACGCAGGCTGGGAGCTGCGGTTCTGGGTCTCTGGCCCTGCGGCGAAAGCCTTGTCCGAGCGACAACGCGCGATGATTGGCCCTGTAGGATGTGGCCTCTGCGGCATAGATAGCCTCGCCAAAGCCACCCGCGCACTCTCACCTCTGCCCCGCGGATCATGGCAGCTAAGCCATGCCGACGCCTGTTCCGCGACCCGACTCTTGCGGGCGCACCAACCTGAACATGACCGCACCCACGCCTGCCATGCCGCCGGTTTCTTGCAGCCTGGAAAGGGCATCGTTCTGGCGCGGGAAGATGTTGGGCGGCACAATGCCTTGGATAAACTGGCCGGGGCGCTGGTGCGGCAAGGGATCAATCCCTCCTCAGGTGCGATTGTCCTCACCTCGCGTGTCTCGACGGATATGGTGCAAAAGATCGTATCCCTCGGCGCGCCGATCCTCATCGCTGTCTCAGCCGCTACGGACTATGCGGTGCGTCTGGCAGAGGCTGCCAATCTCACCCTCGTTACCCGCGCTAAGGGGCGTCACTGCGAAGTCCTTGCCGGCGCGCATCGGATATCGGCGCAAGCGCCAGAGGCAGGCTGCTGAAAGCGGCGAGATACCAGAACATGCCGATCCCCGCGCTTTGACAACCTGTGCCAAAGGACGTTTATGCCAGACAGGTAATACGGGGCAGGGGGCGTTATGATATTCGAACGCTATGCGATCTATCACATACCCGGCGGTGATTTCGGCAAGGCTGGCGCCGCTTGGCTCGGTTGGGATCTGGTGGAGGGGCGCGTCATGCCTCAACCCAGCGTCGACGGGGTGGATTTGCGCGCCCTTACAGAAGCCCCCCGCAAATACGGGTTTCACGCGACTATCAAGCCCCCCTTCGTATTGGCCGATCACCAAGACCCCCGCACTCTGATGGCCGCCTTTAAGGCCCTGTGCCAAACCCTGTCACCGGTAAGTCTCACAGCCCTACGGCCCGTCTGGTTGGGAAGTTTTCTTGCCCTGACAACCGAGGGCGACACGGCAGCCCTCGACAGCAGCGCCGCAGAGGTGGTGCGCGCCCTAGACCCTTTCCGCGTGCCTATCTCCCCCACCGAGCTCGCCCGTCGCGCAAAGCCCCACCTAACGCCAGCCCAAACACGCAACCTGCAAGAGTGGGGGTACCCCCACGTCATGGACTGCTTTCGCTTCCACATCACGCTGAGTGGTCGTGTCCCCAAACAACTGCGCAGCGCGGTTGAGACAGCAGCGGCGGAGCTTTTGTTGCAAAAGCTGCCCAGACCCTACCATGTTGATAGCCTCACCCTAGTAGGACAGGCGGGTGATGGCATGTTCCATCAGCTTATTCGTCATACCCTCGGTAGTCCCATTCTCTAGCTAAGATCAGGATTCTTAGAAAAAATTGCTTATCTGCCTGAAAAGCCCTTGCGTTCCCCGGACTGCGCAGGCTAAAGAGCCCCTGTCCGGCGAGATTGATCGCAGGACAGACATAGGCATTCCGGCGTAGCTCAGCGGTAGAGCAGTTGACTGTTAATCAATTGGTCGTAGGTTCGATCCCTACCGCCGGAGCCAACCTCTCCTGAAGTGGTTGGAAACAAACGAAAAAGCGCTCCCTCGGGGGCGCTTTTCGCGTTTCGGACACCGGTTTTGACACACCGCCTTACACACTCCGGACACACCGGAGTCACAAGGAGTCAGACCCGGTGCCACACGCCCGTTCCAAACACGCCTCTATTCCCCATCTCGAACTGCGCTCCCAGGGCTACGTCTGGCGGCGCCGTCTTCCCCGCGCGGTTCTCGAATCGCCTTGCAGCGATAGGTTGTGCGAAGAGCCCATATTTCGCTCAATCAGAATCAAACCAGCGGCAGACGATCGGATTCTCCGCAACGGGTCCGGCTGTTCCGACCCCGGCGCAAAAACGCAAGTGCGAAATCTGGGGAGTCAAACCACGTTTGCGGGAATCCCCATATGTCTTTCCCTGAAGACCCATGGCTTTTCGGTGGCCGCGGAGCTTGCACGCAGGCTCAGCACCCTCAGCGATCAAGTATTCCTTTACGCCACCGTCACCATGAACCTCTTGCCAGAAAACACCAAGAATATCCTGACCACGCTCGCACGCTTCGAAATCGAGGCGGCTGATCGCGAGCGTGCCTTGGGCGATCCGCGATCCCCACAGCTCGCACATGCGGCGCTGCAACGGGAAGCGGCTCGGCAAGCGGTCCTGCGGCAAGCATTCTTCGAGCAGGACTACGTGGTGGCGCAAGAGCCTCTCCGGCACGTCGCCGCGCATCTGGGCATCGAGCTTCCCGAAGCCGGGTGCGAAGACGCTCGGATCCTGGCCTATGAGGCCACGCGCGTGATGCTCGACACCAGCGAAGAGAAGGCCCGGCGGGACCGGGGCGTCTTTCCCAGCCCCAGCCCCTACTTCGCCCGGGCGATCGCCGAGGAAGCATCCCTGGGCATTCCCGCCCAAACAACTGGCTCGGCCGTCGCCGAGCCTCTCATCGATAAGGAAGACGCAATGTGGACCTGTCCCGCTTTCGTGCCGCCCCAAGTGCTCGTTTAAGCCACTTTCCGTTCGAAGGCGACGGGGCTTTTCCAGCCCAGTGCTGAGTGGCGTCGCCGTGGGTTGTAGAAGCCGTTGATGTATTCAAAGATCGCCATCTCAGCTTGCCGCCGTGTTTCCCATGACCTGCGCCAAATGAGTTCAGCTTTGATGGTTTTGAAGAAGGTCTCGACGACAGCATTGTCGTAACAATTGCCCTTGCCAGACATCGACACCTTGAAGCCTTGCTGGCGCAGAAGTTTCTGGTAGTCGTGCGAACAATATTGCGACCCGCGATCCGTATGGTGGATGCAGCTCTTGGGCGGTGCCCTGAACGCAATTGCCATCTTCAAAGCCCGTATTGCCAAGTCTCGTTTCATACGGTTGCTGACCGCCCAGCCGATCACGCGCCTTGAATGCAGGTCGAGGATGACAGCCAAATACAGCCATCCCTCACGCGTCCAGACATAGCTGATGTCACCGGCCCATTTCTGGTTCGGTTGGTCAGCCATAAAATCCCGGTCCAGCAGGTTTGGCGCAATATTGAACTTGTGATCACTGTCTGTCGTCACCTTGTGTTTACGGGTTCGCACCACGGATATGCCGTTCTGGCGCATCAAACGACCCACACGGCGGTGACCGATATTCAGGCCGATCTCCTTCAGTTCTTCTGTCATGCGCGGCCTGCCATAGCTGCCCAGGCTGAGACGGGATTGTTCTTTGATGTGCGCCAAGGTGACCAGATCAGACCGCTGTCTGCGGCTGGCAGGACGGCTTCGGAATGCTCGCAAACCGCGCGAACTGACACCGACAACGTGACACAAGCGGTTCACGGGGAAGTGGCTCCGGTGTTCCTCGACAAACCTAAATCTCATTGCTTTAGGCCCGCAAAGAACTGGGTGGCCTTTTTTAGGATTTCCCTCTCCTCCTTGAGAAGACGGTTCTCGCGCCGAAGTCGCTCATTCTCTTGGGCGAGGCTCAAATCCTCTTTCGACACCACGTCTGTGCCTCGGTGCGCGGTGATCCATTTGTTAAGCGTCGACATGCCAACACCCAGATCGTCAGCCACCTGCTTGCGCGTCAGCCCACTCGTCAGTGCGATACGCACCGCATCCTGGCGGAATTCGTCCGTCCGTTTCAGTCCCATAGTTCATCTCCTTTGTTGCAGTAAATGCTATCAAAGGAGCGGCATCAAACTGCGACAGGTCCA
>NZ_JABVBB010000023.1 GCF_013346665.1 Sulfitobacter maritimus
GGGATCGTCAAGTTGTTGTCCGGGATCGAAAGTGGGGGTGCGCTACCTTCTGTCACGCGGCCATGCTTTTCGCACAGTGGTTCCAGCGCTCGAACGCGGCGGCGAGGCTCTGACGGTATCTGGAGGCGGTCAACTTGTGACGGCGAGGGCGGAACAGGTTGGCGGTTTCATCGTGGGCGCAGAGGAACCTTTGCGCCTGCCTTGCCGATTTGAAACGGCCCTGGATTTTCTCGCGCTTTCGCGTGGGTCTGTGCGATCCCTCAATACGATTGTTCAGTCCCTTGTGCGCCCGGTGATCCACGTTCAGCCCGAGCTGCCGCAGGGCCGCGCCGTAGCTGCGCAGCTTGTCCGTCACGATGACGCGGGGCTCTCCCCAGCGGGCGATCAGCCGTGAAATGAAACGCTTCGCCGCCCGCGCATTGCGGCGCGTTTGCACGAGGATGTCGAGAACTTCGCCGTTGCTGTCCACGGCGCGCCACAGCCAGTGTCGCACGCCGTTGATCATAATCACCACCTCGTCCAAGTGCCATTTGTCGGTGGGCCGCGGGCGCGTAGCGCGGACCCGTTTAGCGATCTGCGGCCCGAATTTCCCCACCCATGCCCGGATCGCCTCATAGCTCACCACGATACCGCGCTCGGCCAGCAGATCCTCGACATCACGCAGGCTAAGCGAGAAGCGATAATACGCCCAGACCGCGTAGGAAATGATGGAGCGTGGAAAGCGGTGGCCTTTCAGGCGCGGTGCCGAAATCTGACTGATCATCGCACGGAGCTACATAACTGCCCTCCGGAGGGCAATAACTTGACGATCCCATTGGGTGTGTTATAATTTCCCGATCCTTCACACCCATCAACGTCCCAAGTAAGCTGGCAGCCAGATCGCGATCCCAGGGAAGATAATGATCAATGCCAGCGCCAGAACCTGAAGACCGACAAACGGCATCACACCACGATAGATTGTCGTGATCGGAATGTCGGGTGCAATTCCGCGCAAATAAAACAGGGCGTAACCGAATGGCGGAGTTAGGAAAGACGTTTGCAAGTTCACGGCCAACGCGATTGCAAACCATGCCAGCGCGGCATCTTTCTCAAGCCCAAAATCCAGCCCAAGGATCACGGGAGCCACAATAGGGACCACCACAAGCGTAATCTCGACCCACTCCAGAAAGAAGCCGAGAATGAACACCACGCCCATAATCAGCAAGAACGAGGCATACGGAGTGATCCCTTCTAGCAGGAACAAATCAAGAATCATCTTATCCCCGCCGAGCTTGCGGAAGATTAAGCTAAAGATGGTGGCCCCAATCATAACGAAAATAATCATGGCTGTAGTGCGGGTCGTGTCCGACAACGCCCGCCCCAATGTCGTGATATCCAATCGCCGCGAGATTAGCGCGAGGAACATGGCACCCGCGGCCCCGATCGCGGCACTTTCTGTCGGCGTCGCGATGCCTGCTACTATCGTGCCCAGAACTGACAGGATGAGAATGATCGGCAACATCAGGTCAAAGACAAGTCGTAACGCAAGTTCACCTAAGTGGGATGCTGGTTCTTGCGCGATGGGCGGCATGCGCTCGGGTTGGCGCCAGACGACAAAAGCAAGATATGCCACGTAAAGCACAGCAAGCAGGAGCCCAGGACCCACAGCACCGATGAAAAGACTACCGACGGAAATACCCAACTGATCACCAAGAATGATCAACATAACCGAAGGCGGGATAAGTATGCCCAGTGTACCACTGGCCGCGATCAGCCCCGTAGAAATCTTTGCATCATAGCCGTTGGCCAACATAGGCGGCAGCGCCATCATCCCCATCAGCACCACCGATGCGCCAATGATGCCTGTCGATGCCGCCATGATCACGCCGATTAATGCCACCGCAAAAGCATATCCTCCCGGCAGCGTACGAAACAGTGTCGCAAGCGACCGCAATAGCCGTTCCGCCACGCCCGATCGTTCCAGCATCAGCCCCATGAACACAAACAGCGGAATCGCAATCAGCAACCAATTGGTCAGAACACCCGAGAATATTCGCTGCACGCCCAACGATAAAAACAGGATGGGCACGTCGGCGATCACGGAAAATAGAATACCTACACCCGCCAGAACGAAAGCCACTGGATAGCCAGAAAAGATGCCGGCCATCAACGCCAGCAGCATTGCGAGCGGCCAAATGAAATCACTCATGTAGGTGTCTCGCTTTCTGAGAGGGTGCCATGCACCAGGCGCAGTATTGTTTGAATGGCTCGCGCAAGTGCGGCCAACCCAAGCAGGGCAAAGCCAGCGGGCACGCAGGCCTTTATAAACCAACGATCCTGTAATCCGCCATAATTGCTGCCTTCGCCCGAACTGAATGCCGCCAACGCAAACTTTTGCCCGAACCATAATATGATCAGACAGAACGGCAAAACCAGTAGAAGGTCCCCAAGTATCTGGATGATCGCCCGGCTTCGAGGCGATATGCTGGCTGAAACGAAATCTACAGACACGTGGGCATTATCGCGAAACGCGTACGAGCCCCCCGCAAGCACTAATATTGCAAAGATATGCCATTGCAGGTCAATCAGCGTATTGACGGTTATTCCGTTTCCCAAAAGAAACAGATCCGCGTCCCAAGTCACAAAACTATTACGCCCTGTTTGTCCGGCCCACACGGCCGCGCAGACAAACAGGATGAGCGGCAACAACAACCACCCGACCACGCGGCCCGGCAAAACGCACAGGTCGATCACACAGCTCAGAAATCTGTCCAAATCACAATGCCCCTAAAAACGATGCGCCGTGGCGACGGTACTTTGCCGCCACGGCATGTTTCAGAACTGCCTTATCGGGGCAATGTCTGCAAGTCGCTCCAGCGGCCCACGCGTTCCACGTAGGCTGTCAGCGATTCATAGGCTTCCTTAAAAATGGGATCTTTGGCCGCCTCTCCCTGCATCACTTCGTTGGCCGCATCCTTCATCGCCAGCAGCACCTCGTCAGGAAAACGCTTGACCGACACGCCTGCTGCCTCAATTTCCTCGATTGCAGTGATCTGCTGGTTCAGCTGGTCGCCCAAGTTGTCGACGATGTTGGATTTGCAGGCCTCGACCATAATATTCTGATGCTGTTCTGACAGGTCGTTCCAGACATCTTGATTGATGATGATGCTGTCCCAGCTAGAGGGTTGATGCCATCCAGGAAAATAATAGGTCTTGGCGATTTCTTGAAAACCGAAATTCTTGTCCAACTGCGGCGCCGAGAATTCTGCCGCGTCGATCCGCCCCGTTTCAAGCGACACATAGATTTCGCCCGCAGGCACAAGCTGTGTGTTCGCGCCCAGTTTTGCCAACGCCTGACCACCTAGACCGGCGATCCGCATATTCAATCCCTTGAGATCGTCGACGGTGTTTATTTCAGTATTGAACCATCCGCCCGCTTCAGGAACGACAAGGTGGCAGGGGATGATCTTGACGTTGTGCGGGTCATAGGCTTTTTGGATGATTTCGAGACCACCTCCTTCGAACATCCACGCCAGTGCGATGTCGGGCGATGGGCCGAATGGCATTGAGCCGACCAGGTTGGCGACCGGGATTTGTCCGGCCCAATAGCCGATCCAGTCAAAACCCATCGGGATCGCACCCGTGCTGACCGCACCGAAAACCTCGAAGGGCGGTACAAAATCGCCAGAGCCGTGAACTGTCACGTCGACCTCGCCGCCGGTCATCCTGCGGACCTTATCGGCCCAGTTCACCGGGCTTGGCCCGATTGACGGTACGTTCAGACCAAACACGCTTTGCAGGTCATAGGTATCAGCGGACGCGGCACTGCCGAGCCCGACAGTGGCCGCAACGGCCATCAATACGAATTTATTCATAGTTTCCTCCCAGTCGCGGGACGCAGCCCACACGATAATTTGGCACGCCAGACCCTCCAATTCTAGTCGGACGTATCGAGCCACCAATGCGACTTGCGCCTTGGTAACGCCCTAAGTATTAGATATATGTGAATGCGTTTGCAATATGCGAAAGAGAGAAGTGATGTTTAACCTTCAAGGAAAAGTCGCCGTGATCACCGGCGCAGGCCAAGGCAACGGTGCTGCAATTGCCGCCGGGCTCGCTGCAGCAGGCGCGAAGGTGGCAATGGCGGATATCAACAAGGAAACCGTTGAAAACACGCGCGAAAACATAACCGCGTCAGGTGGAATTGCACTGGCGGCGCAATTGGATGTGACCGATATGGATGCCGTGTTTGCCTTTCGTGAAGCCGTGACGGAAACCTTTGGCGCAACTTCGATCCTTGTGAACAACGCAGGAGTTATCCGGCGCACGGACATCGATTCAAACACCTACGAATCGGATTGGGATGCCACGTTCGCTGTGAACGTCGGCGGTCCGCGCAACATGGTGCGCGCATTTCGCGAAGACCTGAAATCACAGCAAGGGGTAATCATTAATCTCGCGTCTATTATGTCGTTGGTGGCCGGACCTGCCCTGACTGCCTATGCAGCCAGCAAGGGCGCAGTTGCACAATTCACCAAGGCACTTGCGCAGGATATGGCGCCCTACGGTGTCCGTGTGAACGCAATCCTGCCTGGGGTCATCGCCACCCCGATGACCGAAGTCACACGCCAATCGCCCGAAGCGATCGCCCGCTTCATGGCCCACACACCGCTGCGCCGTGTCGGTCAACCCGAAGAACTGGTGGGTCCTGTGCTGTTCCTCAGTTCGAACGCGGCAAGCTATGTGACCGGCGCGCTGCTGCCAGTTGATGGCGGTTATCTATCCAATTGAACCAACAAATAACAAATTGAGGAGGAGGCGACATGGAACGCCAGATATATGAATGTGATGTGCTGGTTGTCGGTTCTGGCGCCGGGGGCCTTTCCAGCGCCGTGAGCGCCGCCCACCGTGGGCTGAAAGCTCTAGTTGTCGAAAAAGAGCCTGTTTTTGGCGGCACTACCGCCCGTTCCGGTGGCTGGATGTGGGTACCCAACAATGCCCCTGGCAAACGCGCGGGCGTTGAAGACAGTTTAGAGAAAGCTCGCACATACCTCAGGCACGAGGCAGGCGAACACTACGACGCTCCTCGCGTCGAGGCATTCCTTGAGGCCGGCCCCAAGGCCGTCGAATTCTTTGAAAAAGAAACATCTTTGCAATTTGATCTTGGCCCCACCTTTGCAGATTATCACCCTGACGCCCCCGGCGGTCTCGACGGTGGCCGTTCGATCGTCGCGCGCCCCTTCGATGGAAGCAATTTGGGTAAGGAGATCAAACGTCTACGCCCGCCGCTGGCTGAAATTACATTCCTCGGCATGATGATCGGCACAGGCAAGGAGTTGCTGCATTTTTTCAATGTTACGCGCTCGCCAATCTCGGCCTTTTACGTCGGTAAACTGTTCTTGAAATTCTTGCGCGACATGGCTTTTCACGGGCGTCCCATGCGCCTGATGAACGGCAACGCCCTGGCGGCACGACTGGCCAAATCCTGCATAGACAAGGGTGTTCCGATCTGGACTCGGGCGGCGGTCAAGGAACTGATCCGGGACGACACGGGCCGCGTGACCGGGGCAATGGTACAGACGGCCAAAGGGATGGTCGAAGTGCGCGCAGCCAAAGGCGTTGTGATGGCGGCGGGCGGCTTCCCACAAGACATCGCCCGCCGTGCGAAATTGTTCGACCATGCCCCCAGCGGCAATGAACATGCCTCCCCTGCCCCTCCCGGCAACACGGGCGACGGATTGCGCCTGGGGCAGGCGATTGGCGCATCTGTAGACGACAGTCTCCCAAATGCTGCCGCGTGGGTCCCGATTTCGCGCCCTGTACGCAAAGACGGCACCCTTGGAACGTTTCCCCATTTCGTGGACCGCTCAAAACCTGGAGTGATTGCAGTGACTCGTTCAGGCCGCCGTTTTTGCAACGAGTCCGACAGCTACCACGACTTTGGACAGTCCATGGTGGCCCGCTGCAGAGAAGAGGGTGGCGAGATATGTTCCTACTTCGTGGTCGATCATCGCACCTTGCGTAAATACGGGTTGGGCTATGTCAAACCCTACCCTGTGCCGTACAAGCAGCACATTCAGAACGGCTACCTCCTTAAGGGTGACACTCTACGTGATTTGGCATCTGGAATCGGGGCCGACCCCGAAATGTTTGAAAAAACGGTGACTGAATTCAACGTTCACGCGCGCAAGGGTGAAGATCCTGAGTTCCACAAAGGGTCAACTTCGTACAACCGCTCACTAGGAGACCCAGAACACAAGCCAAACCCCTGTGTCGGTCCGATAGAAAATGGCCCGTTTTACGCGGTTAAACTGGTCATGGGCGATCTGGGCACCTTTGCGGGGCTGAAGTGTAACGAATACGCGCAAGTACTCGACAACGAAAGCAAGCCCATCGACGGTCTTTATGCTGCAGGCAACGACGCCGCGAGTATCATGGGAGGCAACTATCCGGGTGGGGGCATCACCCTTGGGCCCGCCATTACCTTTGGCTACATCGCGGCACGTCACATGTCCGGCGCCAACGGGTGAAATCATCATGCGGCGGTATCGCCTTTGGCCTTGCCGCCGTGCTAGCCTGGGCCATTTACAACGTTGGTGTCGCACTAGGGCACCAGCAGGGCTTCACCAGCGCCGATTTGACCTTGCTGCGTTATGCGGGCGGGGCTGCAGTGATGGTACCACTGCTCACACTATCCCGCGCCAACCCGTTCGCCCGAACGACACCTTGGCGGGTGACCGTTCTATTTGTTCTGGCTGGGCCACCCTTTGCATGGGTCATCAACACCGGCTTTAGGCTGGCCCCCTTAAGCCACGCAGTTGTCATCAGCCCCGGCACTACCATGCTTGTTGCCAGCGCACTCACACGGCTGGCTGGAGGCGTGCCTATCCCGATGTACCGCAGTTTGGGCATGATGCTGTTAATGCTGGGCCTGTTAATCATCGCCTCAGATCAAAACAGTCCAAAGCAATCGGGCCTGGGCACGTGGGCCGGTGATCTTTGTTTTGTAGCTTCTGGGACGCTGTGGGGTGTTTTCACTTGGCTTATGTCCCATTGGAAGTTGGACGCCGTACGTACCACAGGACTTATCACAATTGTTTCGGCTACCGTTTATGTGCCGCTGTACGCACTGCTGTTTGATCCACCACAGATTGCAGCTTCGATGTGGCTGGAGCAATTTGCCTATCAGGGATTGTTAGGCGGCGCGCTAGCAGTGGTGTTCTTTGCAGTTTCGGTGAAGCGGCTAGGTGGCGGGGCCGCGGCGGTGTTTCCCGCGCTTGTGCCGCCCGTTGCGGTGCTTTGTGCCATCCCTATGACAGGACAACTACCGAACCTGATTCAATTCGCCGGATTGTGCACCGCAACTGCAGGCTTGTTGCTCTCGCTGGATCTGCTTGGGGGCGCGTTCAGGCATCGCTTCCGTGGCCCAGATCGCGTGAAAGATCGCCCGTGAACGCCATCAGGCGCCGCACTGGCTCGCCGTCGGGGGATAAATCAATGTGCCCCGACGGGCCTATTACAGTCACAGCAAGCTGGATCGTTCCAGTGTGGTCAAATACCGGAGCAGCGATCGCAGACACACCCGGAATCGGCATGTCACGCGTCAGCGCGTATCCGTTCGACTTGGCCTTGGCTGCTGCTGCAACATAGACATCTGCATCCACCTTGAAATAGGTACGGCGCTGAAATTCGGCATCCGACAGTTCGCGATCGACGACATCTTGGGTGATCGATTTGGGCAGAAAAGCCCCAAAGACTGCACCGGTTGCGGTGACAGTCATGTTATAGTTACCACCAACCTGAACATTCGCGTGAATACGGCCGTCAAATTCCTGCACATACGTAATCGTTGGACCATGCATGCCCCACACTGAAATTGACACCATTAGGCCAAGTTCATCTGAAAGAGTCCCGACGCGCGCGATCGTATCGCGGTAGGGGTTTTGGTTGCGCAACCGCGAAAGACCCAGATGCAAGGCAAACGGCCCAAGCTGGTATTGACCGCGCTCCGTCTGCTCAACCATCTGCATTTCGCGGAAAGATACAAGGTATGGGTGTAACTGCGCGCCCGGAATATCCACCTGTTCCGCCAAATCCCGCAATTGCATTGGGCCTTTTGCACGTGAGAGCGCCGTGAGAATTCGCCCGCCGGTTTCAATGGTCTGCACACCGCGAGGTCTGCTAACTTTAGTGTCATCTCTGGCCATAGCTCACGGACTTCAGTTCAAAATACGAGAATAATCGCAGCCAATATTAAAGTCGAGTGCGCAACGACTAACCTTCAGAAAATGCGGGCATGCTTCCTTATCTTTAGCGCGATTGACGCCATGCCGCGAGAACAGAACCACCTATCAGCCGTAGCTAGGAGCAGAACCCGCTCAAGCTTTTCGAACATCGATACATCCTCCCCTGCGTTCTCAAACAGGTGCCCGTGAACATCCATAGCGAGCTTGGCAAGCATTGGGAAAAGGTCAATTCGGCTCACCATTGCGTCCACGCCGCCCACGGCATCTACGCCCCCCGCTAACGATCAGCGGAATGTGGTAAGAAGGTCTGTGCGCACTCGCCGGAAAGCTAGCGGCGCCATGTCCCCAGATTCCATTGTGACCCAGCGAGAAACCGTGATCTGCAGTGTAAATAACGATGGTATCTTGATCGAGGTCCAGCCGCTTAGGCACCGTCATGATCCGACCAACTCCATCGTCGATCAGGCTGACTTGGCTGAAGTAATTGCGCAGCGCTGGTACGTTGTTCGGCAACAGCAGCGGCCCCTTGAACTGGTCACGTACCCCGCCCTCTTGGACCCGAAGGCCGAAGCGGTCCAGCACTTCGCTGCTTAGCCCTTCTCGCGGGATAGAATGCATGTCAGCGTCATCGTAAAGCTCGGCGAATCCGTTATCGGCTCGCCCCTCAATGGCTGGCCAATGGCCGTAGGGCCCATTGTAGGGCACGAAAGCGAAGAAGGGATCCTCTTCGCCAGCACGATGCTCGAGGTATTCGACGGTCTTGTCGGTGACAATATTCGACCGTGTGACCCTCAAAACGATAGCGTTCTTCCTGGTCGATGACCTCGTTGCCGTAGAAGCTGACGGTGTGACCATGCGGGAAGGTCACCCAATGGTCGAAGGCCAATTGCGGATCGAACGGCACACCCAGATGGAACTTGCCGATCAGAGCCGTGGCATAGCCAGCATCCTTCAGGAACCCCGGGATCGTGGTAAATTCGTCTACCGCGCACCAACGCTGCGGCCAATGGTCCATAAGCCGATCGTCCAGCCAGTTGTGGATTCCGTGCTGGCTGGGCATGAGCCCGGTCAGGACCGAAGCCCGACAGGGCGAGCACATCGCGTTAACACAATAGGCGTTGTCGAAACGCGCGCCGCCCTCGGCCAGACCGTTAATGTGCGGCGTGCGAACCTCGTCGTTCCCGTAACAGCCCAAAAGCTCGGCGGGCTGGTTGTCAGACATGATCAAGATGATGTTAGGGCGTTTCATGTTGTATCTCTTCCTCGGGGGCCGCGGGACGTTCACGCGCCTGGGCGATCTCAGTCGGACCCTCCAGCTATTTGCAGCGCTTCAGACAGAACCGTGCGGTCGCCAATGTGGTTGGCGAGCAGAAGGATGAGGCGGGCATTGAAGGCAGCGCTTTCCTCATCGGACAGCCCGTCATGCCACTTTATCAATTCGGCGTAGAACTCATCCGCCCCGGCGATATTTGATTTGGTATTCAGAGGCATCTGATTCACTCCTTTGCGCAGGCGCAGCGCAAGGCGGCCCGGATCGCAATTTCATCATATGTATCCCATCGGGCAATCACGTGCTGATCGGGGCGGATGAGATAGACCGCCGAGGTAGCTTCTCCAAGGTAACGGCGGGCCAATGCACCTGAGGGATCATCACCCTTTTCAATAGACAGATGCCGCGCGACTATTCCGCCTTCGCTTACGTCCGCCGCATCGTTTGCATCCACTGTGAGTAGGGTGAAGCCGTGGTCAAGCGCCGACAGCAAAAATCCATCGCCTAGTGGTGCATCGGGACAGGGGCTGCCTGGGCGGGTCTGTTCGGGCCCCCCGGTCAAAGCATCTTCGCCGGTCAGTGAAAGCCCGTCATAGATGCAAGGAACCGAAAGCCGGCCAGAGTTCACCAGCGGGCGGGCAAACGCATGAGTTTCAGACAGGGCCAGCACAGCATTGCGGAACACATGGCTGATGCGAGATTTGGGCGTAATGAAATCTGTAGCCCGGGTTGAATTGAGGATGTTTTCATCGGCGGCAGCGGCACGCTCCTCATCATAGCTATCCAACAGCTTGTCGGGCGCTTCGCCCCGGATGACCATACCCAGTTTCCAGCCCAGGTTGTCGACATCCTGCATGCCAGAATTCGCCCCGCGTGCGCCAAAGGGACTAACCTGGTGGGCGCTGTCTCCCACAAAGATCACCCGGCCGTGACGGAACTGCTTCATCCGGCGGCACTGGAAGGTATAGATCGACGTCCAGACGATCTCGTATTCGACGTCCGGCCCCAGCATTGCATCAAGCCGCTTGCGAACGTTCACTTCCTTCAGCTCCTCGGCGCGGTCCACGTCCCAGCCAATCTGAAAATCAACCCGCCAGATATCGTCGGGTTGTTTGTGCAACAGGGTCGAAGCGCCCGCCTTGTGGGAAGGCTCGAACCAAAACCAGCGTTCGGTTGGAAAGTTCTCAGACAGCATCCGGATGTCAGCGATTAGGAAACTGTCCTGAAAGACCCGCCCCTCGAAATCGAGCCCCATCATGCCGCGCATCGGCGACCCGGCACCATCCGCGGCAATCAGCCAGTCAGCAAGGATGTCGTAGTTACCTTCGGGAGTCGCGACGGTTAGGACCGTGTGATCCTCCTTCACCTCGATGCCCTCCAATCGGTTCTTACCGCGCAGTTCGATCGGCGCCCCCTGTGCCTGCGCCTCGCGAACGCGTTCGACTAGGAATTTTTCGAAATAGGGCTGTGCCAAGTTGATAAAGGCAGGAAAGCGGTGGCCTTCTTCAGGCAAAAGATTGAACTCATAGATCTGGCGGTCCTCGTGAAAGACCTTGCCCACGTTCCAAACCACACCCTTGTCCAGCATCGGCCCGGCGCAGCCGTAGCGGTTCGCGATTTCCAGGCTGCGCTTGGCAAAGCAAATGGCGCGGCTGCCCTGCCCGATCCCTTCGTGATCGTCGAGAAGCACAACCGGAATACCCTGAAGGCCAAGATCCAGTGCGGTAGCTATACGGATGGCCCGCCGCCGACGACAACCACCGGATGGCGCACCGGCGTTTCGGTGTCTTGGTCGTCAGACCGAGTATAGGGGTAGAGCTTAAAGGCAAGCTGCTAGCGATCATCCAAGGGCATTTTGGTCTCCTCCAAAATCCGGGGCTAAGGCCCGGCCCAAGCCGAACGGCCCGGAATGGTTCTGCACGCTTTGGCTCGTTGTCGTGAACGAACCAAAGCGTGCCGCAGTAATAGGGCACCGTGCGCGGGCCGGACGAACCCCAAAACGGGCTTCATCGCACCGCGCCAGTACGGATCACCCCTGCAGATCGTTCCACATGTTCTGGTCGCGCTCGGCGGTCCAGACACGCGGCGTGTCTATGCCGCGGGCTTCGTCATAAGCGCGGGCCACGTTGAACGGCAGGCAATGCTCGTAGATTGCGTAATCGCTGAATTTGGGGTCGCACTCGGCACGCACCGCGTCCCAGGCCTCCTTCAGCGTGCCGCCGCGCGCCACGACGCGGGCCACGGGCTTGTAGGTGCTTTCGACGAAATCTCTCGTATTGGCGATGGCACGCGCGACCATATCTTCGCCGACCAACGCGTCGCCCCGGCCCGGCGCGATTGACTTGGGCTCGAACGCGGCGATATTGGCCAGCGTTTCGGGCCAGTCGTTGAAATGGCCGTCGCCGCAGTAGCAAGCCGAGTGGTATTCAACGATGTCGCCTGTGAACATAACTTCCTGATCCGGCACCCAAACCACGGCATCACCGGCGGTATGGGCGCGGCCCAGCTTCATGATATCGACGCGGCGCTTGCCGAGGTAGACGGTCATACTCTCGCTGAATGTGGTCGTGGGTCGGGTCAGTCCGGGGATTTCCTCATGCCCCTGGAACAGCCGGGGAAAACGGCCGAATTCGCTGTCCCAGTCTTCTTGCCCGCGCTCTTCGACCATGGCGGCGGCGGCGTCGGACATGATAACCTCGCGAGCACCATAGGCGCTGGCGCCAAGCACGCGGACGGCGTGGTAATGGGTCATGACAAGATGCGAGATCGGCTTGTCCGTAACTTCGCGTACTTTCTCGATCACCATCCGGGCCAGGCGCGGCGTGGCCTGTGCCTCTACGATCATGACGCTTTCGTCGCCGATGATGACACCGGTGTTCGGGTCGCCCTCAGCGGTAAAAGCCCAAAGCCCGTCACCCACTTCGGTAAAGCTGATCTTCTTGTCTTCCATATCGCCTTGCGATGCGAATGCTTTGGTCATGGTGTTGTCCTTCCAGTTCGTGTCGCGGACGCTCCCGCGGTCATTACGTTTCCGAGGCAAAGGGTTGCGCCGGCGTGGTCCTATCGGGCGAAGGGATCCGCCAACGCGGCGATAACTTTGCCCGTACAATCTCCGAAGCCGACTCGGTAGCCGTCGCCCTGAGCCCCGCCTCGCAGGGTCAAAGTGTCGCCGTCCTCGAGGAAACTACGAGTTTCGCCCCCGTCCAGCGCTATCGGCTCCTTGCCGGACCAGCTCAGCTCAAGCAGTGACCCACGGCTGTCCTTCTCGGTGCCCGAGATGGTTCCCGAGCCCAAGAGGTCACCAACCTGCATGGGGCAACCGCTTGTCGTATGATGTGTCAGCTGCTGCGCCGCAGAGTAATATAGCTCTTTGACGTTCGTCCGCGCAATAACTGTTTCTACAAGGTTTTCCGGGGCCAGTGCGACTTCGAGATTTACGTCGTAGTTCATTGCCCGCGGTTCTTGCAGGTAAGGCAGCAACTCGCGCTCGCGCTCCGGCGTTGAGGTGCGGAACGGCTCCAGCGCGGCTTTGGTCACGATCCAGGGCGAGATCGTCGTGGCTGTCGCCTTGGCTTGGAACGGACCCAACGGCTGGTATTCCCAAGCTTGGATGTCCCGCGCGGACCAGTCGTTCAACAAGACATACCCGAAGATCATGTCATCGGCTTCTTCTACCGTCACGGGACCTTCAGAGGGCTGTCCCACAATGGCGCCGAACTCAAGCTCAAGATCGAACCGCTTGCAGGGCTCGAAACGCGGCAGCGCCTCGTCCGGCCCCTTCAACTGCCCCCAAGGACGGCGCACCTCGGTGCCCGATACGACGACGGACGAGGCGCGCCCGTTATAGCCAATCGGGATCGACAGCCAGTTCGGCGGCAGGGCGTTTTCAGCCCCCCGAAACATCGTGCCAACATTGGTGGCGTGATGCCGACCGGCGTAGAAGTCAGTGTACTCCGCGACCGTGATCGGCATGATCATCGTCACGTCCGCCTGGGACACCAAGTAGTCGGAACGCGGCTCTGCTCCCTCGCCCAGCAGATCTGTCAATTGACGGCGCAGGTCAGCCCAAGCCTCGGGGCCCAGTTCCATGAAATTGTTCCAGGACGGCACGTCAAAGACCGCCGCGCCGCCGATTTCGACCAGCCCGTTGCTCTCGGCCTTGCACAGGTCAAAGATCATGTCGCCGATCGCGACACCGCAGCGGGGCATCGTACCGTCTCCCGCATCAAAGACGCCGTAAGGCAGGTTGTTCAATGGAAAGTCGGTTTCGGCCGTGTTGGCACTCTCGACCCAGCTTTTCTGGAGCGGCATGTCGCCTCCTTCTTATCTAATAGGAGCGTCCGGTATTCTTCACCCCGGCGCGCCTGTTTCATCTTGAAAATTACCGCGGGGAGGCCCGGAACAGAGCCGGCCACCCTCCCTTCACTTCAATCCGGGCGTTCCGCGTCGAACTTCTTTTCCAGACTGTCCCAGCAATCGATGTAATCGTCCTGCAGCGGCGCTTCCTTGCCCGCGAATTCGGTCAGGTGTTGCGGGAAGCGGGTCTCGAACATGAACGACATCGTTTCTTCCAGCTTCTCCGGCCCCAGATTGGAGTTCGACGCGCCTTCAAATGCCTGTTTGTCGGGGCCGTGAGGGAGCATCATGTTGTGGAGCGACATCCCACCGGGCACGAAGCCCTGCAGCTTGGCATCGTACTGGCCGTGAATGTTGCCCATCAACTCGGACATAATGTTTTTGTGATACCAAGGCGGACGGAACGTGTTCTCGGCCACCAGCCAGCGGTCGCGAAACAACACGAAGTCAATGTTCGCCGTGCCCGGCACGCCTGATGGCGCGGTCAGCACGGTAAAGATCGACGGGTCCGGGTGATCGAACAGGATCGCTCCGACCGGGCAATAGGTCTTCAGGTCGTATTTGAAGGGCGCATAGTTCCCGTGCCAGGCGACCACGTCCAAAGGCGACTGGTTAATCTTGGTCTCGTGGAACTGGCCACACCATTTAATGGTGAGCGTCGAGGGCACGTCGCGATCTTCGTAGGCGGCCACCGGCGCCTTGAAATCACGCGGATTGGCCAAGGCATTGGCCCCAATCGGACCGCGGGCCGGCATTTCGAACTTCTGGCCGTAGTTTTCGCAGACAAAGCCGCGGGCCGGACCTTCGAGCACCTCGACCCGGTAAACAAGGCCGCGCGGAATAATCGCGATTTCCTGCGGTTCGACGTTAATAATACCAAGCTCGGTCGCAAAGCGCAGCTTGCCTTGCTGCGGCACAACCAACAATTCGCTGTCGGCGGAATAGAAGTAAGCGTCTTTCATCGACGCGTTCACAAGATAGACATGCGCAGCCATTCCCACCTGCGTGTTCACATCGCCTGCCGTTGTCATGGTGCGCATACCAGTCAGCCAAGTCAGGTCTTCGTCCGTCGCTTCGACCGGGTCCCAGCGGTACTGACCCAGGCTGGTGACGCCCTCGGGGACATGCGGTGCGGATTTCCAATAGGGCAGATCGATACGATCATAGCGGGCCGAATGCTTTACGCTCGGGCGAATGCGGTAGGTCCAGGTCCGCTCGGGTGGATGCGCGGTGAACGCAGTCCCCGACAGTTGTTCGCCGTAAAGGCCGTAATTGCATTTCTGCGGCGAGTTCATGCCCTGCGGCAGCGCGCCCGACAGCGCCTCAGTTTCGAAATCATTGCCGAAGCCGGGCATGTAGCCCTCATGCGTGCCGGTTGTGCCCGTCGCACGGATCATGCCCTGAGGCAGTTCCAGATCATGCTTAGTCATCTCGGATCCTCCCGAATTTGCCCCACCAACTCCATTGGGCGGGGCACCATTTCACGGCCCTATATAAACGTAGCAATTGCAACATAGTCAAGAAGGTTCATAGCATCCGCAATGAAATCGCTTGCGTCGGATACCGGCATCGGTCGATACTTCTTATGAAAGGATTTATTAATGCCGGACGACGCCCCCCCCCTGCCCGAGTTCGATCTCTACAGTTTTACGCCCTACCGTCTGGCCGTCGCGGCGAAGCGGACGAGCGAAGAACTCGCCCGAAAGTACCGCGAACGGTTCGGCATTTCGATTCCCGAATGGCGCGTTCTGGTGCACCTCGCCCATTCGGGAAAGGTCTCGGTCCGCGACATTGAGGCCCGGGTCGCGATGGAAAAATACGAGGTCAGCCGCGCGGCCAAACGCCTGCGCGAGGCAAACCTGATCGAACGTAAGGAAAACCCCACTGACCGGCGCCTGGTGATCCTGACCCTGACTCCCGCAGGGCGCAAAATGATGGCCGAACTGCTGCCACTGGCCAAGTCGCACCAAGCCGCGCTCGAAGCCCGGCTAGGAGACGCCTTCGAACAACTCGAAGCTGGGCTGGAACAACTACTGAAGGAACCTGAATGATCACGCTTTACGATTACTGGCGCTCCTCGGCGAGCTATCGGGTCCGGATTGCCCTCGGCCTTGCCGGGCTGGGTTGGCAAACGGTGTCGGTTGATCTGCTGGCAGGCGAGCATAAAGCCGCGGCGCATCTCGCACGAAACCCGCAGGGTCTTGTTCCCGCGCTAGAGATCGATGGACATTTACTCACCCAGTCCTTGGCCATCGTCGAATATCTGGACGAGACGCGGGGCCTAGGGCTTTTGCCTAACGACCCCTCCCAGAAGGCTCGTATTCGAGCCAGTGCCCACGCCATCGCGGTCGATCTTCATCCAATCTGCAATCTCGGCCCCGCCCGCCATGCCGTGTCGCAGTCCGCTGGAGGCATCACGATGGAAAGCTGGATGCAGCATTTCATCGCCCCCGGCCTCGCCGCTTTCGAGGTCATGATCGACGGCGGGACGTATTGCCACGGGGAGAAGATCACGCTCACCGACATCTGTCTAATGCCGCAGGTCTATAACGCCAACCGCTGGGGCGTGTCTTTGGAGAGTTTCCCGAAGTTACGCGCAGCGATAGAGGCGCTATCCGTCCATCCCGCATTCGCGGCTGCACATCCGGATCAAGTACTACAATCTTAACAGGCATTTGCCTTCCGCAACTTACCGCGAAAAAGTTTGCGACAGATCCAATACGTCTCCGTTCGCGTCGACCGCCCGCCAAAGCCAGTGTTTCCGCCCGCGGATTGAGATGACCACTTCGTCCAAGTGCCATTTGCCGGACGGAGCTGGGCGATCGCGACGGATCTTGGCCGCGATCTGCGGTCCAAACCGTTGGCACCAAACCCGGATGCTTTCATACGAGACGATCACACCTCGTTCGGCCAGAAGATCTTCGACATCGCGCAAGCTCAGGGCAAAGCGATGGTACGCCCACACAGCATAGGAGATGATGGACCGAGGAAACCGGAATCCCGTCAAGCGGAGTTGTGAACCTTGGCGGATCATCCGCAAGCGCTATGCGTGAACCGAAGCAACACCAACAACCTGACAATGCCCCGCAGCACACTACCGCAAATCTCGGGCTGACGCATTCAGCCTGTGGATCAACTATGCGACTGAAATGGCTGCCTGAACGGAGCGCGCTTCTTGGTCGCGTCCCGACAGAACAACCTGACAAAGCCCTTGAGTGTGTTCAAAATCAGCAGAATGCGGCCTCTCACGCCCGCTGTTTGTTCGGCTTATAGGTCATCGTTCTTGCGATTTCCTGGATGGGACGCTTCTCGCCAGCCAGAACATCGAAGTCGAGTTGGTTTTCGGGGGGAACAAGGGGACAAGTCACAAAGTTAGTAAAGGCGCAGGGTAAGGCGACTGCATAGTTGAAATCTATCCAGTCGATACGTTGATTGGCCTCATCTGAGAACTGGAGTTCAACAACCCGCCCCGCCCCATAGGTGATCGGCCCGCTGGTGAGGTCGCGGATATGGGCAACCGGTTGAACACCCGTTTCGGTATCTTTCCCGATCAAAACGATCTCATAGGGCTTTCCTTCATGTTGGAATGCGAAGGTGCCGACACGGGGGGTGGTCTCGCGCACGCCCACTTCGACAGTCTCAGCTTCAAAATCGACCCGCTTACTTGGCGTAAAGACACCGGGGATACGCCAGGCTGGATCGTAGTCGAAACTGCTAACATTTGCGTCTTCAGCGCGTGTGGTTTCTCTGGGGTCGCGCACCCGAACGGCATAGAGGCGCCGTCCATCGTCACTTGTACGCACCACGGTCTCGACTTCATTGATCCCAAAGTAGACCGGAACGCTTTGCCCGTGCCCGTAGGTTTGATTGCGCCCTGGGACGATCTCAATCGGGGCCGTGGGATAGGCGCCATTTACCGAAAGGTTTGGTCCAGAAGCCGCGGGCGTGTAGATCACCTGTCCAGCATCGGCTGACCATGTTCCAGGGAGCAAATCAAATCTTACGTCACGATCCCCCTCTTCAAGCCAGTATTGTGCGACAAGCGATGTCCAGCCATATGGTCGAAACATTGTCGCGACATGAGCGTGACGCCATTCGCGCCACTGCCCTTCCAGATGTTCAGTTGTAATCACAGTTTCATTCCTCAAGAGTTTTTTCCGTGTCAGATAATGTGCGGTGAGAACGGCGTGCCCTTACTTTTGAGTCGCATCATTCAGGAAGTTCAGCACACCCCGCCATGATCCCTCATCTGCTTTGGCATTCCCCGACGGGGTGCCGCCGCTGGTAAAGGGGACCTTCGAGACAGGATGCATGGTGCTCAACTGTGTTGATGGCACAAACGGCAGGTTGATTGAGTGGCCTGCATCGTTAAAATCCAGATGGCTGACTTGATGGGGGTGTTGCGACCGCTTCAGCGTCGACACCACCATGCGAGAGTACAAACTGGACGGCCAAGCGCGGTCGTCGCGCCCTGAGATCAGCAACACTGGGCCCTCAATCTTTTCCACAGGGATGCGCGCACGCGCTGCAAGATCGCGGTCTTTGAGACCTTCAAAAAAGACCGAGTGGTGACGATCAGGTGGGGTATCGCCATGCCAAGGATGCCAATGGACGGCTTTGTTGTCTTGCCACAGATGGGTCAAAGGCTGACCGTCTTTTGTCCAAGTAACACCTTGCCAGCCGCCACGTTCGGGATCTCCAGCGCCTTGGGCGCCGTGCACCATTGCACCAGGGACATAAGCAATCACAGCTGAGACCAAATCTGGATAAGTGGCGCCCAAAAGCAGAGAAAGCTCACCCCCGCGAGATTGCCCGCTGACGGCGACAAAGCCGTCACGGGGGTGCAGTTCTTTGTGCGCCCACCGAAGTCCCGTCTCGAAGTATTCAAGCGGCGTTTCGGTAATATAGGGCGACAACCCAGGGGCTTTAAAATAGCCAAGCGCGAATGCCTGATAGCCATGGGACGCATAGAGTGCGCCGCGCGGCTCATTTATTCCGCCGCTGGATCCGCTCAGAACCACAACGACCGGATGTGGGCCGGGCCCTGGGGGAGTGAACACGGTTCCCACCAGGCCGTCTTCACGGATCTCACGTCTTGTGACACCAGGCCCAGCAAAGCGCTGGATCAAGTCGGCTTGTGCGCTGCGGCCGTCGGCAGTTTCTACTGTCAGCGTGGTTTGGAGCGGATCCATCACATTGTCCGCAAAAATATCCTTTCCGACAGTATCGGATCGTTGTTGGCCCCAAATCAGGCCCATAGCGGAGACTTCGGCATAGTCCCCGCCCACGGGGGCATCACGGCTAAGGTCCACGACGCCAAGACTATCGGCTAAATATGTTGCTTGGCTGTCCCAATAGCCGCCGCCCGTGCGCTGCGTTTTGGCCGAAATCGCCACCAATTCGTCAGGTACGAGACCTGAGACTGTGATTTGGCGCGACTCATCAATCAATCCGTCGGCAGGTTGAACCGTAAGGGTCGGCGTGGTTGCGTGCGTCGTGGTCATGTGAGTGTGCCATCCTTTCGCGTTGGTAGGTCGGTGCGGTGTTTGGAATGCATGATCCCCGCGGGGCGCCGCAAAAAAGAGCCGTGCTGCATCAGCTTTCTCCTTTTGGGGTCATCTGCGAAAGATAGGCTGTGAGACGCTGTTCGAATTCTCGACCGAGAACCGCGTCAGGGGGCATTCCGCCGCCCCGTGGCCAGTGCCCCCCAGCTGCCGACCAATCCTGTTGCAACTGGCAGAGCTTTTCTTCCCATTGGGCTTGCTCACCCGAAGCCGCAGGATCGATTGCGAGGATTAATACACCGCGACCCTTGGGGTCATCGCGGCCGCCGGTGAGGATGCCGCTCAAAAGCTCAACCGTCAGCCCCACAAGTGATCCTATCTGGCCGCCGCGCGGCAGCAATGCTGCCACTTGTGAGGCTCGAAGGGTCGGGTTTCCTGCGCCGTCTACGGCAATGCCTTCGGTTAAGTCTGTGCCCTCGGCACTCGCCCGGCGTATCTCGGCCATCGTGGCGGTGCTGGTTGCAATATCGATCGCCACTCGGTCGCCC
This sequence comes from Sulfitobacter maritimus, assembly GCF_013346665.1. Taxonomy (GTDB): domain Bacteria; phylum Pseudomonadota; class Alphaproteobacteria; order Rhodobacterales; family Rhodobacteraceae; genus Sulfitobacter; species Sulfitobacter maritimus. The sequence goes on from NZ_JABVBB010000023.1 coordinate 19,904, forward strand.
CCCTGCCCCAGAGCAATTGCGAAAGGGTTGGTGCCGATCAAAGGCCGGTTTCCGCCATGCGGGGCAACGAACGGAGGCCCTTGTGCACACATCATACCCACAAGTCCCGCATCAGCGAGATGGCGCACAAAGGGCGCAAGGCGGCCAAAGCCTCTCACGCCGCGAAGAAATACTGCCGCGACACCGAATTCTTCTGCAACGCAAGGTAAGTCCTGGGTCGCAGAGGCGATGGCCAGAGGCGAAAAACACTCTGAGCAATCATGCCAACTGACAGCGCTCTGGCCGAGGATCTCAGGCATGGTCCGAGCGGTATTGGTCCATTCGTCCAGCATTGTGATGCCGAACCGGGGTTGTCCGAGCACATCCGCTTCAACCAGCGCCGATGCCGCAAGTTCGGCCTTTGCATCCCCGCCGAGGGCTAAAGACAACTTCTCCACCGCTTCGCGCGCCGCAATCATCGCCCCACCTGCCCGTCTGGAAGACGCCCCGGAACAGGGTTTTCTGACAGATAGCCAAGTGTCATTAAGCGCTCGATCAGAAAGTCTCGGCTGCTGCTGATATGGGCTGCCTCGATCGCCGCCGCCCGGTCTCCATCGCCAGCTTCAATCGCGTCTACCAGCAACGTATGTTCGTCCGAATGCTCGCCAGCTTTGACCGAGAAATCGATAGCAAAGCGGACGAGCCGTTCGAGTTCATCGAACAAGGTCTCTGAGAACGTCACCAGCCGCTGGTTGCGGCTGCATTGTGCGATTGTCACATGAAAGCGCCGCGCCACCTGTTGCATCGCCCCGACATCAAGCGGGCTTTTATATTCATCCACGATGGATCGAAGCTGAGCGATGTCTTCTGGCCTGGCGTAACGGGCAGCTTGTCGCGCTATATGCGGCCCGATCGCCGCTCTGAGATCGAGGAGTTCGTGTACGCCTTGGAAAGTGATTGGTGCCACGCGATATCCACTACGCGATTGGATCGCGACAAGCCCGTCCGCTGCAAGTCTTTGCATTGCATCACGCACAGGCGTTCGGGAGACATCGTACTCGCGGGCGATTGCGCCCGCATCAAGCATTGTCCCCGGTGAGATCTCGCACCGAATGATCGCTTTGCGAAGGGCGAGGTAAATCCGCTGAGAGATTGGCGGCAAGTTTCTTGCAGCCTGATTTGCATCACTGGTCATGACTACCTACTCATCAGACGATGATTATTGCTTTGCCCAGGGCACAAGATGTCGTTCCAACGCCTCAATCAAAAGGATTGTTAGGTATCCCATGAAGGAGATCACGACGATGCCGACGAACATGCGCGACACGGCGAAGGTCTGCCAAGATGCCCAGATGAAAAACCCGACCCCGCTGCGGGCACCAAGAAACTCTGCGGCGGCGATGATAATGTAGGAAGATCCGGCAGCGAGCTTTAACCCGGTAAAAATATTGGGCAAGGCGGCAGGGAGCGCGATATGCCGAAACGTCTGGAACCGTGTGGCCCCCACATTCTTCGCCACATCCATATAGATCTGCGGTGCCTGCATGACACCTCCCAATGTATTGTAAAACATCAAGAAAAATACGCCGATTGCGATCAAGACATATTTAGACATGTCGCCAACGCCAAAGATGAGCAAGATGAGCGGCAAGATCGCAATCTTGGGGACGGGGTATAGCGCCGCAAAGATCGGTCCCAACAGGCGGCGCGTCGTCTGCGACAAACCAAGCATGAGCCCCAAAATAACGCCGGGGATGGCCCCCATCGCATATCCAATGCCGACCCTGCGCAGGGTCGCACCAATATGATCAAACAACTCAAGACTGACAATCATGCTCCACGCCGTCTGGGCGATTGCACTGGGGGCTGGGAAGAAACGACGGTCGATCAAATTGAGCTGGCTGGAAATTTCCCACAGCAACAAAAGCAGAAGAGGGCTGAAGAGTGACGCGCGTCGGAACAACCGTTCGCGCCGGGCCGGAGACTTCAACCGATGCATTTCTTCGTTGGTTAGAGGTCTGGAGCTCGTGTTCATTCTATGCCCCTCCCGGAGAAGCCAAGAGGTTCCAAACCTCATAGGTCAGATCCCAAAAGCGCTTGTCTCGGCGCATTTCCACAACATCGCGGGGCCGCTCAAAAGGTACTTTGAGATCTGCAACCAAGGTTCCTGGACGCGGCGACATGACTAGAACGCGATCGGCCAGTGTAAGCGCCTCGTCCACACTATGGGTGATGAAGACAACCGTTTTACGGGTGGCCTCCCAGATGCGAAGCAACTCTTGCTGCAGCACCAATCTGGTTTGCTCATCAAGCGCCCCAAAGGGCTCGTCCATCAGAAGAATATCGCGATCATCGGCCAAGGCGCGCGCCACAGAAACGCGTTGTCTCATGCCGCCCGAAAGCTGGCTGGGACGGGCGTTTGCAAAACTGGTAAGTCCCGTTAAGGCCAGCATTTCTTCCACGCGGGCTTTTTGCTGCGCCTGTGGTGTGCCCTTAAGCTTCAAGGGCAGGGCCACGTTCTGTGCAACAGTCAGCCATGGAAGGACTGAGGCTTCTTGAAAAACCATCGCTGGCGCATCATCGGTATGCAGCTTCACCTCACCGCTGAGCTTGCTTTCTAAATCAGCCAGAATGCGCAGAACGGTGGTTTTGCCGCAGCCGCTCGGCCCGACGATGCAGACAAACTCACCGCGCGCGACAGAAAAACTGAAGTCGGAAACCGCCAGGGTGACGCGATCAGCATCGCTGTTGTAGAAGGCCTTGGTCAGGGTGGTGACTTCGATCGCTGGCGGCGCACAAACCACTTTGGGCTTCGGCGTTTTTTGAAGGGCCGCTGTCATCAGGGAGTGCCTTTGAGAAGCTCATTCGCTTGCTTCAGAAGATCCACGCGGTAAACGGCTTCGATATTGGCTTCCCCCTCATAGGCAAGGGATCCACGCTCGCGAAAGAAGGTCTCTTGCGCGCGTACAGATGTCATATCGATGGCGCCATCTTCGGGGCGGATCGTATAGGGTATGCCGTGCAGAATGTCAGGTTCGGTGCCTGTGTAATTTGCCACAATGGCAACGATCTCATCGTCCTCCCAACCGCCATTGTCGAGCTGGCGCGCCGCCTTGAGATAGCCTGCCATAAAGGCAATGACTGCGTCTTCGTGGGCGTCAACAAAGTCTTGGTTAAATGCGATGAAGCCAAGTTCTGTGCCGAAAGTATGATCATCTACCAAACGGCGCCCAATCCCCTCTTTCTCGAGCTGATGGGCAAAGGGTTCGATGCTCCAACCGGCATCGAGTGCGCCGTTGACAAAAGCAGGGGCCGTCGCAGGGGGCGGCAGGAAGACCGCTTCCACGTCATCAACTGTCAAACCACCTTTTTCGAGCGCTTTAGCCACGGAATACATGCCAAAACCGCCGGGGCCAGGAATGCCAACACGCCGACCCTTAAGATCAGCAACGCTTCTCACGCCCTCATCCCAAGCTGTTTGAGAAACCATAAAGGGCGACGGCGAGGGCACGGTATCAGGCATGCGTGCCAGCGTCGCGATGATTGAGACTGTGGCGCCTCGGTCAAGCGCGTTGAAAAGGCTTGCTCCCCAAGTGGCCGCGCCCGCCTCAATATTCCCAGAAGCGAGTAGTTGAATGGTTTCAGCAGTACCGCCCTTGGGCGACAAGGTGACATCGACACCAAAGTCGTCAAAGTAGCCCAAGTCTTTTGCCACAAAAAACGGAGCATAGTCAGCGAAGGGCGAATAAAGAAACTCGATCTGCGGGTGATCTTGGGCCCAGCTTGGCAGAGCCGCAGTAGCTAAACTGGCAGCGGCTGCCGCTGCAATGAGATGACGACGGCTGAACAAAGGCATTCGAAATTCTCCCTGATGGCCAAAATGGCCGTTGGATGCAAAGCAATCAACACGCCGTAGCTCTCCCTAAGCCGAAGACGCATGCTTAATATCCGAAACGCTACATCTGATGTATCAGACAGGCAAGTTAATATTTTTGTGCGTTCGTGTTTGAACTTTAGACCAGTCTCTCTGGATGGGTCCGTTGCATTAACTTTGCAAAGCAGTAGCCTATACGGTGTTGTCAACTTAACTCGCCAGCGGTGGTGTAACTTCAGGTCTGGAAATTCATTTGATGCTGGCGCCATGAGCTTCTGCCGGGGCGCGCCCCGGCAGAAGCTGCCCATTCTGGTATTCCATGGAAGTGCAAACTCATCATGGAGACGGACAAATGGACGAGCGACAGGATACAACGGTTGAGGCCCTCATGGAACATCTGATCGAGCACGGCCCCAACGACATGGCGACAGTGTTCGCGCGAGCGTTCGAGTTGGCGATGCAGATAGAGCGTGAGCGCTTCCTCGGAGCTGGCCGCTATGAGCGCACGCCCGGACGGCAGGGGTATGCCAATGGCTACAAGCCAAAGCGCATCGACACACCCGCAGGCACGGTCTCGGTGCGGGTGCCCAAGACTGCCGATCATGATGGTCAGCCGTTCTACCCGCAATCGCTGGAGCGCGGGCGGCGCTCGGTGCGAGCCGTGATGCTGGCAGTGGCTGAAATGTATGTGAAGGGCGTTTCCACCCGTGAGGTTGAAGCGGTGATGCGTGAGTTCGGGATCGAGAGCCTGTCCTCCAGTCAGGTCAGCCGCGCTGCAAAGCTGCTCGATGACGAGCTCGCAGCATGGCGCAATCGGCCTCTGGGCGAGATCAAATATCTGATCCTCGACGCCCGATATGAAAAGATGCGCCATGGCGGGATCGTGCGCGACGCTGCGGTGCTCTCGGCAATCGGGATAGGCCCAGATGAGCGTCGCCGGGTGCTCGGCGTCTCTGTGGCCCTGTCGGAAGCCGAGGTGCATTGGCGCGCCTTCCTCGAGAGCCTCCAAGCTCGCGGCTTGCGCGGCGTCCAATACATTGTATCTGACGATCATGCCGGACTGCGGGCCGCGCGCAGGGCGGTCTTCGGCGGGGCCACATGGCAGCGCTGCCAATTTCACCTCGCCCAAAACGCCATCCATCACACGCCGAACCTTGCCGTTCGCAAGCGCATCGGTGCCGAACTCCGCGAGATCTGGAACGCGGCTTCCCTCGACAAGGCCGAAACCAGCTTGGCCGAATTGGTCACCGATTATCGCGATGCAGCGCCGAAACTTGCTGCATGGCTGGAGGAGAATGTCCCTGAGGGCCTCGCCGTCTTCACCCTGCCAAAGCACCACCGTCGCCGCATGCGCACCTCCAACCCGATGGAGCGCAGCGTGCAGCAGGAGTTGAAACGTCGCACCGTTAAGGTCCGGGTATTTCCCAACGCGGCCGCCCTCGAGCGCCTGGTCAGTGCCGTGCTGGTGGAGATCGACGACAAATGGGCCGCAGAACCCAAGGCCTACATAAAGTGGGAATGCCAGGATGCGTGATCATGGTGTCAGAGAATTTCCAGACCGCAGGTTGCACAATCTCGAACAGAAATCGGCGTATCGCAACGGCGGCATTTCGTCGACCGCTGCCAAACTGCTCGAGTGAATTGGTAGTGACAACTTGGACAGCGTCCGGCGGCGGCGCGCGGGACCCTTGCAGCACAGGAAGGGCAGCGTGCGGGAAGCCTGAAAGTCATAGCACATCTCCGCTTTGGCATTTTGCACCGAACCCACGGCACGCGTCGGGAGGTTTCACATCGTGATGGCAGCAAACCATGCTATTATTAACCTTTGACGACAGCAGGAGAGCTTTCCGATGAACTCTAAACCGCAATTTATCGCCGAGGTTGATACCGCTGGGAACGTATTGTGGGTCTGGCACAAGCCGGCCGGGACGCGAAAGTGCCATCACATAAAGGACTTCGTAGGTGCCAGACGCCAGATTGAAGAGGCATCTTGTCATGGAGCCTCCTGCACCTCCATCCGTGCTTGGATTGAGAATCGCGCCCTTGCATCCACACTTACACATAAACATGGAAAGCGTTGATAGAACTCTGGTTGGAAGACATCTCCAGACCTTGGGTATCTAACTGCCTGACCTCTGGTGAGAAGACAGGATGGATTCAGGCGGTCACTGCAACACCTGCTCTAACTTACACGCTGGTGTGAGGAACCCTAAGGTTTTCCGTGGCCGATTGTTGAGTTGGTTTGCGACCTCATCCAACTGTTCCTGAGAGTAGTTGGAAAGGCAGGACCCTTTCGGGAAGTATTGGCGCAGCAGACCATTGGTGTTTTCATTTGTTCCTCGTTGCCATGGACTGCTTGGATCGCAGAAGTAGACGTCAGTGTCAGTCGCAACAGGGAACTTCTGATGAGAGGCTAATTCGGTTCCCCGGTCCCAAGTAAGGCTTTGCTTCAGTTGCCTGGGTAGTTTGGTCATTTGACGGGCCAAAGCAGGGACGACGGTATCAGTCTTCTTGCCATCGACCTTCACCAAGAGCGTGAACCGGGTTTGGCGCTCGACAACAGTGACGATGTAGCTGTTCTTCGATCCGCAAATGAGATCACCTTCCCAATGCCCCGGAACTGCGCGGTCGTCGATGGCAGCAGGCCTTTCCCGGATGGATACTCCTTCGACAATTTGCTGCCCTGATCCTGGTTTGTGAGCTTTGGCGTGCCGGAATTTGCGCTTACTTCTAAGATGGTTGCGCAACTCTTTGCGCAAAAGACCACGTGTTTGTACGAACAGGCTTTTGTAAATTGTTTCGTGAGACACACGCATTCCTTTTGTGTCCGGATACGTCAGCTTGAGCCATCCCGCGATCTGCTCAGGGGACCAGTCTTCACAAAGCTTGGCATCAACGAGATCTCTCAGCATTGCGTTTTCGCCTAATAAGAACGGCTTTGGGCGCTGCCCACGGCACCAGGCAAATTTATCTGCAATGATAGCACGATACAGATTCCTTCCGCCGTTTTTGTTGATCTCCCGACTTACAGTTGAAGGACTGCGGCACAAAATACTGGCGATAAATCGAATGCTATATCCATGCGATATGCCACGCGAAATCTCCTCACGCTCTTCTAAACTCAGCGCATCAGTGCGCCTAAACCGGTGACGCGGTCTAATGCCGCCATGATACTGGAGATACGAGAAAACGGTAGCAGGAGGCTTGTCGATAACGCGAGCGATATTTGCCATCGGCGTTCCGCGTTCCCACTCGCGCCAAATCACTGATTTCTTTTTGTTCGTCCATCGGCAGCGGCTTAGTCATCAACACAGTCCTCAAATGCAAAGGTTCATACTGTGTTGCAGTGACCGCCTGAATCCATCAGGTTCGAAAGAAGAGACGCACACTTGGCCACCTGGCCGGCCTGATTCCCACCCGCAAGAGAATATCGCTTTCGCAACAGTTTCTCGGCGGTCCGGCACGCACGGGTTGTTTTCGCAGTGACCTTCCTCAGCGCCCTCCAAAACAGATCAGATAGAGATTATCGAGCTCTATGCTCTGTATTTCGCCTCGAACTCATAGCCATAGCTTGTGCGACCCGCGCTGCTCGGCGCGAGACTGTAAGTGGCATCGCGCAAGAAATCCATTAGCGAAGCCGGGTCGGTCGCAAATCGCGAAATCTCTTGAGGCGCGATCGGATCACCGATCCCCAACTTCACGAGTTTGTCGGTGCGACGATGGAATTCCTTGACAAGAAGCGCCATGCGAAGTGTGTAGTTCAGATGACTGGCAAGCTGAAACAACTGTGAGTTACTTCCATCGAAAAAGACGGGCACGACCGTAGCGCCTGACTTTGCAATCATTCGCGCTGTAAAACGACGCCACACCGGATCCATCGGGCGTTTGAATGGCCTCGCAGAAGTAGAGACGGTGCCGCCTGGAAACACCCCGATCGCGCCGCCGCCGCGCAGGAATTCAAGCGCTGCTGCACGGCTGTTCAAATTGAGTTTGATCGCGTCGTCCGACTGATCGAAACAAATTGGAAGGACCGCTCGCTGAAGATCCGGGGCATTTCCGAAAACACTGTTCGCCAAGATCCGGAAGTCACCCCGCCTTAGAGCAAGGAGGTAACCCAGTATCATCCCGTCAAGTATGCCGAAGGGATGGTTGGCAACGACCACCAGAGGGCCGCTGGCGGGAATATTCGCAACACGGCCGGCGATCACATCGAGGCTTATGCCATAGCGCTCGATCATAATCTGCCAAAAATCACCACCCCGGGCGAGATCGTCGTGATATCCTCTGGCACGACGGATAAGCCCCAAGCGTCCGGTGGCGTTCTCGACGACTTTGATCAAGGCTCGGCCTGAGCGAGTCTGTGCAGAGCCTGAGTACGAAATATCAGCTGTACTGTTGTTCATCTTCGCGATGCGCTTTCTGACGTGGTCCCGTACCGCACCTATCAGAGTGTCGTAACAATCTTATGACGCGCCTGAAATCTATGGCACTGCAACTGGTGGTGGCTGGAAGCGTCCGCGCATTTCATCAGACTGTCACAAAGAGCGCCTATCTTGCAGTTGTCGTGGGGGCGGCGCACGAAGTCTGTTTCAGCATGAAGTCATTTTACCCCGCTCCGCTTTCACGGCACCCATTGCCCCGGTCGTGCGGTATTTGCTCTCCCACCACCTGATACGCGTCCGGATTGGTGTCCAAGCTCATCTCGGTTTCGCTCAAGAGGTGACGCCTGGGAAAAAGCAGCCATTCGGACCCTGGCCAAGGTAGCCAAAACCGACGCCCAATTTGGCCTCGTCCCCCCGCATGCCCATTGGTTCCCGAAAAACTCGCACGTCACAAAAGTTTCGCGAAGCTTAAACAGTCGTGACATACGAAGCTGCGATAGCTCGCCCCGCAAACCCGGGGGACTTATGCTCGTCATTTCTGAACTCACCAAAACATTCGGCGCGAACACGGCGGTGGCCCGTGCCAATCTGAAGGTCGATAGACCGCAGATGATCGGCATCATCGGACGCTCAGGCGCGGGAAAATCTACTCTGCTGCGGATGCTTAACCGGCTAACCGATGCCTCCTCGGGGCAAATCCTGTTCCAAGGGCGCGATGTGACAGCGCTGCGTGGTGCCGCGCGGCGTGGCTGGCAGGCGGAATGCGCCATGATCTTTCAGCAATTCAATCTCGTTCCGCGGATGGACGTGGTCTCGAACGTGCTGCACGGCACGCTCAACCGCCGCTCGGTGCTCGGCAGCATCTTCAACCTCTACCCGGATGCCGACATCACCCGCGCGATCGAGATTCTGGACCGGCTGGGAATGGCGCGGCACGCGCCCAAACGGGCCGAAGCCCTCTCCGGCGGGCAGCAACAGCGTGTCGCCATCGCCAGAGCGCTGATGCAAGACCCGCGGATCATTCTGGCCGATGAACCCATCGCCAGCCTCGACCCGATGAACGCTCAGGTGGTGATGCAGACACTGCGCCGCATTCACGAGGAAGACGGTCGGATGGTCATAGCAAACCTGCACACTCTGGATACCGCCCGTCGCTATTGCGACCGCGTGGTGGGGATGCGCGACGGTCAGATCGTCTTTGACGGCACCCCGGAACAGCTGACCACGGGCATGGCCCGCGAAATCTACGGTGCGAGCGGCAGCTTTTCCGAAGCCGCCACCTCCACCGAGATCGAAACGCTGGACAAAGTGCCAGCCTGACACAACCCGCCCCATGGGGCATTTCATCGAGAACGGAGACGACCCTATGAAAAAGCTCATCGCCGCCGCTTTGGCCACCACGGCCCTGTCCGGTGCCGCAATGGCACAGAGTGCCGAAATCAACGAATTCCGCATCGGTATCCTCGGCGGGGAAAACGCTCAGGACCGGATGAATTCCTATGAATGCCTGCGCGGATACACCGAAGAGCGCCTTGGCGTGCCGACCAAACTCTTTGCCCCGGCTGACTACAACGGCGTGATCCAGGGCCTGCTGGGCGGGACACTGGATATGGCATGGCTCGGCGCCTCGGCCTATGCCGCCGTCTACCTCCAAGACGCCGAAGCGGTGGAGCCGGTTTTGGTCAAGATCAACCTCGATGGTTCCTACGGCTACCACTCCATCGGTTTCGCACGAAAAGACGCTGGCATCAGCGATCTTGAGGATATGAGCGGCAAGGTCTTCGGCTTTGGCGATCCGAACTCCACCTCCGGTTACCTGATCCCCTCAATCGAAATTCCACAGACAACCGGTGCCACAATGGAATCCGGCGCCTACTTTGGCGAGGTGAAATTCACCGGCGGTCACGAGCAAACCATCGTCGCGGTCAACAATGGTGACGTCGACGGCGGTGTCACCTGGGCCGACGGCCAGGGCAACTGGGAAGACGGCTACAACTCCGGCGCGCTGCGCAAGGCGGTGGACGCAGGCCTCGTCGACATGAACGATCTGGTCGAGATCTGGCGCTCAAAGCCGATCCCCGAAGGCCCCGTCGTGCTGCGCAAAGCCCTGCCCGACGACGTCAAAGCGACCATGACGCAACTGGTCGACGAACTTCATGAGAAAGACCCGGATTGCGCCTATGGCGTGGCGGCCGGCGAAAGCCTTGGCTTCGATCCAATCGACCACGAAGCCTATGTCTCCATCGTCGAAGCGCGCAAGGCGAAATCCAACTGATCATAAAGATCACGAGACATCTTGCAGGTCCCGACAGTTCGTGTCGGGACCTGTCGTCATAGAGGGACGACAAATGCACCAGACAACCGATGCGCCGCAGATCACAGCGGACTACCTTGCCCACGCCTGCCAAAAGCGGATGATGAACATGATCCTGCTTGTCGTTTTTGTGGCCCTGCTGATTGGCGGCTTCGGAACCGCCAATGCCCGCAATGCCGGTGGGTTCTTGAACGGGCTGCCAAATGTCTTTGATTTCCCTGCGGATGTGCTGGGCGAGGCATGGGAACGCGCGCATCTGCTGCCGGGCTACTTTTTGAAGTACTTGCCCTCGCTCATCGAGACCGTCAACATCGCAGGAGCCGCGACGCTAATCGGCGCGCTTCTTGCCTTCTTCGGCGCGCTTCTGGCAACCCGCGGCTTGGCCCCCGCGCCTCGGCTTGTCGCCCCTTTGCGTCGTGTGCTCGACGTGCTGCGGGCCGTGCCCGAGATCGTCATCGCGCTTGTGTTGATCTTCTTGTTGGGCGGTGGTCCGGTGCCCGCCATGATCGCCATCGCGCTACACACAGTGGGCGCGCTTGGCAAACTTTTCTCCGAAGTGAACGAGAACGCCTCTCTTAAACCGGTGGACGGGCTTGAATCCGTGGGCGCCGGTTGGCTTCAGCGCATGGTGCTGGGCGTCGTGCCGCAGGTCGCGCCCAACTACCTATCTTACGCGCTACTGCGGTTCGAGATCAACATTCGGGCCTCCGCCATTCTCGGCTTCGTCGGCGCGGGCGGCATCGGCTATGACCTGCGCAACACGATGTCTTGGGGCCAGGGTAAGTTCGATGAAGCGGCAGCAATTTTCCTGCTCATCTTCGGCACCATCATCATCGTTGATCAGGTTTCGAGCCATTTCCGGAACAGCCTGACCCACGGCCGCGCCTATCAGGACAAGGGAGCCATCCTATGACCGATCTTACCGCTTCCAGTTCAACCACCCGGCAAACCGCCCGCCGCAGCTTTCGCCGCAAACGCATTGCAGGTCTGACCGCACCCGTACTGATCTTGGCATATCTAACCTATGTCTTCGTGGCATTCGACGTCGCCGGCCTGGGGGAGAGGATCAACGTTTCCAACATGAAAACGCTTGTGGCCGATAGCTACAGCTACAAGACCCATGTCGCCCGCGACAACCGCAATGGCGAGATGGAGATCGCCATCGAAGGTGAGCGCAAGGGCCGCTACGCGCCAGGCCAGGCGCCGAGCTGGGTCATCTTGGGCGAGACGACACGTGTCGAACTGGGCAATGGCCATGTTGTCGAGCTGGGGCCTGAAGTGACCTATGACGTGCCGGGATACGGGCTGATTACCGCCACTCCGGGGCGCAGCGGCGTCAACGCCACCCTGCCCGAAGGCCCGCTACCTGAGTGGATCAATGCTTCGAAGAACCGCCTTGCTGTCACCACCGACGCGGGCCGACTGACGATCACCCGAAATCGCGCCGAAGTCTTTCGCTACTTCAATGGGTGGGAGCTGTTCTTCTTCACTCTCGACAGCCCCTATTATGGCATGTCCCCGTTAGACCTTTTGCGCAGCGGCGACTACGGCGCAATCTGGCAGGACTTCTGGACAAACAAGATGTGGCGTCACGGCGATGTCGCCTGGGCTCTGGTCGAGACGGTTCTGATGGCTTTCCTTGGCACCTTTGGCGCGGCGATGATCGCCTTGCCGCTGGGGTTTCTGGCGGCCAAGAACTTCTCACCTCTGGGCGGGCTGCGCTTTGCGGCACGGCGTCTATTCGACTTCCTGCGCGGTGTCGACGGGCTGATTTGGACCATCGTCCTGTCCCGTGCCTTTGGGCCCGGCCCATTGACGGGATCGCTGGCAATCCTGCTGACGGACACCGGCACCTTCGGGAAGATCTTTTCGGAGGCGCTGGAGAATGTGGACGACAAACAGATCGAGGGCATCGCCTCGACCGGGGCCGCCCCTGTGCAGCGCTACCGCTTCGGCGTGATCCCGCAGATCACCCCGGTACTGCTGAGCCAAGTACTCTATTATCTGGAATCGAATACCCGCTCGGCCACAATCATCGGCGCGATCACCGGGGGCGGCATCGGTTTGCTGTTGACCCAAGCGATCATCACCCAGAAGGACTGGGAAGAAGTCAGCTATTACATAGTGCTGATCATTCTGATGGTAGTGGCGATGGACACCATCTCGGGCTGGCTGCGCAGTAAGCTGATCTCGGGCACAGAGGCGGGTCACTGATGGCACGTCTAAACCCCGATACGCCCTTTCTCCACCCGGACTGCGAGGTCAACGACACGCAGTTCGGGCGCTATGTCGAGATCGGGCGCGGCAGCCGGCTGAACCATTCCAGCATCAATGATTACTCCTATTGTGACCGCTGGTGCGACATTGCCAATACGCAGGTCGGCAAGTTCAGCAATATCGCCGCCAGCGTGCGCATCGGTGCGACGGATCACCCCATGGAGAAGGCCAGCCTGCACCATTTTCACTACCGGGCAGGCGACTATTTCGACGGCGCTGAGGACGATGCAGCTTGGTTCGCTCTGCGCCGCAGCCGCCGCACGGTGATCGGCCACGACACATGGCTGGGCCACGGCGCGCAAGTGCGGCCCGAGGTCAGCATCGGCCATGGAGCAGTGGTGGCGGGCGGGGCCATCGTCACCCGCGATGTCCCCTCCTACATGATTGTCGCGGGCATCCCCGCCAAACCTCTGCGCCGTCGCTTCTCCGAAGACGTCGCCGCACGGATGGAGGAGATGGCGTGGTGGGATTGGCCCCATGAGCGCTTGGAGACGTCGTTGCAAGACTTCCAAACTTTGGCAGCCGAGGCGTTCTTGGAGAAATACGGCTAATCCTCGAGGTTCAACGTCAACGTGACCCGATCGCCGGCAAACCATGTCGTTCCATACTCTACCGGCACGCCTTTCGGGTCGACATTGATCCCCTCGGTGCGCAAGATCGGCGCGCCCTCGGACAAGCGCAGATGAAGGGCTTGGGTGGCATTGGCCAGTTTCGCCGTCAGACGGGTTGAGGCGCGGGTATAGTCCGTTACCCCGCCCGCCGCCAAAGCGGATGTGACGGAGCGGCTGGTCTCGAGCACCGCCAGGAGCTTCGGCAAGCGCGCGGCGGGAAACAGGCTGCGAAAGATCGCGATAGGCTGGTCATCGGCCAGCGACAGACCCTCATAGACATGCACCGGCGCCTTCTCTTCCAGACCCAACTGCACGGCCTCGTGGGCCGAGGCCACGCGTGTCTCGAGCGTCAGGATTTCCTTGGCGGGCACACGTCCCGCCGCCGCGAGGTTCTGATGAAAGCGCACCCGTTTGCCGATCGGATATTCCGTCGGCCGCTGCGCCACGAAGACCCCCGCACCCCGGCGGCTATAGGTCAGCCCATGATCGTTCATGTCGCTGATCGCCCGGCGCACCGTGTGGCGGTTTACCCCGAACCGCGCGGAGAGCTGCGCTTCAGTCGGCAACCGATCACCAGGGGCATACTTGCCCGAGGCAATGTCGTGGATCAGCGTTGCGGTGATGTTTTTCCAAATCGCGGTACGGGCCATGTCGCAGAAGTTTCACATTTCCTTGCTTGCGCCGACGGGAGGACAGCGGCTAATAGTTGTATAGTTGTATAGCAATTAGACAAGTATGCAAGGTGTCTAAATGACGGTAGGACCCGACGAAGAAACCCGCGACCGAAAAACATGGATGGGCATCCTCGCCCGGGCAGAAGCGGGCGACCTTGCCCGGCTTTGGCAGGACTTAGGACCTGCGCCCGCGCATGACGTGCTCCGCGCGCCCGAGATCGGGGGCATCATGCTGCGCGGTCGCATGGGCGCTGTAGGCGACGCCTTCAACATGGGCGAAATGTCAGTCACGCGCTGTTCGGTTCGGCTCGCGAATGGCCCTGATGGCCACGCCTATGTGCAGGGACGCAGCCGCACGAAGGCGCTGCAGGCTGCCTTGGTTGATGCCCTGATGCAGAGCGGTGCTGCAGATGCGGTTCGCACCAAACTTCTTAGCCCTCTCGCGGAGATCGAGGCGAAACGCCGCGCAAGCCGCGCTGCCAAGGCCGCCGCTACAAAGGTCGACTTCTTCACCATGGTCCGGGGAGAAGACTGATGCAGAGACCATCGCTTACCGGCGGGTTTCGCGACGCGCCCAAAGACGCCGCATTTGCCTTTCGGGCAGTGATGAACACTATGGCCAAACCAGGTGAAATTAACAGTGTCACCGGCGCCGAACCGCCCGCGGGCCTTTCCATCGCCGCAGGGGTTGTTCTACTGACGCTCTGCGACCCCGAGACGCCGGTCTACCTTGCGCCCCGCTTCGACCTGCTCGAAGTGCGCGACTGGATTACCTTCCACACCGGCGCGCCTTTCGTTGCGGCCAGCGCGGCGCACTTCGCCTTGGGAACATGGGGGGAACTGCCGCTTGGCGACTTCCCCGTCGGCAGCGCGGCCTATCCGGACCGCTCTGCCACGCTGATCGTCGAGGTGGATGATCTACGAAGCGAAGGTGCAACCCTCTCCGGCCCCGGCATCAAGGACAGCGCGGCGCTGTCGCTGCCCGACCGCGCGGCCATCCAACAGAACGCGGCGCTCTTCCCGCGCGGTTTGGATTTCATTTTTACCTGCGGCGACCGTTTGGCAGCGCTGCCCCGAAGCACAAAGGTGTCCTGATGTATGTAGCGGTGAAAGGCGGAGAGAGGGCGATTGACAACGCCCATGCGTGGCTCGCCGAAGAGCGGCGCGGCGACGCGCGCGTGCGGGAACTGAGCGTCGCGCAAATTCGCGAGCAGATGACATTAGCGGTGAACCGGGTGATGGCCGAAGGCTCGCTTTATGATCCGGACCTCGCCGCACTTGCGATCAAACAGGCACGTGGCGATCTGATTGAAGCCGTGTTCCTGATCCGCGCCTATCGCACCACCCTGCCGCGGTTCGGAGCCTCTCGCCCAATGGATACCGCGGCAATGGCCTGCGACCGTCGCGTCTCGGCCACCTTCAAGGACGCCCCGGGCGGCCAGGTGCTGGGGCCGACATTCGACTACACCCACCGCTTGCTGGACTTCAAGCTCGCCGCCGATGGCGAGGTCCCCTTCGCCCCCGAATTGGCCGATGCGGAGCCATCCAAAGACACGCCGCACATCATGGAGTTCCTCGACCGCGAAGGGCTTATGCAGCGCGACACGGACGGCCGAACCCCGCCGCGCGATCTGACCCGCGAGCCGCTGGAACTGCCCGCCACCCGCGATCTGCGCTTGCAAGCGCTGACCCGAGGCGACGAGGGCTTCGTGCTTGGCATGGCTTATTCCACGCAACGTGGCTATGCGCGCAACCATGCCTTCGTCGCGGAACTGCGCATCGGCAAAGTGGCGGTCGAGATGGACATTCCCGAACTGGGCTTCGCCGTTGAGATTGGCGAGGTCGAGCTAACCGAATGCGAAACAGTGAACCAGTTCGCGGGCTCCAAGACCGAGCCCCCGCAGTTTACCCGGGGCTATGGGTTGGTCTTCGGCATGTCAGAGCGCAAAGCGATTTCCATGGCTCTGGTCGATCGGGCCCTCCGCTGGGAGGAATTGGGCGAAGACAACCTCGGCGCGCCTGCACAGGATGCGGAATTCGTTCTGTATCATGCGGATAACATTCAGGCGACGGGGTTCTTAGAGCATATCAAGCTCCCCCACTACGTCGACTTTCAATCGGAACTCGAACTGATCCGCAAGCTACGCCGCGAAGCGACGGCGGACCGTGGCGCGCACCGCGCGGCGGCGGAATGAGGCTTCCATGACTCAGATCGAACAGGACAAGAATGCACCGGATACCGTCATGAGCGACTACAACTTTGCCTATCTGGACGAACAGACCAAGCGAATGATCCGCCGTG
The DNA here is from genome assembly GCF_013346665.1 of Sulfitobacter maritimus. Classification (GTDB taxonomy): domain Bacteria; phylum Pseudomonadota; class Alphaproteobacteria; order Rhodobacterales; family Rhodobacteraceae; genus Sulfitobacter; species Sulfitobacter maritimus. The sequence goes on from NZ_JABVBB010000023.1 coordinate 36,317, forward strand.
CCATCCTCAAGAGCTTGGCAATCCCGGGTTATCAGGTGCCCTTTGCCAGCCGCGAAATGCCAATGCCCTATGGCTGGGGCACCGGCGGAGTGCAGGTCTCTGCCGCCGTGCTGACGCCGGATGATACACTCAAGGTGATTGACCAGGGGGCGGACGACACGACCAACGCCGTCTCGATCCGCCGCTTCTTTGAAAAGACCGCCGGTGTCGCTGTGACCGAAGCCACTGCAGAGGCCAGCATTATCCAGACCCGGCACCGCATTCCCGAAGCGGAGCTGCGCGAAGATCAGGTGCTGGTCTATCAGGTGCCGATCCCCGAACCACTGCGGTTTCTCGAGCCTTCCGAAGTCGAGACCCGAAAGATGCACGAGCTGGAGGAGTACGGGCTAATGCATGTGAAACTCTACGAAGACATCGCCCAGCACGGTGCGATCGCCACGGCCTACGCCTATCCGGTCAAGGTCGAGGGCCGCTATGTCATGGACCCCTCGCCGATCCCCAAATTCGACAATCCAAAACTGGAAATGGCCGCGATCCAACTTTTCGGCGCGGGCCGCGAGCAGCGTATCTATGCGTTGCCGCCCCATACGCAGGTCGTCTCTTTGGATTTCGAGGATTACCCCTTCGAAGCCAGCAAAGCGGATCACCCCTGCGGCCTTTGCGGGGCCGAGGACAGCTATCTCGACGAGTTGATCGTCGATGATGAAGGCGGGCGTTTGTTCATGTGTTCGGACACGGACTATTGCGCTGCGCGCCAAGCCGTCGGGCATCGCGGGTCGGATGCGTCTCCAACTCTGGAGGGCGTGGCATGACTCCCCTGCTACAGGTCGAAGACATCGCGAAGTACTACGGCACCCGGATCGGCTGCACCGACGTCAGCTTTGACCTCTACCCAGGCGAGGTCATGGGGATCGTGGGGGAGAGCGGGTCGGGCAAATCTACGCTACTGAACACGCTGGCGGGACACCTGACGCCGGATCGCGGGGCGGTGCGGTTCGACACGCGCGCCGATGGGCTGCGCGACACGGTCACGATGAGCGAGCCGGAACGCCGAATGCTATCGCGGACGGATTGGGCCTTCGTCCACCAGCATGCCCGCGACGGGCTGCGCATGAATGTGAGCGCGGGCGGCAATGTGGGGGAGCGGCTGATGGCCGTGGGGGCGCGGCATTACGGCAAGATCCGCGCCACCGCCAGCGATTGGTTGGGACGTGTCGAGATCAATGAAGACCGGATCGATGACCGTCCGGCGTCCTTCTCTGGCGGGATGCAGCAGCGCTTGCAAATTGCCCGTAACCTCGTGACGGGTCCGCGGCTGGTCTTCATGGACGAACCCACCGGCGGGCTCGACGTGAGCGTGCAGGCGCGGCTCTTGGATCTACTGCGCAATCTGGTGCGCGAGATGGGGCTGAGCGCCATCATCGTGACCCATGATCTGGCCGTGGTGAGGCTCTTGGCGGATCGGCTGATGGTGATGAAGGACGGCCATGTGGTGGAATCGGGCCTGACCGATCAAGTGCTGGACGATCCTCAACATGGCTACACGCAGCTTCTCGTCTCAAGCGTGCTTCAGGTCTGACTGTGGAGCTCGATGCTTCCCAGGCCGAGAGAACAACGAGATTCAACAACAGGTTTAACAAGGCTGTACCCATGATACGCGTGGAAAATGTGAGCAAATCCTTCACCCTGCACAATCAGGGTGCGGCGGTGATCCCAGTCATGAGCGGCGGAGAGTTGAGCGTCGCGAAGGGCGAATGCGTGGCCCTGACCGGGGCCTCCGGAGCGGGGAAGTCCACCTTGATGCGGATGATCTATGGCAATTATCTGACCGCCGCGGGCCGGATCATGGTGGGCGATCTGGACGTCGCTCGCGCTTCCCCCCGCGAGATATTGATGCTGCGCCGCCATGTGCTGGGCTATGTCAGCCAATTTCTGCGCGTCGTACCCCGTGTGGCGACACTGGATGTCGTTGCCGAACCGTTGCGAGCGGTGGGCCGCAGCGAGGCAGAAGCCCGCGACCGGGCCCGCGAATTGTTGGCGCAACTCAATATCCCCGAACGCCTTTGGCAGCTAAGCCCGACAACTTTTTCCGGCGGCGAACAGCAGCGGGTCAATATCGCCCGCGGCTTCGCACATCCCTACCCTGTTCTGTTGCTGGATGAGCCGACGGCGAGCCTTGATGCCACAAACCGCGCAACCGTGCTGGCGCTGATCGAAGAAGCCAAGGCGCGCGGGACGGCAATCTTGGGCATTTTCCACGACGAAGCCGCCCGCAAGCAGATTTGCGATCGCGAAGTGGACGTGACCCGTTTCACCCCCGGAATGGCCGCATGAGCGGGCGCTTCATCGCAGTCGTGGGTCCATCGGGCGTGGGGAAGGACAGCGTAATGGAAAAGCTCGCCGAGGCGCGGCCCGAGCTGTTCCTTGTCAGACGCGCCATCACCCGGCCCGTGGACGCGGGTGGTGAGGAATTCGACGGAGTCAGCGAAAGCGCGTTTCTGCGACTGGAAGCACAGGGCGCCTTTGCGTTGAGTTGGGCCGCGCATGGGTTGCGCTATGGCATCCCGATCGCGGTGGAGATGGCCCTCTCGGAGGGGCGCGACGTGCTGGCGAACCTCTCCCGCGGCGTGCTGCCACAAGCGAAACGGCGGTTCGAACGAATTGAGGTGCTGGCGCTCACCGCCGACCCAGTGGTGCTGGCCGCACGGCTGCGGCAGCGTGGACGAGAGACCGAAGAGGAAATCTCCGCGCGCTTGAGCCGGGCCGAACATGCCCTTCCGGGTCAGATCCTGGCAACTGAAATCGACAACTCCGGCCCGCTTGCGCAGACCGTGGCGCTGGCGCTGGCGGCACTCTATCCCGAAAGTGTGGCGCGGTGAATCTCGTGGAACATACCGTCCTCGGCCTCCCCCACCAGCGCCAGGCTATCCAACATGAAGGGTTGTGGGAGATACGGGGTGAAATAGGTCATGAGCGCCGCGGAGACTCGCGCCTGTTCGGACTTGGGCAGTTTGCCGGTCAGGGTGATGTGAAAGCGAAACGCGTCCATCACATAAGGATAGCCCCATCGTTCAAGGTTCGCATCCTGCACCGGGGTCAGATTGGCCCGGCGGCGGCGTGCCAGATCGGCGTCCGACGGGGGCGCGCGAAAGGCATCGAGATTTGCGACCACTTTGGCCGCCATGGCGTCGAGCGCATTGCTGTCCCCCTCTGCAGTCAATGCGATAAACCGGCCCAGCCGGGAGAGTGTCAACCGCTCCAACGTGACCGGGGCAATCTGCGCGCAGAGCGCCGTGAACGCGAAGACAAGAGCTTCGGTAGTGGTACCGTCAGCCAAGCTGAAGGGCGGCTTGATCGTCGCGTGAAGCCCATATTTTCGCGGCTTTTCGGTGACGCCGCTGACGTCCAGCCCGGCCACCTGCGGATGCGCTACGCGCTGTCCGCGCGCCACATCCCAGCCGAGCCAAGCGGCTCCGACCTCGGCCAGACTTCCCTGCGGGGTAAAGTAGATCGCGTAGCGGTCGAACTTCATTCACTTCTCCTTGCATCCCTGGATGCGCAACAAGCGTGACGTTCTCATGACAAAAGAAACCATTCTCGCCAATGCGAAACTGATCCTTCCCGATGGCGCTATCACCGGCAGCCTGCTGCTACGTGACGGGGTAATCGCCGATATCGCCGAAGGTGCGACCGTCCCTAAAGGGGGGATCGATTGCGCGGGCAATTACCTTGCCCCAGGCTTGGTTGAACTGCACACCGACAACCTTGAGCGCCACATGAAACCCCGGCCCATGGTCGACTGGCCCCACCGCGCGGCGATTATCGCGCATGATCGGGAATTGGCTGGCACCGGGATCACAACGGTTTTTGACGCGATTCGGGTGGGTTCGATCGTTTCGGACGACGGGCGCAAGCGCTATGGCAAATACGCCCGCAACATGGCCGACGAAATTCTTATGATGCGCAACAGCGGCGCCTTGGCGATCAGTCACCATATCCATCTGCGTGCCGAGATCTGCTCGGAGACGCTGGAGGAAGAAATGGCCGAGTTCGGTCCCGACGACAAAGTCGGCATCGTCAGCCTAATGGATCACACACCGGGCCAACGACAGTTCCGTGACATGGAGAAGTTTGAGGAATACGTCTGCGGCAAGAACGGTCTGCCGCGTGAAGATTTCGGAGAATACGTGACCTTCCTGCACGGCTTGCAGCAGCGACTTGGAGCAAGACATGAAGCCTCAGCAGTGGCTGCAGCCGCGCGCTATGGCGCCGTTCTGGCCAGTCATGACGACACCACGGCCACGCAAGTTGCCACCAGCCATGGCCATGGCGTGAGTCTTGCCGAATTTCCCACGACCCGCGAGGCCGCCGAGGCGTGTCACAACCAAGAAATCGCCACGATCATGGGTGCGCCCAACCTCGTGCGTGGCGGGTCGCATTCTGGCAACGTAGCGGCCAAAGAGCTTGCAGAGCTTGATTTGCTGGACATCCTGTCATCGGATTATGTGCCAGCCTCCCTGCTTCTGGGTGCAGTGCGGTTGGGTAACCTATGGGGCAACATGGCGCGGGGTCTGGCCACCGTTACCCGCACGCCAGCCCATCATGTCGGCCTGACCGACCGAGGTGAAATCGCGATTGGGTCGCGTGCCGACCTGATTGAATTTCAGGTAACGAATGACGCTCCGATCTTGCAATCGGTCTTCTCCATGGGCGATCGCGTCGCGTAGACGTTTTTGCCATTTCCCTACCTTGCATTCGCCGTTTTTAAGCTGGCACGAGTCGCGGCCAAATCGCACAGTCGCACCCGTCGCGCGGACATCGACCGAATGGCAGAACCGGGTCTCGCTTCAGCCATCCTCAAGATCCGCTTCGGAACTCAAAAATAGCTTAGGCTGTAGACCCCCGAAGATCAGCGCGCAGGAACCCGGCCGCAAAAGCCGCGCAGGCGACCATGAACGTCGCCGTTCCCAGCATCAGCGACAGCCCTCCAAGCTGATAGGTCATGCCAGACAGTACTGTCCCCATAAGCCGCCCTCCCGCGTTTGCCATGTAGTAGAACCCGACATCCATGGTGACCCGCTCCGCTTCCGTGAAGGCGAGGATAAGGTAGGAATGAAGCGCCGAATTGATCGCGAAGATTGCGCCAAAGACGAGCAAGCCTCCTACCAAAACGGCGGTAAGCCAGGTTTGAGGGCCATCAGATGCCAGGGCCGCGGTCGTCAGGATCGCCGGAACGGCCGCAAGAGCCCAGGCCCAACCCTTCGCGGCAAGCACCAAGTCACTCTCTGGCCGGGAGGACGCGTTCAGAATGCGCGGGGCGGCGGCCTGAACAAGACCGTAGAGGATCACCCAGACCGCCATGAACGTCCCGATCATGAAAAAGGCTGCTCGGTTCCCGGTCACGGTTCCGTCAGACAACACCGCGTAGAAATAGATCGGAATACCAACCACGAACCAGACGTCGCGTGCCCCGAACAGAAACACACGCGCCGCCGACAGCCAGTTCACGTTCGAAGACTTGGAGAAGACTTCCGAAAACTTCGCCCCCTTGCGGCCCTTCGGCAGACCCGGCGGCATCGCGAACAACACGGCCACCAGAATAATGGCCAGGATCGCTGCCATTCCAAGAACGGCCCAGACAAATCCGAGCGTTGCCAGCAGCGCAGCCCCCAGCAGGAAGCCAAGGCCTTTCACCGCGTTCTTCGAACCGGTGAGCACCGCAACCCAGCGAAACAGCCCGCCATTTTCGGAGGGAGCCAATAGCTTTACCGCCGACTTCGAAGACATTTTCGCCAGATCCTTGGCCACGCCGCTGGCACCTTGAACCACCATGACATAGGCCACGGAAGCGCCAATGGCCCAGGTCGGATCGAGCTGCGCCAAGGCAAGCAGTGCCAAAACCTGAAGCCCGAGACCGGCATAGAGCGTTGAGGTCAACCCGAAGCGAGCCGCGATCCACCCGGCGCAGAGGTTGGTCACCATGCCTGCAACTTCATAGAGCACGAAGAGATAGGCGAGCTGCACCGGGCTGAACCCCAGTGTGTGGAAGTGCAGCAGGACCAACATTCTAAGCGCGCCGTCCGTCAGCATGAAGGCCCAATAGGCCGCCGTGACAGCGATATAGGCCGACAGCCCCTCTGGCCGCGTGGGGGTATCGGTCACAGGGATGCTCCGACCATCAGCGCCACATCGACAAGACGGTGCGCGTAGCCCATCTCGTTGTCGTACCAGGCATAGATTTTCACCTGTGTGTCGTTGATGACCATTGTCGACGGTGCATCCACGATGCTGGAGCGTTCATCATTGGTATAGTCGGTCGAGACGAGCGGTCGTTCTTCGTAGCCCAAGATACCCTTCAATTCGCCCTCAGCCGCTGACTTGAAGAGGGCGTTGACCTCTTCGGCTGTGGTTCCGCGCGCCACCTCGAAGACGCAATCGGTCAGAGAGGCATTCAACAGCGGGACCCGGACTGCGTGCCCGTTCAGCCGCCCTGTCAGCTCCGGATAGATGAGCGTGATCGCAGTGGCACTGCCCGTCGTCGTCGGGATCAGTGAGTTCAGGGCCGAGCGTGCGCGGCGGAGATCCTTTGCGGGGCGGTCGACAATGGTTTGCGTATTTGTCACATCATGGATCGTCGTTATCGAACCGTGTTTGATGCCGAGATTCTCGTGGATGACCTTTACGACCGGCGCAAGGCAGTTGGTTGTGCAGCTTGCCGCTGTCACGATCCGATGTTTGCCCGGCTCGTAGATGTGATGGTTCACACCGTAGACGATATTGGCGGCATCCGCGTCCTTCACTGGGGCCGAGACGACCAACTTCGCCACACCCGCTGCGAAGTAGGGCGCGGGCTTTGCCTCGGACTTGAAGACCCCGGTGCAGTCGATCACGACATCCACGCCGTCCAATGGCAGGCCTTCAATGTTTTTTGTTCCGATGAACGGAAGCCGCGTGCCATCAACAGTCACGCTGTCCGCATCATGTGAAAATTCGGCTTTCCAGCGCCCATGCACCGTGTCGAACTCCAAAAGATGGGCGTGCATCTCCGGATCGCCCACGGCGTCGTTGATCCAGGCGATCTCGGCCCCGTTTTCCAGCAATGGCTTCAGGGCAAGTTTGCCGATCCGGCCGAGGCCGTTGAGGGCGTATGTGGTCACGCGGAGGCTCCTTCATTCGTTTGTGCGATGGTGTCGACGGCCTTCTGCAACCCGATCCGGTCGAGAGACGAGATAGGCAGGGCTGTGAAGGCTTTGATGCGGTTCAAGAGCGCGCCGTAGCTCTGCTGAAAGGCCAAGCTCTTTTCGGCGTCAGAGCCCGTGGCTTTGACAGGGTCGGGCATGCCCCAATGCGCACTGACGGTTTGGCCAGGCCATGCGGGGCATTCTTCATTGGCCGCCTGATTGCAGACAGTGAAGACGAAGTCGAACGCGGGCGCCCCCTCGCCCTGAAAGACCGACAGGTTCTTTGACTCCAGAACTGACGTATCATGCCCTTTCTGCTCCAGAACTTCGAGCGCGAAGGGATTGAGCTCAGATCTTGGCTTGGTGCCTGCAGAGTAGGCCACGAACCTGTCTCCTGCTTCCTTGCGCAGGATCGACTCTGCAAATATCGAGCGCGCGGAATTGCCGGTGCAGATGAAGAGGACATTGTACTTGCGATCCGTCATGGGACTGTCTCCGTCGAAGCCAATAGCGGCAAAGGTGGAACACAGGTCCGGGCGACCGCGACAGCAGTCGCGCAGCAGGTAGTCGAAGGTCTCGCGGGCTGCATTCATGTCAATCGCATAGCGCAGCGAGGTTCCGACACGCTCCTGAGTGACTAAGCGCGCCTGCATGAGTGCCTTTACGTAGGTCGAAAGCGTGTTCGGCTTGAGGTCGAGCGTCAGCGCCAGCTCGGTCGCCGGAACACGGTCCGGATACCGGCGCATGAGCAGCCGGAACACGGCCAAGCGTTGCGGATGGCCGAGGGTCGAGAGGCGATGTGGGATCTCTTGTTCCATTATTCATGTATTATTGGATTTTAACACTGAGTGCAAGACATGTTTTAGGCGCCCCAGACGTGTGCTCGGTGCATCGCAAAATCGGATTGCTTAGGGTCCCGGCTCGGCGGTCATCGCTGCAAACGTCAAATTCCGCTTGGGCCGCTCCTGCCGAGTCAGCTACGCTGCAACTGCGAAGAGCTCCGGCCCTCGTGCGGTCAAGCTGGACTCTTTGCCCCTTTCGCTGCTTTAGAATGTTCGAAATAGCTGCCGAACGTCCGCTTTCTATTAGAACAGGACTATCCTGTTCAGCTGCGGCGAAGGTCTGCTCTCCGCCGTAAAGCGCCAATTTACCTGATGGTCAGACAGCAATCGTTCGCCGCGTCAAGCAAGAGCATTAGCATAGCGACCGGTCCTTCAGCCGGTCTCGCTCCAGCTACACAATTTTCAGGAAAACAAAGGCCAATTGAGTAGCGTCTTTTGACCTAACTCTAAAAGTCCCCCGGAGCGCATTGCAGACATATCAACCCTTCAGCGCGCCATGCCTCGACCACAGAGCTACGATCATCGATCACCAACCAAGGCTTGAAGCCGTCCGCCTGCATTTCTTTCAATGCGCGTCGTTTCACTTCGGGGTCGGTGGCTTCATCCTGATCTTCGGCGCGCAGGTATATCCCGTCGAAAGGCAGATCGTGTTTGCGGAGCCATGCAATCGTATGTGCAGCCCAGCCCTTTGGCCGTCCGGAGCAAATTAGAATGGTTTCACCGCTTTCTTTTAATCGTCGCATCAACTTTGCGACTGGGCCAATCAGTGCGGCATCTGCCATTGCGAGGTGGAAGTCGCCCCAGTGTTTTTCCACGCCATGCACAAGATGGCCCAGACGCTCTGCGTCGAATTCAGCAAGGGTGCCATCGACATCAAAAACCACACATGGGGTCGATGCGGTTTGGGTCATAGGGTTTGCTCCAGTAGTTTATTCTCGGTGATTTCGAATAAGAGGGGTGTCGCATTGGGCGGACGCTGGCCAACATCACCCGTTGTCCAGAGCACGCGTGCGGCGCGGATGACACCGGAGTGACATACAAGGACCGGCAAGGCCGTCGGAGACGCTGCGCAAATCTCTCTTATCGCGATCTGTACCCGCTTGAGCATATCGGGCCAGCTTTCGCCTCGGTCCGGAGTGGCTTCCCTGAGGGGCTGATCGCTCAGCGGTCGCCCTTCGAAGACGCCCCAGTCTCGCTCACGCAACCCGTCGTGCAACTCAATTCGCTGACCCGGAAAGGCGAGCCGCGCCGTATCCTGCGCCCGTGACATCGGACTGGCGTAGATCGCAATCGGTTCTGGCCAGATTCTTTGTGATAGCAAGCAGGCCTGATCGCGGCCCAGCTCGGTCAGCGGCACATCGGTTACCCCGGCGATGATCTCGTCTGCATTGGCGGTCGTCTCGCCGTGGCGGATCAGGCAAAAGCTGCGCGATGGCAAAGCCGCGGCGGTCATAGGCGCACCCGATCGTGAAAGAATACCTCGGCGTCGAGCCCTTCGACGAGGTAATCTTCGGGCTGGGTGCAAAATGCAGGGGCAAAGCGTTTTGCACCGAGGCGTTCCAGCATCTTGCGCTGATCGCGCAGCGGTGGGTGGACGTTCCAACGCTGAAAATATCCGCCCGGTACGCTGCAGATGCCCCGTGCGTGTGCCGTCATATGGCCTGTGAACACGACATGCGCGTCGCGCCCCAGACGCCCGCTTTCATGCCAAGCCCGCACATATCCCCAAGCAGCACCGCCATCGGCGTTGGGTGTGTCGCAGATCAAGAACCGCGCCTGCTCCATCGGGCCGCGATCCAACAGCGGGGCGATGAGGCGGGCCTCGGCACTCACACCACCGCTGCTGAGTGCAGCGCGCAGCGTATCTTGGCATTCAGGATCCAACATCACGCTTTCGCAGCCGTAGCGCCGCACAAGATGCAGCGCCATCTCGCCCGCCCGGCCAGAGGGGGGGACGGGCAAAAGCACCTGACCGTTGACTCTGTCGAGCAAGGCATTCAGCGCGTCGAACCGATCCGACTGTGGCACATCATCAAGGTGATAAGAGCAGTCCAAAATCGCGGTCGCCGCAGGGGGTGGCGCATCAAAAGTGAACCAATCGGATTCCTCCGACCAGTCGCCAGAATAGAACAGCCCTTCGCCCAGATCGAAGTGGAACCAGACGCCGCCCATCGCATGGCCGTTGCGCCCGGTGGTCAGGGTGACGCCATTGATCGCCGTCTGCCCCTGTTCGGGCAGCAGTTGGACATTGGCTGCGGGCGGCAGGGCTTTGGCCGTTTGCGCCGTGGCATAGATGGGCAGACCCGCTTCAACCGCATGCGACGCGCCGCCGATATGGTCGATGTGATCATGGGTGATGAATACCGCCTCAGCCCCTTCAAGCCACGCGGGATCGAAATGCGCGTTGGCCTCAGGGCCGAAACCGCAATCAAGCAGCCATATCCGATTATCCACGGTCAATTGCATGCACGCGGGGCCTTTGTCCCCGATGCCGGAAAGTAGTCGTATGCTTTGCATTTAATCCTCTGAAAAGGCCCAAGGGGTGGTGATTGTCAGGCCCAGCTGCGCGCCGACGTCAAAGCGGGCGCGGGTTTCTGCAAACAGGCGCGCACCGCAGTCGGTCACCGTTTCCAATAGGTATTTTCCGCCCATATAGGTGACCCGCGCGACCTTGCTCCGCAGATCGCCACTCTCAGAAATGGTCAGGTTTTCGGGGCGTAGGCAGACATGGCTGACCCGCGTCTCAGCCCTTGCGGACTGAACCGCAACTTCGGCGCCCAGTATTCGCGCCTGACGGGCCTCTCCGGCCTGCGTGGCCTCTTGCACCGGCACCACGGTGCCGCGCCCGACGAATTCAGCAACAAAGCGGTTTTTAGGCCGTTCATAGAGGGTTTGCGGTGTGTCGAACTGCTGAATGCGGCCCTGATCCATCACGGCGATCCGATCGGCCATCGCCATGGCTTCGGCCTGGTCATGAGTGACATAGACCATTGTGGCCCCGGTGCGCTTGTGAAAATCGGTAAAGACGCCCTGCATCGTGGCCCGCAACGCCACATCAAGGTTGGCCAAGGGCTCATCCAGCAGCACGGCACAGGGATCAGAGACAAGGCAGCGTGCCAAAGCCACTCGTTGCCGTTGTCCGCCCGAAAGGTCAGAGGGCATGCGATCAGCGTAGGTCTCAAGCCCCGTCGAGGCGAGCGCCGCATCGGTGTGTTTTGCAATCTCGAACTTGGAAAACCTGCGGATCTCAAGCGGGTAGGACACGTTCCGCCGCACCGACATATGCGGCCAAAGCGCGTAGGATTGAAACACAAACCCGATGTTGCGCTCTTCGGGCGGCAGGTTCACCCCTGTTTGAGCATTGGCCATTTCGCGGCTGCCAATGCGGAGTTGACCGCTGCTGGGCTTCTCGAACCCCGCCAAGATGCGCAGAAGAGTGGTCTTGCCACAGCCCGACGGCCCCAAAAGTGCGATAAATTCGCCGTCCTCAAACCGGGTTGTGATGTCTTGTAGGGCAGGGGTGCCTGCGAATGTCTTGCTGACCGAAGACAGGTTTATGTCTGCCATGGGACAACTCCTTTTGGAAAGCGGCGGGAAAACAGCTGGATTAGCGCCATGAGGACGATGACCACAAAGACGATGGTCATTGCCAAGGCGCTGGCCATGCCGGTTTCGCCACTGTCATCGAGGTTGAAAATCACCACGCCCAATGTCTCGGTGCCCGAGGACCACAAGAGCGCGGAAACCGTGAGTTCATTGAACGCGGTGAGAAACACAAGGATCGCCCCCGCCGCTGCCGCTGGGGCCGAAAGCGGAAAGATCACATCGCGCAGCCGACGGTAGAGGGAGGCACCGACCGATTGCGCGGCCTCATCCATAGCAGGATCGAACTGTTTCAGGCTTGCCTGAACCGGGCGGAACATCACCGCGAAGAACCGCGCGAGATAGGCCAGAAAGATGATCCAAATGGTGCCATAAAAGCGTGGCTTCGGTGAAAGGCAGCTTGATCAGCAGCAGGATCATCGCGATCGACAGGACAACACCCGGCAGGGCGTAGGGCAGATCGAGCAGGCTGTCGAACAGCCGCGCGACCCGCGTTTTGCGTCGTTCCATCAGCCACGCAAGAGGCAGGCAGATTGCCGCCAAAACCGCAGAGGCGCCTGCGGCCAGTCCAAAGGAGTTGGCGAAGGCACGCGAAGTGACAGGTTGGCGGAACAATACCTCGTACCAAGATGCAAGCGTCACCGTGTCAAAGCGCAGGGTCACGCCATAGGCAGGCACGAGTGACGTCGCCAAGAGGCCGAACATCGGCAGGACGAGGATGGCAAAGACCACGGCCCATAGAAGTATCTCAACCGGCAAACGGGCCGCCCCCAAGGGCAGGGCCAGCGGCCGCGAGGTGCTGCCCACAAGATGCAATTTTTGGTGCGATTGGCATAGGCGCTGCAATAAGATGCCCGCAACGGCGACCACCCCGATCAGCATGGCCAGAACTGAAACCTCGGCCAGAACGGTCGTGCCCATGCCGGCCAGCTTTTGATAGACCAGCGTCGACAGCGTCGCATAGCCTGCAGGAATACCCAACATCGCGGGAATGCCAAAATTGCCAAGCGCGGTGACAAAGGTAATTGCCGTGCCCGCCGCGAGACTGGGCAAGGTCAGGGGCATGACGACCTGCCACCATGTGCGCAGCCCTCTGGCACCGCTGATGCGGGCGGCCTCGACCACATCTTGCGGGATGGATCGCAGGCCCGCGCGAAGGGTCAGGAAGATGATCGACATATGCTGGATGCCCAGCAACAGGATGATGCCCTCGGGCGAGTAAAGTGGCTGGGGCGCGCCAAGCGGGGGGGCAATGCCCAATGTCTTTAGCAAAACCGAAGACGGCCCCATGATCTGGGTCCATGACAGCGCGGTGATCTGCGGCGGGATCATCATCGGGATCATCAGGCAAAAGACCAAAGCCGCCTTGGCCCGCAGGTCTGTCAGCGCCACCAAAAAGGCAAAGGCCGCGCCAAGCACCAGCGACACCAAAGTGCCAAAACCCGCCGTGACCAGCGAATGCTTAAGCGCACTTAGAGTCGAGGGTTGCGCCAGTACATCGCGCATAAGGGTCAGACTGGGGCTGCCTTGATCCGTGACACCTTCGACAAACAGGCGCAGGACCGGCGCAAGCGTCAGACAGATGGCGACGATCAGAATGGCAGAGAGCAGCCGGGCCTCGGTCCGGCTGCCTCCAGTTTGTTGTGCGGCACTCATCATTCAGCGCCGAAAAGCTCTGCGAATTTGGCCTTGTTGGTGTCGGCATTTGCGAGGGCCTCGGCAGGGTCAAAGGCCATCAGTTTGATGTCTTCGCGGGCGGGGAACCCTTCGGGGACGCCCATACCGTCACGAGCAGGGATATAGCCCATGTCCAGAACCAATTCTTGGCCTTCAGTGCTGAGCAGAAAGTCGACGAATTTCTCGGCACCTTCGACGTTCTTGGCAGAAGACATGATCGCCACCGGCTCGGTCACATAGGAGACGCCCTCTTCGGGAAAGACGAAATCAACCGGGGAGCCATCGGCTTTGTTGCGGATCGCAAGGAAGTCGACGACCATACCATAAGGCTTCTCACCCGAAGCCACGGCTTTGAAGATGCCGCCGTTGCCACCCTGCGCGCGGGCCTTATTCGCGGCGAGGTTCTCGTAATACTCCCAGCCCAAAGTCTCATCGCCGGTCAGCGTGGCAAGGTGGATCAGCGCGGCACCGGAATAGAGCGGAGAGGGCATCGCGATTTGCCCTTTGATGGCTTCGTCCGAGAGGTCGGTCCACGAGGTCGGCGCGGTCTCGACACCTGTGTTGTAAACGATCCCGGTGGTGATCAATTTGGTCGAGTGGTAATAGCCTTCGGCAGAATGCAGCGCCGCGTCATAGTCACCGGCTTCGGGCGATTGATAGGCGGTCAACAGACCCTCTTGCGCCATGCCTTCCAGCGTCACAGTATCGGCGATCAGCAGGACATCGGGCTGCGGGTTGCCCGCTTCGATCTCGGCGCGCAGGCGGGCCATCAGTTTGGTTGTGCCGTCGCGGACCCAATCAACTTCGGTGCCAGGGTTGGCAGCCATAAATGCGTCCACGGTTCTCTGCGCATCCGCGTTCGGCTGCGATGTGTAGAGGGTGATCGTATCGGCCATGGCCGTGCTGGCCAAAAGCGCGAAAGCGGTGGATGTAACGAAGGATTTCATGGAACTCTCCTGGGGTTTTTACTTTCGAACGAAAGCAGTTCACGAGAGCCTTATCCCTGAGTTTTCTGACAGTTTTGTAACGGTTCTTTGAAACTTTTATTTATATTGCGGGGCCTGAGCTCATTTCCTAACCTATCGAAAATTATGATTATTTTTCGAAGGAAATGACCGTGCGACGGGATATTACCCAGAGAAGAGACGAGATTATTGCCCTACTCTCCAAGCGCGAAACGCTGTCGGCATCCGAGCTTTCGTCCGAGCTTTCGGTTTCGGTACAAACCATACGAGCCGACCTGCGCGATCTTGACGAAACGGGACTTGTCCAGCGCCGCAATGGCTATGCCCGGCTGCGCCAGCAGAGTGAGAACATCGGCTATCTGCCACGCGAAGGCATCGCGCGACAGGAAAAGCAGCGCATCGCATTAGCGGTAAAGGGTCTTATTCCCGATGGCGCACGGGTGGCCTTGGGCACCGGCACAACGGTAGAAGCCTGCGCGCGGTTCTTGGCTTCGCATAAAGATCTTTTCGTCGCGTCCAACAGCATTCACGCTGTCTGCGCCCTGCAACAAGCCCCTGGCGTTGCTGTTGAACTGGCAGGCGGAACCGTAAGAATGCGCGATCTGGATATGATCGGCACGTCAGCGCTCAATTTCTTTTCACGGTATCGGGTTGATTATGCGGTGTTCAGCTGCGGCGGCCTTTCCGAAGAGGGCGAGGTACTGGATTACAACGCCGACGAAATGTCCGCCCGCAAGGCCATTGCCGGCTGTGGGAAGAAGAGCATTCTGGTGGTGGACAGCACGAAGAACGGATTGGACCTGCCTTTCCAGATGGGTCACGCTTGGGACTTTGATGTGATCGTGACAGGGGCACGTTTTTCAGCATCGGTACTTGATAGCTGCTCTCGACATGGCTGTCAGATTGTCCAAGTTTGACACCCTCGTTCGCTGGCTAACCTGCACGTCAGCCCGTCACATCCTCTGGAAGAGTATTGGCATGGAACAATGTCCGCTTGCAGGTGCTGGGATGCTGCGTCCGGCCTATTTTTGGAGGTCGGTTTACGGCCGTTTTCGACAGCGTGATATTGGGCGGGAAGCGGCCGTTAGCGGTCGTTCGATCAAGTTTCAGCGAATGACCGAAACACCCTCTATCGACCGAAGCCGAGGCTTGGACGAATGGTCGCATTCTCTGGTCATTTAGGTCGCTCATCTAAGCCCCTACTGCCTCGATGTCAGTTTAGGGCCCAGCTCCAGAAAAGCTGCCGGCTCTCAATGTGGTCGATTTCGGCTGGCCTGAGCAGCTTTTGAGCGCGGTGGCCAGGTCGACCTGATATAAGCAAGTATGGTCCAAATATCTTCGTCTGAGATTACCTCACCGAAGGCGGGCATGCCGCTGTTGAAACCCTTCACGCCCCGGGCCGCCAGCGCAACCTCGCCCCCGAGTTTGGTGTAGTCGAACAGCAGCGTATTATCATGGTGCCAAGTATGCCCCGTTGCATCATGCGGCGGCGCGGGCAGCACACCATCTTCGTCTGGGGTGCGCCAGTCGGGCTGTCCTTCGAGGTCTGCGCCATGACAGGCGGCGCAGTGCTCGGCGTAGAGCGAGCGCCCCGCGACGGGATCGCGGCCGTCGAGTTCGTGATCGGCCTGCGCTGCTGATGCGGCCGCACAGAAAAACAAAGCAGCCCGTTTCATGCAACTTCTACCCATGTGCGCATCCCTCCGATCGCGTGGCTCAACATATGACAATGGATCAACCAGCGCCCCGGATTGTCGAAAACGCAGAGAACATCGCGGCTTTCCCCGGCAGCGACCAAGGTTGTATCACGCAGATCGCCGATGCTCCCGTCTGGGGCCACCTCATAGAAGTGGTGCCCATGCAAATGAATGCCATGTGGAAAAGCGGTATCATTAACCAAGGTGATCCGCACCGTTTCGCCGCGTTCGATGATGGCAAAGGGGTCCTGTGGCAGGTCCGAGACATCGTTGAAGGACCAGATATTGGCACCGCCGTGCCGACCGCCCATGGCACCGCCCATCATGGTCAGCGTCAGGTGCTGGGAGGGGGCGCCCGGTGCCGGGAGGTCCGGTGCCGCCAAGGTCGGCAGAGGCCCCGACTGCCGATCCGTATTCTCGCCAGAGATGGACAATTCGGCCAGACGGTAAGGCGCCTGTCGCGTGGGCATGTCAAAGCCGACCGGGCCGGTGACATCGACGATCAGATCGGCCCGCTGGGCCGGCGCCAGAACGAGGTCAGAGAACGCGCGAGGTTGGCGCAGTGCCATGCCGTCCAAGGCGACAACCGAACCAGAGACGCCAGAGATGCTCAGGGGGAAAATACGATTGGTCGCCGCATTGATCAGCCGCAGGCGGATGCGATCACCTTGCTTCACCTCGCTCCGCGATAGGAAACCGCGGGCAAAATTGCCCATATAGCCCGCATGGGCGACGCTATGCATATCGGTGAATTCATCAACAAGGCTGCCATCTTCGTTGATGATCCAATCGGACAGGATCACGGTGATGTCATGATCCAGATCGAGAGGGGCGTCGTCTTCGACGATCAGCGGCCCCATCAAGCCGCGCGCCACCTGCTCTTGCGAGATATAATGCGAATGATACCAATAGGTCCCCGCATCGGGTGGCACGAAGCTGTAAGTTTTGCTGTCACCGGGGTCGATCAGATCTTGCGTCAGCACCGGGACACCGTCCATCCGGTTTTCCAGTCGGATGCCGTGCCAGTGAACGGCGGTGCCCTCTTGCATGGCATTCTTGACCTCAATCGATGCCCGCGCACCCCGTCTAAGCCTGATCTCTGGTCCCGGCATCGAGCCGTTGAACCCCAGCATTGCGGTGGTGCCTTCGCCTTCGGGAAGGATCTGCTGACTTACTGTTTCTGCCTTCAACTTCAGTGGCGTCACGCCAGCAAAGCTTGGAAGGGGCAGAACCGCAGTGGCGGAAACACTGGCGAGGAATTGTCTTCTGTTCATGTCATGCCTTATCGGGGTGATTTGCGATCAATGCTGCCACGGGGCACAGGGCGCGCCGATGTCCGAGGCGTGTAGGTATGTCCTGCAGGGGCCAATTCCAACTGTCGATGACGGGTTGGGGGTGGAGCGCCTATGCGCTCTCTATCGGGAAATAGAATGTGTCGAACCACTTGGGTCATCCCTTCTCTGACAAGGGGGCGCGTCCCCCCATGATCTGCAGCACGAAGCTTCCTGACGCCGTGATCATAAGAAAGCCGTGAAATGCCTCTATCCCGCTGGTGAAGCGCAGGTGCCCCACGGGGGTCAGGTCGCCGCGTCCCAAGGTGGTGAAGTTGACCAGTGAGAAATAGAAATAGTCCATCATCGTGATTGGCTCATCCGTTGTTCCGGAAGCGTTTAGCGCGCCACTCTGCAAACCCTGCACCGCCCAGAGGAAGAACAGCGTATAGATGAAAGCCTCAATCACATGGGCAAAAGTAATGGCGCCGACCGCCAAGCCAAGGTTCTGGCCATGCGCAGTTCTTTTGCGTTGCGCGATGGTATCCGACACCCATTTAAGGACGAAATAATGGATTGTCGTGCAGATGCCGACAACCAGAATTGATAGAAGTATTGCTTGGATCATGACGAGCTACCTGTTTTGTTTGCGGGAGCTTCCCCTCAGGCGGTTATGCCGGGGCGGCTGTTGATTTGGGGGCAGCCACATGCGAACGCTCAGCCGCAGTTTGCGGGGCGTCCGCCGGCACCCATGCGTCATCCATCAAATCCTCAATGAATGTGCTGAGCAACTGCGTGCGCCCGGTGACGGCAGCCTTGCGATAAATCGCGTTTGTCTGCGCCTTGATCGTCCCTTCAGAGGTGCCGCGCAGCTCCGCAATGTCGCGGGTGCTCAGGCCCTTGACCAGAAAAACAGCGACGTCCCGCTCTGCGGGTGTCAGACGCCAGTCGGTGAAGTGCTGCGTCATTACCATCGAGAACTCCGAGGTGCATCGGCGCATCTTCTCTTCGGCGAGCCGGGCCCGTTGCAGACTGGTCCTGAGGGCGATCCAGCCAAGCGCCACGCCGAGGTTCAACCCGATGGCCAAGATCGTTTGCTGATACTCATGGCTCTGCCAGATCAGAAAATCAGGCTCCATTCCCATAGCGTCCAACAAGAAGCAGACGGTAAAGAAGATCGCCACAATGGCCTGCAGTGCTGCGATGGCCCAGAGGGCGATGGTTCCACGCGTTTTCATAGCTCGAAGTGCCTTATTATTATGAAAAGTGCATGGCCGGCTCGTTCAGCCAGCCATGCGATTGGCGCTTACTTCATCTCAGTCACAGTCAATTTGCCTTTGACACGGTCGGCTACGAACTCGATGTTCTGGCCTTCTTTCATTTTAGCAATCAGCGCTTCATCGGCTTTGAACACCATAGTCATCGACGGCATATCGAGGTTTTCGAGCGGGCCGTGGATGATGGTGACCTTATTGCCCTTAGCGTCGACCTTCTTGATCTTCCCGGATGAGTAGACGGCAGGTGCCGCGGGAGCCTCATCAGACTGAGCGACGGTGATCGGCCCATGCATGCCGGATTCGTAGTGGCCGGGGATCAGGCAGGCGAACTCAAAGCTGCCTTCATTGGCGAAGGTCCAGATCACCTCGCCTTCCATGCCAGAGTCGAGACGGACCGAGTTCGGGTCATCATGCTCCATGTCCATCTTGGCCATGGCTTCCTTGTGCTCTGCATTGCCCTCCATCGTGTCGACCACGAACTCATGCTCGATCTCGCCTTTGTTAGTGACGTTGAAGCGGATGGTCTCGCCTTTCTTGATGTCGAATTCTGCGGGCTCAAAAATCATCTCGCCATCGTCGGTTTCGCGCATAGTTACATCAATGGTGCGATCCACATTGGCGGATTTGCCCGGCATGCCGGCCATCATTTCCTTGTGCATGTCACCGTGGCCGTCATCGTCATGGCCGCCCCCATGGGTGCCTGCGGCAAAGGCCGGGGAGGTGATTAGAAGGCTGAGGGCGGTCGAGAGAAGAAGTTTATTCATGGTGTTTCCTGTATGGTTGTAGAGGTGATTATGGTCTGAGGGGCGCTTAGCCCTTGGAGGTTGGTTTCGGCGTGATCTGGGTTTTCGGACTGTGGTTCTGCGCAAAGTCCGGCAGCTCTCCCGTCCATTCATACGCCTCGGTGCCCGGAGGATTTTCATACCAGCCGGGATCTTCGTAGTCGTCCGCGTCGATGCCTTGGCGCACCTTCACGACCGAGAACATGCCGCCCATTTCCAGCGGGCCATGCGGCCCCCAACCGGCCATCATCGGCACGGTGTTGTCGGGCAGCGGCATCGACATTTCGCCCATATCCGCCATGCCGGCCGTGCCCATAGGCATGAACTCGGGCTGCACGCGGCGGACCTGACGGGTCATGTTCGAACTGTTGGTGCCGATCAGCGTCGGGACGTCATGACCCATCGCATTCATCGTGTGATGCGACTTATGGCAATGGATCGCCCAGTCGCCCAGATGGTCGGCTACGAACTCATAGGCGCGCATGGCGCCCACGGGGATGTCGATGGACACCTCGGGCCATTGCGCTGTTTCCGGCACCCAGCCGCCATCGGTGCAGGTAACCTTGAAGTCATAGCCATGCATATGGATCGGGTGGTTCGTCATCGTCAGGTTGCCGACCCGGACGCGGACCTTGTCACCCTGATTAACGACCAGCGGGTCGATGTCAGGGAAGATGCGGCTGTTCCATGTCCATAGGTTGAAATCAGTCATCGTCATGATCTTCGGGATGTAGCTGCCCGGATCAATGTCGAAGGCGTTCAGCATAATCAGGAAATCCCGATCCACGCGCATGAAGTCCGGATCCTTGGGGTGGACCACGAACATGCCCATCATGCCCATCGCCATCTGCACCATCTCATCGCCATGCGGGTGATACATGAAGGTGCCGGATTTGGTCAGGTCGAACTCATAGACAAAGGTCTTGCCCGGCGGGATGCCAGGATGGCTGAGCCCGCCGACGCCGTCCATGCCGGAGGGCAGGATCAACCCGTGCCAATGCACCGTCGTATGTTCGGGCAGGCGGTTGGTGACATAGATGCGCACCCGGTCGCCCTCGACCGCCTCGATGGTCGGGCCGGTGGACTGTCCGTTGTAGCCCCAGAGCCGCGCGACCATCCCATCGGCCAGTTCGCGCTCCACCGGTTCGGCGACGAGGTGGAATTCCTTCACACCGTTGTTCATCCGGTGCGGCAGGGTCCAGCCGTTGAGCGTGACTACCGGGTTATAATCCGGCCCGCTGGTGGGACGGGTCGGGGCTTGGGTCAGCGCGCTGTCCATCACCGCGGCTTCGGGCAGGCCCATGTTCATGGTCTGGCCCCATGCTTTGGAGGACACGAGCGTTGCTCCCGCAGCACCGGCCCCCAGCAGTTGACGTCTGTTAATCATCTGGTTGCTTCCTTGTCTTTAATGTCCTGCGCCGCCACCGGCGGCAATCTGTGTCTCTCCGCCGGCGCTTCCACCGCCGTAGATCGCGGCGGTCAGACCGGCAGAGGCCAGCCAGAACTCACGCTTGGCATTGGCCGCCTCAAGCTGGCTTCCGATCTTTTCGCGGGCGTCGTTCAACAGATCGAAGGTGCTGGTGATCATGCCGTTGTTGCTGAGCAGAGCCTCCTCATCGATGGTGCGGCGCAAAGGCAGCACCACGTCTGAGTAGTGCCGTGCGATCTGGTGGCTTGACCGGTAGGCCGTAGCCGCTGCGCGTGCTTCGGAACGGACATTAACCGCGCGTTCAGCCAGCACGTTGGCCGATTGGAGATAGCTAAGTTCGGCCTTGCGCAGCCGCGCCTTGCCGCTGTCAAAGATTGGGATGACGAACTCGAACTCGAACTGCGGCGAGATGCTGGTCTCGACTTCTCCATCCTCTTCTTCACGCTCTATCTCGGCACCGGCGATGACTTCGAGGTCCGTCAGAGTGCGGGTGGCATCGGTCAGGCCGTAGGCTTTCGCCGTTGCTGCCAACCCCAGCCGAGCGACTTCCAGATCAACACGATTGGCCAGTGCCAGCCGTTCGATGCCCCTGTGGCTGCTGACCGTATTCGGCACGCGCGGAAGGGAATCAGGCACGTAATAGGCCACGTCCTGCCCCCAGAGCCCCATGAGCCGGGTCAGCTGTTCCTTGGCCAGTTCCGCATCCAGCCGCGCCTGCGCCAGCTGTCCGGCCATTTCGGCGTTGAAGGCCTGCTCGCGCGCCTGCGCAGCTTTGTTGAGCGCGCCCGTCTTGCCCAATTGCTGCGCCAGTTCCGCCGCCGCATCCGTGGTGACGGCGGCACGCTTGAGGTAGCTGACCGTCTCGAAGGCGGCGACGGCATTGATCCAAGCCTCCCGCGTTTCATTGGCCAGCGCCAGCGTGTCGCTGACCGCCTGCATCTGTGCGTGCTGGAACTCCGCTTCGGCAGCGGCGATGCGCTGTTTGTGGGTGCGAGCATCCAGCAGGTTTACGGCGATCATGCTTTCCAAGGCACGGTAGAGCCCGACCTCAGGCGCGCCGATGCCCAGAAGACCGATCGAGACGACGGGGTTCTCGGGCGTGGATTGTTGCCATGCTTCCGCTGCGGACAGACCGATCTGCGCGTAAGATGCCTGAAGCCCCTTGTTGTTCAAAAGTGCGACCTGCACCGCGGTTTCGGCACTGATCGTTTTGCCCTGCACCATGGCGCGGACCTGTTTGGAGGCGGCGACGGTCTCGGCCTGCGACTGCGCCCAGACAGTGCGTTTGCCGATGGCCTTGGAGGTGCGTGCCTCCACGGTGGCAAAGCCAGCATCACGGGCCGAGAAACTCACCGGCAGGTCCGTCGTCGTGCAGGCGCCCAAGATCAGTGGTGTAATGACGGCGGCGGTTTTCAATTTCCAACGCATCAGTGGTTCATCCCCTGCATATCCATCCCCTGCATAGCTGCCTGTTCAGCGTTCAATCGTCGCCAATCGAGCGGCTCCACCACGCCGCGACGACGGTAGCCTGCAAAGGGTTGCTCTTCGGCGGGCGAGGCACTGCCGCGCGTGCTGTTGTCGGCGGCGGTCATCGCGGAGACTTCGGGAAGAGGCGTGGGCTGCTGCACATAGGCGGCAGTGACATCGGGAAACGGGGGGAGCGTCGTGGCGCAAGCCCCGAGGGTCAGGGACATCGCCCCTGCAATCAGTGGTAATTTCATTGGTTTTTTGCCTGAGAAAGAGGTGATCTTACCCGCGGCGGGAAACCGCGGATGCAAAGGCCGTCAGGGGGCCGGGATCAACTCAGGCTCGAGGTGGACGCAATTGGCCCGTGGGCTGGCCAGAGGCGACAGAGTGAGACACGCTGGCATATTCAACGGATCGCACCGCCGTCATCTTGGCATCCTGCGAAGTGGTCAGCGCCGCCGTCAGGCAAATGCCACCACAGCAAGGCTCGCCTTCGAAACTTTCTGGTATGTCTGTCAGATCAGGTCGGGCCGCAGCATCTTGTTGCAGGTCTGACGCTGCGCTCATCTGGTGGCCAGCGTGATGCGCTGCCTGCGCGCTCTCATGCATCCCGCTTTGCGCGTGAACCGACGAGGGCGGCAGGAGCAACAGACCACAAGCCAAAACCACGCCGAGAAGGACGCGACAGAGGTTTGATATGTTTGTCAAAGAACGCATTGAAGATAGCAGTGTCGCAAGTCGCAGAGCCTGTCAACGTGTCCAGCGCGGGAGGGTTTGCGATTTTCTGGCGGAAACCGGCCGAAAGTGCGGGGCAGCGGATTGGCGCTCCGACCCGAAGAGAAGGCCAAAGGCGCTGGCTATGGTGCCAGAGCGCGATGGGCATTCGGTCCGAAACGCCTACTTCGACGCCTTTTGCAAAAGACCAATCAACTCGTCAAACTTGGCGCGTTGTTCTTCCGGGTCGCCGCTGGCAATCGCAGCCTCGACGCAATGCTGAGCGTGGTTCTCCAGCACAAGCTTTTCGACCCCCAGAACGGCGGATCGGATTGCCGCAGTCTGTGCTAAGATGTCCATGCAGTAGCGGTCGGCCTCAACCATTTTCGCGATGCCGCGCACTTGTCCTTCGAGCCGCGCCAGGCGATCCAGCGTCTTTTCCTTGTTAGCCTTCATGAGGCGTCGCTCCATTCGGGATTTGTTGCCGATCGGATAATATACCCCATATGGGTATAAGACGATGGCACACATTGGCAATTTAGGAGGACAATACAATGGATTCAAAGAATAAGCACGACGATCGCACAAGCAGCGGCTATGGCCGGTTCTTTGCGATGATCGGCACCTCGACGGTCGTGATGTATGGCCTGATGTATCTCAACACTTATGCGCTTGACCATGTCTTCTTCTCCCAGACGCGGATGTGGATGGCGCTCTATATGGGCGGGGTAATGGCAATCATTATGCTCGCCTTCATGCTCGGCATGTATTCCAATCGAAAGACGAATTTTGCGATCTTCACTGGTGCCGCCATCGCCTTTGCGGCTGGTGTCTACTTGGTCCGGTCGCAAGATACGGTAGGCGACACCGCTTGGATGAAAGCTATGATCCCGCACCATTCAATCGCGATCCTGACCAGCGAACGGGCAAACCTGTCCGATCCGCGCGTGCGCGAACTGGCCGACGCGATCATCGAGGCGCAGCGCAGCGAGATCGAAGAGATGAAGCTCTATATCGAAGATATCGAAGCAAACGGGGATGCAGCGCCTGGCACTTCCCGCACCAAACCCTGAGATCAAGGAGCATATCATGCCCAGAGACACCCGTGATGTTGCAGACGTAACAACTGATCCGGCCTCCTCCGCGACAGGGAAAACCGCCGTGCTTTACCGCATGGCCCTGCCAAACCATCTGTGTCCTGCGGGGCAGAAGGCGCGATGGCTTTTGGAGCGCAAAGGCTACGAGGTCGATGACCGCCTGTTCCGCGCGCGGTCTGAAGTCGACGCGTTCAAGGCGCAATACGATGTTCCCACGACCCCGCAAGTCTGGATCGAAGGGAAGCGCGTTGGCGGCTATGACGCCCTGCGCCAGGAACTTACCGACTATGACCCTACGGCGACCACTTACAAACCGGTGATCTATCTCTTCGCCGTTGCTGCGACCACAGCGCTTGCTCTGTCCATCGGCTTTCTTGGCGCGATCACGTGGCAGACGCTCGGTTGGTTCATTTCGGTCTCGATGATCCTGCTGGGGATGCAGAAGCTGAGCAATATCGAAAGCTTCACGACGATGTTCCTCAACTACGACCTGCTGGCACGTAAATGGGTGCCATATGCCTACGTTTATCCATGGGTTGAAACCGGGGCGGGCGTGTTGATGACCGGTATGTTGCTTACCCCATTTGCCGCTCCGGCTGCGCTCTTCATCGCCACGGTTGGCGCAATTAGCGTGTTCAAAGCCGTCTACATCGACAGGCGCGAGTTAAAATGCGCTTGCGTTGGGGGTAATTCGAACGTGCCGCTCGGATTTGTGAGCCTGTCCGAAAATCTAATGATGATGGGCATGGCCATCGTGATGTTGGCCAAGATGTTTACCTGAAGGTCGGGCGCAGCATCTTGCGCTTAGCACGAGTTCGCAGGGCGGAAATGGTCAACTGAAGCAAACGTGCATGGCACAAGTGTTTGTCTTAGGGGCACCTCTAAAAATTGCCCCAACCCCGGTGCTGCGTTATCTTTGATGGGACGAACCGGCACAGGGGAGACGGCAATGACGCAGATGGGTTTCTTTGATCTTTCCGACCGCTATGCGAGCCTTGACGCGAAGAAGGACCCATTGGTTGAGATCGATGCGGTCGTGCCGTGGGAGGAGTTTCGTTCTATTTTGGATGAGGTTTGGCGCAAGCCTGATGCGGAGCGCAAGTCGCGCGCAGGCCGCAAGCCGATGGACACTGTGCTGATGTTCAAGACGCTGGTGCTGAGCGCACTCTACAACCTGTCGGACGATCAGATCGAATATCAGGTCCGTGACCGGCTGTCCTTTATGAGGTTTCTGGGACTTAGCCTTGCGGACCGGGTGCCGGATGCAAAGACGGTGTGGCTGTATCGCGATGCGCTGGCGCAGGCGGGCAAGGTGGAAGAGCTGTTTCGTCAATTTGACGGGTATTTGGCGCGGCAGGGGTATATCGCTCGGGGTGGGCAAATTCTTGATGCCTCTATTGTGGCGGTGCCGCGCAATCACAACACGCGCGACGAGAACGCGTCAATCAAGAAGGGCGAGAACCCCGAGCATTGGGAAAACAAGCCCGCCAAGCGCAGCCAGAAGGACGTGGACGCGCGCTGGACGAAAAAGCACGGCAAGAGCCATTACGGCTACAAGAACCATGTGAACGTCGACCGAAAGCACAAGCTGGTCCGGCGCTATCACGTCAGCGATGCCGCGCTGCATGACAGTCAAGCGGTGGATCACCTGCTGATGCGAGGCAATACCGGCTCCGGTGTGTGGGCGGATGCGGCCTATCGGTCCGAGGAGACGGAGGCGAAATTGCGCGCGCGGAAGCTGAAAAGTCACATCCACCGTAAGGGGAAACGCGGCAAACCTCTCACAGATCAGGCCAAGGGCAGCAATCGGACCAAATCCACCGTTCGGGTCCGGGTGGAACATGTATTCGGCGCACAGACCAACGACATGGGTGGCACCCTTGTGCGTAGCATTGGTCTGGTGCGAGCCAAGGCCAGGATCGGGATGAAGAACCTCGCATATAACATGCGACGCCTCGTTCAACTGCGCCGCATCAACCCGTGTCCGGCGTGAATACCGGGCGATCCAAGAACCGATCACGCGTCAAAGCATGACAAACAAGGCTTGAAGGCCGCAATACAGCGGCTGCGAGGCTCTGCCAATTGCCAGACGAAAGCCACGATCCTGCTTCAGGCCGCCCGCACCGCCAAACTACCAAAAATTGTTCAAAAATCGAGGTGCCCTTA
>NZ_JABVBB010000024.1 GCF_013346665.1 Sulfitobacter maritimus
GGGATCGTCAAGTTATTGCCCTCCGGAGGGCAGTTATGTAGCTCCGTGCGATGATCAGTCAGATTTCGGCACCGCGCCTGAAAGGCCACCGCTTTCCACGCTCCATCATTTCCTACGCGGTCTGGGCGTATTATCGCTTCTCGCTTAGCCTGCGTGATGTCGAGGATCTGCTGGCCGAGCGCGGTATCGTGGTGAGCTATGAGGCGATCCGGGCATGGGTGGGGAAATTCGGGCCGCAGATCGCTAAACGGGTCCGCGCTACGCGCCCGCGGCCCACCGACAAATGGCACTTGGACGAGGTGGTGATTATGATCAACGGCGTGCGACACTGGCTGTGGCGCGCCGTGGACAGCAACGGCGAAGTTCTCGACATCCTCGTGCAAACGCGCCGCAATGCGCGGGCGGCGAAGCGTTTCATTTCACGGCTGATCGCCCGCTGGGGAGAGCCCCGCGTCATCGTGACGGACAAGCTGCGCAGCTACGGCGCGGCCCTGCGGCAGCTCGGGCTGAACGTGGATCACCGGGCGCACAAGGGACTGAACAATCGTATTGAGGGATCGCACAGACCCACGCGAAAGCGCGAGAAAATCCAGGGCCGTTTCAAATCGGCAAGGCAGGCGCAAAGGTTCCTCTGCGCCCACGATGAAACCGCCAACCTGTTCCGCCCTCGCCGTCACAAGTTGACCGCCTCCAGATACCGTCAGAGCCTCGCCGCCGCGTTCGAGCGCTGGAACCACTGTGCGAAAAGCATGGCCGCGTGACAGAAGGTAGCGCACCCCCACTTTCGATCCCGGACAACAACTTGACGATCCCACCGCTTGCGGGGCTTGATCCGCAGGTTCAGTTCCAGTTCGCGGTAGATCCGGTAGACACGTTTGTGGTTCCAGCCATGTCCCTGGACGTTGCGCATGTACAGGAAACACAGGCCAAAGCCCCAGCTCTTCTTTGCCTTCGTTAGCCCGAGCAGCAGGTCGGCGATCTGCTCGTTCTCGTCGTTGAGCTTCGGGCTGTAGCGGTAGCAGGTCTCGCTGACAAAGAATGCCCGACACGCCAGCGCAACGTTGACGCCCTTCATCGCCACCGCTCTCTCGGCCAGCGCGCGGCGGTTCGCTGGCCGTATCACTTTTTTCCCAAAGCCTCCTTGAGCAGATCGTTCTGCATGCTGACGTCGGCATACATGCGCTTCAGGCGCCGGTTCTCCTCGGCCATGGCCTTCATCTCGCTGATCAGGCTCGCATCCATGCCGCCATACTTCGCCCGCCATTTGTACAGCGTGGCGCTGCTCATCCCGTGCTCGCGGCACAGCTCTGAGACCGGCACACCACCCTCCATCTGGCGCAACACACTCATGATCTGCGCTTCGGTAAATCGTGTCTTTTTCATCAGAATCTTCTCGTTCATCCTTCCGAGAAAATTCTACTTCCGCATCCCCCTAAGATCGGGGGGGATTACCCATATCACGGATTGCGTTTCAAGTGCAGAACGAAACTGCGAAGACGCCGCACTTGGATACGCCTGTCTCTGCTTTGCAGTCGTGCGAATGGAACAACGCCGGAATCAACTGTAGTTGGTTGTGCGGTTCAGCCCCGGCTACCGGGCTTCGCGCCTATTGTGGCCATCCTTCTCTGACAGTTCGTCGCTCTCCAACAAAATACGCGCCGCATCACCTTCAAGATCTTCATACTGACCATTGCGCAATGTCCAAAGGCAGGCAGCAAGTCCCGCTGCGCCGAGCAAAACCGAAACTGGAATCAAGACAATTAGAATGTTCATCGGCGCACCGCATTCAGAACGACGAGAATGGAGGAAGAGGACATAACCGCTGCGGCCATCAATGGTGTCGCAAAGCCCATGACGGCGACGGGGATCGCCACGGCGTTATAGACCGCGGCCAGACCCAAGTTCTGTCGGATGCGGCTGCGCGCCCGACGCGCCAGTCGAAGGGTCTCTTCTACCGCACATAGATCACGGCCCAGCATAACCCCATCCGACGCGACCCTTGCGGCATCAAGCGCCGTGGCGGGCGCGAGCGACGCATGCGCGGATGCGAGGGCGGCGGTGTCGTTTAGCCCATCGCCCACCATGAGCACGCGCTTGCCCCGCTCGGCCATATCGCCCACTAGGGTCGCCTTATCTTCCGGGCGCACCCTCGCATGAACCAGCTTGATCCCCAATCTTGCCGCCAAAGCGTTTGCGCGGGCCTGCGTGTCACCAGAGACCATCGCGACCTCCAGCCCCTGTGCCTGCAACGTCTTGACCACCGCAGCCGCGCCAGTGCGCAGCGTCTCGCTCAGCGGCAGAGGGAAACAACGGTCCGGCAGATAAAGTACGGGTCCGTCATCACCTCGCCCTAGCCTCACGGACGCGCCATTCCACAGACCACAAACCCCCTCGCCCGACACCTCCTTCAGAGCGCTTAAAGTGGCGGGCCTATAATCAGCAAGCGCGGCCGCTAAGGCCCGCGACGCCGGGTGATCCGAGGCCTGTGCCAAACCTAAGGCCACAGAGGCGGCGGCAGGGTCAAGATCTGGCAGTTGCGCCACCCCTTCGGTCAGCGTGCCGGTCTTGTCAAATATCACCGTGTCGACTTCGGCCAGACGTTCCAGCGCAGTGGAAGATTTCAGCAGCACCCCCCCCCGAAACAGCCGCCCCGTCATTGCTGCGGTCACCGCTGGGATGGCAAGCGCCAGAGCGCAAGGGCATGTAATAATCAGCGTCGCTGTGGCCACAGCAATGGCATTATGCAAATCCCCCGTCAGCCCCCACCAGACCACGAAGGCCACTGCGGCCAGCCCGTGTACCACCGGCGCATAGAGCTGCGCTGCGCGGTCCGCGATCCCGCTGTAGCGGTGTTTGCCGGTTTCGGCCACATCGACCAAAGCCGCCAGGCGGCGCAGCGTGCTATCCTCGGCCCGGTGGGTAACGCGCAGGGATAGCGGGCTGCCGAGGATCACTTCGCCCGCGCAAATCGGATCACCGGAAGCAATGGCGATTGGCTCCGCCTCACCGGTGAGCGCCGATCGGTCGACCATCGCGGCAGCTTCGGCAATTCCATCTACTGGTGCTCGGGCGCCCGCGGCCAATGCGATCCGGTCCTGGGGCATGAGCGCGGCCACATCCACAGTCTCGCGACCCTCTGCGGTCAGCCGAGTCGCACGTGGCAATTCCAGCGCTGTCAGTTCTGCCGCAGCAGAGCGTGCCGTGGCCCGCGCTTGATGCTCAAGGTAGCGGCCCACGAGCAGGAAAAAGGTCAGCGATAACGCTGCATCGAACCATGTATGCGCGCCGGAGGCGGCGAAAGTCTCATAAAGAGATGTCGTCGCCGCCAGCAGGATCGCCAGCGCAATTGGCACATCCATGTTCATCCGTCTCGCTCGCAGCGCGATAAAGGCCGAGGCAAAAAACGGAACCGCAGAGAATGCCAGAGCCGGCAGGGCAATGGCTGCGGAAACCCAATGGAACATTACGCGCGTGATATCGCCCGCCCCGGACCATACTGCGACGGAAACTGCCATTACGTTCATCATTGCGAAACCTGCTACGGCGGCGCGGGCCAAAAGCTTCCGCCCCTCGTCATCACCCGCAGGGCGTAGGGCACTGGTGTCCAGTTCATGCGCGTCAAAACCTGCGTTATTCAACGCTTGAAGCGCTGCGCTGGCATCATATCCTTGGGCGAGGACAACGCGTACGCGCTTAGCCCCGAGGTTGACCCTTGCCGCTCGGACAGAGGGAAGTGTAGCCAGCACTCCTTCCACCCCGGAGATACAGGCGGCACAGCGAATTTGCGGCAGCGCAAGGTGGATGACCGTGTCGAATTCGGTCGCAGTTTTTGCCACGGCCTCAACCGATGGCGCGACCGCGATACAACCCGGGCAGGCAGCGACAGTCATCGCTGGACCCGCAGTGGGATGCGGCGCCGAAACGGCGTGCCGTCGCCAGCGCGCATTTCGATCCGAAGGTTCCAATTGCCCGACCCGGCAATAACCGGCGCGACCCATGCGCGGCCGTCCCAGTCAAAAGCCGGGGTCATGTCATCGGCTACGGTTGTTGCGCGACCCAGTGTTGCCGCCATGATTTCTGGCATGACGATGCTACCGTCTGCGTCCTCCACCGCGAGCCGAAGCGTCGCGCCCGTCAGCTGAGCTTGCACATTCCAGCCCAGAGCGTCCTGCGCCGCGCGGTCGGTGTCAAAATTCTGCGAGGCGATGTAGCTCGACTCAGTTTCTTTGCCGGGAAAGGTCCGCACCGCATTGACCGCGAGGGCGAGGTTAACCGCGATTATGATCGAAAAACCACCGACAAAGATTGCCAACACATGCCACCCTGTGAGAGGGCGCTTACCCTGCATCTTCGCTGCGTTCATTGCGGTCTTCCTTCCCATTGAATATCGTATTTCCATAGGCTCGCTCACCCGAGATGACGTCTTCGACCCAGAGCCGCAGGTCACTACGTTGCTGCCCGGCGGCAGGGGCTTGCGGGGGCGCGATCACGTAGACCCGTTGCAAACGGCTGGTGTCAGCAGGAACTTCGACCAAATTGTCGGGCGCGCCTTCGAGAGCCAGTTGCAGACCGGACTCAGCCACGAGCGACAGCTGAAAATCCCGCGCTTCGCCGTGTTTGTTGCGCAGGCGGATATCATAGGCATTACGGATCGACCCGTCAGAAAGGGTTACGTAGGTTGGGTTGCGAACCGGGGCGATGGTCATGTCAATCTCGGGCCGGATGAAAAGGGCAACAATTAGCGCCACACCGATGGCGGCCCAAGCAGTAGTATAAAAAATCGTCCGAGGGCGAAAGATATGCTGCCACAGTGGTTTGGGCTGCCACGAGGGTTGGCTGGCCCCGGCAACATCGCCAGCGGGCGTTTCGGCAAGACCCGCGACCTCGGCGCTTTCTTTCGGCTGGGTCGGCGGTTCGTCATCAAGTGCCAGATAATCAATCAACCCGCGCGGGCGGCCGATCTTGGCCATCACATCGTCGCATGCGTCAATGCACAGCGCGCAGGTAATACACTCCATCTGCTGGCCTTCGCGGATGTCGATCCCCATCGGGCAGACCGCGACACAGGCGTTGCAATCAATACAATCGCCCAGCACCTCGCCGCTCCGCGACTGGCGTTCGGCGGCTGTATTCTTGTCAACCGCCGCACCATAGCGCGCCACGGCATCGCCGCTGCCAATCGCTTCGGCCGCTACCTTTTGACGTTTCACTCCGCCCTTGCCACGCGGTTCCCCGCGCCACTTGCGATAGCCGACGGTCAGTGTGCCGGGGTCCATCATCGCGCCCTGAATCCTGGGCCAAGGGCACATGTAGATACAGACCTGTTCGCGCATGAAGCCGCCAAAGATAAACGTCGTGGCGGTGAGAACAGCGATCGTGACGTAAGCCACCGGGGCTGCTTGCAGTGTAACGAGGTCGTGCGCCAAGGTCGGCGCGTCGGCAAAGTAGAAGACCCACGCGCCGCCGGTCGCCACTGCGATGAGCAGCCAAACTACCCATTTGCTCAGACGCAGCAGCGCTTTGCGCGGGCTCCACGGAGCATTATGCAGACGGATACGAGCATTGCGGTCACCCTCAATCCAACGCTCAACAGTCATGAATAGATCTGACCAAACGGTCTGCGGACAGGCATAGCCACACCACACACGGCCTAGAGCCGAGGTGAATAGAAACAACCCTAGCCCTGCCATGATCAGCAGTCCGGCCACGAAATAGAATTCATGGGGCCAAATCTCAATCCAGAAGAAATGAAAGCGCCGGTTGGCCAAATCGACCAACACCGCTTGATCAGGCAGATTTGGCCCTCGGTCCCAACGGATCCACGGGGTAATATAATAGACCCCTAGCGTGAGGATCAGAATAACCCATTTTAGCCGGCGAAAAAAGCCACTGACCCGACGAGGAAAGATCGGCTCACGCGCAGCGAAAAGCGGTGGGGCAGAGTCGGACATGGGCGGTTTTTCTCCAGGTTACATCAAGCTGCCTATCCCGCCGAGGTGCAAGCCGCATTGACCTTTATCAAATTAGGGCATCCTACCTAAAGCGTACTTCATTGAGTAGGCTCTACCTCTGATTTGCCTACATCAGCTTCACCTCCCCCCAGCCCATGAACATACGCAGTCACGGCACGCACTTCAGCTTCACCCAAGCGGGCCTGCCACGGCGGCATCACCCCCATACGGGGCGCGTTCAGTTGCCGCATGATCGCGTCATGGCTGCTGCCACGCAGCCAAATGGCGTCGGCAAGATTTGGCGCACCAAGCTCGCGGTCGCCTAGCCCATTTTCATCGTGACATGCGCTGCAATTGTCGGCGTAAAGGCTGGCCCCCTCTATCGCGGCGCTTTCATCGTGCTTAAGTTTCGACAGGCTGCGCACAAAATGGGCAACAGCGTCTAATTCGGCCTCTTCCATCCAGTCAAAAGGAGGCATTTCCGAGAACCGCGCGTCCGGATCTTCTTCGTTTCGGATACCATGACGTACGGTATAGGCGATTTCTTCCATCGTGCCGCCCCAAAGCCAGTCATCATCCAATAGGTTTGGATAACCCGAGGCCACAACGCCCCCTGCTCCTGCTCCGTGACACTGAGAGCAGTTGGCAGCAAAGACCGAGCGCCCGGCCTGAACGGCGAAGCGGTGTAATTTTTCGTTTTCTTCCAGCACGCCCAGGTCAACTCTGACCAAGCTTTCGGTTAGGTCGGCGTTAGACAGGTCCACGCGCTCAATTTCGTCGGCGACCTCCGCGCGGGTGGAATAACCCAACAGCCCCGTGGTCGCGCCCGAAACCATCGGCCAGGCCGGATAGAGAATTGTATAGATCACGCCCCAAATGACAGTGGCGTAAAACGTCCAGAGCCACCAACGTGGCAAGGGCGTGTTCAGCTCTTCGATACCATCCCAACTATGGCCGGTGGTCTCAGTCCCGGTTTCGGGGTCGATCTTGCGATTGTCGGTCATTGGCGAGCTCCGTCATTGCGGGCCTGGTTAGGGTCCTCGTTCCTAAAAGGTACATCCGCAGCATCATCGTGCAGCGCGCGAGAGCCGGGGCGATAAGCCCAGCCGATCACCCCTAGGAAGATGAGTGTAAGAACCAACAATGCCCAGCTGTCAGCTAGTTCACGCAAGAAAGAATAAGTTTCCATGTTAGGGTCCTCAGCGGCTGACATCAGGCACGAAGGTCGAGAAATCGACCAGCGTCCCGAGCATTTGCAAATAGGCGATCAGTGCGTCCATTTCGCTCACCCCTGGCTGGCCATCGAAGCTGCGCACCTGCGCCCCAGGGTAGCGCTCCAGCAGTCCGTCGTAGTCACCGAAGGGATCGACCTGTACGCGAAAATCCCCGCTGGCGCTGGCGATCATCTCATCGCTGTAGGGCACGCCTACCATGCGGTGGGTCTCAACCAGATCGGTCACGTTGTCCGCCTCAAGCGGCGCATCCATCAAGAAGGCATATTTCGGCATGACACTTTCCGGCACGACCGACTGCGGGTCCATCAGGTGATCGACATGCCACTCGTCCGAATAGCGTCCGCCGACCCTCGCCAAATCCGGCCCAGTGCGCTTGGAGCCCCATTGAAACGGGTGATCATACATCGATTCAGCGGCAAGACTATAGTGCCCGTAGCGCTCAGTCTCGTCGCGCATCGGGCGGATCATCTGGCTGTGACAGACATAGCAACCCTCGCGGACGTAGATTTCCCGCCCCGCCAGCTCTAGCGGTGAATAAGGGCGCATGCCCTCCACTTCTTCGATAGTGTTCTCCAGCCAAAAAAGTGGCGCAATTTCAATAATGCCGCCAATGCTGACCACGCCAAGCGAGGCGATCAGCAGCAGGGTCGCGTTGCGCTCAAACCTCTGGTGGAAAGTGATCGCCTCCGTCTCCGGTGGCAGTTCATTAGGGATTTTGCCGCGTTTCACACCTTCGCTTGCAGTCACCACTTTGGGATCATCAGCAGGGTCATAATTCGGGCTTTGAGGGTTCTTGGCCATTGATCTTACTCCGCTGGCAGGGCGACGGTGATGGGACGGGCTTCGGGGGAGCGGATGGTCATCCACATGTTCCAGACCATCACGACACCGCCAGCCAAGTAGAGAACGCCTCCCAGACCACGTACCACATACATCAAGTATTTTGCTTCAACGGTGTCGGCAAAGCTGTTGACGAGGAAGCCATTGGCATCCACCTCGCGCCACATCAGGCCCTCCATAATGCCCGACACCCACATCGACGCCGCGTAGAGCACGATACCCACGGTCGCGAGCCAGAAGTGCAAATTGATCGCCGAAAGCGAATGCATCTGCGCCCGCCCCCAAAGCCGCGGCGTCAGGAAGTAGAGCGCGCCGAAAGTGATAAGCCCGTTCCAGCCAAGGGCGCCAGAATGTACGTGGCCAACGGTCCAGTCTGTGTAGTGTGAGAGAGAGTTCACGGCCCGGATCGACATCATCGGCCCCTCAAAGGTCGACATGCCATAAAACGCAAGCGAGGCCACAAACATGCGAATGATTGGATCGGTGCGGATCTTGTCCCAGGCGCCTTCGAGGGTCATTAGGCCATTGATCATGCCGCCCCAGCTGGGCATCCACAGGATGATGGAAAACACCATGCCGAGTGTAGCAGCCCAGTCGGGCAACGCGGTGTAGTGCAAATGGTGCGGACCTGCCCAAATATAGAGAAAGATCAGCGCCCAAAAGTGAATGATCGAGAGCTTGTAGCTATAGACCGGTCTGCCGGCCTGTTTCGGCACAAAGTAATACATCATGCCAAGGAAACCGGCGGTGAGGAAAAAGCCCACAGCGTTGTGTCCGTACCACCACTGCGTCATGGCATCCTGTACACCCGAGAAAACCTGGACAGACTTGGACCCCCAGATGGAAACTGGGATGGCCAGGTTATTGACCACATGCAACATTGCCACAGTGATGATGAAGGCCAGAAAAAACCAGTTCGCCACGTAAATATGCCGCTCGCGTCGCTTCAGGATCGTGCCGAAGAAGACAGCGAGATAGGTCAACCAGACGATGGTCAGCCAAATATCTACGTACCATTCTGGCTCAGCATATTCCTTGGATTGGGTCGCCCCTAGAAGATAGCCCGTGGCCGCCAAGACAATAAATAGCTGATAGCCCCAAAAAACAAACCAGGCGGCATTGCCACCCCAAAGCCGCGCGGCGGAGGTGCGCTGCACGATATAGAAAGATGTCGCGATCAGCGCATTGCCGCCGAAAGCAAATATCACCGCACTAGTGTGCAGCGGCCGCAAGCGGCCAAAGTTGGTATAAGGCTGCGCCCACTCAAAATTTAGTACCGGGAAAGCAAGCTGAAAAGCGATGAAGGTCCCAGCGAGGAAACCAACCACACCCCAGAACGCTGTGGCAATTACCCCGTAGCGCACAGGTCCATCCATGTAGCCTAGCGGCGCAGGGGCGGAGACTATCCCGCTTGCTTCTACAGGCATTTGACGCAGCTGCCATAAAAACAGCCCCCCCGCGATGATCATGATCAGCAGTGCATGAACCATATATGCTGGATCACGCGCCCAATCCGTTCCTAATGCTGCGAAGAACATAATGAGCGCAAGCACGATCAACTTGAGCGTGTCGAACATATCCCGAATCCCTCTTTACTTTGGAACACGCATCTCACGTAAAGAAGTGCTACGCTTTGATCTAGGTCAAAACCACAACAGTCTAATTTCGCTAACATAGTTACGGTCGGTAGTGTCGCAAAGTTTCCGCCAGTTTGAGAAAGCTGTTTAGCTGGGCGCACTTATCCAGCGAGTGCTGCGAACTGCGCGAAGCCAGACTGCTCGGACTGATCGAACTGACCTTTCCGGATCATATGCGCGACCTCAATCCCGGCAAGAGTGGCCGAAGCGGAATTCAGCGATTTGAAGGTCTGCATCGGTCGGGTGAGCTTCTTGATGAACCTATGATCCTGCTCAATGATATTGTTGAGATATTTCGTGCGCCGGACAGTGATCAACCAACACCAGCCGCACATCACGAGCAGGCAATTCATATTGAACAATCCAACCGTATTCGATCCGCTCTTGTCGATAACAACTTTGTCTGGCCAACCGTTATTGCCAATGGCTTTCGCGAAAAACGCAGTAGCTGCGGCCGGGATCGTCAAGTTGTTGTCCGGGATCGAAAGTGGGGGTGCGCTACCTTCTGTCACGCGGCCATGCTTTTCGCACAGTGGTTCCAGCGCTCGAACGCGGCGGCGAGGCTCTGACGGTATCTGGAGGCGGTCAACTTGTGACGGCGAGGGCGGAACAGGTTGGCGGTTTCATCGTGGGCGCAGAGGAACCTTTGCGCCTGCCTTGCCGATTTGAAACGGCCCTGGATTTTCTCGCGCTTTCGCGTGGGTCTGTGCGATCCCTCAATACGATTGTTCAGTCCCTTGTGCGCCCGGTGATCCACGTTCAGCCCGAGCTGCCGCAGGGCCGCGCCGTAGCTGCGCAGCTTGTCCGTCACGATGACGCGGGGCTCTCCCCAGCGGGCGATCAGCCGTGAAATGAAACGCTTCGCCGCCCGCGCATTGCGGCGCGTTTGCACGAGGATGTCGAGAACTTCGCCGTTGCTGTCCACGGCGCGCCACAGCCAGTGTCGCACGCCGTTGATCATAATCACCACCTCGTCCAAGTGCCATTTGTCGGTGGGCCGCGGGCGCGTAGCGCGGACCCGTTTAGCGATCTGCGGCCCGAATTTCCCCACCCATGCCCGGATCGCCTCATAGCTCACCACGATACCGCGCTCGGCCAGCAGATCCTCGACATCACGCAGGCTAAGCGAGAAGCGATAATACGCCCAGACCGCGTAGGAAATGATGGAGCGTGGAAAGCGGTGGCCTTTCAGGCGCGGTGCCGAAATCTGACTGATCATCGCACGGAGCTACATAACTGCCCTCCGGAGGGCAATAACTTGACGATCCC
>NZ_JABVBB010000025.1 GCF_013346665.1 Sulfitobacter maritimus
TGACCCAACAGCAGTTGGACCGCCCTTAGGTTGCCTGTTTTCTTGTAAATCTGCGTGACTTTCGTTCGCCGCATCGAGTGCGTGCCATAGGCGCTTGCCTCCAGACCAATGGATGTCACCCAGTCACGCACAATGCGCGCGTACTGGCGGGTAGAGATGTGAAGCCGTTCGTGAAAACGCCCAGGCCAGAGGTATTCGGATCCGACC
This sequence comes from Sulfitobacter maritimus, assembly GCF_013346665.1. Taxonomy (GTDB): domain Bacteria; phylum Pseudomonadota; class Alphaproteobacteria; order Rhodobacterales; family Rhodobacteraceae; genus Sulfitobacter; species Sulfitobacter maritimus. The sequence goes on from NZ_JABVBB010000025.1 coordinate 208, forward strand.
CTCAGCGGCTCCCGCATCCATCTTGCCAGCGATGCACGGGTGCCTTCGGAGATTTCGAAGCGCACAGGTTTCTGGGTCTTGCTCTGAAGAACCGACGCGCGTTCCTTGATTTGGCCGGATGCCATAACATCGACCACCCTCATTTTCACCAGATCGCAGCCGCGCAGCTTGCTGTCGATGGCAAGATTGAAGAGGGCCAGATCACGATGGTTCTCGGCCAATTCCAGCCGCACCCTGATCGCCCAGACGTGTTTGGGCTTGAGCGGCCTTTTCTGGCCGACGATCCGGCCTTTGTTCCAGGCTGGGCGTAAGGCGCGGATGGCCGGTAAGTTTGATGTTTCCATGATGGATCCTCCGATCCACCACGCCCTCCCACATCGACAACCCGACGTTGACAAGACATCATACCATATGATGCTGCGCCGCATCCGAGGTCGGCTTTGAGCCTTAAACTGACTACGCTGGACGTAATATGCTTTGCAGCCGCAGCATGGGCGTGCCTCTCGCTCCCCGGCCCTAAGCCGACCTTCACGCCTTGCGTAGCAAAGGTCAGCTTCGAGCCCACTTGGGCTGTCACTGCCTAGTGCGCCAAAGACCCATAGGCCCCTGCCGGCCAGCACATTGTGCTGGATCATGGCTAATCACCATTTCAAATAAATCCAGTAGCAGAACATTGCCACAAGCACCAAAATGACCTGCAATACCATTGCACGGATTAGGAATTTAGAACGCTTTAGGTCGGTATCGACATCGATCTTTTTCATGGGGAATCCTCTTATGAAGACCTGTCGCTTACTTTGCATTGCACAGGCGGCAACAACAGAAATAGCGGGTAACACCTATCACAAAACACTGAAGATGGCACTTCCGATTTCGACGATTGGCAACAACGTCCGCCAAGCCGACGTTGGCCTGCAAACCTCAGCGCCGTTTGGGTGGGCGACCGCAGCGAATGGCAGGAACGAGCCCAGAGTGACTGATGCTGCGCGCTGTTTGAAAGGCCGGTCTTTCAAGCCGTCAATTGAAACCGATACAACACTGAGCTTGGCATCCAAGATGGCGGAACTGCTCCGGCGTCCAGTTGGCCGCCTAAGCGTTCAGCTAAACCTCGGGATGCAGAGTTGTCGCAATGCACATGCGCAATTAGCGTCGAGAGCCCAAGCTGTTGTTTTGCATAACTCTTGAAACCAACACCAGCCTCCGTAGCAAATCCTTTGCCCTCATCCTTCTGATCCCAAATTGTCCAGGTGATTTCAGGAGGCTCTGAGACGCTGAGCTGCAATGCACCGAAATGTCCCAGCGGTCGCTCTGTCGCACGATCTAAGAATACAAAACGACCGAAACCGCGCAGCTCCCAGTGTCCTATCATCGCAGCTAACTTTTCAAATGCCTGCACCTCACTAAACGGGCCGCCGACATACTTGGTTCGCCCGCAAAGGCAATACTTCGTGAACCAAGGCAGGTCTGATCGAATAGGCCGTCTGAACAATAGCCGTTTGGTTTTTAAAGCATAGGGCAGCATATGAAATTTCGCTCACTTTTGACGCACAATGCCAGACTGATACGACATACGAGTGACAACTACGGAAGGAAAGACACTTGGATTTCGAACTTGAAGCGGACTTTGGCGCAGTCGCAGCAAAATGGCGCTTTGTCCCGCCAAGCAGGCCTCAGTGCTCGATGCAGCTGATGGCAGGGACGAGCCCGTTTTGCAGTTCACTGCGCGAAAGGCCGCAGTGCATCTTGGTTCACTTCACGGCGTCAGTCTCAGACCGTTTCGCCCGCATGTCCGCAAGAATTTGAACGCGCGGTTCATGCCGCTTGCGATACAGAAACCGTGCCCAGAGCGCGAAGGCCCATGACATCCAGCCCGCGTCGATTTCAATGACGTCGCGCAGCCTGGACCCTGACTGCTGCGGTTCCACGGTCAGAGTGTGATGCCACGATTTGACGCCTGCGCCCTTTTCAGAAGACCGCAAAATCATTGCTTCGTCGTCGCACTCCAGGACTTCCATGAAATACGGTTGAGGCGGTAACTTCCCGAACAGCGACACCTGCACGGTAATTCTCTGGCCTTGGTATACGCGACCGCTCGGCAACCCTTCGAAGCTGACAACCCCATCCATGATTTCCCTGAGTGCATCGAGGTCCGTTGCCAGCGCCCAGACCTCCTTCGCCGGTGAGGCGTATTCGTGTTCGAGGATGACGGTCTTCACAGTCGCTCCTGTGGTTCAAAAAGCTATCCCTGGTTGATTGACCTAAACCGGACATCTGCGCAACCGCAGCGAAGGTCAGCAAAGCCCCGCATTGCGGTCATTGACCATACCAAAATGCTGCACTCCGCCGACAACGTCCGCTTTGGGGAAGCTGCATTGCGGCACTGCGACCGTCGGTCAATGTCTCCTTTGGGCCGTCTGTGGCGACGGCCCAGCGGTTTAGATTTCGATAGCTTCGGCGATCACCAGCGCATCTTCAAGCTCGACGCCGAGGTACCTGACAGTGCTGTCCATCTTGGTGTGACCCAACAGCAGTTGGACCGCCCTTAGGTTGCCTGTTTTCTTGTAAATCTGCGTGACTTTCGTTCGCCGCATCGAGTGCGTGCCATAGGCGCTTGCCTCCAGACCAATGGATGTCACCCAGTCACGCACAATGCGCGCGTACTGGCGGGTAGAGATGTGAAGCCGTTCGTGAAAACGCCCAGGCCAGAGGTATTCGGATCCGACCCTCAGCGGCTCCCGCATCCATCTTGCCAGCGATGCACGGGTGCCTTCGGAGATTTCGAAGCGCACAGGTTTCTGGGTCTTGCTCTGAAGAACCGACGCGCGTTCCTTGATTTGGCCGGATGCCATAACATCGACCACCCTCATTTTCACCAGATCGCAGCCGCGCAGCTTGCTGTCGATGGCAAGATTGAAGAGGGCCAGATCACGATGGTTCTCGGCCAATTCCAGCCGCACCCTGATCGCCCAGACGTGTTTGGGCTTGAGCGGCCTTTTCTGGCCGACGATCCGGCCTTTGTTCCAGGCTGGGCGTAAGGCGCGGATGGCCGGTAAGTTTGATGTTTCCATGATGGATCCTCCGATCCACCACGCCCTCCCACATCGACAACCCGACGTTGACAAGACATCATACCATATGATGCTGCGCCGCATCCGAGGTCGGCTTTGAGCC
>NZ_JABVBB010000026.1 GCF_013346665.1 Sulfitobacter maritimus
TGACCCAACAGCAGTTGGACCGCCCTTAGGTTGCCTGTTTTCTTGTAAATCTGCGTGACTTTCGTTCGCCGCATCGAGTGCGTGCCATAGGCGCTTGCCTCCAGACCAATGGATGTCACCCAGTCACGCACAATGCGCGCGTACTGGCGGGTAGAGATGTGAAGCCGTTCGTGAAAACGCCCAGGCCAGAGGTATTCGGATCCGACCCTCAGCGGCTCCCGCATCCATCTTGCCAGCGATGCACGGGTGCCTTCGGAGATTTCGAAGCGCACAGGTTTCTGGGTCTTGCTCTGAAGAACCGACGCGCGTTCCTTGATTTGGCCGGATGCCATAACATCGACCACCCTCATTTTCACCAGATCGCAGCCGCGCAGCTTGCTGTCGATGGCAAGATTGAAGAGGGCCAGATCACGATGGTTCTCGGCCAATTCCAGCCGCACCCTGATCGCCCAGACGTGTTTGGGCTTGAGCGGCCTTTTCTGGCCGACGATCCGGCCTTTGTTCCAGGCTGGGCGTAAGGCGCGGATGGCCGGTAAGTTTGATGTTTCCATGATGGATCCTCCGATCCACCACGCCCTCCCACATCGACAACCCGACGTTGACAAGACATCATACCATATGATGCTGCGCCGCATCCGAGGTCGGCTTTGAGCCCAGACTACAGATATTCTGCAACGCCACGAATGTCTGCTATCGTCATGCAGTCAAAACCATCAGTGTTTTGAACGAGATTTTTGACACGGCCTGTTTGCTTCAAACGCAAATGCTAAACTACTTTTGAATCCTTTCTAATAGTTTTCGAATTTTCTCTAATTCACGAAATATCTTAGTATCTGCCGGTTCGTTTGCGTTGGCATTTTCAAATTCTAAAATGTTGAGTTCGTGAGTAGATGAATAGTTAGACCCTTCAATGTCTTCATAGGTGAGACGTATCGAAAACGGGGCAATAGGAGCTTTGTCACCAAAGAGATCAGGGCCAGTTCCCATCCAATGAGGCACTGTTTGGTTTTGGAGGATAACTGCCAATGGTCGCTGGTTATTGAAGAAGTCAGACGTACGTATCCGATCCAAAAAATCGGAGCGCCCAGAAGGTATATCTCCCTCCAATTGCGCTTTAACATTGATCGCAGCGCCAGCACCAACGTTAGAAATATTCAGCGACAACACTAAAGGATACATCTCGTCCTTGGCTAAATGCGCAACCAAAACGGGATCTACACCGGCTTGCCTCATGCGCGTTTGTTCTTTCAGCGCCCGAAAGGAAATCTGTAAGGACACCAGAGCCACAAGAAAAGCCGTCACCGATGGCAGAATCTCTATTATCTCGCTTCGAGAGATAAGTGATGAAAATACCTGGCCACCCAGATACAATGCTAAGCAGATCAACACGCCCGTTAAAACGCCGAGTGCGTAAACTCCATCACCTAAGAGGTCATTTTTAGGTTTCTCGCTTTTGCGAAAAGACTGCTGTTCGGACACGTTGTCACCCCTGTTGAGTCGATTGTTATTAGTGCCCGAAAAGCAACTCAGAAACCACCTTTAGTTGAACGGTCTCCTCAAAGCCGACATTCGTTTTTCTTAAGTGGAGGTCTGTTCTGTCCGCCATAGCCGACGTTGGTAGTGATCGCGGCGAAGGTCGGCTCCCCGCCTCTTATGACGCGCCGTCATGAACGGCCCTGACCTGCCATTCAAACGCTAACCTCATGCTGCAACGCAGCCCGTCAGAGCGGCCACTCGCACATCGTGCAGCATTTTATTGATCAGATAACCACGAAGCGGACACCCTGCCCCTTGCCATTAGCCATTCAAGGGCCGCTATCCGGTCGTAGCTTCGCAGGAATGCAGGGTTGTCGCAAAAAGGGCTCTCTTCCCTAAAATGAGAAGGAATAGACCTGCGTCGTCGTTGAACTGGTAGCAGTGTTTACAACCTTCACCGAGCCCACATAGGTCAACCATGAGCCCAGAATATAACAGTGGGAAAAAGTTCGAAAGCTGCAACCGTCTCCTTTCTGATCGTAGTATTAGAGAAATCAGCTACGCCACGAAGCTCGAGGAAGCCCGGCTACGGCAGACGGCACAGCTTAGCGCCGTCTCGCCAGCTGGGATTGCCAACTTGTTTGCGGTGCGGCGCTTGGTTAGGCGGTAGGTATGAATATACCATCCTCGATGCAGCGCCTGAAAGGCTACCGTTTCCCTCGTGAGATCGTTGCATATGCCGTCTGGGTCTACCATCGCTTCGCGCTCAGCACGGCGGATGTCGAGGATCTTCTTGCCGAACGGGGTGTGATGGTCAGCCGGGAAACGATCCGGAAATGGGTGAAACGCTTTGGGCGCCACTTTGCCGATTGCATCAGGCGCGACAGACCGGCCGCGGTCGACAAATGGCACCTGGATGAGGTCGTCATCCCAATCAACGGCAGAAAATACTGGCTCTGGCGGGCGGTCGACGCGAACGGCGACGTGCTTGATATTCTCGTTCAGCCACAGCGCAACGCCAAGGCTGCAAGCCGTTTTCTGGCAAGGCTGATCGACCGGTTCGGTGCCCCCCGTGTCGTCATCACGGATAAGTTGCGCAGCTATTTCAAGCCGGTCCGAGACCTGGCACCGGGCGCAGATCATCGCGCGCACAAGGGATTGAACAACCGGATCGAAGGATCACACAGGCCAACACGAAAACGCGAGAAGTTGATGGGGCGGTTCAAATCGCCCCGACAGGCACAGAGATTTCTGGCAACACATGATCAGATCAACATCGTTTTTCGCCCACGACGCTATCAACTCTCCGCCATCTCATACCGCCACGCCAGGACCGATGCTTTCGACCTCTGGAGAGGCTATGCTGCCGAAATGACCGCCTGACAGGCAGAGGTCTCGCCCCTCTCAAATAGGCGAAAACAAGTTGGCAATCCCAGCCATTCCTTCGTGCCTTGCTTCGCCCGGTAGGTTGCTGGTCGTTCATCGAAAGGAACCACAACCAATTGATCATCCTCATCTATGAACGACACTAAGTGATCCCTCAGAGCGGTCGCGCTTTTGCTGTTTACATTAAGGAAGTAAACAGATTCAAGCGGCTTGTGCCGCCAAGCCGATCCATTTCCTTCCACAGTTTCTGATAGTTCTTGGTGTTATTCACATCGTAACTCACGATACAAATTGGCATATCTCAAACCCTCTTAGACTAGAATCCCAGCAAGTTCCTGCGCGGTAAATTTATAAAACATGCTAACACAAAAATGCCATTGCCGTGGTTTGATACTGCTATTCATGATTACATGAACTTCCTCATTGTTTCATGTATCGCCCGTCCAAGGCATTCAACAATTTGGATTATTTCTTCCTCGGTTGAGTTGTATGCTGGCGCCAAAAGTACGTGGTCGCCACGAGCACCGTCGACCGTACCTTGCCCAGGATAGACTAGCAATCCGTTTCGCTTACAGGCGGCGCCAATTCGGCCAGCCAAATTTAGGGCTGGATCAAACGGTTCTTTTGTCGATCGATCTCGCAGAAATTCAACAGCCTGAAGCAGCCCTCTACCACGGATGTCGCCAACTCCGGGAGCACTACGGAGCCGAGAATCTAATGCCTGACGCAATCTAAGCCCTGCTGCGACCACATTATCGGCTAATCGATCTTCAGCGATGACATTTTGTACCGCTAGCGCTGCCGCACAAGCCACAGGATGGGCCATGTAGGTGTGACCATGAACAAATCCGTGGGCGTCGCTGGAGAAAGCGTCATGTATTTCTTTCGTGCATACAGCAGCACCGATCGGTTGATAGCCGCCCCCAAGCCCCTTGGCGAGGGTGACTATGTCAGGGCGAATTCCTTCCGCCTCGCACGCTAAAAACGGCCCCGTGCGCCAGGTGCCGCACATCACCTCATCTAGGATCAACAGCACTCCATAACGGTCACATATCTCTCGAACTCGGGCGAAATAACCCGGGCTTGGCGGCACAGCACCCGCCGTTGCACCCACTACAGTTTCTGCCACAAAAGCCGACACGGTTTCGGGGCCCAAATTCAGGATCGCAGCCTCCAAACTATCGGCAGCTCGGACAGCATAAGCTTCATCGCTTTCGCGTTCCGCCCGCTCGTGGAATGCGAAACAAGGCTGAACAAGTAACGCTTCACTTAACATGGGGCGGTAAGGAACCTGCCGCTTCACACTACCGCCGCGAGCCAACACACCGAGGGTGTTACCGTGATAACTCTGCTGCCGCGCGATTACATGATGGCGCTCCACATCCCCACAAGCGAGGTGATATCCGCGCGCCATTTTTATCGCGGTTTCAACTGCTTCCGAGCCGCTGCTAACCAGATAAACTTTATCCATCTCCAAAGGCGTTGAAGCGCAGATTTTTTCGGCAAGTTGTTCGGCCGGTGCGCTCGTAAAGGCACCGCTATGAACATACTCCAATTGAGCGGCTTGGGATCGGATCGCTTCAATCACACGTGGCTCACCGTGGCCTATACACGACACTGCCGCGCCTCCGCTCGCGTCAAGAAACCTTTGTCCCGATGCATCTTCGATCCATGAGCCTGTTGCACGTATGGCAAGCGGTGGCGAGCTTTTCCCACCCCGATGGAAGACATAGCTCATCGAGTTTTTTCCTTCGTATTATGATAGTTATAATAGGCTCCGCTTCGATAGAGCTCTTCTTCAACAGCGCCGATTCTGTTTTTCCCTTCTTCACCCAAACAGACCAGCATCGCGGTCATTAGACTTTCAACCAAGGCCGAAGCCGCTGTGATCGATGGAAAGAATGACGGGCCAGAAGGACCAAACAGCAAAACGTTATCAGTCAGTGGAGTCAGCGGGGATGCTCGACTATCTGATAGGCAGACTAAGCTAGCGCCAGAGCGTTCCACAGCATACGCAACCTGTTCGATTTCCCGCCCGTAGGGCTGAAAGTTGATCGACAGCACAGCATCGTCTGGCCGTAAAGAAAGCAGTTCTGAGGGCAAAGTACTGGCATCCAGCAAAACTACATCGTCACGCAACATACGAGACAAATACACAAATGTGTGACCTGGCGCCCGGCAACTCATGAATGCTGCGACGAAAACCCGATCAGCCCGAGCCAGTTTCTCTGCTGCAGCGCAAATAGCAGTTGAACCGTTTATTGCCTCTGTGTGCGAGAGGTTTGCCCGATGCGCGCTGAATGCCTCTTGGACCAAATTCCGCCCACTGCTGCCAACCACGTTTGACGCCCGATCAACATAGGGTTCCGGAACTGATCTCAAGTGTTCCGAATGGATCAGGCGAATGTCAGACCACCTTTCAAAGCCGAGAAGGTTCGCCAACCGCACTAACGTCGCCGGAGACACCGCTGCCCGCTCTGCAATTTCTCGCATAGAATAGATGACTACGTCGTCAGGGTGATCGAGGACGTATCGCCCCCCCCTTTGCGCCTTCGCTGGAAGGGAAGGCATAGTTGCCATCAACTTCGCGTGGAATTCTTTAAGAGACATCTGAACCGTTCCCGTCACCTTATCGCTCCGTTGCTCAACAGCTCCGGTAACCAAAGTACTGTTTCAGGGAATGCAATGAGCAGGAACATTGTTACGAGATCTGCTACGAGGAACCACAACACTCCTTTAAAGACCTGGTCAGCGGACATTAGGTTGCCGATTACGTTCTTAATGACAAAAACATTCAGCCCAACAGGTGGTGTGATTAAGCCAATCTCGAGGAGCTTTGTTGTTACGACGCCTGCGTAAATTAAGCTGATTCCAGATGTTTCAAACACCGGCAGCAGAACGGGCAGCGTTAAGAGCATTACCCCAATTGGGTCTAAGAACATTCCTAAAACAACATAAAGCAACGCTACAGCGATAATGATCTCTACTTGGCCAAGACCAGTTTCGCCGATGATGCCTTGTACATATTCGGGCAATCCCGCGAATGCGAAGAACCGAGTAAGCATTGCTGCCGCTACAGCGATGAGAAAAATGGAGGAGGTTGCGCGAACAGTCTCCATAACAGATTCAATCAACTTGTGCAGACTAAGGCTACGCCGGGCCACGCCGATGCAGATGGCGGACAACGCCCCGATTCCGCCCGCCTCGGTTGCAGAAAAATAACCCCCAAAGATTCCGCCAAAGACAACAATCACCAGAAACATCAATGGCCAGATGTCCGCTAATGAAGCAAAGCGCTCTCCCCACGAAATATTCTCATCACGGGGAGCCAATTCGGGGTTCTTAAGCACCCTCGCGATGATCATCACGACATAGAAAAGGGCTGTCAAAAGTCCTGGGATCACCGCCCCTATGAATAGCTGACTCACGGGAACTTCTGCGAAGACCGCGTATAGCAGAAGTACAGTCGAAGGAGGTATCAAAGAACCAAGAGTTCCGGCCGCAGCAATTGTTCCCACGGCAAGCGACTTATCATAGCCGCGATCAATCATTGGCGGGATGGCGATCTTGCCCATTGCCGCAGCACAGGCGACAGACGAACCCGAGACCGAAGAGAAGAGTGCCGCTCCGCCGACCGAAGCAACGGCCAAGCCTCCAGGTAGAAAACTTAACCAAGCTCTAGCCACTCTAAAGAGACCATCGGTTAGACCTGCAGAAAAAGCGACATAGCCCATTAACAAAAACATAGGTATGGCGCTCAGACTCCAGCTTGCAGCAAATCCGTGAGGTACACTACGGAGTACACCCCACATGGCACGCTCACCGACAAGCAAATAGATACCACCGATGGCCACCAACCCAAGCGCAGCAGCAACAGGGACCCGAAGGGCGAGTAGAACACTTAGAACGCCAATGCCCATTATTGAAAGTGTAATAGCATCCATCTCAGCGCCCTCCACCGCGAAGAAAAGCATCCCTCAATCCGATCAACGCGCGCAAAGAGCATAATACGGTCAGCACACCGGTAAGCGTTGCGGCGATAGGCAAAAAGAAACGTGAGGGCCAAGTTAGAACCGGGATCATGCCAACGATAAACTCCCCTTCGTGCCAAGCCCTTAATGCTTGTTCGCCTGCCCCCCAGGCGACAAAGATTAAGAAGACAGATAGGCAAACATTAGAAAGCAAATTTATGAAGGCCTGCATCCGTGGTCCAGACCAGTCATAAAACAGATCGACAGCAATGTTCTCCCGGCGCTGCTGTACCAAAACCATCGGCAAAAAGATCAGTGCTGGCATCCACCACTCGGCGACGATCTCAATGGTAGAGGGGAGGGGATATGAGAAAGCCATGCGCCCCACAACATCCATGAAAATGTGGAACATCATGGTAATAAGGCACAGCGCGGCTATGAATGCCAAAAGCTGGCCGACCCGCTCTGTAGTGCGTTCGAGTAATATCATGCTTGATGCCTTGATTGGTAAATTTGAGGCCACCCCATACGAGGTGGCCCGGGCAGGTCACAGACCGTAGGTATTCGCGTCTAGTTTGTCGAAAATTTCGATTTGCAAAGCTGCGATAAACTCATCACGCGTCAATCCAGATGCCAGAAGGTCAGACCATTTTTTCAACCCATCCGTATATGCTTTAACAAGAGATGTTGCGTTTTCGATACCATATACAGCTTCCGCCTTTTCAATCACCGCGCTGAGATCCTGTCCATTGAACTCTTGCACCCATGATTGAAGCCCTACCGGACGCTCGCTCACGATAACCCCTTGCTTCTCCGCTTCGGACAGAGCTTCAATATTAAGATCCACATAGGCTTCGGTTGTTGCAACTAACGCTTCAGGCAGCTGATCTAGCATCGCGCGTCGATCGTTGGCCGGGAGGTCGGCCCACGTACTTTTATTGAAGGCGAGAAAGGGACCTGAATTGTAAACGCCCAGGTCCGCCAGAGTGATGTGATTCGCCACATCCCAAAGCGAGAAGCTCTTAAGAGCAGCCCCCGGCTGCATTGCAACGTCAATTATCCCTTTATCAATCGCCTCATACATTTCCGAACTAGAGGTATGCACCACAGTACCACCGCTTTCGGCGACCCAACGATCCCACGCCCCCCCCGGCGTGCGTACCCGTTTGCCCTGCAGGTCTGATTTTTCCAAAATTCTATTTTTCGAAATCAGCGCATAAGGTGCTGTTGCGTAGCTACCAGTATACACTACATTTTGCTGCGAAAACTCTGCGAGACACTGTTCACAATTCAGCAATGTGAATTCCGTCACTGCCGCAGCGACTGCAAGAGGTTCTCCTGACAGCATAGCCAGCTCTGATACTAGCTGGCTCGTTGGAAGCTGTGCGGGATTATAGGTTAGCGCAAGAATGGATGCATCAGAAATACCATCACCCAAGCCGGTGAGTGTCTCTTTTCCTGACATTAGAGCACCGCCTGAGATCAATTTGAACTTCACCGCTCCATCGGTGGCTTGCTCAACCGCAGGGAAGTACGTGTGGTAGCCGACGCGAATTGTCGGATGCGATGGCCCTACCCAGCTCGCGACGGTTAGTTCATTAGCATTCGCTGCTCCCCAGAAATAGGACACAACGCAGCACGCCATAATTGATTTGCAAATTTTATTCATGAGAACTCCTGTTGTTTTTCGTATAGACACTTAGCTTAAGTCAAAGCGCTCTACCGGTACGTGTTGGAAAGGCAGAGCGTATGTATTGGCCATTGCGGGGCCGAGGGTATCGACTTGGATAACCCTGTCGAAGATAGGCCCCAAAGCCGCCATGAAGTGGTTTTTCGCTTTGGCTAATAGAACCGGCACGTGTTCCAAGTTGATACCGTGCAAAGTAAAGTAGTTGATGTCGTTCGGCGATTGCGCGGCAGAAGTAACTATTATCCGCAATGGACCAGAGCGGAGCAGAACCGTTGGGCCGAGCTCTGTAGGTCGACCCGCTTCCATTGGACCAGCATTGACGAACCGCCCCATAGTCAACTTCTCCACATAGACAGAAATAGCCACAGGTGCGCCAAAGCGACGATCTAGCTGCCCGCCAAGGGCGACATCAAGTTGGGAATTTAGCCCAGACTCTGCCGCACGAGCCACAAGCGCTGAGTCATTGAAAAACGCAAAAACACTGCCTTCTGGAACGCCCATATCCAGAGCCGCTTTAAATAAGCCAGGAGTATCCCCTCCGCCTCCAGACAGCGGATTATCTGACGGCTCAAGTATCGCAATGCGCTTCCCACCGTCCCAAGGGCGGCTCTGCAGCACCTCAGAAGCAGCCCGTAGCTTCGGAGTGAATTTCTTCCGCAACGACACCATCTTGCGGCAAACCGCAGCGGCTGCACGCTCAGCCGCTGAACGTTCTGCATAAGTGACTAAGACCCCAGCATTCGCCGCTGGTGTGTCAGCGTAAGCAAAACTGGCGAATGGGCACACGGCAAACACTCCATCGAATGCACTAACCTGCTCATTGGCGATATGCACAACCTCGGTCATTGGCGCGCCTGGGGCCGTCCGCATTCCAAAGCTGGGTAGAATTTTATTAATGCGCTGCATTAGGACTGAGGACCGTATTTCTCCTGTGATGTTTTGCGCCAACAATTCCAACGCAATGACAGCAGTCTCAGCCATATCTATGTGTGGATACGTGCGATAGACTGCCGCCCCATTCAGGGCGGCAACCATCCGTTGCGTCGGGCAAGCATGCATATCGAAAGAAGCTACGATTGGAGTCTCTGGATAGCACGCCCGCAAGCGGCAAACGATCTCCTCTTCGGAAGCCAAGCTTTCGGTCCCTAGAGATGCCCCATGAAGAGACAAGTAAATTCCATCTACGTCATGAAACAAAGGGTCACCAGCTATCTCTGCAACGATCTCGTCGAGCAGTTCTTGCTTTACTGGCCCTCCAGGCGGGGCAGAAGCACAGCGGGAGAAAACTAACTCCACCTCCGGTCTCGCATCGGCCCACTCTAGAGCGCCACCGATCTCAGTCGCCGTCCCTCTGAAAGCACTTCCGACCGCGTCCCCTCTTAGCCACTCACGGGCACGAAACTCGGCCATGCCGACCGTGAAAGGCGAGAAGGAATTAGCTTCATACCAGAACCGTGCGACTGCAATTTTCATTACCGCTCCAAAACAAATGCGTTTTTGCATGGGTAAACCAAAACAAACGTTTTGCAAGCGATTTTTCTGACTTTTGATCTGAATTCGTTGATTGAACGTGAGTGGAAACGCCAAACTATGCAGTGATCAGAATGTGTGGAAACACTAGCGAAGGGGGGAACGACGCAAGCAATCGCGTTCTTGGCATTCTCGCGCCAAAGCGCCACGATGCATAAATTGCAAAACGGTTGTTCCAAAGGTGGGCAGCCTGGCTTGACAAGGCCAAAGCCAGCACCGAGGTGCGAACTTTTCAGTTATATCATCCGGACGCAAACCACTGCGCCATTCAGACTTAAATCAACCAATCGAGGTGCCGCACCGGCCCTCAAGAATGAGAGATTTTAGTAAGTGGGCTCAAATCTTCACTGTTAGGCTCACAATTCTCTATATGCCTATTACCAAGTTAACCTAACCTCCCATCCAGAGCTACCAACAACCGCTCAGACGGCCTCTAACGCAATCGCGATACCTTGACCGACACCAATACACATCGTGGAGAGGGACTTCTCGCCGGGTTTCAACTCCAGCATGGCCGTGCCGGTGATTCTAGCCCCTGACATGCCCAACGGATGGCCAAGGCTGATCGCACCGCCATTGGGGTTCACCCGTGGGTCGTCGTCTGCAATGCCCAAATCGCGTAAGGTAGCGAGGCCTTGTGACGCGAAAGCCTCGTTCAGTTCGATGACACTGAAATCCTCCTGCCTCAGCCCAAGACGCGCCATCAGCTTCTTTGACGCAGGTGCCGGACCAAAGCCCATGATGCGCGGTGCGACTCCGGCCGTCGCGCCACCGAGCACCTTGGCGATGGGGGTCAGCCCATGTTTCTCTGCGGCTTCTTTCGTGGCGAGGATCAATGCCGCCGCACCATCATTCACGCCGGAGGCATTGCCCGCCGTCACCGTGCCATCCGCTTTGACGAAGGATTTGAGCTTTTGCAGCGCTTCTAAGGTGGTCAAAGGGCGGGGGTGCTCATCTTCTGACACGATGAGGGGGGCGCCCCGGCGTTGCGGAATGGAGACAGGCACGATCTCTTGCGCCAGCCGACCGCTTGCCATTGCGGCACCCGCTTTTTGCTGGGACCGCAGGGCGAAAGCATCCTGATCTGCACGGTTGATCTCAAAATCCTCCGCCACGTTCTCGGCGGTTTCAGGCATTGAGTCGACGCCATATTGTGTCTTCATCAATTTGTTGACGAAACGCCAGCCGATGGTGGTGTCAAAGACCTCGTTGGTCCGTGAAAAGGCGGTCTCGGCCTTGGGCATCACGAAGGGGGCGCGCGACATGCTCTCAACCCCACCGGCGACGATCACCTCGGCCTCTCCGGCCTTGATCGCCCGTGCGGCGGTGATCACCGCGTCCATGCCTGAGCCGCAGAGTCGGTTCATCGTGGTGCCGGGCACGGTCTCGGGGTAGCCGGCAAGCAGCATCGACATCCGTGCGACGTTGCGATTGTCCTCACCAGCCTGATTGGCGCAGCCGAAGATGACTTCGTCGATCGCCGCGGGATCCAAAGACGGGTTACGCTCGATCAGCGCCCTGAGGGGCACCGCGCCCAGATCATCGGCCCGTACCGAAGACAGTGCCCCGCCATATCGGCCAATGGGGGTACGGATGTGGTCACAGATATAGACGTCGATCATGCCAATTCCTCCGGTACGATAAGATCGGCAACATCGCCTTCAATGTGCAACGTGGCTCCGGTGACGGCCTGTAGAACATCCATGCTCAGCCCCGGCACTTTCTCCCGCAGGATGAACCTGCCGCCCTTGATGTCGATCACCGCAAGGGAGGTATAGATTTGGGTGACACACCCCACGCCAGTGAGCGGGAAGGTACAGCGTTCGACCAGTTTCGGGCTGCCCTCCTTGGTGACATGATCGGTGACCACGGCCACGCGTTTGGCGCCATGTACAAGGTCCATCGCGCCGCCCACGGCAGGCACGCCCTTGGTGCCGACGCGCCAATTCGCCAGATCGCCATTCTGAGCCACCTGATAGGCTCCCAACACGGCGAGATCGAGATGCCCGCCGCGGACCATCGCGAAACTGTCGGCATGGTGGAAAAACGCGGCACCGGGCTTGAGCGTGATCGGCTTCTTGCCAGCGTTGATCAGGTCCCAGTCCTCTTCGCCCTCTTTCGGGGCCTGACCGAAACCCAAAACCCCGTTTTCGGTGTGATAGGTCATATCGCGGCCTTCGGGCTGGAACTTGGCGATCATCTCGGGAAAACCGATGCCGAGGTTGACGTAAGATCCGTCTTCGATGTCCTGCGCCGCGCGCCATGCGATCTGCGCGTTCGAAAGCTTGTCCTGCATGATGTTGAACTCAGCCATCAGTAAACCACTCCCGTGCGCACAAGCACTTCTTCTTGTTGGGGTTCTGCCACTTCCACGATGGCATCGACGAAGATACCCGGGGTGATGACCGCTTGCGGGTCAATGCTGCCAGGCACCCCCAGCACGCTGACCTGCGCGATGGTTTTCGCTGCCGCCATGGCCATCAGCGGGTTAAAGTTGCGGCCTGCCATGCGGTAGGTCAGGTTGCCGGTGCGATCCCCGTCCTGACCCTTGATCAGCGCAAAATCCGCCTTGAGCCATCTTTCGCGGACATACATCTTGCCGTCGAATTCCTCGGTCGGTTTGCCTTCGGCAAGTTCCGTGCCGAAGGAGGTCGGCGTGTAGAAGGCGGGGATGCCGGCACCGGCGGCGCGGATGCGCTCGGCCAATGTGCCTTGGGGGATGAGGTCCAGCTCGATCTCGCCCGCGAGGTACTTTTCATTGAAGGCTTCGGCGTTGGAACTGCGCGGGAAAGAGCAGATCATCTTGCGGACCATGCCCGCTTTTATCATCGCGGCGATCCCACAATAGCCGTTGCCTGCATTGTTGTTGATGATAGTGATCGCCGCCGGGCTGCCAGTGGCCCGAAAGCGGTCGATAAGGGCGTGGATCAGTTCGATGGGCGCGCCAGAGCCGCCAAACCCCCCGATCATCACTGTCGCCCCATCCGGGATGTCGGCCACAGCATCGGCCACGGTAGGAAGTGCTTTATCCATTGCTGGTCTCCTCAGGTTGCAGAGGGTCTAGCGGCCAGATTCATAGGAGGCTAGAAATTTGCGCGTATGTTGACATTTGTTCGCATTGCGTACTTTGGTGTGCGTATGACGAACAAATCCAGCAGTACAGTCTCTTCGCTCGCTAAGGGACTTAAGGTGATCGAGTGTTTCGACGCGCAGCGCTCAAAGCTGTCTATTAGCGAGGTCGCCGCGCTGACCGGGCTTGACCGTGCTACTTCGCGCCGATGCCTGTTGACGCTACATGCCGAAGGCTACGCTGCATATGACGGGAAGTTCTTTACGCTGACACACCGCTGCTTGCGCCTTGGCACCGGGGCCATCGGTGGCTTGCAACTGCCTCAGGTCGTGCAGCCCTGGCTGGATCAACTGACCGAACAGATCGGCCAAAGCTGTTCCGTGGCCATCCTTGACGAGACCGAGATTGTCTATCTCGCCCGAGCATCGCAGCGGCGGGTCATGTCGATCGGCCTGATGCCCGGCTCACGCCTCCCGGCGCATAGCACCTCCATGGGGCGGGTGCTGCTCGCTGCGATGCCGGACGTGGAAGCGCGCCGCGTCATTGAGGCGTCAGACCTATCCCCGCGCACCCGGTTTAGCCTCACCGACCCGGAGGAAATCATGGCGCAGGTACAGGCGGCGCGGACGTGCGGTTATGCGCTGGTCGACCAAGAAGTTGAAATAAGCCTGCGCTCTCTCGCGGTGCCGGTGCTCAACAGCAAGGGTGCCGTGGTTGCGGCCTTGAACACCGGGATGGCAGCAACGCAGCCCGATCCGGAAGAATTGGTCGAAAATTACCTGCCTGCACTGTTGAGGGTGCAGGCTGGAATCGCGCGTGTGCTTGGGTAGAGGCCATGGCTCAAGCAAAGAAGGCCAATCGCAGCGAAGGTCTCTTGACTGACGAAACCGAAATTGTTGTTTATCATCGAACTCCGCAGGCCCCGAACATTATCTACCCGATCTATCGCAACCTCCGCAGGTTCATCGCGGTTTCATCCCGTGAAAAGGGCAAGCTCCACCCCCTTTCACCCCAAGGGGAAGAGCTGGGTAAGCTCCTCGGCTGAAGATGGATCAGAGATGACTGATTTCGAGAACGACCCCGACTACGAAGAATGCCTTGTGACCTTTTTTGATGTCCTCTGTTTCAGGAACCTCCTGCACACACGAAGCGGTGCAGAGATCAGGCACTTGCTTTCGATGTTTCGCAGGGTGTCCGAAGGGGATGCCACGCCGCCCATCCGCTCCGACGCGATGCGGATGATCAGCGAAGTCCATGCGGAGATCGTGTCTGACGCGATCGTCAGAACCGGAACCATTGAAACTCAGTACCAGGCCGGCCCCTTGGTCTGGGAGCTCATTGATCTGCTGCACATCCAGATCGAATGCGTGGCAAATGGCATATTGGTGCGCGGCGCAATGACCATCGGCCCTATGCATCTCGGCATCGACTTCAGTGGTCCGGTGTTTGGGCCTGCCCTCGTTCAGGCTTATTTCATGGAAGAAGGCGAGGTCATCTTCCCCCGCATTGCGATCCATGAAGATGTCATCGAACGCCACCGGCAGGACCAAACGCTGTGGCGGGAAGGACATTCCTATGAGGATGAAGAGCGTCACCTGAACAACCTCCTGCGCCAGGACGAGTCAGGCCTCCACTACATCGACTATCTTCGCGCCAGTCTCAGCGAGCTTGACGGCGAATACGCCGGCTGGATCGAGTTTCTGGGTAGGCACAAAACGTTGGTGGAGAGCGGTCTCGCCGACAGTCCCAACGCGACGGTGCGGCGCAAATACAGCTGGCTCAAGAACTACCACAACGCAGTCATCGACGAAAAAATGGCAAACTTGGAACCGGGCGCGATGACCGAGGATGGGGACCCTTGGGAAGCTCTGTTCAGAGACCTCAGGATCGAAGCCTGAGTTCTCTCAACAAGTCACGACTGAGAGCGTCACGAAATGTCCACGACATGCCTACCCGTTTGGCCAATACGGGGATCTCCAGCCCCGCCACCATTCCTATGACCCGCCAACCAAACCTGCGTCCTCCAAATGCTCCCGCTCTGGCAGATCCGCGAGCGTATCCAGATCAAATGCAACAAGGAACTGCTCGGTCGTCACAAAGGTGTAGGGCGCACCGCGGCGCGGCGATCGTGGCCCGGTCCCGATCAAGTCGCGCGCATGCAGCCGCCCGATCCGGTCACGGCTGATTTCCTTGCCGAAGATATCCTTGAGCCCGTCGCGCGTGATCGGCTGGTGGTAAGCGATGGCCGCCAAAACCGCGACGTCGAATTCGCTCAGGTCCAGCAATTGGTCCACGATATCTGCCGCCGCGCGGATAGCAGGGGCGTAGATAGCCCGCGTCCGGAACATCCAGCCGCCGGCGACTTGAGCGATCTCGAAGGCCCGCCCCTCCAGATCGGCGGCAAGGTCCTCTACCAGCAGGTCGACCGAAGCGCCCTGCCCCACCACGCGGGCCAGGTCGTCGCGCGGCACCGGCGAGGCAGAGGCGAAGAGGACCGCCTCGATCCGGCGCATCCATTCTCGCCAGCGCAGTTCTCCCGGCAGGTCGAGCAACTCGCGGTCCAGTTCGGAGTCAGAGCGATCCTTCGCCATCGCTACACCCCGTAGAGCCGGAAGGTGTCGCGCCCGGTCAGCTCGCGCACCGCGCCGAGGTCGACCAGCCGGTCGCAGAGCCGCCGCGCGGCGCGATCCGGCAAAGGCAAGGCCGGCGGCGCCACAGCATCGCGGGCAAGAAACATCTCGACCGCAGCGCCCGCTGCCTTTGCCCGCAGTTTTGGCGCGACTGTCTTAAGATGCGTCGCCCGCCGCGTGAGGTCTGCGGTCAGCCGAACGGCCTCGATTGCCGAAGAGATGAGTGCGCGATGACAGGCCAGACGCAAGTCGTCGTTTTGCTTGCGCAGGTCGGCGCGGTTCAGGCCAGCCGTCAGTAACGGCACGACATAATTCCAACCGAGGGCTTGTGCGAGGGCCGCATCCGCGAGGATCAGCGCCGGGATGTCGGCACGCGGCGCCTCGCTTAGTACCGCCTCCAACACCATCGCGGACCGTGTCACCGGCGTCCCTTTTCCGGCATCAAGCCACGCGGCAATCTGGCCCGGATCGATGGTCGGTAAGGCTCGGCCCAGAGCCTTGATCGACACCGGCCGCTCCGCCGCGCCCCGCCAGGCGAGGTAGGTTTCGCCGGCCGGCCCGGGAAGATCGCCCGGACGCAACAGGTGCACCGCATCGCGCAACTCTGCTTCCCGCTCCGGGCGGCCAGAGGACGCGACGCAGGCCGCGGCCGCGCGCAGTGCCAGACGATCCCGCAACAAGGCTTGGGGGACCGCCGCGCGGCCCAACACAAGATGCAGATGGTTCAGGGCGGCGCCCGACAAAAAAGCAACATCTTCAAGGGTTTCAGCGTGCGCAGAGATGACCCATTTAGGCATCCTGGGTAACGTGTCGAGATCGTTGATGGGGTTCAGTCGGGCAAAGGTCATGCCTGAAGCCTACAAGAGCGCGGCGCTTTCTGCCAGAAAATAGCAACCGAACCGCCCCGCCTTGCCGCTTGGCAAAATGTCCAATAAGTTTACATTATCGGACTTGTTGGAATATGCTGCTACACAGTCTCAAAATCAGCGAATTTTAAGGGGAAAGAGTGGACACAGAGATCGAGAAATCGACGTCAACGCCCTCTGACAAACTTGATGCTTGCGTCGGCGAGGGCGATCAAGAGAAAAGTGATAGCATCACCTTGCCCTCGCATGTGGCTGGTTCAGGCACCGTCGATCAGCTGGTAGAAACCGCACGCAGCTATGCAAAGCAGGCGGCCTCTGAGAATACCCTGAAGGCCTATGCGAAAGACTGGGCGCACTTTACCCGCTGGTGCAGACTGAAGGGAACGGACCCTTTGCCGCCTTCACCCGAGATGATCGGGCTCTACCTCGCCAACATGGCGGCACCCACGGGAAAGGCCCCTGCCCTCTCAGTCTCGACAATCGATCGCCGTCTTTCTGGCCTTGGCTGGAACTACACTCAGCGCGGCTTCACCCTTGATCGTAAGAACCGCCACATCGCCTCCGTGCTTGCCGGGATCAAGCGCAGGCACGCGCGACCGCCGGTTCGGAAAGAAGCAATCATGGCCGACGATATACTCGCTATGGTGGGCAGCCTTCCCTTCGATCTGCGTGGGTTGCGGGACCGCACGATCCTGCTGTTGGGATACGCGGGGGGTCTGCGCCGATCCGAAATCGTCAGCCTCGACGTGCACAAGGACGACACGCCGGATTCTGGTGGCTGGATTGAGATCTTCGACAAAGGCGCCCTGCTCACGCTCAACGCGAAGACCGGCTGGCGCGAGGTCGAGATTGGCCGCGGTTCCAGCGATCAAACCTGCCCGGTCCAGGCGCTGGAACAATGGCTGCACTTTGCAAAGATCGACTTCGGCCCTGTCTTCGTCGGCACCTCGCGGGATGGCAAGTGCGCATCTGAAACACGCCTGAACGACAAACATGTCGCACGACTGATCAAGCGCACGGTCCTCGACGCCGGCATCCGATCCGAACTGTCCGAAAAAGAGCGCCTGGCGCTGTTTTCCGGCCATTCCTTGCGCGCCGGTCTCGCGAGCTCTGCCGAAGTCGATGAGCGCTACGTCCAAAAGCATCTTGGTCACGCCTCAGCCGAAATGACCCGCCGCTATCAGCGTCGCCGCGACCGGTTCCGCGTTAACCTGACCAAGGCTGCGGGGCTGTAATCTTCGGACCTTCGGCGCGTTTGCCAGAAATGGTCGGTAACATCTCAAGCCGGAAGAGCCGCGTTCGCATGCTTTGGCGCAACGTCTAGGCGGCGAGCCCCTGTCACACCCCGAGCGGCGCAAACAGATCTTGCAGTATCGCCTCGTCCAGCAACGGGCCAGCCTGTCCCCCATCCTTGTCGAACAAGGCGTCGGCCAGCGCCTGTTTGCGCGACTGCATGTCAAGTATCTTTTCCTCTACTGTGCCTGCGGCGACCAGACGATGCACGAATACCGGTTTGTCCTGACCTATGCGATGGGTGCGGTCCATGGCCTGACGCTCCACAGCTGGGTTCCACCATGGGTCATAAAGGATCACCGTATCCGCCTCGGTCAAGGTCAGCCCAAGACCACCGGCTTTCAGGCTAAGCAGGAAAACCGGCGCAGTGCCTTTCGCGAAGCTTTCCAGTACATCGGCACGCTTTTGCGTCTGGCCCGTCAACGTCAGATGGGGGATGCCGGCGGCGGCCAGATCCGCTTCGATCAGACGCAGCATTTCAACGAATTGCGAAAACACCAGAACGCGGCGACCCTCGGCCACCAGCTCGGCCAGCAATTCACGCAATCGCGAGCGTTTGGCGCTGTCCGCCACCGCGCGCGCCGCGTCAGTCTTGACTAGCGCCGGGTCGCAGCACACCTGCCGCAGCTTGAGCAGCGCATCGAGCACGGTAATCTGCGCTGCGGCCAGACCACGGGCGCTGATCGCCTCGCGCACCCGGGCATCCATGGTGCTGCGTACGGCTTCATAAAGCGCCTGCTGCGGCTTTGACAGATCCACCCGTTCCAGGATTTCGGTCTTTGGGGGAAGCTCGGTTGCGACCTGCTCCTTGGTGCGGCGCAGCATGAAGGGGCGCAGCCGACGGTTCAGACGCGATTGTGCGACCGCGTCACCATGCTTTTCGATCGGGGTGCGAAACAGTTTCTGAAACCCCTTCCGATCCCCCAGAAGGCCCGGATTCCCCCAGTCGACCAGCGTCCAAAGGTCTTGCAGCGAGTTTTCCAGCGGCGTGCCGGTCAGCGCCAGCCGCCCCTTGGCAGGAATGTTGCGCAGGCTCTTGGCCATTAGCGAGGCAGGGTTCTTAAGGGTTTGCGCTTCGTCCAGGATCACCAGAGGCCACTCTGTCGCTGCCAGCCAGTCATGGTCGCGCGCCAGCAACGGATAGGTGGTGACGACCAGATCGGCGTGCAGAGCCTCCTCGCGCAACGCCGCCCGGCCTGTGCCATGCAGGACCACGAGGCGAAGATCCGGAGTGAATTGCGCGGCCTGCATCTGCCAGCTATGCAGCAGGCTGGTCGGAACGATCAGAAGCGCCCGGCCAGCTGCGCCTGCTTCGCGACGTGCCTGCAAAAGGGCCAACACCTGAATTGTCTTGCCCAGCCCCATATCATCGGCCAGGACCCCGCCAAAACCGGCTTCGAGCAAGCTGCCCATCCAGGCGGAACCATAGGCCTGATACGGGCGCAAATGCGCGCGCAATCCCTTTGGTGGGGCAAAGCTCTCAGCCTCGGCCAATGCCTTCAGGCTGCGGGCCAGTGGGATGATCCCGGCATTGTCGGCGAACCTCACCGAGCTGCCTGCCAGCGCCTCTTCTGCCAACCGGGCGACATCAGCATCCGACGGGTGCAGCGCGCCCAGTTCAGCATAATGCGTCAGCACCAGATGGAGTAGGGGCGCCAGCGGACTGAGATCCAGGGGGGCATAGCCCGCCTTGCCCCGGTTCAGGTAAACCGGCTTATCGGACAGATGCTGCGACAGGACGTCGACATCCGGCACGGCGTCCCATTCGTCACGCACCTGTTCAAGAAAGGCCGCGATCAGGGGCGCGACATCCACTGGCTTGCCGCCGATCTCGGCTTGAAACCCCAGCGAGAACCAGTCGTTGCCGTGGAATGTGTCGCCCGCCTCGGCCTGTGTTGCAACCGTCAGCGCGGCAGCTTCATCGCTCAAACGGAAGGGCCACTTTGATGTTTCAATGATTTCCCAGCCTTCGGTCCGCAACCCGGGCAGCGTCCGGAACGCAAACTCGAGACCATCGCGCGACGACGGGAGGCGCATACTGTTTGCGCCCATCTCCTCCTCAGCGAAGACGAAATCGCATTGCAGCATTCGAGCGCTCGGCAAAAGGTAGTCCACATCGTCAACGGGTATCGCCCCTGCATCCATCAGCCGGATGACGCAAGCAGCTTCCCATTGATGATCGCGCGTCAGCGTTACAACCTCGTTGTTTTCAACGACCCGGGGGTCGGCCTCGCCTTCCCAAACCTCCTGCCCGTCATAGACAAAGCGCAATGTCAGTGTTGGCAGAGTGACAGAAACGCTGTCCCAACTCCTATAGCCGTCACGCGCGCTCTCGGCTCCAAGCGTCAAACGAGCGATGCGTTTATGGGCCGCGCGCCGTATCTGTCGCGCCACATGCGGCGGCGGCAAGGCCAGTCCTGCGAGCGTGGCGGGCATCTCCGCAGCCAGGGCC
This sequence comes from Sulfitobacter maritimus, assembly GCF_013346665.1. GTDB lineage: Bacteria > Pseudomonadota > Alphaproteobacteria > Rhodobacterales > Rhodobacteraceae > Sulfitobacter > Sulfitobacter maritimus. The sequence continues at coordinate 20,365 of NZ_JABVBB010000026.1, forward strand.
GTCGCTTCATCGGGCGCGACCTCGGGTGCGCTTTGGACAAGGTGTAACGCTTCGATCGGCACTGGCTGTGCCAGCGCCCCGATCTGCCCCCGCGCAATGTTCGCCCATAGTGTCGCCCCATCCAGCGCCCGCAAATCCAGCTGCGTGCCGGTCTCGCTCTCAAAACCCAGCTTCTGGCTGCCATTGGCCGCCATGCGCCAGGCCAGCCTGGCCTTCGGATGCGCTTCTGCCCAGGTCAGCTGAGCATCCGGAGCATTGTCATGCAGGAAGCGACCCGTGTCGCACAACCGCCGCATCAGGGCCAAAACATCCTGACCCATAGGCCTGAACGCATCAGGCAGGCTGTAGCTGTAATGCGTCTGCCATAATCGCGTTTGCGCCAGCGCAGACAAAAGCTCCAGATCGGTCGGTCGGATGAATTTTGCCACAGCGTTGCTGCGCAGGGCATGCAGCGCATCATAGCGCCGGATCGCCTTGTTCAGGCCCGTGCCAGCGGCATTGATACGGCCCTTGTAAATGTCGATCCTGACTTTTGGTTCATTCGGGATCAGGACATAAAGCAGGCGTTCCTTCACCTTGTCCGGATAGTCCTCGGGACGTGCCTCAGGCGGCACTAGGGCTGTCGGCTGCTGCTTGACGCGGGTCAGCCAACCCCGCACCGGTGCTGCCAGTTGCGGGGAGCTGATATCGCGTTCCGCCGATGTCATCAAAACAGCGACCACGTGCTTGCAATTATGCCCCACCGGGCAAGAGCAAATCCCGTCCACAAAGCTGTTGCTCAGGGTAATCCGCTGCTGGTAGCTTTCCCCGCGCCCATTCAACACACGCCCGCGGATACTCCCATCCGGCAGAAGCTCGACCGTCGCGACCAGACCGCGATGCGCATAATCTTGACCGCGTTGCAGCGTGCCGGCATCAAAATATTCCCTCAACCGTAAGTCCATGCAACACTCCAATTCCCGCCCCGCAGACCCGGCCCACAGGTCTGCCGCATATTCTTCCAGATAGCGGTTTTCCATTGCGCCGCCTATGTGGAACTTACAGACAAAAAAGGTGGCACCAACCTCCGAAACCTTATTCTTCTGCCATCAATCGGTCGTTTATTGCCGGTATATGAGACTGCAAAATGACTGTTTTGATGCCATTGATAGGCTACGCACGAGTCTCAACCGAGGATCACCCCCACCCTGCCCCAGTCGCAGGCCCTGAAATCCACAGGCTGCGCCGAGATCCATGAAGAACAGGCCTCTGGCGGCAATCGTGCGCGGGTGTTGGAGCGCATCGGCAAGGGCGCGTTCTTTCGCTCGATCCAGGACCCGATCGACACTGGATCCCCGCAGTGCAAGTTCACGCTGCAGATCTTGGGTGCTGCGGCCGAGTTCGAGCGCGCCTTAATTAGGGAACGCACCAAGGCCGGCCTTGCCAGCGCACGCACAAAGGGCCGCGTGGGCGGCAACCCTAGGCTGCGAGCCAAAGACCCTGCCGCTCTTCGCAAGGTGCGGCTGGCACGACAGGACGGCTACATGGAGCGTCTGAACGAAATGGCACAAGATTGGGTTCCTCATGTGCGCCGGTTGCGCCCCGACTTGGCCTGGGAAGACGTGTTGCGCATCATCAACCGTCCCCTGCCCGAGGCGCGTCACTGGACCCAAAGTCGTCTCTTGCGCGCCGTGAAGGCCTATGTCCGCGACGGCCTTCTGCCCGAGGCAGTTTTGGTCCGCGCCGGGCCCCGCGAAACGGACGACCGCCTGCCCGCCATCAAGGGCGCGGACCCCGACATCACGCTTCAGACGATCTGTGAACGCCTGGAATCAATGCGGGAACGCACGCCTCGTGGCCGAACAAGATGGCAGCCGTCTTCGGTGAAAATGCTGTTGGAGCGGGCGGAACGACTTGGCCTCATGCCGTACGAATCGAGCCAAGATCAGATGTATCTTCTGACCCGAATCCAAAAAATTTCACCGGGAGAAAACTCCGCAGGAGGCAGAAAGTGCCACTAGTTGCTTGGGGTTAGCTGCTAATTTGACAACTCAACAGAGTAGCGGCTCGATTCGGTTAGAACTGCATTTAATATATCTATATCAATGACTTGCTGAGTTTTTTGTACGACAACACCTATGGGTGTTGTGGGTAACTTTCACACTACATTTAGATTCTTCTTGCCGGACTCACTGGATCGTGGCATTCCCATTCTGACGGCAAAACGCGTCAGGCACGCTGTACACCGTCAGAATGACTAAGAGCCTCAACAGAGGCCGAGAGTGGGCGGCAGGACATGGATGATCGTAATATTGGATACGCGCAAGGCATAGGCTCTTCCGATATCGGAGCATTTGCCGACAATCTGGCTGAGTCTTTGGATCGCCAGATGAAGATCGCTTTCGAACCCGAAGAACGAAAGTCCCTACGCCGCTTCAGTTCCACCGAAGTCGCAGGCCTCCTGCGCGTAAGCACATCTAACCTGCGCAACCGGCACAAGGACGGCAGCTTCCCGGAAGTGCATACAGACAACCGCGGACACCGGTTCTACACAGCCCAAGAGATTGATGAGTTGCGCGATGTTCTTGGACGCACTGGAAAGAACGCAGAAAGCTACCGCCCAGGTCGACGTGATGGCGATCGTCTCCAGGTGATATCCGTCGTCAACTTCAAAGGCGGCAGTTCAAAGACTACTGCAACGATTCATCTTGCGCAAAGGTATGCCTTGCGCGGTTACCGCGTGCTGGTCCTAGACCTCGATCCGCAAGCAAGTTTGACCACGTTTTTCGGCTTTCGGCCCGAGCTTGAGTTCGCCGATGGCGGAACAATCTATGATGCTTTGAGATATGAGGACCAAGTTCTTCTCTCGAACGTCATCCAAAAGACCTACTTCCATAAGCTCGACATGGTGCCCGCCGGTTTGATGCTCTCGGAGTACGAAACCGAGACCGCAAACGCTCTCGCCCGTCGCGTACAACCCATCTTTGCCGAGCGCCTCGCCTTGGCGCTTGAAGAGGTTGAAGCAAACTACGACATCGTCCTGATCGACTGCCCGCCTCAGCTTGGGTTTCTAACCCTGACTGCGCTGGCCGCCTCGACGGGGCTTTTGGTAACCGTGGTACCTGGCATGCTTGACATCGCATCCATGAGCCAATTCCTGAAGCTTGCTTCAGAAACGGTCAAGGCCGTCGAAGAAGCCATCGGTCGGCGTGTGACTTGGGATTTTGCCAAGTTCCTGATTACCAGATATGAACCGTCGGATGGGCCGCAGACACAAATGGCAGGCTATCTGAGATCGATTCTGGCAGGTCAGGTCATGACAGAGCCAATGCTGAAGTCTACAGCGATCTCGGACGCGGGGATGACCCAGCAAACCGTCTACGAAGTCGATCCAAGCCAGTTCATCAGAAAGACAATTGATCGCGCCCTGACCAGCGTGAATGGCGTTGGCGATGAGCTAGAGCAGACGATCCAAACGGCATGGGGGCGTCGCTAATGGCCCGAAACATCTTCAACCAGCCTCCAAGGAATGAGACGGAGAGCGGAGCCCCCTCCCCTACCCCGCCAAAAGCGGCAAAGCTGCCGGGTTCTGTTGGAGGTCTGCGCGACTCTTTGCGCGAGATCACAGCAAACTCGATTCGCGATATCGAACCCGATCAGATTGACATGGATGGGCTGCGCGATCGGTTGGTGCTGGAAGATTCCAGTATCGATGAGTTGGCCGAGAGCATTCGCAAGCATGGCCAACAAGTGCCCATCATGGTCCGTCCATCAGCCCAACCGGACAGATACCGCATCATCTACGGCCGCCGCAGGCTTGCGGCGATCCGTAAGGTCGGTGGAACGGTCAAGGCAATTGTTCGAACCTTGGACGATGACGCATCTCTGATCGCTCAAGGCCAGGAGAACAACCTCAGGCTTGATCCGTCTTTTATAGAAAAGTCTATTTTTATCAAAGAGATGCAAGAATCCGGGTACAAACCCGATGTCATTCAAGATGCTCTAGGTCTGACCCGGCAAGGCGTATCCAACCACAGGGTCGTCATAGAACAACTGCCAGACGGTCTTGTTCAACTCATCGGGCCAGCACATGGGATCGGACGACGGCAGTGGGGTGAGCTAGCTGCCTTATCGGTGAAGGTAGATTTGGTGGACATCGCCAAAGGGGCGCTCGCCGCCCTGCCCGAGGACACTCCTAGTTCCGAAAAGTTCCAAGCGGTCTATTCGGCTTGCTCGAGCAAAGCACGTAGCGACAGGAAGCCGCCCAATCGTGGGCTGCATTCGGTCATCAATGATGAGAACGGCAGTCCATTGGGCACGCTGACGATCGATGAGAAGGCGACCACTCTCAAGGTCACCAAGAAGGATAATCCAGAATTCGGCCAATGGCTCGAAGAACACGCGGAAGCTACGCTTTTGCAACTCTTCGTACAGTGGCGGAATGAGAGAGGCTCTGGGTCCTAACCCAGGCCACACAGAGCAACACGAGCAGAGGAGAGAAGCGAAGACCCGAAAGAAAAGAGCCCCCCAAAGTTTCCCCTGGAGAGCCCTCATCATCTGATTAGCATCTTTGATGTAGCAACCTCCAGCATACCGGTCAAGAGTCACCGATTCGGTGGATTGATATTTTTTGCCTTTTTCCGCGAAAATTCGAGGAAAGAGACGGGGAAGTTGTGGGCCGAACGGTCATCGTGAACAAGCCATGGCATTTACAAAACTCTCGATTGAAGCCGCAGGTGCTGATGCAACTCGCGGCTCATTTCCCCCATCTGAAACCGACGTCTGGACCATCTTCAGAGCCCTGAGAGATGCACGCAGCGTGTTTGGTCTACGTTCTGGCCACATACAGACACTTCAAGCAATGCTCAGTTTTCTGAAACCTGGCCATGGCGAAACGGTTTTTGCGTCTAACAATTCACTTTGCCAGCGCGTTGGCGGAATCGACGAACGGACACTCCGGAGGCACATCAACCGCTTCGTTGAACTCGGATTCATCAAGCGCAATGACAGCTCGAACCGAAAGCGCTACCGCGTTCGCTCATCCGGCGGGGAGTGCATCAGTTATGGATTGTCTCTTACCCCCCTGCTCCAACGTGCGAGCGAGCTTATAGCCATCGCGCAAGAGATGGAGAATAACCGGCGAGATGGGATATTTGTCCGCAAACAGATCCTTACAAAGCTCGCCCATTTGGAAGAGCACGATCCTAGCAACGCATTCATCAACCACGCACGGAAAGCTCTACGCAGAAAGCTGAGCCTCCCTGAATACCACGCTCTGCTCGCCAATACAGATGCAGAATGCCAGAGTTTGTCTACCCCGGATACCCCGGCTGAAACTACGGAATTGCCCGCCAATGACGGACAAACTGTCCGGCATCAATCTAAGTCTGAAGAAGAAAAAAAAGATTTAGATAGCAACATAGGCGATGAGGCCCTGAAACCAAACTTGCTGACCTCAGTCTGCGATCAGGCGACGTCGTTCTCCCCAGAGAGACTTAGAAACTGGTTGGACATTGAAAACCATGCTCGAACACTTGCACCCATGATGGGCATTCATCCAGAAACTTTCGAGAAAGCCAAGAATGCTGTAGGAGCTCAGAAAGCGTCATGCGCGATCTTTATCATGCTACAACTTGGAAAACGCATCAGGGATTTTGGGGCGTATTTTCACAGTATCACCCTGGGTCAAAGGCAAAACCAATTTGATCCATTAGCTTTGATCAAGCGACTGTCGGAAACCAATGAGCGAACTGTCTAATGTCCACCGCGGTGGACTTCGAACGAAAAGCCGCGCCTGTGGCAACCAGAACTGTCCAAACGCACCTAGCAGGCCGCTGAAAAAGTCTGCCGTGAGGAACGATTTTTTTTTGAGCAGAAGCTCGATGCTCCCAGGTGTGCGGGGAGGCAGTCCGGGTACCCTGCTTTCCGGCTCAGGCGGCGAGCAGTTTCGGCAGTCTCCCGAGGTTGAACGCCGCCATCGCCAGCGTGAAGCGGGCCCGCACGCGCTCAATGCCGCGATACAGGGTCTGCGTCATGCCGCCGACAGTTTTGGCCCAGCCGAAAGGTTCCTCGATCGTCTTTCGGCGCCGCTGCGATTGGTCGTAACCGGGGTGCCGGGTGGTTCTGCCGTCAATGGCGGAATGTCGGGATTTCTGGGGGACATGCTGCGTGGCCACTATCTGGCGTAGCTCGGCGACGAAGTCGGCGCTGTCATAGCCGCGGTCTGACTCCAGGGTCAGGCGCCGGGTCGATCCGGGCGAGTGGCGGTGAAGCATGTCGATGGCAGCACGCCGCTCGGCGTGACCGTCTGCCCCCGTCAGGTCGGCCTGCACGATCAGGCCGGAGCGGGTTTCCATCAGGCTATGCCCCATTAAGCACAGCATGGCGCCGGCTCGAGGGACTTCTTGAACAGCCGGGCCTCCGGATCAGTCATCGAATCATGGGTGCGTTCGACTGCCGTTCGCCACGGAAGTCGACTTCGGCATTGCGGTTGCGGCGTGTGGGGCGGGTCATTGGATCGAGCTTAGCGGTGGTCTGGCCAGAGGCGGACGTGGGCGGCACACGGGAATCTGGTGGATCGCCGGGACCCTCGTCCCCGTCGGACGCAGCCCTTTCCTTCATTGGGAAACTCTTTATCCACGCCCAGGCCTTCACCATGGTGCCGTCGACCGAGAAATGGTCTTCCGACACCAGCGGTGCCACTTCGCGATGCGCCAGAATGGCGGCCATGATCCGGCGGGCCATGTCGGTGGTCAGCAACCGGTCACGGTTCTTGCTAAACACCGTGGGGACCCAGACGGCATTGTCGATCCCTAGGCCCACAAACCAGCGGAACAGCCGGTTGTAATCCATCTGCTCCATGAGTTGCCGCTCCGACTGGATCGAGTCGAGTATCTGCAGCAAGCTGGCACGGATCAACCGTTCGGACGCGATCGAGGGACGGCCCTCACCCGCGTAGAGCCAGTCGAAGTCGGCATCAGGGAGCGCAGCGCGTCGTTGATGACGGCCCTGATCTTGCGAAGCGGTTGTCGCGCCGGAACGCGCTCCTCGAGATCGACGTAGCTGCACAGCGAGCTCGTCACTTGATCTGATCCACGCATCCCACACTCCGTCGCCATCTTAGTGGCAACTGTGAGTCATGTTCCGCGACAGGCGTCGAGGCAGAAGTTTTTCAGCGGCCTGCTAGCGGCGCGTGGTGGTTCTTCAGTTAATCTCAGACCAGCAGGTGTCCACCGCGGTGGACAAATGACACACGAGAAAGCCTTGATGAAAATCTCGCCGCCCATGGAAGAAAGCGGCAGCCAGGCATTACACCCTAAATCCCTAAAGTTATTGTGGGAGGTGAACATCTCCAAAGAGGTTTGGAAAGAGCCGCTCTCGATAATCCAACGGAAACGCCAACCGAACTGGCGTCTTCGGCGAGACGGAGGTCAGGTATCCGGCGGCGGTCAGTTTACTCAGCGTGTTGCGAGCAGTACGCTCGGACGTCTTGAGCACAATCTGCGCATTGCCTCGTTCCAGTGCCCCATGCCGAAGAACCGCCGAGATTAGTTCCGGCGCTCGCTTGTCATCGATGGTATCTGCAACAAGACGACGATACCTTTGGTCCAGTCCGCCGAGATCGAACAATCTTGCTGAGAAGCTGATCTGGTCGAGCGTCACCTTTAGGAACCATTCACTAAACGTCTTCAGTGCCGCTTCTGACAGGTTCCCCCGTCCGTCGCGGTCTCCGCGGCGTGGACTGTCGGCCAGATCCATCATCCGTTTGTACTCGCCCCGATCGGTTATCCCGCGGGCCAGCCCACGTGATACGGACCAGAGCCCTTGGCCACCAATTTCCGCTGTGAGGGCCATGGCATGAGACATCAGTCTGCTGACACGTCCGTTACCATCCGGGAAAGGGTGGATGTAGTTGAGCCGGTGATGTGCAGAGGCGATCGCGATGATCCGTCCGCTCGAAGACCGCGCCGCAATCTGAAATCGTTTGTCGAAATGGTCCATGAATGCCGCGACGCGCGACGATGAAGGAGGTAGGTGGCGCCCGACCGCAACTTCCCGATCGTCATCCTGGCGCATGCGTCCCGGAACGATGGGCTCTTGTGTGCCGTCGGGATGTTCGATGACCCGAAACTCATCCGGCATCTCGTCGTAGAAGCTCTTATGGACCCAAGTCAGGAATTCGACGGATGTGGGGCGGGGCAGGGTGCCTATGCGATGCATCTCATCGATGGCTCGTTGAACGATGACGTGCGCTCGGGCCTCAAGGGCGAGAGGACGGGTTTCTTCCTCAAGCTCGGCACCAGCCAGCGCCCTTTCGATGTCGCGGGGGCGCGTGTTGTGTCCTTCGATCAGGTTGGAGTAGTAGCAGTTCATCACACGGACGAGATCGGCAAGTTCGGCTGCGCTGTCAGGATGCAACCCTTGTCCCAGCCCGGTGGCTTCCCTCTGGATGTCGACCGAAAGGTCTGCCAGTTCTGTAGGAATATGCCCCTCGAAGAAGCAGGGTTCGATCCTAGCGGGTGTTTCCAGCATTTTGCCGATCTTCCATATTTGCAAAGTAATTGAAAAATAAACACATTTCGTACTTTGAAGCAAGGTTTTGCCGATATGCGTTGCCGATCTAGAATTGCTGCATGAAATCAATGGCTTCGGCAGATGTACCGGGCTTTTCGGTTTTGTTGTGTGCCCAAAGGGGCCGGAGAAAGTGAAAGTGTCCTTCGGGTCTTGTGACTGACGGATGAGGGTCTTTGGGATCCCTCGGATGGGTCCGGGCCGGATTCCGGTCTGTCTTACCTGATGAAGGGCATTCCGATGCAAAACAGGTGTCTTGCGCGTGTTGCGCGCGACCGCTGTCTCGTGGTGGCGACACAAGGAACTACGCCAAACCGTCCAGACGGGCCAGGCACAGCAGCTCGAGCGCGAGACCGTCCTGCGTGATCTCGGCTATCTGAAGCAGGCGGCGTTATTGCCAAACGCGCATGTGATCTGCGGAGAGGGCGGGACGTTCCTCCATCTCGGTTGGACCACCGTTTCGACCTTCGCGCCGATCGAGCGCTTTCCATTGGCCACTCTTGCGGTCGCACGAGGGACCCCGTTCATCGATATCCGACCCGTCACCGATATCATCGCCTTCGCGAAGTTGCCGCGGGTGGCGCGGGACGGATCGGTCGACCCTGAACCTTGGGGTCCTGACCGGGCCGTATCTCTAACCACCTACATCGACATGGTCGAAAAGCTTGGTGCTAGGATCGCCAACGATCCACGCCCCCGTCAGTCAGCCTGATCACCATCCCCTCACACCAACATTCGAAAGGAGGCCAGCCATGGCCCGATCCCGCACGACCAAATTTGATGCCTCCGAGGTCATCACAAACGAAATCATCCGTATCATCGAGCGCGGCGTCCTGCCGTGGCGCAAGCCCTGGACCGCAGGTGGCAGCTCTCGCCCCCTGCGCGTGGGCGGTGAACCCTACCAGGGAGTGAACAACTTCCTGCTGACGATGCGGACCGTGATGGCGGGCCACAGCTCTCCCTTCTGGATGACGCTGCCGCAGGCCAATGCGTTGGACGCGAAAATCCGCAAGGGCGAAAAGTCCTCTGTCGTCGTTTATTACGGTCAAAGCAGGAAAGACGCGGGCGGCGAGGACGACCGCAGCGATGGCGATGATCGCTCCGAGGAAGCCCGCATCTTCCGCTTCCAGAAATCCTACCGCGTGTTCAATGCCTGCCAGATCGAGGGCTTGCCCGACAGCTTCTTCCCCAACCCGGAGTCCGCGCCCGAGCATCCGCCGTCTGAGCCCATCCCTCACATGCAGGCGTTTTTCGACGCCATCGACATTACGACCGTCTTCACGGGGACGGAAGCGTACTATTTGCCGCCCGTGGACAAGGTCTACATGCCGTCCATCACGCGGTTCCACGATCCGCGGAACTTCTACGGGGTCTGGGCGCATGAGCTGGCCCATGCCACAAAAGCACCCCATCGGCTGAACCGTGATTTCGGTTTCTCGAAATTCGGCAATACCTCCTACGCGCGAGAGGAGATCGTCGCGGAACTGACCTCGGTGTTCCTGGGTCAGACGCTCGGCTTCACGGCGCATACGCTCGAGATGAATGCCGCCTACCTCCACAACTGGTTGCGCGTTCTTCGGTCGGACAAGGGCGCGATCTTCCGGCACGCGGCGGACGCACAGCGCGCTTGCGACTACCTGATCGCCAGATCTGAGGCAGGTAGGGCAGGGGGCCGCGCTGAAGCTGCCTGACCACACGGAGAACGGAGACTCGCATGTCACGCAAGGAACTCAAGACGCTGCGGGTGGCCTGCTTCAACGACGGCCGCCGCAAGATCATCACCTTCAAGCGCGGTGCCTATTGGTGGAGCGCTGCCGAGGGCGCTTATCCGCTCTCGGCAGCGCTCGAGAGCATCAAAGAACAAGGCGGCTGGATCGAAACCATCCCCAACCCGAATTACAGACCCAAAGGGCTGTTCGGGTAGGGCGCCTTCGGCCTCGATTCATCCGCCAAGCGGAAAAGAAAAAGCGGGCTTTGGGAAGGGTGTTTCAACTTCTCAAAGGAGATCCCCATGTCCATGAATGTTCAATCCCAGCCAGACTGTCCGGATCCGACCGTGATCGCGGCGCTAAACGACGCGTTTCGCAAGCTCACATGCCTTGGGCTGCCGCCCGCGCAGCCCATCCAGGGCCGGATGCATGTCACCCGCGCGCTTATGGAGGCCGGTGACGGTTTCATGGCCGAGGCGGTGAAGGCCACCGGTGCGTTCGATACATTCGAGCCCGAGAATGATCCCGAGGGATGGCACGATTTCGGGGCGGTCGAGATCCGCGGCGAGACCGTGTTCTGGAAAATCGATCTCTATGAAGCAGACTCGGATTTCCGCTACGGGGCTGAGACCCCGGACAATCCTGCCACCACCATGCGCGTGCTGACCATCATGCTGGCGCGCGACTGGTAGAAGGGCAGGGGACTCCTCCCCCTGACATCTGAGACGATGAAGGCCCGCTGCCCCTCAAAAAGGCAAAGCGGGCCTTTTGTCGTGGTGATCCCTGAAGCCGGGGATTGGTCGCGCGCGCGCGGGCCACACCTCACCCACCTGGAAGGATATCCCATGACCACAAGCTTTGCCCCTCTCACCGTTGCCATCGGCGATCTTGTCGCCCACCCCGCCAATGTGCGCAGCAACTCCCCGGAAACTTATGACCCCGAGAACATCGCGCATCTGAAGGCCAGCATCGCTGTGCTGGGCCTGCTCCAGCCGCTCCTGGTCCAGAAGATTGACGGCAAATACGCTGTCCTCGCCGGTGGGCGGCGCCATGCCGCGCTGAAGAAGCTGATCGCCGACAAGGCCACCAAGGGGTTCACTGCGAAAGCCAAGGTGGACTGCCGCCTTGTGCCGGAGGACTGTGACGTCACCACGGTGCTGTCGCTCGCCGAGAACATCACCCAGGCGCCGATGAACGCGATCGACGAGTTCGAGGCTTTCGCGCGGATGATGGAGGTCGACGGCCAGACGCCCGAGACCATCGCCAAAACATTCGGCACGACCGTCGCCGCCGTGAAAGGCCGGTTGCGCTATGGCCTGATCCACCCTGACATCCGCGCCGCGGCCCGGGGCAAGGTGATCACGCTCGACACGATGAAGGCCTTCGCCGAGCACCCGAGCCAGGAGGCGCAGCGCGAGGTCTTCGAGGCGCTCACGAAGGACGGCGGCTATCTGCAGGCCTATACCGTCCGTCAGGCACTCAAATCCCGCGGGGTGCAGGTCAGCGATGATATCGGGGCTTTCGTGCGCGCGGACTACGAGGCACGCGGCGGCGCCGTCGCAGCCGATCTGCTGGAAGAGCATTCCGTGCTCGAGGATGCGGCGCTGGTCGAGACCATCCTGCTCGAGAAGCTCGGTGCCGCCGCCGAAGAGGCTCGCATAAAGCTGGGCTTTGCCTGGGCCGATGCGATGGTGCGCTATGATTACGCGACCATGGCCGACTACGGCCGCGTTTATCCCGGCCCGATCGAGCCGGATGAGGCTGCCCAGAAGCGCGTGGATGAAATCACCGCCGAGCTTGAGAAATTGCAGCTCGAGATGGAGAATGAGGGGCTCGAGGACGGTGCCTATAATGCCCTTTACGACCGCGTGGACGCCTTGGAAGAGGAAGCGCGCGATCTGCAGGAGGCCTACAGCGCCGAGGACCTCGCGCGGTCTGGGGTGATCGCGTCCTGGTCGGGCGGGCAGGTGACCCTCCATGTTGGCCTCGTCCGCCCGGAGGACACCGTCAAAGAGGAGGGCGCACGCGGCTCCTCTCCTAGCCCGACCGGGGAAGAAGCCCCGGACCCGGGCGAAATCACCTACCCGGCCTCGCTGGCCGAGGACCTCAAGACCGAGCGGGCCATGGCCCTTGGCGCCGCAATGGCGCTGCATCCGGAGGCCACGCTCGATCTGACGCTCTTCAAGCTGGTGAGCGACGTTCTGGCCAGCGGCATGAGTGTCACGCAGGCGATCAAGATCGAAGCCCGCAAGGAATACCGCAGCCATGCCAAGATGGACGAGATCGACGAGACCTCGCTCGAGCAGGTGGCGGCGGCGCATGATGCGCTTGATCTGTCCTGGCTCGATGACACCCGCGCGCCCGCCGATCAGTTTGCGGCGTTTCGCGCGCTGAAGGCCGGCGAGAAGGCCAAGCTCGTCGCCTATGCCACCGCCAGCACCACGCAGTCCTGCTTCGCGCGGGACCGATCGCGCGACAGCCTGATGCATGCGTTCGAAATTGAGATCATGCCCGATATCCGCGCCCACTGGACGCCGAACGCGGCGCTCTTCAATCGCTTTAAAAAGGCGTGGCTCCTGAAGATCCTCGGTGAGGATCTGGGTCTGGCCCAGGAGGCGGTGACGCTGGCCTCGTCGAGCAAGAAGGAAATCGTCGCCTTCTGCGACAAGCTCTTCGCCGAACCCTTCGCCACACTCACGGACGCGCAGCGCGCTGCCGTGGCCGCCTGGTGCCCGCCGATGATGCAGACCGCCGGTGGCGCCTGTGATGAGACGGCGCCGATCACGGAAACCCCGGAACCTGACGGCGAGGTCGCGCAAGCGGCCTGAGCCATCACGCGACCCGCGCGAGGCATTCCCTGCGCGGGTCGACCCTCTTCCAAACCGAACAGAAAGACATCCCCATGGCTATTCTCAAGTTCTCTGCCTCCGCAGTTGCGGCGCAGATCGCCCATGCGCGCGCCTGCAAGACCTTCCTGCCCAACTGGAACGGGCCCGTGGACAGGCCGGCCCTGATCCTCATCGTCGGCAATGGTGTGCATCTGCGCTCGAACGGCATCGATGGCACGACCACCCGTATCGTCACCACCGAACAGGCCGATCCCTCCTTCGCCTTCGCCGACGGCATGAACCCATTTCGGGATGCCGACTGGATGGCGCAGCGCCGCATGGCGTTTCGCGATCTGACCGGCCAGTTCTACACCGACATCCTGGATGACGTGCAGGTGCTCATCGACCGGGGGCGAGGGGCCATCCGGCTCGCCACCGATGGCCACAGCATCCGCGTCTTCGTGCGCCGGGCCTCGGATTATCTCATCGGCGGGACCTACGAAGTGCCCTCGGGCCTCGGCGGCACCTTCCGGGTCATCCTCAAGGATGCCTGCGACACCTTCGCGATCGTGCAGAACTGCGGCAATTGCGAGGATTTCGACGCCATGCAGCCCTACCGCGTGCCGCTCGATGCCCTGATGGAAATCGATGACCGGAGGGTGGCGTAACGCGCCCATTCTCAAACACGCATCGCCAATACCCTGCCGGGCCTGCGGCCCTCTCGGGACATTGGCGACAACAATTTCCCCAGTGACAGAAAGGACTCTGAGATGGGTTGGCTCTTCTACACCGACGGCCGCGTCAAATCCTACGCGGATGAGAAAGCGGAAATCGCCCGGCTCTGCACCTCTCATGGCGAAAGGCGCAGAACCGAACTGATCAAGGCCTGCAAGGTGGGCTCCACCTGGTATGCGGCGGCAAGGGTCACAAGTATCGATGGCTCGCCGGTCGAGGACACGACCTATGTGACCGATGCGGATGGCTCCATCACTTTCGGGGCTGTCTTCCTCACCCGATACGATGACGGCTGCTGGGGCTACAAGGACATGGAGGAAAGCGCTGGCCCGAACGAGTCTCGTGCTCCCCTTGGGCTGATCGAGCTCCTCTCCGACCTGAAAGACCCGGACAGCTACGCCCAGGACTGGCGCCAGCGCTGCCGGGACTGGGCTTCGATCCCTGACTACGAGGAAGGCGACAAGATCAGGCTCGCAGCACCCGTGACGCTCACCGATGGCAGCACCTGCCAGATCGTCACCGCGACGCACTACAGGCGTGGGCGGCAAAAACGCCGCTGCTACCGCATCGAGGAAACCGGTGGGCTCGTACGCCTGTCGAAGGCCTCGCTTGCGGGCTCGGAGCTGCTCAGCTCCGCAAAAGGCGAGGCCAGTCCTGTGCTGGCGGAGTTCCTGGCGGGGCAGGGTGGCTGAGTTTCCCGCTGAGACAACATCACGGGACCACGTGCACACATACTGCCGACTTGAAACCGTATCTCAAATGAGATACATCACTCCCATCAACTGGAGGACCATCCATGCCTGCCCAAACATCCATGCTTCATGTCCGTGTTGACGATCAGCTGAAAGCACAGGCTTCGGACGCACTTGCGGGCGTCGGTCTGACGCTCTCCGACGCGGTGCGTATTCTTCTGACCCGCGTGGCCGCAGAGGGCGGCTTGCCTGCCGGATTGACCGCTGATCCGGATGCCTATGACGCCTGGTTCCGGGCGAAGGTACAGGAAGCGCTGGACGATCCAAGGCCCACAACGCCCCATGCCAAGGCGATGCAAGACGCCCAGGCATTGATTGACGGGAAGCGCCTTGCCAAATCTTGAATGGAAAGCCACGGCCATAGCCGACTTGCTGGCAATCATTGACTACATCTCTGACGACAACCCGGATGCCGCCCAAGTTCTCAAAGACGAGATAGAACACAAGACGTCCCTCCTTCCTGAACGCCCTCAGATGTACCGCGCGGGCCGTGTGGACGGGACTAGGGAGATGGTTGTTCGGCCGAACTACATCGTGGTTTATGCTGAAAGCCCTGAGATGGTGACCATTTTGCGCGTTCTTCATGCTGCGCAGCAGTGGCCATGATCGGGGTGCAGGCCCCCCGCTAAGAAATTGCCCGCTCTACGCCTTCAAAGTGTAGAGCGGGCTTTTTGTCCTTTGGAACTCAGACCCTGATCCAAAGGAAAATCCCCATGACCAAGCCCAAACCGGCAAACCCGGCTCTCTCGATCTCCCACCCTGACCTCGTATCTGCCCTCGCGCAGATCGGCGCGGAGGTCGACAACCAGCCCCTGCGCAGTTCAGCGCTCGCGCGCATCATGCGCGAGACGTTTCATGGCAGCGATGCCGGCGGTGCCTGGGACTGGCGCATGGCCTATGACCTGATGCAGGCCGCGGCCATCAAGGTTTTGCTGCGTGGGGACGGTGCAGCAGGTGACATCGCCGCTGCAAAGCTGCTTGCCTCACGGCTCCTGACGGAAACGCGCCGGTCAGAGCAGCAGATCCGGCTGCAGCAGTTTTCCACGCCGTTGCCTTTCGCGGCAATGGTCGTGCGGGCGGCAGCCATTCGCAAGGGCGAGACTGTGCTGGAGCCCTCGGCTGGCACCGGTGCCCTGGCCGCTTTCGCCGCCCGGGCCGGTGCCACGCTTTTGCTCAACGAGATCGACCCCTTTCGCCAGCGCCTCCTGCGCGCGGTTTTCGGCGGCGAGGTGACGGGCCATGACGGCGAGCATATCGATGATCTGCTGCAGACGCCGGTTCTACCCGACGTCGTGGTGATGAACCCGCCCTTCGCCTCCTCGGTCGATCGCTCCCGAGACAAGCACATCGCCGCCAAGCATCTCATCGCGGCTGCAAAGCGCCTGGCACCCGGCGGGCGGCTTGTGGCGATCATGCCGCCGGGATTCACGCCCGAACGCGATGCCGCGCATTGGTCCCGCGCCTGCGGTCTCCTGACGCCGCGCTTGGCGCTGACGATGCCAGGGCAGGTCTACCGCAAGCTCGGCACCTCTGTCGAAACCCAGCTGATGGTCTTCGACAAGGTGCAGGAGGTCGGCGAGATGATCCGCGTCCCTGTGCGGGATCTGGATGAAGCCTTGGCATATGTCGACGCCGTGGCCGCAACCCGGACCGAGATGCGCCCCGTACAACAGGCGGCGGTGATCCCTCACGGGCGGCCGACCGTTCCATCATCTGCCCCGCGCAAGACCGCCGCTGTGCCTGTTGCCGCCTCCAAACCACGGACCAATGCCGTCCGCCCGCTCAGCTTCACAAGCTTTGAGGCCCCCCGTGATAACACGCCGGTCTCGGATATCTATGCGCGTTACTGGCCGCAGCGGATCGCGATCGCGGGTGCGCAGGAACATCCCACGCCGCTCGTTGAAAGCATCGCCATGGCCTCGGTTGCCCCGCCCATGCCCTCAAACACGGGCAGTGATGACTTGCGCCTGCCCACACGGTTGATCGAGGAGGGAGATCTCTCCGAGGCGCAGCTCGAGACCATCATCATGGCGCATGATGCCCATGGGCGTGATCTGCCCGGTCGGTTTACCATCGATGACGACCAGACCAAGCTGACGCGCGCCGATGATGACCCGGATGCACGTGCCTATCGCCTTGGCTATTTCCTCGGCGACGGCACCGGTTGCGGCAAGGGGCGTGAATGCGCGGGGCTCATCCTTGTGAACTGGCTGGCCGGGCGCAGGAAAGCGATCTGGGTCTCCAAATCCGCCACGCTCATCGAGGACGCGATCCGCGACTGGACCGATCTCGGCGGCTCGCCAGCCGACATTCAGCCGCTTTCCAAATGGAAACCGGACCAGCCCGTCCCGATGGGCGACGGGATCCTCTTCGTCACCTACGCCACGCTGCGGTCCGCGGGCAAATGCGGCACCACGCGGCTCAGCCAGATCCTCGACTGGATGGGCGCGGAGTTCGAAGGCGTGCTGGCTTTTGATGAGGCCCATGCCATGCAGAACGCGGCCGGGTCCGAGCAGGGCAGGGGGGTCAAACCCTCCCAGCAGGGCCTTGCAGGCCTGCGGCTGCAACTGGCAGCACCCCGCGCTCGCGTCTTCTACATCTCGGCTACCGGCGCCACGAGCGTGCACAACCTCGCCTATGCCGCGCGGCTGGGGCTCTGGGGGCAGGGGCCGGAATACCCCTTTCCGAGCCGCGAGGGTTTCGTCTCGGCGATGGAAGCAGGCGGTGTCGCCGCCATGGAGGTGGTCGCGCGTGATCTCAAGACGCTCGGCCTCTACACGGCCCGCGCCCTCAGCTTCGATGGCGTGGAATATGACGTGCTCGAACACGCGCTCACCCCGGCCCAGATCGAGATCTACGACGCCTATGCGGGAGCCTTTCGCACGATCCACCACAATCTCGAGACAGCGTTGACTGCGACCGGCGTCAATGATGCTTCGGGAGAGACCAATGCCTCGGCTGCTCGCGCCTCGGCCAAGTCCCGCTTCGAGAGCACGAAGCAGCGCTTCTTCAACCATCTCCTGATGGGCATGAAAGCCCCGACCATCATCCGCGCGATCAAGGACGATCTGGCAGCGGGCAAGGCTTGCGTCATCCAGGTGGTTTCGACAGGCGAGAGCCTGCTGAAACGCCGGCTTGAGACGATGGATTCCGACGACGAGCTCGTCGAGGGTGCCTTGACGCCGCGTGACTACGTGCTGGGCTACCTCGAACAGGCCTTCCCAATCCATGCTCAAAAGCTCGTCGAGATCGACGGCAATATGGTGGTGGAACCTTTACGGGATGAGACCGGGGCGCTCGTTGTCTCGCGCGAGGCGCTCGCCCTGCGCGATGCGGCCATGATGGAGTTGATGACGCTCGCCCCGATCCCCTCGGCGCTCGATCAGATCCTCTGGGCCTTTGGTGACGACGCCGTGGCAGAAGTCACGGGGCGGTCCATCCGGCCCCTCAAGGCCGAGGATGGTCACCTCTTCATCGAAAAGCGCGTCGCCAGCAGCAATTCATCCGAAACCCAAGCCTTCATGGACGGTGAGAAGGACATCCTTATCTTCTCCGATGCGGGCGGTACGGGCCGGTCCTATCATGCGGCGCAAACGGCGAAGAACCAGAAACGGCGGCGGCACTACCTGCTGGAGCCCGGCTGGCGCGCCGATGCGGCCATCCAGGGGCTCGGCCGCACGCATCGCTCTGCCCAGGTCAGCGCGCCTTTCTTCCGGGTCTGCACCTCGGATGTGCATGGCGAAAAGCGTTTCACCTCGACTATAGCCAAGCGCCTCGACCAGCTGGGGGCCTTGACCAAGGGTCAGCGCGAGACCGGCTCGCAGGGCATGTTCCGCGAGGAGGACAATCTCGAAAGCCCGATCGCACGGGCCGCGCTGCGTGGGTATTTCGCCGATCTTGCCGCCGGGCGCGCCGAGGCGATGAGCTACGAGAGCTTCACCGACTGGACGGCCCTGCGGCTGATCGACAAGGACGGGGTGCTCCTTGAGGAGCTTCCCCCGATCCAGCGGTTTCTGAATCGGGTGCTTGCCCTTCCCATCCACATGCAGAACGCGCTCTTTGCCGAGTTCATGCGCCGGATCGCTGATCAGACCGAACGCGCGCGGGCGGCGGGCACGCTCGATCTCGGCGTGGAAACCCTGCGCGGCGAAAAGATCGAACAGGTCTCCACAGAGGATCTCTGGACCTGCCCGAAATCCGGCGCCGTGACGCGGATCATCGGGCTGGAGGTCACCGACCCGGTCCACGTTCTTGGGGCCGAAGAGGCCATATCGCGCAATCCGGATAAGCTGCCGATGGTTAATCGCGCCTCCGGCCGCGCGGCGCTCATCTCGGCGCGCCCCATGCAGATGTATGACGAGGACATTGTCACGCTGATGCGCAAGGTGGTGCGGCCAAACGGGTCGAGCTATCTGGAGGAGACGCGGTTCGAGTCCTCGGCCTGGGAAGACATCGGAAGGCCTGAGTTCGCAAGGCTTTGGGATGCCGAGGCTGCGTCCCTGCCAAAAACCACCACGACCAAGCTTTACCTGCTGACCGGGCTCTTGTTGCCGATCTGGAAGGACATTCCGACCACCAATGAGCGCATCTACCGCGTCACGCCCGACGGGGCGACCGCCATGATCGGGCGCACGCTGAGCGAGGAAGGGGCGGCAGCGCTGCGCGCCCGCTTCCTCGTGTCCAACCCGCAAACACCGCAGGAGATGTTGACCGCCGCCCTCGGCACCACCGCGCCTGTCGATCTGGGCCGGGGTCTCACCCTGACCCGTCGCCGGGTCGCAGGCGAGATGCGTCTCGAGCTTGGCGGTGCGGATCGGGGCATGATTGATGGCCTCAAGGCCATGGGGTGTTTCACGGAGATCATCGCCTTCCAGTTGCGGGTGTTCCTGCCGCATGGGGACGGGATTGACACGGGAAGCTTTCTGGCACGGATCGTGGGGCAGCGAGCCGCTAGAGCGGCAGAACAAGCCGCCTGAAAAGCCAAAGCGGGCTTTGGGCCGGGCGTCGCGGATCGGGGTTTGGCCGGTCCGCGCTTTCCGGGCGCGCGCTGACCAATGCCACGCCCGGCCCCCCAAATTCAGACAAGAGGACAGACCCATGACCAATCCCCAGATCGACTATGCCGCAATGGCGGCTCAGTGGCGCGCGGAGCGCGAAACCACCTTGAAGGCGACCCGAGCGGAGCTGCTCGCGCAACTACGTGCGCTTGGCATCAGCGGGGTCACTGCCGAATACGAAGGCTATGGCGACTCCGGCAATGTCGAGGATGTGACGGTGCAGCCTGCAGAGGTCCAACTGCCGGAGGTGCTTGCCACAGAGGTTGGCGATTTCGCCTGGTCGCTCGCCTATCATCATCACCCGGGGTTTGAAAACAACGAGGGCGGCTACGGCACGCTGACCTGGGACATAGCACTAGACAGCATCACCCTCGATCATGCCGACCGCTATGTCGAATGCTCGCACAGCTATGACGAGGGGCTGTGAGATGGCCCATCCGCTTCATCATGCTGAAAGCTCTGCCCGGAAATTCGGCGGAGTGCCGTCTGACTATCAGTCCATACATGACTGGTTCGATGCCTCGAAAGAGCACCTCGCGCTCTTCACGCACCGAGCCATGCGCCATCACGCTCAAGGCCTGTTCGAGGCGGAACGGGTTTTCGGCCTGACCCTGACCAATAAAGCTGGTCGAGACATCCCCGTGCGCTGGATCGGCGAGCAGCATGTACGCGAAGACTGTCAGGGTCGTATCCCGAGCATGGCGGACTGGCTGCGACGGATACAACCTGAGCCATGGATGGCCAATGGCCACATCGACCAGCATGCCGGCGATGAGCCCTGCGGCGACCCAAGGGTTGCCTGGGCCTCCGAGGTCGCCGCTGGCCGAACGGTTCTTGGCCTGAAAGATTGGATGGCGGCGCGCGCGACGCAAGCCACGCAAAGCGCCTGACAGGTCTCGGCCGTTTGCCAAACGAATACTGCATGGAAGCCCGGTTGGAAGATCGGGCTTCTTGCGTCGTTTACCCACCATTCTTCTTGAGGAGGATCGCATGACACTCGATGAAATCAAGGCCGCCGTCGATGCCGGCCAGACCGTGCATTGGGCCAATACCGGCTACGTTGTCCACAAGGACCGGCTCGGTCAGTACCTCATCACCTATGTGCCGAACGGTAGCTGCATCGGTCTGACCGACCGGGGCGGGCACGGGTTGAACGGAAAAGAGGCGGAGTTCTTCATCGCGCGATCGGAGGACTGCGCGGAAAATCCGGGCAGCCAATCAAGACCAGACGGGCAGGGGAGGGGCGTAGCACCCGGAGGCGCGGGGGCATTCCCACTCGGACGGCAGCTCTGACCTGTGGGCGGGGCTGAAAGGAAAGCAAGCTTTCTGATTTGTGATCCCTCAAGGGGTCGAGAAAGCAATCCCGGATGCGCTGGCAATGACGTCAGGCACCGGCCAATCCAAAAGGAACCATCCCATGTTCGCAGGAAACCTCACCCGCAATGCCGAAACCGCAGCCGCCGAGTACACCGGCATGATCCACTCGACGCGCTTTGACATCGCCATCCAGTTGGAGGCGCGGGCCAAGATGTCCGAACGCAGCCCGGATTTTGACGTGACGGCAGTCAACAAATCAGGCCGCAAGGTGCGCATCGGCACGGCTTGGAACGAAACTGGCAACACCAGCGGCAACCCCTACATCTCGATGCAGCTCGATGTTGGCCTCGGCCCGTTCCGGGTCAACGCGGTGCAGACGAAAGAGGCGCGCGCGGCCCAGAGCGGCGAATTCGAGATCATCCCGCTCGTCTCGAACGGCCTGATAAAATCCGGCTCGATCTCAGGCGAGCTTACCGCCATGGACGCCGACAACGCCTTCACCGGCTACATCGCCAACATGATGTTCGATCTGGAGTTCATGCTGATCGAGAACAGCTACAAGACCGAGGAGACCCACCCCGACTACCGGATTGAGGTCAGCTCGCCCCGGGGCACGCCAATCCGCGTCGGCTCAGCCTGGATGGCGAGAAGCAGCCGCACTGGCAATGACTACCTGTCGCTGCTGATCAACACGCCCGACGGTGACCTGCGCGTGAACGCCGTGCAGAACGAAGAACAGCGCGGCGGGCAGACTTTCTCGATCATCCCGTTCATCGACAGCGGTGAGCAGCCGCAGGATGCAGGCACGGGGCTGTCCTTGGTCGCCTAATCGGCGCGCGAGGGGGAGACGATCTGAACCGAAAGGGGAGCCGTGGGACCACGGTTCCCCTTTTTCCATGGCCGTTTACGTGGAGGACGCCACCTGCTTGCGATCAGGTGCAAATGCGATACAATAATATATTATCGCAACATCGAGGGCGGGCGCGTGGCGGCTAGATCAGGGACGGTTCCATGGTTCGAGAGCTTTGATGTTGAGGTAGAGGTTGAAGATCTCCTCACTCATATCGAGCGCTGCACCGGATTCGCGCTACCCGCCCGAAAGCGCGATGTCATCATGTCATTTGCCAAGTCGAAGTTCGACAAGACCAGGCAGGGATATTTGGAGGCCAAGGCAGCAGGAAAGCCGGTGTCCACATCGTGTCGCGCTTATCTGACCGACCTGCAGGACACGATCTTCATGGCGATCCCGAAAGAGAACCTCGCGCGGATGCCGCTGAGCCAGCAGGTCCTCAACGACCCTTCATTTTACGCGGACGCCATGCACCGTGCCGCTGCGATCAGCGAAGATGAGCTTTTCATGGCTTTGTCCTCATCGCTGAACGATATGACGGTCCAAGACGCTCGGGCGTTTGTCTCGAAGCTGTGGCACAGCACGATCGATGACAATTCCCGCAAGTATGCCGAAGCCCTGAAGCGCCCCGAGCGTGAACCGCAGCCCTTTCGCCCGGGGAACACCGTGTAAGATCGGAGCCATTCTCTTGGCTTGAGCCGTACCGAGGTTGGCCGCCTCGAACCCCCTTTCCTGGAGGTGGCATCCTGTGCAGCGTGCGAAAGCCGTTGAAGGTGCTGTGGTGACGTCTACTGTCGCCAACATGATGAACCGGGATCACATGCGCGCCTTCTTGCGGCGCGCCGCGGCGCTTGCCGCTTTTGTCGCACTGCTCTGGGCGGTCCAAGTCGTCAATTGGATCACCGGCTACGGCTTGAACCCGGCCTTCGGCCTGATCCCCCGGCACGTCAGCGGATTGGATGGTGTCATCACCATGCCCCTCCTGCATGGAAGCTTCGCGCACCTTATGGCCAATACGCCGCCGCTCTTGGTGATGGGTGGGCTGCTGGTGGCCACGACCACGAGGGCCTTGCTGCCGGTGAACGCAGTGGTGATCGGCCTCGGCGGCGGACTCGTCTGGCTGTTCGGAAGCTCCGCCATCCATATCGGTGCGTCAGGGTTGGTCTTCGGCTGGTTTGGCTTCCTCGTCGCACGCGGCTTCGTGGATCTCTCATTGATCACGCTGGGCGCGGCACTGGTGGTCGGTGTCCTCTATAGCTCCATTCTCTGGGGCGTTCTTCCGGGCCAACCCGGCGTCTCGTGGGAGGCGCATCTCTTCGGCGCCATCGCGGGCGCGGCCGCTGCAGTCCTTGTCCGGACGCATGTACATGCGCCGCGCCTCGGCGGCGTCGATCTGGACTGAAGCAATGCACTCGGCCAAAACCGGACATCGGTGACGGATACAGCGAAGGTCCGGAAGCGACCTTCTTGGACTTTCGGGGCCTCGATGACGGCGTCTTCGTTCGTAAAGGTGTCCCTTAGGGAAGTTGCAAAAAAATCGCCTACAGCGATCTTGTATCGCGCAAGGAATATCCCATCTATGTTTTATCGGTATGCCGGGCTTCGGTCTGGTTCGGAATAAAATCGCTGTAATTAGGATCGGTTCGCCGATCCGTGGAGGGGCTAGTTCCCTCTGACGCCTACCCCCCAAGCGGCCCCTGTGGCGGCGGCGGGGCGGCGGCCCCCCGGGCGACCCCGGGGGGCCAGCATAAGGGATAAGGACGGTCTCTCCGTTCCTCGCGCTGGTGGCGACACCCTTCCGCAATCCTGCGGCAGGGCCAGCAGAGGAGGCCATAACATGGCTTACGACACCGACGAGATCAGCCAGCGTGGGACACGCGAGACAAAACGGAAGCGCAAGCCGACGTGGAAGTCTCGCCTGTTAAAGGGCGTATTCTGGGTAGCCTGGGGGATGGGGAAACTCTTTGACCTCACCGAATGGCTGTCCCGGTTGTCTGGCGACTAACCGCGCGACCCTTAATGTTCGCATTTGGCGAAAGGAGGACCGAGAATGCTAGGTGAAGCACTGAGATTGATCCGGGTCTTCCATGACCTGAAACAGAACGAGTTGGCGGAACGTCTCGATATTTCCCAATCACACCTTTCTGATATCGAACGATGCCGGAAAGTGCCAAGTCAGGAAATCGTTGCACGATACGCCGAAGAGTTTGATCTGCCAGTCAGCTCGATCTGGTTTTTTGACGAGAAGCTGACAGAAGGCACGACACCGGGCGCTATCGAGAAAGCGCGTGGGGTTGTCGCTGACAAGATACTTGATTTTCTTCGGATGATCGAGCGGAAGCGGGCGTCATCATGACGAAGCGCCGCGACAAGTCCTATGCCCTCGATCAATGTGCCCTCTATCGGTGCAG
Organism: Sulfitobacter maritimus; assembly: GCF_013346665.1. GTDB lineage: Bacteria > Pseudomonadota > Alphaproteobacteria > Rhodobacterales > Rhodobacteraceae > Sulfitobacter > Sulfitobacter maritimus. The sequence continues at coordinate 44,574 of NZ_JABVBB010000026.1, forward strand.
CACACGCAAAAAGTTGTTCAAACTATTACAGACCAGTTCCGAGAAGTTTGCTGAGTTGAAGGCCGCACCCGATCTCTACAAGCCTCTGCGCAAGAAGAAAAAAGACGGAACATTCCGTCCTATCCTTGCACCACGGGGCGATCTGAAGCGTATTCAACGGCGGATCGGAGAGTTGCTGCTGCGGGTGAAAACTCCTGACTACCTGATGTCGCCAGTACGCGGTCGCTCGAACATCGACAATGCCGCACGGCATCGCGGTGCAGCGGCGTTCCATCTTCTCGACATCGAAGATTTCTATCCGAGCTGCACGGCCAGCAAGGTAGCATGGTTCTTTGGCAAATATCTCGGGTGCCCTCCCGACGTAGTGAAGGTTCTCCTTGATCTCACAACGCTGAACGGGGTTCTGCCAGCCGGAAGCCCTGCCAGCCCATCGCTGGCCTTCTGGGCCTACGCCGACATGTGGGACGAGATTGATCAGCTGACCCGTGATGCCGGATGCCAAGTTAGCGTGTATGTCGATGACATAACAGTTTCTGGGCAAAACGTTCCCGGGGTGCTGATTCATGCGATCAAGGAGCGGCTTGCTCACCATGGTCACAGCTTCAAAGCGTCAAAGGAAATCGGTCAGATTAATGCGCCGGTAGTAGTAACGGGCGTCGTGGTGCGAGATCAAACGCTTCTCATGCCAAACGTTCAGCACCTAGAACGTCATAAACTCAGGGCAGAGATCGCGAAACTTCCCGAGGGATACGAGAAGGCCAAGAAGATGGCCTCTCTCATCGGGCGTGAAGGCACCGAGCAGCAAATCCTGGCGCGCAACCAGGCTCGCTGATTTTCAATGATGGGTTAACATGACGACTGTTTTCTTTTCCTACTGCCACGCTGACGAGGCACTACGAGACCAGCTGGAACGCCAGCTCAGAATCCTTCAGCGTCAAGGCCTGATAGAGACCTGGCACGACCGCCGAATTGAGGCGGGGCAGGACTTCGCCGGTGAGATCGACGCGCACATTGAAGCTGATGAGATCATCTTGCTGCTGGTAAGCCCGGATTTTCTAAACTCTGACTATTGTTATGAGATCGAGATGACCCGTGCGCTGGAACGGCATAAGGCGGGAGAGGCCATCGTGATCCCGGTCATTCTGCGCGATTGCCTCTGGCATGGCGCCCCCTTCGGCAAGCTGATGGCCACGCCAACGGACGGTCGTCCGGTCACGCAATGGCCGGACATTGACCATGCGTTCCGTCTCGTCGCCGAAGCCGTTCAGGCTGCAGCAAAGCGCATCGGTAGTCCACAATCGGTCACCAAGCAGTCAGCGGCACCTGCCATCATGCAAAACACGCAGTCAGTCAACAGATCGACACCGGCCCAAGTGATCCGGTCAAGTAATCTGCGGGTGGCCAAAACGTTCACAGACCGTGATCGTGATGCTTTCCAGACCGAGGCGTTTGAGTTCATGGCAAAATATTTCGAGAACTCGCTTTCTGAATTGTCTGCTCGCAATCCCGAGATTGACGGGTCGTTCCGCAGGCTTGACGCAAATCGCTTCAGCGCTGTTGCCTACCATAACGGTCAGTCTGCTAGCCGCTGCACCGTGTTCATGGGGGGGCGGCATATGGGGGGCATTGCTTACACTGCGGCCGAAAATGCTGAAACCAACGGGTTCAATGAGAACCTGACCGTCGAGGCCGATGAGCAAACCCTTTATCTGCGGAGCATGGGAATGGCACACTTCGGTCAAAACCGAGATCAGAAGCTGACGTTCGAGGGTGCGGCAGAAACATATTGGCAGATGTTTGTGAAGCCACTTCAGTAACCGCATCAGCACCTTTAGGAGTGTTTGGTTTTGTTTGACGATGCTTCCATCAAGGTTGCGAAACCTTCTTGGCAGAATGGCGGAAGATCACGGGCGCGAGACCAGTCTCGGGATCATTTTCGTTGAGGACAATTTTCCAGGACCTAAATACTGCTTCGATGGGTGATCTGTCGGGTTTAGTACCTGTCAGTGGACAGTTGATCTTGTTCCTCATAGGCCCTCGGGACTGAAATGCGCATAAGCCAAAGGCACCGTTCCACATGACGATGTCGCCAATTTCAGGTGAGGCGTAGCTTCCCACTTGGATATCTCCAGCGGGGTCGAGCACCAGTTTCCAGTCTTGGCCATACGAGAGGCAGAGGTCAGGTCTGTGATCTACATAGTGAATACTGAATAGGTCGTCGTCTTGGCCATTCAGTGTCGCGAAGCCAAGGTCTTCATCGAGTTTTACAACAAGCATGGCGAGTTCTGCCCCTCTGCCAAAGTTACAGAGACCGATTTCTCCCACTTCGAAGTCGGCCATTGGCTTGAGATTTTTTAAGAACAGAACTTCCATGATACTACCTTACTTTCTATTTACATGCGGCATTTTGAGTCGATTTTTGAGACCTATTCATCCTACTGACCGAACGCGCGTAGAAAGAACTGACATAGTGCGAGTGGTAGCCGACCAACTAAAAATGCGTGGCTTACCACCTACCCTCTATTGCCCCTATATCTCACGCCAATGCCTCGGCGGCTAGGTCTGACTCAGCGGATCCAAATCCCCGAGCGGGCGCCGCGTGAGAGGAGGTTGCCAGGTACTTGCGTAAAACAGACCTTCGCGCAGATCGCAGCGAATGACCACAATTCGCCCATCACGTCGAATGCTTGGAAAAGTAATCCTTATAGTCGGCAGCGTAGTCGCCTGCACATCAACCTTGGGCAAAGCCTTGCGGCCTCCCCAGCTCGGCTTCGCGTGTCGCAGGGGAGAACGGCCCTTCGGTCCGTCGCGCATTCGGCCATGCGGCCTCACCGCGGCGTCGCACCCAGGCCCCCGGTTTGCCCGCCTCGCGAGCACGTCCCTCCCCGGCCGCTCCGCCGGATTGCGCTCTGGTCTGTTTTGCGGAGCAAAACGATCCCGCCGCTTCATCCGTCTCCCGCGTCCGGTCGGGCCGTTTGCCTGCTCGTGTCGGGCAAACCTACCGTCAAAACACACACACATGAGTGCGGAAGCATATCCTCCGGATGGCCCCCAAATCAGCCCGCGTCAAGGATCGCAAAACTTTTCGGCGAGGGCAGGGGCTATGGCGTAGGGCGGTCCCGTGCGTGAGCGCGCGCATGTGTCGGGTGCTGCGCACGGAAAACTTTTGCGCCCGGCAAGCCGGCGGCTGCGCCGTCCCTGACCCGGGCAGATTCGGAAACCAGGCATTCGGCCATGCCCCCACACTCACGTGGTGGCCTAGGAACCGAACACTGGAGACCAGACATGGCTTACGACACCGCAAACACCTACGAGACGATCGAACTTTTCGGGCTGACCGAGAAGGACGCGCAGCTGCCGATCCCCGAGGATCACATCCTGACCGACCGCATCATCCGCGAGAGCTTCGAGGCTTTGCTCGGGCAGTTGCGCGGGACCGGGCTTGAAGCCGAAATCGAACCGCTGGCCCATGGGCTCGCGACGATCCTGCAGCGGCGCAAGGTGGCGCTTGGCAAGGAGGTCGACCGCACCGCCGACAAGATCGGCGCGCTGGCAAAATCTCACGACGGATCAGAGATCGCCGAGACCGCGCTCGAAGAGGCGCAGGCGCGCTTTTTGCAACTGCGCGAGATCGTCGGCGCCATCGAGGTGATGAGCGAGGCGGCTGCGGAATGCTATGAGGTCGAGACGGGCCACGCCTTCATTCCGGCAGCCGGGTCGCGCGCAAGCGTCCGGGCGCAAGAGACCGGGGCGGTCTTCGAGGCGCGGCAGCTCCTGGAGCAGCACGACCGCGAAACCGCCGAGAAGTCGAAAGTCGAGGGGGTTCCCCTGATCGTCTCGGGCGCCACCGACTGGACTGATGTTGATGTGATTTTCAACACGCTCGACAAGGTTCGCGAGCGGATCAAGCAGAACCGCAATCAGGAAATCTTCCTCTGCCACAAGGGTGGCAAGCACGGGGCGGAGATGATCGCGGCTCGGTGGGCTCGCGCACGGGGTGTCGCACAAGCGCGTTTCGATCCGCGCTGGTCCGCGCATGGGCGGGCGGCACCGTTCAAGTGCAACGACGAGATGCTGGACGACAAGTTCGCGGCGACGGGGGTTGTGCTCTTCGGCGGCAACGGGGTCGCGCTGAACCTCGGGCAGAAAGCGGAAGCGAAAGGCCTGACGGTCATGCGGGTTGCGGACCCGGCGAAGAAGGCGTCGCAGGATTGAAGAGAGGGGGTCGCGCTTGGCGCGGCCCTTTCGTCATGTCTCATGGCGCGTGCGATCGGTCATGCGCGATCGGCAGTCTCCGGCGTCCAGCACCGTTATCCCTCTACCCAGTCCGTCAGAGTGCGGCCCATCCGCATCGGTACGGGTTGGGGATGGTGCGCACCTCACGCACATCGTCAGCATCGCAAGACACGAAGGCTCGAAACGTCGCACTTGAGGCCGAAGACTTGCGCGTCCCTCGGGGCGTGTTTCGGAACATCGCATCCACGCGGGCGGGCTCCGTCAGCACCCCGGCCAGGCTCGGTGGGACGCGGACGCGGATGATGGCGGCTGCGTGATGGCAAGGCTCATCCGGGTCTCTCCTTTTTGCTCATAGATGTGGATCGCACGGGGTCGGCCCGTTCGTGCCCTCAGCTCACGCTTCGGCAAGCACAAATACGGCTTCCACGGCGCGGCCGCGGACCCTCCGCATTTGCGCTTGCGACCGGGCCTCTTGCCCCCGTGCCGGGTGATCCCCATCGCAACAAGGAGTAACCCAAATGACCAACCACTACGTCGCCACCGTCCCCGTCAAGTTCACCGATACCGATGGCCAGGAGCGCACCCGTTTTCAGCGCGTGGGCGCGATGTCCCGCAACACCCGCAACGGGGACGGCTCGGAGTTCTTCAGCCTCAAGCTCGACTTCCCGGTCGCGGTCTCGGAGCTGGTGATGTTCCCGCCGAGCGCGAAAGATCCCCAGGACTGAATCCTCTGACGAGGATGGGCTGCCCCAGGACGATCTTGGGGCGGCCCGATCCCTGTTCCAGGGATGCCGCGTCCGGCGGTCAGATCGCCCGAGGCGACTTCACGAAGCCGTCGGCCGCTGCGCGTTCAACGGACGCACTCCCCCCGAAATGATCGGGCCGCGACAGACCGGCCAGTCAGCCTCAAGGGGGCCATCCACAAAAACCTATCGGCCAGGGCCTCCCGGTTTTTGCGGCAGAGATTTGGCAAGCCAAATCTGGCCCGCCTTGACCCTGACTGTCCGCCCTGTCGGTGGGGTTTGCGCCCGCCCGCGGTTCCGTCCGAACACATGCGTGTTCGTCCAGACCCTCGGGCGGTGCTGGAGAAGGGGCCTTTGAAGCTGGAGGCTGTGCTGGTGGTGAGGGCGGCAGAGCCGCGTCCCTGCGGGCCGCGGCGTGAAGCGGACACCAAGGCTGCCTGAGACTGAATGCGACGTAAGTATATAATTGACAGCTTGGTGTATTATCGTAAGGTAGGGGCAGCCTTGGTGGAAGGTGGCAGGAAATAGGGGGTCTTTCTTCGCATGTCTCGCTCAAAACGCCTCATCGATGCGGAGCGCATGGAGATCGTTCGCGAAGCTGCGGAAGGCGTTTCCACTTCAGTGCTGGCGGAACGGTTTGGCGTGTCGGTGCGGGCGATTCAGTACACGCTCAATGCCGATGCCGAGCGCCAGACGGATGCCGCAATTCCGGTCTCAGCGGTCAGTGTAAAGGTCACGGCTGCGGAGCTCGCGGCGCTCGATGCGGTGCTGGCCGAGGCCGGGATCGAGAGCCGTGCCGAGGGGCTGCGGCGACTCATTCAGGCGGCAGGCGGGGTGTTCGTTCCGGACGCGCATATGGCAGCAGAGATGGCGCGCTACCGCGCCTCTCTGCACGAGGTCGGTAATGGGGTCGCGCAGATCGCCAAACAGATGACGCAGGCCAACCGGCGGGGGCAGGCGGCCGTGGGGGGCACGAGTGCCGAGTTCACCGAATTGCGCCTTGCGCAGATGCGCGGGTTGGCGCGGTTCATTCTGGATTCCGCTGACGAGATCGATCTGCTTCTGCGCCGCCGTCGAGACGCGATGCAGCTCCAGGCCACGGCCGCGCTGAGAGAGTTTGCCCATGCGGCTGAATGATGCCGTCCATGCTGTCACGGGCGAGGTCTTCCGGGATGGCTGGAGCCGTGTCCGAGGCTCGATGCAGGGGCTGCATGTCGCCAAGCAGAGCCAGCTTGTGCGCGCGGCAGCGGGACACCGGCCTGCGGTCTTCAAGGCAATCCGGGGCGGGGGGACGCATACCAAATCGCAGCTCGCAAACCAGCTCGATTACCTCACCACCAAGTCCACTCATATCGTGGACAGTAGCGGGTTCCTGGATGGCAAGGCGAAGCTCGAGGCAAAGGACATCAAGGACCTCACCGAGCGCTTTGCCAAGCGGTGGGATGCGGGCTTCAAACCCAAGCTCGGACAGACCACCCACATGCTCATGTCCTTCCCCATCGGCACGCGGGGAGAGGATGTGCGCGACATCGCGACGGATGTGGCCGAGCGCTTCTTCCAGACCGATGAGGGGCATTTCGACTACATCATCGCGGTGCATGAGGACCGCGATCATCCCCATGCGCATCTGGTGCTGAACCGCCGCTCGCAGGAAGGCGAGTTCTTCTTCCTCGGGCGCAACCATCGCTTCAACTATGACGACTTCCGCCTCGCGATGGTCGAGGAGGCCGAAAAGTATGGCGTGCGCCTGGAGGCCACGCGCCGGGTGGATCGCGGGGTTTTGCATTACCCAGCCCGGACCGGCGAGGTCTACGCGGCCAAGGACGAGGGTCGCGCGCCCCGCGAGCGCGAACGTGTGGGGCAGGACCTGGCGCGGACGCTGGCGGAGATCGCCAACACCAGAACCATCTACCACTCGCTTGCTGCGGAGGCTTCGCGTGAAGCCCGCGAGGATATTGCCGCAGCACTCTTCCGTGCGGGCGAGGTGCTGGCGCGCGGCGGGCAGGTGGACCGAACAGGAGATGTGTATATGGCAGAGGATCAGAGTTTCGAGGATCTGAGAAGCCTCTATGCGGAGAAGCTCGCGCGGGTGCAGGGCATGATCGCCGAAAAGTCCGACGCGGAACGTCCCGAGCTGGAAAAACGCCTCATCGAGATCCAGACGCAGGTCCAGCACATGCAGCCTCTCGGATTGCGTTCGAGCACGTTGTCAGAGGCACCATCGGAGGGCGGGGTCTATTCCGAGGTAAACATCCAAGAGAGCCAGTTGGAGCGCCTCACAGAGCCGCGACTGCGGTCGCGGATCGACGCGGCCCTGCGGGGCACGGGGATCAGCACATTGGAAGTGGTGGCCCGGATCGAGACGGGCGCCTCAAATGCAGCGCTCGAGCATCAATGGATCGCCAATGATCTCTCCAAAGTGGCCGAGGCGCGGGACCTGAACCTCGAACGCCGCGCAGACCTGGAAAAGGCGCGTGACATCCTGAATGACGTGCATGTCGAGCTTGGCACGCTTCTGGAACGGGAGAACGTGCTGCGCCGGGATGGGGTCGTGGAGGAGAAAGCGGTCAGCGAGCGGTTCCACTATCACGAGGACGCGGTCCGGGCGATGGAAGGGACAATCCGTCAGGAGATGCGCGCAGACGGCCTGACTGCGCAGCAGATCGAGGATCGGGATTGGCAGGTCGTCTCGTGGGCGGAGCGCCGGATCGAGACGGAGCAGCGTGCATATCTCGAGGCACATCCGGAGCTGCTCGCACGCCCTGGCGATGTGATTGACCGGTCTGAGCCTTACAAGGAGACCATTACCGATGCCGCCCGCGCCAGTGCGATCACCCGCGAAGTCGACCGCATCATGGAGGGACGCGACCTCCGTACGCCCGTTGCAGATGCCGTCACGGATGACTTGCGCGCGCGCTATCCGGACATGCCGTCCCACCTCGCCCGCGGGCTCGGTGCGACCTATGCCGCCGTCATCGAGATACGGGACACGGAGGCCATTAATCAGGTCCGCCGCGACAACGAGTTGCGCGAGGGGCTTGGGGTTGGCACGCGTGACGAACGTCTAGCCACCCGCGATGAAACGGCGCCGCAGTCTGACCGTGCCGGCCGTGTCCCAGAGGAGGTTGCACGTGTCCTTGATCATGAACGGGCCGGAGAGCTGTCCGCACCTTTCGAGACCGAGGCGGAGCGGGACGCCTTCCGCGAGGAGATCGCGCGGGTGCTGGATGACCGCCAATTGGGCCGCCTCACATCCGGCGATGCCGATGCGCTGGACAAGGTTCTCGAGGACCGTCTCGACCGGCTCTATGTCGCCAAAGTCTACCTGCAATCCGATGCGGCGACGGCCAACACCGAGGCCTTGCGCCAGGTGGTCGATGAACTTGCCGACGCCGAGTATGAAAAACACCGCGCGACAGACGTGGATGGCGAGACCGAGCGGGGCCAGGTCCATTGAGCGCCGCCATGGGAAAGTCGCGGATCGCGACCGGCGTTTTGCTGGTGACGCTTGTGACCGGGGCCATGGGCTACACCATCGCCTCGGCCGTGCTGACGTATCAGGATCTCGGCTTCGGGGCCGAGATCGACTTTGCCTATATCGCGCAGAACTATCTGGCGATCCTCGATCGCCGCCCGGAGGACGCCCAACTCATCCACCTGATCATCGGTAGCTTCGCCGCCGCCGGTATGATGCTGAGCCTCGCCCTGTCGGGGTCCGCGCTCACACGCTTTGGCCAGACCCATTGGCAGACCTCCCGCGAGATGAAGGCCAATGGGTTCTTCGGCGCGCCCGGGACGGGATTCATCCTCGGTAAACTTGGGGCGCCGGGCTCCCGCGCGAAATACATCTGCTCGACGGTCTTTCCCCATGCGCTGATCGTGGCCCCCACGGGTCGCGGCAAGACCACGGGTTTTGTCATTCCGAACCTGCTCACCTGGCAAGGCTCTGCCGTGACGCTCGATGTGAAGGGCGAGTGTTTCGAGGCCACGGCGCGGCACCGCGCAGCCCAGGGCGACAAGGTCTATCGCTTTGCTCCCACGGATTGGGAGAGCAAGCGCACCCATCGCTATAACCCGCTCCTGCGTATCTTCGAGCTGAAAGATCCTGCGCGCCAGCAGATGGAACTGCAGCTCTTGGCGACGCTGTTCCTGCAGAGTGACAACGACCGGGTGCAGGGCCTCCTCAAGGGCGGGATCGATCTCTTCGTGGCGGCAGGGCTTTTGGCCTTCCAGCGCAAGCGCCCGACCTTGGGCGAGATTTACCGCATCGCTGCCTCGGGCGGGAACAAGCAGAAGGAGTATTTTGCGCGCGGCCACGAGGTGGAAAACCGGGGTGCCAAGCTGATCTTCACGCGGCTCGCTTCGACCAACAACGACACCCTGACTTCCTATGTCTCGCTCCTGATGACCTCGGGGCTCGATCAATGGCAGAACCCGGCGATCGATGAGGCGACGGCGGTGTCGGATTTTGATTTCCGGACGATCCGGAAGAAACCCTTTTCGGTTTATCTCGTGGTCCAGCCGCTGATGGTCAAACCTCTAGCGCCGCTGATCCGCCTTTTCTTCTCCGATCTTCTCTCGGCCATGCAGGAAAAGGACCCCGGGCCAGATGAGCCGTGGCCGGTGATGATCATGCTCGATGAGTTCAACCGCCTCGGCAAGATGCCCATAGTGGTCGAGAGCATCGAGACCCTACGCACCTATCGAGGTCACCTGGCCGTCGTCACCCAAACCATCCCCGCCCTCGATGAAATCTACGGCGAGAACACCCGCCGGGCCCTGCAGGGCAACGCGGGCGTTAAGCTCTATCTGACGCCTTCTGACGAGAAGACCGTCGAGGAGCTGAGCAAGGCGGTCGGTAAGACCACGAAAACCGTCGTCACGCGGTCGCAATCCATCGGCAAGAACCCCTTCGAGGGGCGTAGCCAATCAACACGGACCGAGGAAAGCTCTTTGCTCCCCGAAGACGAGGCTCGCCGCCTGCCACTCGACGAGATCGTCATAGTGATCGATGCACAAATGCCTGTCCGGGCGAAGCGGATCCAGTATTTTGACGACCGGCTGTTTAAGGCCATCCATGCGGCGCAGACAGGCGAGTTGCCATTTCCAGAGCCGGGGGGAGGGGGGCCGCAAGGCACGCTGCCGCTGAGCATGCGCGCCATGCCGATGACACCGCCACTGGACGGGTCTGGCGGATCCGAGGCCGACGTTGAGGCCGAACGCCAGGCTGCTGATGGCCAATCGTCAGGGAAAACTGATGTCGCTCCAAAGAAAACTTCGCCGGTCGTTCAAGCCGTTATCGCCGAGGAACAGCGCCAGATGGAGATGGATTTTGGCAGCAGCGTTGTGGATTCTGAAGCTGCGAGCGTAGCTGATGAGGCGCAGATGCGCTCTGCAGTCGATGGATTGGCTGAAATGGAAGCGATGCTGCAGGAGGGGGATGGCGAAAAGCTGGTTGCTCGATAGGGTGGCGGGGCATGGCTTTTCTGTACGGCGGGCGGAAAGCCGCCGTTCGCCGCAAAACGCACGAACGGCAGCTATGCGAACAAAGCTAAGGGCACCTCGATTTTTGAACAATTTTTGGTAGTTTGGCGGTGCGGGCGGCCTGAAGCAGGATCGTGGCTTTCGTCTGGCAATTGGCAGAGCCTCGCAGCCGCTGTATTGCGGCCTTCAAGCCTTGTTTGTCATGCTTTGACGCGTGATCGGTTCTTGGATCGCCCGGTATTCACGCCGGACACGGGTTGATGCGGCGCAGTTGAACGAGGCGTCGCATGTTATATGCGAGGTTCTTCATCCCGATCCTGGCCTTGGCTCGCACCAGACCAATGCTACGCACAAGGGTGCCACCCATGTCGTTGGTCTGTGCGCCGAATACATGTTCCACCCGGACCCGAACGGTGGATTTGGTCCGATTGCTGCCCTTGGCCTGATCTGTGAGAGGTTTGCCGCGTTTCCCCTTACGGTGGATGTGACTTTTCAGCTTCCGCGCGCGCAATTTCGCCTCCGTCTCCTCGGACCGATAGGCCGCATCCGCCCACACACCGGAGCCGGTATTGCCTCGCATCAGCAGGTGATCCACCGCTTGACTGTCATGCAGCGCGGCATCGCTGACGTGATAGCGCCGGACCAGCTTGTGCTTTCGGTCGACGTTCACATGGTTCTTGTAGCCGTAATGGCTCTTGCCGTGCTTTTTCGTCCAGCGCGCGTCCACGTCCTTCTGGCTGCGCTTGGCGGGCTTGTTTTCCCAATGCTCGGGGTTCTCGCCCTTCTTGATTGACGCGTTCTCGTCGCGCGTGTTGTGATTGCGCGGCACCGCCACAATAGAGGCATCAAGAATTTGCCCACCCCGAGCGATATACCCCTGCCGCGCCAAATACCCGTCAAATTGACGAAACAGCTCTTCCACCTTGCCCGCCTGCGCCAGCGCATCGCGATACAGCCACACCGTCTTTGCATCCGGCACCCGGTCCGCAAGGCTAAGTCCCAGAAACCTCATAAAGGACAGCCGGTCACGGACCTGATATTCGATCTGATCGTCCGACAGGTTGTAGAGTGCGCTCAGCACCAGCGTCTTGAACATCAGCACAGTGTCCATCGGCTTGCGGCCTGCGCGCGACTTGCGCTCCGCATCAGGCTTGCGCCAAACCTCATCCAAAATAGAACGAAACTCCTCCCACGGCACGACCGCATCGATCTCAACCAATGGGTCCTTCTTCGCGTCAAGGCTCGCATAGCGGTCGGAAAGATCAAAGAAACCCATCTGCGTCATTGCCGTCTCCCCTGTGCCGGTTCGTCCCATCAAAGATAACGCAGCACCGGGGTTGGGGCAATTTTTAGAGGTGCCC
>NZ_JABVBB010000027.1 GCF_013346665.1 Sulfitobacter maritimus
GGCTCAAAGCCGACCTCGGATGCGGCGCAGCATCATATGGTATGATGTCTTGTCAACGTCGGGTTGTCGATGTGGGAGGGCGTGGTGGATCGGAGGATCCATCATGGAAACATCAAACTTACCGGCCATCCGCGCCTTACGCCCAGCCTGGAACAAAGGCCGGATCGTCGGCCAGAAAAGGCCGCTCAAGCCCAAACACGTCTGGGCGATCAGGGTGCGGCTGGAATTGGCCGAGAACCATCGTGATCTGGCCCTCTTCAATCTTGCCATCGACAGCAAGCTGCGCGGCTGCGATCTGGTGAAAATGAGGGTGGTCGATGTTATGGCATCCGGCCAAATCAAGGAACGCGCGTCGGTTCTTCAGAGCAAGACCCAGAAACCTGTGCGCTTCGAAATCTCCGAAGGCACCCGTGCATCGCTGGCAAGATGGATGCGGGAGCCGCTGAGGGTCGGATCCGAATACCTCTGGCCTGGGCGTTTTCACGAACGGCTTCACATCTCTACCCGCCAGTACGCGCGCATTGTGCGTGACTGGGTGACATCCATTGGTCTGGAGGCAAGCGCCTATGGCACGCACTCGATGCGGCGAACGAAAGTCACGCAGATTTACAAGAAAACAGGCAACCTAAGGGCGGTCCAACTGCTGTTGGGTCATACCAAGATGGACAGCACTGTCAGGCACCTCGGCGTCGAGCTTGAAGATGCGCTGGTGATCGCCGAAGCTATCGAAATCTAAACCGCTGGGCCGTCGTCACAGACGGCCCAAACCGGTCATTTGACAGCTCCGTAGGCAATGTCCGGTTTGAGCCCAATTTGGCTAAGGCTGCGGGGCGCGCGGATGTCCATTAACGCAGAAGAGGCAAAATTCTCTTACAACTACTCGGGTTTCGGGTGAAGTCTCCCGAAATTGAGAATATGCCGTCATTCAGGCAGTCAAGAAAAGAGCGTTTACTGGATGGTTTTAAGCCAGCCGAACATGCAAATCCGGTCCGGTAACAGTGATTTAACCTAACGGTCACAGGTCGCACTTCATCGAAGCTTTATCGCCAAATTTGTGCCTGATTTTCCCGGTAAACTGGACGGCATGTCAAAAGCCAGAGAATCTCGCCGCCGCAAAAACGGTCTGTCATTATTCCTATCGGTCATCACCTGCGCCGTCTTGCTATTTGCGACAGTGCAATGGACTGAAAATCAGGATGCCGTGCAGCAAAAGGCCAGCAAACCACGAATAATTAACGGGGGAGGCGCATGGACTGGCGGTAGTGCGTGGAAGATCGGCCGTAGAATGCATGAAACCACGGCTGCATTACCCGGGGCGCAGCTTGTTGACACCGTTACCCGCATCCGAGATGGCGATACTGTTGTTGTTGGTTTAATCCCAATCCGGTTGGCTAATCTCGACTGTGCTGAACGTGGCACTAAATTTGGAGATCGCGCGACGCGCCAAATCGAGGGAATGGTCAAAAACGCTCAGCTTCGATGCACCTTAGAAGGACGACGTAGCTATGATCGCGAAGTTGGCGTTTGCAGCTTACCCGACGGACGTGACGTTGGAGAACTACTGATCGCAGGTGGATTTTGTCAGCGTTGGCGAGGATGAATCCTACATTGGGGCAAGCACATCGAATGCATCCTTCGTCCGCTCCGCCCGGTAACTCGCTGAATACGCGCAATCTCTAAGCGGCTGCGGTCACTGCGCAGCGAATAAACGTCTGTCTATCGATGCCGAAAAATGCATCAGCACATTGTCCAACGCCTCAACATCATCAATCCTATTTTTCCAATACACATGCACATGAGAGCTACTAACTTGTGTTTTGGTTATCCTTACGAAGCCGTTATTGGTTAAAATGGCTTCATCCGCCCCATCAAGTATGATATTTGACGAGATGAAATTGTGCTTGTGACCTCGGTTTATGCCTCCGATCTTAATTCCCTTGTAGATGATAGCGATTTGCATTTTCCCGCTTTGAAATTCGAAAGTGCCTGCATGATGCTGATGCATCACATAGGCCCGCATATCTGCGTTTAGTTCAGCAACGGCATCTTCAAGCGGAACCCCATTTTTTCGAAACGACTGGACCCCGCCGCCAATGAGTATACCAGCCTCCACACGTTTTCCGAGCAACTCTTCTTCTGATATCCCTGATACAGCCATGATCGCTGGATAGTTTTTCTCAGGTATTGCTAATGTTCGAACCCCATTGTCTTTGGCATAACTATCTGTTTGTTCTGGGATTTCATTTGCCACTACCCATCCCTGCACATTGCCAGCACTGTGTAACTTAAAGTCCTCTACATAACGCGTGACTTGATCAATGGCGTGAGGCTTCGCCTTGTCCTTCTTCACTTCTATCACGTGTTTTGTGCCGTCTCGATGCTGCAATAACATATCGATGCGTCCACTCGGAAGTGTCAATTGCTGAGCAATAAGCGAATATCCGTCGCCAAAAACATGCATGACGGACCGAGATAGAAGGATTTCAAAATACCGTTCGCTTGCCATCAGTTCTCTTCTCGCTGAAAATATTCTTAATCTGTGTGCAGATCTGTATACCCTTGAGATAGAATAAAATTCTATGGCACTGATTGTAATACAACAAGGCGATTTACATAACGACCACCTTAGAAAACCGTTCATCTAAAAGTTCGCTGAACCCGCCATTGGCGCACTTGCGGCGAAAGTCAGAAAAGTCCGCCCTGCCGACCTTCATCCTCCGATGATGCTGCGCGATGGACGAATGGCCGGTCTAGTGAAGCTGCACCGCGGCGATCGGCAAGGGATTGAACGGCAGGTCAGGGCCGTTCGCGACGCGAATGAACAGCGTGAAAATGCAAGGCTGCCAGATGTCTCGGCGCCCCTAAGGGCGCACTTATGCAAACTCTTCACCTGCGGTTCCAAGCTTTGCGGGCGATATCACTTGGGCAAAGCCTCGGTTGACGGCCAATCCTGTCAGTTTCCAAATTCTGTTGATCCGCCTCCCATCCCGGCAGGTCCGAGAAAACCGGCAAGCGCCGCCTGTGGCGTCGGTTCCGGTCGAGAATTCCGGTTCCTCCCACGCGCAGGCGCGCGGTTCCCTCCCAAATTCACGCCCTCCACCCAGTTGTCACGGCCCCGCCGGGCCGCAAGACGGGCTTTGCCCTTACCTGCTCTGCCCTTCGGAATGCATGGGCATTCCAAAGATCAGAACAGGAAGGCCCGCCCATTGGCGGAAAGGGGAAGAGACCCGGCCCGCGTCACTCGAAGGAGGGTCACAAATGACCGCAGAGAAGTTTGACGTTTACACCCATGTTACCAATCAGATCGTCGCGCAGATCGAGGCCGGAACACCGCCCTGGCGCAAGCTGTGGACCGGCTGCGGGGCATCGGTCAGCTTGCCGGAACGGTTCAACGGCGAAGCCTATCGGGGCATCAATATCCTGATGCTTTGGGCCACGGCGATGTTGAAGGACTACAGCTCAGCCCGCTGGATGACGTTCAATCAGGCCAAGCAGCTTGGGGGTCATGTCCGCAAGGGTGAGAAATCTGCTACCGTGGTGAAATACGGCACCGTCGAGCGTGAGGACGAGAACGGCGAGGAACGCCAGATCCCCTATGCCAAAGCCTACCGCGTGTTCAACGCCGACCAGATCGAGGGCTTGCCCGCTGAATTCTATATCCTGCCTGATCCGCCCCGTGATCTTGGCACCGAGGCCGACCCCGAGCTGGAGGCGTTCTTTGCCGCGACCGGTGCGCAGATCGACAGCACCGAGGAGCCGCGTGCCTATTACAACATCAAGACGGACCGCATCCACATGCCGCCGATTGCGACGTTTCACAAGGCCGCAGGATATTATGGCACCTTGGCGCATGAGCTGACCCACCGGACAGGGGCGACAAAGCGGCTTGACCGTTTGGGCCGGTTCTATGATCGCAAGGCCTACGCCTTCGAGGAGCTGGTCGCGGAAATCGGAAACTGCATGCTTTGCGCGCAGATCGGGGTGGAGCCTGAATTTGACCAGAGCGCGGCCTATGTCGAAGGATGGCTTGAGGCGATGAAGGAAGACAGCCGAGCGATTTTCCGCGCGGCGTCCGAGGCGCAGAAGGCCGTGGATTACATCATGGACCGCACCGCGCAGGCCGACCGGATGGCCGCTGAGTAACAGCCCACACCGCCGAAATGATCGAGGCCCCCGTCAGCATGCGGGGGCCTTTTGCGTTCTGGCGTGATCGAGGCGGTGGGCGGTTTTTTATGATGACCTTTCGGTGGGCAACCTGAAGGCTACCCGCCGACAGGCCCGGCGCTTCGCGCGGACGGGCATGAGACGCCCGAAAACCGTCCTGAAAGGTGGGGCAGGCAGCCCGTCCGCGCTGCCTATTTGCAGCAGATTCTGCCAAGGATCAGATAATTCCGAAAGACTGTTCGGTTTGCGATTGTATCCTGCATTCGGTTCCGCAGATGGAACGAACCAACGGTTAATCGAGGCAGCGGGCAGCTCACATGCAAAGCATTGCGAAGTTTTACCCAGCTCTTGCGTTAACAATGATACTCGCTGCGTCGCCGGACTTTTCCCGGGCACAATCCGGGGACGCCCATCTTCACCCGGACGTGATAAGCGGGTTTGTCGAGGTGCCTGCCGCGTCGATCTACTATGAGCAACGAGGGTCTGGCCCCATGCTGCTTCTCATCCCGGACGGCCCGTTCGATGCCGGTATATTTTCGACACTGGCAGAGCGATTGAGCGCGTGTTTCACCGTCGTTGCCATCGACCCCCGTTGCAACTCCCGCAGTTCATGCAGGGAGTTTACAGCTGCATTCGATGTCAATTCAGAGGCAGATGACGCAGCAGAAGTCATCACCGAGCTGACCGGTGGGCAGGCTTTCGTCTTCGGGACCGGGGGTGGCGCTCATGTTGCCCTGAGCCTGGCGGCGAACCATCCTTATGCCGTCAAGAGCGTAATCGCGCACGAACCGCCATCAATGATGCTCCTTGAGGACCCTTCAGAAGTCCTGGCAGCAAACGAGGCGATGTACGAGGCAGGTCGCCATGACGGGATCGACACTGCGATCGAGCGTTTTCTGGCGGAGAGGGGGCTGTCCGGGCTTGACGACAGCGCCACATCGGGCGGTTCGGTCCTGTTGCCCGAATACGAAGCAACCCTTCGACGCGTAAGGACGAACTTCGACTATTGGTTGATCCACGGAATGAACCCTGTCTTTCAATTTCAACCGAACATTTCCGCGCTTCGCGATGGCAACGTGGCGGTTCATATCACGGTGGGCGAGATGTCGCTGGGTCGGCCGACCCACGAAATGGGAGCTGCATTATCGACGGCACTCGCAACCGAGCTGACCGTCATGGAGGGAAGCCCCTTTGTGTCTGGACCGGATGTCGATGACTTTGCCGATGGCGTTCTAGGGGGCTTCACCGATCAAACCGATCACTCGCTGGTGCGATGCACCTTCGGGCTTCAAGCGGGCAGACCGGCAGGTTTTGGAGCCGGGGCATTCTCGGCTGATCGTTCCCTTCTCAGTGCATTCGCGCACGCCCCAGGCTACAGCAACCAGACTGACGGCTCTCACGGCGAAGACCGCGTCGATAGCCTCTTTGCCCGATAGTAACTCCCCGATGATCCGCGCTAGGAAAATGAGGTCGATTGCTTGAGGGATAGGGCTCATAGCGAAAACAGCGTCCGATACTCGACCGCCCGGCGTCTTTCCTCTGACCTGCCTGAATACCGCTGTCATGTGTGACTGGCTGGAAAAGCCGCTCGCGAGCGCGATTTCAGCAAGGCCAAGCCCGGGAATCTCGGTCATCAGCTCTTCCGCTCTTTCGACCCGCAGGGCCAGAACGTACCGGTAGGGCGTCCGACCGGTTGTCCGTTTGAAGAGCGCCGAGAAGTGTGACGGGCTGCGATTGGCAACAGAGGCCATATCGGCCACTGTGATCGCGCCGTGCAATTTCGCGCGAACGAATTCGTCCAAATGATGCAGATTGGCGGGTGACAGGCCGTGCGTTCGGGGCGCGAGATTTTTATTTCCCACCAGATGACGCAGACGATCCGCGAGGAGCTGAAGGGCGCTGTCCGCGAAAAGGTTGCACCCTGATCCGTCATCCCCGCCTTCGTGCCAGAGAGTGTCACACAGGTCGGTGAGAAGCCGGTCCTGGAACGGGGCAGCGTAGAGCTTGCCGAGGCGCTCGACGGCGGCTTTTCCGGCCGGGTCCATATCGTCGCTGAACATCGCGACTGGCAGGCAGACACCGAGAAACCCGTGCCGGTCGGAGAGTGACACATCGGAGGCTGCATCCGGGGGGACGAGCGTGAGATCGTCACGACGCCATCTGCCGGTCCAACGCCCCGCCCCCCAGTCAAATTTCGCTTCCTTCACGCCCTGTCGTGCGAGGTAAAGCAGAACGGTCGGCATGGGTGGATCGGGAAACTGACCGGCAGGCTGATTGGCCGAAAACATCGCCACCGGCTGACGCCCGATGACCTTCCGGTCTGTCAGATACCGGGCGTAGGGACCGCGCGCATAGTAGTCGGCATGGTCCAGATAGGTGTCGTCATTTTGGGCCTGTGTCATTGTTTATCCGATCGAAACAGGAGGATTCTAACAGGCATCGGAGAATCATGTAAGACGCAGGCCCGCATTGCGCCTATCTTGGCCGGGTCCGCAGTGGCGGGCCAAACAAACAAAAAGTCGAGGCAGGCAAAATTTATGACCAGTTTTTCACTATCGAGGGTTGCCCTGTTGGCAACCTGTGTCTGGGGCGTGGCGGCGATGGCCGATGATTCGCTGTACCCTGAGGAAGGGCCGTTTCGGCCCGGCGAGGGGTTCGGCACCCCGGCCACCTGCGAGACCATGCCCGACTGGATCGACCGCGCGCCGGAGGTCAACGGCCGGGTAAGCATGGTGATCGAAGGGCCAATTGTCGAAAGCCACTGGGACGGCGCGCTGGCCTATCTCATCATGTGCCAGCCGGAGCAGGTTCAGGTCATGTGCGTGACCTACTACCCCGAGGATGTGACGGGCGAGCCCGTCCAGTTCGCGGGCGGCTACAACCGCGCCGGAGAGCGTCAGATCATTCTTGACCCCTGTTTGACTTATCCGGTCGATGGAGAACCGGTTGAAGAGAATTAGGAGTTGGACCGACCCCCTGAGATTGCCGCAGCGGATTGCCTTTTTCGGCATTGCTGCGGTGAGGTCACAATTGTCAGACATGATGTTTCCTCGGTATTCAACTTGAATAGATACCAACTGTACGGTATGTATCTGCCATGCCACGACCGACCAAACAATCCCCCGAGCGCGGAGATGCACGAACCAGGCTGCTCGAAGCGGCCTGCGATGTGGTCCGCCAGAAAGGTTTTGCCGCAACATCCGTTGACGACCTGTGCCAAGAGGCGGGGGTCACGAAGGGCGCGTTCTTCCACCACTTTAAGACAAAGGAGGCGCTTGGTGTGGCTGCGGCAAACCACTGGGCAGAGACGACCAGCGCCCTATTCGCGAACGCATCCTTTCATGAGCTGGACGATCCGCTGGACCGAGTGCTCGCCTATCTCGATCTCCGCAAAGGGATAATCGGCGGAGAGGTTTTCGAGTTCACCTGTCTCGTGGGCACCATGACGCAGGAAGTTCATGAAAGCGCTCCGGCAATCCGCGATGCCTGTGCAGAAAGCATCTTCGGCCATGCCGCCACGCTTGAGGCGGATATCGAAGCGGCTAGGCAACAGCGTGGCATTGACGCCGACTGGACTGCTGAAAGCCTTGCCCGTCATACGCAGGCGGTGCTTCAGGGCGGGTTCATTCTCGCCAAGGCGACGGGCGACCCGGAGCTTGCCCGTGAGAGCGTTGATCATCTGCGAAACTACATCGAACAGCTTTTTGGCGTAGCCGGATGACTACCCAAATAACTCCCGTTTCAAATGCTGTCACAACCCCGGATGTAACCAGATCAAACGGAAAGGACTAGAATAATGACTGACCGACCAAATGCCCGAATGTGCATCTTTTTCAAAGACTGTTCGGAAGATGCCGTGCGGTTCTACGCCGAGACCATTCCGAATACCCATGTCGATCATGTGCAGCCAATCGGCTCAAGTATGAACATGGTGCTTTTCAGGGTCATGGATACACACTTTATGGCGTTGGATGGCAATGAGAATTTTGCGCCCAGCAAAGATCACTCGATCTCGATTGCGACCCTTAATCAGGCCGAAACTGACCGGCTCTGGGAGGCGCTGAGCGAGGGCGGCAGCGAAGGGCCGTGCGGATGGTTGTGTGACCGTTTCGGCGTCCATTGGCAGGTCGTTCCGACTGCAATGACCCATATGTTGAGTGACCCGGATCGGGAAGCTGCCGGCCGGGTGCAATCTGCGATGATGAAGATGAAGAAGATCGACATCGCCAGCTTGGAGGCAGCCTTCCGGGGCGAGACCTGACAAAGGCATCGCCTTTTTAGGAAAACTGTGACCGGCTTCGGGAATGAGAGATGACCAAGATTCAAGGCAGTAAGGACTGCGGCAATTCACCCAAGAACAAGTTCGCGCAGGATGTTGCGATTGCGTTGGAGTCTGGCAAGGCAGAGGCGAAGATTTTCAGCGAAGATGTTGTCTGGAGTCGGAGTACTGACAGCTCGACGGACGGACGCGAAGAAATTATGAAGTATCTGGCGTCGCAGGCGAAGCCAGCGGAAATCACCGTCGATCACGCCGTTTCCCACGGCAAGGTTGGCGCGGCCAGCGGCGAGGTTGTTTTCGCAAACGGACACCGCCGCCGGTTCTGCCATGTGCTGGAGTTCACCAGTGCCAAGGCGAATTGCATATCCGTAGTCCAAAGCTACTCCTGGCCGGCCTTTCCGCCGTGGTTGGGGCAACAGGGAGGCCATTAAATTGAGCGATGCAGAGACGAATATCTCAAGGAAAATCGCGGTGTACGGCGCGAACGGTCACACCGGGCGGCTCGTCGTCAGTGAATTGCTGAAGCGTGGAGTGAGCCCGATTGCGGTGGCGAGAAGCTCCGAGGCCATTTCGGCGGCCCAGTTTCCCGGAGAGGTTACACGTCGGTGTGCGACCGTCGATGATCCCTTGAGCCTCGATACGGCCTTCGAAGGCGCGGCGGCGGTCATCAACTGTGCAGGCGCGTTTCTGGATACCGCCAATGCGATCGCAGGGGCCGCCGTCCGAAAGCGGCTCCACTATCTCGATGTGACAGCGGAGCAGGCCAGCGCCCAGAAAACCTTCGAGACCTTCGACAGCTCCGCACGTGAAGCCGGGGTCGTCGTACTGCCCGCCATGGGCTTCTTCGGCGGCTTTGCGGACCTGCTCGCCACGGTAGCGACGAAGGGGTGGGCCAGCGTAGATGACATAAACGTAATGATCGGCCTCGACAGTTGGCATCCGACGCGGGGGACGCGTCTGACCGGCGAGCGCAACACCGCGCGGCGATTGGTGGTTGAGAAGGGGGCTCTCGTTCCCGTGCAATTGCCACCCGCCGAAGGTGAGGGGACCTTCGTGCAGCCTGTCGGACATCAGCGAACACTGGAAGTCCCTCTCTCCGAGATCATACTGATCTCGCGACACCTCAAACCGAAGGCAGTCCGAACCTTCCTGAGCGCCAACGCGATCGAGGACATACGCGATACATCGACACCGGTGCCCCGACTCGATGAAACCGGAAGGTCGCCACAAAGGTTCGTGGTCGAGATCGTTGCAAGGTTGGGCCAAGAAGAAAGGCGGGTTGTGGCACAGGGGCGTGACATCTACGCATTCTCGGCACCGCTCGTCTGTGAGGCTGCCGGACGGCTCCTTCGGCCGGAATTCAATCGAGCCGGTGCTTACACCCCTGGCCAAATCTTCGATGCGGCCGATCTGCTGAATTCACTCCGCTCCGAACACTTCACGCTGGACGTGTTGGAAGACTGACCCGCGAGTGCATCTCGCCGTCTAACCATTGTTCAAAACAACGGTGCTTGGGGGCCGGAGCGGCACATCACTAGCCACAGTAGACGCGATCAATCCTGCCGCTGTCGTCTACCAGAAAGTTCAGTCGATTGGCCTTGAACTCCATCGTTAAGATATCTCCGGGATGCAAAATCCGCACCGACACGGGCAAATCAGAAGCGACGATTACAGCTTCGTCCCTGCCGACATAGCCCTGATAGCGTGACGCGCCGCATTCATCTGCGCCTCCTCCCCCAGGGGCCGGTGTCCCCGCGGGCTCACATGCAGAGAGAGCAAGAATATAGAAAAAGTACTGCAAACGATTGATGTGGCGTTTCATTGTCGTGATTCCTTCGGTGCTGAGCGCAAACTTCACTTCGGTCCAATAGCCGACGTTTTTCCCCCGTAAACGCCGAGGAAGAACCCCACTGCCTCCTCTGCATGTTCGCGCAGGGCAGCGTCCTTCGGGATGCCTGCATCGCCGAGCAGCATCGCGGAGTTCAGCGGCGCTCCCATCACGATCCAGTTGAACTGCACGGCCGCCTTCTCCGGGTCGGAAGCATTCAGCGCTCCCGTGGCAGAGTAATGTGAGATAGCCCTCGTCAGGCGTTGGATCGAGCGTTGCGGCCCAGTCTCGTGCAGCGATTTTCCGAGCATGGGGAAACGGTCCACCTCACCGATGATCATGCGCCGCAGGCGCATGAGCCTGGGCGTCAGGACCACCCTGAGCTGATCGAGCGCGATATCGGTAAGACAGATGCGCGCGCTCGGCTCACTGAACACCTCCGAGTCGCCCCGATCTTCTCCGATCTCGGAGGCCGCTTCGGCGGTCATCGACTGGACGACTTCAAGAAACAGAGCCTCCTTGTTGTTGAAGTGTGCATACACGGTCTGTTTCGACACGCTGGCGCGCTCGGCCACAGCATCCATGCTGGCGCCGAGGAAGCCATGTTCCGGAAATACCTCCTCTGCCGCGTCGATAATCCTGGCGCGGGTTCGGCGCAGGCGAGTGTCCGCTCCATTCGACATTTTTTCGCTCCCTTTCCACGCGTCGGATCAAGACTACTACGCTTTCCTTGACAAATCAAACTGGACGGTCCAGTCTAATCAACGAAGATCAACTGCGGGAGCTGTAGGGATGTCAACCGAAGTCACGAGCGTCCGATGCCTCTGCGGCAAAGTGGAACTGGAGGCGGTGGGCATTCCGATCCTGACGACCGTCTGTCATTGCGATGGCTGTCGCGAGGCTGCGGATGAACTTGAGGAGCTGCCGGGCGCGGAACCCGTCAAGATGGCGGATGGCGGCGTTCCCTACGTCGTTTATCGCAAGGATCGTGTGATCTGCCTGAAAGGTGCCGAGCACCTGCGCGAACATCGGCTAAAACCGGATTCGCCAACCCGCCGGGTGGTGGCAACCTGCTGCAACAGCTTTCTCATGCTGGATTTCACCCATGGACACTGGATCACGCTGGTGCGCCAGCGCGTCGAGGCGACACAAGCGGTCGAGGCTGCACCACATCCGGCCCGCACGTCGCCGATGTTTTTTGTCCGGCTTTTCGCGAGCTGGCTGCCGATGGGCTTAAAGACCCCGAAGATTGACTACGTGAACGGAGTGCTCTGAGATGTCGGAAGACAAAATCGAGATCGAGAATGCTGTAAGTCCGGGGCACATCCAGCGGGTGGACAGGGCGAAGTTCACTGCCATGCGGGATGCGCTGCTTTCGGTGCTGCCCGATGAGCCTCCGGGAATGAAGGTGCCCGACGCCAATGCGGAACTGCTGCCGAAATTGCCGGATGACCTGTTTCCCGGCGGTGCCAAGGCGGGCTGGTGGCTGAAGGCAGCCCAGCTCGATCTCGAGGCGAAGGGCATCATCGCCCGCGCACCCAAACCCCCTGTGCGACTCTACCGGTTAAATGAGATGAGGCTGACCGTCTGCGCCGCTTCACTCGCACTCTTCACGCCCGTCTCAACGGCACTCTCACAAACCACAGGATCGACTGATATGGCCGCACAATCCCGGATGCTTGAGGTGAACGGTGCCTCGCTCTACTTTGAAATTCGCGGCAGCGGCCCGCTGTTGCTGCTCATTCCCGGCGGACCACAGGATGCCGGGGTGTTCGTCGGCCTCGCCGAGGCGCTGGCGGATGAGTTCACCACCGTCGCTGTCGATCCGCGCTGCAATTCGCGCAGCGTCTGCGATGCACGGGACACCGATCTAGACGTGGCGCTCCTTGCCATTGACATGGCGGCGATCATCGCCCATCTTGGTAACGCTCCGGTGCATGTTTTCGGCACCAGCGGCGGGGCGCAAATTGCCCTCGCGCTTGCGGCAAACCACCCGGAAGGGATTGCAACAGTCATAGCACACGAGCCGCGTGCGGTGATGCTTCTCGATGATCCCAGCGAGGCCCTGGCTGCTGACGAGATAATTTATACCGCGTATCAGAACGGCGGCGCTCAGTCGGCCTTCCAGACCTTCCTGGAAGTGAGCGGCATGGCAAACGGCGAGGCTCCGCCCCAACCGCAATCGGCGGAGGAGGCAGCGACGTTCGGACGGATCAACGGCAACATGGAGTATTTCTTCGCCCATGGAATGCGTCCCCTTACTGCCTTCACGCCCGATGTTGCGAAGTTGGTGGACGGACCGGGGCGCATCGTGGTCGGGGCGGGTGAGGCGACCGAAGGTGAATCCACGCACCAGGCCAGCCTGGCGCTCGCCGAACAGCTCGGGCAGGAACCGGTGATTTTCCCGGGAGATCACGTGGCTTATACCTACGCGCCGGAGGCCTTTGCCGAAGTCGTCTCTCGAACCCTTCGCTGAACCGACGCGAACTGGCCGGGTTGGAATTTTTCACCAGTATCGGTCGTTATCGTCGGTGACATAGACGCTTAGGTTTTGGCAGAAACTGCTGTGCGGAGAGTGTCTGGAACAACTCAAAGCAGTCCTAATACTATCTTTCGTCCCAGCCCTTCCCGCCGATGATTTTCGAATGGGCCTTCTCTATGCGCCGCGCCCGCGTTTCTGACTGCTTGGCGTCCGAGAAATGCAGAACCCAACCGCGCTGCCGTCCCGGCGTCAGTTCTTCGAAGGCTTCCGCCAGCTCGGGATCGTCATCGAGCGCGTCCTGTAGCTCGTCGGGATAGTCGAGATTGTCCTTTTCGGTGAACGCGACTTCCAGGCCGTCCTTTTCCGCCTGTATCGCCTTGTCGATGAAACGCCTGATCGTGTCCTCGCCGTCTTCGATCTCTTCCGGGCTCTCGAAATGAAGCCGCCGCATAGCCTGGGAGTGCTTGCCGGGCTGGACGAGAAGGCCGTCCTCGTCTTTTAGGAGCGACCCCTTGAAGAACCCGACAGCACAGGAGTTTTTCATCCCGTAGATGATGGCGACGTTGCTGCCCTGCCAAGCATAGCTTGCCCCATTTCACGCGCTCTTCGAGGCCGGAATCGAGTAGTATATCGCGCAGCCTGCGCCGCTCGTCCTGCCAGTTTTTCTGGTTCAGAAGGCTCTCGACTTCGGAATCGTCCGCCATGCCTGCCCCTCTGTCTCAATGCGGCGCGACGAAGAGCCGCCCGAGCGCGATCACCGCGCAAACGACCGCGACACCCAGCCAGTAATACATCGGCCCGCTATCCTCTGCCCCGGCGCGCAGGTGGACGCCGGAGAAGACCAGCATTTCCATCGCGATCCCGATGGCCGCGACCGGCACCAGCCATGCCAGCGACGGCGCGACAGCAGGGATGACCAGACCGACGGCGCAGAGCAGTTCGAACGGGATCAGGAGCATCCAGACAGCGTTCGGGATCGCGGCCAGCGTCGGGACGGCCTGTTCCGAGTTGAAGAGCTTCCAGCCCGCGCCGATGGCCGTGTGCAGTGCCAGCAGCGCCTGAAGTATCCAGAGAACGATGTTCATCGCTCGTCCTTTTCATCGAGACCGGCGACGACCTTCTCCAGATTGTCGAGGAACTGTTCCCAACCGGCCCTGGCTCCTTGGTAGGCCTGATCCTGATCGGGTCCGAACCCGGATTGCTCCATCTTTAGATGCGTGCCGGTGGCGGTTTCAGTGAGGGTCCAAGTGACGACGCTTTCCAGCTCGTGCGCCGCCCAGGTGTAGGACAGGCGTTCATGTGGTTCGGCCGCCAGTACCTTGCAGGACACCTTGCCCCAGTCGGCTTCGAGATCGAAACGGTGACCGACTTCCGGCTTGAAATCGCTTTTCATCAGCCAGTCCTCGATGAGGTGCTTCTGCGTCAGCGCCCGCCAGACCTTCTCTGGCGCGTGATTCAGCTCGCGTTCCTTCACCACCGAGCGCGAGTTCGTGTCGGTTTCCATCACTGGTCCGTCCTCTTCAGAAGGTCTTCAAATCCGTCGAGCTTCGCATCCCAGAACCGGCTCATGGTCTGTGTCCAATCAATCAGAGGTGCCAGCGCCTCGAGATTG
Source organism: Sulfitobacter maritimus (assembly GCF_013346665.1). Classification (GTDB taxonomy): domain Bacteria; phylum Pseudomonadota; class Alphaproteobacteria; order Rhodobacterales; family Rhodobacteraceae; genus Sulfitobacter; species Sulfitobacter maritimus. The sequence continues at coordinate 14,366 of NZ_JABVBB010000027.1, forward strand.
GCGACATAGCGGGTTTGACGCCCTTCCGGTGTTCCACTGACAAGGCCTGCCTGTTTGAGAACGGCCAGATGTTTCGAGACAGCGGGTTGTGAAATCCCGGCGTGTTCGGTCAGTGCCACGACATTCTGCGCGCCATCGAGACACAGGCGCTCGAAGATGGCCCTGCGGGTCGGGTCCGAAAGCGACCGGAATACTTCGTCCTGCGCGAGCGGCATCGAAATCATAGCTCCAAAGTTATGAGTTATTCATAGCCTTGGGGTTATGTTTCTGTCAAGGCGGGTCACTTGTCAGCGGATTGAACCACCCTATACTGAAGTACATGCTTCAGTATGATTCCAGCTTGGACGCCGCTTTCGCAGCGCTTGCCGACCCCACCAGGCGCGAGGTCGTTGCCCGCCTGTGCGACGGCGAGTTGAGCGTCGGCAAACTAGCGGAACCCCTCGACATGTCATTGTCAGCCGTTGGCCAGCATCTTCGCATCCTGGAGCAGTCCGGCCTGATCGTGAGCGAGAAGAGGGGCCGCACCCGTTTCTGCCGCGTCGATCACCAAGCTCTTTCTGCGGTCGAGTCGTGGTTGGGCGAGCGCCGCCGCCACGCGGAACAGCGGCTGGACCGGTTGCAATCATTTGTTGAACGAAGAGGAAATTCCGATGACTGACCAGATCACACCCGATACGATCAAATCCGAGCGCTTTCTGGCAGCGCCGCCGGAGCGGGTTTTCCAGGCATGGGCGGATCGGGAACAGCGCCTGGAATGGGACGTGCCGGGCAATGATTGGGTCATTGCGGAGTTCCAGCAGGATTTCCGCGAGGACGGAATCGAAACCTCGCGCTTTGGCCCCGAGGGCGACCCGGTGGCCGAGAGTTTCGGCCGGTTTCTCAATATTGACCCGCCGCACCGGATTGTCAGCGCCGGGGTGATGCGATCCGCGAGCACGGGTGAAGCCACTTCGGCAACCATGATGACCCTGCACCTTGAAGCCGAAGGGGACGGAACCCGTCTGACCCTCATCGACCAGTCGGTTTTTCTTGGAAAGGGCGAGACAGCCGATATGCGCCGACACGGCTGGGAAGAAATCCTCGACAAACTGACGCGCTATATCGAGCAGGAAGGAGACGAATAACCATGAGCCAATCGAACGAACCGAGCCGCCAACCAACGGAGCTTGATGTGTTCCTGGGAGAATGGCGCGCCGAAGGAACGTCCTACGGCGGGACCGATCAGTCCGGCGACGATCCGAAGGCGAACGGGGAGAAATGGGAGAGCGAGCACAAGGCCTGGTGGCACACCGGCGGGTTCTTCCAGATCGAGGACGAGTGCGCGCGCCCCGGCGGGGCGGTGTTCGACACCCATTGGGTCAGGGGCATCGACCCGGAGACAGGCAGGATGTTCGCCAATTCCTTCGAAAATCACGGCCATATGCGGACCTACGAGCTGAAGCGGGATGGCGACAACTGGACCCTGAGCGGCCCGACAGAGCGCGCGACGATCAATTTCAGCGATAACAATCGCAGGCAGGAGATCGTCTGGGAGTGGAAACCCGAGAACGAGTGGTTGCCGCTCTGTGACCGAACGGCTGTTCGCGTCGATTGACGCCTTTCGCAACAAGACTGCAAATATATCTGAAGGATCAGAGCATGACGGAAATCACTTTTGGCAGAATGATCGACAATGCCGAGCGTGGCCAGAACGGTTCAGCGGACAGTCTGGTTCGTTACCTGAAGGAATCTACAGAATGAGCAGAGTCCTGCTGGATGCGGCAATGTCGATCGACGGTTTCTGGGCCGACGAGAACGGCAACAGCATCTTTCCCGTCGAAGAGATGCACCGTGCCGGTTTGATCGCCCCACTGGTCTTGCGAACCGGCGCAGTCGTGATGAGCCGGGCATCGTTTGACATGGCCGACGACCCGGACTGGTTTGCGGGCAACTACGAGTATCAGGTTCCTGTTCTGGTCTTCGGCGGCGAGCGCCCCGACACCAAACCGAAAGAAAACGGCCGAATCTCCTTCGCGTTTCTCCCGGATTTCACGGCCGCTCTGACGGCCGCCCATCAGGTTTGTGGCGAGCGCGACATCATGATTATCGGTGAGGCCAGCGCCGCGCAGTCTGCCATGGAAAGCGGGGAAGTGGATGAAATCTATCTGCGCCTGGTTCCGCGCTTCCTGGGGAAAGGCATCGCGCTATTCGATACAACATCGTTGAATCGCGACTATCGGCGCACCAGTGTCACGATGACGGAGGAGGCCACGCACATACATCTGACTGCCCTTTGAACTGTCGGCCACCTCTACAGGGTCGCCGCTGCCCATATTTCAGAGGCGCAACGCTTCAGATACTTTCAGGTTGAACTAGATATTGAGAGGGAAAAAATGGCGGTATTGCGGATCGTTGCGAATGTCGCGGCAACTGCACCAGCAGAGGTGCAAGCGTTCTATATTGACCTTTTCGGGCTTGAGGTCCTGATGGACTTTGGGTGGATCGTAACACTTGGCTCCGAGGCAAGTGCGACGACCCAGATGAGCCTGATGAGTGAAGGCGGCTCGGGTGCGCCGGTGCCCGATCTTTCCATTGAGGTCGATGACGTGGACATGGTTCATGACCGGGCGAAGCAGTTGGGCTGCGAGATCATCTACGATCTGACGGACGAGCCGTGGGGCGTGCGCCGGTTCTTCGTGGCCGATCCCACCGGCAAGATTCTCAACGTCCTGTCGCACAGCTCGTGACACGACCGAACGTCCATCGCCTCCGTCCGGGGTTCGTACCGACTTCGCCATAAACGGTCGTTTTTGTCCATTTCGCCTGCCCCGCCCAAGATCAACCGCGCAGCCAAGACAAAAACCCCCGGCAAAACCTTTGCAGTTTTGGCAGGTTTTTGTCAGGTGGCTATCACCGCCGCCCCAGCCTTCCCAACCGGGCCAGTTGAGCCAGCATTTGAGACCCTGCCCCCGGTGACCCAGTGCCGCTTGCCTGACCTGTCTGTCCCATGCCTTGCCGCACTGGCATCTGCTGCACACCAAAAAACTGCCGCGCCCTGAGGGCTGCGTATTCTGCGCCACTGGCACCGCCGATCAGATAGCGGTTGTAGGCCTGCTGGCTGCCCATGGCGGCGCGGGCGAAGCTGTAACCGCCGCCTAGGCCACCGGAGAGGGCGGGCATCATGATGTTTCCCGAGATCGCACGGACGATAAAGGGTGTGGCGATGATGAAGCCCTTGGCCATGAGAACCATCATGAAGAAGGGGATGAGGGCGCCTATATTTGATGCCCCTTCCGGGTCGCCAAGCTCACCGATCAGAGCGGAAGAGACTCCAGTGATCGTTGCGAACACGCCGGCCACGACGATCGGGTAAAGCGCGAAGGAGACCAGGGCGGACAGCCAGCGTGCAAAATAGTCCTTGGTCACCTCGAAGAGAGTCAGGAAAATCATGACTGGAGCGATCCCGATCAGAAGTGCGATCATCAAACGCGAGGCCACGAGTATGAAGGCTGCGAGTCCGCCGAGAATCGAGAGCAAGAGGACCCCAACAATGTCGAGCATGGCGCCGGCCATCCAGTTCAACTCGGAACCAGCGGCGTTCAAATAGTCCCCCAACTCGGCGATCAACCGGTCGAATTCTTCGGCGAAAGTACCGGAGGGACCCGGGGTTCCACCACCGACCGAAGCCACGAGGGCACCCGCAATGCTGTCGATGCCGGCAAGGATTGCGGAGGCCAGCGCGTTGAACTGGACCCAGTTGGTCGCGAATATCCCGATCAGTCCGATCTTGACTGCGAGCCAGAAGGCCGTGCGCCCGTCCATCGCCTTGTATTGGTAGATCATGTTGAGGAAGACGAGGATCACCACCAGCGTTGTTCCCAGCATCAAAAGCGTGCCGACTGTTGCCGCAACGGACCCGAACTGGGTTTCCGCAGCGGTGTCGAGGTAGCCCTGCGAGGTTTCAACGAAGTAGGTGACGACGCTCATAACGGGGCTGCCCTACCAATTGCCCGCGGCTTCGCAGATGGCTTTGGCGGCAAGGCGGGCGGCGTTGGTGCGGCGGTTGTAGGCGTCTGAGGCCTGAAGCATCTCCCACCGTTCGTCACTGGCGTGGCGCTCACGAAACACCGCCTCGGCCGCGTCCCAAGATGGGAAGCGGATTTCACAGTCGCAGCTGCCGGTCTCGACGATGCGCTCGAGGTTTTGGGCGCGGTAGATGTCCTGGACCAACACGCGCTGATAGGCTTGGCGCAGGGGGATCTCCTGCATCCACATGGGCTCAGCGGCGCGGTCTGGACAGACGTTGAAGCTGCGCTCAAGGGTCGGCAACAGATTCCGCTCAGCGAAGGCGGGGACAGCCAGTAGGCTCAGGGCCACCCCGGTCAAAGCAAGGGTTAGCCGTGCCGGCCTCATGCCGTGGCTCCGATTGTGGTGGTTTCGCGTTTCAAGAAGACCGTGTGCCCGATATTGGCGAATTCCGAAGTGCTGATCGACACCACCTCCCACCCGTCTGCGCCCTTCTCGTTCAGGCTGGCCCGCATGTCGGCAAGGCTGGTTTTGCGGGTCATGGGAAAGGACAAGATATCGTATTCAAAGGTCTTCATGAGGAAGTTCCAATCTCAGTTGCGCCGGGGAGGTAGAATTCGGTGATGCCGCGTTTGCCGTCATGGCGGCCGGCCTGGATGATCACATCAATGGAATTTTCGATGTACTGGATCATGTCGGCATAGGTCATCGGGATTTCGGTCTTGAGGGCCGCGATCGCGAGGCGCTGCACGGCGAGTTGTGGGGTTTCCGCATGCAGCGTGGTCATCGAGCCTCCATGGCCGGTGTTGATGGCTTCCAGAAAGGTCATGGCCTCCTTGCCGCGCACCTCGCCGAGGATGATCCGGTCGGGGCGCATGCGCAGCGTGGCGGTGAGAAGCACATCGGCGGTCTGGAATTCTGCGTCGCGATTGGCGATGAGGGTCACGGCATTGGGCTGGGTCGGCAGAAGCTCGGCGGCTTCCTCGATGGTGACGATGCGTTCCTCGGATGGCACATGAGAGAGGATCTTCCGCGCGGCGACAGTCTTGCCGGTGGAAGTACCGCCCGAGACGATCATGTTGAGCTTGTTGTCTACGCAGAAGGCCAGCGCATCGTCGATGGCGCCCGCGGCCACCACCTCGCGCAGTTCCCGGGTTTTCTCGAGGCGGAGTTCTTCGAGTTTGCGTTCCTTGCCATAGAGGAAATCGAGCGCGATCCCGTCGAGTGGCAGGCTTGAAAAGAACCGAAGGCTGATCGACATGGCGGTTAGCACTGCAGGTGGAGTGATGACCTGCGCCCGGATCGGTCGCCCCTTGTAGGTGATCGAGACCGAAACGATCGGGCGATCCTTGCTCATTGTCGTGTTGGCGGAAGAGGCGATCTGGTTGCCGAGGTCTTTGACTTCTGTTGCGGTCAGCCTCTGGTCCAGCTTTCGCATGAAGTGATCGCCCTGGAATTCTCCCCAGCAGCTTCCGTTAGGATTGATGCAGATCTCGATGACATCGTCGCGGGTGGCGGCGGCGATCCTGTCGAGGGAGGTTTCGAGATAGCTTAGCGACATGGGCTCAGAATATCTCCAGATCGCGGTCGACCATGACCGTGACGCGTGCGCCTTGGTCGACATAGATGACGGGGCCGATGGAGAGGTAATCGCCGATGACGCTGTCCGTGGCATCTGCCAGATCATCGCCAACGTCTTCGAGAACGTCGGCGGCAGTCTCATCCTGAACCTCGGAGGCGGCGGCACTTGGCGCGGCCGAGATCAGCGAGATCAGGGCAGCCGACCCGAAACGCTCGGCAAAGCGTGTGTCCACAAAGCCGGTGACACCGGAGCGGCCCAATTCATCGCCCCCGAAGGAGCTGATCTGGACGGTCTGATTGTCAGGCAGGATGATCCGGTCCCAGGCGATGGTAACGCGGCGCTGCGCGATATCGACGCCAGCGCGGTAGCGCCCGATGAGGCGGGATCCGCGCGGGATCAAGAGGCGCGCGCCATCGACGCTGTAGACATCCTCGGACACCACGGCACGGGTCTGGCCGGGCAGGGAGCTGTCGAGGGCGGTTTCCATGACGGCCTGGATCATGGTGCCCTGCACGATGGTGTTGGAGGGATTGGCGATCACCTCTGCCTGCGTCACGGTGGAGGGCAACGCCCCGTTCAGCACGAAATCCGTCACCTCGCCGAAGGTGCGTTCGGTCAGAGCCGTTTCATTCGCTCCGGAGGCACCGCCAAACGCGATGGTGGGCGAGGTGATGCGCCGCTCCTGGAAGGCGCGTTCCTCCGCTGCGCGGCGTTCGAGCTCGGCCATACGCCGGGCTTCTTCCTCGCGGCGCAGTCGCTCTTGCTCGCGTGCGCGCAGCTCATCTTCCGTGGGGTCCGTTGGGGCGGGTTGCGGTCGGGTGGCCTCGAGTTGGGCCAGTTCCAGATCCATGCGGAGTTGCTCAAGGCTGCGATCCCGGGCCGTCAGTTCGTCCTGGAAACGTTGCTGTGCGGCTTCCGAGGCGGCTTGCAGCGCCGCGATCTGAGCGGTCAGCGCGTCGATCGCCTCTGCGGCGGCGGTGTCTTCCTCGACGACCGGTTCGGGGGCGTTGCGCAATTCCTCGATCTGGGCCTGCAGGGCGGTGATCTGCGCCAGAAGCTCGGCATTGGGCTCGACCGGATCGGGTGCGACGAACACGACCTCGGGCTCGGGCGGGGGCAAGGTCTCGAGGGCACCAAAGCCGTCCCCCTCGTTTTGAAACACGTCTGGCGTAGCTGTGGGGAGGGCTTCTTCTTCCTCGGGCTGGGAGAGGAGATAGAGCAGCGCTCCGCCCGCGCCGATCACGAGGACGACGACCAAAGCGAGTAGGGGAGAGCGCCGAGGGGCGGGGGGTGAGCCCGCACCTTTACCTTGTTCAAGGGCGGCGAGGCGTTTTTCGAGGTCTGCGTTTCCGGTTTCGCTCATGAGCCTACCCCCGCAGGCGGCGTTGCTTCAATGCAGACCACCTCTTCGCCAAGTCGCAGGACCCATTGGCGGTTCACGCCGCTGACGCGGATCACGCCGTCTTCAGGGGTTTGCGTGTTGACCGTGCGCTCGCGGCCGCCCGCGTAGCGGAAGATCGCGGGCACAGGCGCGTTTCTTGGAAACGCGAAATAAGTAAAGGTCCCGTCATCCCAGATGCGGGTCGGGGTGAATTCGGTGCGTGCGCTGGCGCCGTAATTGTAGTTCGGCGCTTGTGCCGCGATGGCCCGGGTCGGGCGCGCAGCGTCGTCAGGGTAGCGGAACTGCACCACGTAGAAGGTCGAACTGCGGACCTCCTGGACGTTGAAGTAGTAGCTCCGGCGGTTCGTATATACTGTCACATTGGTATGCACCCCGCGCGCCACAGGCTTGATCGCGAAGGCCTGACCGCCCGGGACGCCGTCGATCTCGAAGCCCTCGGTGTCTCCAGCGATGATCGAGCGGATGCTTTCACCCTCGCCGAACTCGATGGTGGTCACATGGGTGAGCGACACGCTGAGACGGTAGACCTGACCCTCCTGGTAGGTGGCCAAGCGCACCCGGCTGTCGTTGGGACCGCCACGCGGGATGGCTTCGGCAGAGGCGAGGCCGGGCAACAGGGCAATGACAAAAATAAGCGATCTTATAAACAACAACGTCAGTTCTCCAATCTGTCGGAACGGATGGAATATTCGAGGACGGTGAAGCCGAATGGATTGGTCCAGACCTCATCGATGGAGCGGCGGGTCTCGGGGCGGAACTCGAAGAGAAGCGTCGCAGTGAAGAGGCCGGTCTGGACTCCGTTAATGGACGTCAGGCGCTTGCGCAGGCGGACCGTCGCGCGGTTGGTTCCGATCCGGTTGATGCTGAGGATTTCCACGTCGAGTCGGGCATTGGGGCCATAGACCGTCGGCGGATAGTTCTCATTTGCGCTGTTCCAGATCTGGCGCAGCCCACTTTCGGCGGCCCCGTCCGAGCGGCGCAGGACGCTGCGGATGCGCAGATCGTTATCGAGCTGGTTGTAGACTTCGCGGTCAGTCACATAGCGGAATACTTCCGCCTCGATGATCGCCTGGTTCGCGGTCACCGAGGAAGCGCCCACCGAGGCTTCGGGGAGTGCAAAACCAGTGGCAGGATCATAGGGGACAACGACAGGCGGGGGATCGACATCGAGGATCGCGACTGCTGCTGCGCTCAGGCAGCCGATAATGCCGAAGACGAGGCCCGTCAGTCCAAGGCGCTGCCAGAGCCGTTCGCGGCGCAATGCGCCGTAGACCAGTTCTTCCTCGATGATTTCTTGTTCAGTCGCCACCATTCATGCCCCCGCGATTACTCAGCCCGCAGGTCCGGCAAGGTGAAATCCATGAACCGCTGCTCTTCGGCGATGGTGGCGGCATCGATCACGCCGCCCGTGCCATCGCCCACGGTCTGGATGGCTTCGAGCTGCCACATGGCGACCAGCGCAATGGCGAGCTCCGCGGTCACGCGCGTGTTAAGATCGATGCTTTCCTTGAGTTCGTCCATGTCGTCGATAAGCCCCACAAGGCGGTCGACCCGCTCGAGCGATTGGCCGGCATCTTCATAGCTGTTCTGGGCGGCGGCTGAGACGAGCGCGCCGGTTGTTGCCTGCGTCGCCACGCGGTTGGCTCCGGGATTTCCGCTCGTGGCCATTTCCGAGAGGGTGTCCTCGTCAAAGCCGAGGTCGGCCAGAACGCGGTCCATCTGGGTTTCGATCTCGCCTGCGCCAGAACCGGACAGGCCGGAGAAATCCCCCGTCTTGATCGCCTCAATCGTGGCGAGGATGTCGCCGAACTCCTGGTCGAGCAGGCCATTGAGTTCATCTTCCATCTCGGTGCGGATGATCTCGGGCAGTTCGGCAAGGCGGGTCAGCGCCTCGTAGGTTCTTTGCAGCTCCGCGAGTTGGTCCGTGAGTGTGGCAAGCTGTTCGCGGAGCTGCGTCAGCTGCTCGTTTTGCAGGATCTCGTCTTCGATCATCTGCCGGAGCTGCTGGATGTTTTGCGCGATGTTCTGGGTATCGACGACGGGCACGCCTTGTGCTGCGACAGGGGGTAGGGCGCTGAACTGCAAGCCAATGCCAAGCGTTGTGACCAAAGCTGTCCTCAAGAGCAGATGTCCCATCATTCAATCTCCCTGATCGTAAAATCCATGAACGCGCCTTCGGCCATGCGGGCGCTGGCCTGGGCCAGATCCTCGGCAGAAAGCACGCGGGTGCGGGCCGCCTGAAGCCGGATGCGTGCAGCGACGAGGCGCACGAGTTCGGCGCGGGCATAGGTGTTGAGTGCGATGCTTTCCTGCACGTCTTCAGTTTCGGAAATCCGTTCGACGATGTCGGAGATGCGCAGGGCGGCTTGGCGGATCGCGGCGGGTGAGTTGCTGCCATAAAAGGCCGCCCCATGACCCGTGAGCGAGAGGTTGGCATTGGCCAGAAGCGCGGGGTCGATCGTGCCAAGCGCTTCGATCCCGCCGATACGGCTCAGATAGAGATTGTAGCGTTCAGGGATGACCGACACGTAGTGCTGGGTCTCGCGGAAGGGTGGCACGCCGCCATACTCAAAAACCCGGCCGGGTCCGGCGTTATAGGCTGCGAGGGCGTTGATGATGTTGCCATCGAATGTGTTGAGCTGGGTCGCGAGATAGCGCGCGCCGCCATGCACCTGCAGGTAGGGGCTATCATAGTATTCCGGGTTGATGCCGAGATCGCTGGCCGTGCCCGGCATGATCTGGGTGAGACCATAGGCACCGACGGGAGACCGTGCCCCAATCGTAAACCGGCTTTCCTGCCAGATGAGCGCTTGCAGCAACGCGCGCCATTGGACGGGGGAGAGACCCGCGCGGCCAACACCGGCAAAGCCGCTGGTCTCCTGAGCCACGCGGATGATGAGCTGCTCGATGGTCTCAGATGCGTCCCCGAACATCTGCGCACCGCCTGGATTGGGATCGATCTCGCCCGTGCCATAGACGGCTTCCACCGAGCGGTCGGGATCCCCGCTGCCGCTTTCCATCCCCGAGACCATCGCCGGCAGGCCCTGACCGCCGAAGCTGGTCTGGGCATCGAGGATGCGTCGGAGGGTTTCAAGCTGCTCCCGTTCGATCTCGACGATAAGTTCGCGCACTGCAAGCTTGTCGGCCTGAACAGCCAAGTCTGCCTCGCGATCGCCGGTCTCGACGATGTCACGCGCGGTCAGCCCACTGTCATTGGTCGGCACGCCTTGAGACAAGGCGAGACCAGGCAACAGGCAAAACGCGAGAATATGAGGCAGGCTAGACTTCAATGTCGCCCTCCAGGGTGCCAAGGGGCGTGAAGTCACAATCAGGCGCGACGGGTGCCGTGGACGCAAGGAATGTGAAGCAGTTCACCTGCGGCTCCTGGTACTGGGTGCAGGAGGCCAAAACGCCGAGCGCGGCGAGAAGAAACAGGATACGGATCATGAAAGCCTCCAGAAGTCCGGGCGGTCGCGGTAATCGGCGCCGACAAGCGCTTCGCCCTTTTCCATGCCGCCAAGGATCGTGAGATTGGGCCCAAGGGCGCTCAGATCGGCATCGACCACGATCGAGCCCTGATCGTCGCGGATCAGCGCCAAGCGGCTGTTGCTGCCCGTGTTGAGAAGGACGTCGAGCTCCTTCTCCGTGAGGTTCAGCATGGCGTAGTCCGCAGGCTGCGCGCGGATATTGGGCAGCAGGATCTGCGTCGGCACCGCCTCGACGATGGTCTTGCCGGTCCGGGTGCGCTCAAGCTGGCTTGCGTATTGCGTCATCATCACCGCGACGGTGTTCTGCTTGCGCGCGGTGACCAGCCAATTCGACAGCCGCTCGGCGAAATATGCGTTATCGAGGGCCTTCCAGGCCTCGTCGATCACGATGATGGTGGGGCGGCGGTCCTCAATCTCGCGCTCGACCCTGCGGAAGAGATAGGAGAGGACGGCCATCCGCTCCTTGTCGGCCTCGCTGTCGAGGATGCCGGTCAGATCGAAGCCCACCACATCGCCTTTGAGCGAGAAGGTGTCCTCGAGGCTCTGCCCGAAGATCCAGCCATAGCGGCCGTCTTCGGTCCACTCGTGCAGGCGCTGGTGCAGATCGCCGCCATCATCGGTGGACACAAAAAGCGATGCGAAATCCCGCCAGTTCCGCAAGGCGGGGTTTGTGGCCTGGGCATTCTGGCGCACGACCTCCTGGATGCGGTTGGTCTGCGCAGGGGTCAGGGGCTTGTCGGCGCGGTAGAGCAGGGTTGTGAGCCAATCCGAGAGCCATGCGGTGCCGCGCGCATCGGTCTCTGTCCAGAGCGGGTTGAGACCCGTGGGCTGGCCGGCGTTCAGGGAGGCGTAGCGCCCGCCATTGGCGCGCACCGCCATCTCCATGCCAAGACGGTAATCGAAGACGAAGATCCGCGCCCCTGCGCGACGGGCTTGCGTCATTAGAAAGGCCGAAAGCACCGATTTGCCCGAGCCGGGCCGCCCCATGATCAGGGTATGCCCGCTGGTGGGTTCTTTGTCGGGCGAACCTTGCTCGTGATAGGAAAACCGATAGGCGCTCTGCTCCGGCGTGGGCAAATATGTGACGACCCGGCCCCAAGGGGTAAGTGCTTCGGGTTTGCCAAGCTGCGTTCTATGGAAGGCCGCGAAATCCGCAAAATTGCGATTGGTGACGGCACTGGCGCGGACGCGCTTGGGCTGGTTGCCGGGGTGCTGGCTGAGATAATGCGCCTTGGCCGCGACCCGCTCGCCGATCATTTTCACGCCCTCGGTCGCGGCGGCGTTCACGATCTCCGCGCTGAGGGTTTGCAGCTCTTCGAGCGTTTCGCAGAATAGTGTGACGACCATATGATGCTCGCCGAAGCTTTGGCGCTTGGCCTCGAGATCATCGGCGGCGATATCGAGGGCTTCCAAGAGCGAGAGGGCCGCGTCCTGGCTGGCCTGCATCTGGCGCTTTTGCCGCTTGATGCGGCCTGCCATGAGGTTCGAGTTGATAGGCGTGAAGGAATGCGTGACGATCATGTCGACCGGCAGGTTCAGCATGTCGAACATGGTGCAGGAGGTGCCTTCCGAGTATTCCCCGATGGTGAAACTCTTGCCGTAGCGATGGCCCACGACGCCTTCGGAAAGCTCGAAATGGTCGCTGTGAAACGTCACGCGGGTATTGGCGACGTTGAAGGACAAAAAGCCGTAGGTGTTGGCCGGGTAGAGCGGCAGCTCGGTGCCCGTGTTGAGCGCGCCCAGAAACCCCACCAATTCCCCCGATTCAGCCGACAGCAGGCGCGGTTTGAGCTCGGTGAGGCCCGAGAGGAAGACGTTTACGGCCTCGCCCAGGCGCTGCAGGCGTTTGCGGGTCTCCTCCTTCAGTCGGTCCGGCGCGCTGCGGCTGAGGAACGGCAGGAGACTTTTCGGCGGCGGGCGGTGAATGACGGTGAGCGTCAGTGTTTTGTCGCGGAGCCCGCTGGTCTCGAGTTTCGCGCGCCAGCGCCGGTCCACCTCGCCCGCGAAGCTGTCCTCGCGCAGCGGCTCGAGGTCCGGCGTGATCGCCTTCGAGACCTTATGGACGTAATAGCTGAACTCCGGCCCCAATTGCGCAATGATCCGGGCAAAGAGCGCGGTCACCTTGTCGAGATAGGCGTCATCGGTCGTGTAGCTATTGACCCCGTCGAGCCGGATGCACTGGAAAAGCTCGTTGACCCGGGTCCGCACGGTCTGGTCATCGACGAGGCTCACATAGGGCAGCATGTGCGCGAGGCGGGTCTCGTGCGCGTACCAGTCCGGCGTCATCGTGCGGAGATCAAGCGCGGCTTCACGGGGCATAGCTGTCCCCGCCGTGGATGGAGCGGTTCCGCGTGGGCGGCGTCTCTTGCAGCGCCGTCATCATCACGTCGATGAAACGGGGATCCCAGTCCGCGGCCTTCCAGAGAACCGGGTAGAGCAGGGCGGCCACGCCCAGCACCGCAATGTGCTGGACCCAGACGAACAAGAGCACCGAGCCGAAAAGCCAGACCATCGCGTACATGATGGGCAGGCCCAGAAGCTTGGGCGGGCGCACGAGGCCGAGAAAGAGAGGCGAGCGCTCAGCCACCGGCAAAGACAGCGGCAACGATGGTGGGAGCGGCGGCGACACCGGCGATACCAACAAGCACCCAGAGTGCCTGGCGCAGATCGATGATGTTGAAAAACCAGCTCAAGAAAACGCCAAGGACTGCGAGTGTGGCGATCACCACTCCGAGCGGGCCAGTCAGAGCATCGACAATGCCCTGCAATAAGCTTTGGATCGGGGAGAGATCGATGCTTTGGGCAAGGGCGGGCTCGGCAATGAGCAGGAATAGCGCCAGTGAGGCGACAAAGAGGTTTGAAATCCAACTTGTTTGGAAAAAGCGGTATCGCCAATGCACTGCCGCGCTGCGCGCTCTCGTGACATTGCCGATAAGTGTTTTAAGGAATGATTTCCAAAAAGGTTGGGACATCATGAATTTGATCCTTCCAATCGGGCGGCCACTGCCATCACGCGGGCCACATGGTTCTGGGTTTCTCGGTAGGGGGGAATGCCGCCATATTGGCGCACGGCGTCGGGTCCGGCGTTGTAAGCGGCCAGCGCCAGGCGCGGATCGCCGAACGTCTCGAGCATCATCGCGAGGTAGCGGGCGGAACCGTCGAGGTTCTGCATCGGGTCCTCCGGATTGACGTCGAGATCACGCGCGGTTGCTGGCATCAGTTGACCCAGACCAATGGCGCCCGCGGTTGAGATCGCATCCTGCCGGTAGGCGCTCTCAACCTCGATGTTGGCCCGGTAGAGAGCCAGCCAATCCCTCACGGAGAGCTCTACGTGGCGCAAACCAGGATGATTGGCATAGCGCAGGGCCGTTGCCTCGATGTCTAAGAGAACGTCTGCGCGGGGCAGGGGTGCTGGCTGGGCGAGTGCCGCAAGCTGCAGCGCGTCAGGTTTGGTCGCTGCTTCCGTCTCACCAATAATGGCCAAACCATCGGACGCCGATCCCTGACCAACGCCGTCATTGTAATTCCGGGCAAAACCGCTCTGAGACTGGGATGGGGTCAGAGAGCCGTCGCTCTCCATGACCAGAACGATTTGCGCGGAGGCTGGCGCGGCGACCAGCCAGAGACAGACGAACTTAGTTGCCAGCGCCCTTGTCTGATGGGGCTTTGTCTGGCGGGGCGAGTTTATGCGTACGGCTTGTACCCGCCTCAAGGGGCAGGTCGACATGCGCAAAGCCAAGGCCAATGAAGAAAGACACCACGCCGGAGATCGTCTTGAACTCGCGGATCTTGATATCGTTGTAGCTCGTCCGCGTGCGGGCGGTGACGAGGAGCTTTTCCACCCCATCATCAGAGACAACGCGCATGATCCAGACCCCGTAATAGCTGGGGCCTTTCTTATGTGCGGACTCCTGGCACAGGATTTCTGCGCTATAGCCGCTTTCCACGAGCTCGCGGAACCTAGCTTCCGTAACCACATTTGGTGCTTCTATGTCCCAGTTCATGGCCCGGCTCACGCTTTCTCCAAAGACGCAACACCCGGGCACTGCTACTTGATGCCTAGGGTTACGATAGTATACTTATAACCGCAATAGTATATTATAATTTTCGCGGTATACGTTAATCCGATACCTTTAGGCACGTAACATGCACTCGTTCAAGGATTTAAGCGGCTTTTGCTACCTTCGGTTGCGCATCCTACCTTTGATGCGCACATTCGTTCTGCTGTCGCTCGTCGGTTGTCCGGCGCTTGCCGGTTCATGCATACCCCCGCCTCGGCCATTTGTTCCAAGAGATCCGAAGGTTGCCACGGAATTTATGGACATCCTCCGTCATGATTTCGAGCTCTACTTCCGCGACATACAGAATTATTTTCGCTGCCTCGACGAGGAGCGTGCTCGCGCCTTTGACGAAGCGCGCGAAGTCAGCGAGGAATATGGACGCTTCTTGGGCTCGCTTCACCAATAACTTCGGGGCGAACCTTTTGGTCCGAGTCGCGCGGGTTCCGAATTCGATAACTGGACTACGAGCGAAATTCAGCCGAGAACCCGTTCGAGTTCCGTCGTCAGCGGCTTAGGGGCCGGGTTTCAACAAGCGAGCCACGCTTCGGCCGGCCGACACAATGTAGGGCGGCATGGACAGCGAATAGTGGCCGCAATTCAGTTCCAATATGCTGGGCCCGGCTCCGGCGTCCTTCAGCCCTTGAATCAGCCTTTCAGAAAGCTCTGGCAGCACCACCTTGTCTCGCTTGGCCAATACCACCTGTAGTTCGAGATTGTCCCGCGCCAGATGATGCGCATGGTTCACCAAGTTTAGTGGTCCCCAAGCCCTTCTGAGGTCGCCCAATTCGATCACGGGTTGAAGGCTCTCGCAAATCGTTCGCGTTGCGCGCCCGCTCCACACCATGTCAGCAAGACTTCCGGCCGTGAGGAATAGCGCAGCTTTTGAAACAGTTTTGTCATGAGCAGCAATCAACCCGGCAACCCAGGAACCCAGACTCATTCCGAGTACAGAAATCTCTTTATAACCTTGCTCCTTTAGCCACCGTATAAGCTTTCGACCATCCCATACCGCCTGTCTCACGGATTGAGTCGTCCGTCCGAGATTCGGGCTTAGCATGTAGTCGGCATAATCGGCGCCGGGACGGCTACGTTCGAAGTGATACGGCAGTGCCATCTCGACTACCGTGATCCCACGCCGGGAGAAAAAGTTCGCCATCTGTTGATACCGCGCGCTTGCATTCCAATGGTGAAACACAACCAAAGCTTTATCGAATGATCTGCTTTCTGTTACTTTCGCCCAGACGAGATTGTTCTCTGCGACGTCAGTAGAAATTCCTGAAGGAAATTTGGCCCAATCTCCTTTGCGTTCGACGACCAAGTCGTTGTTACCCGGTTCATCGAAATAGGTTGGGTCCTCAACAGCCTGGTCTGCAAGTTGACAGAAGGCCTCGATACCTGCCGGATGTCCGGAGCCAGGGAAGGCAAGTTCAGTGTCCAGAGCGAAATCTGTCCGCCTCTTTACTTCGTCCCCCCGCTCTGCGCGTCGCTCATCCCAACGATCGAGCCAGCTATGATACACTTTGTTTGTCTCCTTGGTCAGTCGCCCGTCATGTATCGATGCTTGGATAAATCAGGCCGTAGATTGCAGACAGCAGCCCGATGCACAGCAAGATCGAGAAACCAGCGATTGCACCGATCAGGACGTAGACGATGATCAGCAGGGCGACGAGCGCCAACATGATTCCCAATTCTCTCTGATTTCGACCATGTCCAATGTCTCCTTGCTGACGCAACGCGGCGTGGACTCGAACAAGCCCATATAAGAACACAGTGCAGGTCGCCAATACGATCAGCAGGCTGCTATAGTTCGTCGGCATGCTGTATTCGAACCAGTCGCTTGCCTTCTCATGATTTCCCAAGACTGACAGGAAATCGCGAGTCAACCAACCCGCCATGGTCGATTCACTTGAAAGCATAAAAGTGCTTTGGAGCTTCATGCATAAGGCAATCAAGAGTCCCAGAATACAGCACCGGAAAATCCCGCGCATGATTTTGAGATCGAGTTGATTGGACTGCCAGTGATATTCTCCATCTACCCCAGGTTCAGGATCTCGTCCAAGTTCCCAAAAATCGTATACAATTGTGAAGAGCAAAATGAGCCCCGCAAAGAAGAGATAAAATACCACACCCATGTAGAGATAGGCGAACCCGGTGAACGCAACCGCCTCCGGTATCGAAATGACGTGGGGGCGCTCAATCGCCAACCGAGCCCATTCCACCGGGTAATTGCCAGCATCGCGGGTCAGTAATGGGGTTAAACACCTATCGATCCACTGAAGAACAGTAGCTATAGGTAAGCAAACAAGAAAGGCTGCCCAATACGTCACCGAAAAGGCCGCGACTTTTCGCATCCACATGTCGTCATTTGCGATCCCTTCACCTTCAAGGTTTAACTGTGACCGCCTTGCGCCTCTCCAAAAGACCACTAAATCGCGCACGAATACGAAGTATAGCGGCATGAGCACCATGAAGAGGAGTGTCCAGTTCGGCGCCCATAGGTATCCAACCTGCTTAATCACACCATTCGCCTGCGGATAAACAATGCTGTGAATGCCCAAAAAATAAGAGGAAAATCCAAGGGCCACGGCCCCTGCGAACACCGATGCCGACAAATCCAAAGGGGATCCCCGGTTGAACACGGCCTCCGATGTCCTCGCCAGGCTAAATCCCGGCCTCGGCGAAATAACATCACTTTTGTGCGCCAACGGTGACGGAACCACGGTACCAACATCGATTGCCGCGTTCTGAACCGTATCTGGAGGAGTATGCGCATCGTGGCCGTCTGACCCCGCACGCAGCGCTCGCCTCTTGGCTACCAATCGGGCCCGGGCCACACTAAGTTCCGTCTGCCACTCGCTGGTCGCCTTCGGATCATCACACCCAAACACCCTTGCCAGCCATCGAATGTTCTCGGCGCTGATTCCTTTCTCGTTGTCTTGGTACCAAAGCTGCACTGTTCGTAGCTCGATCCCGGACCGGTTGGCTTCGATCTGAGTGATTGCGGTAGCAAGAAGCTCGGGTGTCCACGGTCCCAAGGGTATCCCATCTTTGTCAGTAGGCCGACCCGCTCCGGCCGCGCTCAACCGTCTGAACAACTCCTTAAAGTCACTTCCGTCATCCAACGGAGGAACAAAGTATTTTCCATTTTTTATCAAGGGCGTACCGTTGTTCGTTTCGTTCTATTTCGCTGGCGTTCGCTTCGTATCGTGAATTCGCGGCTCACGACAGTGCAACTACAGGCAGTGTGATTCGATCGCCATCCACTGGGCCAGAAAATGGCTGACGTGATCGAAATCCTGCTCGGTCGTTGCAAACTGGAATGAAGAACGTGGTGAGACTGTTGAAAGAAGAAGCAGAGCCCATAGCCCGATTGTTTGGAAATGATCGGGAGCGCACGGTTGGATGGGTATACCTGTGGAATTCCTCTGAGTTGTCGGTGCTCTGGCTGGACGAGCAGGTGCCTGCCGGTTCTATCGAGCCGCCGCTTCATCCCGAAGTGCTGGCAGAGGCAAAATCGTCGACACCAGTGAAAGTGATCGAGTACCTCGGAGCGCTTTCGAGTGGCGGCGAGCATACCCAAACTAGCAGGCCTTGATAGTCATCGGAGCAGGTCTTTCAAAAATATACTATTGGTGTAATGAATATAAAATATCCAGAGAGACCGTCAACCTGCCAAAACTGTAGGAGAGTACTCATGCCCAAAGCGCTTACTCGTTTCGTCGTCCTTGTCGCTCTTGGCTCCACATCTTTTTTCGGAACGGTCGAGCGGAGTAGGGCGCAAACTTATCCGATCGATTGCGCGATCCTGCTTTGTCTCTCGGGCGGCTGGCCCGCGTCAGCGCCATGCTCACGCGCCCGCGCTGAATTCATTCGAAGAATAACACCCTGGCCGGTAGAGCCTCCGTTGCAGATATGGCGTTGTCCGATGAGAGCATCCCATGACATCAATGGCACTGGTAAAGATGGCGGCCGTATCTTCGACATTCTGTTCGATAGACCGCGTCATCCGCTGCTCCGGACGATTACCGTTGCCCCATCTCAGGAAGTCGGCCTGTCATCGACGAGCGTGTTCCCGGCGGAAAGGGTTGAAACGGCGGATAAGAGGAGTGACTTTTCTATTACGCTTGGTCAAGAACGCGCCGACATCGACATCAGCGGTCCGGAGTTTAACTTCGTGCGTTCGATACGAATCTTTGATGTGCGTCACGCTCGACAATACGAGGCAGGCAGCGAGGGGGACTGCGAGCGGAGCGCGGTCGTTGTACTTGGAACTTATGGAGTACAAGGAGACTTCTCTTGGCAGCGTTCATCAATTGGAACCTTGCCGAAAGATCATGTAGGGCTGGAGAGATGGGGCGACAATTGTCCGAGCGTCCGCCACCGTTCGGTGTTTGTCGAGTGGCGGGATTACGAGGGCAGATATGGCTACGAGCAGGTCAACTACTGAGCCCACTCGGGAAAAAAAGCCATTTGCTTTAAATGGGAACTCACGCCTAAAGGCAATTTTCTAAGTTATGGGCACCTCTAAAAATTGCCCCAACCCCGGTGCTGCGTTATCTTTGATGGGACGAACCGGCACAGGGGAGACGGCAATGACGCAGATGGGTTTCTTTGATCTTTCCGACCGCTATGCGAGCCTTGACGCGAAGAAGGACCCATTGGTTGAGATCGATGCGGTCGTGCCGTGGGAGGAGTTTCGTTCTATTTTGGATGAGGTTTGGCGCAAGCCTGATGCGGAGCGCAAGTCGCGCGCAGGCCGCAAGCCGATGGACACTGTGCTGATGTTCAAGACGCTGGTGCTGAGCGCACTCTACAACCTGTCGGACGATCAGATCGAATATCAGGTCCGTGACCGGCTGTCCTTTATGAGGTTTCTGGGACTTAGCCTTGCGGACCGGGTGCCGGATGCAAAGACGGTGTGGCTGTATCGCGATGCGCTGGCGCAGGCGGGCAAGGTGGAAGAGCTGTTTCGTCAATTTGACGGGTATTTGGCGCGGCAGGGGTATATCGCTCGGGGTGGGCAAATTCTTGATGCCTCTATTGTGGCGGTGCCGCGCAATCACAACACGCGCGACGAGAACGCGTCAATCAAGAAGGGCGAGAACCCCGAGCATTGGGAAAACAAGCCCGCCAAGCGCAGCCAGAAGGACGTGGACGCGCGCTGGACGAAAAAGCACGGCAAGAGCCATTACGGCTACAAGAACCATGTGAACGTCGACCGAAAGCACAAGCTGGTCCGGCGCTATCACGTCAGCGATGCCGCGCTGCATGACAGTCAAGCGGTGGATCACCTGCTGATGCGAGGCAATACCGGCTCCGGTGTGTGGGCGGATGCGGCCTATCGGTCCGAGGAGACGGAGGCGAAATTGCGCGCGCGGAAGCTGAAAAGTCACATCCACCGTAAGGGGAAACGCGGCAAACCTCTCACAGATCAGGCCAAGGGCAGCAATCGGACCAAATCCACCGTTCGGGTCCGGGTGGAACATGTATTCGGCGCACAGACCAACGACATGGGTGGCACCCTTGTGCGTAGCATTGGTCTGGTGCGAGCCAAGGCCAGGATCGGGATGAAGAACCTCGCATATAACATGCGACGCCTCGTTCAACTGCGCCGCATCAACCCGTGTCCGGCGTGAATACCGGGCGATCCAAGAACCGATCACGCGTCAAAGCATGACAAACAAGGCTTGAAGGCCGCAATACAGCGGCTGCGAGGCTCTGCCAATTGCCAGACGAAAGCCACGATCCTGCTTCAGGCCGCCCGCACCGCCAAACTACCAAAAATTGTTCAAAAATCGAGGTGCCCTTA
>NZ_JABVBB010000028.1 GCF_013346665.1 Sulfitobacter maritimus
TAATAATGAGGTAAAACAGGTATTTTTAGGCTGAATATATAGGCTTAAAAAGGCAAACCCGGGGAACTGAAACATCTAAGTACCCGGAGGAAAGGAAATCAATATGATACTCCCCTAGTAGCGGCGAGCGAACGGGGACCAGCCGAGCCATGAGTGTGATTAGAATGCGTTGGAATGCGCAACCAAAGTGGGTGATAGTCCCGTATAAGAAGCATGATTGGACGTATTAAGTAGGGCGGGACACGTGAAATCCTGTCTGAAGATCGGAGGACCACCTTCGAAGGCTAAGTACTCCTTACTGACCGATAGTGAACCAGTACCGTGAGGGAAAGGTGAAAAGCACCCCGACGAGGGGAGTGAAACAGTACCTGAAACCGAACGCCTACAATCAGTTGGAGCATCCTTGCGATGTGACAGCGTACCTTTTGTATAATGGGTCATCGACTTGGTCTCACGAGCAAGCTTAAGCCGTTAGGTGTAGGCGCAGCGAAAGCGAGTCTTAATAGGGCGTCGAGTTCGTGGGATCAGACCCGAAACCGAGTGATCTAGGCATGGCCAGGTTGAAGATAAGGTAACACTTATTGGAGGACCGAACCCACATCTGTTGAAAAAGATCGGGATGAGCTGTGCCTAGGGGTGAAAGGCCAATCAAACTCGGAGATAGCTGGTTCTCTGCGAAATCTATTTAGGTAGAGCGTCGACCGAATACCCTCGGGGGTAGAGCACTGGATGGGTAATGGGGCCCCACAGGCTTACTGATCCTAACCAAACTCCGAATACCGAGGAGTACTAGTCGGCAGACACACGGCGAATGCTAACGTCCGTCGTGGAGAGGGAAACAACCCTAACCTACAGCTAAGGCCCCTAATTCATGGCTAAGTGGGAAAGCAGGTGAGACGACCAAAACAACCAGGAGGTTGGCTTAGAAGCAGCCATCCTTTAAAGATAGCGTAACAGCTCACTGGTCTAAATAAGTTGTCTTGCGGCGAAGATGTAACGGGGCTCAAGCCATGAGCCGAAGCTTAGGATGCATTTATTGCATGGTAGCAGAGCGTAGTGTGACATAGTTCCATGTGTCCTTATCGTCCTTCGGGACGTATTGGACACGCGGAGCTTTCTGTGAAGCCGGCGCGTGAGCGATCCGGTGGAGAGATCACTAGTGAGAATGATGACATGAGTAGCGACAAAGAGTGTGAGAGACACTCTCGCCGAAAGTCCAAGGGTTCCTGCTTAAAGCTAATCTGAGCAGGGTAAGCCGACCCCTAAGGCGAGGCCGAAAGGCGTAGTCGATGGGAACCAGGTTAATATTCCTGGGCCAGATGGAAGTGACGGATCTCAAAGGTAGTTCATCCTTATCGGATTGAATGGGCTGCTTAGAGGTCCCTGGAAATAGCTCCATCGCTAGATCGTACCCTAAACCGACACAGGTGGACAGGTAGAGAATACCAAGGCGCTTGAGAGAACTATGTTGAAGGAACTCGGCAAAATACCTCCGTAAGTTCGCGAGAAGGAGGCCCGGTTCCTAGGCAACTAGGGGCTGGGGGCACAAACCAGGGGGTGGCGACTGTTTATTAAAAACACAGGGCTCTGCGAAGTCGTAAGACGACGTATAGGGTCTGACGCCTGCCCGGTGCCTGAAGGTTAAAAGGAGGGGTGAGAGCTCTGAATTGAAGCCCAGGTAAACGGCGGCCGTAACTATAACGGTCCTAAGGTAGCGAAATTCCTTGTCGGGTAAGTTCCGACCTGCACGAATGGCGTAACGACTTCCCCGCTGTCTCCAACATAGACTCAGCGAAATTGAATTACCGGTCAAGATGCCGGTTACCCGCGGTTAGACGGAAAGACCCCGTGCACCTTTACTACAGCTTCACACTGGCATTAGGCCGAACATGTGCAGGATAGGTGGTGGGCTTTGAAACCGAGACGCCAGTCTCGGTGGAGCCTCCCTTGAGATACCACCCTTGTTCTGCTTGATGTCTAACCGCGGACCGTTATCCGGTTCCGGGACCCTGTGTGGCGGGTAGTTTGACTGGGGCGGTCGCCTCCTAAATCGTAACGGAGGCGCGCGAAGGTTGGCTCAGAGCGGTCGGAAATCGCTCGTTGAGTGCAATGGCAGAAGCCAGCCTGACTGCGAGACTGACAAGTCGAGCAGAGTCGAAAGACGGCCATAGTGATCCGGTGGTCCCAAGTGGGAGGGCCATCGCTCAACGGATAAAAGGTACGCCGGGGATAACAGGCTGATACTGCCCAAGAGTCCATATCGACGGCAGTGTTTGGCACCTCGATGTCGGCTCATCTCATCCTGGGGCTGGAGCAGGTCCCAAGGGTACGGCTGTTCGCCGTTTAAAGAGGTACGTGAGCTGGGTTTAGAACGTCGTGAGACAGTTCGGTCCCTATCTTCCGTGGGTGTAGGATACTTGAGAGGAGTTGCCCCTAGTACGAGAGGACCGGGGTGAACGATCCACTGGTGGACCAGTTGTTATGCCAATAGCAGTGCTGGGTAGCTATGATCGGACAGGATAACCGCTGAAGGCATCTAAGCGGGAAGCCCCCCTCAAAACAAGGTATCCCTGAGAGCCGAGGTAGACCACCTCGTCGATAGGCCAGAGATGTAAGCGTAGTAATACGTTCAGTTGACTGGTACTAATTGCTCGATAGGCTTGATTTGATCCAGTAGAAGCAAGACTGCTTAAGCTGGTCAAAAGCATACACATACAATCAGTCGTACATGACTTGGACAAACAACGCTTTGCGCTCCATGAAGACGGAGCGGGAACGGGCATCCTTCGGATACCCCGCTTCCCGCCGCCGCTGCTGCAGAGCAAAGCGCTGCAGGAATTTATTTGGTTTGGTGATCATAGCGCGAGCAAAACACCTGGTCCCATCCCGAACCCAGCCGTTAAGTGCCGTAGCGCCGATGGTACTGCGTCTTAAGACGTGGGAGAGTAGGTCATCGCCAAACCTAATAAGTTCCTGATAACAGTATCTCTCAATACGAGACAAAACACACAAAACCGCCGCAGCACAAAGCTGTGGCGGTTTTGCGTTTGGGGGGGGCGTAATCAAAGCCTTCTCTATACCCCGAGACTTACCCTCGAATTTAGGCTGAGCGCAAGGTAAGGGCGCTCCGAAGAATCTCAAGAAAAATCGAAACTCTATGTACGAATGCCCTTGCAGCTCCCGCACTATAAGTCTAAGTGAAGGGTATTGGCGCGGGATGGAGCAGCCCGGTAGCTCGTCAGGCTCATAACCTGAAGGTCGTAGGTTCAAATCCTACTCCCGCAACCAGCTTTAGCGAATGGGCCGCATCCGAAAGGGTAGCGGCCTTTTTGCTGTCCGAAAGGTCAACAGTTCCAGCAGCTTACCTTAGATGTCGCGCTCGTGATGTGCCTTCTGCTCGTCCCAGCTCACCACCACCGTGTCGATCGAAGTGTGGAGTTCGTCAGCAGCGGAGCCTGCCACTACCTCATCCGATAGCGTGCTTGCGAGATCAGCCACATAGGATCTGTAGAGGGCGGGCAGGTCTTCCGGCAGATCGATGGGAATGGGGACAAGTGCTTCCCGCTCGACCCTCAGTGCCTTCAGATCTGTATCCACCGCATTCAGCCGTTCGATCAGGGCCTCTGAAAAGGTGCCGCCCTCGACCGCGCGCACCAAGTTGGCGTGGGTCTTCTTCGTCTCCCGAATCCGGTCATCGTGCCGGCGCAGGGCTTCACCGGTCTCATGCTCTTGGGCGCGGATTTTTTCGACAAACTTCTTCCGAAAATCCTCATAGGCGGCGTCTTGCATCAGACCTGTGCGCAGACCGCTCAGGATGCTTTCGGCTGCGTCGGTCTCGGACAGGCCAGGCATACCTGTGCAGACAGACTTCCCCTTCTCCTTGTGGTTGGCGCAGTAGTAGCGGCACCGACTCCGGTGCGGCCCTTGGCTTCGGCCCGTGTGCGTTGGCCGTCAATTCCCTCTTGGCGTTCCTTGACCCTTCTCCAGAGTGCCTCATCGATGATCCGCAGTTCTGGCTTCTCTGTGATCAGCCAGTCTTCGGGCGGGTTGGGCTTGGAAACGCGTTTGCCGGTCTCAGGGTGTTTGGAATAGCGTTGCCGGTTCCAGATGTGCTGCCCAATATAGAGTTCGTTGTTGAGAATACCTGTGCCGCGGGTCCGGTGTCCGTAGATCGTATTGGCCCTCCAGTGACCACTGCCTGCGCCGCGCCCGCGCGGGGCAGGGACCGACGCCGCATTGAGATCGGCAGCGATCTGGCTCGGGGACTTGCCTGCAGCGTATTCTGTGAGGATGCGGCGCACGATAGTGGCTTCTTCGGGCTCAATCTCCATGACACTGCCATCTGACTTACCGTCGCGCTGAGGCAGCGCTTTCGAACGATACCCGTAGGCTCGCCCTCCAGTGTTCTTGCCGGCTTCTGCACGGCCGGTGAGGCCGCGGCGGGTCTTGTGTGACAGTTCTTCCAGAAATAGCTGGGCGAAAGTGCCGAGAATCCCGATATCGAAGATACCCAGCTTGCCACGATGAAGCTGGTGCATCTCCACATCGGCGTGCTGTGCTCGTTTGTAGAAAAGCATCAACACTTCAAGGTCGCGCGCCAACCTGTCCAGGTGTTCGAATAGGACGACGTCGCAACCGCCTCCGGCGACGAAGTCCTCCAACGCCTCTAAACCCGCACGACCGCGCGTCGCGCCGCTTATCGCCACATCTTGGAACACTTCCACCACGGTCCAACCGTCCTGTCGGTCCGCATGCTGTCGGCACTGTCGCACTTGGTCATCGATCGATGTCGGATTCTGCAGATCGGTCGAGTAGCGTGCATAGATAGCAACGCGGATGGGTTGTGTGGAGTGATGGACCTGTCGCAGTTTGATGCCGCTCCTTTGTTGCAGTAAATGCTATCAAAGGAGCGGCATCAAACTGCGACAGGTCCAGAGGGTTTGGAAAAGCAGAATGAAAAACTAAAACCGATACCCCTTTGAAACGCTGCAAACCTGTCCGAAAAAATGGGACCACTTCATCTATATCGCTGAAGATGATATTTGTCGTTGTGTGGACGTCTACGCCTGCGGTTAAGAGCGGTGTGCGGGGGAAGGCTTTGCGCATTTGGGGGCGCTGCCCCCGCAGCCTATGGCTGCTCCCCCGCGGGTATTTTTAAAAGGATGAAGGAAGAGTTAAAGGGCTTTGTAGCGAAGTAGGGTGACATGGGTGTCGCCGTATTTGCGGCTGTCGAGTTTCGTAAAGCTTTCGGGGGCGGTCATGGGGGCGCTTTCCTCCCATACAATCATTGCGTCGGGGGCGAGCCAGCCGCCATGCGCGGCGGCGGTGAGGGCTTTCTGACCCGTGGATTTGCCGTAGGGCGGGTCTAGGAAAACCAGATCAAAGGGGGACGCTGGGCAGGGGCCGAGTTTCGTGGCGTCCGTGCGGTTTAACGTGCAGGCCGCGCCGCAGTGCAGGGTTTCCATGTTTTGCGCGATCAGCCGTTGCCCGACCCGTCCGTTTTCAACAAAGCAGACTGTATCAGCGCCGCGCGAGAGGGCTTCGAAACCCAGAGCGCCCGTCCCGGCGAAAAGGTCGAGCACCCGAGCGTTTTCGATCACGTCATGGTGGGTGAGCATCGAAAAGAGGCTTTCGCGGACGCGGTCAGAGGTGGGGCGCAGATGCGCGGCGGTGTCGCCTTTGCCCAGTGAAGCGAGTGGTCGACCTCGGTATTTTCCGGCGATGATCCTCATTGTTTCAGAAGGGTTTTAAGGTCGGTTTTGGGGTCGGCCACCATGGCAGGGTCGGGCGATTTGCCCGCCTCAATGAGACGTTTGCCGACCATATAGCCGCGTGGGTCGTTCATCGCGTCCACTGCGAGAAGGGTGTTGCCCTTGTAGTACCAGAACGAGGTGCTGCTGTCATCGCGCCGGCTGACCACGCGGTCGTAGCCTGTGTTGAGGCCAGCGATCTGGAGTTTGACGTTGTATTGATCCGACCAGAACCACGGTTTTGCGACATAGTCCTTGCCTGCACCGACGATGTTCTCCGCGACACATTCGGCCTGATCGATCGCGTTCGGCACGCTTTCCAAACGAATGCGGCTGCCGCGATAGGGGAAGGAGGTGCAGTCCCCCGCGGCCCAGATATGGGGTGCGCTGCTGCGGCCTTGGGCATCGACTGCGATGCCGTTGTCGATGTCGAGCCCGGCGGCGCTGGCCAATGCCGTGTTGGGGTCGATGCCGACGCCGGTGATGACGAAATCGGTGGCGATCTCCGTGCCATCGCTGAGCCGGGCGCCGGTGACGTGGTCTTGGCCCAACAGCCCTTCCAAGCCCACCCCCTCGCGTAGTGTGACGCCGTGGTTTTCATGAAGCGCGCGGAAGAAGTCGCTGGTTTCGGGGGCGGCGACACGTTGGAGAATGCGGTCAGCCATTTCAATGAGCGTGACCTCCAGCCCCAGTTTGGCAGCGACTGCGGCGGCCTCAAGTCCGATATAGCCGCCGCCGACGATCAGCACCTTGGCCCCGGCGATGAAGCGCGGTGCCATGGCATCCACATCCGCAAGGTCGCGCACGGTGAAAACGCCGTCCAACGTGCCGCCGATGGCCGCGGGCAGGCGGCGTGGGGTGGAGCCCGTGGTGAGCACCAATTCGTCATATGAAAGGGGGCCGTTTGTCGTCGTGATGCTGCGCGCTGTCGGGTCAATTGCGGTGACAAGACAGTCAGTCATCAACGCGATGTCCTGATCGGCGTAGAAGGATTCAGGCCGTAGGAACAACCGCTCCAGCGCCATCTCGCCTAAGAGGTAGCCTTTGGACAGTGGGGGGCGTTGGTAGGGCAGGCAGGGCTCGGCACCGATGAGCGTGATCTTTCCGTCAAACCCGCTGTTGCGCAGTTTGGCCACGCAGGACGCGCCTGCCTGTCCGGCTCCGATCGCCACCACATGCTGCATCTGTTACCCCCGATTGATCTGGTCTCAAACCCGGTCAAAGCCTATATCTGGGGCCAAGACAACCACAATGACAGGAGAGGCAATCCATGACGATTTCACAAGGTGACACGCTGCCGGACGCAACGTTGGTGCAAATGGGCGCTGAGGGGCCAGAGCAGGTGCAACTGACCGATAAGGTCAAAGGGCGCAAAGTTGTGATCTTCGCGGTGCCAGGCGCTTTTACCCCGACCTGCCATTCGGCCCATGTGCCGAGCTTTGTGCGTACCAAGGATCAGTTTGACGCCAAAGGGGTGGACGAGGTGATCTGCGTATCGTGCAACGATCCCTTCGTGATGAAGGCATGGGGTGAGGCGACAGGCGCAACGGAGGCGGGGATCACCATGCTGGCCGATGCGAGCAGCGAGTTCACCCGCGCCATTGGTATGGATTTTGACGCTGCGCCTGCTGGGCTGGTCGGACGCTCCAAGCGCTATGCGATGCTGGTGGAGGATGGCAAAGTGGTGCTGTGGCAGCCCGAGGACAACCCCGGCGTTTGCGAGGTATCAGGCGGCGAGGCTCTGCTAGAGAATATGTAAAAAACGAGCGCCCGGCGCATGAGGCCGGGCGCTTGATTGCATGAGGCGGTGACTGCTGCCTTATTCGGCCGCCTGCACAATGGTGCGTGTGGGGAAGGGGATGTTAACGCCTCCTTCGTCCAGCGCCTCTTTGACCTTGCGGGTCATATCGGCCTTGAATCCAAAGTGGTCATCAGCGCTGCACCAGACCCGAACGAGGAAATCGACGGAACTGTCATTGAGGTTGGTCACCTGAATGAAGGGCTCGGGATCGGTATGGGCGCGGGGGTCGGCCATGATGGTGTTGCGGATGATCTCTTCGGCGGTTTTAAGGTTCGCGTCATAGCCCACGCCAAAGGTCCATTCCGCGCGGCGGGTGGGATTGACGGAGTAATTTGTGATGACGTTGCCCCAAACTTCGGAATTCGGCACAATGATCTGCACGTTGCTTAGATCAGCAAGGATCGTATAGTTCAGGTTGATCTGTTTGACCGTGCCCATTTCGTCCGCGATCTCGACGAAATCGCCGATCTTTATGGGGCGGAACAGGATTAACATGACGCCTGCCGCCACATTGGACAGTGTGCCCTGCAACGCCAGACCAATCGCCAGACCCGCCGCACCGATGACCGCCACGACCGAGGTTGTCTTGACCCCAAAGGTGTTGAGCACAAACAGGACCGTAAAGCCCAACACCACATAGCGCACGATGGAGGCGAGAAATTCAAACAGCATCTCGTCGAGATGTTTGTTGCGTCTGCCGAGGTTCTCGACCCTATTTTGCAACCAGCTTGAAATGATCCAGCCCAAAAGCAGGATCACGATCGCGCCAATCACCGACCCGACAGCGCTGACTAAAAACTCCAGCGTGAGCAGATCGGCGAGGGTTTTGCCTTGCCAAAGTTCGGTTGCAAACAAGTCTTCCATTCGGTCTCTCCGTCAGTCTTTCTCGGCCCCAAAGAGACCATCCATCTTGCGCGCCAGTTTCGCATCGAGCGAACTTAGCCCGTCCACGTCATGTGTGATGAGCGTCACCGTTACACGATTGTAAACGTTGCGCCATTCGGGATGGTGATTCCATTTTTCGGCCCAGATTGCCACCCGCGTCATCCAGCCAAAGGCATCGGTGAAATCATGGAACTTAAACGTCTTGTGAATGGCATCGCGGCCCTCGACCATTTCCCAGCCGGTATCAAACAGCGGTTGCAGGAGGGTCTTGCGGGTTTCTGGGCTCAATCTCTCGGTCATTCCTGTTCCTCGATCTTGGTTTTCTTGAAAGGGCCATAGTCCGTCAGAACGCTGATCTCTTCGTCCACAGCCTGCGCTTCGGCTTGCAGGTATTCCCCGACCGCAGCGGCAAAGCCCGGGTCGCGCATCCAGTGCAACGACCATGTGGGGGTTGGCAGATAGCCCCGCGCGAGCTTGTGTTCGCCCTGTGCGCCAGCTTCGACCCGGCCCAAGCCATGCGCGATGGCGAAGTCCATTGCCTGATAGTAGCACAGTTCGAAGTGCAAAAACGGGTGGTGTTCGGTGCAGCCCCAGTAGCGGCCATAGAGGGTATCGGCCCCGACGAAATTCAGCGCGCCCGCAACCCAGCGACCCTCCCGCTCGGCCAATACCAAAGCGATGTCATCGCGCAGGTCCTCTTGCGCGTGATCAAAGAATGCGCGTGTCAGATAGGGCGAGCCCCATTTTCGTGCGCCAGTATCTTGGTAGAACTGCCAAAAGGCGTCCCAATGTTCCGGTTCGATTTTGTCGCCGGTAAAGGTCTGGATGCTGCCGCCGAAGTCTTGCGCCTGTGCGCGTTCTTTGCGGATGTTCTTGCGTTTGCGCGAGGACAGGCTGGCAAGGAAGCCGTCGAAATCCGCATAGCCTTCGTTGCGCCAGTGAAACTGTTGGCTTTTGCGCGTCATCAGGCCGAAATCTTGCGCCCGCTCGGCTTCTTGGCCGGTACAAAAGGTTACGTGAAGCGAGGACAACGCATTGTTGTCAGTCAGTTGCACGGCACCTTGTATCAGTGCCGCCATGCCCGATTCCTCAAAACCGGGCCGTACCAAAAACCGCCGCCCGGTGGCAGGCGTATGGGGCACGGCGATCTGTAGCTTGGGGTAGTAGCGCCCGCCCGCGCGCTCATAGGCATGGGCCCAATTGTGGTCAAAGATATATTCGCCCTGACTGTGGGATTTGGCATACATCGGCGCGACGGCGATCACCTGACCGGCGATGCGGGCGACCAGATACTGCGGCTGCCATCCGGTGCCAGGGCCGACCGAGCCGCTGCGTTCCAAAGCAGAAAGGAAGCGATAGGTGGTGAAAGGATCACGCGGGCGGCCACCCTCTGCGGCCTCAGGGCAGGCGCAGGCGTCCCAGTCCGGCTGGCCGATCTGGGCCAGTTCCGGCACCACGGTAATCTCGATTTCTTGTGCGCTCATGGTACCTTGCCTGCTCTACGTCCTATGTGTGGCCGATGGATTGCGGATCAAGGGTGCTGTGGCAGATAGCCCTCAAAGGTGATGTTCTGCGCGACCTGCCGCGCGGTCTTTTCCTCAACGGGGCTGCGGATCGTCCAGCACAGCACGGCAGCGCCATTTGCTTTCAACTCGGCCACGCGGGGGCGGTTCAGATCATCGGCCTCATGGCTGATGAAACAAGCCCCACTGGCGGTGTAATCCGGGATATCCCGCAGACGGTCGCAGGTTTTCTTGGGCAGCGGCCAGTCGCCATAGCGATAGGCGCTGGTGGTGATCCCGCGTGGGATATCAGGTAAAAGACGCGCCAGTTCGGCAACGGAATGGGGGTTGAATGACATGACCGCCAACGGTCCGTCATAGCGCGAGATCAGGCCAGCGGCTGCGGTTTCAAGGACGCCAATATTTGGCCCCATGCCGCCGTCTTGATCCTTGAACTCGACCAGCAGGGGGACTTGCCCGGCCACAAGGTCCAGCACCTCGCACAAAGACGGTATCGTCTCATCACCACCCCGGAGCGGGATCGCGGCCAGTTCGGCTGCACTGCGCAGCCTGATCGCGCCTTTCTCGGAGGTCAGACGGTCCAATGCGTAATCGTGAAAGACCATCGCCTGCCCATCGGCGCTCAGTTGCAGGTCGATCTCAATGCCAAATCCCGCGTCAATCGCCGCGCGGATGGCCGCGCGGCTGTTTTCTGGCCGCCCTTTCGACAGGTCGTGCAACGCGCGGTGCGCCAGTGGTTGGCGCAGAAAGGCGGCGGGGAGGGTCATTCGATCTCG
This sequence comes from Sulfitobacter maritimus, assembly GCF_013346665.1. Taxonomy (GTDB): domain Bacteria; phylum Pseudomonadota; class Alphaproteobacteria; order Rhodobacterales; family Rhodobacteraceae; genus Sulfitobacter; species Sulfitobacter maritimus. The sequence goes on from NZ_JABVBB010000028.1 coordinate 10,736, forward strand.
AAAACGCCTTCGATTTCAACCGCCACGCCCAGTGGCAGAGATGCCGCCGAAACAGCCGAGCGGGCATGACGGCCCACATCGCCGAGCGCTTCGACCATGAAATCAGACGCGCCGTTGATGACTTTGGGTTGGTCGGTGAAATCGGCGGTGGAGTTCACGAAGCCAGTCAGCTTGACCACCCGCTTAAGGCGGTCCAGATCACCATCGCAAGCGGCGCGGACCTGCGCCAGCAGGCTCAGCGCACAGGTTCGCGCGGCGGCAGCGCCTGCGTTCACATCCATATTATCGCCCAGACGTCCGGTGATCAGCCCGTCCGGCCCGTTGGAGATTTGGCCCGACACGTAAACCGTGTTGCCGGTAACCACAAAGGGCACATAGTTCGCCGCAGGGGCGGGGGCGTCGGGCAGGGTGATGCCAAGATCTGCAAGGCGGGCGGTCAGTGACATGAGGCTATTCCTTTACCTTCAAACGATGCCGCGACGCTAGCCGCCCCATCCGTAAAGGAAAAGCCCCCGGCGGACTGCGTTTAACTTTCCCGGAAGGCGCGAGCGAAGTAATCGGCCAGCGGTTTGACAAGATAGGCCATGGGGGAGCGTTCGCCCGTGCGGATAAAGGCCTCTACCGGCATGCCGGGCAAGAGGATCGTGCCTTCGGCGAGTTTGTCGGTCTCGCCGGGGTTCAGGGCGATTTCGGCGCGGTAATAGGGCTGCCCCGTGGCGTCATCCTCAATGGCGTCGGCAGAGACTTGCAGCACCCGGCCCACCAATTCGGGCGTGGTGCGTTGGTTGAGCGCCGAGAGACGCAGTTTGACGTCTTGCCCAACCGCCACCTGATCCACGTGGATCGTTTGCACCCGTGCGGCGATCACCAGCGGACGGTCTTGGGGGACAAGATACATCAGCGGCTCTGCCGCCCGCACGACCGAACGGGGGGTTTGCACCTGCATGGCATAGATCACTCCCGACACCGGCGCGCGGATGTCGAGCCGGTCAATCTCAGCCAGCAGGGCGCGGCGTTGTTCGGCCAGTTCCAATTCGCGGTAACGCAGGTCGCGCAGGCGGGTGATGGCTTCTTCGCGCCCCGCCGAGCCAAGCTTGAGCCGCTCAATGTCGATCTCGGTCACGCGTTCTTGCAGTTGCGCTTTTTGGGCCGACAATTCCCCGATCTGCCCGCTTAGCCGGGCCTGTTCACGCTGCAATGTCAACACGGCAGAGGATTGCGTTAACCCTCGGTCCAGCAAGGATTGTTGGTTGCGCAGTTCTTCTTCGATCAGTTCCAACTGCCGCGCCAGTGCGACTTCTTGTGAGGCGACGCCTTCGATCTGCGCCCCGATTTGCAGGCTGCGTTTGGCCAGTTGATCAAGCTCCTGCGCGACCGACACGCGGCGCGCGTCAAAGAGGTTGCGCTGGCCTTTCATCAGCTCCTGCACATCCGGATCGGCGGCACCGGCAGCGATGAGGTCTTTGTCATATTCGATGCTATCCGCCTCATCGCGTTGCGCTTCGAGCCGTCCGCGGCGGGCCATCAACTCAAAAAGCTGGCCTTCGACGATTGCCAATTCCGAGGTCAGTTGCTGCGCATCCAATTGCAGCAGCGTGTCGCCGGCCTGCACGCTGTCGCCCTCATCCACGAGGATCTCCGCCACAACGCCGCCGGTCTCATGCTGCACAATCTGACGGTTGCGGTCCACCTCGATCCGGCCCGAAGCGACGACCGCGCCTGCGATCTGGCTGGTCACCGCCCAAGTGCCAAAACCGCCGAAGAGCACCAGCAACCCGATGAAACCCAAAACGACCGGGCGGGTTGCCGACCAAGGATCACGATCCGCGCTCATACCACGCCCCCCGAATGGGCTGGAGCCTGTTGGATTTCCCGGTGGTTTTTCACCATGCCCGCAAGCACCTCGTCTTTGGGGCCAAAGGCCATACGCACCCCGCTGTCGAGCACCAAGAGCGTATCACATTCTTGAATGGCCGCTGGACGATGCGCCATGATCAGCACCGAGCGCCCATCGGACTTCATCTGCCGGATGGCGTGGTTCAGCGCTTGACTGCCGATGTTGTCGAGGTTCGAGTTCGGCTCATCCAGCACCACGATCACCGGATCATCATAAAGCGCGCGGGCCAATCCGATCCGCTGCATTTGCCCGCCCGACAGCCGCACCTGACCGGCGCGAATTTGCGTGTCATAACCGTCAGGCAGTTCCAAGATCATCTCATGCGCCGCGGCCATCTTGGCGGCTTTGACCACTTTAGCATCATCCGGCTCCGGCGACAGCCGCGCGATGTTTTCCGCAATCGTGCCGTCAAACAGTTGCACCCGTTGCGGCAGGTAGCCGATGTGGCGGCCGAGGGTTTCGGTGCCGTAATGCTCAAGCGCGGCGCCATCCAGCCGCACCGAGCCACCCGCGGGGGCCCAGACCCCGGTCAAAGTCCGCGCCAGCGTTGATTTGCCTGCGCCGGAGGGGCCGATCACGCCAACAGCTTGACCCGGCTCAACCTTAAAGGAGATGGATTTCAGTGCCGCCTGCTTTTCGCCCGGTGCCACGACGGTCAGCCCCTTAGCGGTGAGCCGCGCCTTTGGCTGGGGCAGGGCGGTGCGGGCCGGCTCGACCCCCACGGCGCCCAAAAGCTCTGCCAGATTGGCCCAGCCCAAACGCCCGCGCTGCACGACTGGCCATTGGTTCAATGCCAGTTCCACCGGGGCCAGCGCCCGGCCTAGCAGGATTGACCCTGCGATCATCGCGCCGGGGGTCATTTCATTTTTTAACACCAGCCACGCGCCCAGCCCCAACATGGCCGATTGCAAAAACAGCCGTAGCGTCTTGGTCATAGAGGCAAAGGTGCCGCCCACATCGGTGGCCCGCACCTGCTGCTCCAAGGCCCGGCCCCGCGCCTTTTGCCAACGGGCAAAGGCTGCGTCGCGCATCCCCATAGCCTGTACCATTTCCGCTTCAACGCGGATCTGATCAGACATCGCTCCAGCCACTTGCCCGGCGACCCCCGCTTCGGCTTGGCTTTCACGAGACAGCAGTTGATTGGCCACGGTGATGGCAACAAGCACCAAGGCGCCGATCACGGCGAGCCAGCCCAACAGGGGGTGAAACAGAAAGATCGCAGCAAAGAAAATCGGCGTCCAAGGCGCGTCAAAAGCGGCCATGAGAACCGGGGAGGTCATCAGCCGCTGCACCGCTTCAAGATCGGCCAACCCCGCACTGGTTTTCACATCCGGAGCCACGGCGGATTTGCGCACAACGGCATCAAACACCCGCCGATCAAGAGCCGCTTGGAACCGCGCACCGACGCGGGCCATAATCCGACCGCGGGTATAGTCCAACAGGCCCATCACGGTATAGAGAAAGACCACCAGCACGGAGAGCGCGATCAGCGTTTCCTCAGACCCGGACCCCAGCACGCGGTCATAGACCTGCAGCATATAGAGCGGTCCGGTCAGCATCAGCAGGTTAGCAAAGAGACTGAACAGCGCCACAGCCCAGTACAGCCCGCGACTGCGTTTGCGGACCTGACGGAGCTCTGCTGCGCCTCTTTTTACCACATCACTTTGCATCGGACCCTTTCGACTTTCGCCACAGCTTAAGTCCGCTGCGCGCACCCTGCGTCGTTAAAGGCATAATTGCTTTAACATCTCATTGCCAAGTTTCGTTTGCTTCCGCCACCCATGCTAGCGATCAAGAGGGTTCGGCGCGGGGGCTCTTGCGCCGCTGCCGCTGCTGCCGCCGCCAAAGATATCGCGCAGCACGCGGTCGATCACATTGTCAGCACCGCCGCCTCGGTTGCCGCCCGGTTGAGGCTGGGGTTGTGGCGTAGGCGGGGCAGGTTGAGCCTCGCCAAAATCGCTCCGCGGTGCGGGGGCCATCATCGGCAGATCCTTGATCGGCAAGCCTTCATGCACGCGGCTCATGGTCTCGCGCCAGACTTCGGCAGGCAATCCGCCCCCGGTGACCCCTGTCAGCGGGGTGTTGTCGTCATAGCCCATCCAGACCCCGGCCACATAGTCGGCAGAAAAGCCTACGAACCAAGCATCTTTGTTGGCCGAGGTGGTGCCGGTTTTGCCCGCGAGTTGACGCCCGCCGAATTTGGCCCGCTGGCCGGTGCCTTCGGAGATCACCTTTTCCATCATATAGACCAACTGCCGCGCGGCGTCTTCTTGAATGACCCGCTCGTTGATGCCGCCGCCAGTGCCCATCAGAGGCTCTGTTTCCCCCAAAAGGCGCAGATCGATCAGACCATAGGGCGTAACAGAAGAGCCACCGTTAAGGATACCGGCATAGGCGCCCGTCATCTCAAGCAGCGTGCTCTCCGACGCGCCAAGTGCGAGAGCCGGACCCGCAGCGAGATCGCTCTTGATGCCGAACTGTGTGGCCACTGTGCTCACAGTTTCCCGCCCCACGCTTTCAGAGACTTTGACCGCTGGAATGTTCAACGAATTCTTTAGCGCATCTGTCAGCGTCACCGGGCCTTTGAAGTTTTTGGTGTAGTTCTTGGGGCACCATTCACCAGAGCCGGGGATATTAATGCAGTAGGGCTCATCCACGATGATATCATTGGGCGAATAGCCCAGATCGAGCGCTGCCGCATAGATGAAGGGTTTGAAGGCGGAGCCGGTCTGACGCATTGCCTGCGTGGCACGGTTGAATGCCCCCGCGACCTTGGTCTTGCGCCCGCCGACCAAGGCCCGCACCGCCCCGTCTGCGGACATGACGACGATCGCCGCCTGCGCCTTGGAACCCGGTTTGACCTTGTTCTCAAAAACGTACTTCAGCCCCTCTTCGGCAGCGCGTTGAATGCGCTGGTCGAGGGTGGTTTTGATGATGACGTCTTCGGTGGTGTTGCGGGTAAAGAACTCCGGCCCCGACGACATCACCCAATCTGCGAAATAGCCGCCTGCTTCGGCTTCCGCTGCCTCAGAGAGTTGTGCCGGGTTGGCGATGGCATCTTCTGCTTGGGCGGCTGTCAGATAGCCCTGTTCCTCCATCAGGCGGATCACGGTGGCAGCGCGGTTTTGGGAACGGTCGAGGTTGTTGGTGGGTGACAAAGTGGTAGGCGCGGTCAGCAGACCGGCCAGCATCGCCCCTTCGGCGGGGGAGAGCGCCGAAGACGGTTTGCCAAAGAACCGCTGCGCTGCGGCTTCGGCCCCATAGGCACCGCCGCCCATATAGGCGCGGTTCAGATAGACCGACAGGATGTCGTTCTTGGTGTATTTCAGCTCCATCGCGATGGCGAACAGCGCTTCCTTGGCCTTGCGCCCTAGCGATGAACGGCGGCAATCGGCTTCGTATTCCTTTTCCGTCAGGCCAGAGCTTGGGTCATAAGGCTCGCCCAGGCAGAGCAGCTTGGCCGTCTGTTGGGTGATGGTCGACCCCCCATGCCCCTGCAACGGGCCACGCCCTTCGCTCAGGTTGATGCGCACCGCCGAGGCGATGCCGCGTGGGCTGACGCCAAGGTGATTGTAAAAGCGTTTGTCCTCGGTCGCGATAACCGCGTTCCGCAGGTGTTTGGAAACAGAATCCGCCGTGACCACACCGCCGAACTGATCGCCGCGCCACGCAAACACATCGCCTTCGCGGTCCAGCAAGGTGACAGAACCACGGGCGCGCCCGTCGAGCAGATTTTCCAGCGGAGGAATGGTTGTATAGGTATAGCCAACCGCCAAAGCGAGCGCGAGAGCGGCCACTAGGCCAAGCCGCCAGGTGATCGTCCAGATCAGCCGCCAGAACCAACGCGCCACAGCCGAGAAGAACCCCAAGATACCGCCACGCCGGGGCCGTCTGCTCCGGGTTGCCTTGCGCCGCGCGGGTGCGGCTTTACGCTTTTGGGTGTTGGCCTGCTTGCGCGGTTTGGGTTTGGCCTTACCCGCATAGCGTTTGTCAGCCACCAAGGGACGTTTGCGCTTGGATTTGTCACTCATAAATTCGCTGCCCGGCCTATTTTTGTCGTCATCTTAAACTGCCTGCGCCCGATTGTTTAGCGCCGCAAGGCGCAATCGGCATCAAATGTCTGATTAATTTTCGGGCGGTTCTACTGCCCCGCCGAAATTTTGGGCACCCTTCGGCGCTGGGCGGCCCTTTCATCGTCAAAACTGTGCAATTGGCCCTTGGTTTCGTCTCTCTTAGTCCTGCGTTGCCTGATCGCGGCTGCGCTTTGCCTTTTCGATCCGCAGATAGGACATGATCCGATGAAACCCAGTCTAACCGTTCCCATTGTTGCAGGGCTAAGCGTGCTGCCCACCCTTGCTTTGGCCCAAGAGGCCGAATTTGCGCCCTTGGCCGACACGACCTTTATTTTTAACACACTGCTGTTTCTGATCGGCGGCGTGCTTGTGTTTTGGATGGCCGCCGGTTTTGCCATGCTGGAGGCAGGTCTTGTCCGCGCCAAGAATGTTACCACGCAGCTGACAAAGAACATGGGGCTCTTTGCAATCGCGGCGGTGATGTATTGGCTGCTTGGCTACAACATTATGTATCCGGGCGAGGGCAACTGGATCATTGACGGTGTCCTTGGCGCGTTCGGCCCCAAAGACATCAATTCTCAGATCGATGCGGGCGGCTACTCCAACGCCTCCGACTTCTTTTTCCAGATGATGTTCTGTGCCACCACAGCCTCCATCGTGTCCGGCGCATTGGCCGAGCGGATCAAGCTCTGGCCCTTCTTTATTTTCGTCATGGTGCTGACCGGGCTGATCTACCCGATTGAAGCATCTTGGCAGTGGGGCGGGGGCTTTTTGTCCGCTATGGGGTTCAGCGATTTCGCGGGATCGACGCTTGTTCACGCGGCGGGCGGCTTTGCGGCGCTTGCGGGGGCCATCGTGTTAGGGCCGCGGTTGGGCAAATACAGCCGGGATGGCCGCGTGATCCCGATGCCGGGCTCGAACCTCGCGCTGGCCTCGCTGGGGACATTCATCCTCTGGCTCGGGTGGTTCGGCTTCAATGGGGCTTCGCAATTGGCGATGGGCACGATCGAAGACGCGGATGCGGTGGCGCAAATCTTTGCCAATACCAATATGGCCGCCGCCGCGGGTGCTTTGGCCGCGCTGCTGCTGACACAGGCGTTGTTCCGAAAAATTGACCTGACGATGGTGCTGAACGGCGCATTGGCGGGGCTGGTGTCGATCACCGCCGGGCCGCTTGATCCGACATTGTTCGGTGCGCTTTGGATCGGGGCAATTGGCGGAGCAATCGTGGTCTTGGCCGTGCCGATGCTCGACAGGTTCAAGATCGACGATGTGGTCGGTGCAATCCCGGTGCATCTGATTGCCGGTTTTTGGGGGACGCTGGTGGTGCCTGTCTATACCGAAGGCACATCCTTTGTGACCCAGATCGCCGGTTTTGGGATGGTGGGTCTCTTTGTCTTTGTCGCCAGCTTGGCGGTTTGGCAGGTGCTGAAGGCCACCCTTGGCGTCCGCGTCAGCGAAGAGGCCGAGATCGCCGGGTTGGACATGTCCGAGTTAGGGATGGAAGCCTATCCTGAATTTGCCAGAGGGTAGGATCGGCGCGGCCTGGCCCGGTTTGGGCTGGGCCGTCAAGCGGCCAAGGGCAGCGCTATGGTAAAGGTGGTCCCGACACCGGGGGCGCTCACATAGCGGATGCTGCCGCCATGGCGGTCCATAATCTGGCGCGAGATATGCAGGCCCAAGCCGCTGCCATAGGCGGTTTTCGTGTCTGACGCATCAAGCTGAGAGAAAGGGGCAAAGACCTTGGTCTCTGAATTGGGCGGAATGCCACAGCCCGGATCGGTCACAGTGATCACGGCGTTTCCGTCCGCACGGCCCGCCGTCACCGCCACCGCGTCCCCGGGTTTGGAGAATTTCACCGCATTTGACAGCACGTTGCCCAAAACTTGGCCGAGCCTATCACTGTCTGCCCGTACCATCAGGGGTTTCTCGTCAACGGTGCAGGTGAATGTGATGTTCTTCTCGGGTTGCAGGCTTTCGGCATTCTCTGTCGCGGTCGAAACGATCGCTATCAGATCACATTCGACGAACTGCATGCTGAAAGCGGCGTTGCGAAGGCTTTGCGTATCAATAAGGTCGTTCACTAGTTTGGTCAGTGAGGCCGTATTGCAGATCGCACGGTCCATCAGGTGATCACGTTGGGTATCAGTTAAGTTGGGGTTGCCGCTGGCCAAAAGCCCCAGTGATCCGTTGATTACCGTCAGCGGCGTGCGCAACTCATGGCTGACCGTGGCGAGGAACTGTGACTGCATCTGTTCCGCCGCAATGGCTTTCTGTGCCGCGATCTTTTGAGTGGTGACATCCAGCAGCGCCACGGCCCAGCCCAGCTTCTTTTGCCCCTCACCCAAGGAAATCACATGTGCCCGCACGGCGAAATGGCGCATGCCCCATTGGATATCGGTCACATCCGGCAGGGTGTTGTGGTGCACAAGATGAGTGATCAACTGTCCAAGCGCACCATCCTCCAGTTGCGTGCGGGCAGAGGCATCGTCCTGCGTCAAAAGATCCGCCGCTGCCGGATTGGTCTCGATCACTTTGCCGAGGCGGTTGAGCACAAAGACCGGGTCTGTTGAGTTATAAAACAGCAGCTCGCGGGCGATGGCGTTGACGTCGATCCAGCGATTATCGGCGATCAGCCAAGCGACAAGGATAAGCGAGAACGCAAAGGAGAATGACGTGGGGTCTGACCCGAGAAAGTAGAAATCCCCGATCAAATAGGACAGGTTCACTGCGACGGGAATGCTCGTTCCCGCAAAGAGCTTGAGGAAGAAGCTGCGCACCGCAGGAGTCGAGGTCAGAACCGCACGCCCGGTGATGACAATCGCGGCCATGAGGACAAGATATAGATAGCCCACCGCGACAAAGAACAGCGGGCCGTGGTCATAATACACATAGGGCGCTCCACCGTCGGTCACAAACTGCGTGTTCGGCCCGTAGAAAGCGTGATGCCAACCCGAGGTAAGCGCGGCGAACAGGATGAGCGCAGGCGCGCAGAAAACCCCGCAGCGAACGATCAAGCGCGGCACTTTGACGCCAAGTGCGTATTCATAAAGGAAAAAGGCCCAGAATGTCGGCAGCAGGACGATCCCGATCCATGCCCCCTGCGCGATCCTTATGGCACAGCCGACCGACTGCGCTGACAGTTCCAGCCCAACCGCGACGAGCCACCAGACCATGGCGACATTGGACAGCAGATACCAATGTTTGCCGGGCAAGCTGCTGTGGCTTTGCACCCAAAACCCCAAGGCCACAACGAGCAGAACGGTCAGAATGACCAACTGCACGGCGGGCAGGGACACATCTAAATAGATGCAAAGGGAGCTGGCGCTGAAAATGATCTCTGCCTCGAATGTCTTATTTTAACGTGATGTTAACCAACCACGTATTAAGGACCAAGTTCTGTTTTGACTGGGTCGCAAACAAGGCGATATCAAGGCGCAAGCAGGGACATGCCCCGCCAAAGGGTCGCTCGGCCGCGTGGTCGCGCCCGAGCGTTTGAATCAGATGCCGACGTCGATAATCGCGCGGGCGAGGATCGGCACGCTGTCGCTGTTTAGGCCCGCGATGTTCATGCGGCTGTCGCCGACCATGTAGATGCCATGTTTCTCGCGCAGGGCGTCGACCTTGTCAGGCGTGGTGCCAAGGCGGGAAAACATGCCACGGTGTTGGGCCAAAAAGCCAAAGCGATCCGAGCCGGAGAGTTTCTGCAACTCGCCCGCCAATTGCTCGCGCAGGCCCAGCATGGCGTTGCGGACGTCTTCCAACTCGGCCATCCAGTCAGCTTTCAACTCAGCATCGTGCAGGATCGTCGAAACGATCCGCGCCCCGTGGTCCGGCGGGAAGCTGTAGTTTTGACGGTTCAGGAAGGCCAGTGTCGCTTGGTTCAGCCCGTGGGCTGCTTCTGACGCGACGATCATCAGGATGCCGGTCCGTTCGCGGTAGATGCCAAAGTTCTTGGAGCAGCTCGCCGCGATCAGACATTCTGGCACCGAAGACGCCACTTTGCGCGTCGCGGCAGCGTCCGCTTCCAGCCCGTCGCCAAAGCCCTGATAGGCAATGTCGATCATTGGCACGGCACCGGTGTTTTGCAGCACCTCAATCACCGCGTCCCATTCGGCGCTGTTCAGGTTCGCGCCCGTCGGGTTGTGACAGCAGCCATGCAGCAGCACCACGTCACCTTTCTTGGCGGTCTTGAGATCTTCGATCATGCCGTCGAAGTTCACGCCGCCGGTGTCACTGTCGAAATAGCGGTAGTTCACCACGTCCATGCCCAGATAGGACAGGATTGACAGGTGGTTCGGCCATGTTGGGTCCGACACAAAGACCCGCGCCTCGGGGTTCGCCATACGCACCAGTTCAAAGGCCTGACGCACCGCGCCGGTGCCGCCGGGGGTGGCCGCTGCAGCAACGGAACTGCGCGGCACAGCATCGCCGAGCACAAGGGCAGCCATAGCATCGGCATAGGCCGGATCGCCCGCGAGCCCGGTGTAAACCTTGGTGTCCTGGCTTTCCCAGATGCGCTGCTCGGCGGCTTTCACTGCGCGCATGATCGGGGTGTTGCCGCTGGCGTCTTTGTAGACGCCGACGCCAAGGTCGATCTTCGTGTCCCGCGGGTCTTCGCGGTAGGCCTGCACAAGGGCGAGGATCTTGTCAGCCGGTTGGGCCTTGAGCGTCTCGAACATGGGGTTCTCCGGTTGGAAGTGAACTGAAATAGGTTAAGCCGCGCCGGTGGCGACGGGCACGGTGGGGAACATCCCCCACTCCGCCCAAGAGCCATCATAGAGCGACCATTTGCGATGCCCCATCCGCTCCAGCGCCAGCGCCAGCACGGCGGCGGTGATGCCAGAGCCGCAGGAGGTAATGACGGGTTTCGACAGGTCCACGCCCGCCGCCTCGAAAATAGCGCGGGTCTGGTCCGGCGTCTTCATCGTCTTGTCGTCGTTAAGCAGTTCAGTGAAAGGCACATTACGCGCGCCGGGGATATGCCCCGCACGCAGCCCCTCGCGCGGCTCTGGCGCATCGCCGCGGAACCGTGCCGCGGCGCGGGCGTCAACGATCTGCGGATCGCCGAGCTTGGAGGCATGGGCCACCTGCGTCACATCGCGCACCAGTTGGTTCTGAAAACGCACGGTCATGTGGCGGTCGCGGGGGACGGGCGGCATGTCTTCGGTCGGGCGGCCTTCGGCCTGCCATTTCGGGAAGCCACCATCCAGCACGGCGATGTTCTCTTGCCCCATCAAGCGGAAAAGCCACCAGACGCGGGCCGCCGACATCAGGCCCGCACCGTCATAGACCACCACCTGATGTCCGTCGCCGACGCCCATGGCACGGAGACGCGACATGAATTTCTCAATCGGCGGGGCCATATGTGGCAGGTTTGAGCGCCCGTCCGAGATGTCATCAATGTCAAAGAACCGCGCGCCGGGGATATGCGCGGCGTCATACTCGGCCTTCGGATCGCGCCCGGCGTCGGGCAAGTACCACGAGGCATCAAGGATGCGCAGGTCGGGGTCTTTCAGGTGCTGAGCCAACCAGTCGGTTGAAACCAATGTCTTGGGATCGTCGGCCATTGGGGCCTCCTTCGTCGCGGGCGTTGCCTCTGACTATAACCGGCAGGGGATGCTGGCAAGTGGAAGGGGGCGCGAGCGGGGTGACGAGGGCCAGCGCCTGCCCGCGGGTCGGCGAACCGACGTGTGGTCGTGCCACTTTATGGGGCAACCTTGATGTGCGCCCGCGAGGTCAGGCCTAACCTCACCAAATCGCCTACCCGTCCGCGCGGGCAGGCGATGGCCCGGCGCCTGCGGCTTGTCCCGGGCCGGGCCGCAAACACGGCGGAAAGGCCAACACCTCTCGTGCAATATGAGTGTGTCTGACGGTTTGTGGGATGAAGCGGTTCTCAGGCTCGATATCATTAGCTGAGGACCATCTTTTGCGTGCTGGGCGGCGAACCTTTGAGCGGTTCATGCGATCTTGGCTCAGCCGAGACGTGCGTTCGCCAATTTGCGCCAAGCCTCACTAAGTCGCCTAGCCGATGAGGCGGGCAGGCTATGGCCCGGCGTCTGCAGCATGATTCCGGGCCTGCTGCAAGTATCAGCTGTGATCCTTCAACAACCGCTGCTTCTGCCGCGACCAATCGCGTTTGGCGGCTGTCTCGCGCTTGTCATGCAGCTTCTTACCCTTGGCCACGCCGATCTTGATCTTCGCCATGCCGCGATGGTTAAAATACATCACCAGCGGCACCAGCGTCATGCCCTTGCGCTGTGTTGCGTTCCACAGATCCCCAAGCTCTTTGCGGCTCACCAAGAGCTTGCGGCGGCGGCGCTCCTCATGCTGAAAGGTCGTGGCCTGCTTGTAGGGCGCCACATAGGAGTTCACCAACCACAGCTCCCCATCCTCAACCGCCGCATAGCTCTCAGCGATATTCGCCCCGCCTTCGCGGAGGGATTTAACCTCGGACCCTTCAAGGATGATGCCGCATTCGATGTCGTCTTCGATAGCGTAATCAAACCGCGCACGGCGGTTTTCGGCGATCACCTTGTAATTCGGATCGGATTTGGAACTGGATTTGACCTGTGACATGCCAAAACATGTAGAGCGCTGCCCGCCCCGGTGCAAGATGCCGCTGTTCAGTCTCCAAGCTTGGCGTGAACCTCATCAAGATCGATTTCCCCAATGGGCATCTTATTCCCCGGATTGTCGAAATCGTATTTGAACAGATCGAAGTCACGTTTGTAGATTTCACGGACCAGATGCATCGACAGATCGTCAAAGTAATCCTTAACCGGATGCGCCCGCTTGGGTCCGTGACCTTCGCTTTCGTTAAAACGGGGAATCTGCGCCAGATCGACCCTATGCGGGGTCTCCACCGCGTCCAAAACCTTTTGCATCCCGTCGTTGAACTGCTCCGTCCAGAAAATCTGGTCGTATCTGCCACCGTTGATGATGAAAGTGCTGACATGGCCGGAGACGGCTGACCAATGGATGTCCGGGTCCATGGGCCGCCGCCAACGAATGGTGTCCCGCGCAAAGAGCAGGAAGCGCCGAAAACTGGCGATCTGGTCAAACTCTTGCTTGCCGTCATCGCCCCCAACGTCGATCCCGTATTTCTGCACCAGCAGCGGGACAAGATTACCGCGATAGCGTCTGCCATTGCGCTGGATGCCGCAGATCTTGTCAAAGAAGGAGGAAAGGATACGCGTATAAGGGTTACGCACACAGGTGAAGGCAAGGGACTTATGCCCGGTCACATTCTCGGTGATCGGCCCCTGCGACCCCTCAAGCGCCCATTTGTGAATGCCCGCTTTGGCGTCGTGGATGTCCCCGTCGAAAAATGTGTCGTGGTCGGAATAATACATGATTTGTCCGATCGTAGAGCAGGCGCATTTGGGCACCACGCGGTACACCATGCTTTCACTTTCCGTCATCCATGTGCCGGGAAAACCCATATGCTTTTGCCTCCTGCTGGCGTTGACTGTTTTGAGCAACAGTTTGGCGTCGCTGTAAAAAAGCAAAGATATGCGGTTTATTCAATCAGTCTTCACGATTAACTAGTTAGACGGTCCGGTATCATGGGCCATCTGTGAAAGGGCTGTTGGTATCCTGCATGGCTAAAATCGCCTATCTTCTGCTGTGCCACAAGGACCCGGATGCCATTATTCGGCAGGCCGAGCGGCTGACGGCGGTGGGCGATTGTATGGCGATCCACTTTGACCGTTCCGCTGATCCCGCAGCGTATCGCAAAATCACCAATGCCCTTGCCGACAACCCCAATGTGACTTTCGCCCGCAAACGTATCCGTTGCGGGTGGGGCGAATGGTCTTTGGTCGAAGCCACGCTCCACGCGCTGCGCGCCGCAGCAGAAGACTTCCCCCGCGCGACGCATTTCTACATGCTGTCAGGCGATTGCATGGCGATCAAGTCGGCGGAATACGCGCATCAGTTCTTGGATGAACACGACCAAGATTTCATCGAAAGCGTTGATTATTTCAACAGCGATTGGATCAAGACGGGTTGGAAAGAAGAGCGGCTGATCTACCGCCATTGGTTCAATGAGCGGACCCAGCGAAAGCTGTTTTATGCGATGTTCAACGTACAAAAGCGTCTTGGCCTGACGCGCCGTATTCCCGCTGACCTGCAAATCTACATCGGCAGCCAATGGTGGTGCCTGCGCCGCCGCACCGTCGAATTTCTGTTGGAGTTTGTGAAGCAGCGCCGGGATGTCGTTCGCTTCTTTCGCAGCACTTGGATACCGGATGAGACGTTCTTTCAGACCTTAGTGCGCCATCTGGTGCCTGAGGCGGAGATCGAGAGCCGCAGTCTCACGTTTCTCATGTTCACCGACTACGGTATGCCGGTGACCTTCTACAACGACCACTACGATCTGCTGCTTAGCCAGAACTACCTCTTTGCCCGCAAGATCAGCCCCGAAGCGCTGGACCTCAAGCGTCGGCTCGGCTTGCTCTATGCGGCGAAATCCGTGCCATTTCAAATCAGCAACGAAGGCCGCAGCCTGTTTGACTTCCTGACCGGGCGCGGCCGGATCGGGCGGCGTTTTGCAACGCGATTTTGGGAAACCGAAGCGACTTTGGGCCGCGAGCGCGAATTGCTGATCGTAATCTGCAAAAAATGGGATGTGGCGAAACGGGTTTTAGAGCGCGTTGGCCAAGTCACCAACCTGCCTACCATTGAGTATCTGTTCAGCGAAGAGGACACCCCTTTGCCGGACCTTGGCGGTATCCAGACAACATTGGAAAAGCGCACAAGGCACCGCCGCGCGCTGATGCGAATGTTGTTTGACTATTATGAAACCGACCGCCTGATCGTCTGCATGGACCCGGCGAACCTTGACCTGTTGCATGACTTTGCCTCAGACCGCTCAATCACCCGGATGCTGGAGATCGAGTGTCATCTGTCGGACGACTATCTAATCGGCCACGCGATGCGCTCCGGCCTTGCCGGGGACCAGACGTCGCAAGAAACGCTCAACCGCCTGTTGCCCACGATCCGGGGCGCGATGTTGCATGAGATTGACCTAATCCGAGATGCGCAGTTTGAGCATTACAACTGCCTGCGCGAGACGGGGGATCTGGACAGCAATACCGCCGCGCTGGGCCAGTTCTTGATGATCCCCGAAGAAAAGGCGCGTGAGATTGCGCAGACAGAGCGGCTTTTCGCGGACTGAACACGGCGCAGCCTTCCTATGGAACGCGCCTTCTTTCTGCGGGTTGTGATTGCAGAGGCCAGCATCTTCTCAGGTGCGCCGGCCAATCTTTTACGATCAGATAGGAGTTCTCCCATGCGACAGCAATTCACAGCCCTCGCTACCACGCTTTTGTTGGCGCCAGTTTCGGTTATGGCGCAAGACGCCGCGACCCAAGACCCCGCCATCCAGACCGAGCGGGTGGCAATGACCCGCGCTATCGAAGCCGCCCGCGCGCAGGTTGATGGCGGTGTGCTTGAGGCCGAGATCGAAACCGAAGGCGGCACGCTGATTTACGAAATCGATATGGTCAAAGGCGATGACGTCTATGAAGTGACAGTGGATGCGCAAAGCGGCGAAGTCCTGTCGCAATCCGAAGAGCGCTTGACCAGCTTCCTCAGCGGGTTGTTCCAAGAGGATGAGCTGCGGGCCGCAGGCGAAGCGGGCGAGACGCTAATGAAGGCTTTGGCGGACCTTGAAGCCACCGAAGGCACCGAGATCGACGAGTTGTCGCTCGACGAGGAAGACGGGCGTATGGTCTATGAAATCGAACTGACCGATGCCTCTGGCGAGCGCGAGATTCTGATCGACGCCGCGACAGGCGAGACTTTGGTCGACGCTGACTAACCTGCAATTCCAGCCCCGCGGTCTGCGCGACCGTGGGGCTGTCCCTTACGCTTCGAGCCGCGCGAGTTCCAAATCGATCACCGCCCGTAGTCCGGTAGGCTCAAACTCTCGCGTGATGGTCCCCCCTAAAGAGGACCGCGCCACGTCTTGGCACAAGCTGGTGCCAAAGCCTGTGTTCTCTGCATCGACCGGCGCGATCTGGCAGGTCTCATTCCACTCAATCACGAGCCGATCCCCGACGCGTTTGGCGCATACTTCAAGCTTGCCGTCATGCTGCGAAAACGCGCCGTATTTCGCGGCATTCGTGCCAAACTCATAAAGGATCATGGCAAGCGATGTCAGCGCCTCCGGTGCAACGCAGATTTTGTCGATGTTCAGGGTAACAGATTGCCCAGCGGCGAGCGGTTTGACGACCGAATTTACCAACTGCTCCAACGAGGTGGGAGAGGTGGTTGTGCCAGACGGGTCTGCGACGGCCAAGCGATGCGCCGAAGACAACGCCATCAAACGATCACGCATCACCCGCGCAAGTTCCTTGGAGGTTTCAACCTCTCGTGCAGTCACGGAAATCAGACTGCCTGCCACGGCAAAGCAATTGCTCACCCGATGGCGCATCTCGGCCACCAGAAGCTGTTGCCGTTCGGCCGCTTTAATCTGAGCCGTAATGTCTCGCGCGATTGATGATGCGCCGATCACCTCACCTTGGCTATTGCGCACGGGCGAAATCGTGAGAGAGAGCGGCACCAAGCTCCCATCCTTGCGACGGCGGGTTGTCTCGAAATGTTGGATACGCTCGCCCCGCCGCAACCGGGCCATGATATCATCTTCTTCGCGCAGCCGGTCGTTGGGGATTAGCATTACGATTGGTTGGCCCTTGGCCTCCTCGGCGGTGTAGCCAAACAGCTGCTCTGCGCCCCGGTTCCAAGTTTGAATGATACCATCAAGGTTCTTGGTGATAATCGCGTCATCCGACCCTTCAATGATGGAAGCCAAATATTCATTCAGGCTTGCCGTTCTTTCCATTTGCAAATTATTCGCGCCCCCCGATTTACGAAGTGCCACAATCTTAGTCTGCGGCCACAGCACTGAAAAAAACTATGTTTGAATGCTACCCATGATTCTGCGTCCGGGCAACGTTGGGTGATCTTAACAAATGATGTCTAAATCGGGAAAAATAGCAATAAAAACAACCTTAAGAAGAGCTGCATCGCGGGCAATCAGCGCTACCGGGTTTGCCGCTCTGGCAAAAGGTCAACAGGGTCGATGCCGCGCTTCTCGGCACTGGCCAACACGGCACGTCGCAGCGCCCCACTGCGGCCCAAGAGACGCCTAAATCGGTCCTCATCCAGAACCAGCAGCGTGGTCGGTGCAATGGCGCGTACATCGGCGCGCCGGGCCTTATGGGTCAGGATTGCCATTTGACCGAACATCTCCCCCCGGCCCAAACGCCATGTCTGCCCCGCCGCCTCCAATTCGACCGCGCCAGAAGCGATGAAGAACACCTGCCGGACTGGGATGTCCTTGCGCAGAACGATGGTTCCCGCATCGACATAGCGGGTCACCAAGGAGCGGCTGAGCCGCCGCAATGTGCTTTCTTTGAGGTCTGTGAACAACGGGAATTGACGGATAAAGGCCCCGCGTTGCACGGCAAGGTCAAGGCGCGGACGGTCTTCGGCGGCCAAACGCCGGGTGGTCAGGTCTTGCATCAAAGCGGTATAGACCTCGGCCCCGATTAACCCATCTTCTCGCATTGCCGTATATTCGCGCTCTTCCAGCCGCAGAGCGGTGCGGCGGATAAAGCGGCGTTCCAACTCTTCGGCATAGCCGGGGTATTGCAGCCGCAGCCCTTCCAGAGCGGTTTCGACAGCCTCTATCCGGCGCGACAGGAGTTCTTGCAGCAATTCTGCCACGCGCCGCCCGTGAATGCGGCGGATGCGCCCGTCGATAAAGCCGCCAAGGTCTTTCAGGATCAGCCGTTGCGACAGCAAATGTTCAAAACGGTCGGCGGTCATACGGGCCAGCGGGCCAGAGATGCCATAGCGCCCATGCAGCACCGCCGTGGCGCGAAAGCTGCGCCCATAGGCCACGCTGCGCCGGGCGGCACGTTGGTAGCCGCTGCGGCCTTGGGTGCGGGCTGCTTCGATTAAACGGTCGGCGTCCGACAGCACCAAATCCGCCATCCGGGCCGAGATCGTCCGCTCCCGCACCCGCGCCAGAATGGCTTCGCGTTCCTGCCCGGCAAGGGCAATGAGCCCCAGAGCAATGCGGTCCCGATCCAGAATGTCAGAAGCGTCTTCAGCCGCTTTGACCGCCACTTCTAGCCGTTCGCCAAAGCGTTTGGCTTCCGAGCGAATGATGTCATGGTCCAGATTATAGTTTTCGGTCGTCCGGGCCACATCCTCGCGCACGGTTTGCAACGAGACGGCGATCACCTGCCGTGACAGGGCGTGGTCAATGGGCGACAGTTGATCCAACCCCAATTTGCCGATGATCCAGCGCAGGGTGGAGCCCTGCACCAGCAGCGTGAACAGGGTGAACCCCGTCGCCAGAATACCCACCAACCGCTGAATATCAGGCGGCACACGGGTGCTTTCTGTTACTGCCAACGCCAGTGACAGAGTCACGGCCCCGCGCAGCCCGCCCCAAAGGATGGCCATCCGGTAAGGCCGCTCAACGGTGGGGGACAGGCGCAATGCACTTAGCAGTGGCATCAGGCCAAAGAGGATGACCACCCGCGCAATGATCGCGGCGAGGACGGTAACCGCGATTAGCAGGAAATCCGACAGTTGGACTTCTTCGAGCAGACGCGGGATCAAGAGAGCGGCGAGGATAAAGATCAACGCCCCGGCCCAATGGGCCAGTACATCCCAAAGTTCGCGCAGGTTGGTCAGAGATTGCGGCGGCAGCCGCCCCGGCGCGGTCAGGTTTAATGTCAGACCCGCCACGACGACAGCAATCACACCAGAAGCGCCGATGCTTTGTTCCGCGACGATATAGGTCAGATAGGGCAGGGCGACCGAGATTGACTGCTGCGCCAACTCATGTCGGCTAAACAGCGCCATGACCCAGACCGCGATCCGCGCACCGAGCCAGCCCACCAGCGCACCGCCGGCAATCAGGACCGGAAATTGCGCCAGAGCATTGCCAAGCTTCGGGTCCGGGGTGCCTTGCATCACATAGGCCATAAAGAGGCCGAACAGAGCAATCGCAGCGGCATCGTTCAGCAGGCTTTCGCCCTCAATGATCCGCGCCAACCGTCGCGGGGCCGAAATGGAGCGAAAGATCGACACCACCGCCGACGGGTCGGTGGTCGAAACGATCGCCCCAATCAGCAGACAGGCGGCCAGCGGTATCGCGCTGACCCAAAACAACGCATAACCGATGCTCACCGTTGCCACGACAACGGCCACCACCGCGAGCGTCAGGATCGGCACCCAATCGTCCAACATCCGCCGCAGGTTCATCCCCAGCGTTGCCTGAAACAGCAGCGTCGGCAGAAAGACATACAAAAAGACGTTGGAGCGGATCGGAAGTTCGAGAATGGCCGCCGCCGCCGGGTTGAGCGCGTCGGTCAGATTGGTGCGCAGCAGAAAGATCGCGCCGGTGCCGATCAACATGCCCAGCACCGCGAGAATAACACTGTAGGGCAGCTGCATCCGCGCCGCAAAAGGTTCGGCCACGCCGATGACCAGAAACAGCGAGGCAATGACCGTGGTGACGAGGATGATGTCCATAAGCGGCCTTGATTACGGTCAAGGGCATCGTCTGCCGGGCAAACGCCCGTGGCACAGCGCGCCTCCTATCCTAGTTACTTTCGAGCGCGACGCTCAGCCCGCCAGCGGGCGAAACGGCCCCGACGTGCGGCAATGTCATCTTCAAGCGCTTCAATTCGCGGGTCCAGCCGGGCGCGGCGAAACCGGCGCCAGCGCACCCAGATCGCATAGACCACCGCGGCAAAGAGCGTCAGGATAATGATGTTCAGAATGGGCAGACCTTTGCCCGCCTCTGGTCCCTCAACCGGGCGCAAAGATATCGCGTTGGGGTAGATCGACAAAAGCTCGCTGCGCCAGCCATAGTGTTTCAGCGCATAGTACTCCGGCGCGCCGGTGGTGCTGCGGGCGTCCGCCGCTTCGGCCTGAAGGTTCGCCGTGTCGAATTTGAAATAAGGTGGCCAGCCCCAACCGGTGTCTTCGTTGCGGTAGACCATGACATCGCCCTTGGCGCGGCGGGTCTGGATGAAAAAGACGTCACGGTTGACCGATTGCCCCGCGCCATCAGAGGCGGAGCCCGACCAGAAGATCGAATTCCTGCCAAAGTCGATGCGTTTTTCATAAGTGTCCGTCACCCGCACGATATCGGTTTGCGGCAGGGTATAGTGGAAAAAGGCGGCGATCAGCACCCAGACAGTGATCCAGAATACCCATTTGACGATTCTCATACCCGGCCCTTTCCAATGGCTTGCGCGGCCAGCGACGGGCCTTGCTCTTTCGACATAGCGCCTTCGCGGCACTGCGGCAAATGCCGAGCGCCCGAAGTTGCAACTTTTACGTAGCCTTTGCCCGGTCTTAGCTGCCCAGCAGGGCCTTGGTTAGATCGCTGTCCGGTTCGGCCAGCGGGTCGATCACATCGAAATGATGCTTGCCCTCGGCCACCACCTGTCGCGCGCCCCAGTTGCGGGCGAACTTCTCGGCCTGTTCGAGGAAGGCTGGCCGCTCATCCGCGCCGACCCAAACGGTCACATCAACCCCATGCGGCGGAGTCATATTGATCGGGCTTTCCGCTTCGGCCTCAGCCTCATCAAGACGCAATATGTCGTTCATCTCGGTTTGCAGCAGCGGCATCAGGTCGGCAACGGGCGAGATTGGCACGATCCGCGTGATCCGGTCGCGGACCTCGCCGCCCAAGAGCAGCGGGTCGGTCATGCGTGCCACCAGATGCCCGCCCGCCGAATGGCCGGACAGAACGATGGTGCCTTGCGTGCGGTTGGCGATCTCGGTCAGCGCAGCGGCGATCTGTGTCGAAATCTCGGAAATGCGCACCTCGGGGCAGAGGTCATAAGACGGCATCGCCACGGCATAACCCCGCGCCAGCGGTCCGGCGGCGAGATGCGACCAGTAGTTCTTGTCAAAAGCCTTCCAATAGCCGCCATGCACAAAGACCGCTGTCCCGCGTGAGACACCTTCGGGCTGGAACAGGTCAAACTTCTGCCGGTCCGATGGGCCATAGCGCACATTGCATTGTGCCCGTGCGCCCAGACGGGTGCGAAACGCCTCTGCCTCTTTCTCCCAACGGGGCGGGAAAGTGTCGGCCCCCTCGATGTAGGCGGAATTTTCATAAGCGTCATCAAGCATCATCTGGGTCTCCCACCCCGGGTTTGATCAAACATTTTCTGGACAATCATACCCGTTGTTGCTTTGGAGACCATAGAGAATAGCGGAGAGATGACATGACTGATGCAAAGACGGATCTGAAATCACTGCTCAAAGACCCCAGCCTGCTGGAAACGCGTGCCTATATCGGCGGCGAATGGGTCGACGGCGAAGACGGCACCTTTGATGTGACCAACCCCGCGCGGGGCGATGTCATCGCGCAGGTCGCAGACCTCAGCCGCGCACAGGTTGCAGGCGCCATCGCGCAGGCAGAAAAGGCGCAGAAAGACTGGGCCGCGTGGACAGGTAAAGAACGCGCTGCGGTGATGCGCAAATGGTTCGACCTGATGATGGAGAACCAAGACGATCTGGGCACCATTCTGACCGCCGAACAGGGCAAACCGCTGCCCGAGGCCAAGGGCGAAATCGCCTATGGCGCGTCTTTCATCGAGTTCTTCGGCGAAGAGGCCAAGCGCGTCTACGGCGAGATGATCCCCGGCCACCAGCGCGACAAGCGCATTATGGTCATGAAGCAGCCCATCGGTGTGGCCGCGTCGATCACGCCGTGGAACTTCCCCAACGCGATGATCACCCGCAAGGCAGCCCCCGCGCTGGCGGCAGGCTGTTCCTTCGTCGCGCGCCCTGCAGCGGAAACACCGCTGTCGGCCATCGTCATGGGCGTTCTGGCCGAACGTGCAGGCATCCCGGCTGGCGTGTTCAACGTGTTGCCGTCGTCGTCGTCCTCTGCCGTGGGCAAGGAATTCTGCGAGAACCCCGCCGTGCGCAAGCTGACCTTCACCGGCTCCACCGAAGTCGGGCGCATCCTGCTGAAGCAGGCCGCCGATCAGGTGATGAAATGCTCGATGGAACTAGGTGGCAACGCGCCCTTCATCGTCTTTGACGACGCCGATCTCGATGCGGCAGTCGAGGGTGCGATCATGTGCAAGTTCCGCAACAACGGGCAGACCTGCGTCTGCGCCAACCGGATCTATGTACAGGCGGGCGTCTATGACGACTTCGCAGCCAAACTGAAGGACCGGGTCAGCAAAATGAAGGTCGGTGACGGCCTTGAAGAAGGCACCGACCTTGGCCCGCTCATCAATCCCGAGGCGTCGGACAAGGTGCAAGAGCACATTAAAGACGCGGTCGACAACGGCGCCGAGATCATTTTGGGCAATGCCAAGGACGACATGGGCGGCAACTTCTTTGCCCCGACCATCGTCACTGGCGTCACGCAGGATATGAAGGTCGCGCAAGAGGAAACCTTTGGCCCCCTCGCGCCGCTGTTCAAGTTCGACGATGTGGACGATGTGATCGCCATGGCCAATGACACGATCTTTGGCCTCGCGTCCTACTTCTACGCCAAAGACCTGAGCCGCGTGTATAAGGTTGCCGAGGCGTTGGAGTATGGCATCGTTGGCGTGAACACCGGCATCATCTCGACCGAGCTTGCGCCCTTTGGCGGGGTCAAACAGTCCGGTCTTGGCCGCGAAGGCTCGCACCACGGCATCGAAGATTATCTCGAAATGAAATACGTCTGTCTCAGCGTTTAAGCGCTTTAGGACGTGAAACACAGGCCGCGCCCCAGACTGGGCGCGGCCTTTTTGTTAGCTGGGAAAAACCTGCGCCAAGACTGCATCGAAACGCGCCCAACTGATCGACGCCTTGTTGCCTGCATAGCCTGCGTAATGCGACTTGCCGCTGCTGTTGGGCAACCCGGCCCATATTTTTGCGAGATTGTTCATAAAGGCGTGGCGGCTGATCTGCCCCGCCCGCAGACGCGACAATCCGGCCTCATTCAGCAGCACATCGGCCAGACGGTCCTGCAACTGCGGCGAGAACCGGGAGGAGGGCGGCACGTCCAGCACCCGCATCACGCGTTTCAAAGTGGCGGGGATGAATTGATAGCGTCCAATCGCGTGGGGCTGGCCGGGGGTGCGGTCAATCCAGTCATAGATCTCGGCCACGGTCATCTGTGTGGGGCGTTTGCCCGGCTTGACCCGCGCACCGTGCTGCAAGGCGTCATAGCCATCGCGGCGCGACTCTGCTTCCTCAATCAAAGCGCGGATCACCATCACATCTGCCGCACCCGAGCGCAGCAATGGCGCGGCGGTAAAAACTGGTTCATGCGCGGGCCGGTCAGCGAAAAATCCCGTCGCCTCGCGCCCGATAAACAGACTGGGCGCTGCGCGGTCTTGGGCGGGAAGGCTCGCCTGTATCACACCCCCGCGGGGCGCGGCGTCTGCGGGCGATAGGAGCGAGACAGCCTCAGCCCGTAAGAGACCGGGCAAAAGCATAAGGACGGTAAAGGTGGCAAGAAAAGCATTCTGCAAGAGGATCATCCATTCTGGTTTCGCCGGCAGAATGGCGGGCAGAGGTTTAAATTTCGTTTGGGTTTAGAAAGCGCGGCGGCATAAAAAAGGCCCGCCGTGGGTGGCGGGCCTTCGCATCGGTTATTGAGCGGCCTTTAGTTGACGGATTTCGCGTCAACAACGTCCTTCTCAATGGCTTTGACATCAGACGAAATCTCGATCTGACGCGGCTTCAGCGCCTCTGGCACCTGACGCTCCAGCTCAATATGCAGCATACCATTCGCATGGGCCGCACCGATCACGTGCACATGATCGGCCAGATGGAAGCGGCGCTCGAATGCGCGGGTCGCGATGCCACGGTGGAGGTAGGTTTTGTCCTCGTCCTCATCGGCTTTGCGCGCCGAGACGATCAGGGCCTTCTCGCGCACTTCGACGCTCAGGTCGCTGTCTGAAAAGCCCGCCACAGCGATGGAGATGCGGTACGCATCGTCTTCAAGCTTTTCGATATTATAAGGGGGGTAGCTGGGGGTGGCCCCATCATTTGTCAGCACGCGGTCCATCATATTGGCGATTTGGTCGAAACCAACGCTGGACCGGTAAAGGGGTGCAAAATCAAACGTACGCATGTGTTCATCCTCATCATTGAGCGATTGACATATCGGGCCTTCCACCATCGGACAGACCCGGTTTTCAACTGCCGAAGCCCTCAAGAGGCACCCCGGCAAGGCTCATATGTGAAGGCTGTTATGCGCTTTCAAGACCCTGTGCTGCGATTTCAGGGTCGAACGAATTTCGCCCCGGTGACGCGTTGCTGCTGGTCCACTCGGATGCGTTTTCCGGCGGGGCTGGAGTCGAGAAAAACCCCTTTGCCTGCCACCAATTCGGCCTGCAACAATGCCAAAGGCGCGCCGAGGGCGGTTCCGAGCGAGACTTGCTCACCTTCGACCTCCGCCTTGGCAGAAACAACCGATACGATATGGGCTTCACCCGCGACGAAGCTAAAGATCGGCGCGCCGCTTGAGCCGAAATCGACGGAACAGGAAGTCACCAAGACCCCCTCTTGCTGCGCCAAGACCTTGCAGACTTCTTGCAGCGATGGCGCCTCGGCCCGGTCGCGGGCGTAGCTGACCACGCCGACACTTTCACCCGGACGGGGGCGGGCGGCGGTGCCAAAGGGGCGGATGGTGGTGTTGCGGATTGGGCGAGACAGTTCCAAAAGCGCCAGATCGTTGCGCACGCGGCCCGATGAGACCTCTCCGTCGAAAACATAGTCCGGATGCACCACGGCGCGGCGGATGTCGCGGTAGGCTCCGGCGCGGCCGTTGCGCCAACCTGCGAGAAATTGCACCTCGCTATGATCGATCCGGGCCTTGGTGTTGCGGTCAAACAGGCAATGCGCAGCGGTAAGCACCAGCCGGGGCGCGATCAGCGTGCCGGTGCAAAAGCCGGTGCCGCCGATGTCCAAACGGCCCACGGCTTCCCAAGCGGCGGCGTCGATGCCGTTGTCTAACGCCTTGAGCGCCGTGTCTTGCGCCATGACCCCGCTGGCCATGGTCAGCGCTGCAAAAATACCCGCTAGAAACTGTCGCAAGATGCACCTCGTAATCATGTCGCCCTGCGCGAGTATAGGGTCCGTGCGGCAGAAATAGGGCACCCGTTCAACGCAATCGCGGCACTTCGGCGGCGCTGTCTGCCCTGCGGTCCAATGCAGGCGGTTTTGGCCCGCCACAGGCCCAATCGAGCAGTTCGACACTATGCACCACCGGCACCCCGGTGCCTGAGCCGATTTGCATCATACAGCCGATGTTCCCTGCCGCGATGACATCGGGGTTTTTCGCTTCCAAGGTGTTGATCTTGCGTTCTTTCAGCTGTTTGGAAATCTCAGGCTGCATCAGGTTATACGTCCCCGCAGAGCCGCAACACAGATGGCTGTCGGCAGGCTCGACCACGGTGAAGCCGGCCTCTTTCAGCAGTTGCTTCGGCGCGGTTTTGATCTGCTGGCCATGCTGTAGCGAGCAGGCTGCGTGATAGGCCACAACCATGTCCGGGCTCCCCGTAAAGGGCAGGTTCAGTTCCGCCAGCAGTTCCGTCACATCGCAGGCCAGCGCAGAGACCTTCGCGGCATCCTCAGCCAAGGGATCGTTGCGGAACATATGGCCATAATCCTTAACCGTTGTGCCGCAGCCTGAGGTGTTAATGACGATGGCATCGAGCCCGTCTCCGTCGATCTCGGCCATCCAAGCGCGGATGTTGCCTGCGGCATGGGCGTGGCTTTCGTCGGTCTTGCCCATGTGATGGGTCAGCGCCCCGCAGCAGCCCGCGCCCTTGGCCACCACCACTTCGCAGCCCGCACGGCTGAGCAGGCGGATGGTGGCATTGTTGATATCGGTGTTCAGCGCACGCTGCGCACAGCCGGTCATCAGCGCCACGCGGCGGATCGCCTTGCCCTTGGCGGGGAAGCTCTGCGGATCGTCGTTTCGGCTCACGGGGGGGATCGCTTTGGGGGCCATTTCGAGCATTGCACGGAGCCGCGCATCGGGCATCAGCCGCGCAAAGGGCCGCCCGATCCTGGCCCCCAGCAAAGCCAAACGAAACCGGTTGGGGTAGGGCAGAATACGCGCCAGCATCCAGCGCAAGACCCGCTCGCCCATGGGGCGTTTGTAGCGTTCTTCGATATAGGCGCGGGCGTGATCGACCAGATGCATGTAATGCACGCCCGAGGGGCAGGTGGTCATACAGGCAAGGCAAGACAGGCAGCGATCAATGTGTTGCACCGTCTTTTCGTCCGGATCGCGGTCTTTCTCCAGCATGTCTTTGATCAGGTAGATGCGCCCGCGTGGGCTGTCCAATTCATCCCCCAAGACCTGATAGGTTGGGCAGGTTGCCGTGCAAAATCCGCAATGCACACAGGCGCGCAGAATTTCGTTGCTGCGCTTCGTGTCGGGGTCTTGCAACTGGTCGGGGGTGAAGGTCGTTTGCATGAAAGCTCCGAGATTTAAGGGCCGCGCAAGAGGTCGGCCAGCGCGAGACCGAACCAAGGCACGGTCGTGCCTGCTGCGCCGAGCGCGCCGGTCCAGCGTTGCATGGAAAGCCGCGGGTCCGCCCGGCGGAGGGCCTGCACCACAAGCGCGATCACGGCGATCCAAGCCGCCCAAAGCGCCATTGTGACGGCAGCGCTGAGCCAAAGACTGTCGCCCCAATGGCTTGCAAAGCCTATGCGCAACGCCAGTGCCATCAGGAAGGCGGAGAGGGCCAAGAGCGGCACGGCCCGCATAACCCGCGGCGACGGCACAGCCTGGGTCAAGCGGCGAAAAGCCCAAGGCCCCACAAGAAAGACAATAAGAAAGGTCACCGCCAAAGTCACGGTCGCCCTGCCTGTTCTCCAGTAAGGTTGCCGCGCGGATCGAATTGCGCCCGCAGCCCGGCCCTGAGCCGCTCTACGCCGGGCGAGGCCGGTTGCTCTTGCGGGAATGCGGCGCGTGTTGCTGCATCGGCCCGCACCAGTGTCGCATGGCCGTCGTATTTGCCCAGCCGGGTGCGGAGGTCCGTGCCGGGCGCCATGCGCAGCCAGACGAGCCCGCCTGCCCAATCGAACAGATGGGCCTCAGCCGCAGCGCGCTTGGCGATTTCGGGCGCTTCGGTGGGGCGGCAGTGGACCCGCCAGACATCTCCTGTCCTGTCGGCAAAGGCGGTGACATCGCGCTGCCTGCGCCACGCGGCTTCGGTGTCATCGTGTTCCAAAATATGCATGTCCGCGCCCGTCGAGGCGAGCAAATCGCGCAGACGGTCTAAACGGTAGCGCACCGACGGCGCGAAACCTTCGAGCCGCAGGAGGGTCTGTCGCTTGGCGGGATCATGGGCCGCACCGGTGACTTCGAAAGGGCTGCTCATGGCCTGCGCCATCGCTTTGACCGCCGCGTGATCGTCCAACCCTGCAAGGCAAAGCGTGGCGCTTGTTTCCGGCACAGGCAGGACTTTGAGAGAGACCTCGGTCAAGACGCCAAGACTGCCGCAGGCGCCGGCCATCAGCTTCACCAGATCATAGCCGGTGACATTCTTCATCACGCGCCCGCCATTTTTGACGATACGCCCCGCGCCATCAACAAAACGCACGCCCAACAGGAAATCCCGCGCCGCGCCGACGCTGAGCCGCCGTGGGCCACTGACATTGGCTGCAAAAACACCGCCAATGGTTGGCGTGCCGCTGCTGCCCAATAGCGCACGGTGGTCCATCGGCTCAAAGGCCAAACGCTGGCCCTCGGCCGCGAGCGCCTCTTCGATCTCCGACAGCGGGGTGCCAGCCTGCGCGACCAATGTCAGCGCGCCGGGCTCGTAAAGGCGGATGCCGCTGAGACCCGCAACAGACAGCGCCGCCCCGCGCCCCGCCATGCCGCGTGTATTGCCGCCTTGGACCGACAGGGGGCCATCCGCGTCCCGGATCGCCTCGGCCAGTTTAGCCTCGCTCGTCACGCCTATCGCACTCATGCCGCAACTCGGCCGCTGCGCCCGCGCCGTTCTTCGGTCACATCAAGCGGGAACACCTTGGCCGGGTTGAGCAACCATGCCGGATCAAAGACATCCTTCACCGCCAGTTGCGCCTCCAAATCGGTTTGGGTGTATTGCTCATGCATCAGGTCGCGTTTCTCAATTCCGACTCCATGTTCGCCGGTCAGGCAGCCCCCGGCCTCGACGCAGAGCCGCAGAATATCGGCCCCGAAGGCTTCGCATTTCTCAAGGTCGCCGGGTTTGTTGGCGTCGAACAGGATGAGCGGATGCATATTGCCATCGCCCGCGTGAAAGACGTTACCAACCCGCAGCCCGTAGTCTTCGGACATCTCGCCAATGCGTCGCAGTACCATGGGCAATTCGGTCACTGGGATCGTACCATCAAGACACATGTAATCGTTGATCTGCCCCATCGCGCCAAAGGCCGACTTGCGCCCCAGCCAGATCGCGGCGCTTTCCTCGGCGCTGGTGCTTTCGCGCAGTTCCACCGGGTTGTGTCGCTGGGCGATCTCTTTGATTAGCGCGAGTTGGTGGTCGATCTCGGCGTCCGAACCTTCGACCTCGACAATCAGCAACGCCTCGCACATGGGGTAGCCTGCGTGGGCGAACGCCTCGGTCGCCTCAATGCAGGGGCGGTCCATGAATTCGATCGCTACCGGCAGAACGCCTGCCTTGATGATGTCGCTGACACAAGCGCCCGCCACGGCGTTGTCGTCAAAGCCCATCAGCACGGGCCGCGCGCCTTCGGGTTTGGGCAAGATGCGCAGCGTGGCTTCGGTCACCACGCCAAGCTGCCCTTCGGAGCCGCAGATCACGCCCAAAAGGTCCAGCCCGCCGGCATCCATATAGCCGCCGCCGATCTCCACCACTTCGCCGTCCATCATCACCATAGTCACGCCCAGAAGGTTGTTGGTCGTCACCCCGTATTTCAGGCAATGCGCCCCGCCGGAATTCATCGCGATATTGCCTGCGATGGCGCAGGCGAGCTGGCTCGACGGGTCGGGGGCGTAGAAAAACCCGTCTTCCTCCACCGCGCCGGTGACGCTGAGGTTCGTGCGCCCTGTCTGTACCCGGATCAAGCGGTTGTCGTAATCGACCTCCAGCACCTCGGCCATGCGCATTACTCCCAGCACCACACTGTCCGCCGTGGGCAGCGCGCCACCGGCGAGCGATGTGCCAGAGCCGCGCGGCACCACCGGCACGCCTTCCTCGTGGCAGATGCGCAGAATGGTTGAGACTTCTTCAGTGCTGGCAGGCAGGGTCACGGCCATGGGTGCGCATTTATAGGCGGTCAGCGCGTCACATTCATAAGCGCAGGTTTCGTGCGGGTCGTCGATCACCGCCGCCGTAGGCAGCGCCGTCCGCAGCTTGGCCACCAAACGCGCCTTACGCGCGATGATCGCGGCATCTGGTGTCGGCATTTCCATAGGGGGGCCTCCGGCGTTTCAGACATGCAGCAGCGCATGGTTGGTGGTATGATGGCGTGCAGTTGGTGTAATTGCACCACTGATTTTTGCAACTCTGACAAGAAGTGCCAGGACAAACACTGCTTGACCTTGGAACGGTGACGAACCGGGCTATATAACAGCCTGTTATTGTGAGTGGATTTAAATGTTTAAACGCAGTCTTTTCGCCAGCATTCTGGCCTTATCTGCACCGGCTTTGGCCGACCCCCCGGTTATTCAAAACGCGGTGGTTTCCCGTCACGGAGAGTTGTGGAGGTTCGACGTCACCCTCCGTCATAACGATACAGGATGGGATCATTACGCCGATGCCTGGCGTGTTGTTGACCCCGACGGCCGACCCCTTGGCACACGCAATCTGGCGCATCCGCATATCAAAGAGCAGCCCTTTACCCGCTCGCTATCCGGCGTGCGCATCCCAGAAGGTGTGACCGAGGTCGGCATTCAGGCACGGGACAATGTCGAAGGTTGGGCGGAGCATATTAAGATGGTGCCGCTGCGCTAAGTTTGCGGCTGCAACATCGCGGCATTGTTACCTTCACAATCCTGAAAAGCGACGTAATAGCCCACATCGGGTATCGTAACAGGGCTGCCATGAACGCGCCCGCCAGCCTCAGTGACGCGTTCCATCGCGGCTTCGATGTCTTCAACCGCGATGACAACAAGGGGCATCTGAGCGGGGTGATCCGCTTTAAGAGGAAACATACCGCCATTGATTGCCCCCGCGGTGGTGGGCCTGCTGTTTTCAGTCTCTGTGGTTTCCATCAGGACGTAGTCGCCCATCTCGGGACCCATTTTCTTGCTGCGCCAACCAAAGGCAGCTTCGTAAAACGCCGCAGCTCGAGAGGCATCGTGATAGGGCATTTCAAAATGAACGACGGGGCAAGGTTTCTGCATGACACGTATCCTATCCTGAAGCGATATCAGTGAAGAATACCATATTCTGCGGCCCGATAGGGGCATTTTTGCTAAAGTGGGCTAGACCCGATGATACGGCCCGCCTGACAGGATCGCGGCGGCGCGGTAGAGTTGTTCGGCCAGCATGACCCGGACCAACATATGCGGCCATACCATCTTGCCAAAGGACAGCGCGTGATCCGCCTGTGCGCGCAGGCTTGGGTCGATCCCATCTGCACCACCGATCACGAATGCCAGATCGCCGCGCCCGGCATCGCGCCAGTTGCCAAGCCGATCCGCGAAAGCGGGGGAGGTTTCAACCTTGCCGCGTTCATCCAGCACGCAGATCACCGCGCCTTGCGGGATCGCGCGTTGCAACAAGACGGCTTCGGCTGCCATGCCACCGCCCTTCTTGTCCTCCATCTCGACCACACGCGCAGGCCCAAGGCCCAGACCGCGTCCGGTCCGGTCAAACCGGGTAAGATAGTCATCGACAAGAGATTTTTCGGGACCGGCGCGAAGCCGGCCCATGGCGCAGATATGTACCCGCATGGCTTAATCCCGCAGGGGCGGGATCAGTGCGGCATGACCGAAGCCGCGTCTTCGCCGCCCAGCCACATCTTTTCGAGCTGGTAGAACTCACGCACTTCGGGGCGGAACACATGCACGACGACATCACCGGTGTCGATCAAGACCCAGTCGCCCGTGTCACGGCCTTCCATCTTGGACGTACGTCCGGTGGCGTCTTTGACGGCCTGCGCCAGCTTTTCCGAGATCGAAGACACTTGCCGCGAAGAGCGGCCCGAGCAGATCACCATATAGTCGCCGATGGCCGTCTTGCCGCGCAGATCGATCTGCACGATGTCTTCGGCCTTGTCGTCATTCAGCGAGGAAAGGATAAGCGCCAGCAGGTCGTCGCTGGTTGCGATTTGCGAGGCGGCTGTCATTGCGGCCCCATGGTCAGCAGCCTGCGCTGCGTCAACGTTAAGAGACAGGACATTGTCCTCCTTCGTAATGCACCATCAATGCTGAACGCTTGCCCCGGTGCCGAGCAGCCCTAATTTAGCGACCCAAGGGGCATTTTTCAATGGATCGCGTGTCAGGAGCGTTAACCGTGGCGCAAATCCCCGCTTAGTCCGGCAGATCGCGCGGGGCTGGGCGGCGCGAGAGCGCCAGCTGGCTGTCTTCAAGCACTTTTACCTCGCGCTGCGGGAAGGGGATGGAGATGCCGTTTTCCTTAAACGCATCCCAAAGAGCCAGATAGACATTGCCGCGAATGTTGGTGAGCCCGCCGGTCGGGTCCTTGATCCAGAAGCGCAGGATATAATCCACCGACGAATCGCCAAAGCCGACGATATGGCAGACCGGCGCCTTGTAGCTCAGCACCCGATCGACGCTTTTGGCCGCCTGCACCGCTAATTTGCGCACCAGATGCGGGTCATCAGCATAGGCGGTGCCAAAGAAGATATCGAGCCGCACAAAGTCATTCGAATGCGACCAGTTCACCACCTGTCCGGTTATGAGGTCTTCGTTCGGGATCAGGTATTCCTTGCCGTCCCGCGTAACGACAGACGCATAGCGCGCGCCGAGCGTTTGAATCCAGCCAAAGGTCTCGCCCAGAGAAATCACATCCCCCGGCTTGATCGACTTATCCAGCAGGATGATCACGCCGGAGACAAGGTTCGACACGACCTTTTGCAGGCCAAAGCCAAGGCCCACACCAATCGCGCCCGACAGCACCGCGAGGCCGGTAAGGTCGATTCCAACCGCCCGCACTCCGATAAAGAAGGCCAGCCCATAGAGCAGGATCTGCACGCCTTTCACGGCCAGCACCTGCATAGAGGGGCTAATGTCTTCGTTCTTGCGGATCGTCGCAGCGGTGGTGGTGGAGATCAGCCGCGCCATGGTTAGCAGCGCCCCAACCACCACTAGCGCAGTCAGGATCGCGAGCGCCGAGACGCGGAATTCGCCAATCTGTAGGGCCAGCCCGTCCAGAAACACGGCCACTTCATCGGTGACGTTAAGCATATAGAGCGTGGCGTAGATCCACAGACCCCATGTCACCATGCGCCGCAGCAGGCGGTTGCGCACCAATCGTGCGGCAAAGGCAATGCCGACATAGATGGTCGCTAGCGTCGCCGCCAAGCCGATGAGGTAGGAGCGCGACGGCCAAGTAACGTTCTGCATCACTTGATAGAGCAGTCCTGCCAGCACCGCGAACCACATCAGCCCCAGCCGCCGCCGGACCTGCACCACCACGCGCAGTTGCCACTTCGACCAGCCCTCGCGCGAGCGGACCCAGTTTTGCAGCATATTGCCCGTGACCCGGTGCAGCACCCACGCCAGTGCCACCAGCACCAGCAAGATCAGGATTTGGTTTTGCCGCCAACCGGGGCTGAGGATGCTCTCGCCAAAACCCAGCACCCCATCGAACAGCGCTTTGAGCGAAACGAGGAAGTTCGCAAAGGGGTGGTTCTCTGGGATCATGCGCGGCCTTTGTTCTGCGGATGATCAGCGTGGCACAGCCCCCGCCGTGGGGCAAGAACACCCTGCATCGCTGGCAGCGGCCTTTGCCCCCCGATCACAGCTTGCGAGATGGGCCAAGGCTCTGTATCCCTTGGCCCATGATACTGGTGTTTGATCTTTGCGACCGTGCGCGTCTGCGCGAACGCTTCTTCGGGGCGGCGCATAGCGTTCTCGCACGGCTGTAAGCCCGCGACCCGCCACACCCTTTGCCATTCCAAACCACGGGAGAGGACCATCATGTCCCCCAAGACGCTCTATGACAAAATCTGGGACGCCCATGTCGTCCATGAAGCCGATGACGGCACCTGCCTGCTTTATATCGACCGCCATCTGGTCCACGAAGTAACCAGCCCGCAGGCCTTTGAAGGGCTGCGCATGTCGGGCCGCACGGTGCGCGCGCCGGACAAGACCATCGCCGTGCCGGATCACAACGTGCCCACCACCGAGGGCCGCGAAGACCCTGAAGCGATGACCGAGGACAGCCGCATTCAGGTCTCGGCGCTCGACAAAAACGCGCGCGAGTTTGGCGTGCATTACTACCCGGTGTCGGACATTCGTCAGGGCATCGTCCATATCGTCGGCCCCGAGCAGGGCTGGACCCTGCCCGGCATGACCGTGGTCTGCGGCGACAGCCACACTGCGACCCACGGCGCTTTCGGAGCGCTGGCCCATGGGATCGGCACCTCTGAGGTTGAACACGTCCTTGCCACCCAGACGCTGATCCAGCGCAAGGGCAAGAACATGAAGGTCGAGATCACCGGCAAGCTGCGCCCCGGTGTCACGGCCAAGGACATCACCCTTTCCGTCATCGGTGCCACCGGCACTGCGGGCGGCACCGGCTATGTCATCGAATATTGCGGCGAAGCGATCCGCGACCTGTCGATGGAAGGCCGCATGACCGTCTGCAACATGGCGATTGAAGGCGGCGCACGCGCGGGCCTGATCGCGCCTGACGAAAAGACCTTCGAGTATTGCAAAGGCCGCCCGCACGCTCCGAAAGGTGCACAATGGGAAGCGGCGATGGACTGGTGGAAAACCCTCTTCTCTGATGAGGACGCGCATTGGGACAAGGTCGTGACGCTGAAAGGCGAAGACATCGCCCCGGTCGTCACATGGGGCACCTCGCCCGAAGACGTGCTGCCGATCACTTCGGTCGTCCCCGCGCCGGAAGATTTCAAAGGCGGCAAGGTCGACGCGGTGAAACGTGCGCTCGAGTATATGGACCTGAAACCGGGCCAGAAACTCACCGATATCGAGATCGACACCGTCTTCATCGGCTCTTGCACCAACGGCCGCATCGAAGACCTGCGGGCCGCTGCCGAAGTGCTCAAGGGCAAGAAGATTAAAGACGGTCTGCGCGCCATGGTCGTGCCGGGCTCGGGTCTCGTCCGTGCTCAAGCCGAAGAAGAAGGGCTGGCGGATATCTTCAAAGAGGCCGGTTTCGAATGGCGTCTTGCGGGCTGCTCCATGTGTCTGGCGATGAACCCCGACCAGCTTGCCCCCGGCGAACGCTGCGCGGCCACATCAAACCGCAACTTCGAGGGGCGTCAGGGCTACAAAGGCCGCACACATCTTGTGTCGCCCAGCATGGCCGCCGCAGCTGCGCTGACCGGCCATCTGACCGACGTGCGCGAATTGGCGTGAGCATGCGGGGCATGGATACCAGCCGTGTTGCGCAGCGCTCAGTCAGCCTTGCGCAGCTCGCTGCCGGACTTCAGCACTTCGCTGCCGTCGTCCTGCTCGATCTTATAGGCCGGTTCGTCATCGCTTGCGTTGCGGGTCACCTCGCTGCCCTGCAGCTTCAGCGTGATCTTCTGCGTGTATTTCTTGACGATCTTGCCGGTCCCCGTGCCATTGCCCCAGTCCCATTCCACCTTCGTGCCGGTTTGGTACGACATGCCATGCCCTCCTGATATCCAATAGCCAGAAACGCGCCGCAGGACGGCAAAGTTCCGGCGAGACCAAAGGACAACCCGATGGAAAAGTTTACAGAAATCACCGGCACCGCGGCCCCCATGCCGCTGGTGAACATCGACACCGACATGATCATCCCCAAGGTGTTCCTCAAGACGATCAAACGCTCTGGCCTTGGGGTCAACCTCTTTGACGAGATGCGTTATGACCGTGAAGGCAATGAGATCCCCGATTTCGTGCTGAACAAACCGCAATACCGCGACGCGCAGATTCTCGTGGCGGGCGACAACTTCGGCTGTGGCTCTTCGCGCGAACACGCGCCTTGGGCGATCAAAGACTTCGGCATCCGCTGCGTCATCGCGCCGAGCTTTGCCGATATTTTCTACAACAACTGCTTCAAAAACGGCATCTTGCCCATCGCGCTGCCACAAGAGCAGGTCGATGTGCTGATGAAAGACGCCGAAAAAGGCTCCAACGCGCGGATGACCATTGATCTCGAAGGGCAGACTGTCACCACATCGGATGGCGAGCAGTTCTCCTTCGAAGTCGACGCCTTTAAAAAGCACTGCCTGCTCAATGGTCTGGACGACATTGGTCTGACGCTTGAGAAAGGCGCGGCGATCGACAGCTATGAGGATTCGCTTAATCAAAGCCGTCCGTGGGTTTAACACTCGGCATTTAAACTCAACTTGTGGGCGTATATCCTGCGCCCACAAGATGTTGCGGCCTGCCATCAATCCGCCACGGAATTGATGCAAGAACGCACCACCCATTCCCTCAAAATACCCCAGAACTGCGCTGTTCTTTCCACGAAGCCTTGAGGCATGAGTGGAAAGAAGGCAAAAATTGGACAAGAATGAGGCGTGCTCCGCAGCCGGGGCAGAACAAGTTGGGATAAGCACGCGGCAACGAATCGCGGCTGGCCAGTTTGGAAG
Organism: Sulfitobacter maritimus; assembly: GCF_013346665.1. Classification (GTDB taxonomy): domain Bacteria; phylum Pseudomonadota; class Alphaproteobacteria; order Rhodobacterales; family Rhodobacteraceae; genus Sulfitobacter; species Sulfitobacter maritimus. The sequence continues at coordinate 46,454 of NZ_JABVBB010000028.1, forward strand.
GGCAGAATAGTGATTGGACGTATGACAGGCGCGGCAACGCGTGGCCTATTGGTGGCGCTATTGATCGCCATACCCGCGCTTTTGCTGCCCGGCTCTGATGCCGAAGCCAGTCAGATCACGCTTCTGGTCGCCTTTGTCGCCGCTATGCTGACGTTCCTTGAGTATAACTCCCGTCTGCCCAGCATCGTTGAGTTCCGCGATGCGCCGCCGTTCAACCGGCTGCGTTTCATGAGCCTGATCTTCACCGTTCTCGTGCTATCGCTGATCGCGCGTGGGCAGACCTATCCGACCATGCTGACCACCGGCCTGACCTCGCTTGGCACCATTCTAGGCAATGCGGTCGATTTTCCCTATTCGCCGGTGCGGCTGGTGGTGCTGATGCTGCCCGCAGATGCCAGCGGCGATACGGTCAATCTGGTGCGCACTTCGGCGGGCTTGGCCTATCTGGTCTCGCTCGTGGCTCTGGCCGCGTTCCTAGTGTTGGTGCGGGTGATGGGCTGGCCTGCCCGTCAGGGCGCCTTCAACGTCTGGGTCAACCTCCCGCTCTTTGATCCCACCGCCGGGGGCGATGTGCTACACCGCCTGCAACGTGACGCGCGGATCAATATCGCGCTTGGCTTTCTCCTGCCGTTTTTGATCCCCGCAGTGGTCAAGGCCGCCGCTGATCTGGTAGTGCCGATCTCAGTGAGCAATTCGCAAACCATGATCTGGACAATAAGCGCATGGGCCTTTCTTCCTGCCAGTATGATCATGCGGGGCATCGCCATGGGGCGGGTGGCCGAGATGATCCAAGACAAACGCCGTCGCGCCTATGCCGACGCGCATTTGCAGGCCGCCTGATCCGCGCATTTCTGCCTGTCCTGCTGTTGCTCGCAGGTTGGGCGCAGGCCGAACCGCTGCGCATCGCTACCTTCAACACCGAACTCTCGCGCAAAGGGCCGGGGCTGCTCCTGCGCGACATCCTGCGCGGCAACGACCCAGCCGTAGGTTCTGTCGTGAAAGCCATCCGCTCGGTTGCGCCAGACATCATCGTTCTGCAAGGGGTCGACTACGATCTTGAAAACCGCGCCCTGAACGCATTGGCCGACCAGTTGGCAGTTGCAGGTCTTTCCTATCCCCACCGTTTTGCAGCACCCCCGAATGCAGGCTTGCAAAGCGGCGCCGACCTTGATGGTGACGGAAAACAGGGCAGGGCAGGGGACGCTCAGGGCTATGGGCGATTCTTTGGCCAAGGCGCCATGGCGGTCCTGTCGCGCCATCCTTTCGCCCATGACAAGCTACAAGATTTCAGCACCCTGCTTTGGAAAGACCTGCCCGGCACGCTATACCCGATGAACGACGGCAAACCCTTCGCTGGGGCCAAAGCCTTTGCCACCCAGCGTTTGTCGTCCAACAGCCATTGGTCAATGCTCGTTCAAACGCCCAGATTTGGCCCTGTCACCCTCCTCACTTATCACGCGACACCCCCGGTCTTTGACGGACCCGAAGACCGAAATGGCCGCCGCAACCACGATGAAACAGCATTCTGGCTGCATCACCTAGAGGGCCGCATCGGCACCCCGCCTGATGGCCCCTTCGTGCTGCTGGGCGATGCCAATCTCGACATAGACCGCAGCGAGGGCAGGGCAGACGCGCTTCAATCCCTGCTGACCGACCCCAAACTGCAAGATCCGCTGCCCGACACACCCACCGTCAAATGGGAGAGCACCGGCCCCATGCGCGTCGACTACATCCTCCCGTCACAAGACTGGCAGATCATCGATGCTGGCCTCCACTGGCCTGCTGGCGAGAATACCAGCCGCCACGCGCTGATCTGGGTTGATCTCACCCGCCGATAGCCGCCTATCTTGACCCTCCGGAACCCGCAGGCTACCCCCTTTGCAACCGTATTTTCAGGAGTTTCCCATGGCCAACCCATCCTTGCTCATCCTCCCCGGCGACGGCATCGGCCCCGAGGTCATGGCGCAGGTCACGCGCATCATCGACTGGTTCGGCGAAAAGCGCGATCTTGCCTTCGACGTTGAGCATGATCTGGTCGGCGGTGCGGCCTATGACAAACACGGCACCCCCCTGCATGACGACACAATGGCCCGCGCGCTCGAAGTCGACGCGGTGCTCCTTGGTGCCGTCGGTGGCCCGAAATACGACGACCTCGACTTCTCCGTAAAACCCGAACGCGGCCTCCTGCGTCTGCGCAAGGAAATGGACCTCTTCTCCAACCTGCGCCCTGCACAATGCTTTGACGCGCTGGCGGATTTCTCCTCGCTCAAAAAAGACGTGGTCGCGGGCCTCGACATCATGATCGTGCGCGAACTGACCTCCGGCGTCTATTTCGGCGAACCGCGCGGCATCTTCGAAGAAGGCAATGAACGCGTCGGCATCAACACGCAGCGCTATACTGAAAGCGAGATCGAACGCGTCGCCCGCTCCGCTTTTGAACTCGCCCGTCGCCGCGGCAACAAAGTCTGCTCGATGGAAAAAGCCAATGTGATGGAAAGCGGCATCCTCTGGCGCGAAGTCACCCAACGGGTCCGCGACGCCGACTACCCCGATGTCGAACTCAGCCACATGTACGCCGACAATGGCGCCATGCAATTGGTCCGTGCCCCTAAACAGTTCGACGTCATCGTCACCGACAACCTCTTCGGCGACATCCTCAGCGACTGCGCCGCCATGCTCACCGGCAGCCTCGGCATGCTGCCCTCGGCCAGCCTCGGCGCGCCCAATGCCGATGGCCGCCCCAAAGCGCTCTATGAACCCGTCCACGGCTCCGCCCCCGACATCGCGGGCCAAGGCAAAGCCAACCCGATCGCCTGTATCCTCAGCTTCGCCATGGCACTGCGCTACTCCTTCGACCAAGGCGAAGAAGCCGCGCGTCTGGAAAAAGCAGTCGAACAAGCACTGGCCGACGGCGCTCGCACGCCCGACCTCATGGGCCCCGAGGGCGGCACCCCGATCACGACCGAGGGAATGGGCAACGCCATCATCAAAGCCCTCGACGCCAGCCTATAAAACACCACGGCGGGGCTCACACCCCGCCCCCTACCTTCATCCTTTGAAAAATACCCGCGGGGGAATCGCGCTCTGCGCGATGGGGGCGGCGCCCCCACCCACGATTGCGGAGCTGCTCGACAGTGGCCGACAGCCGTGACTTCATCCTAAGAAAATGATGATGAGGTCGGTCGGCGAAAACGCCGACCCGTTATATTTCCGTAACCGCTTCAGAAGGTTGCAATTAACGGCCGGACAGCGCCACTTCTTCATCCCGTCAACAAGCCCACGGCGCTTACAGCCACCTTGCTACGCCCCGCAATATCGGGCTGCGCTGATCTCCACCGCTCGTCGCGCAGCGTTAATCCCAAACTGCTTGGGTCAGTCCTGACGATAGGTCGGATGAAACAACCCGCCGGGCGACAGGGTGAAAATCTCAACCCCATCTTCCGTCACGCCCACCGAGTGCTCAAATTGAGCCGAGAGCGACTTGTCCCGCGTCACCGCGGTCCAATCATCGGCCAGCGTCTTGGTCTCGGCGCGGCCAAGGTTCACCATCGGCTCAATGGTAAAGAACATGCCCGGCTCCAGCACAGCCCCGGTGCCGGGGCGGCCATAGTGCAGCACGTTGGGCGGCGCGTGAAAGACCTGTCCCAAGCCATGACCACAGAAATCGGTCACAACGGACATGCGGTGGCTTTCGACAAAGGTCTGGATCGCATGGCCGATATCGCCAAAGGTGTTGCCCGGCTTCACCGCCTCAATTCCACGCATCAAGCTGTCGTGCGTGACATTGATCAACCGCTCCGCCTTGCGCGACAGTTTGCCCGCGACATACATGCGGCTGGTGTCGCCAAACCATCCGTCGACGATGACGGTCACGTCGATGTTCAGGATGTCACCGTCTTTCAGCTTCTTGTCGCTCGGAATGCCGTGGCAAACCACGTGGTTCACCGAAATGCAGCTGGCGTGTTGATAGCCTTTGTACCCAATGGTCGCGGATTTCGCACCGGCGGCGTTGACCTTTTCTTCGATCAGCTTATCGAGCGTGCCAGTGGTCTGCCCCGGAAAGACATGCTCCGCGATCTCATCAAGGATCGTGGCAGCCAAGCGGCCTGCCGCATGCATCCCAGCGTGATCAGAAGGCTCGTAAATGCGAATGCCGTCGCGCGTCTGGCGGCCTCGGTGTGCGTTGTTCACCGCTCTCTCCATCTTGTGTTCGCTCCTGTTTAGCGTGGCTTTCGAGGGAGGGCCAGTGCAGCTCAGCCCAGAAGGGTAAGTGGTTCGGCCAATGTCACGGCCTGCGGAGTGATATGGGTGCCGATGGCATAGGTTTCCAGCCCTGCCGCACGGGCGGCCTCAAAGGCAGCGGCATAGGTCGGGTCTATATCTGCGGCCAGTTGCATCCGCCCGCAGTCGGTGCGCTGCACCAAGTAGAGCAGTACGGCCCGCTGTCCCGCCTGCGCGATCTTCGCCAATTCGCCCAGATGTTTCGCCCCGCGTGCGGTCACGCTATCGGGAAATTCAGCCAATCCGGCGCGGCGCGATAGGGTGACCGATTTCACCTCCACATAGGCATCAGGCAAGCCGTCCCCGCGCAGCAGGAAATCAATGCGGGAGTTCGCGCCGTATTTCACCTCTGGCCGCACCTCTGTATAGGCCGCCAGTGGTGCCACTTCCCGCGCGACCAGCGCGGCCTTCATCGCGCGGTTGGGCAGGGCGGTATCGACGCCGGTGAAATGACCGTTCTCATGATCGACCAGCCGCCAGCCGTAGTTCAGCTTTTTCTTCGGATCGTCGTTCGGCTCCAGCCAGATCCGGCTGCCCGGTTCCACCAGCCCCATCATCGAGCCGGGATTGGCGCAATGGGCAATCACCTCTTCGCCGGTATCTTCCAGAACGCAATCGGCCAGAAAGCGTTTGTAACGGCGGATCAGCCGGGCGGGGACAAGTTGGGTTTGAAAGCGCATGGGGCGCGGCCTATACCGAAGTTGAGCCATCCTCAAGGAGCTGCCCCATGCCCAACCCCACCGCTGCGATGATTGTCATTGGCGACGAAATCTTGTCCGGCCGCACACGCGACAGCAATATGCATCACCTCGCCGGGGCGCTGACAGATGTGGGTATTGATCTGAAAGAGGTCCGCGTCGTCTCAGACGATCACGGGGCGATCATCGCGGCTGTGCAGGCGCTCTCAGTCGCCTATACCCATGTCTTTACCTCAGGCGGCATTGGTCCGACCCACGACGACATCACCGCCGATTGCGTCGCTGCCGCCTTTAACCGCGAGATCGACGTACGCGATGATGCCCGCCAGATTTTGGCCGAACATTACGCGCGTGCGGGGACCGAGCTGAACGACGCCCGCCTGCGCATGGCGCGTATCCCTGAGGGGGCGACGCTGATTGAAAACCCGATCTCTGCCGCGCCGGGATTTGTCGTCGAAAACGTGCATGTCATGGCCGGGGTGCCTGTGGTATTCGAAGCGATGGTTGCCAGCGTCTTGCCGGGCCTCACCGGGGGGCGTCCCTTGACCAGCCAGACTCTGCGTATTGACCGGGGCGAGGGTGATATCGCCGGGCCGCTGGGGGCTTTGGCGCAGGAATATCCGCGTTTGTCGATGGGCAGCTATCCATTCCAGAAAGACGGCATCTATGGCGCCCATGTGGTGATCCGGGGCAGCGATCCGGGGATGGTTGAGGCCGCGATGGACAAGCTCAAGGCTGCCTTCGCATGAGCAACGCGCAGCCGTTCTATGATGCGGGGGAGGCGACATGGCCTGCGGCACGGCGGTTTGATCTGGGGCCATGGACCCTGCGCGACGGGCAGGGCGGGGGCAAGCGCGTTTCAGCCGCGACAGCGCGGGCGTCGGTGACGGAGGATGACATTCCCCAAGCCGAAACCGCCATGCGCGAGATGGGTCAGCGCCCGCTTTTCATGCTCCGCGAAGGGGACGACGCGGTTGACGCTTTGCTGGCCGCGCGCGGTTATGAAACGTTGGACCCGACCACCATTCTCAACATGCCGCTGCGCAACCTGACCGATGTGCCGATCCCTCCGGTCACCGCCTTTTGCATTTGGGAGCCACTGGCGATCATGACCGAAGTCTGGGCGGCTGGCGGTATCGGGCCTGCGCGGCTTGCCGTCATGGACCGCGCCGCGACCAAGACCGGCCTCCTTGCGCGGTGGAACGAGAAACCCGCTGGCGTTGCCTTTGCCGGGGTGCATGGCGACATCTGCATGGTCCATGCGGTTGAGGTCTTGCCCCACCAGCAGCGCCAAGGCGTTGCTACATGGATCATGCGTGCCGCGGCGCACTGGGGACAGGCACAGGGGGCGAGCCAACTGTCGGTGCTCTGTGTCGAGGCCAATGCCCGCGCACAGGCGCTCTATGCCAAGCTGGGCTTTGCCCCGGTGGGGCGCTATCATTATCGTCAAAGCACAGAGTGAAGGATACGACCATGGCCAATGACATGCCCACCGCCCTCGATCTGCCGATGGTCGATCCGCTGCCTGAGGCGACGCAAAAGTACTTTGACGTCTGTCAGGAAAAGCTCGGCATGGTGCCAAATGTGCTGCGCGCCTATGCCTTTGACATCGACAAGCTGAACGCCTTTACCGGCATGTATAACGACCTGATGCTCGGCGACAGCGCATTGACAAAACTTGAGCGTGAGATGATCGCGGTGGCGGTGTCCTCGGTCAACAAATGCTACTACTGCCTTGTGGCCCATGGGGCGGCGGTACGTGAAATGTCAGGCGATCCGCAACTGGGCGAGGCGCTGGTGATGAACTACCGCGTGGCCAAGATCAGTGCCAAACAGCGCGCCATGCTGGATTTCGCGGTCAAGCTGACCGAGGCGAGTGCCAAAGTCGAGGAAGCCGACCGTCAGGCGCTGCGCGATGTGGGTTTCACCGACCGCGACATCTTCGACATCGCCAGCGTGGCGGGTTTCTTTAACATGACCAACCGTGTGGCAAGCGGCACCGATATGCGTCCGAACGACGGTTACCACGCGCAGGCACGATGATCCGCGCGGGCCTTGGCGCGGCTCTCTTCGCGCTGGTTCTTGCGGTGCCGGCAGCGGCGCTAGACCTTGCGCTGCCCAGTACCGCGCGGATGACGGCAGAGCGCAATATTTCGCCAGATCGCTATGCCGCCCCCGTGGGCGTCTTTGCTGATGGGCAGGTGGCGCGGGTGACTGTTGACGGCGATGTGCGCCGCGCGGCATGGCGGCTCGACACGCCCGGTCTGACCGCTTTGCAAGTGATGCGCCCCCTGCGACGACAGCTGACCGAGGCAGGCTATGAAATCGCGCTCGACTGTGCAGCCAAGGAATGTGGCGGCTTTGACTTTCGCTTTGCCATTGAGGTGCTGCCGGGGCCGAATATGTACGTCAATCTGCGGTCCTACCACGTCGTCACCGCCCTGCGTCGGGATGCGGGCGGGGTGCCCAGCCAAGTGGTGAATCTCCTGGCCAGCACCGCTGCAACTTCGGCCTATGTGCAGATCATCCAAGCCAGCAGCGCAGAGGCGTCCGAGGCGGACCTGACCGAGATCACGCCAGAGCCAACCGCTGCGGCGCCGATCTCTCCCGACACGGGCGACCTTGCCGCGCTTTTAAAACGCGACGGACGACTGGTGCTGGAGCGATTGGAGTTTGAAACCGGAACATCAGACCTTGGCGCTGGCCCTTTCGATAAGCTGGAGCAATTGGCCGAGCTGCTAAGGGCCGAACCCGGTTTGCGGGTTGCGTTGGTGGGGCATACCGATGCGGTGGGCGGGCTGGAGCCTAATATCGCCCTCTCGCGAAGGCGAGCCGAAGCGGTCCGGCAGCGGTTGATCGGCGCCCATGGCGTCGCGGCCGGACGGATCGAGGCGCAAGGCGCGGGCTATCTTGCGCCCCGCGCCAGCAACCTGACCAAAGCGGGCCGCGAAGAGAACCGTCGTGTCGAAGTGGTGCTGCTTTCGGCTGAGTGACCGCTATTTCGCGACCGTCATTTGCGTGGCGAGCAGCAAGTTCGTCTCGCTTGATGTCACCCCCTGAATACGGCGGATATTGCCCAGCACACGGTCAAGTTCCTCGACTGTTTCGGTGCCTGTCTCAACGATCAGATCCCATTTGCCATTGGTCGCGTGTATTGCCTGCACAGCGGGCATCCCGGCCAGCAGGCGTTTGATCCGGTCGGTGCCTGCCCCTTCGATTGCAAGCAAGGTATGGCCCCGGATCGGGCTGTGCTGCATGTCCTCTTTAAGGATCAGCGTGAAGCCCAAGATCGCGCCCGATGACACCAGCCGCTCAACCCGCGCCCGCACTGTGACCCGCGACAGGCCGGTGGTCGCGGCAAGGGCGGAATAGGACATCCGCGCGTCGCGGCGCAGTTCTGCGATGATCTTGTGGTCGATCTCATCCATTTGGTGACCCTTCGCTTACGCCCGCGCCCGCCAACGCTCAAGGATGTGCCGCGCGGTCATCAGGTCCAGATGCGCGCCGCCACCATTCTTGAACAGGGTGATTTCGTCGTCGCTCTGGCGGGTGAAGCGCGGCAGGTCGTAATAATCCGCAATCAGGTGCTCGCGCGCGATCGTGCCTGCGTCAAGCGGGATGTTGATTTCACCGATGTGACCGATGGTGGTGTCGAAACTGTCCACAAAGACCCGAGACCGCTGCATCGCCGCGTCGTCAACTTCGCGCATGTCGGGGCGGTAGGCGCCGATAAGGTCGATATGCTGGCCGGGTTGCAGCCACGCACCCTCGATCAGCGGGTCGGTCGACATGGTGGCGGAGGTAACGATATCGGCGGCACGCACGGCCTGTTCAAGATCGGTCGCCACATTGATCTTGAGTTCAGCCGCCATCGCCTCGGCGTTCTTTGCAGTGCGGTTCCAGACGGTGAAACGCGCCTTTGGGAATGCGGCAGAATAGGCGGCATGCAATGCCCGCCCTTGGGTACCTGCGCCGACGATCAGGATGTTCTCGCTCTCGGGCCGCGCCAGCCGGCGGGCAGCGAGCAGGCTGTCTCCGGCGGTTTTCCATTTGGTGACGAGGTGGAAGTCGACAATGGCCGCCAGCGTGCCGGTCTCATCGTCAAAGAGCGACACGCCGCCGTTGACCATCGGCACCTCGCGGTCCGGATTGCCGGGAAAGATCGTGGCGGATTTCACCGCGATGCCCAGCCCGTCGATCCACGCGGCGCGGCTCAGGAGCGTGTCCTTGCCGCGATAGAGGAAGGTGTCGCCGATCTCGGCCTTGGGGAGGTCGTGACCTGCCGCCAGCGCCTCGGTAAGCGCGATCCAGTCCAGCAGCGCTTCGCCCTCGTCGAAAGAGATATTGGGGATAACGGTCATGCGGCTTCCTCCCGGCTTAGCAACCCGGCGGCGACGAGACGGTCTGCCCAGCCCTGCGGCCCGGTGAAGTGATGTGTCTGCCAGCCGCGTGCAGCAGCGGCGGCGATGTTGTCGGCGCGGTCATCGGTAAAGAGCAACGCTTGCGCAGGCAGGCCGCTGCCTTGCTCTACCGCCTCGTAGATGGCGGGGGCAGGTTTGATCATGCCGAGGTGACCTGAGATAAAATCGCGGTCGAACTGCCGCAGGAAGGGGTAGTGCGTCGCCGCGTGGTCATAGCTCTGAATGCCGAAATTGGTGAGCGAGAAGACCGGCACGCCGCGCGCCTGCAGCGCCTTCATCAGCCGCAAGGAATGGTCGATCACCGGGGCGGCCATTTCGATCCAGCGGTCGTGCCAAAGGCGAATTTCATCGCGCCAGTCGGCGTATTCGTCGGCGGTGGCATAGATCGTGTCGCGGAAGTTTTCGCCGCTGTCGACGCGGTCATTCATGCCATGCAAATCGACGGCATCGAACATGGCGCGGCGGCGGTCCGCGCCGATGACGCTGTCGTAAAAGCGTTCCGGTTGCCATTCGATCAGCACATTGCCGATGTCGAACACCACGGCTTGCGGTTTCATCCTGCTCGTCCTTCTAATTCTGCGGCGCTAAGCCCGCGCTGCGGCACGTAATTCCCGCTCTAATGCTTCGAGAAAGCGCGAGCGGTCGGCCTTTGTAAACCCTTTGCCGCCGCCTTGGCGAAAGGGGTCGGCGGCGCGCAGGTCGGTCATCAGGTCGCGGGTCGCCAATACGTTGCCGATATTGGCCTGTGTCAGCGCCTCGCCATTGTGTTTCAGCACCCTTGCGCCTGCCTCGACGCATTTGGCGGCGAGCGGGATATCCCCCGTCACCACCACGTCGCCCTTGCCACAGCGGTCGGCGATCCACATGTCAGCGATGTCCGGCCCGTCCGGCACGATCACCACCTCCACCAGCGGATTTTGCGACATGCGCAAACCGCCGTTGGAGACGAGGTACATTTTGACCTTGTGGCGCGTCGCCACCCGCTCGGCCTCGGCTTTGACCGGGCAGGCGTCGGCGTCAATATAAAGCGCTGTCATGGCTTATCCGGCATAGAGCGCATCGGCGTGGAAGGCCACGTGGTCTTCCATGAAGCTCGCCACGAAGAAATAGCTGTGGTCATAGCCCGGCTGCATGCGGAAGGTGCCTTGCTGGCGTTTGGCGGTCATCGCCTCGGCCAGCGCTTCGGGTTTCAGCAGATCAAGGAACTGGTCGCTGCTGCCTTGGTCAATCAGGATCGGACCATCGAAACCCTTTTCGCGCATCAGCAGGGTGCTGTCATGCTTGGCCCATGTGGTTTCATCTGTGCCTAGATAGGCGCTCAGTTGCTTCTTGCCCCAGTCGCTCTGCGTGGGGTTGGTGATCGGCGCAAAGGCCGAGACCGATAGGAACCGCCCCGGCAGGTTCATCGCCAGCGTTAGCGCGCCGTGGCCGCCCATGGAGTGGCCGGTGATGCCTTGGCGCTCCATATCAATGGCGAAGTTTTCAGCCAGCAGGCTGGGCAGTTCATCGGCGAGATAGTCCCACATTTGGTAGTGTTTGGCCCAAGGGTCTTGGGTCGCGTTCACGTAAAAGCCCGCGCCTTTGCCCAGATCATAGGCGTCATCATCCGCCACATCGTCACCCCGCGGGGAGGTGTCGGGAAAGACCACCGCGATGCCATGTTCGGCGGCCCAAAGCTGTGCGCCCGCCTTTGTCATCGCGTTCTCATGCGTGCAGGTCAGGCCCGAAAGATACCACAGCACCGGCACCGGGCCGTCCTGAGCCTCGGCGGGCAGGAAGAGGCCAAAGGTCATGTCGCACCCGCAGGCGTCGGACGCATGGGAATAGACCCCCTGCGTGCCACCGAAACAGGCGTTTTCTGAGATGGTTTTCATGGCGGCGTTCCTTTCGAAATGGGTTGAAGTCACAGGGCCGACACCCAGCCTACGACAAGGCTGACGGTAACGATACTGACCGTGGTGGAAACAAGGATGGCAGCGGAAACGCGCTGAGGAGCGACGCCATAATGCTGCGCGAGCATATAGACGTTGCCCGCCACAGGCAGCGAGGCTGTCGCGATGATGACCCCGGCCTTGTAGGGATCAACACCAAAGAGCAGCAGCGCGGCAAGGGCCACAAACAGCGGATGCAGCACCAGTTTGCAAAAGGTCAGCCAGCCCGCGATCTCGATCCGCTCGGCGGATTTGGAGGCAAGCGAGGCACCAATGGCAAAGAGCGCACCCGGGGTTGCGGCGCCGCCGAGGATGGCAAGAAATTCGTTCAGCGGCACGGGGATCGGGATGCTGAAGCCGGACCAAAGGAACCCAAGCGTGATGGCCACGATCATCGGGTTTTTCAGCAGGCCAAGTCCGACAATCTTGAGGGTCGCAAGCCGCAACTGGCCTTCACGCGATCCGACGATCAGGATCACGATCAGGCTGGAAAAGATGATCATGTCGATGGAGAGCGCCAGCAACACTGGGCCGATCGCCTCTGGCCCTAGAAGCAGTGTCAGCATGGGCACGCCGAGAAAGCCGGTATTGCCGATCACCGCGCATTGCGCCTCGATCCCGTTGGTCGCCACGTCGAGCCCGCGCAGGAAGCCGACGAGGCTCGCGATGGCATAGACAAAGGCCGTCCCCCAAAGGTAGGCGGCGACAAGGCGGCTGTCCCAGACTTCGGCCAGCGACAGGTTGGCCGAAAAGCGAAACAGCATTGCTGAAAGCGCAAAGTAGAAGACGAATTTGGTAAGATAGGCCGTCGCTTCGGCTGAGAAGAACCGCGTGCGCCCGGCCCAGTAGCCAAGGCCGATCAGCGCAAAGAACGGCAGGGTTTTCAAGAAGATCGCGACCATGGGTCAAGCAGTAGCCAACCCGCACTTGGGGTGCAATGGGCAAGCCTAACCAGAGCCGATCAGCACCCCTGCGGCAAAGACCAGCGCACCGCCCAGCACGACTTGGAATGCAGCGCGGAAGAACGGTGTCTCCATGAACCTGTTCTGAATCCATGCGATGGCCCAAAGCTCAACAAAGACGACGATGATCGCCACCACGGTGGCGGTCCAGAAATCGGTGATGAGGTAGGGCAGCGCATGGCCCAGCCCGCCCACGGTGGTCATCACACCCGACGCCAGCCCGCGTTTGACAGGAGAGCCACGGCCCGACAGTTCGCCATCGTCGGAAGCCGCTTCGGTGAAACCCATGGAGATACCAGCGCCCACACTGGCGGCGAGGCCCACGAGGAAAGTCGTCCAAGTGTCATGGGTGGCAAAGGCCGTGGCAAAGATCGGCGCGAGGGTTGAGACAGAGCCGTCCATCAGCCCCGCCAACCCCGGTTGCACCCATGTCAGCAGAAACTGCCGATGGGCGCGGCTGTCCTCTGCACTGCGGGTGTCGTCGCTCAGGTGCTTTGTCGTCAGGTCTTGTGCACTGTCTTGATGTCCGGCCTCGGCTGCGGCCAGATCGCCTAAAAGCTGTCGCGTGGCTGCATCGGTGGTGCGGGCGGCAGCGGCGAGGTAGAATTTCTCGGCGTCCTGCTCCATCGCGGCGGCTTCTTCGCGGATGCGTTCCAATGACAGGTTCTCAACCAGCCAGACCGGACGGCGGGCGTAGTAGCCTGACACATGCTCGCGCCGGAGCAGCGGGATCACGTCGCCAAAGCGGTCGCGGTGCAGGGCGATCAGGCGGCGTCGGTGATTGTCTTCTTCGGCGGCCATGCCTTCGAAAATGGCGGCGCTGTCGGGGTAATCGGCACGAAGGCGCTCAGCATAGTCGCGGTAGATCCGCGCGTCGTCTTCTTCGGAGGAAATGGCGAGCGCCAGCACCTCTTGCTCTGTTAGGTCTTTGAAGCGTTTGCGATAAAGAGAAAAACGCATGTTAAGGTCCTTTGGCTGCCGCAAGCTTAGGGCGCGTGTCGGATAGGGGCAATTCAAAAGGGTTAACGTCTTGCAAAGAGAGGGGCTTGGCAGACCAGAACAGGGCTCTAGTTCATGGCGCTAAGGGTCGGCTTGTACCGGCGTCATGTGAAACGACGAGGTTTGAAATATGAGAGTAGTTTTTCTGGCACCCCTTCTTGTGGCGGGCTGCGCGCCCGTCATCCCCGCGCCCCTGCCGCCTGCGGCGCCCACAGTACAGACCGCACCAGCGGCGCAGGCTGTGCCGGCCACGCCCTCCGTCCAGACGCAGGCGTTGGAGCCGAAACCGAAGCCCAAACCTGCACCATCGACTTCGAACACACCCAAGCCAAAGCCCGACTCCTCGCAATCTGAGGACAGCGCCTCTGACCAGTCCGCCGACAAGCCAGTCGCAACGGGTGAGAAGGTCGGCACCTGTAATGAGGGCAGTTGGTGGGGGCTGATTGGCCGCCCGCGTTCCGCCGCGAGCATCGTGTCAGAGCCGAAACGCGTCTATACTGAGGGCGACCCGGTGACGACGGATCACCGACCGGAGCGCACCAATATTGTCTTGGATGCCGAGGGTAACATCACCAAAGTGACCTGCGGCTGATCCCCTACGTCTTGGGACGTTTATCGAGGATACGCACGGCTTTGCCCTCTGACCGGGCAACGCCGCCGACGTCCATCACCTCAACCCTGACCGAAATGCCCACCGTCTGCTTGATCTGCGTGGCCAGCGCTTTGACAGCCGCCTCACGGGCATCGGTGGTAACGCTGGCATCGGCACATTCGCAGAGCACGCGCATCTGATCCATACGGTCCGGGCGCGACAACTCAATCTGGAAATGCGGGGCAAGGCCCGGCGTGGCCATCAGCGCTTCTTCGATCTGGGTGGGGAAGACATTCACCCCGCGCAGGATAATCATGTCGTCGCTGCGGCCCGTCACCTTCTCCATCCGCCGCATAGAGCGGGCGCTCCCGGCCAGAAGCCGCGTGAGGTCGCGGGTGCGGTAGCGGATAATTGGGAAGGCTTCTTTGGTAAGCGAGGTAAAGACCAACTCCCCCATCTCGCCATCTTCAACCGGTTGGCCGGTTTCCGGGTTGATAATCTCGGGATAGAAGTGATCCTCCCAGATGTGCAGCCCGTCCTTGGTCTCCACACATTCCATCGACACGCCCGGTCCCATGACTTCGCTGAGGCCATAAATATCCACCGCATGCATGTCGAAGGCCTGTTCAATCTCCAGCCGCATCGCGTTGGTCCAAGGCTCCGCGCCAAAGATGCCGACTTCGAGAGAGGACTGGCGTGGGTCAATGCCCTGATTTGCGTATTCATCAAGGATCGACAGGGCGTAGGAGGGGGTGACGGTGATGCCTTTGGGCTGGAAATCCTCGATCAGCCGTACCTGGCGCGGGGTCATGCCGCCCGAGATCGGCACGGTAGACAGACCAAGCGCATCGGCGCCGAGGTGAATGCCCAGACCGCCGGTAAACAGCCCGTAGCCATAGGCGTTGTGCAGCATGTCGCCGGGGCGCATCCCCGCCGCGCGCAGGGAGCGGGCGACGACTTGGCCCCAATTGGCAAGGTCATTCTTGGTATAGCCTACCACCGTCGGCTGGCCTGTCGTGCCAGAGGAAGCATGAATACGCGCGACTTGCTCGCGCGGCACGGCGAACATGCCGAACGGGTAGTTGTCGCGGAGGTCAGTCTTTACCGTGAAGGGAAAGCGCGACAGGTCCGCGAGGTCTTGCAGATCGTCCGGATGCACCCCCGCATCGTCAAAGCTTTTCTTGTAGAAGGGCACATTGTCATAGGCGTGGCGCAGGGACCATTTGAGCCGCTCCAGTTGCAGGGCGCTGATCTCGTCCCGGCTGGCGATCTCAATAGGGTCGAGCGTGTCCTTCGCGGGGGTCAAGTCTTTCATCAGGTCGGCTCCTCCTCGGTAAATAGCTGGCCCTTGAGCGTGCGGGACAACCCGCGAAATAGGGCCACGGTGCGGCCATCTTCGCCCGTGACCGTCACATCATAGATGCCCGACCGCCCGCTGCGCGACACTTCGCATGCGGTGGCGGTCAACCGCTCCTCTGGCTGACCGGGGCTGAGATAGGTGATCTGGTTCTGCTGGGCGACAGTGGTTTGGTTGTAGCTGTTACAGGCAAAGGCAAAGGCGCTGTCGGCAAGGCTAAAGATAAAGCCGCCGTGACAGATGCCGTGGCCGTTGAGCATATCCGCACGCACCGACATCGACAGAACCGCGCCACCCGGCGTGACCTCTTCGATGGTCATGCCCAACCCGGCAGAGGCCGCGTCTTGGGCGAACATCACGTCGGCGCATTTCCGGGCGCGGGCGTCTGGGGTCATGCCATCCTGCCTTTGTGTTTCAGTTTTAGGTTTGCTCGCATAATTCTGTAACGCTTTCAAGAGATTTGAGCCGCCCCTTCACGTCAGGCCTTGATTTGGCCCCGCGCAAGGTCAACTGTCAATTATGAGCATTGAGCCCCCATCGCCCGTCTCGGCCTTTGAGCATCAGCCCGAACAGGTCGCCTTTCACCGCACGGAATTGTCACTGATCCTATCGCTCTATGGCCGCATGGTCGCAGCGGGTGAGTGGCGGGACTATGGCATTTCCCACCTGCGCGATGTGGCGGTTTTTTCCGTTTTTCGGCGCACGGCGGAAATTCCGCTCTACCGGATCGAAAAGCGGCCTAAGCTGCGCAACCGGCAGGGGATGTATGCGGTGGTTGGCACCGGCGGGCAGATTCTGCGGCGCGGCCATGATCTCAAGGCCGTGCTGCGGGTGCTGGAGCGCAAGCTGATCCGCTCGGTGGATTAGGGCAGGTTGGGCCGACGATGCGCCGTTACCGGCCCGTCGCCGGCCGCTTCGATCCGCTGGATGGCGTCCTTGATCGGCTCATAGGACACGGCCATCCTATGGGCATTGGCGTGGATGATGGTTTCCGGATCGACGACCAGCGCCACATGGCCCTTCCAGAACAGCAGGTCGTTGCGCTGATAGGCCCCGGCAACCGCCGTGCCGACCACGCCCTCTTGCTGGCCGCTGTCCCCGGGGCAGGGGATGCCGCAGGCAAGCAGCGCGGCTTGGACAAGGCCGGAGCAATCGATCCCCCAACGGCTGTTGCCGCCCCATAGGTAAGGTGTGCCAAGAAAGAGCGCTGCGATTTTTGCCGGGTCGTCTTGCAATTCATCAAGCGGCGCGAGGTGAACCAGTGGGATATGGCCGTGCGGCGTCTCGGCAAAGTCCTTGGTCTGTGCGGTCACGGTAACGGGTGAGCCGAAGCTCAGGCTCAGCAGGTCTGGTGATTTAAGGTCCGCGCGGGCATAGGCGTGTGTCGCTGGCACGCAGACGCGGTGGGTCGCAGGACGGGGGTAAGTGAGCGCGTTTTGCCGAAGGTGGCCGCGATAGCCGTCCTTCTCTGCCACCACCAAGGCCCAGCCTGATGCCTCCTCCAACACCGCCACACGCTCACCAAAGAGCACCTGCCGATCGCGCGGCCCCTCAGGTTGGCGGCAGAGGTCCGTTAACGGGACACCGATCTGCGCGGTGCGGCCTTGGGTTGTCATCGCGGGGTCGCTCATAGGTTCAACAGCTTTGGCAGGGCGGCAAGCAGCGCTCGGGTGCCTTGGCCCACGCCGCCTTTGGGCCGGGCCGGCGCGTCCGACGGTTGCCAGCCATAGATGTCGAAATGCGCGTATTTGCTCTCGGTTACAAAGCGGCGCAGAAAGAGGGCGGCGGTGATGGACCCGGCGAACCCGCCCTTGGGCGCGTTGTCGAGGTCTGCGATGCCGGGCTCGATCAGCGCTTCATAGGCGTCGTGGAAGGGCATCCGCCAGACAGGATCGGCGGCACTGCTGGCGGCGGTTTCGAGCGCGGAGACAAAGGCGTTGTCGTCGCTATAATAGGGCGCGAGGTCTGGGCCCACGGCGACCCGCGCCGCACCAGTGAGTGTCGCGATAGAGATGATCTGATCGGGGTTGTCCTCATCCGCCAGCGCCAGCGCATCGGCCAACACCAAGCGCCCTTCGGCGTCGGTGTTGTTGATCTCAACCGTCAGCCCTTTGCGGGAGGTCAGAATGTCGCCGGGGCGGAAGGCGTTGCCGGAGACGGCATTTTCCACCGCTGGGATCAGCACGCGCAACTGCACGGCCAACCCAGTGGCCATGATCATATGCGCCAGCCCCAAGACGGCGGCAGCCCCGCCCATGTCCTTTTTCATCAGGCCCATCGAGGCACCGGGTTTGAGGTTCAGCCCGCCGGTGTCAAAGCAGACACCTTTGCCGACGAGTGTGAGCTTCGGCCCCGCATCGCCCCACCGCATGTCGATCAGGCGCGGCGCACGGTCAGCGGCGCGGCCCACGGTGTGAATCATCGGCAGGTTGTTTTCCAGCAGGGCATCGCCCGTGGTCACGTCGATCTTCGCCCCCTGTTCCTCGGCCAGCTTACGCGCGGCGGCTTCCAGATCGGGCGGCCCCATGTCAGAGGCGGGCGTATTAATGAGGTCGCGCGTCAGCATCTCGCCCCGCGCAACAGCGGTGATATGGGTGGCGTCGATCCCTGTGGGCGCAATCAGACGCGCAGCCAGCGGGGTCTGGTCGCGGTAACGCGCGAAACGGTAGCCCGCGAGCAGCCAGCCGAGCGCTTCGGTCGCGGCCTGATTTTCGGGCAAGCCGCTTGCGATACGGTAGTCCCCCTTAGGCAAACGCGCCGCAGCCCCGGCAAGGTGAAAGCGCCCGCGCCGCCGCGCCGCCGCGTTGCCGTAGCCTGCCAATGCCATCACCGGCGCACCCTCGGCCCCCGGCACCACCAGCGCCTGCCCCAGACCGCCGGTAAAACCGCTGGTCGCGACCCAAGCCTGCACCGGGGCGTCTTGCGCCTCAAGCCAACTGTCCAAAGCAGACTCGCTGAGGACATGCAGCGGCAGGGCGGTATCGGAGGCGGTGGCGAATTCGGCGGACATGGTAAACCTTTGCAAAGCTGGATTTGCCGCGCAGCCTAACCTTTCCACCGCCACCCGCAAGGCGTCAGAGCGTGATGTCCTGCATGTCCCAAATCGCCGTCAGCGAGCGTTCGCCAATCCGCAAGAGCCGCGATAGGGTGGCGGCCGTAGCGATGTCATCGGCCTGATCAATCGAGGCGATCACATCCTTCGCCACCTGCGCGACCAAGCCCATCCCGATCTGATCCGCAATGGCGATCAGTGTATGTACGCTTTTGCGCAGACCCGTTTGATCCCGCGTGCGGTAAAGCCGGTCGCAATGCGCCATGCGCAGCGCCAGTTCTTCCATGGCACGGCAGACAACATCCTCGGCCCCCACTTCGCCCAGTTGCGTGTACAGCAGCCCAAGCCGCTCTTGATCGACGGAGACCTGCTCGGTCGGTCGTATTTGCACCAATTGCATGTCGTCACCCTTCATTCAGCCCCCACGGCCTTGGTGCAACATGGCCTATGAAGGTGTGCAAAGGGTTGCGACGCCAGCGTCTTTTCCCTCGAAATCGCCGCGCATTTGCGCTATTTGCGAGTAAAACGCTAAAGGCAAAAGGAACGTTTGCACATGGACAACGCCAAGGCTCTGCCGTCGTATCTGTTGAAACGCTATCACGGGTGGAAGGCCACCGGTTACGCTGAAAACCAGACGTGGTATCGCCGTTTGGCAGCGGAGGGGCAGCGCCCGCGTGCGATGGTGATTTCTTGCTGCGACAGCCGCGTGCATGTGACCTCGATCTTTGGTGCGGATCAGGGGGAGTTCTTTATTCACCGTAATATCGCCAACCTCGTCCCGCCCTATGAGCCTGATGGCAATCGGCACGGGACATCGGCGGCAGTGGAATATGCCGTGAACGCGCTGAAAGTTGCGCATTTGATCGTGTTGGGGCACTCCAGTTGCGGTGGTGTCGCGGGCTGCATTGATATGTGTCAAGGCAAAGCGCCCGAGCTTGACGGGCCAGACAGCTTTGTGGGCCGTTGGATGGATATGCTGAAGCCGAAATATAATCTGGTCGAAGACATCGATGACCCGGCAGAGCAGCAGCTTCGGCTAGAGCAACACGCGGTGATGACCTCGCTTGAGAACCTGATGACCTTCCCATGGATCAAGGAAAAGGTCGAGAATGGCACGCTAACGTTGCACGGTCTGTGGACGGATATCGGCGAAGGCAGCTTGGAATATTACGACGCAAAGTCGCATCGGTTCGAGCCGGTTTAAGTTTAATTCGCCAAAGACGAAAGAGGGGGCCACGTGGCCCCCTTTGTTATTCACGAACTGCGGTTAAACCTCAGCCCTTTTTCAGCACTTCGCGGCCCAGCAGTTCGGCGATCTGCACGGCGTTGAGGGCCGCACCCTTGCGCAGGTTGTCGCTGACGCACCACAGGTTCAAACCGTTGTCGATGGTGCTGTCCTGACGGATGCGGCTGATGAAGGTGGCGAAATCGCCCACACATTCGACGGGGGTGACGTAGCCGCCGTCTTCGCGCTTGTCGATCACCATGAGGCCGGGTGCTTCGCGCAGGATGTCGCGGGCTTCGGCTTCGTCAAGGTGGTCTTCGAACTCGATGTTGATCGCCTCGGCATGGCCCACGAAAACCGGCACCCGCACGCAGGTCGCGGTGACCTTGATGGAACTGTCGACGATCTTCTTGGTCTCGGCGACCATCTTCCATTCTTCTTTGGTCGAGCCGTCCTCGAGGAAGACGTCGATATGCGGAATCACGTTGAAAGCGATCTGCTTGGTGAACTTAGAGGCAGGCTTGTCATCGGTCGGGTTGTAGATGCTCTTGGTCTGGTCCCAAAGCTCATCAATACCTTCCTTGCCCGCGCCGGAAACCGACTGATAGGTCGACACAACAACGCGCTTGATCTTAGCCCGGTCATGCAGCGGCTTCAGCGCTACGACCATCTGCGCGGTGGAGCAGTTGGGGTTGGCGATGATGTTCTTCTTGGAGTAGCCATGCACGGCCTCGGGGTTCACCTCTGGCACGATCAGCGGCACGTCTTGGTCATAGCGGTAAAGCGAGGAGTTATCGATCACCACACAGCCCGCTTTTGCGGCGGCGGGTGCGTATTTCTTGGTCGCTTCCGACCCCACGGCAAAGAGCGCGATGTCCCAGCCGGTGAAGTCAAAGGTGTCGAGGTCTTTGGACTTCAGGGTCTTATCCCCAAAGCTGATCTCCGACCCCAGCGAACGGCGGCTGGCCAGTGCCACGATCTCGTCCACGGGGAACTGGCGCTCGTCCAGAATGTTCAGCATTTCACGGCCCACATTGCCTGTGGCGCCAACGACGGCGACGCGATAACCCATTTGAGTACTCCTGTCTGTCTCATTCAGTTGGCTGCCGTTTACCGTGCTTGCGCAGCATTGGCTAGAGCCAGCCATGCGCAGGCTGCGCAGGGCAGGGTTTTGCCGGGGTCAGAGGACTTTAATCACGTCCTTGTCGATCGCCAGCATATAGCCGCGCCGGGCGATATTCTTGACCAGCAGTTCCGACACCAGCTGATTGCCCAGCGTATCGCGCAGGCGCTTGATCCGGGTCGCGCCGGCGGCTTCGTCGCAATCGGCTGGGCTGCGGCCCGAGATCATGCCTTCGATCTCAGAGCCTGACAGCACATCATCATCCATCCGCGCTTCGGCAAGGACAGACATCGTCTCCATCGCGGCACCGGTGAGTTTAAAACCGAGGTTGTTGAGATAAACGGTGTTTTCCTCACGGCTGATGAGTAGGGAGGAGACCTGAATCCCCGCCCGCTCAATCTGCGCCATGCGGCGGTTGAAGCCGATGAGCATAATGAGAAAGATCATCGCCGCAGCCAACATCGCGGCAGCAAAGACCAGCAGCACGATGATGACAACACGGTAGCTTGCCAGTGTTTCGGAGAAAGCAGTGCCGGATTGGGCAAGGATTTCGAGCAGTTTGATCTCGGCCTGTGTGGTCAGATCGTCATTCTCGATAAAGATCCGCTCAACCCGCGCGTTGAACACATTGGCATCCGGCAGCGCCCAGAGCAGCAGCGCCGCCCCGGCCAGCAAGACGAAGGCAACAGCGGCAATGCCACCGCCTACAAAACGCCCGCCGAACCTGCGCATATCAGAAGCGGAGGTAGTATTTTCCTGCACTGTCTTTCCTTTGATCCAGACCATCGTCGCCGAATACGGACAGTACATTCAACAATGTCCAGCCCTCTGCCGCAAGACGCGGCGTGAGTTCGGCCTTGGCACCGGCTGCATCGCAGGCATCGTTAATCTGCGCCACCCCATAGTGGAGGCGCAGAGGATCGTCTTGCTTGGCCTTGTAATCGGCGTAGCAGCCAGCCATTGCCGCAGCGGGCAGGGCCAAAGTGACCGTCAGCGCGGTCAGTAGGGTGAAACATGCGTTTTTCATATGTTTTTAATGCGCTTTCGCCTGTTGATATTCAATAACCAAGCGGGTTTTCACCGGTTGTTATCGAATAACGAACCCCTGTTATTGCCTGTCTTTGGCCCAGCCCCCAATTTTGTGACACCAACAGACACACGGCCCCCGAACATGGCCGTCACAGGACAAAGAGCGCAAGCAGAAACGCGCTGAAACGAGAAGGGACACAGATATGTACCGCAAGTTCATTGCCACCATCGCCGCCTTGTCGGTTGCCATCACTGCCTTTGGCCCACGTCCGGCTGCGGCTGATGATAAAGAAGTGCTGCGCACATTGGCCGCCATCGCGGGCGTCGCGATTGTGGGTAAGATGATCTATGACAATAACAAGAAGCGCGACCGTGAGCGCGAAACGGTGACACGCCGCCGCGCTGCCCCTGTCTATGAAGCGCCCCGCTATTATCCCGCCGTTTCTGAACGCCCCCGCTTGCGCCCGCGTGCCGATCTGCGGGAGCCCCGCTGGGAGCAGCCCCGTCGTGAAGTAACGCCACTTATCGAACGCGAAGTGCGCCCACTGCCCGAACGCGTCGACCGCAAGCTGCTGCCGCAGCAATGCTTCCGCAGCTACGACGGTGAAGACGGCAAGGTGATGATGTTCGGTGAGCCCTGCCTTGAGAAGAATTACGCCCAAGTCGACAAACTGCCCCAATATTGCGCCAAGCGCGTAAAGACGGCGGAAGGTGCACGCTACGGCTATGATGCCCGCTGCCTGCGCGACACGGGCTACAGCTTGGCCCGTCGGTAAATCCGGCGTGCCTTGGCCGAGCGTCACGTCCCTGACGCTCGGGTTTTGAAAGGGGGGGTGTTCGGGCGCCTCCCCTTTCTCTTTTCTATTGCATCGTTGGGCGCCTTGCGGTTTCACCGATCCCATGATTCCGGACTATGAATTCGAACGCAGCGCCCTGGCGCAAGGCTTTGGCACGATCGCCGGGGTCGATGAGGTGGGCCGTGGCCCGCTCGCCGGACCGGTCACCGCCGCCGCGGTGGTCTTTACCGAGGGGCATATTCCCGAAGGGCTGAACGACTCGAAAAAACTGACCGCCCGCGCTCGCCAGCAGCTCTGCGATGAGATCATGGAGGTGGCGGTGGTCTGTGTGGCCCACGCCAGCGTCGAAGAGATCGAAGAACACAACATCTTGCGTGCCAGCCATCTCGCCATGACCCGCGCATTGGCCGGGCTGAACTGCGCGGTGGATTACGCGCTTATCGACGGCAACATGTTGCCCCGCGATCTAACGCTCCCGGCGCAGCCTGTGGTGAAAGGTGATGCCCGCTGCCTGTCAATCTCAGCGGCCTCTATCGTGGCCAAAACAGCGCGAGATACCCTCATGGTGGACTTGGCGCAACAGCATCCGGGCTACGGCTGGGAAACCAATATGGGATATGGATCAAAAAGCCACATCGCCGCTTTGCACGATCTTGGTGTCACCCCATACCATAGACGTTTGTTCAAACCGGTACACAACATCTTGTATCAAGACAATTTGTTAACTGGTTGATTCAAAAAAGAAATTGACCGCGAATCTCTGATGGCTCATTTTATCCACAACCAATGAGCGCTTAAGCGTCGGGTAATGAGGCAGAGATATGAACACGATGACAAAGGGCGCTGAGGCGCTTCCCTTGAACACGATTATTGCGGGCGATTGCATTGACGCAATGAACGCCCTCCCGGCGGAGTCCGTCGACCTGATCTTCGCGGATCCCCCCTATAACCTGCAGTTGCGCGGCGATCTTCATCGCCCGGACAACTCCAAGGTCGACGCCGTCGATGACGAGTGGGACCAGTTCGCAAGCTTCAAAGCCTATGACGATTTCACCCGCGCTTGGCTGAAAGCGGCGCGGCGTTTGCTCAAGCCCAATGGCGCGATCTGGGTGATCGGCAGCTACCACAACATCTTCCGTGTTGGCGCGGCCTTGCAGGATCAAGGGTTCTGGATTCTTAATGATGTCGTTTGGCGCAAGTCCAACCCGATGCCGAACTTCCGCGGCAAACGCTTTACCAATGCGCATGAGACGATGATCTGGGCGGGTAAGAGCGAGAACAGCAAATACACCTTTAACTACGAAGCGCTGAAGGCGCTGAACGAAGGCATCCAGATGCGCAGCGATTGGGTGTTGCCGATCTGCACCGGCCATGAGCGGCTGAAGGATGAGGCAGGCGACAAGGCGCATCCGACGCAAAAGCCCGAAAGCCTGCTCCACCGTGTCTTGGTTGGCTCGACCAACCCCGGCGATGTAATCCTCGACCCGTTCTTCGGCACCGGCACCACGGGCGCTGTCGCCAAGATGCTGGGCCGTGATTTCATCGGGATCGAGCGTGAAGAGGCCTATCGCAAGGTTGCTGCAAAACGCATCGCCATGGTGCGCAAATTCGACAACGAAGCGCTGCAAACCACCACCTCCAAACGCGCCGAGCCGCGCGTGCCGTTCGGCCAGTTGGTCGAGCGGGGCATGCTGCGCCCGGGCGAGAACCTCTATTCCATGAATGGCCGTCACAAGGCCAAGGTCCGTGCCGATGGCACCTTGATTGGAAGCGATGTCAAAGGGTCCATCCACCAAGTGGGCGCGGCCTATGAGAAAGCGCCAAGCTGCAACGGCTGGACCTATTGGTGCTACAAAAAAGACGGCAAGAATGTCCCGATCGACATTCTGCGTCAGCAGATCAGGGCTGAGATGGCCAACTGATCCACCCCGGATAAACGAACACCGCCGGCGCCCGTGGCCCCTCTGCGTGAGGGGCTTCAACACGGGTGCCTACCTTGACCCCGCCCCATGGCGGGGTTTTTTTGGGGTCTAGGGCTACATCAATCGCCGTTTGCGCCCTTTGAACTCACGCAACGCGGCTTCGATATAGCGGGCGTCAAAATCGGATTTATTCACCACGTAGAGCACCCCAGCCGATGCTGCCTTTTCCCACATGAAGGGTGAGGGCCAGTCGCTGACCATGATCACCGGGGTTTCGGCATGGCGGTCGTCGCAGGCCAGTTCCAGCGCGAAATTCGCGCCCAATCCATCAGGCAGGTTGTTGTCGAGCAAGATTAACGCCTTGTCGCCGCTTTCCAACGCCCGCCGCGCGGCTTCGATGCTGGGCGCAAACTCCACCCGCATGCCGCCATAGGCGCGGGCAAGGACGCGGCGCAGTTTTTCGCGGTCAAACTCACTGTCTTCGACGATCAGGCAGGTGCCATCGCGCCCCGGCTTTGGGGATGTTGTCTGTTGCTGCATATATACCGCTCCACTGGTAGCGCTTGGAGGGTATGACAGGGAAGTTTTAACGGAGCGTTGCGCTGGTCAAAGTCGCGGGAGAGGATTGCTGGCCTTGTTATAGGGTTTCCAGTCGGTGATCTCGGGGTAGTGCATCTTCCGCCATTCACGCACGCGGGGGTTCATAATGCGCCGCCAAAGCGGGGGCACCATCGCCGCCATGGTCATCACCGGATAGCCGTAGGGCAGCTGCGGCGCGTCCTCGGCCCCGTAGGTTTGCAACACCGGGAATCGCCTGTCGGGTTTATAATGGTGGTCGGAATGGCGCTGCAGATTGATCAGCAGCCAGTTCGACGCCTTATGCGATGCGTTCCATGAGTGGCGCGGCTGGACATGCTCATATTTCCCACCGCCCAGATGTTTGCGCGTCAGCCCGTAGTGTTCGATGTAGTTGACCAGTTCCAACTGCCAGATCGCGACCCCGGCCTGGATCAGGAACAGACCCAGCCCGCTCCATCCGCCGAGCAGCAGCGCCAGCAGGAGGAAAGTCGCTTGCAGCGCCCAGTATTTGAAGAACGGGTTGTTCGGATCAGTCCAAGGCAGCCGTTTGCGGGCCAGCATGTTTTTTTCGGCACGGAAGGCCGAAGTCAGCGATTCCAGCAGCACACGCGGGTAGAAACGGTGAAACCCTTCGTTATAACGCGCGGTCACCGGGTCACGCGGGGTGCCGATATGGCGGTGATGCACCAGCAGATGCTCGGAGCGGAAGTGGGAATACATCACCATGCCGAGCAGAAAATCAGCGAGAAAACGTTCCGTCTTGTTCCGCTGGTGCATCAATTCGTGGCTGTAGTTGATCCCGATGGTGCCTGTGATGACGCCGACACCGAAGAACAGAAAGATACGCTCCGCCGTGTCCAGATGCTCGGCGCGGGTGGCGTAGTAGATCAAGCCGAAGACCGTCACAAATTGCAGCGGCGCCCAGATCAACGTGACGAGGCGATACCAGTAGAGGTCAGCCTCCGTCGCCTCTAGGTCTGCATTGTCGAGGTTCAGCCCCAGCACTGCATCGAGCATCGAAAACAAATACCATGTCACCAGCGGCAGCAGTGCGATGGTCCAACCACCTTGTGTAGCGCAGAACCATGCGAGCGGGACCAGCAGCAGCGACATCCAGAACGGCAGGGCGCGGCTCAGTCGGGCAAGGTCTTGCGGGGCGATGATGCGGTTGGCCATAAATTCTTTCGCAGTTTCTCGCTAGCTATACCTTAGATTGCAAATCACACAAAGCGGCTACCGCGTTAAATCGAAGGCTTTGCGCATGACGGTTGGCAGATCGCTGGGGCTGAACTGATTCTGACCGATGAATTCGCCGATCTCGGGGGTGGCTGCGTGGCCGACACGGGCGTGCTGGACCGTGAGCATCAAATGAAAATGCGTGAATGTATGGCGCACCTCGCCCGGCAGGGGCTGCCAATCGGCTACAAGGGGCGGTGTACCTTCGGGGCGTGGCTCGGCCGTGTCGATCCAGTCCGAGCCAGGCCAGCCCAGCATGCCGCCGAGCAGCCCTTTGTCGGGCCGCGTCTCTAGCAGCCACGCGCCATCCTCGCGCTCTGCCAGATAGACGGTGCCGTGGCGAATTGGCTTGGGCTTTTTCGGCGTTTTCTTTGGCAGCGCCGCCGCTGTACCCTCCGCCCGCGCAAGGCAAGGATCGCGCCAAGGGCATATCCCGCAGGCGGGGGATTTCGGCGTGCAGATCGTAGCCCCCAAATCCATCACCGCCTGCGCGTAGTCGCCGGGACGGTCTTGCGGCGTAAGCGCGGCGGCGCGTCCCATCAGTTCGGGCTTCGCAGCAGGGAGGGGGGTGTGAATGTCATAGACCCGCGCCATCACCCGCTCGACATTGCCGTCCAGCACCGCATGGGGCAGATCAAACGCAATCGAGGAGATCGCCGCCGCCGTATAAGGCCCGATCCCCGGCAGTTTCAGCAGCGCATCGTGATTGGCGGGGAACTGACCGCCATGCTCGGCCACCACCGCCCGCGCGCATTTCAGCAGGTTGCGCGCACGGGCGTAGTATCCAAGCCCCGCCCATTCGGCCATCACTTCGGCATCCTCTGCCGCTGCCAGCGCCGCGACATCGGGCCAGCGGGCGGTGAAACGGGCGAAATAGTCCTTTACCGTTGCCACCGTGGTCTGCTGCAGCATCACTTCGCTGAGCCAAATGCGATAGGGGTTCGGCATCACGCCTGCCTTGCGCTCGGCCGGTGGCACCCGCCATGGTAGGTTGCGGGCATGGGTGTCGTACCAGTCCAGCAAGATCGGCGGCAGGTCGCTGACAGATCGGTTTTCACACAATGTTTATGGCCTTTCCGGGCGCTGAGGGCTGGTTACACAGGGGCAAATTGTTATGTAGGTTGAGACATTCGGGAAACATAGTCATGCCGCCACGCCGTACCAGTACAAAAGGGTTCAAACGCACCGACAGTCTCTTGTCGGGGCAAATTCGCAAGGCGAGCGAGACCCGTGGCTTTGCACAATCCCGCCTGTTGACCCATTGGGCCGAAATCGTAGGCGAAGCCACGGCGGCAATCTCGCGCCCTGTTGAGGTGAGCTATGCCCGCAAGGAAGGCATCGGTGCCACGCTGACCCTGCTGACCAACGGGGCAAATGCGCCGATGCTGGAGATGCAAAAGGAGCAACTGCGCGAGCGGGTCAACTCGGTCTACGGCTATAGCGCCATCGCCCGCGTGCGCATCACCCAAACCGCTGCAACAGGGTTTGCCGAGGGGCAGGTCGCCTTTCAACACAAACCCAAAGCCGCCAAACCCGCTCTTGATCCCGCCCTAAAGCGCCAAGCTGCGGAGGCTGCTCAGCCTGTGGCCGATGAAGGCCTGCGTGCTGCCCTTGCACGTCTGGGCGAGAATGTATTGAACAAGAACCAAAGCTAACCACCTAAAGCTGACGAAAAAGACAAAGGAAATCCCTATGAACCGCAGAAATGTAATCCTTGGCGGACTCGCCACGCTTGGTCTCGGTGGCTGGTATGCAGCAAGCACCTTCGGCAGCGGCCCTGCTGGCAGCACGGCGCTGACCCCCTTCGTCGGTGCCGCAAACGCGCAAACGTCCGACGGCGAGGTGGACACCTCCGGCATTACAGAGATGGTCATGGGGGATGAAAACGCGCCCATCACGATGATCGAATATGCGTCCTTCACCTGCCCGCATTGCGCGACCTTCCACAATGAGACCTTCAAAAAGCTGAAGGCCGATTACATCGACAGCGGCAAAGTGAAGTTCATCTACCGCGAAGTCTATTTCGACCGCTACGGTCTTTGGGCGTCGATGGTGGCGCGCTGCGGTGGACAAGAGAAGTTCTTTGGCATCGCCGATCTGATCTACAAATCGCAAAGCGAATGGACCCGCGCGGGCGAGCCTGCGGCCATCGTGGAAGAGTTGCGCAAGATCGGTCGTCTGGCCGGACTCGACAATGAAACCTTGGATGAATGTCTGAAAGATGGCGCCAAGGCCGAGGCGCTGGTGGCCTGGTACACCGAGAACGCAGAGGCCGACGACATCTCCAGCACGCCGAGCTTTGTCATCGACGGCAAGAAACAGTCCAACATGTCCTATGCCGACATGAAAGAGATCCTCGACGACGCGCTGGCGGGCTAATGACCGCCCCGCTTGCAGGACTGAAAGTCGTCGAACTGGCGCGTGTACTGGCCGGCCCTTGGGCCGGTCAGACATTGTCGGACCTTGGTTGCGAGGTGATCAAGGTGGAGAGCCCGGCGGGGGATGATACCCGTCAATGGGGCCCGCCCTTTGTCACCCGCGACGAAGATGTAAGTGCCTCATATTTCCATTCGACGAACCGGGGCAAAGCCTCTGTCACCGTGGATTTTCGCACCGAAGAGGGGCAGGCGCAGGTCAAGGAACTCTTGGCCGATGCCGATATCCTGATCGAGAATTTCAAGACCGGGGGATTGGCAAAATACGGGTTGGATTACGCCAGCCTCGCGCCGCAGTTCCCTAAGCTGATCTATTGCTCGATCACCGGCTTTGGCCACACGGGGCCATACGCGCACCGCGCGGGCTATGACTTTATCATCCAAGGCATGTCGGGGCTAATGTCGATCACCGGGGAGCCGGACGGGCAGCCGCAGAAATCCGGCATGGCGATCACCGATATTTTCACCGGGGTCTATGCCAGCACCGCTATTCTGGCCGCCGTGCATCAGCGTCACCAGACTGGCGTGGGCCAACATATCGATATGGCGCTGCTGGATTGTGCCGTCGCGATTACCGGCAATCAGGCGATGAACTATCTCACCACCGGCAAGGCACCGACACGGATGGGCAATGCGCATCCAAACCTGACGCCTTACGAAGTCTTTGAATGTGCCGATGGGCATCTGATCATCGCGACAGGCAATGACGGGCAGTACCAGCGGCTGTGCCAGTTGCTGGGGCTGGATGACATGGCCACCGCGCCGGAATACCTGAAAAACGCCGACCGGGTTGCCAACCGGCCCGAGATGATCCGCCGCTTGACCGGGGCCACACGTCTGCGCAGCCGCGATGATCTCTTGGCCGCTTGTGAGGCGCATGGCGTGCCTGCGGGGCCGATCAACGATATGGCCGATGTTATGGCCGATCCGCAGGTCGTGGCGCGGGGGATGCAGATTGAACTCGACGGCGTGCCGGGTCTGCGCTCGCCCTTTACCTTTTCGGGCGCCGATCTGTCGCTGCACCGTCCTGCGCCAAAACTTGGCGAAGACAACGACGTTTAAGGCGGTGGCAGCCTGTTCAACGCTGCATGCAGCGCATTGCCGTCGGGCAGGGACAGGCGCACCGGCAGGATCAGCACCTTAGTGCGAAAGTCCATCGGCAGGCGTACTGCGTCCTTTTCAGTCGTGACGAGCTGCGCCCCGCGCATCGCCGCCTCGGTCTCAAGCCGCAACATCAGCCGCGAGGTCAGCGGCTGGTGATCTTCCAAGGCTTCGGCGTGCAGGATCGTGGCCCCAAGCCCGCGCAGCGTGGCAAAGAATTTCTCGGGGTGGCCGATCCCTGCAAAGGCAAGCACCTGTGAATCCGACCAATCCATCCCGGTTTGTAAGGGCTTCAATTCGGCCTGCACATGGGGAAGGTCAACCTTTGGCAGTCGCGCCGCGAAGGCACGCTGCGCCGTGTCATCTCCGATAGAGAGCAGCAGATCCGCCCGCCCCAAGCCGGCAGCGACGGGTTCGCGCAATGGCCCTGCGGGCAGGCACAGCCCGTTGCCGAACCCTTTGACCGCATCCACCACCACGATGGCGAGGTCTTGGTGCAGGGCCGGGTTCTGAAACCCGTCGTCCAGCACCACCACGCTGGCCCCAGCGGCTACTGCCGCCTGCGCGCCGGTGGCGCGGTCTTTCGCAACCCAGACGTCGCAAAAGGCCGCCAGTAGCAGCGGCTCATCGCCAACATCACCCGCGCTGTGGTGCAGCGGATCAACCTGCAGTGGACCTTCGACCGTGCCGCCATAGCCACGCGAGACGACATGCGGGCGGTGGCCCCGTTCCAACAGGTGTTGCACCACTGCCATCACCGTAGGCGTCTTGCCCGTCCCGCCTGCGTTGATATTGCCCACGCAGACCACCGGCACGTCCAGCCGCACCGGGGTGCCGCTGGCCAAGCGCCGCGCGGTGGCTGCCGCATAGAGCGCGCCCAAAGGCTGCAACAGGCGTGCGCGCCAATCGGGCCGGGGCAAGTGCCAGAAATCGGGCGCGCGCATCAAGCCGCCCCCGCGATGTCATCCAGTCGGTCTTGCACCATGTCGATCACCCGGTCGGCCAGCGCGGCCCCTTCGCTGATCACGTCCCAGCCTGCATGGGCCATTGTCGCCGCCTGATCCGGCGCGATCAACCGCGAGACCGCATTGCCCAACGCCCCCGCGTCATTCACGATCCGTGCAGCACCCGCTGTCGCGAGCCGCCCATAGGAGGGCAGGTAGTGCCGAACTTTCGGCCCATAGAGCACAGCAGAACCAAGCGCTGCCGCTTCAAACGGATCGCTGCCGCCATGCCCCGCCACCAAAGAGGAGCCCAGAAAGGACACCGGCGCCACGCGAAAAAACAGCCCCCTGTCGCCCGGATCGTCGGCCACCATCACCTGTGTGGTCTCATCGGGGTAGGGGTCTTCGCCCCACCTGATGACCGTAAAGTCACGCGCCCGCGCCCGCTCAATCGCTTGATCGGCGGTGGCATAGTCATGAGCGTGCAGGATGAGCAAAAGACGGTGCGACAGGCGCAACGCCTGACGATGCGCGCTGAGTACAACGGGGATCTCTTCGGGCAACAGTTGATTGGCATACCAAACCGGACGCCCGCCCAAACAGGCTGACATATCCGCAAGGTCTGAATCAGCGCAGGGCAAGACCTCACCCCCCGCTAATAGTGCCGAGGTTGCCTCGCCTCGGTTACGGGGCAGGCCCAGTTGCAGCAGTCGGCGCAGCGCCGCGTCTGACCGGGCCAGTGTCAATTCGAAAGACGAAAGAAGCTGGCGTGTCATATCCGGCAGCCAACGATTACGGCGCCCGTCAAAGCCAGAGGTGTCCGCGTCGATCATCACCATCGGACAGCCCCGCGCGGCGGTTTCCAGAACAAGGTTGGGGTGCAACCTGCCCCAAGTCCAGATGCAGAAATCCGGCTTCCAATGGTCTAAAAACGCCGTGACATTGTCAGGATGCTCACCGGGTACGCGGACGATAAATAGGTTAGAAGTCGTGCAGGGCGGCGGATCAGAGGGGGTGGCGCTGTCGGGCAGGGTGATCAGCACCGACAGCCGCCCGCGCAGTGTCATCAACCGCTTGGCAAGGTCCAGCACGGCCAGCACATTGCCCGGCTCAGCGGCATGAAACCAAACCAGCTCGCCACCGGGGCGTGCAGGGTAGGCGGCGGCAGGCTCCGCACCGCCGCGCCGCACAAGTGCGCGATAGGCCGTCAGCCCCAGCGACCGCGCCGCCATAGGAGGTTAGCCCAGTTCTTCGGTAGGGGAGGCGGGTTTTTCCTCGTCGCGCAGACGGTGCAGATGGGCGATGAAATAGCGCATATGCGCGTTGTCGACGGTGCGATGCGCTTCGGATTTCCACGCGTCATAGGCACTGGCATAGTCAGGGAAGATGCCCACAACGTGGATGTCATCGACATTCTTAAAGGCATTCTTGGTCGGGTCGACGAGTTCGCCACCGAAAACAAGGTGCAGGCGTTGGGTCATGGTGCTGTCCTTTGATCTGTCAAAGCTACGGTGCTGTTGTCTTTGCCTAGCAGATGAGGCCCGTCACGCAAGGGCGTCGATCAAAGCCGCCTGTATCGCCGGGCCGCCCGCAACGATGCCTTCGACACGCGGATCAGCGTTGTTAAACCGCAGCGGCGCACCCTTGGCCGTGCTACAGGTGCCGCCTGCTTCGCTCACAATCAGCGTTCCGGCGGCGATGTCCCATTCCCACGTGCGGCGCAGGGTGATCATCGCGTCAAAGGAGGCATCTGCCACCAGCGCCATGCGGTAGGCGAGCGAGGGGCGGTAGCTGCGTTTAAACACCGGAGGTTCGCCGCCGTGCCAGCGTTCGGCTACCAGCGCAGGCCGTGCCGCCAGAACGGTGGCCTCGGCCAGTTCGCGCCGCGATGAACTGCGGATCGGTGTACCATTCAGCGTGGCCCCGCCGCCCCGGCAGGCGGCATAAAGCATGTCGCGCAAAGGCAGATAGACCACCGCCGCCGTCACTTCGCCAGCCTCGGCCACGGCAAGTGAATGGGCCCAGGTGTTCTCTCCGGCAACAAAGCTGCGGGTGCCGTCGATGGGGTCGATAATGAAGACGCGGTCGTGGCGCAGCCTGTCGCTGTTGTCCTCGGTTTCCTCAGACAGCCAGCCATAGTCAGGCCGTGCGCCGCGCAATTGCGAAAGCAGCAAGTCGTTCACAGCCAGATCGGCCTCGGTCACCGGGCCAGCGTTGTCCGGCTTGTCCCAGCTTTTTGCTGTCGGTCCGGCGAAACCGCAGGCGACCTCGCCCGCCGCCCGCGCGGCGGCGATCAAGAGGCTGAGGTCGTCTTTAGGCGCCGGCAAGGGTCATCCCCGGTACCAGCAACGAAGGGACCACGCGGCTCAGATGGGTCCGGGCGTCATTGGCCGGGATCAGGCTGCGCAGCATATCACGCAGGTTGCCCGCAATGGTGCATTCGTTGATCGCATGGGTGATCTCGCCGTTCTCTACCCAAAGCCCCGCTGCCCCGCGCGAGTAATCGCCAGTGTTGGGGTTGATCGTGCTGCCGATCATCGAGGTCACCAGAAGTCCGGTCCCCATCTCGCGGATCAGATCATCTCGGCTGGCGTTGCCTTGGGTGAGCGCGATGTTCCAATTCGACGGCTGTGGGCCAGAGCTTGTGCCCCGCGCCGCATTACCCGTAGGCGCCAGATCCAGCTTGCGCGCCGTGGCCAGATCAAGGGTCCACCCCTGTAGAACCCCATCCTCAACAAGGGTGCGGCGTGTGGTGGGCAGGCCTTCGGCGTCAAAGGGGCGTGAACCGGTCGCGCGGACGCGGCGAGGGTCTTCGATCAGCGAAAGCTCAGCGGGCAACACCTGCTCACCCATCGCATCGCGCAGAAACGACGCGCCGCGCGCAATCGCCTGCCCGTTGATCGCACTCAGCAAATGGCCGATGAGCGAGGACGAAACCCGTTCATCAAACAGCACCGGATAGCTTCCGGTGGGCGGTTTGCGGGCGTCCAGCCGTGCCAGAGCGCGTTCGCCTGCGCGGGTGCCGATGTCTGCCGCATCGCGCAGATCGGCCTGAAAAATCCGGCTGTCGCCGTCGTAATCACGCTCCATCCCCAAGCCGCTGCCTGCAATCGCCACGCAAGAAAGCCCGCGTTCGCTGCGCATATAGCCGCCTTCGAAACCATTGGTCGCCGCAAGGTAAATTTCCTGTGCGCCATAGCCTGCGCCCGCCGATTGCACCTGACTGACGCCCGAAACCGCGAGCGCCGCAGCTTCGGCGCGTGCGGCGTCGTCTTGCAACGCTTCGGGGCTGGGCTCGGGCGTGGGGTCGTACAACTCCAGCGCCGCGGCAGAGCGGTCGCTGGCCAATTGATCGGGGTCGGCCAACCCGGCATGTGGGTCTTCGGGCGCTTCGCGTGCCATGGCTACGGCGCGTTCGGCCATCTCATCAATGGTGCGCGATGAAGTGTCCGAGGCCGATACGTTGGCCGAGCGTTGCCCGACAAAGACCCGCAAACCGATGTCCGTGCCCTCGGCGCGTTCGGCCTGCTCCAATTGGTTATCGCGCACCTCGATAGAGACCGAAGTGGCGCTGACCGCCATGGCATCAGCGGCATTCGCCCCCGCGCGGGTGGCCGCCTGTAAAAGGGACTTGGTCAGCGCATCAAGAGCTTTGGACATGAATAGGCTCCGGTTGGTTGCAAGAGGCGTAGCCCCCTGCACCCG
This sequence comes from Sulfitobacter maritimus, assembly GCF_013346665.1. GTDB lineage: Bacteria > Pseudomonadota > Alphaproteobacteria > Rhodobacterales > Rhodobacteraceae > Sulfitobacter > Sulfitobacter maritimus. Next base: position 80,843 of record NZ_JABVBB010000028.1, read on the forward strand.
TCGGGGCAAGGGCAGCCGCGCAGAATTCAGGCGGGCAAAGCGGCCAGCCGCTCCCGCGCCCGCCTGTGATGTCGAGGTTATTTAATCTGCTGACCGTTGGCCAGAATGGCCCCCTCTTCGGTGAACTCGATCTTAGATTTCAACGAATCCTCGCCGCCGCCCGGCACGGTGAACAACCCGATCATCATCCGCGCACCCATGGCTTGCTCTTGCGGCAGCAGACCCATCGACACCAGTTTGTCCATCAGAGCGATGCCGCCAACCAGCGATAGGTCCAGCGCGCCCACGGGCTTGGGGAAGCCCGGAACGGTTTCCAGATCATCGTTGTCAAAGGTCAAGTCGCCCGTGCCGTTGAAGGCAGCACCGACCGCGTTGAGAGAGAGCTCATTGACCGACAATTCGTGAAGCTCAGCAGGCTCACCCTCGATTTGTGCGGTGGCGGCTTCTGGGTTCATCAGGTCAAACAACAGCTTGGCCTTGCCCGACAGATCAACCACCAAGCTCGCCGGATCGCGCGGCAGGTGGCCTGCAGGGTCAAAGATGCCCCAGATCATGTCTGACATCTTGAATTCATTCAGCGTCAGACCAAAGGCGAAGTCCTGCGGATCGTCCGACTCCAGCAGCGGCGCTTGTAGATTGAAACCGGTTTCGGCCATGCTGAACTTGATGGGGAAGGGCATCTCAGCGGCGGTGATGTCCACCGCAATCTCTTGCTGCCCGCCAGAGTAATGCAACCCCTCGGGCCCCATCTTGACGCTCAGCTTCGTGCCAGCCGAGCTTGAGATCAGGCCGAAATCGCCGTTCTCAGGGTCGGAAACCGCAACTTCGGAATTGCCCGCCCCGGCGCTAAAGCTGCCGTCCATCGCCATGCCCGCTTGCATCATCGCAGCCATATCGGCAGCATCCTCCAGCGTCGGCAAATCGCCCCCGGCCGCAAAGTCGATCAACAAGACCCCGCCTTTGAGCTTGACCGTCGCAGGCTCTTCAGGGGTGTTCATCAGCACGTCATATTGCAGGTTTCCGATTTGGCCCGTCTGCGCATAGCTACGCTGGTCGCCCACGGTCATCTCGGTCCGGCTGCGCACATCGGTGCCGATCAGGCTGAACTTGGCCTGATCTTCGCCATAGCTTTCTTCGCCTACCTTCAGCCCGGCCAGCGTGAGCGAGATCGTTTCGGCGGCATAGTCATATTGCAGCGCATCCGGGCTGCCGCTCGCGGTCAACTGGGGGCCGCTTTGGCCATAGGTCAGCACCATAGAGACAGGCTCATCGTCCGGCCCTTCAGGCGCGATATCTATCGACATGGGCATCTCTTCAGGCATGCGGATTTCGACCGCCCCATTGTCGCCCTGCACAAAGGTCAGCGTGCCCATCGACATGGAAAAACTGCCACCCTCTTCGGGCATCTGCATCCGCATGGTCACATCACTGACGGTGAGCGTATCTCCCGAAGTGCTTTCTTCGGCCTCCACCGTGTAGCCCATGTTTTCCATATATTCGCGCCAATCGCCCCAGACCTCGGCAGGGGTCAGATCGGCCCATGCCGTTTGAGAGATCAACGTGGCGGGGATGGCGAGCAGCAGCGAAGCAGAGCGAAGTCGGGACATCAGAAAAATCCTTTACGGCAAATAGTTGCGCCTAGGGTCTGCCAATCGCTGCGGCGGGTCAAGCCACGCAACACTGGACCGCAGCGCATCGGCAGATTACCACAGGCAAGGCGCAACGCACAAAGACCGCAGAAGGATCACGACGATGGATATGACGGGCAAGACAATCATGATCACCGGGGCAAGCCGGGGCATCGGTGCTGCTGCCGCGCGGGTCTTTGTGAAGGCGGGCGCGAATGTAGCCCTGCTGGCGCGGAGCCAGACAGCGCTGGCGGAACTCGCGGGCGAGCTGGGCGAACGCGCGCTTGCCATTCCTTGCGATGTCACCCGCTATGACGAGATGGCCAAAGCGGTCGAAGCAACGCAGGACGCGTTCGGCGGCGTTGACGTGCTGATCAACAATGCCGGGGTGATCGACCCGATCTCGCTCTTGGGCGAAGCTGATCCAGCCGCATGGGCGAAAGCGATCGACATCAATGTGACAGGCGTTTTCAACGGGATGCGTGCGGTCCTGCCAGAGATGAAAGCAAACGGCGGCGGCTCAATCCTGACGATTTCTTCGGGCGCAGCCCATGGCCCGGTTGAGGCATGGAGCCACTACTGCGCCTCCAAAGCGGCGGCCAATATGCTGACCCAGTGTTTGCATCACGAAGAGGGCGCAAACGGCATCCGAGCGATCGGTCTGTCGCCCGGCACGGTCGCCACGGACATGCAGCGCGATATCAAGCAAAGCGGTGTGAACCCGGTAAGCCAGTTGGATTGGGACGTGCATATCCCCGCCGATTGGCCGGCCCGTGCGCTCTTGTGGATGTGCGGCCCCGAAGCAGATCGCTTCTTGGGCGGTGAGATTTCCCTGCGTGATGAGGGCATCCGCAAGGCGGTGGGCCTGATATGATCGAGCTTGACCGCGCCGGAGAGGTCTGGACCGTCACGATCAACCGGCCCGACAAGGCCAATTCGCTGACCCGTGCCATGCTCGTCGAACTGGCGGAGATCATGGAGGCGGCGCAGACCGCACGCGTCGTGATCCTGACCGGACGCGGCAAAGTGTTCAGCGCCGGGGCCGATCTGGAAGAGGCGCGGGCCGGGCTCGCCAAATCGGACGTCTGGGAGCGGCTCTCGGGTGCGGTGGCAGCCTTGCCGGGGCTGAGCATCGCGGCGCTCAACGGGACGTTGGCCGGGGGCGCGATGGGCATGGCGCTGGCCTGTGACCTGCGTCTTGCGGCGCCAGAGGCTAAGTTCTTTTATCCGGTGATGAAATTGGGCTTTCTGCCCCAACCGTCGGACCCAGCCCGAATGGCCGCGCTGATCGGCCCTGCGCGGACCAAGCTGATCTTGATGGGCGGGCAGAAGATTACAGCGGAAGAAGCGCTGGCTTTCGGCTTGATCGACCGCATCGTGCCAAAGGATGACTTGCTCAGCCATGCCACAGCGCTTGCCGCTGACACGCTGGCAGCCGCGCCCGAGATCGCCCGCGAGATCAAGCGCATGTGCAACCCCGGCGCGGTTTAACCTATCTTTTGCGCATGCCGCCCGGCACTTTGGAGCGGAAGCCCGGCGGGCGTTTCGCAACCCAAGCCGCGAATTTTGCCAGCCGCGGATGGCTGCGCAGCGCCTCGCCGGTGTTGTAGTGGCGGGCAAGTTCCGTTTCGGTCAGCGTCGCATGGATTTCACGGTGACAGATGTGATGCATCAGCACAGTCGGCCCGCCCTTGCCACCGCGCAGCTTCGGGATCAGATGATGCAGGCTTTGCGGCACATCCGGCGGAATGGGCCGAAGGCAAAGCGGACAGGTCGGCACATCGTCTTCGTCCCTCATAGCGCCTTCCTTTCGCTTGCGTTGCACAACCCCGGCAGGCAAGAGAATGTGGCAATCCACGCCACAGGCAAGAGGAACCGTCACATGAACCGCGCCAGAACAGCACAGCGCAAGGTGCCCGCATGACCCGCGCGCTGGTGATCGGCGGCGGGCCTGCTGGGCTGATGGCGGCAGAGGCGATGGCGGAGGCGGGGCTGTCTGTGACCCTATGTGAGGGCAAGCCTTCGGTCGGGCGCAAGTTCTTGATGGCGGGTAAATCGGGGTTGAACCTGACCAAAGCCGAGCCGTTTGATCCCTTCCTTACCGCCTTTGAAGAAGCCGCGCCGATGTTGCGCCCGATTTTGCAGGCCTTCGACGCGCAGGCGGTTCAGGCTTGGGCCGAAGGCTTGGGCCAAGAAGTTTTCACCGGCTCCACCGGCCGCGTCTTTCCCCGCTCGATGAAGGCATCGCCACTGTTGCGGGCGTGGCTCGCACGGTTGGCAGCGCAGAATGTTCAGATCAACACGCGCTGGCAGTGGCAAGGCTGGGACGGCGATGCGCTTGTTTTCGATACGCCCGATGGCCTGCAGCAGATCACGCCAGACGTGACCGTGCTGGCGCTCGGCGGGGCGAGTTGGTCACGGCTTGGGGCGACAGGGGAATGGGCGGCTTTGCTGGATGAACGCGGCGTGCCGTTGCGTAGCTTTGCCCCCGCGAATGTTGGTCTGCTGGTCGATTGGTCCGCGCATATGGCGCGGCATTTCGGGGCGGCACTGAAAGGCGTGGCATGGTCGGCTGGCCGCTACCACTCACGCGGGGAGGCGGTGATCTCAGCCAAAGGGCTGGAGGGCGGCGGCATCTATTCGGTCTCGCGCGGGTTGCGGGACGGGCATGGGTTGGTGCTGGATTTATTGCCTGACCTGCGCGTCAGCGATGTTGCGGCCCGTCTGGCAAAACCTCGTGGCAAGGACAGTCTGGCGAACCGCCTGCGCAAGGCGCTCAAACTCAGCTCCGCGCAGATCGCGCTTTTGCAGGAAATGGCGCGCCCTTTGCCGCAGGAGGCAGAGACCTTGGCGCAGGTGCTGAAGGCTTTGCCGATCACCCACAACGGGCTGCGCCCGATGGATGAGGCGATTTCAACAGCGGGCGGTGTGCGCTTTGAAGCGCTGGATCAGGGGCTGATGCTGCGCGACATGCCGGGGGTTTTCGTAGCGGGTGAGATGCTGGATTGGGAAGCGCCGACAGGCGGTTACCTGATCAACGGCTGTCTGGCGACCGGACACTGGGCCGGACGCCATGCTGTTGAGTGGGCGCAGCGTTAACCGTTTTCTTTGGCCATCGCGGCCACAAAAGCCGGACGCTCGCGCAGGGATTTTGCCCAAAGGTTCAGCTTGTCATCCACGCGCGGAAAGTTCGCGCCGATTGACCAATTGATGCAATGCACGGCCAGCAAGTCCGGCAGGGTGATCTGCTCGCCCATCAAAAAAGGTCCGTCGAGGCGGTCCGACAGGGTCTTGGCCGCGCGTTCGAACTCGGCCTTCAGACTATCTTTGATCGCAGGCACACGCGCTTCTTCGGGGAAGATGAAACTATGTTTCGCCGCAGCCCACAGGATCGCATCGAACTCGTCGATCAGCCAAAAGGTCATCGCATCCTGCCGCGCACGCGCTGGCGTGCCAGCGGGCGCGGTGAGCTGACCGTGTTTATCGGCCAAATAGGTCATGATCGCAGTGGAATCGGTCAGCACCTCATCGCCGTCCAGCAGCGCGGGGATCTTGCCTGAAGGGTTGTACTTGCGCGCCTCTTCCGAGCGCGGCGCGGCGGGGTTCAGCGCGTAGGGTTGGCCCAATTCTTCGAGCATCCACATGACGCGAAAAGCGCGGGATTTGGTGCCGCCGATGACTGTGTACATTAGATTTCCTCTCCCAGAATCAACGTTGTGCGCCCAGCATGGCAAGGCGGATAAAGGCGCGTTCGACCAAGGCCAGCGCCGGGGCGTGCTGCCCGGCAGAACGCAACTTGAGGTCGGTCTCCGTGAGCACCGCAAGCGCCGTTTCCAACTTTACCGCGCCCCAGTTGCGGGCTTGGCGCATGGCGCGGTCGCGGTCGCGCACGCCATAGATCGGCGCCCCGGGGTTGGCGGCAATGCGGTAGAGCGTGCGGAAGTGACGGGTGGCCATGATGGTCAGGGTCACTGGGTTCACGCCTTGGCCTTGCAGTTTGCTCATCACCGGGCCGATCTCAGCGGTGCGGGTTTCGGCCACGACATGAAGGATGTCATCCACCTCGGCTTCGGTCGAGGTGGGGGCGCAGGCGGCGATGTCATCCAGGCCGATGGGGGTGGAATCACCCAGCTTATAAAGCGAGATCTTTTCCAGCGTCTGGCGGAAATCGCCGGGGTCGAGCGTGCGGGCTAGATCGGTCAGGGCGGCCATGGCGTCGGCCTCGGGCGTGAGGCCCGCATCTTTGAGCATCTGTTCGATTTCAGCCCGGTCAGGCGGATTGTCATAGATCGCGGTGGCATAGGCGTTGGGGTGGCTTTCAAAGGCCTTGAGCACCTTTGACGTCCTTTTCAGATCGCCCGCGGTGACAATGATCTGCGCGTCACCGGGTTGCCAGTCTTTCAGGGCGTCGAGCAGAATTTTGGCGATATTGTCATTCGCCTCTTCCACCAGCGCGGCACGCGGGCCGGGGAAGAACCCGACCGCCTTGATCGCGTCCAGCAACATCGCCGGGTCGCGGCGCAATTCGCTGGCGGGCATACGGCTAAGACGCATTTCCTCTTCGGCATTAGCGCCGAGCAGGTTTTTTAGAAACTCCTGCCGTTTCAGTGCCACACGCATGGCGTCACTACCATAGATCAACAGCCCCGTCCGCGCGGGATCAGGCCGTGCGAAATAGGGCTTTGCGTCGCGCGGGGTCAGTTTCATTGTGGCAAGTCAGCCGCGTAAAGACGGCGCACCACAAGGTCCGCCAAGATCCCCATCAGCCGTTCCTGCGCGTCCAACTTGGCCGCGCGGGTGGCGACGGTGGTGCCGGTGGCAGAATAGCCGGTAAAGCTTTCGACCTTGCCGGAGGTCACGATCTGGCCGCTGTCAAGGTCGCGCAGGGCATAGGCGGTGGTGCCAAGCAGGTTGTAGCGCCTTGTGTTGCCTTCGCTGTCAATCGCCAGCCCGTCTTCGGTTGTAGTGGTGGTCAGCGCCAGCCCCCAATTCGGCGTAGCCGCGCGGCCCAACTGGCTTTCCACTTCGCGCACCAGAAAATAGCCAAAGCGGTCTTCGGGCGCGTCTACCAGCACGCGGTTTTGCAGGGCCGTCCCCGCGCCGCCGGGGCCATAGACCGGCTCGAACCCGCAGGCGGCAAGCGCCAGCAGGGGCAAAGCCAGCAGGAAACGGCGGCGCGAGGGGGTGGGTTTAGGCAACGACATTCACAATCCGTCCGGGCACGACGATGACCTTTTTCGGTGCGGCCCCGTCCAGCGTTCGAATGACAGCTTCATGTGCCAGCGCGACTTTTTCAACCTCTTCCTTCGCCATGTCGGCAGGCACCTGAATTTCCGCCCGGCGCTTGCCGTTGATCTGGATCGGCAGGGTCACCGTGTCATCGACCAGCATCGCCTCGTCGGCCTTGGGCCAAGGCGCGTTGACGATTAGCCCTTCGCCGCCTTGTTTCGCCCAGATGTCTTCGGACAGATGCGGGGTCATGGGCGACATCAATTGCGCCAGCGTCATAATCGCCTCGCGCTGCGCGGCGTAGCCCGCCTTGGATTTCTGCAAGGTGGCAGTGAATGCATAGAGCTTGGCAATGGCAGCGTTAAAGCCAAAGGACTCCACGCCCATCGTCACGTCATGGATCGTCTTGTGCATCGCGCGCAGCAGGTCTTCGTCGCCAGTGCCTGCCGCCTCGCGGTCCATCTCGCTCACGCGGTCGCAGATGTTCCACACCCGGGAGAGGTGTTTGTAAGACGCCTCGGCACCGCTAGCGGTCCATTCCACGTCCCGCTCAGGGGGCGAATCGGACAGCACAAACCAACGCGCGGTGTCCGCGCCGTAGTTCGAGATAATGTGCAGCGGGTCGACGACGTTTTTCTTGGACTTCGACATTTTGGCGGAGGGGATGATCTCCACCTCGGTGCCGTCTGCCAGCTTACCATCGGTCACGTCTTCGGGCAGGTGATAGACCGGGCGGCCATTGGCGTCGCGGGTCTGGTAGATTTCATGCGTCACCATGCCTTGAGTAAACAGCGCGTCGAAAGGCTCGGCCGCGCCCTCGGGCAGGTGGCCTGTGATCTGCATGGCCCGGGCAAAGAAGCGGGCGTAGAGCAGGTGCAGAATCGCATGTTCAATGCCGCCGATATATTGATCGACGTTCATCCAATATTCCGCGTCTTCCATGACCGTCGGCGTGTCTGCACGCGGCGCGGTGAAACGGGCGTAGTACCACGAGGAGTCTACGAAAGTGTCCATCGTGTCGGTCTCGCGCAGGGCATCCTTGCCACAGGCGGGGCAGGCGCAGTTGCGCCATGTCGGGTGGCGGTCGAGCGGGTTGCCGGGGGTGTCAAAGCTGACGTCATAGGGCAGCTCAATCGGCAGGTTCTCTTTCTTCTCCGGCACCACGCCGCAATCGTCGCAATGCACGACCGGGATCGGGCAGCCCCAGTAGCGCTGGCGCGAGAGGCCCCAGTCGCGCAGGCGGTATTTGGTGACGCCGTGACCGATGCCATTTTCCTCGCAAAAGGCGATGGCGGCGTCGACGGCTTCTTCGCCGGTCTGCCATTGGTCGCCTGCGAAGCCACGGTTATAGAACACCTTTTCGGTTTTTGGCGGCACATAGGCTTCCGCCAGTTCGGGCGAGGCATCCTCGGACGGTAGGAAGGTCGAGATGATCGGCAGATCGTATTTGGTCGCGAAATCGAAATCACGCTGGTCGTGGCCAGGGCAGCCAAAGATCGCGCCGGTGCCGTAATCCATCAGGATGAAGTTGGCGATATAGACGGGCAGTTCATGCGCCGTATCGAAGGGGTGCCGTACGCGAATGCCGGTGTCGTAACCCAGTTTCTCGGCGGTCTCAATCGCCTCTTCTGTGGTGCCGCCCTTGCGACATTCGGCGCAGAAGGCGGCGACGGCTTCGTCGTCGCGCTCCAACGTCTTGGCCAGCGGGTGGTCGGGCGAGATGCCGATAAAGGACGCGCCCAGCAGCGTGTCGGGGCGGGTGGTATAGACCTCGATCCGGTCGAAACCTTCCGGCGCTTCGATGGTGGAAAAGGCAAACTGCAACCCGCGCGACTTGCCGATCCAATTGGCCTGCATCAGCTTCACCTTGGCGGGCCAGTTGTCGAGGCTGTCGAGGGCCGAGAGCAACTCTTCGGAGTGGTCGGAAATCTTGAAGAACCACTGCGTCAGCTCGCGCCGCTCCACTGGGGCGCCAGAGCGCCAGCCGCAGCCGTTCTCGACCTGCTCGTTGGCCAGCACGGTCATGTCGACCGGGTCCCAGTTCACCACGGCGTTCTTGCGGTAGACGAGACCTTCTTTGAGGAAGTCGAGGAACAGCGCCTGCTGCTGGCCGTAGTAGCCCGGATGGCAGGTGGCGATCTCACGCGACCAGTCAATCGACAGGCCGAGCGGCTTCATCTGCTCTTTCATAGTGGCGATGTTGTCATAGGTCCAATCCGCCGGGTGGCCGCCAATGGCCATGGCAGCGTTCTCGGCAGGCATGCCGAATGCGTCCCAGCCCATCGGGTGCAGCACGTTATGCCCGGTGGCGATCTTGTAGCGCGCGATCATGTCGCCCATGGTGTAGTTGCGCACGTGGCCCATGTGGATGCGGCCCGAAGGGTAGGGGAACATCTCAAGCACATAGTATTTCGGCTTGTCGGCCTTGCGGGTGGCCTGAAAGACGCCATCCTTTTCCCAGGCTTGCTGCCAGCGGGTTTCGATCTCGGCGGGGGTATAGCGGGGCATGACGGGGACCTTATGACATGAAAAACGCCGGGCTGCTGCTTTCACAAGGCCCGGCGTTGAAAACGTGTTGCGTTCAGCGGGCTTAGAACTTGCTGTCAGCGATGCGCATCTCGCGCGCTCGGCTGAGGATCGCATCCTCCACCGCGCGAGAGGTGGCCTTGGCGACAGGGCGCCCACCGCTGGATTGCAGCGCGACATTGAGCGAGCGTGCATCTAGTGCCGGATCGTCGATCAGCACCGTGGCGCGATACGCTTGGCCACCGCCGGGCGGGGTGCCGTAGCCTGTGACGATAACACCGGTGAAAGGATCGACCGATTGCACCGGCAGGAAGTTCAGCACTTCAAGCGACGCCGACCAGAGGTATTTGTTCACGGAAACACTGGTGTCGGCGTTTCCCCGGTTAAAGATCGACCAAATCGTATTCTCGGGGTTGGTCTCAATGTTGTTGGGGTTGTTGGAATTGGTGTACTGATCCGGCCGTTCCGTGGCAGGGCTACCAAAGCCCCCACCACAGGCGGCAAGCGCGCTGAGCGCCAGAACGGAGATCGCCATCTTGCAAGCGGTACGAAGGGCCATTGCAGCTTTCCTTTGCCTGTTTGCGCTCCGGTCTATCCAAGCAAGCCCTTATCGGCAAGGTCTATGTCGGGTCTGCGTTCCACGGCTGAACCGAGGCAAATACGGCCTAACCCGGTGTCTGGTCGGAAAAACTGTGGCATAGCTGCACCAACCATGGCGACATTGAGAGGGAAGGCTGCGTGAACCTTGCCAAGTGCAGGTCATCGGGGGCAAACAGCCTTCATACCCTTACCGGATTCCCCGGTCTGGGCATATGAATTCAAACCGAGGGAAAACTCATGAAAAAAGTTCTCTTCGCTACAACAGCCCTGGTTGCGACCGCCGGCGTTGCAGCAGCAGACGTTACATTCGGTGGCTACGGCCGCTTTGGTATCAAGTATGATGAAACCGGTTCCGCAACTGGTGGCAGCACGACTGATCTTACCAGCCGCTTCCGTTTGCAGATCGATGCGACTGCTGAATCCGATGCAGGCGTTGTTGTCGGTGCTCGCGCCCGTATTCAAGCTGACGGCAACGGCACCACCAACGGTGTTGGCGCTGATTTTAACGGCGTTCGTTACTTCGCACGCTCCGGTGGCTTTGAAGTTGGCGTTGGCAACATCTTCGGTGCTCTGGAATCCATGCCAGGTCAGTACCCGATCGACCTTGGCCTGACCGGTTTGGGTTATGACTACACCGTATTCAATGACCGTGGTGATCAGTACAGCTCCACAGGTGACGGCGCTCCGAACGGTGTTGAAGTTCTGTACTCCGCTGGCGATCTGGCGGTTCACGTGTCGGCTTCCGACCAAAACGACCGCGTTGCTGGTTACGTTGCTTACACATGGAGCGGCTGGACCTTCGCAGTTGGCGGTCAAGACTCTGATAGCGCCCGTGACACTGAGTGGACCGCGTCCGCTGGTGGTTCCTTTGGTATCGCAGACGTGACTTTGGCCTATGCTGACAACGGCATCGGCGGTGACCGTGTCGTTCTGGCCGCGCGTTTTGACGTGGGCGCAGCAACAGACGTAGAAGTCTATGTTGCTGATAATAGTGGTGCAACTGAAACGGGTGTTGCAAACGACACTGGCTACGGTATCGACTTCAACCACGACCTGGGTGGCGGTGTTTCGCTGCGTGGTGGTGTTGCTCAGCGGATCAGCGGCAACACACAGGCCGACATGGGTGTTCGCTTCAACTTCTAAGTTGAACGACATACTCTGACTATTGGGGCAGGCCATTCGGTCTGCCCCTTTTCTTTTGCACGGTGCTGGTGTTTTCTGCGCGTTGCATAAGGAGACCCCACCATGAGCCTAAGCGACATTCACGACCGTATTGCCAAAGCCGAAGCCAGCGCAGGCCGCGCGGCGGGATCGGTCAGGCTGATCGCGGTAAGCAAAGTGCAGCCTAATGCCCGGGTACGGGACGTCTTGGAGCAGGGTCAGCGCTGCTTTGGTGAAAACCGTGTGCAAGAAGCTGCGGGCAAATGGCCTGGCTTTCGCGAAGAGTTTGAAGGTATTGACCTCCACCTGATCGGCCCGTTGCAAACCAACAAAGCGCGGCAGGCGATGGAATTGGCGGATGCCATTCACACAATCGACCGTCCCAAACTTGCGAAAACAATTGCGCGTCTGGCGCAGGAGATGGGCCGCTGTCCTGACCTTTTTATTCAGGTGAACACCGGCGAAGAAGAGCAGAAGGCCGGCGTGCTGCCGCGGGAAGCGGACGGGTTTATCGCTGAATGTCGCGGGCTTGACCTGCCGGTAAAGGGACTCATGTGCATCCCCCCGGTGGATGAGGCACCGTCGCTGCATTTCGCGTTGTTGGCTAAGATCGCCGCACGCAATGATCTGACCGGCCTGTCGATGGGCATGAGCGGAGACTTTGAGCAAGCCATCGCCCTCGGCGCGACCCATGTGCGGGTTGGCTCTGCCATTTTTGGGGAACGGGTTAACGAATAATCAGGCGTGTGGCCGGGCCAATCTGTGTCGCGATCTCGTGCAGGTCACTTCGCGAGAAGGCTACACAGCCCTCGGTCGGGTAGCCCGGTCGCCGCCATTGATGGATGAAAATCGCCGAGCCGCGTTCGGCTTCAGCATCTGGCCAGTTCCAATCGGTCAGGATCACCAGATCGTAAAGTGGGTCGGCCCTGCGTAGCGCTTCGTGGCTATGGGCGTAGGGCGCGCGGACACGGTGGTTGTAATCGGGCTGCCCGCTCGCGTCTGACCATAGATCACCCGGCAGGATCGGCTGGGCCCAAGCGCTCGGCGCGGGGATGCGATCAGGTCGGTAGAGCATCCCCACCAAGCGATGCACCCCACGCGGTGTGGCGCCGTCCCCTTCGCGTTTGCGATCCGTCAGCCCGCCCTTGCCAATGCTACAGGCGTAGCGCCGCCCGCGAAACCGCAGCCCCGTCGGAGTCAGAACCATATCATTCAGGGTCACAGTAAATGCCCCGACTTGGCAGCCTTGGTCGCCAGATAGGCGCTGTTGTGACGGTTTTCGCCCACCGCGAGCGGCACCCGTTCGGCGACGGTGATGCCGCTTTGCTCCATCATACCCACTTTGCGCGGGTTGTTGGTCAGCAGGCGCACCGCAGAAAATCCCATCGAGCGCAGGATGTCGGCGCCAAGCCGGAAGTCGCGCTCGTCATCTTCAAACCCCAAACGGTGATTGGCCTCGACCGTGTCAAACCCCTGATCCTGCAGCGAATAGGCGCGCATTTTATTGGCAAGGCCGATGCCGCGCCCCTCTTGGTTGAGGTAGAGCAACACGCCGTTGCCTTCGCCCCCCATCTGCGCCAACGCGGCGCGAAGCTGCGGGCCGCAGTCGCATTTCAGGCTGCCCATCAGATCGCCTGTAAAGCAGGCGGAATGCAAACGACAGAGGACTGGCGTGTTGCGGGCAGGGCGGCCGATCTCGATAGCGTAATGCTCTTCACCGCCGTCCTCGGGGCGGAAGATATGTAGCCGCCCGGCCTCCGACACCTCCATCGGCAAGCGGGCGTTGACCACCGGGTGCAAGGCACTGCGCCGTGCCAGAACGGGGGCTGCGGCGGTGAGGTCAATCAGTGTCAGCCCATGTTGACGCGCGAAGTCCGCGCCCTGCGGCAGGTCAAGCACCAGTGCCGCAGGCAGCATCCGCGCAGCCTTGACCAGATCAATCGCCGCTTGATGCGCCGCCGTGTCGCCGCCGCGTGCCGTTTTCAGCGGGCCTTTCATCGGTGCGCGCAGATCGTCTGCCGGGTCAGCGATGCTCTGCACCCATCCGGGGGTGGCCCCCGGTGGCAACAGGACACGCGCAAGGCCACCGTCATAGGCCCGCGCTTTGAGGGTTTCCGCCCGCCGCGCAGTGATCGCCAAGACCGGAGCGCCGCCCAAGGCCAGAACATCCGCCAGCCGCTGCGCTGTCAGCGTCTCGGCTGCCAAGACCAACGCGGCTTGGCCTTTGTCCTCCAGCACCACGGGCACGCCCATGCGCAGGTCTGCCCGCGCACGCGCAAGCTGTTCGGTAATGTCGGGGGCGAAACTCATAATCTGTTGCAACTCCGCGGAGGCTTTCAATGTTATCTAAGATATTCGACAGGGAATTGAAACATTTGCCGCTCTGCCGACACGAGGGCGTGAAGGCCGTGTTGCATCTCTTGTCGCGCACGCCTCTGGGGCGCATGTTGGAGGGAATAGACGGAGGACCACATGGCCCAACTCAAGAAAATTCTGCTTGTCGACGATGATGATGACCTGCGTGAAGCGCTTAGCGAACAGCTCATTATGACCGAAGATTTCGATGTCTTCGAAGCCGCGAATGGCACGGAGGCGATGGCCCGCGCCAAAGAGGCGCTCTATGACTTGGTGATCTTGGACGTGGGCCTGCCCGACACCGATGGCCGCGAGCTGTGCCGTTTGATGCGCAAGCAAGGGGTGAAGAGCCCGATCCTGATGCTGACCGGCCATGACACGGATGCCGACACGATCCTTGGCCTCGATGCGGGCGCGAACGACTATGTGACCAAACCGTTCAAGTTCCCCGTCCTGCTGGCCCGCATCCGCGCGCAACTGCGCCAGCATGAGCAATCCGAAGACGCGGTGTTCCAGTTGGGGCCTTATACGTTTAAACCCGCGATGAAGCTGTTGATGACCGAGGACGACCAGAAGGTGCGGTTGACCGAGAAGGAAACCAATATCCTTAAATTCCTGTATCGATCCAATGATGGGGTGGTGCCGCGTGACGTGCTGCTGCATGAGGTCTGGGGCTATAACGCCGGGGTCACGACCCATACGTTGGAGACCCATATCTACCGGTTGCGGCAAAAGATCGAACCTGACCCGTCGAACGCCCGTTTGTTGGTCACGGAATCAGGCGGTTACAGACTGATGCCATAAAAGCGGGAACCAATTCCGGCCCCTGTGGTTGGATTCCCTGAGAGGCGGGGTTTTCATGACCCGCACCTCGGTTTGAACCCGAAGATTGTACCCGGGTACTGGTACATACCTCCCTGTTGGACTGGCCGGGCCCCTGAGCCCGGCCGTTTTTTTGTGTGGTGGGTTCCTAGCCGGTCATTGCTAACGGTTGTCGGTGCCACTCTGGCCCGGCCTCAAGCCGCAGGCGCCGGGCCATCGCCTGCCCGCCCGTAACGCCAGAGGCATGCCGTATTATGATGGGCGCCCCTTTGGTGCGACCGGGTAGGCGATTTGGTTAGGCTGGGTGTGCTTTCCCTAACGCACATTAAAGCTAAGAAATAAAGGGAGGGGGCGAACGTCCGTCGCATCGCGAACCCGCGGACAGGCGATGGCCCTCATTCAGATTTCCTCGTGGCACCCCGGCGCCCCTCACGTTACTGTGCCGGACCACCCCCCAGACCGGAGCCTGCCCTCATGTCCTTTTCCCTCGCCACTTGGAACATCAACTCCGTTCGCCTACGCGAGCCTTTGGTGCTGAAGCTGCTGGCCGAACACGGGCCGGATGTACTCTGCCTGCAAGAATGCAAAAGCCCGGTCGATAAGATCCCGGTCGAGGCGTTCAAGGCGGCGGGTTATACGCACATGGTGGCGCGGGGGCAGAAAGGCTACAACGGCGTGGCGATCCTGTCGAAGTTACCGCTGCTGGATGCAGGCGATCAGGATTTTGCCATGCTCGGCCACGCCCGCCATGTGGCGGCAAAGCTGGAAAATGGCACCACGATCCACAATTTCTATGTGCCCGCAGGCGGCGACAAACCCGACCGCGAGATCAATGAGAAATTTGGCCAGAAGCTCGACTACCTTTCGGAAATGCGTGACTGGTTCCATGCTGAGAAGCCGGAGAAGTCGATCCTTGTGGGTGATCTGAACATCGCCCCGCGTGAGGATGATGTTTGGGACCACAAGAAGCTGCTCAAGATCGTCAGTCACACGCCGCTTGAGGTCGAAGCGCTCGGGGCCGTGCAGGATGCGGGCAATTGGGTGGACATCACCCGGCAGGATATGCCGACGGGCAATCTGTATAGCTGGTGGTCCTACCGTGCCGCCGATTGGGACGCTGCTGACAAGGGTCGCCGGCTGGATCATATCTGGGCCACATCCGACATTGCGCAGGCGGGACACTCCAGCCACATCGTCCGCGACGCACGCGGATGGGAGAAGCCCAGCGACCACGCGCCGGTTTTTGCCAGTTTTGACCTTTGAATCACGCCGCTGCACGTCCATATAAGGCCAAACGCGATTAGCGAGGATGACACGATGACCGATCTGAACCTTTCCACCGCCACCCCGGCAGATGCTGACCTGATCAAGGACACGACCGAAGCGACCTTCATGGCCGATGTGGTCGAAGCCTCGCAGACCGTCCCGGTCATCGTCGATTTCTGGGCGCCGTGGTGCGGCCCTTGCAAAACGCTTGGCCCGATGCTCGAAGACGCGGTGCGCGCGGCCAAGGGTGCGGTCAAGATGGTAAAGGTCGATGTCGATCAGGCGCAGGCCATTGCGGGGCAGTTGCAGATTCAGTCGATCCCTACGGTCTATGCCTTTTACAAAGGCCAGCCCGTTGATGGTTTCCAAGGCGCGCTGCCGCAGTCCGAGATTAAAGCCTTTGTTGA
Organism: Sulfitobacter maritimus; assembly: GCF_013346665.1. Lineage (GTDB taxonomy): Bacteria > Pseudomonadota > Alphaproteobacteria > Rhodobacterales > Rhodobacteraceae > Sulfitobacter > Sulfitobacter maritimus. Next base: position 96,837 of record NZ_JABVBB010000028.1, read on the forward strand.
TCGGGTCGTAAAAGCGGGCGGCGGCGAAGCGCCCGGCGATACGCTGGCCGACGCCGTAGAGGCTGCTGAAGAGATGCTGGCCGAAGGAGCCGCAACGGATGCGGTTCAGACCTTTGCCGCGATCCTCGAAGAAGACCCGATGAACGCGGCCGCCTATGGCGGTATGGTGCGTGCGCATATCGCGATGGATTCGCTTGATCAGGCGGAGGCGTTGCTCAATGGTGCGCCGATTGAAATCTCCAAAGCGCCCGAACTGGAAGCAGCACATGCGCAGTTGCAGCTGGCGCGACAGGCGGCTGACGCAGGTCCGGTGGCGGAATTGACCGACAAGGTTGAGGCTAATCCCGACGATCATCAGGCGCGCTTTGATCTGGCCCAAGCGCTCTATGCGCATAACGACGCCGAAGGGGCGGTGGAACATCTGCTTGAACTCTTCCGCCGGGATCGCGAATGGAACGACGGTGCCGCAAAGACGCAGCTTTTCACCATTTTCGAGGCGCTGAAACCCAACGATCCGGTGGTCTTGAATGGCCGTCGCAAACTGTCGTCAATGATATTTGCCTGACGGGGGAGGCGCACTACGTCCCTCACCATGATCAAGCCAGCCGAATTGCCTCAGACTATCGCGATCTTTCCGTTGGCAGGGGCGCTACTGCTGCCCCGCTCGCGTCTGCCGCTGCATATCTTTGAGCCGCGCTATCTTCAGATGATCGAAGACACTCTGAAAACCGATACGCGGCTCATCGGTATGGTGCAGCCGAATGAGGTGCCAGGGCGTGACGGGTCGCAATTGCAGAGCATCGGCTGCGCCGGGCGGATCACTCAGTTCTCCGAAACCGAGGATGGGCGTTATATGGTCACCCTTGCCGGCATGTCGCGGTTCCGGGTGGTGCAAGAGATCGACGGGTTCAGCCCCTACCGCCGTTGCGATGTGAACTGGGCGGGATTTGAACGTGATATGGGCGGGGGCGAGGTTGACGCCAATTTTGACCGGTCACGTTTTCTCGATCTACTGGGCCGCTATTTCGACACCAAGGGCTTGTCAGCCGATTGGGATACGTTGAAAGAGGCGGAGGACGAGCTGCTGATCAACTCCTTGTCGATGATGCTGGAGTTTGAGGCCGAAGACAAACAAGCCCTGCTCGAAGCGCCCTCGCTGGAGACCCGGCGCGAGACATTGGTGACACTGATCGAATTTGCCATGCGCGGCGGTCAGGAAGAAGGATTGATGCAATGACCGACCCCGTGACCGTGCAATTTGACCGCCGGATGCTTGAGGCGCTGATCTGCCCGCGCAGCCAGACCACGCTGACCTATGATGCGGAAAAGCAAGAGCTGGTGTCCAAGGCTGCCGGTCTGGCCTATCCGATCCGCAACGGTATTCCCGTCATGTTGCCCGATGAGGCCCGCACGCTTTAACCGCGCTAAAGCGGTTTGCCCTGCATGAGCCTTGGCAATTCTCCTGTAAGTCCCGCCGCTTCGCGAATGAAACCTCGGCGCAGGCCGGGCAGGGCGTTGACCGCCGCCATGCCAATGTCGCGGGCCAGTCGAATGAAGGCGTTATCGTTTGAGAACAGGCGGTTAAAGCTGTCCGTGGCCAGCGCAAGACTCGCATTGTCGAACCGCCGCCATTCCTGATAGCGCGCCAAAACCGCATCGCTGCCGGGGTCTTCGCCGCGTCGCACAGCGTCGGCTATGACCTCCGCCAGCGCCGCCACATCGCGCAGACCCGCGTTCAATCCTTGCCCTGCAATCGGATGCACCCCATGTGCCGCATCGCCCAACAGCGCCACACGCGGGGCAACCATCGAATGGGCCAGCGACAGGCCAAGGGGATAGCAGTAGCGCGGGCCGGTGAGAGAGATATCGCCCAAGAAGCTGCCAAAACGCGGGCGCAGAACGTCGAGGTACCCCGCATTGGGCAATGCATTGATCGCGGCGGCATTGGCACTGCGCTCGCTCCAGACGATCAGCGAGCGGTTCCCGGTTAGTGGCAGGATCGCCAGCGGACCGGGCGGCATAAAGAATTGATGCGCGACGCCGTGGTGTGGTTTCTCGTGGTTGACCACGCAGACCAGCGCGGTTTGGTCATAGGACCATCCAATCCGCTTGATGCCCGCCCGCTCAGCCGTGCCGCTGCCACGTCCATCGGCGCCCACGGCGAGCCGCGCGCGCAGAGTTTCACCATCGGCGAGGGTAAGGGTGATGCCCGTAGGTTCGACCGTTTGATCTGTGACGCGGGTGCCGTTCAACAGGGTAATCGCCGGGTCGGCTTTCACCGCGTCCAGCAAAGCGCGGCGCAGATGGTGGTCTTCGACCATATGCCCCATTGGGCCTTCTTCGATCTCAGCATGGTCGAAATGCATGAACATGGGGGAAGGGCCGGTGCCCGCGCGCCCGTCAGTCACCTTGATCTCCAGCATCGGCTGGGCCTGTTGAGCTATCTTGGGCCAGATGCCAATGCCTTCCATCAGCCGCACTGAGGTCAGCGCCAGCGCATAGGCGCGGCCATCAAATTCGGCGTCTTCAAAGGTCTGCGCGGGCAGGGCGTCGATCACCGCCACGCGCAGTCCTGCGCGGCTGAGGGCCAAGGCAAGGGCCGGGCCGTTCAGCCCGCCGCCGATGATTGCGATATCGTGGTCAAATTCCATGGCCCTAAATATGACCTGCGCGCGGGGATTGTCCATGTGCGGAACGGTCGCTAGGTTCGCCAAGAACAGCGGCAAGGGGGACGACATGCGCGAATGGTTGGAAATGACGGCAGCGGACTTAGGGCGCGGCATCGCGGCAGGGGACATCGATCCGGTGGCGCTTTGCGATACCTACCTTGATGCTATCGACGGGCATCCAATGCGCGACCGTATCTATGCCCGCGTCACCGCCGACCGCGCCCGCGCTGAGGCGGCAGCGGCGGCAGAGCGCGCGCGCGATGGGCAGCGGTTGTCGCCGCTCGATGGGGTGCCAATCTCTTGGAAAGACCTGTTTGACACCGCAGGCACGGAAACTGCAGCGGGGTCGAAACTGCTTGACGGCCGCGTGCCGGAGCAAGACGCCGAAGTCCTGCGCAATGCCTCCGCGATGGGGCTGGTCTGCCTTGGCAAAACCCACATGAGCGAATTGGCCTTTTCGGGCCTTGGTCATAACCCCAGCACCGCAACGCCGCCTTGCATCAATGAGCCGGACAGCGTGTCGGGTGGTTCTTCCTCCGGCGCGGCGGCCTCTGTCGCGTTTAATCTGGCCGCGGCGGCGATCGGCTCTGACACGGGCGGATCGGTGCGTATTCCAGCGGCGTGGAACGATCTGGTGGGGCTCAAGACGACGGCGGGGCGGGTCTCTCTTGTCGGCACGGTGCCACTGGCGGCCAAGTTTGATACTGTTGGTCCCCTGTGCCGCTCGGTCGAAGATGCGGCGCTTTTGCTGGCTTTGCTGGAAGGTGAGAAACCCATCGATCTGCAAGAAAGCGAATTGGAAGGCTGTCGCTTTGCGATCTTGACCAATGTGGTGATGGACGACCTGTCAGAGGAGCCAAAAGCCGCATTCGAGGCTGCAGTGGCGCGTTTAAAAGACGCCGGAGCCACGATAGACGAGATTGAAGTGCCCGAAGTCGAAGACGCCATGCCGCTGAGTTCGTGCCTTTACACCACTGAGGCCTATGGACTGTGGCGCGATGTGATTGAGGCCAACCCCAAGGCGATGTTTTCGGAAATTCTTGAGCGTTTTCGGACGGGCAAACAGTTCTCCGGCCCCGATTACGTGGCCGCTTGGGCCAAGCTTGATCTGGCGCGGGCAGGGTACGATCGGGCTGTGGCAGGCTATGACGCAGTGTTGGTGCCGACTGCGCCGATGTTGCCGCCAAACATTGAGCGGCTCAACAGCGACCATGACTATTACCTTGCGCAGAATCTCCTGTCGCTGCGCAACACGCGAGTCGCGAATCTGATGGGGCTCTGCGCCCTGACGTTGCCAACCGAAGCGCCGTCTTGTGGCATTTCTCTGATGGCTGCGCCAAATGCCGAAGAACAGCTTTTGCGCCTTGGTGCAGCGGCTGAAGCGGCCCTGCGCGAGGCATAACGGCGCACGACCGAAAAGCCACAAGGGCCGCAAATCTCCCGGTTTTTCTGGACGGGGGAGGCGCCCTTGGGTACCTTGGGGCAAACGGGGCGCTAATGATCCCGATCCGAGGCAGTTGTGATGATGTATTCCGAGCGGTTTTCGAACCTTCCGGCCCACGTGTGGCCGCGCCTGCGTGCCTTGCTTGATGGGCATGAGGGCGGTGGCACGCCTGTTCACATGACCATTGGCGAGCCGAAACATGCGTTTCCCGCATGGGTGACCGATGAGATTACCAAACATGCGGAAGGGTTTAACAAATACCCGCCAAATGACGGCTCGCCCGAATTGCGCGGGGCGGTTTCTGCATGGATCGCGCGGCGCTACGGCGTTGAGATGGACCCCGACAGCGAGGTCATGGCGCTGAACGGCACCCGCGAAGGGCTGTATAACGCTGTCATCGCGCTCTGCCCGGAGACCAAGAATGGCGAGAAATCGGCCATTTTGATGCCGAACCCCTTTTACCAGGTCTATATGATCGGCGCGATTTCCGGTGCGTCTGACCCGATCATGGTGCCCGCCACGGCTGAAACGGGACATCTGCCCGATTTCGCCAACCTGCCCGAAGAGGTGCTGCGCCGCACCACGGCGGCTTACCTCTGCTCGCCCGCCAACCCGCAAGGCGTTGTGGCATCGCGCGATTACTGGGCCAATTTGATCGCATTGGCTGAGAAATACGATTTCCTGATCTTCGCCGACGAATGTTATTCCGAGATCTACCGCGATACGCCGCCCACCGGTGCGCTGGAGGTGGCTAAAGAGCTGGGCACCGACCGCAACCGCGTGGTGATCTTTCACTCGCTGTCGAAACGCTCCAACCTGCCGGGGCTGCGGTCTGGCTTTGCCGCCAGCGGGCCGGAGACGATGCGCGAGATGAAACAGTTGCGCAATTACGCGGGCGCGCCGTTGCCGCTGCCTTTGCAGCAAGCCGCCGCTGCCGTTTGGGCGGATGAGGCGCATGTTCAAGAAAACCGTGCGCTCTACCAAGAGAAATACGCCATTGCCGACCGGATCTTTGGCGATGTGCCGGGTTACGCGAGCCCAGAGGCCGGGTTTTTCCTTTGGCTCCCGGTTGAGGATGACGAGGAAGCGGCGCTGAAGCTCTGGCGCGAGACCGGCGTGCGGGTGCTGCCGGGCAGCTACCTGTCGCAAGACGTGGCCGGGGGGAACCCCGGCAAGAATTACATTCGGGTCGCTTTGGTGGCCCCAAAAGACGAAACGACGCGCGGGTTGGAAGCGATCCGCGACTGTCTGTATTCGACATAAGCGAGGGACGACATGGCATTTCAGACACGGGGACGCGATCCATTGCTAGACAGCAACATGGCCGAGGCAATCGAAAAGCGCGGTCGTGAACTGCTGGGACTGGCATTGATCATGCTGGGCATCATGGCCGCCATGATGATCGGCAGCTACACGCCCGACGATCCCAATTGGATGGTCTCAACCGATGCGCCGGTGCAGAACTGGATGGGCCGGATCGGGGCCTCTATCGCCGCGCCGTTGTTCATGATCGTCGGTTGGGGGGCTTGGGGCATTGCCATTGTCCTGCTGCTCTGGGGCGGTCGTTTTGCGCTGCATCTGGGCGAAGACCGTGCCATCTCGCGCTTGATCTTTGCTCCCATTGCCGTGGCACTCGGCGCGATCTATGCCGCCACGCTGGCCCCCGGTCAGGACTGGCTGCTTACCCATAGCTTTGGTCTTGGGGGGCTCTTTGGCGACACCGTCATGGGTGCGCTGCTGACCATCTTGCCGATTGGATCGACCCTTACGGTCAAGTTGATGTCTCTGCTGATGGGCATCGCCATCGTGGCGCTCGGCGCTTTTGTTTTGGGCTTCACCAAGGCCGAGTTGCAACGCATCCTGCGCTTTATGCTGGTTGGGCTGATCATGGCCTATGCCGGGTTGATGAACCTCTTGGGCCGAGGCGCGAGCGGGGCCGTTCTGACAGCGCAGAACCTCGCCGCCCGTCAGGCCGACCGCCGCGAGCGCCGTCGGTTGGAGGCCGAAGAGGCTGAACAATGGGCCACCCAGGCGGACGATGACTACTACGCGCAGGCCCCGATGGCCGAGCCAGAGGACCAGCGCGGCAGTCTCTTTGGCCGTATGCCCGGCCTGATCAAACGTCCTGAATCTGACGGCATGCCAGAGCCGGAACTGATCGAGACCTATAGCGACGCGATTGTTGACGAGACACCGGGCGAAGAGCGCATCAAGAGCAAGATCGCGGATGTCATCAAGAACCGCGTCCGCACGGCCAATGCAGTGCACACCCCAACCACAGCGCCGCTAACCAAAGGCCGGGGCAGGGGGCCGGACCCGTTGCTGCTCAACACCAGCCAGCCAGCCGCTCTGCGTGCCGAGCCGCCGTTGACCGCTGGCCCAGCCACGCTGCGGCCAGAGCCGATGCTGCGTAAACCTCAAGTACAGCCAGAGCGAATGCATGAGACACCAGAGCCGATGCATGAGCCGATGATGCAAGAGCCGATGGTCGAGAGCTACCAAGACACCGTCACCTCTGAAACGCTGCCGCTGCAAGAAGCGCCTGCGCCCGAGGCGATGAAAATCCCCGTCGCCGAGCCGCGTAAAGTTGTGCAGCAACCGACCCGCAGGGTCGTGCAGCCGTCGAAGCAAGCGCAGGTCGAAGCACAACCGGCCCTGACCTTTGAGGACACACATCCGGGTTTCGAACTGCCGCCGCTGAGCCTGCTCGAAAGCCCCGAAAGCGTGCAACGCCTGCATCTGAGCGATGAGGCGCTGGAAGAAAACGCCCGCATGTTGGAAACCGTGCTGGATGACTATGGCGTGAAGGGCGAGATCGTCGCCGTGCGCCCCGGTCCGGTTGTGACCATGTATGAGCTTGAGCCTGCGCCGGGTCTCAAGGCCAGCCGCGTGATCGGTCTGGCGGATGACATCGCCCGCTCCATGGCTGCGCTGTCGGCGCGTGTCTCTACCGTGCCGGGCCGCTCGGTCATCGGGATCGAACTGCCCAACGAGAACCGCGAGAAGGTGATCCTCCGCGAGATCCTGTCGAGCCGTGATTTCGGCGACGGCAACCAGCGTTTGCCGCTGGCGCTCGGCAAGGACATCGGCGGTGATCCCGTAGTCGCGAACCTTGCGAAAATGCCCCACCTGCTGATCGCCGGGACCACCGGCTCGGGTAAATCCGTGGCGATCAACACAATGATCCTGTCGCTGCTCTACAAGCTGACACCGCAGGAATGCCGGATGATCATGATCGACCCGAAGATGCTGGAACTGTCAGTCTATGACGGCATCCCGCATTTGCTGAGCCCAGTTGTCACCGACCCCAAGAAGGCCGTTGTGGCGCTGAAATGGGTCGTGGGCGAGATGGAAGAACGCTACCGCAAAATGTCCAAGATGGGCGTGCGCAACATCGAAGGCTACAACGGCCGCGTCCGTGAAGCGCTGGCCAAAGGCGAGATGTTCTCCCGCACCGTGCAGACCGGCTTTGACGAGGACACCGGCGAGCCGATCTTCGAGACTGAGGAAAACACACCTGAGGCGCTGCCCTATATCGTCGTCATCGTCGACGAGATGGCCGACCTGATGATGGTCGCGGGCAAGGAGATCGAAGCCTGCATCCAGCGACTGGCGCAGATGGCGCGGGCCTCTGGTATCCACCTCATTATGGCCACCCAGCGGCCTTCGGTCGACGTGATCACCGGCACGATCAAGGCGAACTTCCCCACGCGTATTTCCTTCCAAGTGACCTCGAAAATCGACAGCCGGACGATCTTGGGCGAAATGGGCGCTGAGCAACTCTTGGGCATGGGCGACATGCTTTACATGGCAGGCGGGGCCAAGATCACCCGCTGCCATGGTCCCTTTGTCAGCGATGAAGAAGTCGAAGAGATCGTCAACCACCTCAAGCAATTCGGCGAGCCGGATTACGTCTCAGGCGTGGTCGAAGGGCCGTCCGAGGATAAGGAAAGCAACATCGACGCGGTGCTGGGCCTTGGCGGCAATACCGATGGCGAAGACGCGCTTTATGACACCGCCGTTCAGGTGGTCATCAAAGACCGCAAATGCTCGACATCTTACATCCAGCGGAAACTGGCGATCGGCTATAACAAAGCCGCGCGCCTGGTGGAGCAGATGGAGGAAGAGGGGCTTGTCTCTCCGGCGAACCACGTCGGCAAGCGTGAGATTTTGGTGCCCGAACAGAACTAAAGAGCGTTCTTTCCACACTCTCCACAACCAACCAAAGCACCGCCCGGAACATTCCCGGCGGTGTTTTTCTTTGTATGGACAAGGGAGTTAGCGAAAAACCGCGCCCTGATATCGAATAACAGACAGACCCGCCCTATGTCTGATGGTGAGACAACACAGGACTTGAACACATGCGTAAACTTACTTCTGCGATTCTAGCAATTGGGCTGACCGTAACGGCGCCTCTCGCGGCTGCTGCGCAGCAATTGTCACTGGGCGAAATCTCGGGCTACCTGAACCAGCTGCGGACCGCTAAGGGCGCTTTCACCCAGATCAATGACGATGGTTCGGTCAGCTCTGGCACGGTCTATATCAAACGTCCCGGCAAGGTGCGCTTTGAATATAACGCGCCGGATTCCGGGCTTGTGGTGGCCGGGGCCAATACTGTTGTGATCTATGACAAAAAGTCCAACCAGCCGGCGGAAACCTATCCGCTGTCGCGCACCCCACTGTCGATCATTCTGGCCGACCGCGTCGATCTGGGCCGCGCTAAGATGGTGACGGGCCATAGCTATGACGGCACAGCCACGACTGTCACGGCCCAAGACCCTGCGAACCCGCAGTATGGGAACATCCAGATGAAGTTCACCGGCAACCCGGTGCAGCTGCGTCAGTGGGTGATCAACGACGGGAATGGCAGTGCTACGACCGTCGTGCTGGGCGATATGCAGGTGGGCGTGAACATCCCCAACAGCATGTTCGACACCGGTGCGGCACGGGCCAATACGGACCGTTAACTTGGCCGCTCACGGCTTTGCCTGACATAAGAAAAGGGCGGCGGTCCAACCGTCGCCCTTTTTGTTGCGTTCGACATGACGGGTTGCGACCCTACCACCATCCCAGACGACAGGCCGCAATCTGTCGCTCATAGAGCTTTGCGCGGGCGTCCACTTTTCCTGCGACCCCGACCAGCCAAGCCTTGCTGTTGTAGCTTTGACGCGAAAACCCAGTATGCCCCTCGTGATAGGCGAGATACTGGTTGCGGGCATCATGCAAGGATACGCCATTCCGGTCGCGGGTGAGGTTCATGTACCAGCCCATGAAATCACTCGCATCGCGAATCTCGTCTCGCTTGGCCCAGCGGCGGCCTTCGGATTTCAGATATTCATCCCATGTGGCGTCCAAGGCTTGTGAGTAGCCAAAGGCGCTGGATTGACGGCCCATGGGAATCACGCCCAACACATATTTGAAAGGCGTCCGGGCATCGGCGACGAATTTGCTTTCTTGATGGATGGTCGCCATCTGCACGTGAATTGGTACGCCCCATTTACGCTCAGTTGCGCGGAACGCTTTGTGGTATTCGGGGCGCTCTTTGAGAATCGTACAGGCGTTATCCAAATCGCGCGGCGCCGATTGCTGGCCGCCGCCACAGGATGCCACCAGCAGCACAATTATCATTGCGCGAAGATGCTTGCTCATCTGCCTCTCGCCTTTTTATCATGACGTGTTTTCATAGAGTTTAAACGATTCTGACCCCCGATCACATCATATTTTTGACTTTCTCGGCGCAGCTTTCGGCGTTAATGCGCCGGTTTTCCGGGGCGGGGCAGGCGGCTCCCCGCTGGCGCGAAACTGCTTCACCATTACAAATGGGCAAAGCCTATTAGACACATCAAGATCACAAACTGTTTCCCGGTCACATCGGGCTGAGATTGGACAAAAGCCCCTTGAACCGATTACGAGTGAGGGGTAGGGGCTGCCATGTTATGATACGTACGCGCGCAAAATATCACCTCGGTCAGGTTGTCCGGCACAAGAAGCACCCCTTTCGCGGGGTGATCTTTGACGTGGATCCGGAATTTGCCAACACTGAGGAATGGTATGAATCGATCCCCGAGGAAAACCGCCCGGTCAAGGATCAACCCTACTATCATCTGCTCGCGGAAAACGATCAAAGCTATTACGTGGCCTATGTGTCCGAGCAGAATCTTGTCGCCGACTATTCCGGTGAGCCGGTCGATCACCCCGACATTCCCGATCTGTTTGGCCCCTTCACCGATGGCGCCTACCCGTTGCATTTTCAATTGAATTGATCCGGCGGGTCGCTGTCTAGCGCACATTCCCGACCCGTCACAGGTATACCGCATAGTTCCTCGGCACCGCGTACTGGGTGGGGGCTATTAAACGCGGCACCGAGGGAAGCCATATGCAGCTACAAGAGCATCTATGCCGCCCAACCGTGGCGCAAATGTGATCTGCGCGGGGCTGTTTTTGGGTATCAATCAGGCCGATCAGAGGCCGACGCGCAAGCCTGCGAAGACAGCGCGACAGCAAGACGCAAGCCAAGGTGGTTTTCCCGATTGACGCGACGATACGTCAAATCCTTGGCCAAATCGCGGATCAAAAACCAGCCAAATCCCCCCTCCGGCAAATCTTCCGTCTCAGAATCCACCGTTTGTGCCATGCTCAAGGGGGGCTGCCCGCCGGGCATCGGCAACCCTGTATCGCGCAAGTGAAAATGGAGCCCATCCGGCGCGTGATGGCAGGCCAGATGAATCGGCCCCGGCGTCTTGGGGTCGGGATAGGCGTGTTCAACGATATTGTTCAACGCTTCGGCCAGCACCAACTCGACCGTGCTCGCCACCTCGGGGTCCAGCGCCAGCGGTTGCAAAGCGTCCAGAACGCGGCGCAGCGCCTTTCGTGTCGCGAGGGGGCTGCTTTCGACGGTAAAGGCAAAAGGGTTCAACAGCGGCGGCGGGACCGCAGAGGGATGCGACATGGCATCAGGCCCGATGCGCGGTCAATGCCGCGTCGAGCGTGCCAAACACACTGAAAACGGAATCCATCCGCGTCAGCTTGAACACTTTGTCCACCGCAGGTGTCAGCCCTGCCAACACGAGCGCCCGCTGTGGCATCAGGTGTTTCATCGTGGCGACGATGGCGCCCAAGCCGCTGGAATCGATGAAGTCGACCTTTTGCAAATCAAGGATCACCACAGCCGGTGCGTTCGCCGTGGTCTGGCGCATGGCGTCTTTAAACTCCAACGCGGCGGCGGCATCGATCCGTTCGTGCAGCACACTGACCACGCAAAAGCGGTCTTCTGTTTTCGTGGAAACTTCCATAGACAGACCTCAAGATGGCAATGTTCCAGACGTGAATATCCGCAAATCCTTACCAAGAGGTTTGCAGGACAGCTTAGGTAGACGAAGATGCGCAATGTCGTGATAACAGGTGCCGCAAGAACCCCGATGGGCGGCTTTCAAGGGGCTTTCGGGAGCCTCACCGCTGCCGAACTGGGCGGCAGCGCCATCAAGGCTGCGCTCAGCGACATGGACTCTTCGAAGGTGCAGGAAGTGCTGATGGGCTGTGTTCTGCCCGCGGGGCAGGGCCAAGCGCCCGCCCGGCAGGCCGGTTTCAAAGCCGGTCTGGGCGAGGATGTCCCTGCCACGACGCTTAACAAGATGTGCGGTTCCGGCATGAAGGCGGCGATGATGGCCTTTGACCAGATCGCCCTTGGCCAGACCGATGTGATGGTCGCCGGCGGCATGGAAAGCATGACCAACGCGCCCTATGTCCTGCCCAAAATGCGCGGCGGGGCGCGGCTGGGACATGGGCAGGTGATCGACCATATGTTCCTCGATGGGTTGGAAGACGCCTATGACAAGGGCCGCCTGATGGGCACCTTTGCCGAGGACTGCGCCGAACGCTTCCAGTTCACCCGTGAAACACAGGATGACTACGCGCTGGCCTCGCTCTCCCGCGCGATAGAAGCACAGGAAAACGGGGCTTTCGCGGATGAGATCGCCCCCGTCGAGGTGACCTCTCGCAAGGGCAGCACAACGGTCAGCGCTGACGAGCAACCCGCCAGCGCGCGGCCTGAGAAAATCCCGCAGCTCAAACCCGCCTTCCGTGAGGGCGGCACGGTCACGGCGGCGAACTCTTCCTCCATTTCAGACGGCGCGGCAGCGCTGGTCCTGTCAGATGAAGACACCGCTAAGGCCAACGGCCAGACCATCCGCGCACGCATCGTCGGCCATGCCAGCCATGCCCAAGCGCCCGGCTTTTTCACCACAGCACCCGTGCCCGCCGCGCAAAAACTGTTGGAGCGGATCGGTTGGAAGAAAGAGGACGTGGATCTGTGGGAAGTCAATGAGGCCTTTGCCGTCGTGCCATTGGCCTTCATGCATGAAATGGGTCTGTCTCATGACATCGTAAACGTCAACGGCGGGGCCTGTGCGCTTGGCCATCCCATCGGCGCCTCGGGCGCGCGGATCATGGTGACCCTGCTCAACGCGCTCGAAAAGCGCGGGCTGAAACGCGGCGTGGCCGCGATCTGCATCGGTGGGGGCGAAGGCACCGCCATCGCGATTGAGCGCCCCTAAACGCCTTTCGGCCCTAAATACCTTCCGGGGGGACTGGGGGCAGACAGCCCCCGGCCGCGCCCGCAACAAGAGACCTCCATGACTGTAGACTACCAAACCCTCGCCAAAACCCTCGCCGCCCTGACCGAAGGCGAAGATGATGCCGTGGCCCTCATGGCCACCGTGGCGTGCGAAGTGCATCACGCGGACGACCGTTTCGACTGGACCGGCTTTTACCGCGTCACCGGTCCCGAATTGCTCAAGATCGGACCGTACCAAGGCGGCCACGGCTGTCTGGTGATCCCCTTCTCGCGCGGCGTCTGCGGCGCGGCGGCGCGTACGGGCGAGGTGCAACTGGTCGCGGATGTCGACGCCTTCCCCGGCCATATCGCCTGCGCCTCCTCCACCCGGTCGGAACTGGTGCTCCCGGTCTGGAACGGCGCGGGGCGGCTTTTGGGCGTGTTTGACATCGACAGCAACCAGCCCGACGCCTTTACCCAAGCGGACGCCGATGCCCTTAGCGCGATCTTGAAAGACAGTTTCGCTGCCGTTCCATGACCTTTGAGGCTTGGCTCGTCTTTGCGCTGTTCTGGTTGGTTTTTGTGACCACGCCGGGGCCGAATGCGGTCAACTGCATCTCAAACGGCATGACCTTAGGCTTTCGCCGCGCCCTACCGGGGGTGCTGGCGATCCTTACCCAAGCCACTATATTCCTGCTGTTCTCTGCCCTCGGTATCACGGCCCTGATCGCGGCCTCGCCTACCGGGTTTTTCGTAGCCAAGCTCATTGGCGCGGGCTTTTTGATCTACCTCGGTATTCGCGGTTGGTTCATGGCGCGCAAACCGCCGGTGATGCAGGAGCGCCCCGCCGCCTCGATCTTCCTGCGCGCCTTTGCGATCGCCACGATCAATCCGAAATCGGTGGCGGGCTACCTCGCGGCCTTTTCGCAATTCGTACAGCCAGACGTGCCGATCTGGAGTCAGATGACCGTCATCATGCCCACGGCCCTGTTTCTGACGGCCTGTAGCTACACCGGCTTCACCGCCCTCGGCGCAGGGATCGGCAGGGCGGCGTTGGGCGCTGTCTTTAACGTTTGGTTTCGCCGGGTCATGGCGGTCTGCTTTGTGATTTACGGCCTGCTCCTGGGCTTCAGTTCCACGCCTGCGGCCCGCGGTTGACTTGAACCACCGCGCCACTTCTGCAAAAGGGGCGCATGGATAGCGCATATACCCCGCCGCAGGACCCGCTGGTGATCCTGCATGAAGACGCCGAAGTTCTGCTTGTCGATAAGCCCTCCGGCTTGCTCAGCGTGCCGGGCAAAGGCGAGCATCTGGCCGATTGCCTACTCGCGCGGGTGCAAGCGGTGTTCCCCGAGGCGCTGCTGGTGCATCGTCTGGACCGAGACACCTCAGGCGTGATGATCTTTGCCATGACGCCCTATGCGCAGCGCCACCTTGGGCTGCAATTTGAAAAGCGCATGACCCGGAAAACCTATATTGCGAGGGTTTGGGGTAAGCCGGCAGAGCAGAGCGGGACCGTCGATCTGCCGTTGATCGTGGACTGGCCGAACCGACCCTTGCAGATGGTCTGTCACGAGACCGGCAAGCCTGCGCAGACCGATTGGAAGGTGATCAAGAGCGATGGTGAAACCTCGCGCCTGCGGCTTTTTCCCAAGACTGGGCGCAGCCATCAGTTGCGGGTGCATATGCTGGCGCTCGGCCATCCGATCTTGGGCGACCCCTTTTATGCCACCGGCCCTGCACGCGATTTCCCGCGTCTGATGCTGCATTCTGAGGAGTTGCGCTTCAATCATCCGCAGGGCGGTAAATCGACCAAGGTGCGTGCGAAGGCGCCGTTTTGAGGGCTGGCTCGCCCCCTCTGGCGCTGTGGCGGTGGTGAGGGCGGACGGTATTTAAGAAAGGATGAAGAAGGAGGGGCGGTGGCGCTGCGGTGGTCCTGGGCCTTTGGCATTCGGGGGGTGCAACCCTAGGCGAGAGTGATTAGCTTAGGCGTGTCTGTTCACAGAATGACCCGGAGGATATCATGGGCTTGCGCATCAACGACACTATTCCCGATCTGAACGTCGAAACCGATCACGGCAGCTTTTCCCTGCATGAGTTTGTCGGCGACAATTGGGCGATCCTGTTTTCGCATCCAAAGGATTTCACCCCGGTCTGCACCACTGAGTTTGGCGCCGTGGCCCGTCTGTCAGAAGAGTGGGAAAAGCGCGGCACCAAGGTTATTGGCGTCAGCGTAGATGGGGTAGAAGAGCATAAGAAATGGAAGGGCGATATTGAGAAGGTTGCTGGCACCGAGGCGGGCTTCCCGATTATTGCGGACGCCGGGCTAGAGGTGTCAAAGGCCTTCGACATGCTGCCTGCGGAAGCCTATCTGCCCGATGGCCGCACGCCGAATGACAGCGCTACAGTGCGGGCGGTTTTTATTATCGGGCCGGACAAACAGTTGAAGTTGAGCATGACTTACCCGATGAACGTGGGCCGCAACTTTGCCGAGATTCTGCGGGCGTTGGACGGGCTGCAGACAGCTGCCAAAAACGGCGTGGCGACCCCGGCTGACTGGCAGGTGGGTGAGGATGTGATCATTCCGCCGACCGTGTCGGATGAGGATGCGAAGGCGAAGTTCGGCGACTTTGATGCGGTATTGCCTTACTTGCGTAAGACCAAGGTGCCGGGTTAAAGCGGTTAGCGGTGGCCGAGCCTATGAGCGACGGCCATCGCTTTCTCATGTAGCAGCCGGCGCTGTTTGCGCAGGCCATAGAGTGGCGACCGGCGAAACTGGCCTCTGTTTCCGGCTGATCGGGCGGAGATATCGCTGTCGAACTGACCAGCGGTAACAAGGCTTTGACCTGTCGCCAGTCCCATGTCGGAGCGTGTCAATACCTGCCTGAGCATGTTGTCTGCGGGGCAAAAGATGGGTTCGGCGGCGGCCAGAAAGGCTGCGGCCCCGGCCCGGTTCCAGATTAGTGCATGGGCGAGCATCGGAAAGTAATGGGCGCGGAGTATCGAGACGCCCGCGACCTCGGCCATCGGGGTGGTGATTTTCAGGCGTGTCGCTCCGAGGTTTACACAATGCCAATCGTCGCGGGGACGCAGCCATTCTATTAACGCCGCCGCGGCGGTTTTAAACTCCGGTTTCAGAGCGATGTCGTCTTCAAAAACGAAGCCGATATCATCGCCGCTTTCCAGAAAAGCTGTCGCGGCGCGCTGGTGAGAAACGTAGCAGCCGACTTCACCTTGTGTCATCGACCGGCCCATGAACTGCCGGGCTTTGCGGTCGTCATATGGTGCGTATTGTGCCAGGTCTATCTCGCGCCCGTCGAATGCATCTACACGGATCGTGTCGATTTGCACGTCGTCCAGTTCAGCCTTTGCGCTGTCAAATCTCTGGGGGGAGGCGGCTAGATTGATAACGAAGCCTTTGGCGCGCTGCGGCATAGCTTTGACCTCATCGCTATCGCCCATTGAGGAAGCGACAGCCGTTATTTTAGGTTAAACCTTGGGTGTTGGCCGACCGCGCAGCCAGTTCTTGAACCGTTTGAAGGCGGAGGGTGGCTTGTGAGCGACGCTGACAAACCCGATGTGCTGGCAAGCGCCGGGTTTTAAGAAGGCCGTGAATTTACCCTGTTTGCGCAGGTGACGCGAGATATGGCTTTCGCGTTTAAACCCGCTGAAGCCGCCAACTTCTTTCCAAAGAGAGAGAGGGGCAAGATGCGGATTGAAAGTATAGCCATACCATTTGGGGCTAAGAGCATCCATCCGCGCGTAGGAGATACCCGCGCATTCCTCGGTGACGATCTGGGCGCGGGCCGCGTCTTCGATGAAGAAATTATCGGTGTCGCGGAAACAGACCGAAGAAATATCGGGATGTGCCTCCAGCAAGCGCAGGGCATCATCGAGGAAATCGTGGCGGGTGAACTCCCAGTCGTCTTCCATATGAAAGACATAAGGTGTGCGCACCTTGGCATACATGGCATCGACAGCGGGGTGGTGTCCGACTTGTTTGCCCAAATCAATACGCTGGCCATGGGGGCAAAGCCGATCAAATACTGCGCTTGTTTCAGCATCACCAAAGTCGTTGATGCCGATGATCGGTAGCTTGCGCAGTTCCGGGCCGAGGCTTTCGAGCGTTTGTTGCAAGACATCGGGCCGCAGCCCCATGGTGATGCAAATCGTGACCAAATTTTCTGCGCTCATGTCTCGTACAGCCCTAGGGGGAAAGCTGCGGACCCCCATGAGGGCCCGCAGCAGGTGTTAATTAACCTTCTGCCGCTTCTTTCTTCTCGGCAGTGATCTCTTCACCCGTTTCCTGATCGACAACCTTCATCGACAGACGCACCTTGCCGCGATCGTCAAAGCCCAAGAGCTTCACTTTCACTTCCTGACCTTCCTTCAGAACATCCGAAGGGTGGTTCAGGCGGCGGTTTTCGATCTGGGACACGTGGACCAGACCGTCGCGCTTGCCAAAGAAGTTCACGAAGGCGCCGAAATCGACGATCTTGACCACGGTGCCGGTGTAGACGGCGCCTTCTTCGGGCTCGGCCACGATCGAATAGATCATGTCATAGGCCTTTTTGATGGCTTCGCCGTTCGGGCTTGCGATCTTGATGATGCCTTCGTCGTTGATGTCGACCTTGGCGCCGGAGACTTCGACGATCTCGCGGATGACCTTGCCGCCTGAACCGATCACTTCACGGATCTTGTCGGTGGGGATCTGCATGGTCTCGATGCGCGGGGCGTGGACGGAGAAGTCAGCCGCACCGGAGATCGCTTTGTTCATCTCGCCGAGGATGTGGATGCGGCCTTCTTTGGCCTGCGCCAAGGCTTTTTCCATGATCTCGGGCGTGATGCCGGCGACCTTGATGTCCATCTGCAAGGACGTGATGCCCGCTTCGGTCCCGGCCACTTTGAAGTCCATGTCGCCGAGGTGGTCTTCGTCACCCAGGATGTCCGACAGGATCGCGTAGGAGCCGTCATCTTCGAGGATCAGACCCATTGCCACACCGGCCACAGCCGATTTCAGCGGCACGCCTGCGTCCATCATGGACAGCGAGCCCCCGCAGACCGATGCCATCGACGAGGAGCCGTTGGATTCGGTGATCTCGGACACGAGACGGATGGTGTAGGGGAAGTCTGTTGCCGCGGGCAGAACCGCCTGAAGGGCACGCCAAGCGAGCTTACCGTGACCGACTTCGCGACGTCCGGGAGGGCCCACACGACCAACTTCACCAACCGAGTAGGGGGGGAAGTTATAGTGCAGCAGGAAGTTCGATTTGAAGTTGCCGTGCAGTGCGTCGATGAATTGCTCATCGTCGCCGGTGCCGAGCGTGGTCACGACCAAGCCCTGCGTTTCACCGCGGGTGAAGAGCGCGGAGCCGTGGGTCCGCGGCAATACGCCGGTTTCAGCCACGATGTCGCGGATTTCGTCGGTGCGACGACCGTCGATACGCTTGCCGGTTTTCACCACATCGCCACGCAGGATGCTGGCCTCAAGGCCTTTCATCGCGGAGCTGAGGTTCTTGTCCTCAAGCTGCTCTTCGGTGAGCTTGCTCTTGATGGTTTCGCGGGCGGCGGCAACAGCGGCGGTGCGCTCTTGCTTGTCCACGATCGCGAAGGCCGCGCGCATTTCATCCTCACCGGCTGCTTTCACAGCGGCGGACAGCTCGGAGTAATCTTCGGGCTGGAAGTCGAACGGCTCTTTCGCGGCGTCTTCGGCCAGATCGATGATCAGGTCGATAACCGGCTGGATCTGCTCATGGGCGAACTTAACGGCACCCAGCATTTCCTCTTCCGACAGCTCATAGGCTTCGGATTCGACCATCATCACGGCGTCTTTGGTGCCAGCAACAACCAGATCGAGGCGCTGATCGGGGTTCAGGCGCAGGTCCTGCATGTCGTCGATTGTTGGGTTGAGGACATAGTCGCCACCCTCATAGCCGACACGGCAGCCAGCAATCGGGCCACGGAACGGCGCGCCAGAGATGGTCAGCGCGGCGGAGGCTGCGATCATCGCGACCATGTCGGGGTCGTTGACCAGATCGTGGCTCAGCACGGTGCACATCACCAGAACTTCGTTTTTGAAGCCGGGGACGAAGAGCGGGCGGATCGGACGGTCGATCAGACGCGCGGTCAGTGTTTCCTTCTCGGTGGGGCGGGCCTCACGCTTGAAGAAGCCACCCGGTACTTTACCGGCGGCATAGTATTTCTCTTGGTAGTGCACGGTCAGGGGGAAGAAATCCTGGCCGGGCTTTTGCTGACGTGCGTACGTCACGTTGGCCATAACGCTGGTTTCGCCCAGCGTTGCAATCACCGACCCGTCCGCCTGACGGGCAACCTTACCGGTTTCCAGTGTCAGCGTCTCTTCGCCCCACTGGATCGATTTTTTCGTCACATTAAACATCTACGTTTCCTTTTTGGCCCATTGGCCATTGCATAGGGGCCGTATTGCCCCTGACTCCGGTATCTTCTTTTCAGGCGCTGGAGTCCGGGCGCCGGATTTCAGATTGCGCGGGCATACATGTTTTCAAGGCAAATGGGAAGGGATTGCGTAAAAGCGGCGCTTTTCGCGGCGGCTTCTCTCCGATGAGGGGGACTTTCGCGGCGCACATAAAAAAACCTCCCGGCGCGGGCCGGGAGGTTTCAGCAGTCTTGTCACCGGGAAGCCCGGCAGACCAGCGCTTAGCGGCGCAGGCCGAGGCGTTTGATGAGGTCCTGATAACGGGACTCATCCTTCGCCTTAACGTAATCCAGCAGCTTGCGGCGTGTCGCGACCATTTTCAAAAGACCACGGCGGCCGTGGTTGTCTTTTTTATGGGTCTTGAAGTGCTCGGTCAGCGTGGTGATGCGCGATGTCAGAATGGCAACCTGAACTTCGGGCGAACCTGTGTCGCCTTCTTTGGTTGCGAAATCTTTCATGACTTTTGCTTTTTCTTCAGCAGTAATCGACATCGGGGTCTCCTTTCGAAAAGAGTTTAAAGGGATGGCTCAGGCCGGGATGTCGTCCAGCTCAGGCCCATGGAGATATCACCCGCAGACAGAATCAGCAGGCGATGGGGGCGTATAGGAAGAATCTGCGCCTTTGGCAAAGGGAGATTTGCCAGCAAGCCCGGCTTAGGCCGCAAGGCCGAGATCAAAGGCCGCGCTCAGCGGGATCAGCGCGATATCGTCCAGCGATAGGCTGTCGCCCGCCACCCGCGCGATAACGGTCTGATCCAGCATCACCAGCGTTTGCCCGGACTGCAGCGGGTCGGGCATGACGGACAAGGGCGGCTCTTGATCCTCCCCTGTCTCGTCATTCCAGACAAAGAGTAGGGAATCCTCTTCGGCGTTATAATCCATAATCTCGGTCGCAGCACCTGCGGCGATCCAGTCCCCCAGCACGATTTGATCGACGCCCGCGCCTGCGGTCACAATATCCTGTGGGCCTGCGACAATCACATCATCGCCGCCGCCGCCGTTGAGGTAATCGCGCAAGGTGCCGTTTTGCGCCTCCTCCGCGGCCTCCAAACCGGTCAGGGTGTCATCCCCCCAGCCGCCAAAAAGACTGTCTTCTCCGCTGCCACCGGCCAGCGCATCGTCGCCGAGCCCGCCTTGAAGCGCATCGTTCCCGGCATCGCCGTATAACAGATCATCACCTGCCGAGCCCTGCAACACATCGTCGCCCGCGCCGCCGTGCAGCAGGTCGTCATCGTTCTGACCCGCAAGGCTGTCGTTCCCCGCGCCACCGAACAGATCATCGTCGCCGTCACCGCCATGCAGGCTGTCGGCCCCGGTCGCGCCGTCAAGCGTGTCGTTGCCCTCATGACCGTGAAGATCGTCGCTCCCTGCACCGCCTATAACCACGTCATTACCGTCGTAGCCGCCGATCTGGTCGTCGCCCGTATCACCGGTCAAGCGTTCAGCGCCTTCGGTGCCAGATAGGATATCACCGGGGGTGCTAAGCTGCGTATCGGTGGAGCGCATATCAGGCTCAGTGCCTTCGGGAAGCGTATCCTCCTCCTCAGCGGCGACCGCGCCAATCTCAACATAGGTGACCGCGCCCACCGCCATCAGACCCATCATGCCTGCCAACCACAACATTCAAAATCCACCCGATTTACTGTGATGTCACGCACATCACCCCATTTCAAAAGGGCATGTTCACAGGCCTAAAGCAAAGCAATCTGAAGGAGTTGGTTAACGTGCGCGCCCTGTCATGGCGCTCTCTACCTGCCAAGGCACAGGCTCTTGGCTATAGGGAAGGTAGAGCGGATGCTTTGGATGCCCGGCCTTGGACAGACCAAGGTGATAGATCGGTTTGCGCCCTTGCGAGAGGCGCGCGGCCACGGCAACGCCCCGGTCCTGATGCGCCCCATGCACTCCCCAAGCGGCGATAATCCGGTCAGCCCAATCGGCCCCTTCGTCCAATGTGCTGTCATTGTCTGGCCCGATGGGGTCAGCGGCGGCGCGCATATCGCGCGGATCGGTCGCGCGGAAGGCAAAGATATTGGTCACGCGAAAGCCGCCGAAACCCAGTACCCGTGCCCGACGCTCGCACCGCTCGACGGTCGGGTCGTTTTGCACCTCGGTCGCGGTGGAGGGGTTCAGCATGACGAACATCACCCGCGGTGCTGCGCTGTCCCAGACCCGCGTGAGGCTGTAGCGGTAGCGCTCGCAGCCCGAATAAACCGCGGTCGAGGGCGCGTCGCCCTTGGTATGGCTGCGGGTGATGAGGGCCATTTAGCCCCCGTTGCTATCCGTGGAGAGGTTAAACACCCGGCTGGGGTGTAGCTCGCCCGCCTTAAAGCGGCCCACGGCGACAGGCTGGCCATCCAGCGAGGCCCAGCACTCATCACCATATTCCACGTCATGGGCGATCACCATGCCGGGG
Source organism: Sulfitobacter maritimus (assembly GCF_013346665.1). Classification (GTDB taxonomy): domain Bacteria; phylum Pseudomonadota; class Alphaproteobacteria; order Rhodobacterales; family Rhodobacteraceae; genus Sulfitobacter; species Sulfitobacter maritimus. The sequence continues at coordinate 118,367 of NZ_JABVBB010000028.1, forward strand.
TTGCCATTGCGCAGACGCGTGGCACCCTCAGGCGTGGCTTTGACCTCGGGCAGATCGGCCAGCCCTTCGGCCAATGGCAGCAGATGCGTGTCGAGTTCTGGCGTGCGGGCCAGTTCGTCTACCTGCGCCAGCGTCAGGGCGTCTTTTGCCTCAAACGGGCCAGACCACGTGCGGCGCAACTCGCGGACGTGGCCAAGACAACCAAGCTTCTGCCCGAGATCGCGAGCGATGGAGCGGACATAACCACCCTTGCCACAGACCATCTCAAGCGTGACGTGATCGGCATCAGGGCGGTCCACCAGCAACAGGCTTTCCACCCACAGGGGGCGGGCGGCGATGTCCATTTCCTCACCATCGCGGGCGCGTTTATAGGCGCGCTGGCCGTCGATTTTCACAGCAGAGAACTGCGGTGGCACCTGTTGGATGTCACCGATAAAGCCGCTTAGCGCGTCTTTGATCGCGGCATCATCGGGGCGCAGATCGGAGGTGCCGATGACCTCGCCTTCGGCGTCGTCGGTGTTGGTGGCGATGCCAAGACGCACGGTGAACTCATAGGCTTTGAGCGCGTCGGTGATATAGGGGACGGTCTTGGTCGCTTCGCCCAAGGCGATGGCCAGAACGCCGGTCGCTTCGGGGTCGAGCGTGCCTGCGTGGCCAGCCTTCTTGGCCTCCAGCGCCCAACGGACCTTGTTGACCACAGCGGTCGATGTGGGACCAGCGGGTTTGTCCACCACCAGCCAGCCAGAAATATCGCGACCCTTGCGTTTGCGTGCCATGTCTTGCCCCTTCGCCATTGTGGTGCTGCCCTCTATCGAAGCCGCGCCGCGCTGCCCAGCCCCTAAGCAGGGAAAAGATCACTTTGCCGGCGTGACCACGCCGATGATCGGCCCCAGCGTGGTAAACCCGGCCCCGCTTCGGCGCAGGTCTGGCGCGCGAAGGCGTGAGATATTGCCGTCAAAGTAAAGCGCATTCTGAAGGCCCAGTTCATCGCGGTAGAGCCGCGCGAATTCGTGAAAGGTGACGACGGTATTGGAAATCGCGAAAACCGCGCGTTTGCCATCCGCCGTGGTGCCAACCCCATTGCGGATATAGCGCGAAGTGCTGTCGGGCAGAAACCGCGGATGCAAAGCCCCATCAATCACCAGCATCGGCCCGGATTGGGTGGCAAAGCGGCAGTCGGGCTTTTCGCGAAGGTAGCGCTTGGTCTCAAACACATCGGCACGCCCATCGCGGAGGCAGAACACGCCGTTGGGCAGCAGGCCAAAGTTGCCGGGGCCGGCGTTGTCGATCACGCCGCGGGTTTCGACGCCTTCTTCGATGTAATGCCCGACCGGCGAGCGGTCGTCATGATACATGCCCGCGTTCATGGCAAAGCCAAGTCGCAGCCCTTGAGCCTTTAGCGCCTCATCCAGCGAGCCAAAGAATCCATAGGGCGCACCGTTGTCGTCGTTCAGGAACAACCGCAGATCGTCACGCGCCATATCGACATCGCAAACGGTGTAGGAGTTGCCTTCAAAGGTAAGATTGCGACATTCGGCAGCGCCCGCAGGCGCGCCTTTGAGTGCGAAAAGCGCAAATGCGATGAGGGCCGCTCGGATCACTGATCAGGCGTGCCATCTGTTGCGTCAATGTCTGGCGCATCTGCATCGCGGCGCACCACATCTTGGTTCAGCATCCGGCGCGTGTCGTCCATCCGGTCGAACGTCCGGTCCAGCTGGAAGCGCAGGTCAGGCGAGAACTTCAAGGTAAGCTTTTTTGCCACCTGACGCCGCAGCTCGTTCTTGTTGCGCGCCAACAGCTTGAGCACCTCGTCCTGACCTTCACCGCCCAATGGCAGCACATAGGCCGTAGCGATCTTGAGATCTGGCGAAATGCGCACCTCACCCACCGTGATCGACAGACGGTTGAGGTCGGTGTCATGCACGTCCCCGCGTGCGAGGACATCAGACAAGGCGCGGCGGACGGTCTCGCCCACGCGGAGTTGTCGTTGCGACGGGCCTGCGCCCTCATGAAACTTGTTCTTTGCCATGAACCCCATCTAAGGCTTCGGTTGCACTTTGCCAAGCGCTCGCCGACGGGCTAAACGGGCAGGGCCATTCACGCCCCCGAACCGCAGGAGTTACCCCCATGACACAGACCCCCGGCATCGCCGTTACAGGCGCCTCTGGCCGCATGGGCCAAATGCTGATCCGTGAGATCACCGCCAGCGACAAGATGCATCTGGCCGCTGCGGTGGAGCGCCCCGGTCATGATTGGGTGGGCCGCGACGTGGGCGAGGCGATGGGCGGTGCGGCACTGGGGGTGACCGTGACAGACGATGCGGCAGAGGCCTTCGGCAAAGTGCAGGCCGTGATCGACTTCACCGCGCCACAGGCCACAATCGCCTTTGCGGCTGAGGCCGCGAAGGCCGGGATCGTGCATGTCATCGGCACGACCGGCATGACGGACGCGGAAATCGCCGAGCTTGCCCCGGCAGCCGAACAGGGGGCCATCATCGTCCGTGCGGGCAACATGAGCCTTGGCGTGAACCTGTTGACACAGCTCACCCGTCAGGTCGCCGCCGCGTTGGATGTCGATTACGACATTGAGATCATCGAGGCGCATCACAATCAAAAGGTCGACGCACCGTCCGGCACCGCGCTGATGCTGGGCGAAGCCGCTGCCGAGGGGCGCGGTGTGAAACTGGCTGATGTCTCCGACCGGGGTCGCGACGGCATCACCGGCGCGCGGCAACAGGGGGACATCGGCTTCACCGCGATCCGGGGCGGTGACATCGTAGGGGAACATGACGTGATGTTCGCTGCCGCCGGAGAGCGGATCATCCTGCGCCACGTTGCCTCTGACCGAGCGCTTTTCGCACGGGGCGCGTTGAAGGCCGCGCTCTGGGGGCAGGGACAGGCGCCGGGCGAATATGACATGCTGGATGTGTTGGGCCTGAAAACCTGAAGATAGCGCAGATTATCTGAAACTTTACCCGCCGCAAATACGTGGCTGCCATAGGCACTGCGCTTATGGGAGGTTTCAATGAGGTTTACTTTTGCACTTGCCGCGACAGCGGTGCTGACGTTGAGCGGCCTGCCAGTAGCGGCAGAATATGCCCGTATCCAAAGCAAATCAGACTTCGTCGCGGCCGTGAACGGCAAAAGATTGACCCGCCCGCTCGTCGAATTGCGGGTGACCTCTGGCGGGGTCATCTCCGGCAAAGGCGCGGTTTGGGAGGTCAGCGGCAACTGGTCTTGGAAAGACGGCTATTTCTGCCGCACGCTCATCTGGGGCGGCAAGGATCTGGGCTATAATTGCCAAGTGGTCATGCGCGATGGCGCGAAAATCCGCTTCACCTCCGACAAAGGGGCAGTCGGCTGTGCTGACCCTGCGCTAAGGCCGCTTAGAAATCGACTGCGATGCCCTTTTTCTCCCAATCGCCATAGCGCACAGGCTCCGGCCCATCGCGACCGCCAAGTTCAGCAGGCAGATCCAGCGCTGCGGCGGCCTCGCGCCGTGCGGCAGCTTCGGCCAAGGCGCGTTGGGCGGCAGCTGGCAGGTCCGGGCCGGGGGTCGGCGTCGGGTCATGCGGCGTGTCGGGGATCGGTTTTGGCCCCGGTTTGGGCTGCGGGGGCAGGTCCGGCTTGGGGCTCGGCGTCGGGTCAGGGCCGGGTCGACTGTCGGGAATGGGGCGTTGATCGGGCATCATGGTCCTCTTGAGCCAAGTTCTCCCTTGATATACGTCGCACGCTGGCCCAGACAACCCGGCAACCCCCTTAAGCAAGACCTAGATAGGATACGATCATGGCAGACACAGGCGTTCAGGCCCGCAGAAGCGCGGTATATCTGCTGGATCAGATTTTGGGCGACGAGCCGCGTCTGATGTCGGAACTGCTCGCCTCCGGCGCGCTGGACAAGCTGCCCCCCTATGACCGGGCGCGTGCGCAACGTCTGGCGCAGGACACGCTGCGTGGGTTGGAGCGGGCGGACCGACTGCTGCAAAAACATCTGCAAAAGGCTCCCCCGTTGACCGTGCGCAATGTGCTGCGCGTCGGCACGGTGGAACTGTGTCAGGGCGGCGCGGCGCATGGGGTCGTGAACACGATGGTCAATCTCGTGTCCCAGCACCGTACGCTCAGCCACCTTAAGGGCCTGACCAATGCTGTCTTGCGCAAGATCGCCGCGCAAGGCCCCGAAGCATGGGGCGCTCTGCGTGCGCCGCGCCTGCCCAAATGGCTGCGTGGCCCGTTGGCAGAGGCTTGGGGGGCGGACGCCATTGCGGCGATGGAACTGGCGCATTTCGCGGGCGCACCGCTTGATCTGACCGCCAAAGGCGATGCCGCCGCTTTGGCCGAGGCCGTGGGCGGCACGCTGCTGCCCACGGGCACCGTCCGGGTGACGGATGCTGGCCAAGTCTCCGCCATGCCCGGATTTGCCGAGGGCGACTGGTGGGTGCAGGACGCCGCCGCCGCGATCCCGGTGCGGGTGCTGGCCCCGCAGGAAGGCGAGACGGTGCTGGACCTCTGCGCCGCGCCGGGGGGCAAGACCATGCAGCTTGCCGCTGCGGGGGCTGTTGTCACCGCAGTTGACCAGTCGCACCCTCGGATGCAGCGGGTGAAGGAAAACCTCGCCCGCGTGGGGCTGAAGGCCAAGACGCTGACCAAAGACGCCCGCGCCGTGCAAGGGGAATTCGACGCGATCCTGCTCGACGCGCCGTGTTCCGCCACCGGCACCATCCGCCGCCACCCCGATCTGCCCTATGCCAAGGATGGATCGGAATTTGGTGATCTGATCGAGTTGCAATCTGAGTTGATCGACCACGCGTGGAGCCTGCTAAAGCCCGGCGGGCGGCTGGTGTTTTGTACCTGTAGCCTGCTGCCGGATGAAGGCGAAGTGCAGGTTGATGAGGCGTTGGAACGGCATGACGATATGACCGTGGACACCGCCGCCTTGGAACTGCCGGGGGTTGAGTCCGCGTGGATCACCGAAGAAGGCGGGCTGCGTCTGCGGCCTGATTTCTGGGTCGAACGCGGTGGCATGGACGGGTTCTATATCGCCTGTCTGCGCAAAGACTGAGCTTTCGGGCGCTGACGCCCGCTTTGCGAAAATCCGAATTGTTTCACGGGGATCGTTGAAGCAGCGCCTTTGCGTTTGCTTCAGCGCTCCGGCGCGCACGTTCGGGAAAAGCCGGTGACTCGTAGCAGCCGCAGGGCTATGCTTGCGCAAAACGCCACAAGAGCGTCAGAGGCAGTGTAATATGGTGGATCTTTTCAGCGTCATGGCCCGCAGGGCTGCGGTTTTAAACCGCTGGCATGCGTGGCGGGCGACTCGCGGACAAGAACATACCACCAGCTTTATTGCCCAACCTGAGCCGCGCACTATTGGCTCTTTCGCGCGGGGTCGGCAGTTGCTTGCCGGGAAATACCTTTTCGCGGGCAGCTTGATTACCGCACCAGACAAAGCGATGTGGGATTTGACCCCGCCCGATCCTGCCTATGCCGCCGCTCTGCACGGTTTTGCATGGCTCGACGATCTGGCGGCGGTGGGTGATGCTCGCGCCCGCGCAGCGGGGCAGGCATGGCTATGGGCGTGGATCGACCGCTTTGGGCGGGGACGCGGGCCGGGGTGGGCGCCGGCGCTTACGGGGCGGCGGCTCACCCGCTGGATCAACCACGCCTTGTTTCTACTGCGCGGCACCGAAGACGCGCAGAACGATGTTTTCTTTCGCTCCCTTCACCAGCAAACCCAGTTTTTGGCCAAGCGCTGGAAGGCTGCGCCGCCCGGCCTGCCGCGGTTCGAAGCCCTGACCGGGCTGCTTTACGCCGCGCTGTCGCTACAGGGGATGGAGCGCTTTGCCGACCCTGCAGTCAATGCGCTGGCGCTGGAATGTGCCAGCCAAATCGATGCCCAGGGCGGCTTGCCCACGCGCAACCCAGAAGAACTCTTGGCTGTCTTTACCCTGCTGACTTGGACCGCTGCGGCTTTGAGCGATGCAGGGCGCAGCACGCCGACGGAGCATCTTGCTGCGATTGAACGGATCGCACCGACGCTGCGCAGTCTGCGCCATGCGGATGGTGCTTTGGCGCGGTTTCATGGGGGCGGGCGTGGCATGGAAGGGTGGCTCGATCACGCTTTGGCCGCTGCCAAGGTTAAAACACGCCAACCAGATGGGCTGGCGATGGGCTATGCGCGACTCTCGGCCGGACGCACCAGCGTGATTGTCGATGCCGCGCCCCCGCCACGCGGGGCAGCGTCGGACAATGCCCATGCCTCGACATTGGCGTTTGAACTGACCTCCGGGCGGCGGCCCTTGGTGGTGAACTGCGGCTCAGGCGCGTCTTTTGGGTTGGAATGGCGCCGTGCGGGGCGGGCCACGCCATCACATTCCGCATTGTCGCTCGTTGGTCATTCCAGCGCCCGTTTGGCGGAGCCGGACCGGCGGACCGGCCAAGAGGCGTTGGTCGACGGCCCGCGCCATGTGCCGGTGGAGATCGGGCAGACCGACGACGCACTGCGGTTTGAAGGCGGGCATGACGCCTATCTGCGCAGCCATGGCCTGACCCATGCGCGAAAACTGGATTTGACCTTCGACGGGCGCGGACTGACCGGAGAGGACATGCTGCTGGCGCTGGCGCCCGCCGAAAAGCGCCGCTTTGACAAGGTTCTCAAAGCGATCCCGCTGAAAGGTGTGCCTTTTGACATCCGTTTTCATCTGCACCCGGATGTGGATGCGACGGTCGACCTTGGCGGGTCGGCAATCTCAATGGCGCTGAAAAGCGGTGAGATTTGGGTGTTTCGCCATGATGGCACTCATAATCTATCTTTAGAAGCAGGGGTTTACCTTGAAGGCACCCGCCTGAAACCCCGCGCTGCGCAGCAGATTGTGCTCACCGGATACGCCATGAACTACGCGACAAGGGTGCGCTGGTCGTTGTCAAAAGCGCAGGAAACTGCGATTGGCGTGCGAGATTTGTCGATCGACGATCCCTATGCTGATGAAGACTGACCAAGGAACCAGCCCCATGCCCGACCTGCACCCGATCAAACGCGCTCTGCTTTCCGTCTCTGACAAGACCGGTCTTTTGGACCTTGGCCGCGCTCTGGCGGCGCGGGGCGTCGAACTGCTCAGCACCGGTGGCACCGCGAAAGCGCTGCGCGACGCGGGGCTTGAAGTGCTGGATGTGGCCGATGTGACGGGCTTTCCTGAGATGATGGACGGGCGCGTGAAAACGCTGCACCCGGTGGTCCACGGCGGTCTGCTGGCCCTGCGCGACAATGACGAACACGTCGGCGCGATGAATGAGCATAACATCGGCGCAATCGATCTGGTGGTGGTGAACCTCTACCCGTTTGAGGAAACCGTCGCTAAGGGCGCGGAATACGCCGAGGTGATCGAGAATATCGACATCGGTGGCCCAGCGATGATCCGTTCGGCGGCCAAGAACCACGGATTCGTCAACGTGGTGGTCGACGTCGAAGACTACGCCGAGGTGATCGCCGAGATGGAGGCCAACGACGGCCAGACCAGCTACGCCCTGCGCCAGCGTCTTGCGCAAACCGCCTATGCCCGCACCGCCGCCTATGACACCGCCGTCAGCACTTGGATGGCCGAGCAGGTCGACGGCACACCGCGTCGCCGGACCTTTGGCGGCACGCTTGCGCAGACCCTGCGCTATGGCGAGAACCCGCACCAGCAGGCGGCGTTCTACACCGATGGCTCCACCGCGCCCGGTCTGGCCAACGCTGTGCAGCATCAGGGCAAGGAACTGTCCTACAACAACATCAACGACACCGACGCGGCCTTTGCGCTGGTCAGCGAGTTCGACCCCGCCGGTGGACCTGCCTGCGCGATCATCAAACACGCCAACCCCTGCGGCGTGGCGCGTGGCGAGACCATGCTGGAGGCCTATAAACGTGCTTTCGACTGCGACCGCACCTCGGCTTTTGGCGGCATTATCGCGTTGAACCAGCCACTTGACGGCCCGACTGCCGAAGCCATCGCCGCGATCTTTACTGAAGTTGTTATCGCCCCCGGTGCGGACGAGGACGCCAAGCGCATCTTTGCCGCCAAGAAGAACCTGCGGCTGTTGACCACCGAAGGTCTCGCCGACCCAGCCGCCGCCGCACTGGCCGTGCGTCAGGTCTCGGGCGGGTTCTTGGTGCAGGACAAAGACGTGGGCCGCGTCAGCCGCGATGACCTGAAGGTCGTGACCAAACGCAAACCGTCGGATCAGGAATTGGACGACATGCTCTTTGCATGGACCGTGGCAAAACACGTCAAATCCAACGCAATCATCTACGTCAAAGACGGTGCCACAGTCGGCGTCGGCGCGGGCCAGATGAGCCGGGTGGACAGCACGCGCATCGCCGCGCGCAAGGCGCAGGATATGGCCGAAGTGATGGACATTGAAGCGCCACTGACCCAAGGCTCGGTCGTGGCTTCCGATGCCTTCTTCCCCTTTGCCGACGGTCTGATCACCGCAGCCGAGGCCGGTGCCACGGCGCTGATCCAGCCCGGCGGCTCCATGCGCGATGACGAGGTGATCGCGGCAGCGGATGAGGCGGGCCTTGCCATGGTCTTCACCGGCATGCGCCACTTCCGGCACTAAGCAAGAGGCAGCCCCATGCGGATATTCGGCATCGCGGCCTTCGTGGCCTTTATGATCGACCAGATCAGCAAATACGTGGTCATACACATGATGGAGCTGGCACGCATCCGCTCCATCGACGTGCTGCCCCCGGTGCTGAATTTCCGCTATGGTGAAAACCGGGGCATCAACTTTGGCCTTGGCGGCGACATGAGCCAATGGGTGCTGGTGCTGCTCGCGCTGGTGATTTGCACGGCGGTGACCGTTTGGCTCTGGCGCAGCCCGCAGGGCTGGTGGGCGGCGCTCAGTGGTGGGCTTTTGGTCGGCGGTGCGCTGGCCAATGTGGCGGATCGGTTGATCTATGGCTATGTGCTGGATTTCTTGAATAACTCCTGCTGTGGCATCAGTAATCCCTTTGTCTACAACCTCGCTGATGTCTTCATCTTTGCGGGCGCAATCGGTTTGATCCTCTTTACCGGAGACAGCAAACCCGCCGCCAAACGCCGGGGCAAAAAAGGTCAGTGACATTGCCTGCCCGCCTGCGATATTGAGGGTCAGACCCCGAAAGGAGACACCATGCGCCGCATTGCCCTCATCACCTTGATACCGCTGGCCCTCGCTGCCTGTAGCAATCAGGGGCTGCGCGACATTCGGTCGACATCTTCGGGGCCGGATGAGTTCATGATCAAACCGGTCAAGCCGCTGGAACAGCCCGACAGTTTCAGTTCTTTGCCGACGCCGACACCGGGGCAGGCCAATCTGACGGACCGCTCTGCCGTGGCCGAAGGTGTGGCGGCATTTGGCGGGCGTCTGGACACCTCAAGCGGTATTCCGGCAAGTGATGCCGCACTGGTCCAGCAGGCCAGCCGACATGGCGTGCAGCCGGGTATTCGCGGCACATTGGCCCAAGCGGACGCCGAATTCCGTCAGCGCAAGGGCCGGTTCACGCAGTTCCGCATCGTGCCGGTAGACCGCTATGACCAAGCCTATAAGCGCCAAAAACTCGACGCCCATGCCGAAGCCGAGCGCTGGCGCAAGGCCGGGGCGCGCACGCCCTCTTACCCGCCACAAGACACACGTTTTCGCTAGGCTTCTTGAATGTTGCGTCAGACCGCGTAGGTAAGGCGGGACGCGACATTTTCGAGGACATGCAATGATCCGACTGCCGATGCTGGCGGCCCTGGTGGCGACGCTCTTTACAGCCCCTCTTGCGCAGGCGCGCGCGAATGAGGCGGTAACCCATTTCACCCTCGATAACGGTATGGAAGTGGTGGTCGTCGAAGATCACCGCGCCCCGGTCGTACAACAGATGGTCTGGTACCGCGCCGGTTCCGCCGATGAGCCGAAAGGGTCTTCCGGTGTGGCACATTTCCTTGAACACCTCCTGTTCAAAGCAACGGATAAGCTGGAAGCAGGCGAATTCTCCGCCACTGTCGCGGCCAATGGCGGGCGCGACAATGCGTTTACCAGCTACGACTACACCGCCTATTATCAGCGCGTGGCGGCAGACCGGCTTGGGCTGATGATGGAGATGGAAGCCGACCGGATGAAGAACATCCGCCTGACCCCGGAAAATATCCGCACCGAACGCGATGTGATCCTCGAAGAGCGCAACCAGCGGACCGAGAACAACCCTGCGGCTCTCTTCAGCGAGCAACTCAATGCCGCGCAATATCTCAACCACCGCTACGGCGTGCCGATCATCGGCTGGAAACATGAGATGGAGGAGCTGGACCTCGAAGACGCGCTGTCTTTCTATGAGCTCTACTACTCGCCGAATAACGCCATTCTGGTGGTCTCAGGTGATGTCACGCCGGATGAGGTGCGCGAACTGGCCGAGGCGACCTATGGCCAAATCCCTGCAAACCCCGATTTGCCCGAACGCCTTCGCACAGAGGAGCCGCCGCAGATCGCGGAGCGCCGCTTGACCTACCGTGACGCCCGCGTGGCACAGCCCTATGTACGCCGCTCCTATCTGGCCCAAGAACGCGACAGCGGCGCGCAGGAAGAAGCGGCGGCCCTGCTGTTGCTGAGCGAATTGCTGGGTGGCGGGACGACTTCCTATCTCAACGAAAAGCTGCAATTCGACAAACAGATCGCCACCTATACCGGTGCCTTCTACAAAGCCGATACGCTGGACGATACGACCTTCGATCTGGTTGTCTTGCCTGTGCCGGGTGTCAGCCTCGAAGACGCCGAAGCGGCAATGGACGCGGCCCTGGCCGAGTTCATGGAAGAAGGCGTGGACCCTGAGCATCTTGAGCGCATCAAAGCGCAGTTACGCGCCGATCAAATCTACGCCCGTGACGATGCTGACCGGGTGGCGCACCGCTATGGCTCGGCGCTGGCGATTGGGCTGACGGTAGAGGATGTGCAGGCTTGGCCTGATGTGCTGCAAGCCGTCACGGCCAAGGACATCATGCAGGCCGCCCGCGATGTATTTCACAAACCCGCATCGGTCACCGGATGGCTGATGAAGGAGGACGCGCAATGAGACTGATCTACGCCCTGATCCTGACCTGCCTCGCGGCGCTGCCCGCCCGTGCTGAGGTCGACATTCAGTCCGTCACCAGCCCCGGCGGCATCACGGCTTGGCTGGTAGAGGAACACTCGATCCCCTTCGTTGCCTTGGAAATTCGCTTTCGCGGCGGTGCGTCACTTGACGCCCCTGGCAAACGCGGCGCGATTAATCTGATGACGGGCCTGTTGGAAGAGGGCGCAGGCGACATGGATGCCCGCGCTTTCAGCCGGGAAACCGAAGCGCTGGCAACCTCGTTCGGCTTTGATGTCTCTGATGACGCGCTGTCGATCTCGGCCCGTTTCCTGACCGAGAACCGCGAAGCCTCCATCGCCCTGCTGCGCGCCGCCTTGATGGAGCCGCGTTTCGATGCTGACGCTATTGAGCGGGTGCGCGGGCAGGTGATCGCCAACATCAAGTCGAACCAGAAAGACCCCAATAAGATCGCCAGTCAGACCTTCGACAAGATCGCCTTCGGGGATCATCCCTACGGTAGTTCCCTGAACGGCACCCTTGAATCGGTGGCAGCACTCACCCGCGATGACCTGCTAGAGGCCCATCGCAACGTCTTGGCCCGCGACCGCATTTACGTGGGTGCTGTCGGTGACATTACGCCAGAGGAGCTTGGAAATCTGCTTGACGACCTGCTGGGCGACCTGCCTGCCGAGGGCGCCGCCATGCCGCCCCGCGCCGAGGTTGATATTCCTCCCGGCACAACGCTTGTCGATTTTGCCACGCCGCAATCGGTGGCGATCTTTGGCCAGCCCGGCATCGCGCAGGACGACCCCGATTGGTTCGCCGCTACGGTTCTGAACCGCGTGCTTGGCGGCGGTGGCTTTGAATCCCGCCTGATGACCGAGGTGCGCGAGAAACGCGGGCTGACCTACGGTGTTTACTCCTACCTCATGCCGCGCGATCTGGCCGAGACCTATCTTGGTTCTGTCAGTTCTGCCAATGACCGTATTGCCGAGGCGATCGAGGTTATTCGCGCCGAGTGGGCGAAAGCCGCCGAGGAAGGCATCACCCAAGAGGAGCTTGAGGCCGCCAAAACCTACATCACCGGCGCCTATCCACTGCGTTTTGATGGCAACGCACCGATTGCCAATATTCTGGTGGGGATGCAGATGCTTGGCCTGCCCATCGACTATATCGCCACCCGCAATGACAAGGTCGACGCAGTGACGCTGGACGACGTCAAGCGCGTGGCGGGCGACTTGTTGGAGCCGGATAACCTGCATTTCGTCGTGGTCGGCCAGCCTGAAGGGCTAGACGCCACACCGACCCCGCAAAACTAACGAAAAACGCCGCCCTTGACCGGGGCGGCGTTTTTGACTGGTGTCAGCATCTGGCGTTATTCGCCGTAAGGCACCCAGATGTTCTTGACCTCCGTCGCGGCCTGCAGGAACGCATGCCCCGCGCCTTCAGCCCCGAACCAATCGCGCGCCATGCCGTGGTTCACCCAACTCCGCTTGATGTTGCTCGCCGCGCCCTTTTCGACCACGCCGGAAAGCTCCGCCGCGCCGAAACACCAAACCGCATCCACATCCATATGCCGCGCCAAAGGCTTTGCCACATCGGCCTGCGGCCCGGTCAGGATATTCACCACCCCGGCGGGCACGTCCGAAGTCTCCAACACCTGCACGAAATCTGTTGCCGCCAGTGGGAAAGGCTCGCTGGCCGAGAGGATCACCCGGTTGCCCATAGCAATCGCTGGGGCCATGCAAGAGATCAGCCCCAACAGCGGCGCCTCGGCCGGGCAAAGCGCCCCGATCACGCCCACAGGCTCTTTCATCGCCAGCGCCACGCCGCGGATCGGCACCCCATGCACTTGCCCGTCATATTTGTCGGCCCAAGCGGCATAGGTGAAGAGCCGGTCAATGGCCGCATCAACCTCCTTGCGACCAATCTTTGTTCCCTGCATCGCGTCCAAACGCGCCGCAAATTCATCGCCCCGCGCAGAAAGGTTTTCGGCAATGTAATACAGGATCTGTGCCCGCAAATGACCGCTCGTCTTGGACCAGCCCTTGGCCGCCTGTGCCGCCTCAACCGCGTTGCGCACATCCTTGCGGTTGGCGAGGCTCACATGCCCCAGCAGCCCGCCGGATTTGCCCCAAATCGGTGCGGAATAGCCCCCATCGGGCCGCGCCTGTTTGCCACCGATGTAAAGCTTCGCCGTGCGGTCAATCTCGTCTTCGGGCGCTCCTTCACCAGTGAAGGGCTCGATCTCCTTCAACGGCTTCGCAGACGTCTTCGGCTTGGTATACCCCGCCAGACCTTCCCAACCGCCTTCACGGCCAAAGCCACTCTCGCGCTTGCCGCCAAAGCCCGCTGCGGCGTCCATCATATTGGTGCCATTGACCCAAACGATCCCGGTCTCTAACTGCGGCGCAATATCGAGCGCGAGGTTCACATTCTCGGTCCAGACCGTCGCCGCCAGCCCATAGCGCGTGTTATTGGCAAGCTGTACCGCCTCGCCGGGCGTGCGGAAGGTAGTCGAGACCAGCACCGGGCCAAAAATCTCTTCCTGCATCAAGGTATCCGCGGGATTCAGCCCGGTGATCAATGTCGGCGGATAGAAACACCCATTCTCCGGCATCTCCCCTGGCGTCACAAAACGCTCTCCTGCGGTATTGGCCGCCACCATCTCGCTGACGCGCTTATACTGCACCGGGTCAACCAGTGCGCCCACGTCGATGCTCTTGTCGAGCGGATCACCGATGCGCAGCTTTTCCATCCGCGTTCGCAGCTTGGCATAGAAACGATCCGCAACCGGTTCATGCACCAAAAGCCGCGACCCCGCACAGCAGACCTGCCCCTGATTGAACCAAATCGCATCGACCAAGCCTTCAACAGCACTGTCCAAATCAGCGTCATCAAAAACGATGTAGGGCGACTTGCCCCCCAACTCCAACGTCAACGCTTTGCCGGACCCGGCTGTCGCCTCGCGAATGCGGCGGCCCACGGCGGTGGAGCCGGTAAAGGCGATCTTGTCGATATCCTCATGCCCCACGATCATCTCGCCCACCGCCCCATCGCCGGTGACAATATTGACCACACCCTTCGGCAGCCCCGCCTGACGGCAAATATCCGCAAAGAGCAACGCCGTCAGCGAAGTATATTCCGCAGGCTTTAATACGACTGTATTGCCCATCGCCAGCGCCGGCGCGATTTTCCATGCCAGCATCAGCAGCGGGAAGTTCCACGGAATGATCTGCCCGCAAACTCCAAGGGCCTGCGCATCGGGCAGCTCGCTCTCCATCAGCTGCGCCATGCCCGCGTGATAATAGAAATGCCGCTGGGCCAAAGGCACATCAATATCCCGCGCCTCACGAATGGGCTTGCCGTTGTCGAGCACCTCAAGCACCGCAAAGAGCCGCGCATGTTTCTGCAACAGCCGCGCCAGCGCATAGATATGCCGCGCCCGGCCATGGCCGCCCAGCTTCTCCCACTTCGGCTGTGCCTTACGCGCCGCTTTCACCGCAGCATCCACATCGCCCTGAGTTGCCTGCGTCAGGCTCGCCAACACCTCCCCCGTCGCCGGGTTCGTGCTGTCAAAGCCTTCGCCCGGCGCGGTGAAGGCCCCATCAATGAAATGACCAAAACGCCCGCCCTGATCCACGATCCACGCCAGCGCATCTGCCGCCGATTCCGGGGCTGGCCCGTATTCCATGCTCTCAAAAATCTCGGACACGCTCATGCCTTCATCCTTTTTCAAATACCGTCCCAAAGCCTGCAACGGGCTCAGGCGGTCGCGTGACGGTAAGCCGCCGAATAGTTGCCGGTCACATGGTGCTCCAACTGCCGCTCAATATCGCCCAAGAGCGACGAGGCGCCAAAGCGGAACAGGTTAGGCTGCAACCAACGGTCGCCCAGCTCTTCCTTCATCAGTGCCAGATAGGTGATCGCATCCTTGGCTTTTGAGATACCGCCCGCCGGCTTATAGCCCACACGCACGCCGGTGCGTTCATAATACTCACGGATCGCGCGGATCATCACGAGGCTGACGGGCAGGGTGGCGTTGACGCTTTCCTTGCCGGTCGAGGTCTTGATGAAATCTGCTCCTGCCATCATGCAAACCAGTGACGCCCGCGCGACGTTGCGCAGCGAGCCAAGCTCACCCGTGGCGAGGATCGCTTTCACATGGGCCTCGCCGCAGGCTTCGCGAAAGGCGCGCATTTCGTCGTAAAGCGCCTGCCAGTCGCCCGAGAGCACGTGGCGGCGCGAGATCACAATGTCGATCTCAGTCGCCCCCGCGTCCACGCTCATCTCAATCTCGCGGATGCGCAGTTCCAGCGGCGACAGCCCAGCGGGAAAGCCGGTAGAGACAGCGGCAATGGGGATATTGGTCCCTTCCAGCGCCCGGCGCGCGGCGGGGATCATCTCGTGATAGACACAGACCGCGCCGGTGGTGATTGGCCCCATGCCAAGCGCGTCAAGAATGGCGGGCGCAACCGGTTGACGCGCCTTGGCGCAGAGCCGCTCAACCCGGCGGGCCGTATCGTCGCCCGACAGGGTGGTCAGGTCGATACAGGTCACCGCGCGGAGCAGCCAGGCCGCCTGATGGTCCTTTTTTAACGAACGACGCGCGGGCAGGGATGCGGCGCGGCGTTCAATTGCTGATGTATTCGCCTGCACGCTGCGCAGCCACTCCATATCAAGCGGCATCGGCTCCACGCGGGGTTCTGTCACCTGAGGCAGATGTCCGGTCGCGCCGGTTTCACGCGTGCTGCCTTGCAAAGTCGTCTGGGTGGCCATCGGGGTCTCTCCGGTTTGGTCAGACGGGCAAAGTGCCATGGGGCAGGGGCCAAAGCAAGCGACGCTGACCCCGCGTTACGCCGCAGTTTCTGCAAGAATTCGCGCAGATGCTGCAATTGTTAATGAGAATGACTCTCAACTGTTGACTTTGTTGAGAATGAGTCGCACATATTTTCCATGAAACATGCAAGCACCCCCCTTCGTCCGACCCGCCGCGCCGCTTTGATCGGTGGTCTTAGTGCAGTCGCCTTTGCGGGTGTCGCCCCCGCCGCATTCGCCGCGACGGAGAGGCTCAAGGTTATCGCCACCACCGGCATGATTGGTGACGCGGCCCGCCGCGTGGGCGGTGATCTGGTTGAGGTCCGCGCGCTCATGGGATCGGGGGTGGACCCGCATGGCTACCGTCAGACCCGCAGCGACATCGTGGCACTGACCCGTGCTGATCTGGTGCTTTGGCACGGGCTTTACCTTGAAGCACAGATGGAGCGGTTCTTCGAGGATTTGCGCCGCAAACGGGCTGTGGTCGCGGTGGCCGAAGCGCTGCCCAAGGACGCGTTGCTGAGCCATCCGGACTATGAGGGCCGCTATGATCCGCACGTCTGGATGGACCCCACCGCATGGATCGGCGTCGTTGATGAGGTGACACGCGCGCTGACCGAAGCGCTGCCCACCGGGGCCGAGACATTTGCCCAAAACGCTGAAACCTACCGCGCTGAACTCAAGCAATTGGCCGCCTATGCCGCCGATACGCTGTCACAGGTGCCAGAGGACCAGCGCGTCTTGGTCACAGCCCATGACGCCTTTAGCTATTTCGGTCGGGCCTTCGGGTTTGAGGTGATCGGCATTCAGGGCATCTCGACCAATAGTGAGGCAGGGTTGAACCGGATTTCCGCGCTGGTGGATGAACTGGTGACGCGCAAGATTGGAGCGGTATTTGTTGAGACTTCGGTCTCAGACCGCAACATGCGCGCGTTGGTCGAAGGCGCGGCGGCGCAGGGGCATAGTGTCCAGATCGGCGGGTCGCTTTACAGCGACGCCATGGGTGCGCCGGACACCTACGAAGGCACCTATATCGGCATGATCGACCATAACGTGACCACCATCGCCCGCGCGCTTGGTGCACCAGTGCCAGCGGGTGGCATGAACGGCAAACTGGCCGAGGGAAGCTGATCTATGACACTTGAACTCGCCAGCAGCAAAGAGACCGTCACCGCTCGCGCCGACAGCCCTTTCGCGGTACGGGGGCTGACCGTGTCCTACGGACAAAAACCCGCTGTCTTCTCTGTAGATATGACCGTTGAGCCGGGCAAGATGACAGCGATCATCGGTCCCAATGGCGCGGGCAAGTCGACACTGCTCAAGGCAGCCTTGGGCATCCTCACGCCGCTGGCGGGCACGGTTACCGTCTATGGTAAACCGGTCGAAGAACAACGCCACCGCATCGCCTATGTGCCGCAACGCGCCAGTGTGGATTGGGATTTCCCGACCCGCGTGATCGACGTGGTGTTGATGGGGCTTTACCCGCAATTGGGGCTTTTGGGGCGCGTCCGTCCGGTGCACCGCGCCCGCGCCAACGACTGTCTTGCCCGCGTTGGCATGGAAGACTTCGCCACCCGCCAGATCGGCCAGCTGTCGGGCGGGCAGCAACAGCGTGTGTTTCTGGCGCGCGCCTTGGCGCAGGGTGCGGATCTCTATCTGTTGGACGAACCATTCGCCGGGGTCGATGCGGCGACGGAAAAGGCAATCATCGCGGTGCTCAAGTCTCTACGGGACGCCGGAAAAACCGTTGTCGCGGTGCATCACGACCTGTCGACCGTGGCAGAGTATTTCGACAATGTTTTCCTGATCAACACCCACCGCGTGGCCGAAGGCAGCGTTGCAGAGGTGTTTCAGGCCAATCACCTGCAAGACGCCTATGGTGGCCGTTTGGCCGGAGCGCAGATGGATGCGCTACGACTGTCATGATCTGGGACGCGCTTTCGCTGCAACTGGGCTATAACGCCACGTTGGTGACGCTGGGGGCGACCCTTTTGGGTATGGCAGCAGGCGTTGGCGGGACATTTTTGTTTCTGCGCAAGCGTGCGCTGGTCAGCGACGCGATCTCGCATGCGACCCTGCCCGGTGTGGCGTTGGCCTTCATGGGGATGGTCGCGTTGGGCGGCGATGGGCGCAACTTGATCGGCCTGCTGACCGGCGCGGCGCTCTCGGCGGCGGCGGGGCTGCTTTTGGTCTCATGGCTGAGCAATCGTACGCGACTGGCTGAAGATGCGGCGATTGGCTCTGTGCTATCGGTGTTTTTTGGACTGGGCATCGTTCTGCTGACCGTGATCCAAACCATGAGCGCGGGACGACAGGCGGGGTTGGAGGATTTTCTCCTCGGGTCCACCGCCGGGATGCTGCGCAATGATGCCTTGGTGATCGCGGTGGCTGCGGCCCTGACCTTGGCGCTGGTTCTGCTCTTGCGCCGCCCGCTGACATTGGCCTCTTTCGATCCAGAATATGGCACCGCCATAGGCCAGAACGTACCACGCACCGATCTTGCGATGATGGGGCTGGTGCTGGCCGTGACCGTGGTGGGGCTCAAGATCGTCGGGCTGATCTTGATCGTCGCGCTGCTGATCATCCCGCCCGTCACCGCGCGGTTTTGGAGCGAGCGGACCGACCATGTGGTGCTGATCTCTGGCGCGCTTGGCGGTATCGCGGCCTATGTCGGCGCGGCGCTGTCGGCAGCGCAGCCGAACCTGCCAACGGGGCCAATCATCGTCCTTGTGGGCTTTGCGCTATTCGCGCTGTCGCTGCTGCTGGCGCCACAACGAGGGGCGCTTTCGGCATTGCTGCGGCATCGTCGCTACCAACGCCGGGTGCATCTGCGTCAGGGATTGCTGGCGCTGGCTCATGGGCAGCCGATCTACGAACAGCTTACCCTGCGACTGCTGCGGGCAGAGGGCTACGCGTTGCCAGACGGGGTGCCAACCAAAACAGGGCGCGGTCGCGCAGCCAAGGCGCTGCGGGATGAGACGCGTTGGCAGCTCATTCGCCGCGATCCGGCCTATGAGGTGGCGGCGCAGCAATACGACGGTCTGACCCCGATAGAAACAGTGCTGACCGCCGACCAAATTCGCGACATTGACAGCCGCATCGACATGCGCGGCAAGGGGGGCGCATGAGCGGTTCTGAATTCGTCCCCCTGTCGCTGGTGCCGATGCTGACCGGCATCTTTGTCGCCGTGGCCTGTGCTTTGCCGGGGAACTTCCTCGTCCTGCGCCGCCAAGCGCTGATCGGCGATGCGATCAGCCATGTGGTGCTGCCGGGGATCGTCGTGGCCTTTTTGCTCACGGGGATGGTGACGACATGGCCCATGCTGCTCGGTGCGGCTGGGGCGTCGATCATTGCCGTGCTCGCCATCGAAGGGGTGCGCCGCTTGGGCAAGATCGAAGCCGGCGCGGCGATGGGGGTGATCTTTACCGCGATGTTCGCCGGGGGCGTGCTGCTGCTGGAGCAATCCGACACCAGCAATGTCCATCTGGACGTGGAGCATGCGCTTTACGGCAATCTTGAGAGCTTGATCTGGTTGGATGCAACCGGATGGGGGTCTTTGCTGGACCCCGAAGCCTTGGCCACAATTCCGGTCGAACTGCCGCGCATGGCGGTGACACTGCTTTTCGTGGCGCTGTTTACCGCGCTCTTTTGGAGACCGCTTAAAATCAGCACTTTTGACGAGGGCTTTGCCCGCACCATCGGTATGAAAACCGGGCCTTTGGGCCTTGGGCTTGTGATCGTTGCGGCGATTGCGGCGGTGGCTGCTTTCGACGCCGTGGGCAGTATCATCGTCATTGCCATGTTCATCTGCCCGCCTGCCGCCGCGCGGATGATGACCAATCGGTTGGAGCATCAAATCGCATGGTCGGTGCTTTTTGCCACGCTCGCTGCGGTGCTGGGCTATGTGCTGGCAGGATACGGGCCGCTGTGGATCGGGCTGCGAGATTCAGTCTCGGCGGCAGGAATGATCGCCACAGTTTCGGGGGTTATCCTTGGTCTGGCCGCGCTCTTTGGTCCACATCGACACCGTGGCACGGCGGCGCCCACGGCTTAACCGAATCGCAATGATTCGTTTTTTGCGCCACTGATTCGATTTTGCTTTGACCTGTGATTCGGCTTGCGTCTATACAGGGTATAACCTCCCCCGGAGACACCTTGTAACCGGGTCGCCCGCCGCTCTGATAAGACCGGAATAACAAAAGCACCAGTGCGCCGAGTAGACGACCCAGAAGCGGATCGCCCCAGTCTTGGCGGCGGTCCGCTGACTTTCCTTTGCCCCTTTGATAAGCGTTCAACACGGCCCATTCGCATCTGGCAGAATCGCCGCGGGCCATGCTAGGTTTTGCGGTATGGCCACACCAAACCCCAATATAGGCGAAAATCGCCCCGTTATCCGCCAATTGGATGATTCCGCAATCAACCGCATCGCTGCGGGCGAGGTGGTCGAACGTCCGGCCTCTGCCGTGAAGGAGTTGGTTGAGAATGCCATCGACGCGGGGGCGCGGCGGATCACGGTGGAATATGCCGACGGCGGCAAGACGATGATCCGGGTGACGGACGACGGTTGCGGCATCGCGCCCGACGATCTGTCGCTGGCTCTGTCGCGCCATGCGACCTCCAAGATTGACGGCTCAGACCTGCTCGACATTCATACATTCGGTTTTCGCGGCGAGGCCCTACCGTCCCTTGGCGCGGTGGGTCGGCTGACGATCACCAGTCGCGCTGCGGGCTATGATGGCGCCGAGATCACGGTCGACGGTGGCCGCACGGGCGAGGTGCGCCCCGCCGCCCTCAACAGCGGCACCATCGTCACCCTGCGCGATCTTTTCTTTGCCACGCCTGCCCGGCTCAAATTCCTGCGCACCGACCGGGCAGAGGCGCAGGCGATTGGCGATGTGATCAAGCGGTTGGCCATGGCAGAACCCTTCGTGCGCTTCGTGCTGCGCGATGTCTCTGGCGATGGCAAAGGCCGCGATGTCTTCCGCGCCGAGGCTGAGCAGGGGGATTTGTTTGAGGCGTTGCATGGCCGTTTAGGGCAAGTGCTGGGCCGCGAGTTTGCCGAAAACGCGCTGCCCATCGATGCGATGCGCGAAGGGCTGCACCTGACGGGTTTCGCCGCGCTGCCAACCTATTCGCGTGGCTCTGCGGTGGCACAGTACCTCTTCGTCAATGGTCGCCCGGTGCGGGACAAGCTGCTGACCGGGGCGCTGCGGGGGGCTTATTTCGATTTCCTCAGCCGGGACCGCCACCCGGCAGCGGCGCTTTTCGTCGAATGTCCGCCGAGTTTGGTGGATGTGAACGTCCACCCGGCCAAGTCCGAAGTGCGTTTTCGCGATCCGGGGCTGGCGCGCGGGCTGATCGTCTCGGCGTTGCGGCACGCTTTGGCGGAGGCCGGGCACCGGGCCTCGACCACCGTGGCACAGGCGACTTTGGGCGCGATGCAGCCCGAACCGCAGGGCGCGCGGGTCTATCAGATGGACCGCGCCGGGATGCAGCGCCCCAGCCCCGCCGCACGCGAGGCCGCATATCAGGCGCAAGCGCCGGGATTTGCCGAGACCGCTGGCGTTTGGGGGCGGGTCGAGGGTACGCCGATGTCTGATGCACCGGTTGCCGAAGCGCCGTCTGAGACATCCGCGCCGGACTATCCCCTCGGCACGGCCCGCGGGCAGGTGCATGAAAACTACATCATCGCGCAAACCGCCAATGGCATGGTCATCGTCGACCAACACGCCGCGCATGAGCGCTTGGTCTATGAAAAGCTGAAGCGCCAGATGAACGACAACGGCGTCGCCGCGCAGGCGCTGCTGATCCCCGAGATCGTGGAGCTTTCTGCGAATGACTGCGCACGGCTGTTGGAATTGGCTGACGACCTTGCGAAGCTGGGTCTTGGCATCGAAGCCTTTGGCGGCAGCGCCATCGCCGTGCGCGAAACCCCCGCCATCCTCGGTACGGTTAACGCCCGCGCGCTGATCCTCGATGTGCTGGACGAGTTGGACGAGGGCGACAGCAGCAACATCCTGCAGGCCAAGATTGAAGCGATCCTGAGCCGCGTGGCCTGCCATGGCTCGATCCGCTCGGGTCGCTGGATGCGAGCCGAGGAAATGAACGCTCTGCTGCGCGAGATGGAGGCGACGCCGCACTCCGGCCAGTGCAACCACGGACGCCCCACCTACGTCGAGCTTAAACTTGCTGACATCGAACGGCTTTTCGGGCGCACTTGATGGAGCTTGGTGGCACGAATTTGAACCTGTCTGATCCCCTGACCCTCGCAGCGCTCGCGGGGGCAGGGTTGCTGTTTTTGATCGTCATCCTACTCATCATGGCGGTCCGCGCCGCTGGCCGTTCGGCCCGCGTGGCGGCCCCTCTGGCGCAGCAGATGCGCGTGCTCGGTGGCCATGTGCAGCAGTTGGGGCAGGGGCAAGAGCAGTTGCGCGGCGGGTTGCAGATGGTCTCGGACACACAGACCAACACCCAAGCGCAGATGATGCAGAGCATGGAAGCGCGGCTGGCGCATGTGCAGCAGCAGATGCAAGACCGCTTGGCCGACAACGCCGCCCGCTCGGCGCGGTCCTTGGCCGAGATGCAGCAGCGCATGACCGAGACGCTGCACGGCTCGTCCAAACGCACCACAACCAGCCTGACGCAGTTGCAAGAACGGCTCGCCTCTATCGACAAGGCGCAGGACAATATCACCAAACTCTCGGGCGATGTGCTGTCGCTGCAAGACATCTTGAGCAACAAGCAGACGCGCGGCTCCTTTGGTGAAATTCAGTTGCGTGACATCGTGTCCAAAGCGCTGCCGAGCGACAGCTATTCGTTGCAAGCCACGCTTAGCAACGGCAAACGGCCCGACTGCCTGATCCACCTGCCCAACCCACCGGGGCCAATCGTGATCGACAGTAAGTTCCCCTTGGAAGCCTACGAAGCCCTGCGCCGCGCGAAAACCGAAGGGGAGACTCGCGCCGCCGCTCAGCAGATGAAAACCGCCGTGCGGGTGCATCTGAACGCGATTGCCGACAAATACATTCTGGAGGGTGAGACAGCGGAAGGTGCCTTGATGTTCCTGCCCTCTGAAGCGGTCTATGCCGAGCTTCACGCGAACTTCCCCGAACTGGTCCGCGAAGGGTTTGAAAAACGGGTCTGGATCGTCAGCCCGACCACTTGCATGGCCACGCTCAACACCATGCGCGCGATCCTGAAGGATGCGCGGATGCGCGAACAGGCGGGCGCGATCCGCAAGGAACTGGGCAATCTGAACAAGGATGTCGAGCGGTTGGCAATGCGGGTAGGTAACCTCGACCGTCACTTCACCCAAGCGCGGCGCGATGTCGAAGAGATCAAGGTCAGCAGCGAAAAAGCCGCCAAACGCGCAGGCCGTCTGCATAATTTCGACTTTGAAGAACTGGCAGAAGACAAAAGTGAAGCTATTGTTCCCCTAAGGACACCCGAAGGGAACGGCTGAATGAACGACGTGGATATTACCGGCATGACGCTGGAGGCGATGCAGATGCGGGCGGATGCTCTGCGCAAAGATATCCTCCAGACGCCGGTGGTTCCGCTCTCCTCTCCGATGGTAAGCGATGTGTTGGATGGTGCGCATGTGGCGCTCAAGCTGGAGTGTTTTCAGCATACCGGCACGTTCAAAGTCCGTGGCGCGTTGTCTGTCGCGCGTAGTCTTGATGATGACACGCGCGGGCGCGGCATCACGGCGG
The DNA here is from genome assembly GCF_013346665.1 of Sulfitobacter maritimus. Taxonomy (GTDB): domain Bacteria; phylum Pseudomonadota; class Alphaproteobacteria; order Rhodobacterales; family Rhodobacteraceae; genus Sulfitobacter; species Sulfitobacter maritimus. The sequence goes on from NZ_JABVBB010000028.1 coordinate 141,961, forward strand.
CAAGTGCCGGCAACCATGCCATCGCGGCGGGCTGGGCCGCTGCCAAACTGGGCATCAGCGCCAAGGTCGTGATGCAAGACAACGCCAACCCCTTCCGCGTCGACCTCGCCCGTGCCACCGGGGCCGAGGTGATTATGAAACCGCCGGGTGCCGAGACATTTGCCGAGGCGGAGCGGTTGGTGCGCGAAGAGGGGCGGATTTTTATCCATCCGTTTGAGGGGCTGCATACCTCGCTTGGCACTGCTGGTGTGGGGCTGGAATTGATGGCGCAGGTGGCCGATCTGGATGCGGTTGTGGTCTCTGTCGGCGGTGGCGGGCTGATCAGCGGCGTGGCAGCAGCGGTGAAGGCGATCAATCCGGCCTGCCGGGTCTATGGTGTAGAGCCTCAAGGGGCCGACAGCATGTCGCAAAGCCTCGCCTCAGGCGCGCCCGTGACCATCGACAAGGTCGATACCATCGCAGACAGCCTTGGCCCGCCGATGGCATTGCCTTTCGGCCATGCGCTTTGCGCCGTTTACGTCGATGATGTGGTGACGGTCAGCGATGACGCGATCTGTGCAGGGATGGTGGTGCTGCAGCAGGCGGCGAAATTGGCGGTGGAACCTGCCGCCGGGGCGGCGATGGCCGGAGCGCTTGGGCCGCTGCGGTCGCAACTGGCAGGACGGCGTGTGGGGCTGATTGTCTGCGGTGCCAATATCGATACCGACAGCTATCTGGGCCAATTAAGCCGCGGACAAGCGGCGCTCGCCAGTTTGCTGTCCTAGCCTACCGCGCGTTTTTGCAAGTAGCCTTGAGCCTGCGCGACTTTTTCCAAAAAATCGATCCAGCTTTGCAACTTTAACTCCCCTTTATCCGTGGCTGCCCCATATCCTATGCACCGGACCAGAGCAGGACCCCTATGCCCTTTGAAGCTATGAACGACGCCATTGACCCGCAGCATCCTATCGGCCGACGGGTCGCAGTGATTGGCGGGGGAATTTCCGGCATGGGGGCGGCGCATATGCTGACACCCATGGACCGGGTTACTTTGTTCGAGGCAGGCGCCCAAATCGGCGGCCATGCCCGCACCGTGATCGCAGGGAAGAACGGAGATCAGCCGGTCGATACCGGTTTTATCGTGTTCAACTATGCCAACTATCCGCACCTCGCCGCGCTGTTTGCGGAGCTGGACGTGCCCGTGGTGCCGTCGAACATGAGCTTTGGCGCGTCGATCGATGGCGGACGGCTGGAATATGCGCTGACCAATTTCAACGCGGTCTTTGCACAAAAGCGCAATATGTTCAGCCCGCCCTTTCTGCGCATGCTGCGCGACATCGTGCATTTTAATAAAAATGCGCTGGCAGTGTCGCGTGATCCATCGATGACCATTGCTGAGTTTCTCGACCGGCTCGGCACCGGGCGCTATTTCCGCGAGTTCTACCTGTCGCCGCTGTCAGGCGCGATCTGGTCCACGCCGACCGAGAAGATCATGGACTTCCCGGCCCATGCTATGGTCAATTTCTTCGAGAACCACGCGCTGCTCAACTATTCTGGCCAGCATCAGTGGTACACGGTCAAGGGGGGCTCGCGGCAGTATGTCGACCGATTGGAAAATGCCCTGCGCGCCAAGGGTGTGGATCTGCGCACCGACAGCCCGGTTCAGGCCGTGCGCCGCACCGCTCAAGGCGCTGAGGTCCGTGCTTGGGGCGGTGAGTGGGAGGCGTTTGACGAGGTGATTTTTGCCACCCACTCCGATGACACGCTGGCGATGCTTGCTGACCCGACGGAGGCCGAGCAGCGTGCATTGGCCGCGATCCGCTATCAGCCGAATGATATTGTGTTACACGCCGATGCCAAGATCATGCCCAAGCGGCGCTCAACTTGGGCGTCTTGGGTCTATACCGAGGACCGGGAGCAGAAGTCAGATCGGATCGATTTGACCTATTGGATGAACTCGCTCCAGCCGATCCCGCAGGATGATCCGCATTTCGTGACGCTCAACACCAAGCGGACGATCCGCGAGGAATTGATCTATGATCAGGTCACTTTGCGCCACCCGGTTTACGACCTTGCCGCCCTGGCCGCGCAGGACGAGGTGCGGGCCTTTAACGGCGCGAACAGCACTTGGTTCTGCGGGGCATGGATGCGGCATGGGTTCCATGAGGACGGGCTGTCGAGCGCTGTCGACGTGGTGGAGCAGATGCGCAGCCTACGAGCGGCCCCGCTGGCGGCAGAGTGACCGCGCGGGTCGATCATATACAAGGCCAGACCTTTCACGGACGCAAAGGCGCTGTGCAGAACCGGTTTCGCTATTCGATCGACTATGTGCTTTGCGATGCCGAGGCCCAAAACCTCGCCAAGCCTGCGCTTTTCGCGCGCAACGCAGCGGGGCTGACCAGCCTGCACGACAAGGACCACGGCGGTGCGCCCGGCCAAGGCCGCGGGGCGGTCTGGGTGCGCGACGTATTGGCAGCGCATGAGATCACCGGGGTGGCCCGGATCGACCTTCTGACGCAGCCGCGCGTGTTAGGCTATGTCTTCAATCCGGTTAGCTTTTGGCTATGTCTCCGCGCCGATGGCGCTTTGATCGCGGTTATCGCTGAGGTGACAAATACCTACGGTGACCGGCACTCCTACCTGTGCCACCATCCCGATCTGCGGCCAATCATGCCGGAAGACCGGTTGAAGGCGGCCAAGCTGATGCATGTCTCGCCCTTTCAGGACATCGCGGGCGGCTATGTCTTTCGGTTTGATATCGGAGCGGAGCGTATCGGGGTCTGGATTGATTTCAGCGCTGGCGACAATGGGGTGATTGCCACGCTGACCGGGCCGCGGGCGGCTTTAACCAATCGGCGTATCCTGTGGTCGCTGCTGCGCCGCCCCTTTGGCGCGCGGCGGGTGATGGCGCTGATCCATTGGCAGGCATTGAAGCTTTGGCTGAAAGGCGCGGTCTTTCGCGCTCGGCCAGAAGCCTCGTTGGCCGATGTGTCACGTGACAGCGCCCATGGCGCAGCGGACAGATGAACGGGTCGGCGCGCCGTTTGCCAGCCTATGCGCTTTTTGCAGCACTTTTGGCCGCAGCCGGTTTGCCGATCTATATCCATGCGCCGAAATTCTATGTCGATGAATATGGCGTCTCGCTTGGCGCGCTTGGGTCGGTGCTCTTTGGTTTGCGGTTGCTGGACGTGGTGCAAGACCCCGCGCTGGGCTGGCTGTCGCATCGGCTGCGGGCGCAGCGTGGTGCAGCGGTAGCGGGGGCCGCAGCGGTCATGGCGCTGGCGATGTTAGGGCTGTTTGCGGTGCCTGCGCCGATGCTGCCAGTCCTGTGGTTCGCCCTGATGCTGACGCTCGTGTTCTCCTGTTTCAGCTTTCTGACCATTTGTTTCTATGCGCAGGGCGTGGCCAAAGCCGATGCCCTGCCGGGCGCTGGACATTTGATGCTGGCCCGCTGGCGCGAGACTGGGGCGCTTTTGGGTGTCTGCGCGGCCTCTGTTGCGCCCTTGTTGATCGGGTTGGTCTATGCCCGCCCCTTCGCAGGTTTCGCGGTGAGCTTTGCCTTGCTGGCTTTGGCGGCGGTTTTGGCAATGCGGCGCGAATGGGAGAGCCGGGGGCTGCCGACAGCGGGCGGTTTCGGCGTGGTGCTGCGGGACGCGCCGGCGCGGGGGCTGTTGCTGATTGCCTTGGTCAATGCCGCCCCCGTCGCCGTGACCTCGACCCTATTTCTGTTTTACGTCGAATTGGTGTTGGACGCGCCGGGGTGGGAGGGGCCGCTGCTGCTGTTGTTCTTTCTATCCGCCGCCGGGGCCGCGCCGCTTTGGGGGATGCTGGCAGAGCGACATGGCCCGCGACAGATTTTATTGGCGGCAATGACCCTGGGCATTGTGACCTTTGCCGGGGCGCTGCTGCTGGGGGCGGGGGATGTGGCGCTCTTTGGGCTGGTCTGTCTGGCCTCGGGTGCGGTGCTGGGGGCGGACCTTACGTTGTTGCCTGCGATGTTTGCCACGCGTATGGCCCAGATCGCCCCGTCCGCCGCCGAGGGGTTCGGGCTTTGGTCCTTTGTCTCAAAATTGACCTTGGCCTTTGCCGCTATCGTTCTACTTCCCGCATTAGAAAGCGCGGGATTGCACAGCGCGGGAGGCAATAGTAACCCAAAGGCGATCACTCTGTTGATCTGGTTCTATGCTGGTGTACCCTGCGCGTTGAAGCTGCTAGCTATTGCCTTATTGGCCCGCGCAAAACACTTGGAGCGATCGTGACCGAACCGCTGATCTTTGTTCTGGTAGGCCTTGGTCTGGGCGTTTTACTAACCTTTTTGCGCCGCCGCTACGCAGAGTTTCACGGCCAGGCACCCAGCGATTATATCGACGCCTTTCCGCAGTTTGATTTGCGGCTGCATCTGCGCGACAGGATGATCTGCGAAGGGGTAATCTTTGGGCCGCTGGGCCGGGTCACCAGCAGCTTCACCGCTATCTTTGACGTCGTCTGGGCCGACAATGTTGCTACGGTGACAGAGACCTTTCGCTACAACGACGGCTCTCGACAGGACCGCGAGTGGACTGTGACCTTGGGCGAAGACGGCCATTTCTCCAGCACTGCGCCAGATGTCATCGGCGTCGGCAAGGGCGTTCAGGCGGGCCCGACATTGCAGTTGCGCTACCGCATTCGCTTGCCCGAAGAACTGGGCAGCCATGTGCTGAACACGGTGGACTGGATGTATTTGACCCCCGATGGAACCATCGTAAACCGCAGCCAGTTTCGTAAGTTCGGTGTAAAGGTGGCTGAATTGGTGGCCACGCTACGGCCTGAGGAGGAACGATGAAAGATTGGCTGGGTAAGAAGTACTGGCTCGTTGGGGCGAGTGATGGCTTGGGCGCGGCATTGGCCCAACAGTTGAGCCGCAGCGGTGTCGAAGTGATCCTGTCGGCCCGCTCAGAAGACAAGCTGGCCAAGCTGGCAGCCGATCTGCCCGGACGCGCACGCGCTGTGGCGATGGATGTGACGGATGAAGCCAGCATTGCCAAAGCGGTGGATGAGGTGGGCGAGATCGACGGTATGGTCTATCTTGCCGGTGCCTATTGGCCCTTTGGCGCTAAGGAATGGGAAGCGGACCATGGGGTCACCATGGCGGATGTGAACTTTACCGGCTTGATGCGGGTGCTGGGGCATGTCGTGCCGAAAATGGTGGCACGTGATCATGGGCATATTGTTATCACGTCGAGCCTGACCGCCTATCGTGGGCTGCCGGGCTCTATTGGCTATACGGCTTCCAAAGCGGCAACACTGTCTTTGGCGGAATGTATGCACGCCGATCTGCGCAAGACAGGCGTGCAGGTGCAGGTTATTAACCCCGGCTTTATCAAGACCCAGTTGACCGAGAAGAACGATTTCAAAATGCCGTTCATCATGGAGCCGGAAAAAGCCGCCCGGCATGTGTACGAACATATGAACGGCGACAGCTTCAAACGTGATTTCCCTTATGGGTTCTCACTGCTGTTCCGTTTGGGGCGCTTTTTGCCGGATGGGCTTTATTATCGGTTGTTCCGCTAGGATTAGACCTCGGCAACGTGGCGCTTGAACAGGTCATGAGCCCGTTGCCAAACCGGATCGTCGCCTTGCGGCTGGTTCAGCAGTGTCGGCAGCAATTGGCTGGCAAAATCCTCCGAGCTTTCGCGCGGCAGCATCGACGGCAGGTTATCGATCGCCATTACATCTAACGGCGGATCGTCGTGGACGCGCAAGGCGGGCGCGTCCCATGTGGTGGCGCGATCATAGACCTGCACCGGATTAAAGGCGCTGTCGGGGTCACAGGCGATGTCTCCGATGACCCGCAGAGCGCGCTTGGCCTTGGGCGCATCGGGGCGGACAAAGGCGGGGGTGTCTGCATTGGCCAAAATGCAGTTGAAGAAATAGGCGTGATCGAGGATTTCGGGGAAAGGCCCGCCGCTTGCGGTCTCGGCCATGTCCCAACCGGTGACGGGGATTTCCATTGCGCTGCATAGATCAGCAGCCCCCCGGCCCACGCGCCCAAGTGCGCCAATGACCAACGCGCGGTCTGCTACGGCGTCCACCTGTGCCAGTTCCTCGGCCAATGCTGCTGTCAGCGCATCGGCGTTGGGGTAGGGCTGCACCGGGCCGCAAACCTCTCCTCGCAGCTGGGCGATGCGACATTTTACAGCCACCGCCGCCCCGGCAAAGCCCGCCCAATAGCCAAAGGCCGCCACACGGCGCCCGTTGTCATCGGTCAGATACTCCAGATCAAGCAGGGTGCCACCGCCTGCCTTGAAGCGTGTAAGCAAAGTCTGCCCAGAGGTTTGCCCCTTATAGGCATGGCCAAACATGATATGGGTATGTGGCAGGGGCGTGCCGTCTTCGGGCAGTTCCTTGAGGCCAAAGATCACCGCATTCTGTGGCGCATCAGGCCAGCTATAGGCCGGAACGATCTCGCAGCCTGCTTGCGCATAGGCGGCGGTGGGCAGGACGCGGCTGTCGCTGTCCTCGACACTGACCTTCATTCCGGCGGCGATCAATTGGGCCGCCCCTTCGGGGGTCAGTCCGGTGCGGGTCTCATTCGCGCGTTGCTCGGCGCGCAGCCACAGATGGGTCATGTCAGTCGTCCTTTCTCACGAAGGGTCTTTACGCTGTCACGCGCCTCCATCCGCTGGGCAAAAGCCTCCAGCCGGGGGAAGTCTGCGCGGTTGACGCCATCGCCTGCCAGCCATGTCGACACGACAAATAGATAGGGGTCGGCCAAAGAAAGGCTATCGCCCGCAATGTAATCCCCCAGAAAGGCGTGGTTTTCGATATAGGCCGCGCAGTCCGCCATGGTTTGCGGCACTTTAGCCTTCATATCTTCATGGCTTGCGGTTTGGTCGGCCCAGCGATGCCCCCGCATCTTATGAGCATGGGCGACATGCATGGTGGAAGCGAGATAGTACATCACACTGCGCATATGCGCTGCGCGTTCCGCATCCGAAGGGACCAGCTTTGCTTTAGGTGCGATTGTGGCGATATACTCAAGCAAGGCGCCGGTTTCTGTCAGCACGGTCCCGGCATCTGTGACCAAAGCAGGAACCCGGCCCTTGGGGTTCAGGACCAGATAATCAGGCTTGGTTTGCGCGGCACTGGCGAAATCGACTTTGATCGGCTCATAGGCCAACCCCACCTCCTCAAGCGCGAGCGCAACCGCCACCGCGATGGTCCCCGGCGCGTAATAGAGTTTCAGCATAACGGGACCTTTTAATGGGATCAGATATGGGTTTGGGCGATGCGCCGTTCGGGCTTGTCCAGATGCGGCACGGCGTTGAACAAAACCGGGGACCAGTGGCCGCCGATGGGAAAGAGCCGGTGCATTGAAGTGTGCATGATCGCCAGCGCCAGCCGTGCCATGGCGGGCACGCCCACTCCCATTGCTTGGGCCATGGCCATAGAAATCAGCCCGCCCGATGTGACCACCAGAGCCGGGCCTTCGCCCTCAGCTATTTCCGACAAAGCCGTCTCGACGCGCGTCTGAAAGGACTCGTAGGTCTCTGGTGTGTCGGCAAGTTTGCCTGTTTTCCAATAGTCGAACACCTGCGGCAGGTGGTGGACGAATTCACCTTCGCGGGGGAAGGGCACCTTGTGCTGCTGTTCCAGCAGATTGGCGAGGGTGAAATACTCAAGCTCGTTCAAACGCGCATCGCGGATCGGCTCCAGCCCGGTGTTCATCGCCTCTGCCGTCTCGATATGGCGGGTCAGCGTGCCGGTATAAAGCCGCGTGTGATAGCTTTCGCTATGGCGCAGGTGATCGCCCAGCCACCGGGCCTGTTCGTGACCAAGCGGGCTCAGCCGGTCATAACTCAGCTCATCTTTGGCTGTGGAATTGGCTTGGCCGTGGCGGATCAGGGTGATGTGGGACATGCAGGTGCTTTCTTTGTTCGTCTAAGTGATAGGCCAGCTTGTCGGGCCGTTCAAATGCAATGCAGCGCAAGGGCGTTTCTTCTACCCGGCATGTCGGGATTGGCCCCTGACAACCTAGCTTTTCGCTTATAGGTTAAGGGCGAAGCAGGGGGAGGCTGTGATGACGGGACCAATTCGTTTTACGCTCGACGGGAAGGCTGTAGAGGCCGAAGCAGGCATGACAATCTGGGAGATCGCGCAGGGTCGCGGTCTGAAAATCCCGCATCTGTGCCATAAACCAGCCCCCGGCTACCGCCCCGATGGCAACTGCCGCGCCTGTATGGTCGAGATCGAAGGCGAGCGGGTCTTGGCGGCCTCCTGTATTCGTGAGCCTGTTGAAGGCATGGTGGTCACCACCAACAGCGCCCGCGCGGAAAACGCCCGCAAGATGGTGATGGAGCTGCTGCTGACGGACCAGCCTGCTCAAGAGGTGGCCCATGATAAATCCAGCCATATGCGCGAGATGGCCGCGTTAAGCGGTGTCGAGGCCAGCCGTTTCCCCGCGCTAGAGCAAGACCGCATTCCGCTGTTGGACGACAGCCATGTGGCGATGCGCGTGAACCTTGATGCCTGTATCCAGTGCAACCTTTGTGTGCGCGCCTGCCGCGAGGTGCAGGTCAACGATGTGATCGGCATGGCCGGGCGCGGGCATGACGCCTATCCGGTGTTTGACCTCGACGATCCAATGGGCGCGTCGACCTGCGTGGCCTGCGGCGAATGTGTCCAAGCCTGCCCCACAGGCGCGCTGATGCCTGCCACAGTGCTCGACGCGGCGCAGGAGGGTGACAGCGCGGATTACGATTCCGAAGTGGACAGCGTTTGCCCCTTCTGCGGCGTTGGCTGTCAAATTTCGCTCAAGGTGAAGGACAATAAGGTCAAATATGTCGAAGGCATCAACGGCCCTGCAAACGAAGGGCGGCTTTGCGTTAAAGGGCGCTTTGGCTTTGACTATATCCACCACGACCACCGTCTGACCAAACCGCTGATCCGCCGCGACGATGCGCCGGCCAAGGGGTTGAACGTCGACCCCGGCAACTGGGGCGATGTGTTCCGCGAGGCGACATGGGACGAAGCGCTCGATTTCGCCGCCAAGGGGCTCAAGGGGCGCGGGCGCGAAGTGGCCGGTTTCGGCAGCGCTAAATGTACCAATGAAGAAGCCTATCTGTTTCAAAAAATGATCCGTCAGGGCTTTGGCCATAACAACGTCGATCACTGCACGCGGCTATGCCATGCCTCATCCGTGGCGGCTTTGATGGAGAACGTAGGCTCTGGTGCCGTCACCGCGACCTTTAACGAAATCGAAAACGCGGATGTGGCGATTATTATCGGGGCGAACCCGGTCGAAAACCACCCCGTCGCCGCGACCTATTTCAAGCAGTTCACCAAACGCGGTGGGAAGCTGATCGTCATGGACCCGCGCGGCGTTGGCCTGCGGCGTTTTGCCAGCCATATGCTGCAATTCCGCCCCGGTACAGATGTGTCGATGCTCAATGCGATCATGCATGTGATTGTCGAAGAAGGGCTTTATGACGAACAATATATCGCCGCCTATACCGAGAATTGGCAGGCCGAAAAGGACCATCTAAAAGCGTTCAGCCCCGAAAAGATGGCGCCTATTTGCGGCATTGAAGCCGAGGTGTTGCGCGATGTGGCCCGGACCTTTGCAGGTGCCAAGGCGGGTATGATTTTTTGGGGCATGGGCGTCAGCCAACATATCCACGGCACCGACAACTCGCGCTGCCTGATCTCCTTGGCGCTGATGACCGGCCATGTGGGCCGTCCCGGCACTGGTCTGCATCCGCTGCGCGGGCAGAACAACGTGCAGGGCGCGTCCGATGCTGGGCTGATCCCGATGTTCTTGCCAGACTATCAGCCGGTCGAAGATGACGGCGTGCGCAGCGCCTTTACAGAGGTTTGGGGCACGGGCGATTTCAGTGCCGAGAAGGGGCTGACGGTCACCGAGATCATGGATGCCGTGCATGATGGGGACATCAAGGCGATGTATGTGCTGGGCGAAAACCCGGCCATGTCGGACCCGGATGTGGATCACGCGCGTGATGCGCTGGCCAAGCTGGATCATCTGGTCGTGCAGGATATTTTCCTGACCGAAACCGCGAATTACGCTGATGTGATCCTCCCCGCGAGTGCGTTTGCCGAGAAATCCGGCACCGTGACCAACACCAACCGTCAGGTGCAAATGGGCCGCGCGGCTGTCACCCCGCCCGGCGAGGCGCGTGAGGATTGGTGGATTGAGGTCGAGCTGGCCAAGCGGTTGGGGCTGGATTGGTCTTATCAAAGCCCGGCGGATGTCTTTGCCGAAATGAAGCTGAACATGGCCTCCTTCGACAATATCACATGGGAGCGTCTGGCGCGGGAAAACGCGGTGACATACCCGTCGCTAAGCGCGGATGATCCGGGCCAAGCAATCGTTTTTGGCGATGGCTTCCCCCGGCCTGAGGGGCGTGCAAAGTTCACCCCCGCGGCGATTGTGGCCCCCGATGATGTGCCGGATGCGGAATATCCAATGATCCTGACCACCGGGCGACAGTTGGAGCATTGGCACACCGGCTCAATGACCCGGCGGTCCAAGGTTTTGGACGGGTTGGAGCCGGAAGCCAACTGTTCTCTGCACCCCTCGACCCTGCGCCGTTTGGGCGTGGCACCGGGCGAGCATGTGCGGCTGAGCACCAAACGCGGCAGCATTGAGATCATGGCCCGCGAAGATCGGGCCGTGGCACCGGATATGGTGTTTTTGCCCTTTGCCTATGTCGAGGCTGCGGCGAATATCCTCACCAACCCGGCGGTTGATCCTTATGGGAAAATTCCGGAATTCAAGTTCTCGGCGGTGAAGGTCGAGGCGGTTACCACACCGGTTGCGGCGGAGTGATACGGGGATAAAGGAGCGCTTGTGCGTCGCCTGATTTTGAGGGGATGAAGGGCGCCGTCCTTCAAACCCCCTAACGTATTTTGAACCAGAAAGAGAAAAGACATGAAGATTGACGGTGCGCGGTTTCTGAAAGACCTGCATGATTTGCGCGCGATTGGTGCCGCGGGCGTGAGCAAGGGCGTGGTGCGCCCGGCCTACTCTGACGCGGATATTGAGGCGCGTCAGTGGCTTGCGGACCGTATGCGTGCGGCAGGGCTGCGCGTAGAGACCGACGCGATGGGCAATGTTTTTGGTTTGGCCGAGGGGCCGTCCATCCTGATGGGCTCGCATTCGGACAGCCAGCCAGAGGGCGGTTGGCTTGATGGGGCGTTAGGTGTCATCGCCGCTTTGGAAGTGGCGCGGGCAGCGCAGGAGGCTGGTGGGCCAGCGGTGTCCGTGGTGTCCTTTCAGGATGAAGAGGGGCGTTTTGGCGTAACAACAGGCTCGGCGGTTTGGTCGGGGCAGTTGGATCAGGATGCGGCAGATGTCCTGACCGATAACGCCGGGGTGTCTTTGGCCGAGGCTCGCGCCGCGATGGGCGATATGGTCACCGGTCCGGTCGATCCGACGCAGTTCACCGGTTATATTGAGTTGCATATCGAACAAGGTCCGACGCTGGATAGCAGCGGCGAGCAGATCGGCGTGGTCAGCGATATCGTTGGCATCCGCGACATGAAGATCACTTTTTCGGGCCAACAAAACCATGCAGGCACCACGCCAATGCAGTTGCGCAAAGATGCGTTTCAGGCGGTGTCGGAGTTCAACACGCTGTTGAATGACCGGCTGCGCAATGTGGTGACGCCGAGCACGGTTTGGACCATTGGGCATGTCAGCTTGCATCCCAATGCCTCGTCCATCGTGCCGGGCAAAGCCGTGTTCTCGATGCAGTGGCGGGATGGCGACAGCGACCGTCTGGCGCGGATGGAGACGATTATTCGTGAGACCGCCGACGAGGTGGCCAAGTCGCGTGGAATTGAACTGTCCTATGGCACGCTGCTGGGGCTTGAGCCGGTAGCGATGGATGCGCGGCTGCGGGATGCCTTGGCGCAGGGGGCCGAAGCGGTGGCGCCGGGCAAGTGGCGCAAGATGCCCTCGGGGGCTTTGCATGACGCAACCAATGTGGCGCGCCTGATGCCTGTAGCGATGTTGTTCGTGCCGTCGATCAACGGGATCAGCCACGCTTTTGAAGAAGACACGGACGAGCATGATCTCGTGGCAGGAGTTGAGGTTTTGGCAAAGGCGGTGGCGGCGCTTTGAGCGCTTCCTAGCCCCAATCCACATCGCCCAGAAAAATATAACCCGCACCATAGATCGTTTTGATCAGTTGCGGGTTTTTCGGGTCTTCGCCCAGCTTTGTGCGCAGGCGCGAGATGCGCACGTCCATCGCCCGGTCAAAACTCTCTGAGGCGACGCCGCCAAGGCTCTCTTGCATCTGCGCGCGGCTGATCAGGCGTTTGGGGGCGTCGAGGAAAAGCCGCAGCACCTCGCCTTCCGCATGGGAAAAGGCCACCTCGCTGCCCTGTGCATTTTGCAGAACATAGCGGTCGAAATGAGCGGTCCAACCGTTGAACCGTGCGGTGGTCCCTGCCTGCGGCGTCGGTTTGGCGCTGCGCAGCCGGGCGCGGATGCGGGCGACGACCTCAGCGGGGTCGAAGGGTTTGATGATGTAATCGTCCGCTCCAAGCTCCAGCCCAGTGACCCGGTCTTGGACCTGAGCGCGGCCTGAGATGATTATGACGATGGCGCCTTGTTCCAGTGCCAGTCGGTGTACCAGCGTGAGCCCGTCCGTGTCGGGCAAGCTGAGATCGACAAGGCAGACATCGGGGGTATGCGAGGCCAAAGCCGCTTCAAAAGCGCGGGCGCGGCCAAAACTGAGCGTGTCGAACCCCGCTTCCTCCAGCGTGTCTGACAACATGCTGCGGATTTCAGGCTCATCGTCGAGGATGGTTACCAGCGGGCGCGTCGCGGGGGCTTGGGTCATGATGTGGGAGCTTTCAACGGGGCGATCAGTGATTGCAGGTCTGCTTTGTCGAAGGGTTTGCGCAGCACCGGGGCGAGTTTCTGCGCTTTGAGAAACAGTGGATCATCCGCCGGCAGGGAGGTCATGAGCAGGATCGGCAGGCTGCGCCCCAGACGGTGGGCAAGGTCAATGCCAGTGCCTTCGCCGCTTAGTTGGATGTCTGACAGCACCAGCGAGATGTCGGGCAGGTCCGCGATAAGGGCGGTGGCCTCGTCGGCGCTGGTGGCTTCGATCACTGAGTGGCCGAGGTCCATCAGCATGTCGCGCACCACGGCGCGGATGTCTGTTGTGTCCTCCACCAGCAGAACCAACCCGGTGGTGGCAGGCACCGCAGCGCGGTAGGGCAGGCGCAGGCTGATCCTTGCGCCGCCGTCTTGCGCGTTGCGCAGGCGCAGGTCGCCGCCGGAGGATTTGGTCATGTCATAGACCATCGACAGGCCCAGCCCCGAGCCTTCGCTGCCCTTGGTGGTAAAGAAGGGGTCTACGCCCCGTTCCAGCGCCGAAGGGGAAAAACCAGGGCCGGTGTCCTCGACCACCCATTCGATCCAGATGTCGTGCACCCGGCGCTGCGTCACGGTGATTTGTCCCGCCGCGCCGCAGGCGTCGCGGGCGTTTAGGATGAGGTTCAGCAAAGCGTCTTGGACGCGGCCCTTGTCGAGCAGCACCATCGCATCAGGGGCGTCGTTCCGAACGACCAGCTTGCATTTTGGCGGCAGGGTCGGGGCGGCAAGGGTGGCCAGCTCATTAAGCAGACCCGCCAGATCGGTGGCGGTGGGGCGCAGGGCGCGCGGCTCGGTCACATCGGCGATGGAACTGAGCAGATTACCCCCGCGCCGTGCCGCTGCAAGCGTGCCCTCGATCAAGTCGCTAGCCTGTGGCGAGAGATCAGGTAGGCGGGCCAGTTTCGATTGCATGCCAAGAATGATCGTCAAAAGATTTGAGAAATCATGCGCGAGCCCGGAGATCATGCGCGAGGCTGTCTCGCGTTTCAGGGTTTGCTGCAGGGCGACCCGGGTTTGGGTTTCCTCAGTAATGTCCATCGACAGGATATAGACGCCGCCGCGCCCATCGGGGGTAAAGGCAGCGCGGATGCGGCGGGCAGAGGCATCATCGGTAAACTCCACCACTGACGGCGCGCCGGTATAGGCTTTGGTCAGCGCAGGTTTAATCCGCCCGTAAGCCGCATCGCCCAGTGCCACTCGGATATGAAGGCCCATGATATTGCTGGGTCGACCGGGCATTACGCTGCTCAGGCGGCGGTTGGAATAGATGTAACGGCCATTTTCGTCGACATGAGCGATATGCGCGGGCATCATCTCGGTCGTAAGTCGCATACGGGCTTCGCTTTCGACAACCTGTCGCTTAGCCTCTTCGAGCGCGGTGATCGTCGCCTCCAACTGGCGGTTCGTGGCGGCAAGCTGTTCTGCGTGCGACAGCACCTGATCGGTCAGCGCGTCAGAGCGCGCACGTAGCAACGCCTCTTGCCGTTTTGTATTGGTGATATCGGTATAGACGGTAACCCAGCCGCCTTGCGGCAGGGGAGACCCTTCAACGCTGATGGTGCGACCATTGGCGCGGCTGCGCTCCATGTAATGGGGCACGAAGGCGCGAGCTTGTTCGACACGCTCCGCGACAAAAGCATCGATATCTGCAACCTCACCATATTCACCGGTTTCGGCAAGGTGGCGAACGGTATCCTTAAACGGGGCGCCGGGGGTGACCAGCGCATCAGGCAGATCGAACATCGATTGGAACGGCGCGTTACAGACCGCAAGCCGCAGGTCGCTGTCATAGATGGTCAGCGCCTGTGCAATCAGGTTCAGCCCCGCATGGGTCAGCGCTTTGGTCTGTTCGTCCGTGATTTGCATCGCTTTTCCCCCCATATTCAGGGCTAACACCGTGCAGCGAAAAGGCAAAGAGCCGCCGCAGCTTCGTGCTTGACCTTCTTGCGCGGGAAGGGGGCAGAAGCGCCCAGCACCTGAAGGCAATAACAAGGACGAAAGATGCAAAAGGCAATCGGCATAGCAGCAGTAGCGGCGGTGGTGGCTCTGGGTTACATTTGGTGGCAGGGGGCTGAAGAGGAGGCTGCAAAGGCTCCGACAGCAGGCGCGGCGATGGTTTCTGTCACCCTGCCAGAGAAGCTCAGCGCTCAGGCGCAGGTGGGGCAGCGGGCTTTCGAGGCCAAATGTGCGGCCTGTCATGGAGATAACGCTGCCGGACGCGAAGGCAGCGGCCCGCCCCTGATCCACAAGGTTTATGAGCCCAGCCACCACGGCGATGGCGCCTTTATGGTCGCGGCAACCAACGGCGTGCGGCAGCATCATTGGTCTTTTGGAAACATGCCGCCCGTCGCGGGGATCACCCCGGCAGAGGTCAAAACCATCATAGCATATGTACGCGAACTACAGCGGGCGAACGGGATAAACTAGGCGATCGGGCAGCGGCGACGCGGCTTGTAACAATTCGTTAGGATTCGGAAAAGATCAGGAAAAAGTTGACCTTCACAAAAAAGATAACGTCACTTGAGTGATCGAAGAATCGCACAAGCGATCGACCCCGCCGGGAGGGCGGGCATGGGAGGAAGACAATTTGGCTAAGCCGCTGAAGCGTGCCGACGGACCTCAGTCCGTTCCGGCGCTGTTGCACCGCAACGCAAAAGAGTTCGCAAACGCTCCCGCATATCGGGAGAAAGAATACGGGATTTGGCAGAGTTGGACCTGGTCGCAGACCCGCGACGAGGTTGAGGCGCTGGCGCTTGGGTTTTTGGAACTGGGGTTGGACGAAGGTGATTTCGTCGCCGTCATTGGCCGCAACCGTCCCTATCTGTACTGGGCGATGATCGCCGCTGAAATGGCCGGGGCCGTGCCGGTGCCGCTCTATCAAGACGCCAATGCCGAAGAGATGGCCTATGTTATGGGTCACTGCGGCGCCCGCCTCGCCGTGGTGGGCGATCAGGAGCAGGTCGATAAGATCATCGAAGTGCAGGACCAACTGCCTGACTTCGAGCGCATGATCTATCTCGACCCCCGCGGGTTGCGCAAATACGACCATTCCAAGCTTGATCAATATACCGCCGTTCAAGAGATGGGCCGCGCCAACCGCGAGAAGCATATCGCAGAGTTGGAAGCCCGTCAGGCCAAGCTGAATTACGACTCAACCGGCGTGATGCTCTATACCTCCGGTACCACCGGCAAGCCAAAGGGCGTGGTGCTGAGCAACCGCAATATTATCGAGACGGCGAAATCCTCTTCGGAGTTCGACAACCTCAAGCGCACGGACGAGATCCTCGCCTATCTGCCGATGGCTTGGGTTGGTGATTTCATCTTCTCAGTGGGTCAAGCGCTTTGGACCGGTTTTTGCACCAACTGCCCCGAAAGCGCGGACACGATGCATGTCGACCTGCGCGAGATCGGGCCGACGTATTACTTCGCCCCGCCGCGGGTGTTTGAAACACAGTTGACCTCCGTCATGATCCGTATGGAAGACGCGAGCCGGTTCAAGAAATGGCTCTTTGACACGTTCATGGCCCATGCCCGCAAGGTTGGCCCCGCCATTCTGGACGGCAAGAAAGTGTCGTTCATGGACCGTGCGAAATATGCGTTGGGCGAGTTGATGATCTATGGCCCGCTTAAGAATACGCTTGGGTTCAGCCGCGTGCGCGTGGGCTACACGGCGGGCGAGGCGATCGGGCCGGAGATCTTCGATTTCTACCGCTCGCTTGGTATTAACCTCAAACAACTCTACGGCCAGACCGAAGCGACGGTGTTCATCACCGCCCAGCCTGACGGCGAGGTGCGCAGCGATACCGTGGGCGTGACCTGCCCCGGCGTCGAGTTGAAAATCGCGGACAATGGCGAGGTGTTCTACCGCTCGCCCGGCGTCTTTGTGGAGTATTACAAGAACCCCGAAAGCACCGCCGACACCAAGGATGCCGAAGGCTGGGTCGCCACCGGCGATGCGGGCTTCATCGAAGAAAGCAGCGGCCACCTGCGCATTATCGACCGCGCCAAGGATGTGGGTCAGATGGCCGATGGGCGGCTCTTTGCGCCGAAATACGTGGAGAACAAGCTGAAGTTCTTCCCCAACATTCTCGAAGCCGTGGTCTTTGGCAATCAGCGCACGGAATGTACCGCCTTCATCAATATCGACCTCACGGCGGTGGGCAACTGGGCCGAGCGCAACAACATCGGCTATGCGTCTTATCAGGAACTGGCGCGGCATCCGCAGGTGATGGACACGATTCAAAGCCATGTGGAGGAGGTGAACCGCTCGGTTGCCGAGGACGAGATGCTCTCGGGCTGTCAGGTGCATCGCTTTGTTGTGCTGCACAAAGAACTCGACGCCGATGATGGTGAACTCACCCGCACCCGCAAAGTGCGCCGCAAGATCATCGAAGAGAAATACGCCGACATCATCACCGCCCTCTACGACGGCTCCAAACAGGTCAGCACCGAGACGGAAGTGACCTATGAGGATGGCCGCAAAGGCTCGATCAAGGCGACGCTCGAAATTCGTGAGGCTGCCGTGCAGCCGACCAGCCACCAGATGGCAGCGGAATGAGCGCGGCCAGCGCCGGACAGGCGGGAACTATGGAAAGGGACAGCGTGAAAGATCAGGCTGACAGCTATGTCACCGACGACGGCCGCACCATTGGCCCCACGGTGATGGAGATGAAAAACATCACCCTGCGTTTCGGTGGTGTGGAAGCGATCAAGGACATTTCCTTCGACATCCGCGAGGGCGAAATCCGCGCGATCATCGGGCCGAACGGGGCAGGCAAGTCCTCTATGCTCAATGTGATCAGCGGCTTCTACGTGCCGCAGGAGGGCGAGGTCTGGTACAAGGGCGCGCGCCGCCCACCGATGAAACCCTATCAGGTGGCGCAGCAGGGTATTGCCCGAACATTCCAGAACATCGCGCTGTTTGAGGGCATGTCGGTGCTCGACAACGTGATGACGGGCCGTTTGACGCAGATGAAATCCGGCCTGCTGGCGCAGTCGCTTTGGAAGGGCAAAGCCGAGCGCGAAGAGATTGAAAACCGCGAAATTGCTGAGAAGGTCATCGACTTTCTGGAGATTCAGGCGATCCGCAAGACGCCAGTCGCACGACTGCCCTACGGTTTGAAAAAGCGCGTCGAACTGGCGCGCGCCTTGGCTGCTGAGCCGACGATTCTGCTGCTGGACGAGCCGATGGCCGGCATGAACGTTGAGGAAAAAGAGGACATGAGCCGCTTCATCCTCGACGTGAACGATGAATTCGGCACCACCATCGCGCTGATTGAGCATGATATGGGCGTGGTCATGGACCTCTCCGACCGTGTGGTCGTGATGGACTACGGCCGCAAGATCGGTGACGGCTCACCCGACGAGGTGCGCAACAACCAAGAGGTGATCGACGCCTATCTCGGGATGGCCCATGACTGAGCGCCGCATAATCACCCGCAATGACACAGCCGTTCTGACTTTGGGGAGGGCCAATGATGCCTGAGCAACTGGCGTTTACAATCGAGGTCTTTCTCAACGGGCTTATGGCCGGGGTGCTTTACGCGCTCGTCGCCCTTGGTTTCGTGCTGATCTACAAGGCTTCGGGCATTTTTAATTACGCTCAAGGGGTTATGGCGCTGTTCGCGGCGCTGACGCTGGTGGGGATCATGGAGGGGCAGGTGCCCTTTAGCCATCTGATCAACGCGATCCTTGGCACCGAAGTGCATCACTTCGGCTGGCACATCCCGGCTTTCCTTGCCATCGTGCTAACAATGGTCGTGATGATCGTGCTGGCCTATTGCGTGCAGCGCTTCGTGTTCCGCTACCTTGTGGGGCAAGAGCCGATCATCCTCTTTATGGCGACCATCGGTCTGGCCTATTTCCTTGAAGGCGTGGGCGACCTGATGTGGGGGTCCGAGATCAAGACCCTCGACGTGGGTCTGCCGCAGGGCATCAACGTCTGGATCGACGAATTCACCTTCAACGCCACCGGTTACGGCTTCTTTATCGACAACCTCGATATTGTGGCCTCCATCGTTGCGGCGATCCTTGTGATCGGGCTTGTGATGTTTGCGCAGTACACCAAACAGGGCCGCGCCATGCGCGCCGTGGCGGATGACCACCAAGCCGCGCTGTCGGTCGGGGTTTCGCTGAACTTTATCTGGATCTTGGTCTGGTCGCTCGCGGGTTTTGTCGCACTGGTCGCGGGCATCATGTGGGGTGCGAAGTCGGGCGTGCAGTTCTCACTGTCGCTCATTGCGCTGAAAGCGCTGCCGGTGCTGATGCTGGGCGGCTTCACCTCGATTCCCGGCGCGATTGTTGGCGGGCTGATCATCGGTGTGGGCGAGAAACTGTTCGAGTTCCTGATCGGCGCACCTTTCCTCGGTGGCGCGACCGAGAACTGGTTCGCCTATATGCTGGCGCTCGTCTTCCTCGTCTTCCGCCCGCAGGGCCTGTTTGGGGAGAAGATCATTGAACGGGTTTGATACAGGCTACCCGGAAACAGTCCGGGGGACAGTTTCGCCTGTTCAAAGGGCGAAGCCCCGGATTGATACAGGGTTCGATATCGGTGCGGTGCGCGGCAAGCGCGCACCCTACGGGACGGTGCAAATGACTATCGCAGAAGGGAAATCAGTCTAATGTTCTATCGTG
This sequence comes from Sulfitobacter maritimus, assembly GCF_013346665.1. Lineage (GTDB taxonomy): Bacteria > Pseudomonadota > Alphaproteobacteria > Rhodobacterales > Rhodobacteraceae > Sulfitobacter > Sulfitobacter maritimus. The sequence goes on from NZ_JABVBB010000028.1 coordinate 161,456, forward strand.
AAGCAGGCGATTTCAACACGTCCTACGCCCAAGACCAGCAGACCTTCCCGATCAAGTTCGACCGGTATCGCTACTATCTGGTGCTGTTCGTCGCGGTCTTTGTCATTCCCTTTATGGTTAATGACTACTGGGTAAACTCGCTGTTCCTGCCCTTCCTGATCTACGCTATCGCGGCGATCGGGCTGAACATCCTCGTGGGCTATTGCGGGCAGGTGAGCCTTGGCACCGGCGGTTTCATGGCGGTGGGGGCCTATTCCTGTTACAAGCTGATGACCGCGATGCCGGATGTGAGCATGTTCATCCACATCCTGCTCGCCGGGGTGATCACGGCAGCTGTGGGGGCGCTCTTTGGCCTGCCGAGCTTGCGGATCAAGGGCTTCTACCTCGCTGTGGCAACGTTGGCGGCCCAGTTCTTCCTCGTGTGGCTCTTTAACCGGGTGCCGTGGTTCTACAACTACTCCGCTTCCGGCCAAATCAGCGCGCCAGAGCGGGACACCTTTGGCATCCTGATCACTGGCCCCAATACCGAAGCCTGGGCGACCTATATGTTCTGCCTTATCTTCACCGTGGGCTCCGCACTGGTGGCACGCAACCTGACGCGCGGATCAGTGGGGCGCAAATGGATGGCGATCCGCGACATGGACATCGCGGCCGAGATCATCGGAGTGAACCCGCTGCGGGCGAAATTGACGGCCTTTGCGGTGAGCTCTTTCTTTATCGGCATCTCCGGCGCGTTGTTCTTTTCGATCTACCTCGGCGCGGTCGAAGTTGGCGAAGCCTTTGGCATCAACAAATCGTTCCTCGTGCTCTTTATGATTATCATCGGCGGTTTGGGCAGCATCTTTGGCAGCTTTGCGGGGGCGGCGTTCCTGGTACTGCTGCCGGTCTTGCTCAAGATCGTCGGCGTCGACTGGCTCGGCTGGCCCACAGACATCGTGGCGCACTTGCAGCTGGTGATTGTAGGCGGGCTGATCATCGTCTTCCTAATTGCCGAGCCGCATGGCCTTGCCCAACTCTGGCGCGTCGCCAAGGAAAAACTGAGATTGTGGCCCTTCCCGCACTAAGCGGGGGCCATGAAAATAGAGGCGGGGGGAGGAAACCCGGCCCACAACCAAGTCGGACAATCCAAGGGAGGAAACACCGATGAAATATAAACTGGGAACACTGGCCGTAGCTGGCCTGATGGCCGCAAGCCCCGTGATGGCAGACCTTGTCTTTCCATCGCTGAGCTATCGCACAGGGCCTTATGCTGCGGGCGGCATCCCCTTTGCCGATGGCTATGCCGATTACTTCACGCTGCTGAACGAGCGTGACGGCGGCATCGGTGGCGAAACCATCCGCGTGCCGGAATGCGAGACCGCCTATAACACCGAGAAGGGCGTGGAATGTTACGAATCCACCAAGGGTGACGGCGCGCTGGTGTATCAGCCGCTCTCGACGGGCATCACCTATCAGTTGATCCCTAAAGTCACCGCCGATGACATCCCGATGCTGACCTCCGGTCTGGGCCGGACCTCGGCCAAGAACGGCAATGTCTTTAGCCATGTCTTTAACTTCCCTGCGAACTACTGGGATGGTGCTTCGGTCGCCGTAAAGCACATCATGGAGCAGGAAGGCGGCAGCCTTGAGGGCAAGAAGATTGCGCTCGTCTACCACAACTCTGCCTATGGCAAGGAGCCGATCCGCACGCTGCAAGAGCTGAGCGAGAAGCACGGTTTCGAGCTGAAAGAAGTGCCGGTCGATCACCCCGGTCAGGAGCAGAAATCGCAGTGGCTGCAAATTCGCCGCGACAAGCCTGACTATGTGATCATGTACGGCTGGGGCGTGATGAACCAAGTCGCGGTTCAGGAAGCCGCCAACATCCGTTTCCCGATGGACAAGTTCATTGGCATCTGGTGGTCCGGTTCCGAAAACGACGTGCTCTCGGCGGGTGCAAAAGCGGACGGCTATAAGGCACTGACATTCCACAACGTCGGCTCCGACTATCCGCTCTATGATGATCTGCAAAAGCACGTGATCGACACGGGCAAAGCAGCGGGCGCGGGCGATCAGGTGGGCTCGGTGCTCTATAACCGGGGTCTCTATGCTGCGATGCTGGTGGCTGAGGCTGCCAAAACCGCGCAGGAAATCCACGGTGTGACCGACATCACCGGCGGCCAGATGCGCGACGGGATGGAGCAGCTTGAGATCACCGAAGAGAAGATGGCCGAGCTTGGCTTGCCTGACTTCGGCCCCGAGTTCAGCGTCTCTTGCGAAAACCACGGCGGCGAAGGTTTCGTGGCTGTGACCCAGTGGGACGCAGAAGCCAAAGAATGGAACCTCGTGTCGGACTTCATGCAGTCTGACCAAGAGGTCATCCAGCCGCTGATCGAAGAGGACAGCAAAGCCTACGCGGATGAAAACGCCATCGAAGGCAACTGCTAAACGCGACACCCCCGGCTGCCCTTCGGGTGGCCGGGGACCTTCCAAGCCTTAAGAGAGGTCATTCCCATGCTGGATGCTGCCAATACCAATGACGTCGCAGTCGAAAACCTGCTTGAGGTCAATAATATCGAGGTGATCTACAATCACGTCATCCTCGTGCTGAAGGGCGTGAGCCTGAACGTGCCCAAGGGCGGCATCACCGCGCTTCTGGGCGGCAACGGCGCGGGCAAGACGACGACGCTCAAGGCGATCTCGGGGCTGTTGGCGTCGGAACGGGGCGAGGTCACCAAAGGCTCGATCAAATACCGTGGCGGTCCGATCCAACATCAAGATCCCGCCGAGACCGTGAAGAAGGGCGTCGTGCAGGTCATGGAAGGCCGGCACTGCTTTGAACACCTGACCATCGAAGAGAACCTGTTAACCGGCGCCTATACCCGTGCAGACGGCAATGCCGCGATCCAGCGCGATCTTGAGATGGTCTATGATTATTTCCCCCGTCTGAAAGAACGTTGTCGCTCGCAGGCGGGCTATACCTCGGGCGGCGAGCAGCAGATGTGTGCCATTGGCCGCGCGTTGATGTCCCGGCCGGAAACGATCCTTTTGGATGAACCGTCGATGGGCCTCGCGCCGCAGCTGGTAGAGCAGATTTTCGAGATCGTGAAATCGGTGAACGAGCAGGAGGGCGTGACATTCCTTTTGGCGGAGCAGAACACCAACGTGGCGCTGCGCTTTGCCCATTACGGCTACATCCTCGAATCCGGGCGCGTCGTGATGGACGGCCCTGCCAAAGACCTGCGCGAGAACCAAGATGTGAAGGAATTCTACCTCGGCATGTCCGACGAAGGCCGCAAGAGCTTTCGCGACGTGCGCAGTTACCGCCGCCGCAAACGCTGGCTGAGCTAAGCCCAGACAACAACAAGACCCAAGACGAGACATGAGCGGGCCTATGCCCTCTCCAGTGATGCCATAGCAGGAAAGTGACAGGGATGCTGACCAAGCCCCATTTCGACGATCTGGAAACCCGCAGCGCCGACCAACGGGCCGCCGATCTGGCCGAGGCGCTGCCGCGACAGATCGCCCGCGCACAAGCACTGCCGGGCTATGGCGACACGCTTAAGGGCGTGGATGCGTCACAGATCACCTCTGCCGAAGCGTTGGCCGACCTGCCGGTGCTGCGCAAATCTGAACTGAGCAAGGCGCAGGCAGGCCAGCCGCCCTTTGGCGGCTTTACGACCAAGCCGGTGCAGGAATTCTCCCATGTCTTCCAGTCCCCCGGCCCAATCTATGAGCCGTCGAGCAACGATCCCGACTGGTGGCGCATGGGGCGGTTCCTGCATGCGGCGGGGATCGCGGCGGGGGATGTGGTGCACAACTGCTTTGGCTATCACCTGACCCCGGCGGGCATGATTTTTGAGAGCGGCGCGCGGGCGGTGGGAGCGACGGTGCTGCCTGCGGGCACCGGACAGACGGAGCTTCAGGTGACGGCGGCGCGGGATGTGGGCTCAACGGCCTATGCGGGCACGCCGGACTATCTGAAGGTGATTCTTGAAAAAGCCGATGCCATGGGCGTCGAATTGAAAATCACCAAGGCGGCCGTCGGTGGCGGGGCGCTGTTCCCCAGCCTACGCGCCTATTACCAAGAGCGCGGCATCACCTGCCTGCAATCCTATGCCACCGCCGATCTGGGCAATATCGCCTATGAAAGCGCCGCGATGGAGGGGCTGATTGTCGATGAGCATGTGATTGTCGAGATCGTCACCCCCGGCACCGGCATCCCGGTTGCGCCCGGCGAAGTAGGCGAGGTCGTGGTCACCACGCTAAACCCTGACTATCCGCTGATCCGGTTCGCGACGGGTGACCTCAGCGCCGTGTTGGAGGGCGAAAGCCCCTGTGGCCGTACGAATATCCGCATTAAGGGTTGGATGGGCCGCGCGGATCAAACCACCAAGATTAAAGGCATGTTTGTCCGGCCTGAACAAGTCGCGGCACTTGTGGCCCAACACCCTGAGATCGAAAAGGCCCGCGTCATCGCCAGCCGCGAAGGTGAGACGGATGTGATGACCGTGCAGATCGAAACCACCGGCACGGATCAGGACAGCTACGCGAAATCCGTCGCGGATTTGCTCAAGCTTAAGGGCAAGATCGAACTGGTCCCGCCCGGCTCTTTGCCGCGGGATGGCATGGTGATCGAGGATCAGCGCAGCTACGACTGAGGCGCAGCGTCGCGCCCTCTGGCATTTCCGAGTGAAATGGTCGAAATAGGGCGCATGACGCTGAATGCTGCCCCCTCCGATACGACCCAACCGCCCCGCGCCCGCGACGGGCTGCGCGCGCTTTCTGCCGTGGCGCTGACTGTCGCGGCCTTCTGTGCGCTGCCGATGCTGGCGGTGTTGATCGCGGCGTTGAGCGGTGGCACTGAAACGGTGCAGCATTTGATCGAGACGGTCTTGGGCCGTTATACGCTCACCACCCTGTTGCTGGTGCTGCTGGTCTCTGCGGGGACATTCTCTATCGGGGTCGGGGCCGCGTGGTTGGTTACGATGACCCGCTTTCCCGGCGCGAAATTCTTGGAGATCGCGCTGGTGTTGCCGCTGGCGTTCCCGGCCTATGTGCTGGCCTATGCCTATACCCATGTGTTGGATCATCCCGGCGTCGTGCAGGCCACGCTGCGCGATGTAACCGGATGGGGGCCACGCGATTACTGGTTCCCTGAGATTCGCTCGCTGGGCGGGGCTGCGGCGATGCTGGTGCTGGTGCTTTACCCTTATGTCTACCTGCTCGCCCGCGCCGCGTTTTTGCAGCAAAGCGGGACGACCTTCCTCGCGGCGCGCGCCCTTGGGTCGAGCGCTTGGGCCGCGTTTTTCAAAGTCAGCCTGCCCCTGGCACGTCCGGCCATTGCAGGGGGCGTCTTGCTGGCGGTGATGGAGACCATCGCGGATTTTGGCACCGTGGCCTATTTCGGCGTTCAGACCTTTGCCACCGGCATCTACACCAGTTGGTTTTCCATGTTCGACCGCGCCGCTGCCGCGCAACTGGCGCTTTGCTTGCTGAGCTTTGCGCTGTTGCTGGCGATGCTGGAGCGGGCGCAACGCGGTAAGGCGAAATACCACGACCCGGCGCGGCGCACCCAGTCAGCACCACCGTCGGAGTTGAAAGGCTGGCAAGCAGCGGCGGCGATCGTGTTGTGCGGCGTGCCGGTGCTCTTTGGCGCGGTGCTGCCAGTGATCATTCTGGTGACCATGGGGATGAACTCAGAGCAGAGCCTGTTCAGCCCGCGCTACCTCGGGTTCATGCGCAACTCGGTGACATTGGCGGGCGTTGCCGCCATCTTGACGGTGTTGGCGGCAATCAGCGTGGGGTTCTTTCGGCGGCTGCGGCCCGGACGTGTCTCGCAGACTGCGGCCTATGTGGCGCGGTTGGGCTATGCGGTGCCGGGGGGAGTGATTGCGGTGGGCCTGCTGGTGCCCTTCGCAGCCTTTGACAATGCGCTGGATGCGTGGATGCGGGCAACCTTTGACATTTCGACGGGCTTGCTGATCACCGGGTCGATTTGGCTGTTGGTGCTGGCCTATCTGGTGCGTTTCCTCGCCGCGGCGCTTGGGGCGTATGAAGGCGGGCAAGCGATGGTGCACGCGAATATGGACGCCGCGGCCCGGTCGCTGGGACAGACGCCCTTAGGGACGTTGCGCCGGGTGCATTTGCCGATCCTCGCGCCCAGTCTGCTGACCGCGTTGCTGATCGTCTTTGTCGATGTGATGAAAGAACTGCCCGCAACACTGATCATGCGACCGTTTAACTATGATACGCTTGCGGTACAGGCGTATCGGTTGGCGAGTGATGAACGGTTGAACGGGGCGGCGGTGCCAAGCTTGGTGATCGTGGCGATGGGGCTGCTGCCGGTAATCTTGATCTGTCGCCAGGTGGGGCGTCAGCGGTAGCGCGGAAGGGCCAGCGCCTGCCCGTGGTGTGGCGATCCTAACGTGCCTTTGTGCCACTTTATCTTTCAGCTATGATGTGTGTCCGTGAGGTCGCACCCAGCCTCACCAAATCGCCTCCCCGTCGCACCAGAGGTGCGCCGTTATTGATCGGCACGCCTTTGGCGTAACGGAACGGGCAGGCGATGGCCCGGCGCCTGCGGCTTGTCCCGGGCCGGGGTACGATGAGGGCAGCGCCGTCCCTGGGGGGCGATAGGCTATTTAATTTTTTTTGACGGAATGCGCAGGGCCCGCGAGGGTTGCATTCTGATGTGACCTTACAAAATCGCCCTACTGGGAAGGGAGTGCGATGCGCGCCGTGCCGCCGGGCATCGCCCTTGTGAGATACTGCCGCGCATAAAAAAAGGCGGGCTCGAATGCCCGCCTCCTGCTCGATTGTCGTTCGGATTATTCCCAGCCGACGGTATTGAAGATCTTCTGCGCTGTGCCGATGTTCTCGGCCACGTCCGACAGGTTCACGTCATCGGCTTTGAACTCACCCAATTGCTTCACGCTGTCGGCCAGTTCAACACCTTCCACCGTTGGGAACTCATCGTTACCGGCTGAAAAATACTGCTGCGCCTGATCAGAGGCGAGATACTCAAGGAACTTCACCGCATTCTCACGGTTCGGCGCGTTCTTGGCCACGCCACCGCCCGAGAGGTTCATATGCGCGCCGTTGCCCTCTTGGTCCGGCCAGATCAGGCCGATCTTGTCGATCTCAGCCGAAACGCCGTCCACATCGGTGCGGATCGCGCGGGCGAAGTAGTAGCTGTTGGAGACCGCGATGTCGCACTCGCCCGACACGATGCCGCGCAGCTGGTCGGTGTCGCCGCCCTGCGGTGCGCGGGCCATGTTGTCGACCACGCCCTGCGCCCATTCGGTCGCGGCTTCTTCGCCCTCATGGGTTACGATGGAGGCCAGCAGCGTCTGGTTATAGGTGTTGGTGGACGAGCGGATGCAGACCTGACCTTTGTAGGCCGGGTCGGCGAGGTCCATGTAGGTCGCGGGTGGATTGTCGAGCGTTTCTTTGTTGTAGAAGATGATCCGCGCACGTTGGGACAGGCCGAACCACTGGTTGTCGTCGTCTTGCAGGTTGGCGGGGATGCGCTCTTCAAGTGTCTCGCTCTCGACCGCTTGCAGCAGGCCCATGTCCTTTGCACGCTTCAGACGGCTTGTGTCCACGGTCAGCAGGACGTCGGCGGGGGAGTTGGCACCTTCGGCTTCCATACGGGCCAGCAGTTCGTCGGCCTTGCCTTCAATGCGGTTGATGGTGATGCCGGTCGCTTCGGTAAAGTCGGTGTAAAGCCGCTCGTCGGTGTCATAGTGGCGCGAGGAGTAGAGGTTCAGCTCGCCGTCGGCCAGCGCGGGCAGGGCCAGCGACATCAAAGCGGCTACGGCAGTGGAGGTCTTGCAAAGGGTCATTTTGGATCCTGTTCCGTGAAGAATTAACTCGACTGAAACAGTAAGAAACAGATTTCGCGCGGCTCCGCAACCAATTCCGAGCAATTTAGTCGGGAAGCCCCCGGCCGCTTGGGCCGGGGCGCGGAAATCAGCTTGTGCTAGCAATCTTATCTTGGGTTTTGGTGTCAAAGTCGCTGGCGTCATGGCGTTCATGCAACTGCATCGACAGGTCATCACCGAAGGCGCGGTTCACCATTCGGCCTCGTGTCACCGCAGGGCGGGCATCGATCTTTTCTGCCCACCGCATGACGTTTTTGTAGGACGCCACATCAAGGAACTCTGCTGCAGAATAAAGCCGTCCGAGGACCAGCTGACCATACCAGCTCCAGATCGCAATATCGGCGATGGAATATTCATCAGCAAAATAGTCGTGCTCTGCCAGATGCTTGTCCATCACGTCCAACTGGCGCTTGGCCTCCATCGCGAAGCGGTTGATCGGGTACTCAAACTTTTCGGGCGCATAGGCATAGAAATGGCCAAAGCCGCCGCCAAGGTAGGGCGCACTGCCCATCTGCCAAAAGAGCCAGGACAGCGCTTCGGTGCGACGCGCGGGATCTTGCGGCAGGAAGGCGCCGAATTTCTCGGCCAGATAAAGCAAGATCGACCCTGATTCGAAGACCCGCTGCGGCGTATCGCCGGAACGGTCCATCAACGCCGGGATCTTGGAGTTCGGGTTCACTTCAACAAAGCCCGAACCAAATTGATCGCCCTCTGAAATATCGATCAGCCAAGCGTCATATTCCGCACCCTTATGCCCGGCGGCGAGCAACTCCTCGAACATCACCGTCACCTTCACCCCGTTGGGCGTGGCCAACGAGTAAAGCTGGAAGGGATGGTCCCCCACGGGCAGGTCCTTGTCATGGGTCGCCCCGGCGATGGGCCGGTTGATGCTGGCGAATTTGCCGCCGCTTTCTGCGTCCCATGTCCAAACCTTTGGGGGGGTGTACTCGGAAAAGTCCGACATTCTAAAATTCCTTATTCTTCGGGTCTGCACAGTAGTTGGGGCTTTGTGCGGGTGTTGCAACCGCTAAGCCACAACGAAAAAGGCCGCCCCGAAAGGGAGCGGCCTTTTAAATCGAATTGCTGCGAAGCTCAGCCCTGACGGGCTTTGAACCGGCGCTGCGTTTTGTTGATGACGTAAACGCGGCCTTTGCGACGCACAACACGGCAATCGCGATGCCGATTCTTGAGCGAGCGGAGCGAATTGCGAACCTTCATAGGTGGTCTCCTCATGTCGTGGCGCGGGCCAGCGCCTGGGTTGCGGGCAACCCGCCAAGGCGGGTCGATGAATAAATGGTGGGCGATACTGGGATCGAACCAGTGACCCCTTCGATGTCAACGAAGTGCTCTACCGCTGAGCTAATCACCCACTTAACGACGTTTCAAAATCGACCCCAAACAAAAATGGGGCGCGAAATTTCGCGCCGTTTGGGTCCTATAAAAGGAGTCGGCGGGAGGATCAAGGGCTTTTGACGCGGAATAAACACGCTATGTTCGACTTAGAGGAATTTATTATGCCAATGACCGCCTACGAAGTTCTCCGCCCGGACCGCAACCTGTCTTGCGTGGTCTTCGCATCGCCTCATTCGGGGCGCGATTATGCCGGGTCTTTTCTGCGGCGTACGGTCTTGGACGAACATGCGATCCGCTCGTCAGAGGATGCTTTTGTCGATCTGCTGTTTGATTGCGCCCCGCGCTATGGGGCGAGTTTCATTCGCGCCGGCGCGCCGCGGGCCTTTCTGGACCTGAACCGCGCGCCGGAAGAGTTGGACCCGGCAGTCATCGAAGGGGTCGCACGACAGGGGCATAACCCGCGCGTGGCCTCTGGCCTTGGGGTGATTCCCCGGGTCGTGGCCAATGGGCGGGCAATTTATCGCGGCAAGCTCAGCCAAAGCGAAGCGGAACTGCGCATTGAGCGCTATTGGCGGCCCTATCACGCCAAGTTGCAAGAACTGCTTACTCAAGCCCATCACCGACATGGGCAGGCCGTGCTGATTGACTGCCATTCCATGCCGCATGAGGCGATGGATGGCGTGGTGCGGGGCGGGATGCGCCGCCCTGACGTGGTCTTGGGCGACCGGTTTGGTGCCGCTGCCGGGGGCGAGGTGGTCGATAGGGTCGAGGCAGCTTTCGCCGCTGCGGGCTTTATTGTGACCCGCAATTCGCCTTTCGCGGGGGCCTATATCACGCAGGCCTATGGCCGTCCGTCGCGTGGCCAACACGCAGTGCAGGTTGAGATTGATCGTGCGCTTTACATGAACGAGCGATTGATTCGCCCGAACGGAAATTTCGAAGCGGTTCAGACCGCCCTCCAGCAGGTGGTGGCCGAAGTGGCGCAAATCGGGCAGGGGCAAATACCGCTCGCGGCGGAGTGATCAGCGCAGAGCGCGGCCTTTGAGAATGGCTTTTTCGCCAAAGCGGTTTCGGATGCTGTCTGCGGCGCGTTCCGCCCGGCCCCGTTGCGCCGCGCCGGGGTCGAGCAAATCGCCCCCCATATCCGCCCCATCCGCACCAGAGAGGTCAGACAGGCCGACGCCGATCAACCGGTAGGGGCTGCGGTGCTCGACCTGATCGAATAGCGCGCGGGCGGTGCGGTAGATGCGGTCGGCCAGTTGGGTCGGGTCGTGCAGCGACAGACGGCGCGACAGTAGCGAATGGTCGGCGCGTTTGAGCTTAAGCGTCACCACCCGCCCGGCCATGTCCTTGGCCTTGGCGCGGTCAGCCACCTTTTCGGCCAAGCGCCAAAGGTGCCCATCGAGAATCTCGGCATCGCCTGTGTTGTCCGAAAATGTCGTCTCATTGCTGATCGACTTTACCGGACGGTGGCGCGAGACGATGCGCTTGTCTTGCCCCCGCGCCAGATGCCACAGCCGGTCACCCATGCTGCCAAAGCGGGCGATCAGATCGGTGTGCTCCCAACGAAGCAGGTCCGAGAAACTGCGAATGCCTGCCTGTTCCAGCGCGGACTTTGTGGCGGCCCCCACGCCCCAAATCATGCCCACGGGTTTGTCGCGCAGGAAGGCTGCGGTTTCGGCTTTGCCGATCACGGAAAACCCATGCGGCTTGTCGAGGTCCGAGGCGACTTTGGCCAGAAACTTATTGTGGCTCAGTCCAATCGACCCGGTCAGCCCCAACTCCGTTTTCATCCGCCGTACCAACCGCGCCAGCATCACCGCAGGCGGCTTGCCGTGCAGCCGTGCGGTGCCGGTCATGTCGAGAAAGGCTTCGTCGAGCGACAGGGGCTCAATAGCGGGGGTCAATTCTTCCATCATGGCGCGGATCGCGCGGGAGGCTTCGACATAGGCGTCCATTCGCGGTTTGATGATCACCGCGTCAGGGCAGAGTTTGAGCGCCTGAAACATCGGCATGGCCGAACGCACGCCGCGAATCCGCGCCACATAGCAAGCGGTGGAGACCACACCGCGTCGCCCGCCGCCGATAATGACGGGCTTGCCAGCCAATTCGGGATTATCGCGTTTCTCAACCGATGCATAGAACGCATCACAATCCATATGTGCGATGGAAAGGTCGAACAGCTCCTCATGAGACAGCATTCGGGGGCTGCCGCAGAGCGGACAGCGCCGCGCGGGGGCGGTCTCGTTCAAACAATCGCGACAGAGGGTGGCCATGGGAGCACCAAAGAGGCAAGGGTAGGGGAGGACAATAACCAATAGGCGAGGGTTTGAACATGGGGTTTGATGGGGCCAAACTGGCGCTTTACCTTGGCAATCGCTTGGCTGTGATCTTGCGTGACGACCGGCCCGGCCTTCCCTTTCCCGGCCATTGGGATTTGCCCGGCGGCGGGCGCGAAGGCGATGAGACCCCGCTCGACTGTGCCTTGCGTGAGTGTCGGGAAGAATTGGGCATCGCGGTGCCGGAAGAGGCCGTGATCTGGCGCGCTCCTTTTGATGAGGCGGGGCGAACCAAGTGGTTCTTTGTGGCGCGCCTGCCAGAAGACTCCTCGGCTGATATCGTCTTTGGCGATGAGGGGCAGCGGTGGACCTTGATGACAGAGGGGGAGTTCTTGAACCATCCCCAAGCCGTTCCCGCCTTTCAGGATCGTTTGCAAGTCTATCTAAACGGCGCGTCGGGGGCGGGTGATCTTTGAGAGAAAGGCCCCCCGCCTGCGTCAGCGGGGGGAGGTGACGAACATCAGGAAGAACCAGTTCGTCGGGGAGTATCACCTGAGTTCAACATAACATATCCGCCCTATTTCGCCTATGCAGGATCCCCTTGGGGCGGTCCAAGGGAATGACCTGTGGTGCGTTTGCTACAGCAAGGGCGGGGGGTGCTGTTATTGCTGCGAAAATTCTGCAACCACGGCACGCGCTGCGGCGGCGGGGTCTTCTGCCTGCCAAATGGGGCGTCCGACAACGATATGATCCGCCCCGTCCGTGATGGCCTGAGCCGGCGTGGCGACACGCTTTTGATCGCCCAAAGCGGCCCCCTGCGGGCGTACGCCCGGTGTGACGATCAATTTGCCCTGCGCTTCGGGCAAGGCGCGGATCGCTGCGGCTTCTTGTGGGGAAGCGATGACCCCATCCGCCCCGGCGTCGAGCGCACGTGCGGCGCGGGTCTGCACCAGATCTCCAATGCCACCGGGTTGGATCAATGCTGCATCCAGATCAGCACGGTCTAGCGAGGTAAGGATGGTCACGGCAAGGATCTTCATATTGCTCGCGGCGGCGCCCTGTTTGGCGGCTGCGACAACATGCGGATCGCCGTGGACGGTTAGGAAATCAAGATCGAACTGTGCCAAACCGCGCACGGCGGCTTCTACCGTCGCGCCGATGTCGAACAGCTTCATATCGAGAAAAATGCGTTTGCCGTGTTCCTGCTTTAACTCATTGGCCAACGCCAGCCCGCCACCGGTCAACATGCCCAGCCCGATTTTGTAAAAGCTCACGGCATCGCCAAGCTTTTCGGTCAGCTCAAGCCCCGCCACGGCATGGGGGACATCGAGGGCAACAATCAATCGGTCGTCGGACATGCGGGGGCTCCAGCCATATTTGCAAACGGCACTGACCTACGGGCTGCGGCAGGGCGTGTCCATCTTATTGACTGGCAGAGGGAGCGTAGCGTGCCAAAAAAAGACCCGAACACACGCAAGAGCGGGTCCGGGCCTAGTGTTCAGAGACTTAGCAGGCAGGCACTGGTCTCTGGTATTGCGGATCGCCACATCGGGACAGTTGAGGTGGCGGCAGGTCCGCAGGAATCCGCGCAACAGGCAGGCGCTGCGCGGAAAGGGTTAAGCTGCGTCGCGACCGGGGAGGTTGATCACCTCTTCCAGCCAACGCAGCGGGTCAAAGCTGCGGCGTCCAGCCCGCTGAGCGGGGACGTGGCGCAGAACTTCGGAACTCAAGCCGCGCCCTTGGGCGTGGCGGCGAAGCGCTTGACGGGACAGGCCGTCAGCGGCATCGCGAAAGGACATGGTAATCGGGGCGTCGATGGCGCAAGCATATCGACGCATCTGTTTTCCGTCCTGCACGGTAACAAGCGCTTCGAAACACTGGTTTGCCGCGTTGTAGAGGACATCGGTCATCTGAATAGGGCGCGTCTGCATCGTTTCACCTCATGTGCTCGTTAGAACCGGGCAGGTTATTATGTTTCCTGCGCTCTTCTGAGGTACTAACGCCAAAGGTCTTGAAATGGTTTCAATTGACAGCGATTTTATGTGGATAAAAGATTATTTCCTAACCATTACAATAACATAAATCTGCGAAAAAACCACATATTTTTGCCACATTCTTGCCTCATTGGCGAAAACTGACCAATTGAGCGGATTTTCGTAGGCTAAAGATTGCGCGTTTTCCACGGCTTGCGGCTCTTGAAGGCGAACCGGTTCCTCCCCAAATAAACCGCGAGGCTCAGACCGCTGCGTGCCACAAACGGGCGCGGCATATTGGAGCGCTTGTAGAAAAGGAGAACGCCCATGGACTTGAGTAAGTTCACGGAAAGATCGCGCGGTTTCATTCAGGCTGCGCAAACAATAGCTACTCGGGAAAGCCACCAACGGCTGGCCCCTGAGCATGTCCTTAAAGCTCTGTTGGACGATGACCAAGGTCTCGCACGCAACCTGATCGCTGCTTCGGGCGGTGACGGTGCGCGGGTGATGCAGGCTTTGGATTTGGCGCTTGGCAAGATCCCGAAAGTGACCGGGGATGCCGGGCAGGTTTATCTTGATGGTACGACAGCAAAAGTGCTGGCCGAGGCTGAGGAACTAGCCAAGAAAGCGGGCGACAGCTTTGTCACCGTTGAACGCATCCTGACCGCACTCTGCATGGTGAAATCTGGCGCGAAAACCGCGTTGGAAGCCGGTAAAGTGACGGCGCAGGGGCTGAACAGCGCCATCAATGACGTGCGCAAAGGCCGGACTGCTGACAGTGCAACCGCCGAAGAAGGCTATGACGCGCTTAAGAAGTACAGCCTTGATCTTACCGCCCGTGCCGAAGAGGGCAAAATCGACCCGATCATTGGCCGGGACGAAGAAATTCGCCGTGCCATGCAAGTGTTGAGCCGCCGGACCAAGAACAACCCGGTGCTGATCGGTGAGCCGGGCGTGGGTAAAACCGCCATCGCGGAAGGCTTGGCGTTGCGGATTGTGGATGGTGACGTGCCCGAAAGCCTGCGCAACAAGCGTTTGCTTGCGCTCGACATGGGGGCGTTGATTGCTGGTGCGAAATACCGCGGTGAATTTGAAGAGCGTCTGAAAGCCGTGCTGACCGAGGTCACCGAGGCCGCGGGCGAGGTCATTCTGTTCATTGACGAGATGCACACGTTGGTTGGGGCCGGTAAGGCAGATGGCGCGATGGATGCGTCGAACCTGCTGAAACCTGCGCTGGCGCGGGGTGAGTTGCACTGTGTGGGTGCCACGACGCTCGACGAGTATCGCAAATATGTTGAGAAAGACGCAGCTCTTGCGCGGCGGTTCCAGCCGGTGATCGTGCAGGAACCGACGGTCGAAGACACCGTCTCGATCCTGCGTGGTATTAAGGAGAAGTATGAGTTGCACCATGGTGTGCGCATCTCCGACACTGCGTTGGTGGCAGCGGCGACACTGAGCCATCGCTACATCACCGACCGTTTCTTGCCTGACAAGGCGATCGACCTGATGGACGAGGCCGCCAGCCGTCTGCGCATGGAGGTCGACAGCAAGCCCGAAGAGTTGGACGCGCTGGACCGTCAAATCCTGCAGCTACAGATTGAGGCTGAAGCGCTGAAGAAGGAAGACGATGCCGCATCCAAAGATCGGTTGGAGGCTTTGCAAAAAGACCTCAGCGATCTGCAGGACCGCAGCGCCGAGATGACAGCGCAGTGGCAGGCCGAGCGTGACAAGCTTGCTGGGGCGCGTGACATCAAGGAGAAGCTGGACCATGCCCGTGCCGAACTCGACATCGCGAAACGCGAAGGCAACCTCGCGCGCGCGGGCGAGCTATCTTATGGCGTGATCCCGCAGCTTGAGCGCGACCTTGAAGAAGCCGAGGGCCGCGAGGACGACATGATGGTCGAAGAGGCCGTGCGTCCGGACCAGATCGCCAGCGTGGTTGAACGTTGGACGGGTATTCCTGCGGGCAAAATGCTCGAAGGCGAGCGCGACAAGCTGTTGCGGATGGAAAACCAGTTGCATGATCGGGTGATCGGTCAGAACGCGGCTGTCAAAGCGGTGGCCAACGCGGTGCGCCGCGCGCGGGCAGGGCTCAACGACGAGAACCGTCCTCTGGGCAGCTTCCTCTTCCTCGGGCCGACTGGTGTGGGTAAGACCGAGCTGACCAAGGCCGTGGCCGAGTTCCTCTTTGACGACGACAACGCGATGGTGCGCATCGATATGTCGGAGTTCATGGAGAAACATGCAGTGGCCCGTCTGATCGGTGCGCCTCCGGGCTATGTTGGCTATGATGAGGGCGGTGTGCTGACCGAAGCGGTACGCCGGCGTCCTTATCAGGTTGTGTTGTTCGACGAGGTCGAAAAGGCGCATCCGGATGTCTTCAACGTGCTGTTGCAGGTGCTTGACGATGGTGTGCTGACCGATGGTCAGGGCCGCACGGTCGACTTCAAGCAGACGCTGATCGTGCTGACCTCCAACCTTGGGGCGCAGGCCTTGAGCCAACTGCCCGAAGGCGGGGACATGGCGGCAGCTAAACGTGATGTGATGGACGCAGTTCGGGCGCACTTCCGGCCTGAGTTCCTGAACCGTTTGGATGAGACGATCATCTTTGACCGGCTGGGCCGTGCGGATATGGACGGGATCGTCGATATTCAGATGGCGCGGCTGCTCAAGCGGCTTGCGGGTCGGAAGATCACACTTGATCTGGATGACGCCGCGCGCAAATGGCTGGCCGATGAGGGCTATGACCCGGTCTTCGGGGCGCGACCTTTGAAGCGGGTGATCCAGCGCACGGTACAAGATCCGCTGGCTGAGATGCTGCTGGCCGGGGATGTGAAGGACGGCGATACCGTCACCGTCCGCGCCGGGGCCGATGGGCTGATCATCGGCGATCAGGTGGCAGCATCAAACCGGCCCAAGCCGGATGATGCGACAGTACATTAACTGACAAAGAAAAGGGCCGGGTGTTCCGGCCCTTTTCTGTTCAAAGATTGGAAGCTTTCCGCCCGGAGGCGCACCGGGCGTCGCTTTCCCTCCCCGCCGGATGGCGATATTGCGCGCTTACCTTATGTCGGACTGCCCGAGACCCTTGCGGAACCACGCCAAACTTTGGGTCTCGACGCCCACGAGGGAGGGCGATGCCCTAAGCGCTATTCTCCAATCGCCTCTTTCGCGATCTCATCCATCAGACTCTGCACCTCCTGCATCGGCCCTTCGGGGAAGGCACGATATCCAATCGTCACTTCCTCACTGTCGGGCAGTTGCATGACAAAGATATCATAGGGGCAGAAGCCCAAGTTCATCGGATCAGCCTCCATCACCTTGCGCGACAGGGAAGCCGAGCAGAAGCTAAACACATCGGCAGCCTCAAACACCTTTACATCCGAGCCGACATCCGCGCCGGTGCGGTCGAGCATGTCGCCCACGTGGCTCACATTCTCAAGCACCAACCCTTGGTTCAATATCGCATTCTCAACCCCAAAGGTTACATCGCCGAAACTTTGGTCGGTGGTATAGGTGATCATTTCTTCAGCGTGGGCAGCGCTCGCCAATAGGGCGGCTGCAAAGATAAGACGGACCATAGTGACACTCCTTAATCCGGGCAGAAGGATCTGGTGCAGCCTGCGCCGGGCGCTTGCATGTATTGAGTATAGCCGGGAGCACGCAAATGGCCAATCGCGGGATCAACAAGCAAACGGTCAAGTTTGATGGCTATGCGGACGAGGATGGCGCAAGTCTAAAGGCGCGGATCTAACCGCGCATGTCACACACTATATATGCAGCGCGTTTTTTGCGACGTCCGTTTGCCGTGTCAGGGGACCATGCGACGAATCCTATCAGGCCACTGGCCTCGGATCCGCCTGCGAGTCGCGCGATTCTTCACGCCGAGTCGGCCGAAAATGCCCCTGCGCCTGTGGATAAGTGGTTGCGGTAACAAAAATCCTGTCTGCCCGATACTCTTGTGCCAATATCTGCCTGCGATGAGGTCGCGTAATCCATTGATTGCAGACGATAATCTAAGAAGCTGAGAGAAACCGCACAAAAGGCAGAAAAAGGGCTTGCGGGTTTTGGTCACTAACACTAGAACCCCCCTTACCGGCGGCGCAGCGATGCACCAACGGGGCGCCAGACGGGGCGGACGGAAGCGGAGA
>NZ_JABVBB010000029.1 GCF_013346665.1 Sulfitobacter maritimus
ACGTTCTTCCCCTTACCCCAGACGGATTTAGCCTACGGGCTTAGTGATAGGTATGCCAAGAGCCGTATAGCGGTTGAGGATGGCGATGCGGACTTGGATTTCCGCGACTTGCCTTTCGAAGTCCCTCGTCATGAGCGATTGGCCCAGTAGTTTCATACAATGCATCTTGGTTTCGACGCGGCTTCTGCGGTGGTATCCACTCCAGCGTCGCCACACCGTGCGGCCCAGATACCGTTGCGCATGGACCGCATCGTTGCGGGCAATTGCTCCGGCGCTCGTAGGCTTCCAGGGCTTTGCATTCTTGCGTGGCGGGATCACCGCATGGGCATCTCTGGCAGCAATCGCCTCGTGGCATTTGCGGGTGTCATACGCCCCATCTGCGGTAACGTTGCCAATGTCCTGATCGAGCGGGATTTGGGTCAGGAGTTCGGGCAGCATGGGAGCATCACCGATGTTGCTGCTGGTGACTTCGACTGCCCGAACTTCCAGCGTTTCCTCGTCGATACCTATGTGTATCTTGCGCCATATGCGGCGTTTAGAACCGCCATGCTTACGTGCATTCCACTCGCCTTCACCCTCGGCCTTGATCCCCGTGCTATCGATAAGAAGATTCAACGGGCCAGCACCGCCACGATACGGCAGGCTCACGTTCAGCGTTTTCTGGCGGCGGCAAAGAGTGCTGAAGTCCGGTGCTTACCAATCAAGCCCGACCAACCGCAGCAAGCTTTGAACGAACCCAGTTGTCTGGCGGAGCGGCATGCCAAAAAGGACCTTCAGCGTTAGACACGTTTGAATAGCCGCGTCACTGAATTGCTGTTGCCGACCGCGCTTGCCGTTTGGCGGCGGCGCCCACACCATCTCCGGATCAAACCAGATCGACAACGATCCGCGCCGCTTCAAGCTGTCATTGTAAGACGACCAATTCTTGGTCTTATATTTGGTAGGGGACCAGCTGCTCATCCCCTTCAGCTATCACGCTGGATTCATACAGTGAATCCCATCAACCTATTTGTGCAACAAAGCCCACAGAGTTCACAAACTAGATAAACGCAACAAAATACCTTTTGCCCTTTCTGATATTCGCGGCCACGATCGAAGCGAACATGTCGCAAGAGCGCATTGTGGCAACGAAGACGGCACACCGGCTGTTGGAGCGTGTGGGCATCGCAGATCAAGCCGAAAAATACCCCAGTCAGCTTTCCGGCGGGCAGCAGCAGCGCGTAGCACTCGCACGCGCCTTGACGATGGAGCCGCGCTTGATGTTGTTTGATGAGCCCACATCAGCGCTCGACCCCGAAATGATTGGGGAGGTGCTGGACGCCAGGCGTGAATTAGCCCGCGACGGCATGACCATGGTGATTGTCGCCCACGAAATGAGCTTTGCGCGCGAAGTCGCGGATCGGGTCATCTATATTCATCAAGGCGAAATTGTGGAGGAGGGAACGCCGGAAGCAGTTTTTGATGCGCCACAGAACCAACGCACGCAAAGGTTTTTGTCGCGGGTTCTTACACATTAGAAGGCCGAGTGTGGGTATTTGAATGTGTAAGTTTATCGAGATTGCGAATGCGAAAAGCACTGGGGGGTCTTTTGTGCGGTAATCGGCAGTATCGCCATATCTATCACCGTGTTCATCTCGTTGCCATGTGCCATGTGCCAAGAGCCCACGTGCCTAGATAATGTACATAATTAACCCTATAGGTAATTTTTGTAGGAAGGGCGCGCGCGCTACCCTCAAGGGCGACTCTTGTTAAAAACAGTAGTCTAATTAGTGAAAGGAATCGGTATGGGAGCCGTTTACAGCCAGCTGAGTATCACAGAACGACGCAAGATAGAACGCGCCGACACGTATTACGGCTGTTGAAGCGTTATCGTGTGGATGGAGCCGCATCCATTCGGCATAAGTCTCGCGGCAAAACCCCGAACAATCAAATCCATCAGGCCAAACGCGCTTTCGCTTTGACGCTGATCAAAGAAAGCTACGCCGATTTTGGGCCAACCTTTGCAGCTGAGATGTTGACGGTGCGGCAGTGAATGATCCACGATGGCGTCTGGTTGTCACGCAAGACGCGGCGGACAATTCATCAACCAACATCCAGGCGCGAATACTTTGGGAAGTTGATCCAAGTTGACAGCTCAGGTCATCGCAGGTTTGAGGATCGGGGTCCGCCTTGCACCCTGTTCGTGTTTATCGACGACGCCACCAGCATGTGGATGGAACTGCGCTTCGTGCCCTCTGAGAGTATCTGCTGAAGTATCTGCTGAAGTATCTGCTTCGATCAACTGAGTCGACGGCGTTGAGCCGCCCTATCCCTGGAAGCACGACCAGGCCGGGTGTGCTGGTTCATGTCTTGGTCTCTAAATTCGATGCCCATTTGCCGCTCAATCTCCTCAACGAAGGGCGGCTCAGCTGCCCAACATTTAGCCATATTTTAAATATTCAATACAAAATCTTTTTCGAGGGGAGAAACAGAGAAAGTTCCTTTTTCAGTCGAGAACTCTATAGAATAAGAGGGTGTTTAGATGAATAGAATAATAGCTATAAACAAAGCGTCAAATACAAAGCTATTCGATTGGTACAATAACATTTAGAATGTGACCAAAGCGTTAGGCTGCGCAGAAGAATTGGAGCGTGCGTTGGTGGAAGATGCAATGGAAGATGCGCTCTCGGGTTTTCTTAACTGTGCCAATGGCTTGGAAGTGGTTTGGGTTGATATCGCAATACTGGAGCATCAGTTGTTGAACTGGGAGTATCAACAAAAGGCACTTGAGCACTCAGTGCAGTTTGCTTTAGCAGAACTGTTCAAATGACGACGTGTGTTGCGCGCCATTACAAGGCAAAACCAACAAATAAATTCAGAAACTCCCAAATTCTCACTTCATTTTAATCTTCTTAATGTACGTTTTTCTTCAGATATACGAACTAATTCGTATTTCGGATATTTGGATAACACATTATAATAAAGAGACGATAAGTGTTTATAGGTGATATTACGAGCCGCAGGTTTGAAAAGAAGATTTCTATCTTAGATGGGGAGATTGTCCGATCCAGATCAAAATTGGACCGTGTACAAAGTTGGAACCGCGGGTTAGATGACGCCGAGAGGAACTATGTTGCGGGGCTAGAACAAGCTTTAGAACAGAGGGAACTTGAAAAACAGAATTTGAACATATCTTTTGTCGCAAAACTGGCCGCAGTTCTTGAGCAGGTGAACGGGAAAGCCCGGATCGGCGGCCCCGGAACCGGCAAAAGCCATACTGCTACAGCAATTGGTGTGCAGGCGATTGAGCATCACAGGCGAAAGGTCCGCTTCTTCTAGACCGTGGAATTGGTTAATGCACTGGAGCAAGAGAAAGCGCTTGGAAAGGCTGGGAAACTGGCTGAGATGCTGACCAAGGTCGATTTGGTTATCTTAGACGAGCTTGGCTACCTGCCGTTCAGTTCATCTGGTGGGGCATTGCTCTTCCACCTGCTAAGTATGCTCTATGAGCGCACCAGTGTGATCATCACCACCAACCTCAGCTTCTCAGAATGGGCGCAGGTCTTTGGAGACGCAAAGATGACCACCGCTCTCTTGGATCGGCTTACCCACCGCTGCCACATCCTCGAAACTGGAATCGATAGCTACCGCTTCAAGGCCAGCGCTGAGTCTGCAAAGAAAACAGGGAAGGAGACCGAAACATTGACCGCGTCATGAACCACGACGCATAACTGAGGGTGGGTCAAATCTCGGTGAAAATACCGGGTCAGTTCTCAGTGACAATCAACAACCTCAGCGGATTTGCGATGACCCACAGCGACGACCCCGAGCACCCCCTTTGCCCACCCCCTCTTAGCGAGCGCATCGGCGTCATATCCGACACCCACAGCCTCCTCCGCCCCGAGGCGCTGGAGGCCCTAAAAGGCGTCAGCCATATCCTGCACGCTGGCGATATCGGCGATCCCACACATCTCGATGTGCTGGCGCGCATTGCTCCAGTTACGGCCATCCGTGGCAACATTGACTGCGGCGCCTGGGCCGAGGCCTTACCCGAAACGGTAAGCCGCACGCTGAAGGGGCTACGCATCCACATGATCCATGACCGTAACGATTTACAGACCGATCCGGAAGCAAAGGGATGGGACGTCGTGATTTCCGGTCACTCCCACAAGCCTGGTATAGAAGACACTGGCCTCCCTCTTTGGCTGAACCCGGGGGCAGCGGGCCCCCGCCGCTTTCGCCTTCCGATCTCGCTGGCTTTTCTTTGGAAGGAGGCCGGTCGTCCCCGCGCCGTTATCCACCCTCTACTTGTGTGAGCGCGTTGTGTGAAACACGTTTAAGTAGATCAAGAGACGAACAAGACCGAGAATTTCATCAAGCACTATTCAATAAGTGCTGTTAGGGAAACTGGACCTGTCCCGCTTTCGTGCCGCCCCAAGTGCTCGTTTAAGCCACTTTCCGTTCGAAGGCGACGGGGCTTTTCCAGCCCAGTGCTGAGTGGCGTCGCCGTGGGTTGTAGAAGCCGTTGATGTATTCAAAGATCGCCATCTCAGCTTGCCGCCGTGTTTCCCATGACCTGCGCCAAATGAGTTCAGCTTTGATGGTTTTGAAGAAGGTCTCGACGACAGCATTGTCGTAACAATTGCCCTTGCCAGACATCGACACCTTGAAGCCTTGCTGGCGCAGAAGTTTCTGGTAGTCGTGCGAACAATATTGCGACCCGCGATCCGTATGGTGGATGCAGCTCTTGGGCGGTGCCCTGAACGCAATTGCCATCTTCAAAGCCCGTATTGCCAAGTCTCGTTTCATACGGTTGCTGACCGCCCAGCCGATCACGCGCCTTGAATGCAGGTCGAGGATGACAGCCAAATACAGCCATCCCTCACGCGTCCAGACATAGCTGATGTCACCGGCCCATTTCTGGTTCGGTTGGTCAGCCATAAAATCCCGGTCCAGCAGGTTTGGCGCAATATTGAACTTGTGATCACTGTCTGTCGTCACCTTGTGTTTACGGGTTCGCACCACGGATATGCCGTTCTGGCGCATCAAACGACCCACACGGCGGTGACCGATATTCAGGCCGATCTCCTTCAGTTCTTCTGTCATGCGCGGCCTGCCATAGCTGCCCAGGCTGAGACGGGATTGTTCTTTGATGTGCGCCAAGGTGACCAGATCAGACCGCTGTCTGCGGCTGGCAGGACGGCTTCGGAATGCTCGCAAACCGCGCGAACTGACACCGACAACGTGACACAAGCGGTTCACGGGGAAGTGGCTCCGGTGTTCCTCGACAAACCTAAATCTCATTGCTTTAGGCCCGCAAAGAACTGGGTGGCCTTTTTTAGGATTTCCCTCTCCTCCTTGAGAAGACGGTTCTCGCGCCGAAGTCGCTCATTCTCTTGGGCGAGGCTCAAATCCTCTTTCGACACCACGTCTGTGCCTCGGTGCGCGGTGATCCATTTGTTAAGCGTCGACATGCCAACACCCAGATCGTCAGCCACCTGCTTGCGCGTCAGCCCACTCGTCAGTGCGATACGCACCGCATCCTGGCGGAATTCGTCCGTCCGTTTCAGTCCCATAGTTCATCTCCTTTGTTGCAGTAAATGCTATCAAAGGAGCGGCATCAAACTGCGACAGGTCCA
>NZ_JABVBB010000003.1 GCF_013346665.1 Sulfitobacter maritimus
GGCGCTGCTTTTGAGATCGAATGGGGCACCCCAATCAACTCCCGCGACATGGTCACGATCCTGCCCGTCGGCACCAAGGAAGGCGCCACCGGCCCCTACCGCCGCGTTGGCGACGAGACCACAGGCCAACTCACAGCACCTGCGGAGCCGGGGCTCTATGAGTTACGCTATATCCTCAACGAAGGCGCTAAGACCCTCGCCACCGCGCCCATCGAAGTGACTGCCCCAGAAGCCACCATCAGCGGGCCAGAGACTGTTACTACCGGCGCTGCTTTTGAGATCGAATGGGGCACCCCAATCAACTCCCGCGACATGGTCACGATCCTGCCCGTCGGCACCAAGGAAGGCGCCACCGG
>NZ_JABVBB010000030.1 GCF_013346665.1 Sulfitobacter maritimus
ACGTTCTTCCCCTTACCCCAGACGGATTTAGCCTACGGGCTTAGTGATAGGTATGCCAAGAGCCGTATAGCGGTTGAGGATGGCGATGCGGACTTGGATTTCCGCGACTTGCCTTTCGAAGTCCCTCGTCATGAGCGATTGGCCCAGTAGTTTCATACAATGCATCTTGGTTTCGACGCGGCTTCTGCGGTGGTATCCACTCCAGCGTCGCCACACCGTGCGGCCCAGATACCGTTGCGCATGGACCGCATCGTTGCGGGCAATTGCTCCGGCGCTCGTAGGCTTCCAGGGCTTTGCATTCTTGCGTGGCGGGATCACCGCATGGGCATCTCTGGCAGCAATCGCCTCGTGGCATTTGCGGGTGTCATACGCCCCATCTGCGGTAACGTTGCCAATGTCCTGATCGAGCGGGATTTGGGTCAGGAGTTCGGGCAGCATGGGAGCATCACCGATGTTGCTGCTGGTGACTTCGACTGCCCGAACTTCCAGCGTTTCCTCGTCGATACCTATGTGTATCTTGCGCCATATGCGGCGTTTAGAACCGCCATGCTTACGTGCATTCCACTCGCCTTCACCCTCGGCCTTGATCCCCGTGCTATCGATAAGAAGATTCAACGGGCCAGCACCGCCACGATACGGCAGGCTCACGTTCAGCGTTTTCTGGCGGCGGCAAAGAGTGCTGAAGTCCGGTGCTTACCAATCAAGCCCGACCAACCGCAGCAAGCTTTGAACGAACCCAGTTGTCTGGCGGAGCGGCATGCCAAAAAGGACCTTCAGCGTTAGACACGTTTGAATAGCCGCGTCACTGAATTGCTGTTGCCGACCGCGCTTGCCGTTTGGCGGCGGCGCCCACACCATCTCCGGATCAAACCAGATCGACAACGATCCGCGCCGCTTCAAGCTGTCATTGTAAGACGACCAATTCTTGGTCTTATATTTGGTAGGGGACCAGCTGCTCATCCCCTCAGCTATCACGCTGGATTCATACAGTGAATCCCATCAACCTATTTGTGCAAAAAAGCCATCTGTTTCAGACAACGACCAACAAGAAAGACGCCGACTCCGATTTGCTTTCAATAAGGTGAGGGATGCTGCCGGGGAATTCTAAGTAGTCTCCTTCATTTAAGTCAAAGCGCTTATCAGCCAAGGTGACGTGTATGCTGCCAGTACGCATGAACAGCAATTCCAGACCTGCGTGGTGGGACCTGCTTTCATGCTGTTTTCCGCGCGTCAGCTCGATAAGGAAGGTACTATGCTCACTCTTACCGCTCAGAAGCGCATAGCGATACTCGGCTTCGCTCGGACCGGTCCGCTTAAACTGAGCATCTTGAGCACGTAAAACGTGAAAGTCCGCGTCTCCGATTTTTTCTCCAAACAACTGGCCAACCGTCGTCTCTAAGGCCTCCGCAAGACGCAGAAGAGACATGACGGACAGTGCCTTTTCCCCTCTTTCGAACCGAGAGAGATGACCTTTTGACAACTTCAGTTGGTCCGCAAGCGCCTCAAGCGTATATCCCATTTTGCGCCGTAGAGCACGTGCATGGCTGCCCGCTAATCGCTGTTGTTCGAGTGAAGAATTCATCCCGGCATCCTTTTTCACCAAATCGCGTATCCATGCCGACTGCTTGTCACAGAAGTAAGCTAACCCGCCCGTCTAATTCTATCCATCGTTTTCATTGACAACAAGTTGCCCTCTGGGCAACGTGTAAACCATACAGAGGGAGGGATCATGAAACGACGCGATTTACTTGTTCGAGGCGCAGCGTTGCCTGTGACAGCAGCATCCGTATTGGCAACGCCTGCGCTGGCGCAGTCCAAAACCAAAGTAAGGTGGCGCATGCCCACTTCTTTTCCGACAGGTCTGGCCACGCTTTACGGTGGCGCGACCTTTCTTGCCGAACGGGTCGCGGCGCTTACCGATGGCGCATTTGAGATCACACCCTACGCAGGGGGCGAGCTTGTACCGCCATTAGGCGTCTTGGAGGCGGCGCAGAATGGAACGGTCGACGCCGGCTTTACGGCTGGATTTTACTACCTGGGTAAAAGCCCTGCATTGATGTTTGATACCGGCGTTCCCTTTGGCATGTCACCCCGTCAACACAACGCATGGATGAACGAAGGCGGCGGGCTGGAGCTGATGCGCGACCTTTATGCGGAGTTCAACACAATTAACTTCCCTGCTGGGAACTCGGGAGCGCAGATGGGGGGCTGGTACCGCAAGCCCATTGATACGCTTGATGATATCAAAGGATTGCGCATCCGCGCGGCAGGATTGACCGGTTCGGTGTTCGCGGAACTTGGGGCCGTTCCTCAGTCTATTCCGGGGTCAGACCTCTATCCCGCCATGGAGCGGGGGGCATTGGATGCTGTCGAATTTGTCGGCCCATACGATGATGAGCGGCTCGGTTTTCAGAAGGTTGCAAAGTATTACTACGCCCCCGGTGTGCTTGAGCTTGGTGCGTCGATCACGGCGATTGCGAACCTCGATGCTTATAACGAGTTGCCTGACGTTTTCAAAGAAGCGCTCCGGACGGCCTCAGCGGAGGCGAATACAGAGATGCTCGCACGTTATGATGCGTTGAACATTGCTGCGCTGCGCCGCTTGATTGGTGCCGGTGTCGAGCTGCGCTCGTGGAGCGAAGAGATCATGTTGGCCATGCAGGCGGCCACGGACAAGCTGCTGGATGCAGAGGCCGCGAAAGACGAAAATTTCAAAAGCATCTACGCCCAATGGAAAGCCTTCAGGGATGATCAAATCCTTTGGTCATCGGTAAATGATGGCGCGGCGCAAAGCTTCCTCGCGGCGCACCGAGGCTAAGTCAGGTGGAGCGCATCGCAACAGCCATTGACCGCATGAATACGGCTATCGGCCGGGCCACTATTTGGTTGTTGTTTCTATCGGTTCTGGTCAGCGCAGGGAACGCGCTGGCCCGGAAATTCCTGTCGATCGGCTCCAACGCGTTTCTTGAGCTGCAATGGTATCTCGTCGGTACGATGATCGTTCTGGGCGCGGCGTGGGTGCTGCGTGAAAATGCCCATGTTCGGATCGAGATATTTTCGGCTTCCTTTCCTCCACGCCTGCGAAAATGGATCGAACTCTTGGGCCATAGCCTCATGCTGCTGCCTTTTGCAGGCGCGATGGTTATCCTGTCGTGGCCCTTTTTCGTGAGGTCCTGGGCCCAGAACGAGGCTTCGCTTAACTATGGTGGTCTGCTGGTATGGCCAATGCGCGGCATCATTGTCTTGGGCTTCGTACTTCTGCTCCTGCAAGCGATTTCGCAGATTTATCACGCGATCCGCTCCTTTGCGCAGGACTGAGGTTTCATGCTTGAACTGATTGCGCATAATCTCGCCCCGCTCATGTTTTTTGTGGTCATGGGGCTGCTACTACTTGGCTATCCAGTGGCCTTCACGCTGGCTGCTGGCGGGCTGCTATTTTTTGCCATCGGGGTTATGTTCGATACCCTGACGCCTGATATCATCTCGCTTTCGTGGCCCATGCTGAAAGCCCAACCAGACCGTATTTTTGGGATCATCAGCAACGATACATTGCTCGCGGTCCCGTTTTTCACCCTCATGGGCGCACTGTTCGAAAAGACCGGAATCGCAGAAGACCTGCTCGCCGCCGTGGCGCAGTTGTTCGGCCCGCTGCGCGGTGGGCTGTGCTTTGCCGTAATCCTAGTCGGTACAATCATGGGCGCCACGACGGGCGTGGTCTCGGCGTCAGTCATGACCATGGGTCTTATTGCGCTGCCGATCATGATGCGTTCGGGCTACGACCATCGGATTGCCGCCGGTACGGTGACATCGGCAGGCACCCTGTCGCAAATCGTACCTCCTTCGTTGGTTCTAATCGTGATGGCGGACCAGATCGGAAAACCGGTCGGAGAGATGTATCATGCTGCTTTGGTGCCTTCAGCGTTGATGATCGGCCTATACGCAACCTTTATCGTAGGGATCGCCATCTTCTTTCCGCGCGCAATGCCTGCAATGACAGAAGTCAAAGTTCGGCGGCAAGACTATCTCAGTATTGTCGGTTTGATCCTACTTGGATCGTCGGTCGGATACATAACCTACCAAAGCAGCGGCTTTTTCGGGACAAATGCCGGGCGAATGATGTTCGCAGTGGCGATAGGATCGCTTGCTTTAATGCTTGCTGCTGTGTTTTCCGGACGCTTCTGCACCGATCTCGGGCGTCAGACGGTCTTTGCAATCGTGCCTACATTGGGGCTGATTTTCCTTGTTCTTGGAACCATTTTCCTTGGCATAGCCACACCCACGGAAAGCGGCTCGATGGGCGCTGTGGGCGCGATGATCCTTGCGCTGGCCCGTGGGCGGCTCGGCGGGGGCGCGTTGACAGATGCGCTGCGCCGGACGGCTCAGCTTACCATATTTGTTTACTTCATCCTTATTGGCGCGCGGCTCTTCAGCCTCACTTTTTATGGCTTGGACGGAGATCGCTGGTTGCATGGTTTGCTGACCATGCTGCCCGGAGAGCGGATGGGGTTTATCGTCTTCTCCATGCTCCTGATCTTTGTCTTGGGGTGCTTTCTCGATTTCTTTGAAATCGCTTTCATCGTTGTGCCTTTGTTGCTGCCTACAGCGGTCGCACTCGATGTCGATCTTTTGTGGTTCGGCATTTTGATTTCAATCAACCTGCAAACCAGCTTTCTAACGGCGCCTTTCGGCTTTGCTCTGTTTTACCTCCGCTCGGTCGCGCCCATACCGGCGCAGGGCAGGGAGGGTATCTCTACCGGAGACATATACCTTGGCCCCCTGCCGTTTATCGCGATGAATGCCGCTGTCATCGCCTTGCTCCTCTTCTATCCGAATTTGATTTCATCCGAGAAGCCAGACGCCGTAGCGACTGGGGAAATCGTAATCACGCCAAACGTCGCTGCTCCTGCGAATGACAACGCGGCGAAATCCCTAAACCATCTGTTCCAATAGGAGCTGTCTGATGACCGACGCCCAGCATACCCGTGTTCTCTATGATCACCCGATGTCAGCGAACTGCCAGAAAATCCATATGATGCTGGCCTGCCTCGGATTGCCGTATGAAACCACTTTCGTTGATGTGCTGAATGGCGCCACGAAAGAGAACGGTTTTACACAGATGAACCCGATGCAGCAAATCCCGGTGCTGCGGGATGGCGCACATACTATCTCAGACAGTCAGGCGATCCTTGTCTATCTCGCTGCGCAATATGGGCCGGATTGGGCAGATAACACGCCGATTGGCATGGCAAAGATAGCTGAATGGCTCTCCTTCGCCGCAAAAGAGGTTTCGAACGGCCCACAGATGGCACGGCTTTGGCATCTGACTGGGGAGGACAGCATCGATATCGATGCGGTGACCGCGGCGGGATTAAAGGTTCTCACTCAATTACAGAGCCACCTAGAGAGTAAAAAGTGGCTCTGTCTTGACCGACCCACCATCGCCGATATTGCGGTTTTTCCATACATCGCAACCGCGCGCGACGGGGAGTTGCCTCTTGATGACTACCCGGCAGTCTGCGCCTGGATTGAACGGATACGGGCATTGCCCGGCTATCGCCCCTTAGAGGGGTCGGCGGAAATGGCAGATAAATACCAAAACAGTAAAGAGGCCTATGCATGACGTTCACGGGAAAAATCGAAGGGCTACATATCACGCCGCGGTCCTTTTTGCCGATGCGCAATGTGGAAACGCTGGAATTGATTGAAGGTTTGGGGATCGAAGGTGATCGGCATTCGATCAATGAAGCCTTCCACTCTGACCGACCGGAAGAAGGCCGCCAGATCACTTTCTTCGAAGCTGAGACACTTGAGGCGCTGAAACGAGATCATGATATCGATTTGAGGCCGGAACAGCACCGGCGCAATGTGACGACACGCGGTGTGCCGCTGAACCACCTTGTCGGGCGACGCTTTCGGGTTGGCGCTTGCATTGTGGAAGCAACAAGGCTGACCACCCCCTGCCGTCATATCGAACAGATCACCGGCCTGGAAATCTACGAAGTGCTGCTTCACCGGGCAGGTCTGAATGCGAAGATCGTAAAGGGTGGGCAAATCCACCTCGGCGATATTATCGAACCGGAGTAAGATCATGGTCAAAAGAATTCACCGCGTCACGACAATCGTCGCTCGGATTGAGCAGGTCGATCCCCTCGTAAAACTGTTTCACTTGCAGGACCCAGAAGGCTGGGAGTTGCCGCCTTTCACTGCCGGGGCGCATATCGACATCCACCTCCCTTCCGGCTTGATTCGACAGTATTCCCTATCGGGCGATCCCGCCTGTGACGATACCTACACGATTGCTGTACAGCGCGAAGAAGATGGCCGGGGCGGCTCGCGTGAGTTGCATGACGCGCTGCATGTAGGAGATGAACTGCTGGTATCGCTCCCACGCAATACCTTCCCGATTTTGGACGACGCCCCGGTTACGATGATCGCCGGGGGCATTGGGATCACACCGTTCCTATCCGCTTTGCCCGGATTGATCGCAATGGACCGTCCGTTCAAGCTGCACTACTGCGCTAGTTCCCGCGACAAGGCGAGCTTTGCCGCCATGCTTGAGCAAATGGATTTGGGGAGCCGGTTGCAGATTCATATTAGCGAAGGCGGCCAACGTCTTGATCTTGCGCAGGTTGTCGCGGAACTTGCAAGCGAAGAGCATCTTTATTGTTGCGGGCCGACACGTATGCTGGACGCGGTCGAAGACACGGCCGGTAGCCTTGGCGCCCGTTTGCATGTTGAGCATTTTGGCGTCGCAGCGGGGGCCGACCCGGCCTATGAAGTGCTGCTTGCCCGCTCTGGTCAGGTCGTTCCCGTCGCTCCTGGACAAACGATGTTGCAAGCCCTTCGGGCCGCCGATGTCCATGTGCCTGCTTCCTGCGAAGGCGGTGTCTGTCTTGACTGCAAGTGCCGCTGGCTGGAAGGCACGCCGATCCATCGCGAGTTGACGATGACAAAGAAGGATCGTGAAGAATGGATCACGCCCTGCGTCTCTGGCAGTGCCAGCGAGCGGCTGACACTTGATCTGTAATCCTGCGCGCGCGGGATTGTTATTAGGACCACATGAAATCGCGTCGCTACCAGTCGTCGCAACAGATAGGATTAAACATGCCCATAGATGCTATTGGAACGGCTTTGTTGCACAAATCGGGTTGAAAACGTTCTTCCCCTTACCCCAGACGGATTTAGCCTACGGGCTTAGTGATAGGTATGCCAAGAGCCGTATAGCGGTTGAGGATGGCGATGCGGACTTGGATTTCCGCGACTTGCCTTTCGAAGTCCCTCGTCATGAGCGATTGGCCCAGTAGTTTCATACAATGCATCTTGGTTTCGACGCGGCTTCTGCGGTGGTATCCACTCCAGCGTCGCCACACCGTGCGGCCCAGATACCGTTGCGCATGGACCGCATCGTTGCGGGCAATTGCTCCGGCGCTCGTAGGCTTCCAGGGCTTTGCATTCTTGCGTGGCGGGATCACCGCATGGGCATCTCTGGCAGCAATCGCCTCGTGGCATTTGCGGGTGTCATACGCCCCATCTGCGGTAACGTTGCCAATGTCCTGATCGAGCGGGATTTGGGTCAGGAGTTCGGGCAGCATGGGAGCATCACCGATGTTGCTGCTGGTGACTTCGACTGCCCGAACTTCCAGCGTTTCCTCGTCGATACCTATGTGTATCTTGCGCCATATGCGGCGTTTAGAACCGCCATGCTTACGTGCATTCCACTCGCCTTCACCCTCGGCCTTGATCCCCGTGCTATCGATAAGAAGATTCAACGGGCCAGCACCGCCACGATACGGCAGGCTCACGTTCAGCGTTTTCTGGCGGCGGCAAAGAGTGCTGAAGTCCGGTGCTTACCAATCAAGCCCGACCAACCGCAGCAAGCTTTGAACGAACCCAGTTGTCTGGCGGAGCGGCATGCCAAAAAGGACCTTCAGCGTTAGACACGTTTGAATAGCCGCGTCACTGAATTGCTGTTGCCGACCGCGCTTGCCGTTTGGCGGCGGCGCCCACACCATCTCCGGATCAAACCAGATCGACAACGATCCGCGCCGCTTCAAGCTGTCATTGTAAGACGACCAATTCTTGGTCTTATATTTGGTAGGGGACCAGCTGCTCATCCCCT
>NZ_JABVBB010000031.1 GCF_013346665.1 Sulfitobacter maritimus
TATGAGTTGCGCTATATTCTCAACGAAGGGGCCAAGACCCTCGCCACGTCACCCATTGAGGTGGTGGAAGCTGAGATCGGCATCTCTGCCCCCGGCACAACGCGTGCTGAGACTGAGGTGGAGGTTTCATGGTCCTCAACCATTCATCCGCGTGATATGATCGCTTTGCTCCCAATGGGGGCGAAGGAGGGTGAAACCGGTCAGTATTTCCGCGCAAACGACCGGACCCAAGGCAGCCTGAAAGCACCGTCGGAACCGGGGCTCTATGAAATCCGCTACATCCTGAACGAAGGATTGCGCACGCTTGCCAGCGTCCCGCTTGAGGTCGTCCCTGCAGACGCGCCGATGGATGCGGGCGCGGGGCTTTCAGCGCCTGAGACTGCGGCCCCCGGCGCCTCCATCACTGTCTCGTGGACAGGCGGTGGCAGCGGGGCGGACCAACGCATAGCGCTTGCGCGAAAGGATCAGCCGGAGTTCGCCTGGATCACCGCGCAGAAGATCGCGGAGGATAAATCGCTCACCCTGACCATGCCCGAAGAGCCGGGGCTTTATGAGCTGCGTTTCCTCGATATCTCGGAACAGACGTTGCTGGGCCGTACAGTGGTGGAGGTGAAATGATGCGGGGTCTTATTCTCTGGGCGGCCATCGCCTGTGCCACGCTCGCCGCGCCGCTGCGGGCAGAGATCGACGGCCACGGTCCAGACGCTTGGCGCGTCACCGGGGTCGCGGCGGACGATGTGCTGAACATGCGCATGGGGCCGGGGACCCGCTATCTGGTGATCGACAGTCTGCCCCCTAATGCCCGCGGCTTGCAGCAAGTCACTTGCGTGCCATTGCTGATCCCCTCAATCTACCACAAGCTAACCGAGGCGCAGCGCAACGCCCTGCCGCAGCGCTGGTGCCTGATGCGCACGGGCGATTTTGCGAAAGCTGGCTGGGTCGCGCAGCGCTTTTTGATGGGGGATGTGGACCTGCCGACAGACCGCACGACGGTCGAGCGCAGCGAAATTCCGGTGCATCAAAGCGGAGATGCGATGATCGACGCGGCAGCTCGGCTGGTGGGTGACCTCTACGCTGCGTTTGAAGGGCAGAGCGGGGCTGCACAGAACCCGTTTAACCCGATCCAAGCCACACAGTTCTTCTTTTCTGGTATTACGCCCAACCTCGCAGGCCACGGTGCGGATGTTCTTTATGATGCACAAGATTTCCAAGGCCGCATCACAAGGATCGCCGCCGATCCAGACCAGCCCATGCTGCGCGGGATGATCACGATCAATGTGGATTTCATTAATTTCGGTCAGGCCGACCGCGCTGTCTTTCGCCTGCGCAGCGATACCGCCCAATCCGGCGCACCCGTCCGCATCTTCCGCGTTGAGCATGACGGTTGGAGCTTTCCGCAATGAGGTATCTCACGCAAACCCTTTCGGGCCTCGGCGGCCTGTTGCGTGACCGTGAGCAGTGCAGCTGCTGACCCCTTGCCTTGTCAGGGCCGTTACAGCGCTCAGCCCGGTAATGTGACCCTTTCAGTTGACGGCATGGTGTATTTGGATCCCCGCAATCGCCGCGAAGGGACCGTCGATGTCACCTATGAGGGGTGCGACCGGATTACAGTCGCGGGGCAGGGGATGCGGATGCAGATCACACGCTCAGCAACTTCTGGCTGGACCGGAACTCTGGCAAGGGGCGGGGCCACTCGTATCTTTCATTTCAATGCGGTAACGCCGCGCCCGATTGGCAGTTGGATGGACGCCTTCGGAGGTGGGGTGACCGTCCAGCGCAGGCTTGTGCTGTTGGGATCGTCCTTCACTGTCCCGCCCAGCCGCTTCAATTGCCATTGCGCCCCGGTTTGCCGGGCAGAAGCGACAAGATCTCACCATCGGTCTGGTTCTTTGGCTCCTTCTCAGGCCCCAGAAAACGCAGATTGCCATTGCCTTCAAGCTCAGCGATCAGGATCGCTTCTGGGTGCTTTTCCAACCATTGCTCAAGCGTAAATTCCTCTGACAGGCTGGTCACCCGGAATTCCCACCCCTGCGCGATCAGCGCGTTGGATTCAAAATAGGTCTTCCCGCCGCCAATCACCTGACCCCCAAGCGTTGCGGGCAGCGCGTGGCGCGAACTGGACTCGCGCACGCGTTGGAGTTGAAAGACATTCTCACGGCCAAACTCCGGCGCCAGATCGGTGGCCACCAGCGTGTTATAGGCGTCGTTATCCGTGGCGGAGATCAGCTTTTCATAGGCGACCAGATCAAGCCGTTCTTCGGCGGCCTTGGACAGAATATCGCCAAAAAACGTGTGGATTCCAGCATCCCGTGCGCTGCGCAGATGGGCATGGTTAGGATCCGCGATGATCACCTTTAACTCCATCTTTTCAAGCGCTTCGGCCAGTGCCACGGACCAAGGCGAACCGCCAAGGATAATCACCCCCGGCGCGGCGGAGGCTGTCAGCCCAAGCAAACGCGCCATCGGGGTTAACGTAAACCCGTGCAGCACAACAGTCGCAGCAACGAGGGCAAAGGCCAGTGGCGCAATCCGGTCCGCATCCGCAATCCCGATCTGGACCAACCGCTCGCCAAACAGCCCCGCAACAGCGACCAACACCACACCGCGTGGCCCGGTGAAAGCCACCAAAACCCGTTCGCGCCACGGCACGTCGGAGAATGCCAGCGCTGCAAAGACGGGCAAAGGCCGTGCGATCAAAACCACGGCCAACACGAAAAGCAGCGCGGTCAGGTTCAGCGAGGCCAATGCCGCCCAACTCATGTTGGCAGCCAAAAGGATAAAGACGCCAGAGACCAGAAGGACCGTCGCGTGTTCTTTGAAACGGCGCAATTCGACATAGCTGGGCAGTTGGGCATTAGCGATCCAGATGCCCATGATCGTCACCGCCAGCAGCCCGGATTCGTGCAGCACATAATCCGATAGGGCAAATACCCCGAGCAACACCACGAAAAGTACCGGAACCTTCATAAATTCAGGCACATAGGCCAGACGAAACGCCCTCGCGATGGCCCAGCCCCCAGCAAGGCCCAGTAGGGTAGAGACGGCAATACCAACCGCCAGATCCTGCGCTGCGGCCCCGGCTGAACTGGAGGTCTCAAGCACCATCACAACCTGAAACGCGAGAACGGCGGCTAAGGCGCCGACGGGATCGTTGACGATTGCCTCCCATTGCAACAGCGCGGCGGGGCGTTTTTGCAATTTGGCCTGACGCAGCAGGGGTG
Organism: Sulfitobacter maritimus; assembly: GCF_013346665.1. GTDB lineage: Bacteria > Pseudomonadota > Alphaproteobacteria > Rhodobacterales > Rhodobacteraceae > Sulfitobacter > Sulfitobacter maritimus. The sequence goes on from NZ_JABVBB010000031.1 coordinate 3,222, forward strand.
CGATTACCGTGGGTCCGGTCACGATCATAATGCCGCCGAACACCGCCGAAGTGGCCCAGCTGAGCCCCGCGACATAATGCAGTGTCAGCGCAGACGCGAGCCAACCCAGGGGCGCGCCGAGCACAACGAGCCGTTTCACACCCGTCGCCGCGTCCCGCAGGCTGTGGAAGTTCAGGGTCAACCCGCCTTCGAACAGGATAATTGCCACGGCGATGGAGATGATCGGCCCCAGCATATCGCCAAACTGCGTAGCGGGGTTGAGAATACCCAAGACCGGGCCAACGATCAGCCCGGCCAGCAGCATCAGCACGATAGAGGGCATCCGCAAGCGCCACGCCAGCCACTGGCTGCCGACCCCAAGCCCGCCTACGAGAGCAAATGCAAGGACCGGGGCCAAGCCTGCTGTTTCCGCTGTCGCCATATAGTCCTCACGATATGTCTCTGGGCCAAGGCTAGCGCGCTCAGCAATTTCCCGCCAGTCTTTACAGGACAGGTCCTGCGGCGGTGCTTGTAAAAATCTGGTTGGGGTCAAGTAGCGGTGCCGCGGTTTCGTTCAATCAATTCAGGCTATTTTCCTGGCAAAACCTAGTCTGACTTTGGGTCATAGGCCGCGCATAGACCGGGGTAGGGGTAGACATACCGCTTATTTCAAATAATCGACACGCCATCCCACCGCATACGAAGGTATACCGTCGACCTTCCCCATCGCTTCGGTTATCAGGGGCGCAAATGCAGCATTAGGGAGCATATCATGTCCGATATCATCTATACAAAAGTTGACGAAGCACCGGAGTTGGCCTCTGCGTCGCTGTTGCCGATCATTCAGAAATTCGCCAAAGCCGCTGGTGTCAGCGTTGGCACCAAGGACATCAGCCTTGCGGGCCGTATCCTCGCGACCTTCCCCGAGCATCTGAGCGAGGCGCAGCGCCAGTCCGACGATCTGGCCGAACTGGGCCGTCTGGTGAAGACACCCGAGGCGAACGTCATCAAGCTGCCCAACATCTCCGCTTCCGTGCCGCAGCTGGTTGCCGCGATCAAAGAGCTTCAGGCCCAAGGCTATGCGCTGCCCGACTACCCCGAAGAGCCCGCCACCGACGAAGAAAAAGCCGTGCGCGCCAAGTATGATGGCATCAAAGGCTCCGCCGTGAACCCGGTTCTGCGCGAAGGCAACTCCGACCGCCGCGCGGCCAAGGCCGTGAAAAGCTTTGCCCAGTCCAACCCGCACCGCATGGGCGATTGGGCGTCGGACAGCAAGACGCATGTCTCCTCCATGTCCGGCAATGATTTTTTCTCCAACGAAGTCTCCGCCACGCTCGACAAAGCCACCGGCGCGAAGATCGTGCTTGAGACCGCGGATGGGGAGAAGGTGCTGAAAGAGGGTCTGGAGTATCCCGAAGGCACCGTGGTCGACGCGACTTTCATGAGCGCCGCGGCGTTGAAAGACTTCCTCAACACCCAGATCGAAAAGACCAAGGAAGATGGCATCCTCTTTTCGTTGCACCTCAAAGCCACGATGATGAAGGTCTCTGACCCGATCCTCTTTGGCCACGCGGTCAAAGCCTATCTCGCGCCGGTGTTTGAAAAGCATGGCGACAAGCTGAAGGAACTGGGCGTAAACCCCAATTCCGGCCTTGGCGATCTGCTGGAGCGGGTGAAGGGCAATGATGAGATCATGGCCGATATCGACGCCTGCATGAACGAGCGCCCGCCGATGTATATGGTCGATTCCGACAAGGGCATCACCAACCTGCATGTGTCGTCGGACGTGATCATCGACGCCTCCATGCCCGCGCTCATTCGCGCTGGCGGCAAGGGCTGGGGCCCGGACGGCAAAGAGCATGACGCCAACTGCGTGATCCCCGACAACTCCTATGCGCCGGTCTATGACGAGGCGATTAACTTCTTCAAAGAGAACGGCAAGCTGGACCCGGCGACCGCTGGCACGGTGCAGAACATCGGCCTGATGGCGCAAAAGGCCGAGGAATACGGCTCGCACCCCACCACCTTTGAACTGGCCGAAGCTGGCACCGTCAAGATGATCCTCGACGACGGCACTGTGCTGCACCAGCACAAGGTTGAGGCCGGTGACATCTGGCGTTCTTCCTCGGCCCGCAAGGCGCCGATCGAGGACTGGGTGAACCTCGCCATTTCGCGTCAGAAAGCCGAAGGCTGCCGCGCGATCTTCTGGCTCGACGAAAACCGTGCCCATGACGCGGAGTTGATCTCCTACGTTAAACCGATCTTGGAAGCGCAAGGCGTGGCCGACAAGTTCGAGATCATGGCCCCCCGCGAAGCCACCCGCGCCTCGCTTGAGACCATCAACAAGGGCGAGAACACCATCGCCATCACCGGCAACGTGCTGCGCGATTACCTGACCGATCTCTTCCCAATTTTGGAACTGGCGACCTCTGCCAAGATGCTGTCGATCGTGAAGCTGATGAACGGCGGTGGGTTGTTTGAGACCGGGGCAGGCGGCTCGGCGCCCAAACACGTGCAGCAGTTGGTTGAGGAAAACCACCTGCGGTGGGACAGCTTGGGCGAGTTCTGTGCGCTTGGTGAGAGCCTGAAGTTCCTCGCCGATGCCCGCGACAACGCCAAGGCGCGGGTGCTGGGCAACGCGGTGGAAGCCGCGACGCAGGGCATCCTCGACAATGGCCGCTCCCCCTCGCGCAAGGTTGGTGAGCCTGACAACCGCGACAGCCACTACTGGTTCGCCCGCTACTGGGCCGAAGCCGTGGCGGCACAGAGCGAAGACGCAGACCTCGCCGCGGAGTTCGCCCCCATCGCGAAAGAATTGGCAGAGAAAGAGGCCGACATCCTGTCCGAGCTTGCAGCAGCACAGGGCCAAGCGGTTGATCTGGGTGGCTACTACCACACCGACGCAGGCAAAACTGCCGACGTGATGCGCCCGTCGAAGACGCTGAACGGCATCATCGGCTAAAGCGGCTCATACAAAACCCTGTCGCGCCCTCAATTGGGGGCGCGGCGGGACGTCAAACAGCGGATATATTAAGACAAATCAGCGGTGTTACACGCACAGCGTCGATCTACTGCGTCCGCACCTCACGCACCCAAGCCACAATCGCCTGACGCGCCTGCGCGTCCATCTGGATCGCATTTGGCGGCGGCATCGCATGGCTCACCCCCGCCTGTAGGTAAATCGCGCTGGCCTGACGCGCCACATCGCCGGGGGTGTCCAGATGCACCCCCTTGGGCGCCCAGCGAAGCCCCTCCCACACCGGCTCGCGCGCGTGGCACATCGAACAATTGCCGATCACCGCATCATAGGCCGCATCAAAACTCTCCACCGAGGCAAAGCGCTCCTCATAAGGCGTAAGCGCCCGCGCCTCGGCCTCCTCCCACGTTTCACCATTGCGCAGGGTCGACAGCCACGCGATCAGCACCATGAGCAACACCGTCACCGCCCACGTCCAATGCGGGCCTTTGCCGGTCTTGTGCATCGTGTTGAAATAATGCCGGATCGTGACCCCGGTGAGGAAAATCAGGCTGGCGATGATCCAAGCGTACTGCGTGCCAAAGGCCAGCGGATAGTGGTTCGACAGCATCAAGAACACGACCGGCAGCGTTAGGTAGTTGTTGTGGGTCGAGCGCACCTTGGCGATCTTGCCATATTTCGCATCCGGCGTGCGCCCGGCCTTGAGGTCAGCGACCACGATCCGCTGGTTGGGCATGATCTGGAAAAACACATTCCCGGTCATGATCGTGGCGGTAAAGGCTCCCAGATGCAGCAGCGCGGCGCGACCTGTGAAAATCTGGTTATAGCCCCAAGACATGATCACGAGGACGACAAAGAGCAGCAGCATCAACAGGGTCGGGGTGTCGGCCAGCTTGGATTTGCACATCGCATCATAAAGCAGCCAACCGATGGTGAGCGAGCCGCCAGAGATCAAAATCCCCTGCCAAAGCGCCAGATCAGCCTTGGTCGGATCAAGCAGGAACAACTCCCCGCCAACCCAATAGATGATCATCAGCAGCGCGGCGCCCGAGAGCCACGTCGAATAGCTCTGCCACTTGTGCCAGGTCAGATGCTCCGGCATCCGCGCCGGGGCCACCATGTATTTGACGGTGTGGTAGAAACCGCCGCCATGCACTTCCCATTCTTCGCCAGACGCCCCCTGGGGCAGGGCGTCATTGGGCTTGAGCATCAAATCCAGCGCGATGAAATAGAAACTCGCCCCGATCCACGCCATCGCGGTGATGACATGCAGCCACCGGACCGAAAATGCGATCCAGTCCCATAGGATGGCTAAGTCGTACATTTGGGTTCCTCCAGAATCTCATCTGCGCGTAGTCTAGGCAGCGGGACATTATATCGCTATGCCTGCTCAAGGCCCAGCAGCATCAAATAAATCAGAATAATGTCTTACCTCAACAACATCCGCACCTTTGTCCGCGTCTATGAGCTTGGCAGCATGTCCGCCGCCGGGCGCGATCTGCGCATTTCGCCTGCGGTCACCTCCTCGCGTATTTCTCAGCTGGAGGACCACCTCGGCGTGCGCCTGTTCCAACGCACCACCCGCAGCCTTGCGCCGACCGATCAGGGCAAGACCTTCTACGGCGCGGCCTGCGAAGTGCTTGAGGCCGTAGAGAACGCCGAAGCGCAGGTCACCCAGATGACCGACAACCCCAAAGGCGCGCTCTATATCGCGGCCCCTTTAGGGGTCGGCAGACGCCTGATCGCGCCGCAGGTGCCGGGGTTTCTTGAGCGCTACCCAGAGGTTAAGCTGCGCCTCAGGCTCACCGATCGCAAAGTGGACCTGACGACGGAGGGGCTCGACCTCGCCTTCTTTCTGGGCAATCCCGAAGACAGCAATCTGCGCATCCGCAAAATCGCCGACGTGCGCCGTGTGCTCTGTGCCGCGCCGGACTACATCGCCCGGCGCGGGCATCCAAAAGACGGGGCCACGCTGCTTTCTGATAACCATGAATGTCTGAACCTGCGCTTCCCCGGCGCGCGAGAGTTCCAGTGGCGTCTGATGACCGCTGAGGGGCCGCAGCGGTTCCGCGTCACCGGGCGCTTTGAATCAGACGATGGCGACGTGCTGACCGATTGGGCGCTCAGCGGGCAGGGCATCGCGCTGAAACCCGTGTTCGAGGTGACCGATCACCTGCACGCGGGCCGTCTTGTCCCGGTTTGCGAGGATACGCCGCCAGAGCCCATTCAGATGGCCTGTCTCTTTACCCACCGCAAAGGGCAAGATCCCAAGACGCGGCTGTTCATGGAATATATCATTGAAAAGATCGCGGATATCGTCAGCGCGGAATAGGGCGAAGACCTAGAAACAAAGAAAAAGGGCAGGGCCATCACAGCCCCGCCCCCCTGTCTTAAGCGACAGCGTTCTGCGGCAATCAGTCGTTCGACCAGCCGGAAACCGCTTTGACTTCGCAGAAGTCCTCGATCCCCCATACGCCGCCTTCGCGGCCATTGCCCGAGCGCTTCATCCCCCCAAAAGGTGCGCCAGCGCCACGGCTTTCGCCATTCATCTCAACCATGCCGGAGCGCAGTTGTTTTGCCAGACGGTTGCGGCGTGCGCCGTCTTGGGACTGGACGTAGTTGGTCAGCCCGTAGACCGTGTCATTGGCCATTTCGACCGCCTGTTCTTCGCTCTCGAACTTCATGATCGACAGAACAGGGCCAAAGATCTCTTCGCGGGCGATGGTCATGTCGGGGGTCACATCAGCAAAGACGGTTGGTTTGACATAGAACCCACGGTTCAGATGTTCCGGACGCCCGGTGCCACCCGCAACGAGCCGCGCGCCTTCGTCGATGCCTTTTTGGATCAGGTCTTGGATCTTGCCCCACTGGCTTTCGTTGACCACTGGCCCGATATGGTTGCCTTCTTCGTTGGCAGGACCAACGGCGATTTTGCCAGCCACTTCGGCGGCGGTCTCGACCGCTTGGTCATAGGCGCTGGCTTCGACGATCATCCGGCTTGGGGCATTACAGCTTTGGCCAGAGTTGTTCATCATATGCTGAACACCGCGTTTCACCGCCTTGTCATCGGCATCGGCAAACACAAGGTTCGCGCCTTTGCCGCCCAGTTCAAGATGCACTTTCTTAAGCGTATCTGCGGCGTTTTTAGAAATCGCGATGCCCGCGCGGGTGGAGCCGGTGAAGCTCACCATATCCACGTCCTCATGGCCGGTCAGCGCTGTACCCACACCTTGACCGTCGCCGTTGACGAGGTTGAACACACCAGCGGGGAAGCCGGCCTCATCCATCATCTCGGCAAAGAGAACCGCGCTCAGCGGGCTTTCCTCAGAGGGTTTGAGGATCATGGTGCAACCGGCAGCCACAGCCGCGCCAACCTTGAGCGTCACTTGGTTCATCGGCCAGTTCCACGGCGTGATCATCGCCACCACGCCCACGGCTTCGTAGATGATCCGGTCATTCGGTGCGTGATCGCCCAAGGGTTTGATAAACTTGAAGTCTTTGGCCGCTTTGATGAAGTTTTTCATATGGCTATAGCCCGCGCCCCACTGGGCGGAGCGTGCCAGATCAATCGGTGCGCCCATCTCGGTGCTGATCGCCTGGGCCATCTCTTCGGCACGGTTCTTGTAGATCTCGACAAGTTTCTCCATCAGCGCGATGCGCTCTTCCGGAGGGGTGGCGATCCAACCGGGCAGGGCCGCCTTGGCCGCTGCAACAGCGGCATCAACATCGGCCTGACCGCCCAGCGAAATGACAGTGCAAGGCTCTTCGGTGGAGGGGTTGATGACCTGATATTCGCGGCCATCTTGCGGTGCGACCCATTTGCCATCGATGTAGAAATCACGTTTTTCGATCATGCTTGTCTCCGTTGCTGTCTAGGGCCGCTGGGGCCTTGTTCTTGTCCGTTAATTCCCGGCTCACGCTAGGCTTAGGACATATTTCTACAAGGGAAAAGTTCACTCCGCGGATTTTGATCAAAAGATTGCGACCATAGGTCACACAGCGGGCGTCGCGCGGGTCGGCTCAGGTCATGGGGGGGAAGCGGATATCGACGGACAGGCCATCGTCACTTCGCACCGAGAGCGTCGCTTCGTGTTGAAAGGTTAGCGTGCGGATCATCCGCCAGCCCAGCGAATTTGACCGTTCAGGCCGGGGCGCGTCTTCGGGCAGGCCAACACCGTCATCAAAGACCCGCAGCGTCAGGCCATCGTCGTCCTCGCGTTTGACCGCAATCGTAATCAGCCCCCGCTCGCGCCCGACAAAGGCGTGTTTGTAGGCGTTTGTGATGAGTTCACCGACGATCAGCCCAATATCCACGGCCAGTTTGTTGTCGAGCAGCAGGGGCGGGCAGTTGAGTTTGATCCCAACAGTCTGATCGCCGCCGGTAAAGGCCCGTTCGGCATTCTTGGCGACTTCGTCGAGCATATCGGCAAGGTCGAGGTCGGTGGTGGCGGTTGAGCGTTGCATCAGTTCATGCGCCTTGGACAGGGACCCCACCCGCGTTTCCAACTCCCGCAACACCTGCCGGGTCTCTTCGGCTTTAGCTTGGGACTTGCTCATCCGGATTAGGGCCACGATCAGTGCCAGATTGTTGCCGGTGCGGTGATGCAATTCCTGCATGAGCAGATCACGGTCGGCAATGCTTTCGCTTAGCTCTCGGTTTTGTTCGGTGAGCGCGGCTGTGGGGTCTTTGGCGCTATAGCTGTCGAGTGCTTGTTGTGCCTTAGCCTTGATCTCTGCCGCGTCGGACTGACAGTCGGGCAGCAAAAACTCGGCGTGAACGCGGGTGCCCTCTGGGCCAGTGTCCACATCAAAACGCGCCGCGATTCGCTGCACGCCGCGCAGGCCCAGCCCCATGCCACTGGTCGAAACGATGTCACGCGTGGGGTCGAGCTTTTCTTTCTCGATGCCACGGCCCTGATCGATCACCGTCAGCCCCAAAGCCAGCTTGCCATCCACCTCGGTCAAAGAGAAACGCGCACGCCCTTTTTGACCGTGTTCAATCGCATTGCGCGCCAGTTCGACGGCGGCGGTCACCGTCCGTGTGCGCTCGAAGGAGGCAAAGCCCATCGCCGTGGTCAAGGTCAGCGCGATCTGCCGCAGGGTCGCAATATCCCCGCCTTTTTCAAGGTTCACAGATGTCAGATGGGTCGGTTTCATCGCACTGCCTCCCGCGCGATTCTGAGCACAACAATCGATGCATCGTCGCGTCCGCGAAAGGCGCGGTCCAATAAAAAGCCTGCGATCAACAGGGGCGATTTATGCAGCAGACCTTGGGGCAGAAACCCGTCGCGCAGCGTGCGCAGACCGTCACTGTGCAGGATCAACAGATCGCCCGGCTCCAGATGAAAGCTTTCCTCATAGCCGCGTGTGCTGCGTGCGCCAATGCGCCCGTCGCGCACCGGCAGGCGCTTAATCTCGCCCCCGCGCACCCGAAGGGTGGCGATATTGCCAAGCGCCGCATAGCGCAGGGTCATCTGCGACGGCGCTTGTTCGATATGCGCCAGCGCCGCCACCGCGCCACGTTTGCCGACCAATTTCTCCGTGACCTCGCCCATGACTGCGCCCGGCTCGCTGTTGCTGGCGCGGCTGTGCAGCACGGTCTGCACCACCTCTTGCCCGGCTGCATCGGCCTCTGGCCCATGGCCCAGCCCGTCGCAGATCAGCACATCGGTGGCTTTCGGCGTCTGGCGCAGCAGGAAATGGTCGCCACAGACCCGCTCATTCGGGTGGCAGACCCGCAGGCCGATGGCATCCACCCCATAGGTCTGCGCAGCCGTGCCTTTGGTGAAGCTACAAACGATGGTGGTGCCGATCTCTGGCCCGGTAAAAATATCGAATGTATTCGACAGCCGCTTGATCGCGCCAAGACCGAGCCCCGCAGAATCGCCGCTGCTCACCCCGTCTTGAAACATATTGTCCAAATCCGAGATGCCCGGCCCCCGGTCGGTAAAGACCATGACGATCTGGTCACCTTCCGGCTCAGGCAGGGCATCGATCAAAACGCGGCCTTTGCCTGCGTAGCGCAGGATATTCGTTGTGGCCTCAGTGGCGACAATGGCCAGTTCATCGACGCGCAGCTTTGGCCAGTCGTGGCGCGTGGCCAAACGTTGCGCGAAGCGGCGCACGACGGCAACGGCGCTTTGGTCCTGAACGTCGATCCATTGTTTCATAGGTTCACACTCATCAGCACACTGGTCCCCGCATTTACGGCAGTGCGAATTTCAAACCGGCCCGCTAGACGTTTCGCGCCGCCCAGACCCCGGCCCAGACCGCCGCCTGACGTATAACCGTCGCTCAGCGCCAGATCGACATCCGCAATCCCCGGCCCATTGTCCCAGCAAACCACCGTCAGCGTTTTGCGCCTGCGGTCGACATAGATGGAAAACTCGCCCCCGCCAGCATGGTTGATGGCATTTCTGACGATTTCGCTCACCGCGGTGGCAAAACGCGTCACGCTCAGCGCCGAAGCGCCGTTTTCTTTCATATAGCGGGCCACCGCTTGGCGTGCGGTCACAGCGTCACCGCTGGTCTTCAGCCTGTGCTGAGACAGCAGAACCTGCGCGCCAAGGTCGCTTTCATCAAATTTCGCGTAGCTGGGCAAGGGCATGGGTCAGGCTAAGGGCGGTGCGTATTTCGGGAAGATACATGCCAAGCTCAACCAACGTGACAGCCACCGTGGGCCGCATGCCAACGACATAGGTCTCTGCCGCCAGCAGTTTGGAGATGCCGGCAAGCTGAGCAATGACCCGTCCGACGAACGTGTCCACGATCTCCAGCGCGGAGATGTCGAGGATCACCCCGTCGATACGGTTCTGCGCGATTTTATTGGACAGCCGGTCCTGAAGCTCCAGAATCTCGGTGTCCGTGATGTCATCTTGGATCGAGACAAGAAGCGCATGTTCGACGAGATTAATCGACGTGACACCGGCCACCTTATTGCGCCTCGGTCTTCTTGATCACATAGCCCACGGTCAGCAATGCGTCTGACAGGGCGGTGCGGATGCTGGAGCGGGTGGAAACCGTGCCGACATCAATGCCAAGCTGCACCATGGTTTGCGCAATCATCGGGCTGATGCCGCTGATGATACATTCCGCGCCCATCAGACGCACAGCCGCTGCCGCCCGCAACAGGTGTTGCGCGACCTGCGTGTCCACGGTGCCAACGCCGGTGATGTCCATAATGACCACTTCGGCCTGCCGCTCCAGAATGGTTTGCAGCAGGTTTTCCATAACCTCTTGCGCACGGGCGGAATCGAGCGTGCCGATCAGGGGCAGGGTAAGGACACGGTCCCAAAGCTCGACCACCGGGGTCGAGAGTTCCAGCATTTCTTGGCGCTGGCGGTCTATGATCTGCTCGCGCTCATTGATGAAGATCTCGTTGGTATAGATCGCGAAAGCATCGACCAGACGGGTAACCAACATGACATCGCGCAGCAGCATACTGTGGTCGGAGTCAGCCAGCGCTTCGAGCCGTTTGAACAGCGGGGTTTTGAGTGCCAGAACAAAGGTCGCCATCTCCGTGGGCGTAACGCCCCGGTTCACCCGCTCGCGGCTGACATCCGCCAGAACGGCGCGCAGATCGTCCCATTTGTCATCATCAAGATCGAAATCTTCACCGGCGACGCCTTCACGAATGCCCTTGGAAAAGGCTTTGAGCAGTTCACGGTTCTGGTTCCGGCTTTCAGCATCCGAGAAGAGGTCGGACCGTTTGACGCCTTCCTTGACCTGTGTCCCAAGCCATTCCTCAATAATTCCTTTAAAATCGGTATCAAGGACAGTCAGTATGTTGGCCGTAGCAGATTGCGGCATCATGCACCCCAGAGTTAATTTCTTAACCTCATAGGCCAATCGCAGCAGGCAGTGTCAAGGGGAACAGCCAAATTGATCAGCGGCAATATGCCATCTATGCGGGAAAGTTCTGCGGTATCGCTCTGGCCAGACGGGGCGCATAGGCTAAGCTGCTGACAAAGATATACCGATCAGGAGGTTGAGATGAAAAGATTTGCATATGCACTTGGTCTGCTCTGTGCGGGCGGGGCGGCTTGGGCCGATGTTACCGTGGGGATCACCAAGGATATGCCCAGCGTGACCGTGCCGACCGCCGAGGGCGAGGCCGAGATCAAACGTATTCAGGACACTGACAACAAGTTGATGGGCGACTGGGCCAAAACCTCGCGTCCCTGTCCCGATTTTTGCATCCAGCCCTTCGCCGCGGCCGAAGGGGTCCGCACCATTGGTGAGTTGGAACTGATCGAGATGCTCAAAGACCCGGAAGCGGTGGTTGTGGACAGCCGCACCAGCGATTGGTTCCAAGGCGGCACCATCCCCGGTGCGGTCAATATCCCCTATAGCTATGTGGTGGATGAGTTGGGCAAACTGGGCTGCGAGGCGGATTTTGACGGCTGGGACTGTACGGAAGCGAAGTCGGTGGCGTTGTTTTGCAACGGCATCTGGTGCGGCCAGTCGCCCACCGCGATCCGCAATATGATCTCGGCGGGCTTCCCGGCTGAGAAGATTTCCTATTATCGCGGCGGGATGCAAGTTTGGCGGATGCTGGGCCTGACGGTGACGGGAGGGTAGGGATACCACGTCAGTCCGGAATCAAGCCGCAGGTGCCGGGCCGTCCGCTACGCTATAGACGTGCCGTTATATATACGCACCTCTGGTGCGACGGATAGACGATTTGGTGAGGTTGGATGCTGGTTGGCAGGTGCTCATCACGGTTGCACCATAAAATAGTTAGTGTTCCGCTAGATCGCCAACCTGCGTGTAGACGCTGGCTTTAGTGCCAGAGGGTGAGGATACCACGCCAGCCCGGAATCAAGCCGCAGGCGCCGGGCCATCGCCTGCCCGCCCCCCGGGTAGGCGATTTGGTGAGGCTGGCTACGACTTCTCGAGCGCACATCATGGTTGAGAGATAAAGTGGTCAGAACGGCTGCCTGTTCGCCGACCCGCGGGCAGGCGGTGACCCTTGTGCAAACGGCATAGATTGTCAGTGAGCCTTAAACCGCAGGCGCCGAGCCATTGTCCGTCCGTCACATCAAAGGCGTGCGGATATATGTATGTGTACCTTTGGTCCAATGGTTAGGCGATTTGATAAGGTCGGAGGCAGGTTGGCGGGCGCGCACCATGGTTGCACAATAAAGTAGTATAGTCTTCTGCTGGATCGCGGACCTACGTGCAGACACGTCCCTAGTGGCAGAGGGTGAAGAATACCACGCCAGCCCGGAATCAAGCCGCAGGCGCCGGGCCATCGCCTGCCCGCACGGACGGGTAGGCGATTTGGTGAGGCTGGGTACGACTTTGAGAGCGCACATCATGGTTGAGAGATAAAGTAGTCAGAACGTCTGTTCTTTCGCCGACCCGCGGGCAGGCGATGGCCCTTGTGGTTGACTTCAAAGAACGCCGCCTCGCCCGAGAACGAGCCACAGGCGAGGGGCCATTGCCTGCCCGCCCGTCACGCCGAAGGCGTGCAGATATATATGCGCACCTTTGGTGCAACTGATAGGCGATTTGGTGAGGCTGGGCGCGCCTTCGCGAACGCACAGCACGGTTGAGAGATAAAGTGGTGAGAACGTCTGTTTGTTCGCCGACCTGCGGGCATGCGACGGCCCTTGCGGTTGATGGCCAACGAAAAACGGCGCCAGCCCAAGGGATGACGCCGTCTCGTTACTTCCTCAACGTAGCTCTTACGCCGCTTCGCCGGGATGTCGTGGCACCAGCGCCCGCACCAGATCACGCATGTGCAGCACGCCAACCTGCTTACCTTCGCGCATCACGCGGTAGTTGTTGGTCGTGTCGCCCTCGGAAACCGCAATGATCGATTCCAGCGTGTCGTCATAATCCACCTCGCCCGCAACATCAGTGGGCGGGACATCCGTCACTTCCATGACTGAGCGCACCCGCAATACCCGCGCGCGGTTAATGTCGCTGACAAAGGCCTCGATATAGGGATCATTGGGGTTCAGCAGGATATCCTGCGGCTCGCCCTGTTGAACGATAAACCCGTCTTTCAAAATCACCAGATGGTCCGCCAGTTTGAGCGCCTCATCGAGGTCATGGGTGATAAAGATCACGGTCTTGTGCAATTCGGCCTGCAACTCGATCAGCAGATCCTGCATGTCGGTCCGGATCAACGGATCAAGCGCCGAGAAAGCCTCGTCCATCAGCATGACGTCGGAGTTCGACGTCAGCGCCCGTGCGATGCCCACACGCTGCTGCATCCCGCCCGAAAGCTGAGCGGGGAACTGCTCGCCTTGACCCTCAAGACCCACGCGGTTGAGCCATTTGGTGGCCTCGGCTGCGTATTTCTTGCGGCTCTTGCCCTCAATCTCCCAACTCAGGCCAGTGTTCTCAAGCACCGTGCGATGGGGCAAGAGGGCGAACTTCTGAAACACCATCGACATGTCATGCTTGCGCAGATCGCGCAGGCGGCGCTCGTTGTAGTCGAGGATGTTTTCCCCGTTCACAATCACTTCACCCGCAGTGGGGTCGATCAACCGGTTGAGGTGCCGGATCAGGGTCGATTTGCCCGAGCCTGAAAGCCCCATAATCACCGTGGTCTTGCCCGCGGGCATATCGACGTTGATGTTATTGAGCCCCAGCACATGGCCGGTTTCGGCCTGAAGTTCGGTCTTGCTCATGCCACCGCGCACTTTCTCCAGCGCGCCCTGTGGGTCGTCGCCAAAGATTTTGTACAGGTTGCGGACGGAGATTCTGATGTCATCTGTCATGGCTGGCCTCACTTCTGCGACGCATTGATCCGCGCAAGCGCGGCTTTGGTGACCCGGTCAAGAATGATCGCCAACAAGACGATCCCCAGACCCGACAGAAGACCGACGCCCAACTCAAGGCTCCGGATACCGCGCAGCACCAGCACACCCAGACCGGGGGCCGAAACGAGCGAGGCGATAACGACCATGGCAAGGCTCATCATAATGGTCTGGTTCACACCGGCCATAATGTTGGGCAGCGCCAGCGGGATCTGCACCTTGTAGAGCTTTTGACGGTTGGTCATGCCAAAGGCGTCGGCGGCCTCAATCACGTCTTGATCAACCAGACGAATGCCCAGATCGGTCAGACGCACCACTGGCACGATCGCATAAAGGATGATCGCGATGCCATAGAGCTTGGGCTCGGTCACCGAAAAGAGGAAGATCAGCGGGATCAGATAGACAAAGGGCGGCAGGGTTTGCAGCATGTCCAGCACCGGGATCATCGTGCGTTGCACCCGGTCACTGCGCGACATGGCGATACCGATGGGCACGCCCAACAGCACACATATAAAGGCACAGACAAAGATGATCGCCAGCGTCTGCATCGTGTGTTCGTAAAAGTCGATAAAGGCGAGAAAGCCAAAGACCAGCGCGACCAGCCCCACCAGCTTGAGCGAGCGGCCCACAGCATAGGTGATCACCATAAGAAGCGGGATCATAATGAACCATGGCACGGCCTGCATGAGCCAAAGCGCGTTTTCCAATGCCCAGCTTAGGGGCTGGGTCAGCGGGTCGACCACAACCTTAAGGCTGTCTTTGATCGCAAGGAACCCTTGCTCCAACCCTTGAGTCAGATCGCGCGACTGCGGGATCGCGTCGCAACTGTCGTGCAGCGCGTCGAGCGAGGGGAAGGGCATGTCCCAAAGCGTTGTGTCGGTGTTGCCACCAGCTTGCCCCATGAGGTCGGCCATGGAACTCAGCCCACCGCCTTCGTCGTCGCCGCACCAGTCGCGCAGGCCGATCGTGTCAAAGAAATTGTCGTAAGTTGCCATCTGTCGCTTTCCCGGCCTTAGCTGACCGTTTGTTTCTTGGGAGCGCTGTTCAACGTCGTAGGGAACAGCTTGCCCCAAAGAGGGGGGGCAAATCTACACTTATGTCCTTGCAAAGAGACTGCCGGTCCGCTGACGTCGGACGCAGTGGGTATGAAAAGACGTAAGTCTTGCCGCGGGTTTAGAAACAAACGGGCGGGAACCTAACCTTAGGTCCCCGCCCGCAAATCTGTCACGCTGTCTTACTGCTCAAGCAGCTTGGACAGGTTGCCACGGGCGTCTTCGCTCAGCCAATCGGCCCAGACGTCCTTGTTGTTTTGCAAGAAGTAAACCGCCGCTTCCTCGTTGGAGGCGTTGTTTTCATCCTGCCAAGCCAGCAGTTGGCTCATCTCGTCGGTCTTGAAAGTAACGTTGCCGATGAATTCCGCGATCTCAGGATTGTTGTCGTGGAAATCCTTGGTCATCACGGTCAGAACCGGCGCCGTTGGGAAAGCCGAAGGCTTCGGGTCCGGGGTGTCGGCGTTCTGGTTGGCAAGATGCGCTTCTTCGTCATACTCACCCAGATCGACGCTGGTCATGTCGTATTTGCCCAGCGGCGTTGTCGGCCCCCAGTAGTAACCGAACCATGGCTCTTCGCTTTCATAGGCGGAAGCCATCGACGTCACCATGGTCTCACCGGAGCCGTGGTTGAACACTTCGATACCGTTGCCTTCAAGGTCATAAGCGCGGGCGAGGTTGTCGCTCACCACGCGGCAGCCCCAGCCATCGGGACAGTTGTTGAACATGCCGCCAACCAGTTCGGGGTTCTCAAGAATGCCCTCGATGGTTTTCAGCTCAGGATGCTCTTCGGCCAGATAGGTGGGAATCCACCAGCCTTCGACGCCGCCGGGATCAAGCACAGAGGTCAGCTCGACGATCTTGCCGTTCTCTTTCAACTTCTTGTAGGCGTCGCCCGCGGAGTTGGGCCACATTTCCGGCACGATGTCCGGCTCATTGTTTTCCGCCAGCGATGTCACGGCAGGGGTGGTGTCGGACGGCACCACGGTCACGTCACAGGAATAGCCCTGCGTCAGCAGGAAGTTGGTCACGGCGGTAACGATCTGAGCCGACGCCCAGTTCATTTCTGCGATCGAGACTTCACCGCAGTCTTGCGCGGCAGCGGCCATGGGGGTCGCTACGGCGAAAACCGTGCCAAGTAAAAAGCGTTTCATAATCTATCTCCTCTGTATGTCGCCGACCTGCAAACACAGCCGTGTTCACGTGCCGATCTCGTACCCACTCGCATCAAAATGCAGCCGGTCGCGGCCATAGTTAGCCCGACCCGCTGCCAAAGCGAGCGGAATTCTGAGAGATAGAAAACAGGTTCGCCGCAGGAGTGCAACCAATAGCCAGTCGCTTTATTGCGACCGGCTGTCGGTTTTGTCACTCCGGCAGGGCGCGGCCCTTAGCGTGTGGCGCTGACGTCGATTTCCGCGACATAGGAATGGATGTCGGCGCGGCGCAGGCCAATGTCGCTGAGCAGGCGGTCATCCATGGTGTTGAGCGTCGCCGCCGTGCGGTTCCGCAGCCAGCGGCGGGCGATCTTGGTCAGCAGCGGGCGCAGATTGGGCGCACCGATACCGGGCGCGGTGCGGCGGGGCATCGACGGGCCAGCAAGCGCTGTGCGTGGCATGGCGGGGACGAGAGGGGTGTCTTTCAGCAGGTGGAAATGCATGGCATGCTCCAATTCAAAGATGGCGATAGAGATGCCCACAACCATCCCAAACAGGCGCCGATACGCCGGTTCGCGAAAGCGGTGGGTTTCATCCCGGGTAAGATCCAAAAGTCGGTGGAGCCCCCAAGGGTCGAGCAGGCGGATCGGCCTGTCCCGCCCGGGGTTACCGGCGGTTCAGTAGTCTGCCTGCATGGTACAGGCGCCTCTTGTGAACTGCATTGATCATGTGCCGCATTTGGCCTCCCGGCGTGACCTTTGCAAGAGGCCAAATGCGGGTGCGACGTCCTGTCGCAATGACAAGAGCCTCAGCCACCATAGCAGGCCGTTAAGCGGGGTAGGTGATGCGCCCATCGGGCTGGCGTTCGGCCCCCTCACTCGGTTTGGCAGGGTCGATCCGACCGGGGGCCATCAGATGCTGCACCTCATGGCCGTTGAGCAGCAAATAATCGGTGATAATACGGCGATGACAGCGCCACCAAACGGCCTCGGAACACATCATCGCGACACGCTGCTTGCTGCCAAGTTCCAGCAGCTCCGCAAAGGCGGCCTGAAACTCCGGCCCAAGCGCATAGTCGGCATAGTTGTGGAAACTGCGCACCCGCCAAAAGTCATTCACCGCGTCATCCACCTGCGGCTGCTTTTTGCGCCGACCGCCCAGCGCGAGCATATGGCGATAACCGATTTGCACTTCGGCAAGTCGGTCGGGGAAGCGGTCATCGTTAAAATCCGGGTTGCTGCGCGATTTGGGAAAAGAGCGCACATCGATCAGCAAACCGATCTGCGCCTCGCGCAGCATATCGATCACCACCTCGGGCTGGCGGTTGGAGTGACCGATGGTATAGAACCCGCCGCTCATGACTTTAGCTTGGTCAGCGCGTCCTCTTTATGCGCAGCGATATGGTCTGTCTTATCGCTTTTGATCTCATATTGGGGCTCGTCTTTCGAAGCCCGCCGTTTATGCCCCTTATAATCGAAATCCGCCTCATGCACCTTAGTGATGTGGCCCTGCACACGTCCTGCTTCGGAATTCCAGCTTACGTGATCGCCTTTTGCAAACTTAGCCATGATGGTCCTCCAATCTTGTCGAGGTAAAACACGGGCCGGGGCTGCGGTGTTCCAGCAAAGATGCGCGTATGGCGGGAAACTTGCAGAGTTTGATTCGCCCTAAATGTGGCAAACTCTGGGTCGAGCATCACCAGTCCTTGCGAATTTGACCTGATTGGTTCCGGTTTGAGAACGCATGTTTGGAAAGCTGGGCCAGACTTAGGCGAAAAATTTGGGCGCTGTTTCGGTCACAACTGTTGCGCTGCGCGAAACAATAGATCGTTGGCTGCGCATCCACTGCGCGGAAAAGTCGTTAAAAAAGTCAGTGTTTCATGGCTATCCGCCGTATCCGACTGATCGTAAAGGGAAACAATCACCCTCAAATAAGGCAGAAATGGGCAACTGCTGCGGCCAAATCGCATATTGTTCCGCCCATTTTCAAACATTTTTCGCTTTGTTGGACCGGAATGGTTGGCTATGCCTATAGATGCCCACTGGGGGGCAAAGAAAGTCTGTAGGTCACGGGGGCGGCTGCATTAAGCGCATCATTGATGCGGGAGATGTGTGTACGCTGCAAATTTTGCGACCGTATTCACATAGCTGTTGGGGAACTGCTTCCCTCGGCCCGAGCCGTCTGCGGCTTCTCCCTCTTGGTGTCGCGCCGATGCGTGTCGTCCGACCTGGATCAATTGCCAGCGGGGCGCATGTGAACGAAGGGAGAGAAACGATGATTAAACTGCGACAAAGCCGGAAAGCGTTTCAAACGCACTTTTCTGCTGTCCAGACTATTTCCTTCGGCGTTCCGCGCTCCATTCTACTCAAACCCGCATCAATATCCAAATCGGCCGCGTTGCGCGCCGCGTGCAACAACGCTCAGGAGATTATTCAATGATCAGAACACTTGATTTCAACGCCTTCGCTGCCGGTACTGTGATTGACGACGAATATGCCGATCTGGGTGTGACGGTCTCTGCCAGCGGCGGGTCCGGCGATGCGATGATTTTTGACACCGCCAACCCAACGGGCGGCGACCATGATCTGGCGTCCGACACGCTTG
This sequence comes from Sulfitobacter maritimus, assembly GCF_013346665.1. GTDB lineage: Bacteria > Pseudomonadota > Alphaproteobacteria > Rhodobacterales > Rhodobacteraceae > Sulfitobacter > Sulfitobacter maritimus. Next base: position 21,757 of record NZ_JABVBB010000031.1, read on the forward strand.
GGGGGGTGCTTATCGTCTCTGAGGATGGTGACAGCAGCGATCCGGATGACAATGCCTGCGGTGGCAGCCTTTACTTTGATTTCGACGACGCGGTGCGCATGAAGGGTATCACCTTCAAAGACATTGAAGAGACCAGCGGCGACGGCACGCGGGTGATCTTTTATGATGAGCATGGCGAAGTGATCCAGAACCACTATGTTCAGCCAACCGGCGATGGGGGCGAGCGTTTCGTGCAGTTCAACGTCGACGGAGTGTCGCGTTTTGAAGTGCGCCTCGAAGGCTCCGGCGCGATCGACAATCTGGTCTTTGACGACTGCAAGCCCGACACCGGCGGCGGCGATAACGAAGCGCCGGTGACCGAAGACGACGTGCTGATCCTTGACGAAGATACTGTTGGCACGGTCGACGTTTTGGCCAATGACAGTGACCCCGATGGTGACACGCTGACCGTCACGATGGCGAGCTGCCCCGTCGGCACAGTTGAAATCGGCGCGGACGGTGTGTTGACCTTCACACCGGATGAGGACTTCAACGGCGAGACCACGATCACCTATACGGTCGATGACGGCAACGGCAACACCACCGAAGGCACCGTCAACGTCACCGTGAACCCAGTGAACGACGCGCCGGTTGCCAATGACGACAGCGCCAGCACCACCGGCACCGATCCGGTCGTGATCGATGTGCTGGCCAATGACACCGATGTGGATGGCGACACGTTGAGCGTGGCCGATGCCTCAAGCGAAGATGGCACCGTCACCATTAACGGCGATGGCTCCATTACCTTCGTAGCCAATGACGATTTCACCGGCGATGCGACCATTACCTATACCGTGTCTGACCCTGATGGGGCGACGGACGAGGCCGTTGTCACTGTCACGGTCGGTGAGGGCGATCCCACCCGTGACGGCTATGTCGACGGCACACCGGGCGCTGATCTGATCGACGAGAACTACACCGGCGACCCTGATGGCGATATGATCGATAATGACGACGCGATCTTGCCCGGTGCTGAAGGTAATGACGACTACGTCCGCGCAGGCGACGGGGATGATACCGTAATGGCCGGTCTGGGCGATGATATCGTCGAAGGCGGCGCGGGCTCTGACGTTGTTTACGGCGGTGAGGGTGATGATCTGATTGACACCGGCAACGGCGATCTGGCCCCCGATCTGGGCTATCCCGAAAGCGACAGAGACTCCTTGGGCTTTGACCCCGATGTCGACCCTGAGAACGACCGCGACTATGTCGAAGGTGGCGCAGGCAATGACACCATCCGCACCGGCGACGACCGCGATACCATCTATGGCGGCACCGGCAATGACGTGATCGACGGCGGGATCGACGACGACTACATCGACGGCGGTGACGGCGATGACCGGATTGTCGGCGGTGAGGGCAATGACAGCATCCTTGGCGGTCGTGGCAATGACACGATCTATGCGGGCAATGACCCCGATCTGGGTCTCGATGTGTTGGACATCCCTGACGAGGTGGACCCCGCCAACCCCTTCACCCCGGACCGCGTTCCAAACAACGGCATGGACACGGTCGACGGTGGCGCGGGCGACGATGTGATCTACGGCGCCGATGACGCGGACCTGCTGCGTGGCGGGTCGGGCGATGATTACATCGACGGCCAGATCGACGATGATATCATCGAAGGCAACACCGGCAACGACACGCTGCTCGGTGGGCAGGGCGACGACAGCATCTCCGGCGGTCAGGGCAATGACATGCTCTATGGCGGCACCGGCGACGACACGCTGCGCGGCAACCGGGACGACGACTATCTCGAAGGCGGCGCGGGCAACGATCTGCTCGACGGCGGCGGTGAGAATGACACGCTGATGGGCGGCGAGGGCGATGATACGCTGCAAGGCGGTCAGGGCGACGACCTGCTCGACGGCGGCGCGGGTGTTGACGTGCTGATTGGCGGCGCCGATCAGGATATCTTCGTCAATGTAAACGCGGGCGACGATGTCGACGGCGGCAGCGCGGGCGTGGATTTTGACACGCTCGACCTGCGGGACTCCGCGCCAGAGGGGGGTGGACTGAACATCACCTATACCTCGGATGACCGCGAAGACGGCTATGTCGAATACTTTGACGCAGACGGCAATGCAGCAGGGCGTCTGAACTTTGTCGAGATCGAGAACGTCATCCCCTGTTTCACCCCCGGCACCAAGATCGCCACGCCCAAGGGTGAGGTTCGTGTCGAGGATCTTCAGGTCGGAGACCGGGTCATCACCCGTGACAATGGCATCCAGACGATCCGCTGGGCCGGCGCACGTGAGATGACAGGGGCCGAGTTCGAAATGGCCGCGCATCTCAAGCCGGTGCTGATCCGCAAAGGCGCGCTTGGCAACGATCTGCCTGAGCGCGACATGATGGTCAGCCCCAACCACCGTGTGCTGGTCGCCAACGACAAGACCGCGCTCTATTTTGAAGAGCGTGAAGTGTTGGTCGCGGCGAAACATCTCACCGGGATGGACGGGATCGACGTGGTTGACGTGTCGAACACCACCTACATCCACGTGATGTTTGACCGTCACGAGGTGATCCTGTCGGACGGCACATGGACCGAAAGCTTCCAGCCCGGTGATATGTCGCTGGCCGGTATCGGTGAAGAGCAGCGCAACGAGATTCTGGAACTTTTCCCAGAGCTTGCCACGCAGGACGGCATCAACGGCTACACCGCCGCGCGCCGCTCGCTCAAGAAACACGAAGCCAGCCTGCTGGTGAAGTAATTCCCGCGGGGGCGCGGGAACCGACATATGCAGCGATGAGACGGGGCGGGCGACCGCCCCGTTTTCTTTTGGAGCGGCTGCGCTTCGCCGGATTGCCTTGCCACTGGACGGTGGAGGCTATCCCGTCGCGCTCAATCCCGCATCCGGCAACGCCAAGCCGACCAATCTTCTGGCGTATCAAGATCCTGCCGTGCACGGTTGCCGGGCAGGGGGACCAGTTGCACCCGATCCGCGACGGAGTGTACCACCGAACGGCCACCATCGTCGCCACGCAGCGCTCTCATCTGCGCGAAAAGCGGTGCGGCAAAGATGATCGGGTGCCCCGGCGCACCCTGATCTGTCGCCGCACGCCAGATCAGTTTGTCACTCTGCACATCCACGGCCTCGGCAAGCCAGATGAGGTCTTCGGCCTGCACATCAGGCATATCCGCCAGCATCACCATTGCGGCGGGGGTCCGGGGCGGCAGGGCGGCAAAGGCGGTGCGCAGGCTGGCGCCCATTCCCTCCGCCGCGTCAGGCACCGGCAGGGCGGTGATGTCGAGCCCAGACAGCGCGGTGTAGCGCGGATGCGGTGCGGGGGGCAGGGCGACGAGCACAGGGCCGACGCCCCGCGCCAGCCGCGCCTGCCTGCGCAGCAAGGGCTGGCCGTCCACGTCTTCGAGCAATTTATCTTGCCCGCGCATCCGGGCCGATGCACCGGCGGCAAGCAAGATCACGGGAAGCGGAGTGCGGGTCATGCCCAAAGCCTAGCCGGGACAGCGGGCAAGGTTAAGCCCCTCATGCGAGCATCCGGCTCTGCCCGCTAAAATCCGCTAAACCACCGTTGGCAGGGCGCTTTTTCGTGCTACCATCGGAAAATGAAGCACAAAGATCTGATCCCCCATACGCTGCTGCGCAAAGCCCGCGAATATTCCCGCAAACTCTGGGTGCGGGTGGTCTTCATGGGGCTTTTGGCTTTTGTGGCCCTCGGCCTGACACAATTGTTCGAGCCTTTGGTGCCAAAGAAAATCGCTACCCGTTTGACGGGGGCGGCCGCAGACCGTTTGTTGCAGATCATCGCGGATGCGATGCTGGCCGTGACGATCTTTTCCATCACGGTCATGGTGTCGGTCTATCGGGCGTCTTCTTCGCAGTTCACACCGCGCGTGCATCGGCTGATTATACAAGATTCAACCACCCAAAACACCTTGGCCGTCTTTATCGGTGCCTATGTCTATGCGCTGGTGGCAATTATCATGCGCGAGCTCGGCATCTATGTCGATGAACGGGCCTTTGTGCTGTTCCTTATGACGGTGTTGGTGCTCAGTATCATCGTGATCTATCTGATCCGCTGGGTGTTGCATTTGCAAAGCTTCGGCAGTCTGATCGATACTACCCGCCAGATCGAACGGGTCACAACAGCGCTGTTCAAAGAGCGGCTCGACACGCCCTGCATGGGCGGGCATCCCTTGACCAGCGAACCGCCCAAGGACGCATGGCCGGTCCATGCGAAAAAGAGCGCCTATCTGCAACATATCTATCCCGAAGCGCTACAAGAACATGCGGACAACCACGGGGTGCACGTCTATCTGACCCGCCGGATCGGGGATTTCGTCTTTGCCGGGGAGCCTTTGTTCTATCTGGCGCAGCGGGGCACGCCCAAGGCGCGAGAGTCTGATAAGGGCGAGGAACTCACCGTTGATGAAGCGGTGTGTAGCGCGATCACTTTGGGCGATCTGCGCACCTTTGACCAAGACCCAAGGTTCGGCCTGCGCGTCTTGGGCGAGGTCGCGTCAAAAGCGCTGTCGCCGGGGGTGAACGACGCCGGCACGGCGATTGATGTGATCACGCGGATCGGGCGGATCTTGTCCTACTACCGCGATGAGACAAAGCCCAACGGCGAAGTCGCGCTGCCCAATCTGCATATCGCTCCGATCGATGCCGAAGGGCTGATCGAAGACAGTTTCGGCGCGCCCGCACGTGATGGGGCGGATGTGGTGGAGGTGCAGGTCACCTTGCAGAATGTGCTCAACGGCCTGATGACCCACCCTGATCCCGGTCTTGTCAGCGTGGTGCGCGACGCGGCAGAGAACCACCTACGCCGCGCCTTTGAGGCGGTGCCATTTGGCCCTGATCGTGCGATGATCTGGCATGCGGCGCGAGAAGATGTGCGCAGCGCTGTCGCGACACCGGATTAAAGTGGGCGAATTTTCAGCTACGTCATATCGCTCCGATCGATGCCGAAGGGCTGATCGATGCCAGCTTTGGTGCGCCCGCGCGTGATGGGGCGGATGTGGTGGAGGTGCAGGTCACCTTGCAGAATGTGCTCAACGGCCTGATGACCCACCCCGATCCCGGCCTTGTCAGCGTGGTACACGACGCGGCAGAGAACCACCTGAGCCGCGCCGTTGAGGCGGTGCCATTTGGCCCTGATCGTGCGATGATCTGGCAAGCGGCGCGAGAGGATGCGCAGCGCTATTGCGACACCCGATTAAAGTGGGCGAATTTTCAGCTGCGTGATGCGGTTGCCCTCGCGGGCCATGACCTCAAAACGGAAGCCATGGAAGGAAAACACCTGTCCCACGGTGGGGATCATTTGCGCTTCGTGGATCACCAGACCGGCGATGGTATTGGCTTCTTCGTCTGGCAAAGACCAGTCAGTGGCGCGGTTAAGGTCACGGATCGTCATCGCGCCTTCGACCATCAGATGCCCGTCTTCGGCCTGTTTCAGCGGGTAGTCCCCATCGGGGTCGAACTCATCGGTGATCTCGCCCACGATCTCTTCCAGAATGTCCTCAAGGGTAATCAATCCCTGCAACGAACCATATTCATCCACCACCAGCGCGAAATGCGTGCGGCGGCGCAGGAATTGGCGCATCTGTTCGTCAAGGGTCGTGGTCTCTGGCACGAAATAGGGTTTCATCACCACTTCGGAGACGTTGAACTGCTTTAAGGCCGCTGCATCCCCGTCAGGACCGCCGATCAGCTTATACATGGCCCGCAACAGGTCTTTGGCATGGATGACGCCGATGATGTTTTCCGGATCATCGCGAAACACCGGCAGGCGGGTGTGGTTGGATTGCAGACATTGCTCCAGAATGGACGAAGGATCAGCCTCTGCGTCGACCATCTCAATGCCGGAACGGTGCAACATGATCTCTTCAACCGTGCGTTCGCGCAGGTCGAGCGCGCCGAGGATACGGTCGCGGTCTTCCTTTTCGACCACCCCTTCGGAATGGCCCAGTTGCAACGCCCCGGCGATCTCTTCGCGCACGGCGAGGATGTTGCTGTCCGGGTCAATCTGCACGCCAAAGAGCCGCAGCACCCCGCGCACAAAGATGCGCACCGCGCTGACGACCGGGGCAAAGAGCAGCACCACCAGCGCGATGGGGCGCGAAACCAGCGCGGCGGCGCGTTCGGAATTGGTAATGGCATAGGTCTTGGGCAGCACTTCGGCAAAGACCAGCACCAGCAGGGTCATCACCAGCGTCGCCAGCGCCACACCGCTTTCGCCAAAGAGCCGGGTGAACATGGCTGTCGCCATCGAGGCCGCGAGGATGTTAACGAGGTTGTTGCCCAACAGGACCGAGCCGATCAGCCGCTCGTTGTCCTCGGTGATCTTGAGCGCCCGTGTCGCCCCGCGAGATCCCTTGTCCGCCTGCGCGCGCAGCTTGCCCCGCGAGGCCGCCGTCAGCGCGGTTTCCGAGCCAGAGAAGAAGCCCGACAGCACCAACAGAAACAAAATGATTCCGGAGCTAAGCCAGAAAGCGGCGTCAAAAAGGGCGGGGGCCGTTTCCATGAGGTCTGAATCCATCCATTATGTCTTGCAGATGTTATGAGCGCCGGGGCCGCGTCATTCAAGGGTCGCAGCAAGTCAGGGTGGCGCGAGGCTGGGTGAAATCAATAGGGCCGCGCCGCGCATTACCGTGCGGGCGGGGCGAGAGGGTTATCGCCCGCTCTAGGAGGTGGCGTCAGGCACTTTGCGCGGGGCATCCTTGGCCAGCGGATGACGCTCCAATACCAGATCGGACAGGCGCTCTTCGAGCACATGGGTATAGATTTCCGTGGTGGCCACATCGGCATGGCCCAACATGGTCTGAATGGCCCGCAGGTCAGCCCCATTGGCCAGCAGATGCGTTGCAAAGGCGTGACGCAGCGTGTGGGGTGTGACTTTCTCAGGAGCGACGCCGCCAGCAACGGCGAATTCCTTGATCAGCAGATAGAACCGATGCCGCGTCAGATAGCCGGTCACCCCGCGGGAGGGGAACAAGAAGCGGGCAGGCGGTTTGCCTTTTGCTTGGGCCAGCGCATCGGCCTTGTCCCGCGCCACCAGCCAAGCGGCGAGCGCATCGCGGGCAGGCTCGGAGAGCGGCACCAGCCGTTCCTTACCGCCCTTGCCAGAGATCAGCAGCAAGCGCGGATCACCACGGGCAGCACTGACGGGCAGGCTGACCAATTCGCTGACGCGCATCCCGGTGGCATAGAGCAGTTCCATCAAACAGGTGTTGCGCAACTGATCCGCCAGCGACCGACCAGAGTTGCGCGCGGCGTCGAGCAGGCGGTCAACCTCCTCAACCGAAAGGATTTTTGGCAGGCGTTTGTCCTGACCCGGCCCGGCAATTTGGATGGCCGGGTTGTCCTCGCGCAGCCCTTCTTCAAAGGCGAAACGGTAAAGTTGTTTGATCGCTGAAAGCCGCCGCGCGCGGGTGGATTTCGCCAAGCCCTGCGCATCGCAATGGACAAGGTAATTCTCAACCTCATCCCGGCTGGCGCTGAGGAAATCGTGTTTCTGATGTGCTAGATAGAGGTCGAAATCCTTAAGGTCGCGGCCATAGGCCAGTTGCGTATTGGTGGCCGCACCCTGTTCGGCAGCGGCGGCCTCCAGAAAGCTGGAGATCCAGTGAAAGGTCGGAGTTTGGGTTTTGGTCATTGTTCGAGCAGCACAATCTGCAAAGCGGCGCGGCGGGCGGTGTCTTCGAGACCCAGAGCGCGGAGGGTGGCAAGGGCATCACGCAGCGCACCGGTGTCGCCGCTGGCCCCATCATGAAGCATCGACAAAAGCCGTAGGATCGCCATGCCCAGTTGTTCATCCCGCGCCAGCGCCATCAGGTCAGTCCGCGGGGTCGGGTTGGAAAAGGCATCATGCACAGCGGAGGCCAGATGCGCATCGGGGACCGGACCATCCGGCACCTCGCCCCGCGCCACGGCCCGCAAAAGCCGCTCTTGGGGACCATCGCCGATGATACGGCGCGCCGCGCCCTCATAGCCGGGCGAGAGCAGGGCGACATCACGCGCCAAAGCAGCGGCGCGACCCGCCAAAGGAATGGCCGAGAGCGGCTCGGCAAAGAGCGCGGCAAAGGACACTTCGAGAGAGGCTTCGCGCATGGCTTCCCACGCGGGCGGCAGGGTCTTGGCCACGGCTTCGGCGCTGCCGGTGCGCAGCGCGGTCTCAAACCGTTGCAAGGCCGCGACCCGGTCCCAGACGCCGCCCGAGGCAGCAGGCTGGCGTTCGGTGTAAAGGCCCAGCAGCTGATTGTCGGGCAGGGCTCCTGCGCGGGTCAGCCGTTCGGCGGCCTCAAGTTGGGATTTCCAGCCTGCCAGATCACGCAGATCGGCCACCGCATAGGCCCGCGGCAAGCTGTTGGAGGGCAGCGGCTCGCCGATGGTTTCAAACAGGCGGAAGGTCATCGGGTCCATCTGGCGCGGGGCGCGTAGCGGCTCGGACCCTTCGAAATAGTCGGGGTTGAGGAACCGGTCGAACAGATCAAGCTGGATCGGCTCCAGCAATCCAAGCGCCTGCGCCGATCCAAAGGTCAGGGCCGCGTTCTCCCAATAGCCGGAGCGGGCGTTGCAGAAAATCCTTGTGCCATAATCGCGCGTCAGATGTGGGGACCTCATCAGACGCGCACAGGCGCGGTCTTCGGTTCCAGTCAGAAGTGACAGTTGCATCCACAGATCAAAATGCGCGGTCGAGGTCGTAACCCCGGCCTGTTCGATCAACGAGAGCGCCGGATCAAGGGCGCCAAGCTCCATCAGTTTTCGCACGCGGGCCAGCGCCAAGGCATCCCCTTCACGCGCCACGCCCTGCGGCGCTTCGGCTTCGGCAAGCAGCACCGTATAGAGCAATGCCTGCGCGGCGGGCAGGTGCAGATCAGGCAGATTCGCGATACGCGCAGTCAGCGCCTTGACCGCCGTGCCAGTCCAGATGTTGCTGGGCAGTCCGGTAACGCTGCTCGGCACCAGCCCAATGCGGCGCGGGGCGCCTTCGCCCAGAGGCGTGACGCTCACATGCGGCGCTGCTGCCGTCTTGGCCACAGGCGGTTCGCTGCTGCGGGAGGGGTTAGGCGGGCGTTGCGGGGCAGGGTCCGACGGGGCCTGTTGGCCGAGCCAATCGATCACGGACAAAGGTTGATCGCCGCGCGGGTCCGGCGCGGCTGCTTTGCGGGGCCGGGATGCCTGCGTCTTTCGCGTCCGTGCTTTTTCATCGGCGATTCGAGCGGCGGCCTGCGCGTGGGGCATTGGTCCGCGATCTTCGACCGATTCGGCAAAGGCAGACGTGCCGTTCAGGGCGCAGATCAACGCTCCCAAAGCGGCAAAGCTGCGGGTCGGCAGGGCGACGGACATGCGTTTCAATCCGCAGTCAGGGTAACGGGTTGGCGGGTCTCAGTCTGCTCGGGCGAGAAATCGACTCCGAAAAAAGGACCAACGTAGGCATAGCCCACAAGCCCGATGAACCCGATAACCGCAAGGAAAATCAGAAGCTTGAAAAGTTTACCCATGTTGACTGCCTGCCCGGAATTCTGCTGTTTTGCCAAACTATATATGGCCTTTCAGGTAAGATCACGTCATTCAAAGAAAAATGAGCGGAATTAAGCACACAACATCACAAGACGCGCAAATCCCGCCGCGCTACCGTCTGCACAAGACGGTGGCTTTGGTGGGGATGATGGGCGCGGGCAAGACAGCGGTGGGCCGTGCGGTCGCCGCGCGGCTTGGCGCGCCCTTTCTCGACAGCGATGCCGAAATCGAAGCGGCGGCCAATCTCAGCGTGCCGGAGATTTTCACCCGCGATGGTGAGCCGTTCTTCAGGCGGCGCGAAACCGAGGTCATCGCCCGGCTGCTGGCCGAAGAGCGCTGTATTCTGTCGACCGGTGGCGGGGCCTTTCTGGCCGAGGTGAACCGCGACAATATCGCGGCCTACGGTGTGGCGCTTTGGCTCGATGCCGATCTGGACCTGCTGTGGAACCGCGTGCGCTACAAAGACACCCGGCCTCTGCTGCGCACGCCTGATCCCAAGGCCACATTGGCCGCGCTCTACCATGACCGGGTGCCGCTTTATCGTTTGGCCGATCTGAGCGTGACCTGCGAGGCGCGTCTGTCGATTGAAGCAATGGCCGAGCGGGTGATCGACAAGCTGCTGACCCGGCCCGATGTTTTGGAGAGATTGGATGCGTGAGACAGTTTCCGTAGCCCTGCCGGGGCGCGAATATGACGTGGTGATCGGACCGGGCTTGCTGGCCGAGGCGGGGGCGCTGATCGCCCCCTTGCTGCGCCGCAGGCGGGTGGCGGTGATTACAGAAAGCCGCGTGGCAGCGCTGCATCTGGAAAATCTGCGCAGGGGGCTGGCGGCAGAAGATATTGCAATGTCGGCCCTCGAACTGGAGCCGGGGGAAGGCACGAAGGACTGGGCGAACCTGCAACGCTGCGTTGACTGGCTGCTGGATGAACAGATCGAGCGCGGCGATGTCGTTGTCGCCTTTGGCGGTGGGGTGATCGGCGATCTGGTTGGGTTTGCTGCCGCTGTGTTGCGGCGCGGGGTGCGCTTTGTGCAAATCCCGACATCTTTGCTGGCACAGGTGGACAGTTCGGTCGGCGGCAAAACCGGGATCAACGCCAAACAGGGCAAGAACCTGATCGGCGCCTTCCACCAACCGAGCCTTGTTTTGGCCGATACAGAGGTTCTCAGCACCATGCCCGCCCGCGATTTTCTGGCGGGCTATGGCGAGGTGGTGAAATACGGGCTCTTGGGCGACGCGGCCTTCTTTGACTGGCTGGAGGCGCAAGGCCCGGCGCTGGCCGCGGATGATATGGCCGCACGGGTCGAAGCGGTGCGCCGATCGGTGCAGATGAAAGCTGATATCGTCGAGCGCGATGAGACCGAGCAGGGCGACCGGGCTTTGCTGAACCTTGGCCATACCTTCGGCCATGCGCTGGAGGCGGCGACGGGCTATTCCGACCGGCTATTGCACGGCGAAGGCGTGGCGATTGGCTGTGCGCTGGCGTTTGAGCTTTCCGCGCGTCTGGGGCTATGCCCGCAAGAAGACCCAAGCCGTTTGCGCGCGCATTTGGCAGAAATGGGGATGAAGACCGATCTGAAAGACATTCCGGGCGATTTACCGGAGGCCGAAGCGCTCTTGGCGCTGATGGGGCAGGACAAAAAGGTCGTCGATGGCCGTCTGCGCTTTGTTCTGGCGCGGGGGATCGGGCAGGCTTTTGCGGGGGCCGAGGTTGATAATGCCGACGTGCTGACCCTGCTGCGCGATGCGTTGCGCACACGGTAATAGGCCGCTGCGCATATGGCCCGGCGGTCAGTTCATCCTGTCATTCTATGGTGTAGCAGCCGTTAAAAAGGGCGGCGCCGCCAAATGGATATGCGAGGCAGGCGTCACCCTGCACGTCTTGAATTCTTAACGTGACCCGAAGCGGGCCTCTGATTCGGGGTGCCGAACAACGTCGTCCGGCGGGTATCGCGATGGGGAGGGGTCTAAAGCGGTCAGGTTAAGAGCGCGTCACGCCAGCGGCCGCTGGGGGTGGGCAGGGCGCAACGGCGCCTTGCCAGATATTTAAGGGGGTTCCGGCTTAGAATGGTTATGGGCACAAACATGAACACCTCTGTTTGACAAAGCCCACCAACGCCCCGCGACTAAACGACTTTTACCAACAACCGCAGTACTAAAATCAACTAATTAGAAAAATTTGTATACTTTATCCAAGGCTCTCTTCAAATCCAGGGGGGGGGGCGGGGCTTTGCCCCCGGCGCCTTCGGCACCTCCCCCAGGATATTTAGAGAACATTGAAAACGCTGAATATTCGCGCTTTTTTATTTGATCAACTGGACTGATTGCGATACCTATTTCTTGCGGAACAGGGAGGGATCCCGATGGCCGTGAACGTTGAAAACGGCGAGGTAACCCCTCGTCGTTTTTTTGGTTAGGTCTGCAAGTCAACTTTTCGCATGTTTCGCCTGCTCAAAGGGCGTTCTGAGGGCCAGGTCTTCGAACATGCCCGTAACCGTGCAAGCTGGTGGGCTTAGAGTCATGTGCTGCCACAATGGGCAGGAAGAGGTCGTTCGCCGCAAGCGTAACATAATCGGCCGGAGGACAGAAAACCGTCGTTCACTGTGTGCGTGATAAGCTTACTTCAAGCTCGGGAAGCAGGTGTTGGCTTCTATTCGAGTTTTGATGATGTTAGTGACTTACGTTGTTAGAAAACTATTTCCGGCCTAGGGGCGTTTCCAACAGCCTTGGCTTTTGCTTTCGATCCAAAGGATGCTGCTCGAAATGACGATCGTACTGGCTGGGCTATTGGAAAATGCTATGGTCCGAAAGATTGATGCTGATCGCGACCCATCCAGAAACAATACAGACCACCCTTACTACATTTCACTGAACCGAGATGTTGACCCGCTTGTCAAATCCCGGTGCGATACGTTTTTGACAATTTCTGAGTCAGTGCGAGTTCCAATGGTCGATTGGGGGTTTCCTTCAGAACCCGCATTTTCATTCATTAAACCCGCCGAAGATGTTACTCAATCAGAGCCAAGAATTCTCGCGGAATTTCTTATTGTCAATTCGGCGTTTTCCCGCAGCGTTTACCGAAAAATCTCGAAAGTCGATACCTCCAGTGCCAACAGAAAAGATGCGAATACATCCGTAAGGGAGCTAAAAAATGCATCAGCTTGTATGTACATTGAAAGACTGCTTCAGCAGATTAGAGTTTCGAGTGAGACGGATGCGATATTAGTTCTAATGGACGACGAAATTGCTGTAATCCAAGAAGTGAGTGAATTCGTTTCAAAGAACAATGTACCAACGCCCTTCGACATTCCCGATCTAACCGAAACTCGGATGAATGATGCCAATGCTTTGGGAGTTATTACCAACTTCACGGCAACAGATCTCAAGCAGTTAGAAACCGTGCGGCAGGATCCAGTCGTGCGGATTTACTCGGCGGAAGTTATGAAAATTTTGTCAAATAGCTCGTTTGAGAGCTCGGAGAATGATCTTATAGCCGCGATGCGCGAGGCGCGCCAAAAACAACGAATATTTGATAGGTTTGATCGGGGATTCGAAGCATTTACTTGGGTTCTAAAGCCGCTCAGTTATATTCCGTTTCTTTCGGCAGGTGTAACGTTTACGAGCGATACGGTCGCAGTGTTTCAAAAATGGGCAAGCAGAAAGAGTGGACATGTAAGCTGGTATCTTCTTGGAGCACGGTTGGAGGAGGTTAAGATTGAAGAATACCTCGCTCGTAAAGACAACGTCAGATGACTCTCCTCTGACTACTATAAACCGAAGAAGAATTCAGTCAGACCTAACGAATTCTCGCTTCGTCTGTACCGCTTCAGAGCCGTTCGTCACAAGTCAAACTTTCATTGCGCCCTCAATAAGAAGCAGCAATGTGCAGGAAGCTGCTGGTCGAAGCAGATCACTCAGTACGATGAAATGCAGAAGCCTGTCATGTCTCAGGTCTATTCGTCGAGACAGCAATTGAGGCTAAGTTTCAGACGTTTGCCTGCTCCGAAGTAAACGCCCTCTCTAGGAATTCAAGGAGACGTGCCAAGGCTGGGGCGGAGAAGAACCTATCTAGTCTACGACTTTCTTTAGAAATATAGACATTAAAATTTGCACCTGGACTTATTGCCCCACCCATCATTGTTGCTTTTGCCTTGTCGGTATTAAATCCACTACTCAGGATCCGGCAAATTTCATGATCCGGAGTATAGCGGCGAAGCACTTCCTCCGGAACTGGATCAAGTAATTCGAAGACATCTGGGAATTCAACACGAACGCCATCTAGCAAGACCCGTTCTAGTGTCCCGGCCAGACCCGCGCCCGGCCAAATGTACACTCCGGTATCAACAACCCCGCTCTTTATCTCTCCAATAGTTTCAGGTGCATTAATACCCTCCACTCCTAGCCTTGAGTTTGCAAACTCGATAAAGTGTTCACTAACCGTTTCGGAAACAGTCTGGAAGCGCTGCAACTCTGCCTCATCATCTGCGTCAACAAATACGATAGCCCTTGCAGGGAGCTCCTCTTTGATAAGAAGGACGGACTTCTTGAGGGCGGCGCCTAGTTTCGACAGGCCCCCGGTATTGATGATTGCAACGTAGTGATCTTCGTTAACGAGCACTTCGGGATAACTGTTAACCCTGTTTAGAAGGTCTCCAGACGCGGGGAATGCTTTTGGGAAGTGAGCGACAATGCTCTCTGGTATTTCCGAAAGCTTTCTACAGGATGAGAATCCAATACGTGTAAAAGCGCCGGTCAGTAGCGCTGAGTCGGAAGCACCTTCGGTGAAAATAACGCTATATGGCATTATCTGATGTCCAATCCGTTGTCGGAGATCAGTGAGTAGAGTTCCTTTCCGAAATAGTGGCGAACCTTGCCAAACTTCCTGTCGAGGCCGATGCTAAATCCTCTTAAAGTTTCACTTTTCGATGAGATTGCGGCCGCTTCGACCATAGCCTGTATTGCCTCTAAGCTATGGGAAGATGCAATAATCTGGACATCGTTTTGACTGGCTTTGCTTGTAAGCCATCGGTAAACGTCTCCCAGCATCCCAACGTGGAAGCCTGCCTCTATTTCGTCTACTAAGAGGACTCCATTTCTAGAATAATGCAGAGCGGCTCCGAGCTCAAAAACTCTTCGGACACCATCCCCGAGTACACTTAAAGGGATGTATTTGCCTGCACGAGTCTTAATAACAGCCCGCCCCCCTCTGCTGCGATGATTTCCGAGGAATGGTTCATAAAAAAAGTCAACAATATCCTCGTCGATGCCGCGCAATAATTCCACTATTTCATGTTTCTCGTTCTCATCTTGAAGACGCCGGACAAAGCTCTCGCTGCTATTCGAGTTTCTGTGACTGTATGGGCTGATATACTCAAAAGGAATTCTTTGCTTGATTTGATGCCTTGTAGTGATGCTTTCGCGATCGACGCTTCTGGCGCCGAGAGAAAACTCCATATTCGCTATTTCGAGGAAATCTACGGATGATGGCGTCCTCTCTTGGACAACGGTCGCAACTTCGATGCCGCGCAGCGGTTCGAACTTATTCGCTGAATCTAATCTAGAGCGGGGCTCTTCGCTGGGGTCGAAGAAGGCACGCCTACATGACATCTCTACTTTAAGCTCGCAGTCATCGGCCGTATATTTAAGCTTGATACTTCCATCAAAATTCACATCCCAGAAGCTAGTACTGGGAGCTGGGAACATCCAAGAGACAATATCCGACAAGTAACTTGGGCCAGCAAGCACAACATTCGACCTGCTATCTCTTTTTCTTGCGACGGATAAGATCTCTCGAGCCTCCCCCATCGCGAGCCCGACAGCCACTGCCTCCAGAATACTTGTCTTACCGGAGTTATTCCTTCCAACGATTAGATTGAACTCCGCCAACTCTTCTAGAGAAACTGATTCCAGCTTTCTGAAGGATTCTATCTCGAACCTCTGAAGCACGCTACTCTCACCTTATCCCCAGCTCGCTACTCGCGTATCAGGCGCAATCATGTAGCTTCTGTTTGGCACGCTAGCGTTGTAAATCTAGATAGGCCAGCTAGATAATTGGTATTGGAAGGATTGACTGTCTTGCTCCCACGAAATTCTATCCATCCGTGACGGCTGCGCCGCAGTTCAAGATGCTGGTTGCCTCCCGATGGCTGACCTGTCGTAGAATGATCCTATTTCGTAGGCTGGCGCCATGCCAGCTGCCATGAGGCCGCTATCCGCAGGGGTGAGGAGAGAAAGCAGGAGGCGCCTGTGCTAGCGACCCCTCTCCAAGACAAGTCTGTTGGCGACCAGCTCGCTGAGTTTTACAAACTCAAAGAGCTTGGCGCACTCTCCCAAGATGAGTTTGATAGTCAGAGAGCTAAGCTGATCGATAGCTGAACCACACCAAAGAGGTCTGATGCCTGAATTCTGTAGCTTCCTCGTATTTAGACCCAATGAGATCGAGCTAATCCATAAGATGTGTGCCGAGGCTGGTTGGCGCAGTCGCGACATTGAGGACCCGTCGACCAGATATCGGTTTACTGAAAACACCCGCTCTCAACTCGCGCAAGCAAGTGCCCTGGAAGACATCGAAATTGTCGGAGGGCAGCAATATGGACGATTACTTGTTTTAGACTGCGAAGAGGAGGAGGCTGACAATATCAGCCAGCTTATTTGGGCAGCAAACCTGATTGTTGAAGGCTTCCCCCCCGAGCAGAGCCCTCCATCTTGTGCCTTTCCACTTTCTGACGATGGCATCAAACGCCGGGAAGTTTTTCAGTACGTGTTTCGAACAAACGGTTACTTTCAACGGTTCATTCACAGGGAAACCATGCCTGTTGCAGTCGCGGTAGCAGTTAGGGCTTGGCCAGATAGGAAGCTCATCTATGCGATACACAAGCTTGCACAGAGTTACCAAACTGAGAGCGTTACTCCGGGATCTATGCATCCCCGCAATGGACGCATCTTCGAGAAGCACACCAATGATTTCCAGTCCCATGTCGGGACATCCATTGCGATAAACCTAGCCTACTCGGCGATAGAAGAACTCGGCTTTGCTATAGGAGCACATACTAACAAGCCCCGCTCCCTCAGCAAAAATGATTTCATCTGGAACCCGGAGGTGTTGGAGCCTTTAAGAGAGCGACTGGATCGTGCAGGTATTGATCCCGATAGGACGGTAGATTGGGTTGCCCGGGGCGACAAAACTGAAGTCGAGATCTATGAAATGCTAGATGAGCCGACCGAATACGCGGACGGTCAGGAGGTCCGGGATCGCCGTGTGAAGCTATACGATGCTATTAATTTTTGTGAGTATCTGCGCAACAGGATGACCGCACATGCGTTCTCCGGCAACACCGCCCGTCTGGGGCCTTACGAGGTCTATAATACCCAACAAGTTGCAAGATTTCTTATCTTAGCAAAATCTGAGCTCTGGGGGGTCTGGTTAGAGGATCTGCATGAACGCTATCGGGCAACATTGGCGTCGTAGTAGCCACCTTCATTCCCCAAGCTTGGCGTCTCGCCATTTCTGAACCTGCACGATTTTATCGAGCCTTCTGACCGGCAAGCGACCGTAGTCGCCTGCCTGCGGCATGTGCACTCTGGACCTGTCCCGCTTTCGTGCCGCCCCAAGTGCTCGTTTAAGCCACTTTCCGTTCGAAGGCGACGGGGCTTTTCCAGCCCAGTGCTGAGTGGCGTCGCCGTGGGTTGTAGAAGCCGTTGATGTATTCAAAGATCGCCATCTCAGCTTGCCGCCGTGTTTCCCATGACCTGCGCCAAATGAGTTCAGCTTTGATGGTTTTGAAGAAGGTCTCGACGACAGCATTGTCGTAACAATTGCCCTTGCCAGACATCGACACCTTGAAGCCTTGCTGGCGCAGAAGTTTCTGGTAGTCGTGCGAACAATATTGCGACCCGCGATCCGTATGGTGGATGCAGCTCTTGGGCGGTGCCCTGAACGCAATTGCCATCTTCAAAGCCCGTATTGCCAAGTCTCGTTTCATACGGTTGCTGACCGCCCAGCCGATCACGCGCCTTGAATGCAGGTCGAGGATGACAGCCAAATACAGCCATCCCTCACGCGTCCAGACATAGCTGATGTCACCGGCCCATTTCTGGTTCGGTTGGTCAGCCATAAAATCCCGGTCCAGCAGGTTTGGCGCAATATTGAACTTGTGATCACTGTCTGTCGTCACCTTGTGTTTACGGGTTCGCACCACGGATATGCCGTTCTGGCGCATCAAACGACCCACACGGCGGTGACCGATATTCAGGCCGATCTCCTTCAGTTCTTCTGTCATGCGCGGCCTGCCATAGCTGCCCAGGCTGAGACGGGATTGTTCTTTGATGTGCGCCAAGGTGACCAGATCAGACCGCTGTCTGCGGCTGGCAGGACGGCTTCGGAATGCTCGCAAACCGCGCGAACTGACACCGACAACGTGACACAAGCGGTTCACGGGGAAGTGGCTCCGGTGTTCCTCGACAAACCTAAATCTCATTGCTTTAGGCCCGCAAAGAACTGGGTGGCCTTTTTTAGGATTTCCCTCTCCTCCTTGAGAAGACGGTTCTCGCGCCGAAGTCGCTCATTCTCTTGGGCGAGGCTCAAATCCTCTTTCGACACCACGTCTGTGCCTCGGTGCGCGGTGATCCATTTGTTAAGCGTCGACATGCCAACACCCAGATCGTCAGCCACCTGCTTGCGCGTCAGCCCACTCGTCAGTGCGATACGCACCGCATCCTGGCGGAATTCGTCCGTCCGTTTCAGTCCCATAGTTCATCTCCTTTGTTGCAGTAAATGCTATCAAAGGAGCGGCATCAAACTGCGACAGGTCCA